>NZ_JBNYXN010000009.1:0-230879 GCF_051380695.1 Janthinobacterium goodfellowi | reverse complement strand
TTGGTCCCACCCCTTCCCATCCCGAACAGGACCGTGAAACAACTTTGCGCCGATGATAGTGCTGCAACCAGTGTGAAAGTAGGTTATCGTCAGGCTTGTTATACGCAGTAGAAAAAAACCCGATCAGCAATGGTCGGGTTTTTTTTCGTCTGGCGGTTTTGTGGGGCGCCGGTGGTGCTGTCGGCTTACGCTGCGCTAAGCCGACCTACGCCGACCTGGGCCGGCCAATTTGCGGCATGGAGGGGCTGACCCTGGTGCCGCGTAACAGATGAAAAAAAGGCAGCGCTGCGCGCTGCCTTTCTGTTTTTGTGTCCCTTTTATTGACCGGCAACCACCGGTACCGCTCCGCTCCTGGCTACCCACTCGATCAGTGCATCGACAGCGGCGCGGCCATTGCCGTTGCCCACCAGGTCGCTATTGATCATGGCGACCACTACGCACTGTTGATTATTCGCATCAGGTACGTAGCCGGCGATGGCGACCACATTTTTTAATGTCCCCGTCTTGATGCGGGCCCGCGCGGCGGCCGGGCTGTTCAGCAGGCGCTTGCGCATGGTGCCGTCCAGCGCCACGATGGGCAGGCTGGACTGGAACTCGGGTGCCCACGGGCTGTACTGCATCGCCTGCAAGACGCCGGCCATTTGTGCCGGCGCAATGCGTCCCGTACGCGACAAGCCGGAACCGTTGTCGACCAGCATGCCCTGGGTGTCGATATGGTGCCGCTGGAACCATTCCTGGATCACTTGCCGCGCGCGCGTGGCCGTGTCTTCCGGCGCGGCCATGGCGACGGGGCGGCTGCCCAGCCAGCCATCGCTTTGCAGGCTGCCCAGGCTGAGGAACAGGGTGCGGGCGAGGGTGTTGTCGGAGGTCTTGTTGATATCGCGCAAGACCTCAGGCAGGGCGCGCGCTACGTGGTCGGCCAGCATGCGCGTGCCGACGGGTTCGGCCGTCGGCGGCAAGCCTGTCAACGGCGCTTCGCGCACCGTGCCCGTGATCGTGCCGCCCAGGCGTTTCCAGGTGGCGCGGAACAGCCGGTCCGCATAATCGTTGCGATCAAGCACATTGATGCTGGTGGCCTTGCTGCAATTTTGCGGGAAAGTGCCGTGCAGTATCACCTGCAGCTTGCCGCCCGCATCGCGCCGATATTCTGGCGGACGCCAGCCATCTTCCCACCTGGCGCAACTGCCTTTGATCAGTTTCATGTCGCTGGTAATGCTGACGTTCTCGAGCGGTGGCTGCATGAGGATGCTCAATTGCCGGTCCGTCGAGTTCATGTTGATATCGAGCAAATTGGTGTTCAGCAATAACGCATCGGGGATGACGTTGTAGCGGAACTCGGCCGACTCGTCGAACGGCGGCGCGCCGATATCGGGCCGGGCCGGCTGGAACAGCTGACGGTCAAGGATCAGATCGCCCTTGATTTTCACGATGCCCTGATTGCGCAGGGTTTGCAGCATGTGCTCCAGCACGTCCGCGTTGAAATCCGTGTCGGCGCCGCCGCGCAGGATCAGGTCGCCCTTCAGCACGCCATTGATGACGTCGGCGCTGGTGCGCAGCTCCGTGCGGCCGCGGAAGATGGGTCCCAGCTGTTCCAGGCCCACGGCCGTCGTCACCAGTTTCATGGTGGACGCGGGTTGCATGCTGCGCTCGGCCCCATGCGACAGCACGGTGGTGTTGCCGCGCAAGACGATGGCACCCATGGCATCTTCGGGGATATTCGCGCTGCGCAACAGCAGGCTGACGGATTCGGGCAATTGCGCCTGGGCATTCGACAAGCCGATGCCAGCCAGCAAGGCGGCGATGAGGATGGGACGGAACATGGCTCTCCTTAGTGGAAAAAGACGTAGGCAACGAAGACGGCCGTGATCACGCCGGCCAGATCGGCGATCAGGCCGGCCGTGATGGCATAGCGCGTCTTGCGGATGCCGACGGAACCGAAATACAAGGCCACGATATAGAAAGTGGTGTCGGCCGAGCCCTGGAAGACGCAGGCCAGGCGGCCGACAAAGGAGTCGACGCCATAGGTATTCATGGCGTCGATCATCATGGCTTTCGAGCCGGAACCGCTGAGCGGCTTCATCATGGCAGTCGGCAGGGCGGGCACGAAATCCGTATTGATGCCCAGGTTGGCGAAAAACCAGTTCATGCCGCTCATCAGGAAATTGAACACGCCCGCGTTGCGGATCACGCTGATGGCCACCAGCATGCCGACCAGGTAGGGAATCACGGTGATCGAGGTCTGGATGCCGCCTTTCGCCCCTTCGATGAAGGCGTCGTACACGTTCACCTTCTTGCGCAAGGCCCCGATGATGAAGATGGCGATGACGCTGATCAAGACCAGGTTGCTGACCACTTTCGAGACCAGCTCGATTTCCTGCTTCGTCAGGTATTGCGTGAAGTACCAGATCATGGCGACGATGGCGCTCGTCATGCCGCCCATCCAGCCCAGCACGACCCGGTTGAGCAAGTTGATGCGTTGCTTGATGGACACGGTGATGATGCCGACCATGGTGGCCACATAGGTGGCGATCATGCAGGGGATAAAGATGTCGGACGGGTCGGCCGCGCCGAGAATCGAGCGCTGCGCCATGATGGCCAGCGGAATCAGGGTCAGGCCCGAGGTGTGCAGCACCAAAAACATGATTTGCGCATTCGTCGCCTCTTCCTTGTTCGGGTTCAAGGTTTGCAGGCTTTCCATGGCTTTCAGACCGAAGGGCGTGGCTGCATTGTCCAGGCCCAGCAGGTTGGCCGAGAAATTCATCACCATGTGGCCGGTCGCCGGATGGTCCTTGGGAATTTCCGGGAAGATGCGCGAAAAGAAGGGCGCGATGACTTTTGCCAGCCAGCCGACGATGCCCGCCTTTTCACCGATGTTCATGATGCCCAGCCACAAGGTCATCACGCCCGCCAGCGGCAGGGCGATATCCATTACGCCCATGCGCGCGGTTTCGAACGTGCCGTCGATGATGCGCTTGAAGATATCGGTATCGCCGAGAAACAGCCACTGCAGCACTGCGGCCAGGAAGCCAACGAGGAAAAAGCCGGACCAGATGTAATTAAGTGCCATATGCGATCAGTTCTGTATTTCGGGGAGGTGAAAAGGTACTGCAAACAAAGTATAGAGGCAGCCCGATACGAGTTGATGAAAGAATGCAGCAATCGCATGCCAAAAAGTTATAAGCTGGCAGCCTGTTTTCATTGGCGCCCCGTAGCTTGCCCGCGTAGTGTGGGGGATGCCTGTCGCTTATCGCTGTTCGTTACCCTTGTCTGCACTGGATCACTGATGATGTTTTTACGCAAAACCGCCTGCGCCGCCGGCCTGGCCCTGTTGACGCTATTTACCGCGCCCGCCGATGCCGCCACCGATGCCCGCGCGAACAAGACCCTGCACTTGTTTTTGAGTACCAGCGAGACGGGCCTGGACCCGGCCGTGGCCTCGGACCTGGCCAGCCTGAATTTGATGGAAAACATCTTCGATCCGCTGCTGCGCTACGACTACCTGGCGCGCCCGGTGCAGCTGCAGGGCAACACGGCGCGCGGCTTGCCGACCGTGGAAGACGGCGGCCGCACGTATCTCTTTCATTTGCAGCCCGGCATTTTCTTCACCCCCGATCCCGCCTTCAAGGGCCAGCCGCGCGAAGTGACGGCGCAGGATTATGTGTACAGCCTGACGCGGCTGTATGACCCCAGCCTGAAGTCGCCGTGGCTGTTTTTGCTGGAAGATAAGCTGGTGGGCGACGCGGCCCTGAAAAGCAAATTCAGCTACGACACGCCGATCGCCGGCCTGCAGGCGCTGGACAAATACACCTTGCGCATTCGCCTCAACGCCATCGACCCGAATTTCCTGTTCTACCTGGCCATGCCGGCGACCGCCGTGGTGGCGCGCGAAGTGGCGGAGGCGTACCCGGCGGCAGGGCAGATCGGCAACCACCCCGTGGGCACGGGGCCGTTCCTGGTGAAGGAATGGAAGCGCAGCGACAAGATCGTGCTGCAGGCCAATCCGACTTTCCGCCCCACCGTGTTCCATACGGAAACCAAGGCGCTGGCCGCCTTGCCGGTTGACGCGCGCGCTATCGCGACGGCGCTGGAGGGCCAGCGCTTGCCCTTGGTCGAGCGCATCGAGGTGCGCATCGTCGAGGAATATCAATCGCGCATGCTGGGTTTTCTGAAAGGCGAATTCGATTACCTGGAGCAAGTGCCGGAATCGATGACGGACATGGTGCTGGAAAACGGCGCCCTGAAACCGGCGCTGGCCGCCAAGGGCTTGCAGCTGACGCGCTTTCCTGTGCTGCAGACGTATTACATGTGGATGAATATGGACGATCCCGTGCTGGGCGGCATGAGCAAGGACAAGCTGGCCCTGCGGCGCGCCATCGCCCTCAGCTACAACAGCCGCGAAGACATCGCGCTATTAAAGAAAGGCCTGGCCTTGCCGGCGCAGTCGCCGCTGCCGCCCAACGTGCTCGGTTACGACAAGCACTACCGCAGCCCCGTCGGCTACGATCCGGCGCTGGCGCGCGCCTTGCTGGAGCGCTTCGGCTACAAGGCGGGGCCCGACGGTTTTCGCACGCAGCCCGACGGCACGCCCTTGATCCTCACCATGCACACGGAGCCGAGCACGGTGGGCCGGCTGCGCGATGAGTTGTGGCGGCGCAACCTGAACGCCATCGGCCTGCGCGTGGAATTTAAAAGCGACAAGAAGACGGAGATCATCAAGGCGTCGCGCCTGGGCAAGGTGCAGATGTTCGAGACCAACTGGATCGCGGACTTTCCCGATGGCGATAACTTTATGCAATTGTTGTATGGGGGCAACGTTGGCCGCGCCAACTATGCCCGCTTCAACTTGCCCGATTACAATAAACGCTATGAGGAGGCGCGCCTGCTATCCGATACGCCGCGCCGACGCAGTCTGTACTTCGACCTGTTTCAGCTGATCCACGCTTACACGCCGTGGGTGCTGCTGACGCATCCCATCTCTGCCGACCTGCAACAACCGTGGCTAAAAAACTACAGGCGCCACCCCGTGGAATTCACGTCCTGGCGCTACCTGGACGTCGATCCCGCCAAGGGCCGCCCCGCAGGCAAGTGAGCACGGCGTTGAAAAGGGCATTCATTCCAAAAAGTTATGGTTAGGAAAGCATTTTTCATTGGCTGGGCCCGGATGCATCGCGCTACTCTGAAAATGAAAACAAATAAAGTAAAGCGCTGGCGTCATAAAAAAATGTACCGCGAGACAGACGCCGCGACCTTACAAAACAGCCTGGACTTGAGAACTCAAGTTTCGATTGCCCAACAAGGAGAGACCAGTGAAATTGAAGAAACTAGCGCAGTTGGTGGCATTGATGGGGGTGGTGGGGCCGGTGATGGCACAGGAAGCGGCGGCGCCAGCGATGCAACGGGTCGAAGTGACGGGCAGCAGCATCAAGCGCGTGGCCAAGGAAGGCGCGCTGCCGGTGCAAGTCATCTCCTTTGACCAGATCGAAAAGCAGGGCATCACGACGACCGAACAACTGGTGCGCACCCTGTCGGCCAACGGCACGGGCGCCGACAACATGACTTCGGGCAATAACGTGTTTGGTGCCGATGCCGACCGGGTCAGCGGCGGCGCTTCGTTCGCCTCGCTGCGCGGCCTGGGACCGTCGAGCACCCTGGTGCTGCTGAACGGCCGCCGCATCGCCACGCATGGCGCCAGCGGCAAGTCGGTCGACCTGAACTCGATCCCGCTGGGCGCAATTTCTCGTGTGGAAATTCTCAAGGATGGCGCCTCGGCCATCTACGGCACGGACGCCATCGGCGGCGTGATCAATTTCATTCTGAAAACCAATTACAATGGCGTGGAAGCGTCCGTCTCCACCAACGACACGCAGGCCGGCGGCGGCGCCACGCGCCGCGCTTCCCTGCTGGCCGGCACGGGCTCGCTGGAGTCGGACCGCTACAACATCATGGCCAGCCTGACCGTCGACAAGGCCGAGCGCCTGAACGGCAGCGACCGTTCCTTCGTCAACGGCTTCCAGCCGGGCCGCGGCCTGTCGCCCGATACCACGGGCACGCCGTTTGCCAACCAGATGGCAGGGACCGGCACGGCACTGGGCACGTCGTTTCAGCTGCCGGGCGATCCAAACAAGTACCTGCAAGCCAATCCGCTGAGCTTCCAGGGCAAGTGCGACACCATCGCCGGCATGTCGCAATACCAGACGGAGCTGTGGAAAGACGTGACCTCGCCGCTGCGCACCAGGTATTCGTGCGCCTACGACTATGGCGCCGACTATGTGCTGCAATTCCCCGTCGAGCGGGCCAATCTGCTGTCGCGCGGTACCTTCCAGCTGGCGCCCGACCACCGCATGTTTGTCGAAGTGCTCGGTTCGCGCACCAAGGCCACGGCCATCCTGACGCCGATGCAGGTGCAGGCGACCGTCGCCAACAAGAATCTGTATCCGGTCGGCGGCGCGTACTACCAGGATCTGTCGGCCTACATCCCGTCGTTCGACAAGAGCAAGCCGATTTCCTACAAATGGCGCGCCAATGACGTGGGCAACCGCACGCAGGAAAACACCACCGACAATGCGCGCGTGCTGGTGGGCTTTGAAGGCAACTTCGGCAAGTGGGATTACAAGGCCGGCATTTCGCGCGCCGAAAGCAGCACCAAGACCAAGCTGACGGATGGCTATTCCTACACGGACAAGCTGTACGCAGCCCTGGCGACGGGCATCATCAACCCGTGGGTAGGCGCCGGCCAGAGCCAGACGGAAGCGGCCAAGCAATTGATCGAATCGACCAAGTTCCGTGGCGACTTCCAGCATGGCAAGACGACCCTGACGC
The DNA here is from genome assembly GCF_051380695.1 of Janthinobacterium goodfellowi. Classification (NCBI taxonomy): domain Bacteria; kingdom Pseudomonadati; phylum Pseudomonadota; class Betaproteobacteria; order Burkholderiales; family Oxalobacteraceae; genus Janthinobacterium; species Janthinobacterium goodfellowi. The sequence continues at coordinate 224,060 of NZ_JBNYXN010000009.1, read as the reverse complement.
AGATCGACGGTTCCGTTTCGGGCGAGCTGTTCCAGCTGCCGGCCGGTGCGCTGGCCATGGCGGCTGGCTTCGACTTGCGCCGCGAAGGCTACAGCTTCGCGCAAGACGTCGATGCCACGCAGATTTTGCTGTCGCCAGGCAATGCCGCACTCAAAGATGCCAGCCGTACCGTCAAGGCCGTGTATGCCGAGCTGCTGGTGCCGGTCACGAAGGACCTGGAAATGCAGCTGGCCATCCGCCGCGACGATTACAGCCTGGTGGGCGCGACGACGAATCCGAAAGTGGCCTTCCGCTACCAGCCGGCCGACTTCCTGTTGTTCCGCGGTTCGGCCAGCAAGGGTTTCCTCGCGCCAAGCTTCCAGCAGCTGTATTCCGGTTCGCTGAGCCAGGAATTGCCGAACGGCGTGGTCGACCAGGAAGGCTGCGCCAAGCATCCGGGCGTGCCCGAGTACTGCGCCATCGACCGTCTCGACTACAAGACGGGCGGCAACACGAATCTGAAGCCGGAAACGTCGAAGCAGGGCAGCGTCGGTTTTGTCATCGAACCGTTCAAGGGCTATTCCGCCTCGTTCGACTACTGGGCCATCAACACCAAGGACCGCATCCTGAACCGCACGCCGCAAATCGTGCTGGCCAACTACCAGGCGCTGAACCAGTACATCCACCGCAATCCCGACGGCACCATCGAGTACGTGCAGGCGGGCTGGATCAATGCGGCAGGCAGCCGCGTGCGCGGCCTCGACGTGGGCTTGCGCGGCGAAGGCAAGATCCGGGACGCGAAATGGACGGCGACCCTTGACGGCACGTATATGGACAGCTTCAAGTTTGCCGAATATCAAGGCCAGGAATACCAGGAACTAGTCGGCAAATTCTATACGCGCGACCTGTATTTGCGCTGGAAACACAACGCCAGCTTTGGTGTGTCGCGCGGCGACTGGAGCGGCTTGCTGGTGCAGAGTTTTTCGTCGGGCTACAAGGACCAGTTGCCGAATGGCGGCAAGGGGTCGCCGCCGCCGGGCTTCAAGCCGGACGTGTCCAGCTACACCACGTATAACCTGTCGGGCACGTACACGGGCTTCAAAAATACCACCATCACCGTGGGTATCCAGAACTTGTTCGACCGCGATCCGCCATTCACCGCGCACAACGTGGATGAAGTGGTGGGCGCCGGCTGGGACCCGCGCGTGGCCGACCCGCGCGGCCGTTCGCTGTCGTTCCAGCTGAAGTACAAGTTCATGTAAGGCGGTCATGCCGGCGGCGATCCCGTCGGCATGCTAACCTCGTGCGGCGGCGCCTGGCGTCGCCGTTTTTATTCCAGGAAAGGGCCGCATGTCCAGTCAGACCAATCTCAGCCGGCGCCGCTTCGGCGGCTTGTTGGCCGCCACCGTGGGGGCGGCAGGCACACCGGCGTGGGCGGCGGCCGCGCAAGGGAAGGACAAACGCATGCAACAGCACCACGCATTGATCAAACCGGCGCGCCTGCGCGACGGCGACCTGGTGGCCATCATCGCACCGGGCGGTTTTACGGATGAGGAGGCCATCGCCAAGGCCCAGCGCAATGTCGAATCGCTGGGCTTGCGCGCCAGCCTGGGCGCGAACATCCGCGCCGTGCACGGCAACTATGCGGGCACGGTGCAGCAGCGCCTCGACGATCTGCACGCGGCGTTCGCCGATCCCGAGGTCAAGGCGATCTGGGCCATCCGTGGCGGTTCCGGCTGCATTTCGCTGCTGGCGCTGCTCGACTACGCCTTGATCCGGCGCAATCCGAAAGTGCTGATCGGCTATTCCGACATCACGGCCCTGCACCTGGCCATCGGCAGCCAGACGGGCCTGGTGACGTTCCACGGCCCCGTGGCCTCATCCACGTTGTCCGACTACACGGTGACGCAGCTGCGCAATGTGCTGATGACGCCGCAAGACAGCTACACGATCCCGATGGCGCTGGACAACCATCGCCGCGCGCAGACGCAGCCGAACTTCGCCATCCGCACCGTGCACGGTGGTCAGGCGACGGGGCGCTTGACGGGCGGCAATCTGTGCATGGTCAGCGCGCTGGCCGGCACGCCGTATGCGGCCGATTTCCGCGAGCATATTTTATTTCTCGAAGAAATCAATGAAGTGCCGTATCGCATCGACCGCATGCTGTGCCAGCTCGACCTGTCCATCGGTTTCAAGCACGCGGCGGCCTTGATGCTGGGCATCTTCGAGCATTGCGAGGCGGCCGAGGGCGACACGGCGCTGACCCTCGATGCCACCCTGGACCAGCATTTGCTGCCCTTGCGCGTGCCGGCCGTCAGCGGCTACTCGTTTGGCCACATCCGCCATCAGTTCACGCTACCGATGGGCATATTGGCCACCCTGGATGCGGACCGGCAAACCTTGACCTTGCTGGAGCTGGCCGTCTGCTAGCGTACGGTGCAGCGGGGCGATTGTCAGTATGCTAGTGTGATAAGGCGTGGCACGAGGCCGCGCCGTCTTCCTCACCGCTCCCGACATGATCAACCGCCACGCCAGTACCTACATCCTCAGCCACCCGCTGGCCTTCGCGCTGCAGGTGCTCAAGGGTTTCCGCGCCAACCAGGGCTTGCTGCTGGCGGGCGCCGTCGCGTATTACTCGCTGCTGTCCATCGTGCCCCTGCTGATGCTGGTGGTGGTGGCGCTGTCGCACGTGATCGCGCAGGATGAGTTGCTGCAGACAATCGGCCATTACCTGGAATGGCTGGTACCCGGGCAATCGAAAGCCATCGTGGCGGAAGTAGCGCATTTCCTCAATAACCGGGGCGTGATCGGCTGGCTCTTGCTGCTGACCATGCTCTTTTTCAGCTCTTTGGCGTTTACCGTGCTGGAAAACGCCATGAGCGTGATCTTCATTCACCGCGTCGCCATCCGCCGCCGCCATTTCCTTATTTCCGCCGTGCTGCCGTACTGCTACATCCTGTGCCTGGGCGTGGGGATCTTGCTCATCACACTGGTGGCGGGCAGCCTGCAGGTGATGGGCGAGGAAAGCGTGCGCTTTTTGCGCCACGACTGGGGCCTGGAAGGCGTGTCTGGCGTGCTGCTGTATCTGCTGGGGCTGGGCGGCGAAATCCTCGTGCTCAGCTCAATCTACCTGGTCATGCCGGTCGGAAGATTGTCGATCACGCATGCGCTGATCGGCGGCGTGACGGCGGCCCTGCTGTGGGAAATCGCCCGCCACGTGCTGGTCTGGTATTTTTCGACCTTGTCGCAGGTGAACGTCGTGTATGGCTCCATGACGACGGCCATCGTCGTCATGTTCAGCCTGGAAATCGGCGCCACTCTGCTGCTGCTGGGCGCACAAGTGATTTCCGAATACGAAAGAGTGGCCCGCGGCGGCGAAGAAGACAAGCCGCTGGCGCTAAGGACTTGATTTAAAAAGGTTGTTGCATTGCACAAAAGGCTGTGCTATACTCCGTTCAGTGATTGAGATTTGGCAGCAAATTATCTCACCATCCAGTTTCAGCGCGGCGACCGACAGGTGTAATGTCGATGGCGTGACAGTGCGAAGAAATGGATTTTGTAATTCCGGATACGATGGTCGATTTTACACTTGGAGTCACCATGCAGATAGCATGGGAGTCCGAAAATCAGGAGGCACTTTGCAGATAGCACTGGCGTCCATGACACGATTAAAGCATTGGTAATACATTGGAACGAAGCCCGCGCTAGCGGGCTTTTTTTTCGTCTGGTGGGCGCGTTTATAAACCTACTGCGCAGCCCGCTCTCGAATCGGCGTTACTCGCCGTACCGAAGTACGGCTGCGTTACTCAATCCGATATCAGGCTTGCTCGCGACGGTTTCTAAAAGCGCCGAGACTTCTACTGCTTTTATAAGGCTCTGGCGATGAGTATCTTCTGGATATCGCTGGTCCCCTCATAAATCTGGCACACGCGCACGTCGCGGTAGATGCGCTCGACGGGGAAATCGGACACATAACCGTAGCCGCCGTGCACCTGGATGGCGTCCGAGCACACTTTTTCCGCCATTTCCGACGCAAACAGCTTGGCCATGGCGGCTTCCTTCAGGCAGGGCAGGCCCGCATCCTTCATGGCCGCCGCGTGGCGTATCAGTTGTCGCGCCGCTTCGATCTGCGTCGCCATGTCGGCCAGGCGGAATTGCACGGCCTGGTGTTCATAGATGGGTTTGCCGAAGCTTTCGCGCTCGCGTGCGTAATTCAAGGCCGCTTCATACGCAGCGCGCGCCATGCCCACGGCTTGCGAAGCGATGCCGATGCGCCCGCCTTCCAGGCCGGACAGGGCGATCTTGTAGCCTTGGCCCTCTTCACCTATCAGATTTTCCGCGGGGATGCGGCAGTTGTCGAACAGGATTTGCGCCGTGTCCGACGAATGCTGGCCCATCTTCTGTTCCAGTCCCGCCACGATGTAGCCGGGCGTGTTCGTCGGCACCCAGAAGGCGCTGATGCCGCGCTTGCCGGCCGCCTTGTCGGTCACGGCCATGACGATGGCCACGTCCGCATATTTGCCGCTGGTAATGAACTGCTTGGTGCCGTTGATTACATATGCATTGCCATCGCGGGTGGCCGTCGTGCGCAGGGCCGAGGCGTCGCTGCCCGTGTGCGGTTCCGTCAGGCAAAATGCACCGAGCATCGTACCTTGCGCCAGCGGGCGCAGCCATTGTTCCTTTTGCGCGTCGTTGGCGTACATCATGGCGATGCTGCACACGGGGCAATTATTCACGGAAATGATGGTCGAGGTGCCGCCATCGCCGGCGGCGATTTCTTCCAGCACCAGGGCCAAGGACACATAGTCGAGGCCGGCACCACCGAGCGCTTCCGGCACGGCTACGCCAAAGGCGCCCAGCGCGGCCAGTTCCTGCAATTCTTCTTTCGGGAAATGATGTTCCTTGTCCCAGCGGGCCGCGTTGGGCGCCAGGCGCTCGCGCGCGAAACTGCGCAGCGCCTCCTGAATCATGGTCTGTTCTTCATTGAGTATCATGGGACGTCGTCTCGTTTGTTTTTATGGTGTGTGGGGAAATTACCAGCCTATGGGCTTGCCATCGTAGTTGCGGAACACGGCTTTGTCCGTGGCCGGCAGGCTGGCCAGGGTGGCGCGGATGCCGGCAGCGCTTTCCTCCGGTGAAATATCGGCGCCGGCGCCGCCCATGTCCGTGCGTACCCAGCCCGGGTGGAAAGCGACGCAGCTGACGCCTTGCGGGCCATGCACGAGGGATGTGTCGATCAGCACCGAATTCAAGGCCGCCTTGCTGGCGCGGTACAGCGAACCGCTGGGGTTGCCCCGCTCGCTCAGGGAGCCCATGTGCGAGGACAGCACGGCCAGTTTGCCCTTGGCATTGGCCACCAGCGGCGCCAATATCGGCAGCAGCCGCATGGCCGCCAGCACGTTGGTGTGCATGACGAGGTCGAAATCGGCTTGCGCAGGGAAACCGTCGTGACGGGGGCCATACACGCCCGCGTTGAGGATGGCCACGTCGAGCTTTTCATCGTCGAGCTTCCAGCCCAGGCCGGCACAGCCTTCCACATCCGTCACGTCGAGCTGGTGCGCTTCCGCGCCCAGTTGCTTGAGGGCCTCGCACGCGTCTTGCGTGCGCGCCGTGGCGATGACACGCCAGCCATCGTGGCGGTATTGACGGACGATTTCGTGGCCGATGCCGCGCGAGGCGCCGATGATCAATGCGGTAGGCATATGTTTTCTCCCTGAAAATAAAATGAAAGGCGCGCACCGTGGTGCGCGCCCGTGCTCGGGAAGAGCTTATACCAGTTCGATCGCCATCGCCGTCGCTTCGCCGCCGCCGATGCACAGGGCCGCCACGCCGCGCTTGCCGCCGGTTTTCTTCAGGGCGCCCAGCAGGGTGACGATGATGCGCGCGCCCGAGGCGCCGATCGGGTGGCCCAGCGCGCACGCGCCGCCGTGGATGTTGATCTTGCTATGCGGAATGTCGAGGTCATGCATGGCGGCCATCGGCACGGCGGCGAACGCTTCATTGATCTCGAACAAGTCCACATTGCTGCTGCTCCAGCCCGTTTTGGCATACAGCTTTTTCACGGCGCCGATGGGGGCCGTCGTGAATTCGTTCGGCGCCTGCGCATGCGTGGCGTGGCCGTGGATCTTGGCGATGACGGTGCAGCCCAGTTTTTTCGCCGTCGATTCGCGCATCAGCACCAGCGCTGCCGCGCCATCGTTGATCGACGAGGACGAGGCGGCCGTGATGGTGCCGTCCTTCTTGAATGCCGCCTTCAGGGTCGGGATTTTTTCCAGGCGGGCTTTTTGCGGGCCTTCATCGATGCTGACGACGGTGTCGCCGCCGCGGCCGGAAACGGTCACGGGCACGATTTCCCACTCGAAACTGCCATCCTTGGTGGCCGCTTGCGCGCGTTTCACGGATTCGATGGCAAACGCATCCTGCGCTTCGCGCGTGAACTGGTACTGGCTGGCGCACTCTTCGGCAAACGTGCCCATCGAGCGGGCATTGCCCTTTTCGTCGCGGCTGTAGGCGTCTTCCAGGCCATCCATCATCATGTGGTCATAGATCATGCCGTGGCCGATGCGGTAGCCGCCGCGCGCTTTCGGCACGAGATAGGGGGCGTTGGTCATCGATTCCATGCCGCCCGCCACCACCACGTCGGCGCTGCCGGCGAGCAAGGTGTCATGCGCGAACATGGTCGTCTGCATGGCCGAGCCGCACATTTTCGACAGGGTCACGGCGCCCGTGGAATCGGGCAAGCCCGCCTTGCGCAAGGCCTGGCGCGCGGGCGCCTGGCCCTGGCCAGCCATCAGGCAATTGCCGAAAAACACGTGTTCAACGGCATCCGGCGCCACGCCGGCCCGCTCGACGGCGGCGCGGATGGCCACGGCGCCCAGGTCGCTGGCGGTGACGTTGGCAAAGTCGCCCTGGAAGGCGCCCATGGGGGTGCGCGCGGCACCGACGATTACGACTGGATCATTCATGTTGGATCTCCGGTTGAGGGGTGGGAAGGTGACTGCATACAAAAACGCAGGTGCTGCGGATACGGGAAGACGTCCTCGATATGGCCATCTTCGATGCGCTGCTTGCGCGCCTGCCAGTATTGCGCCGTCAGCAGGTCGGCATGGTGCTGCATGAAATAGCTGCGGATGCGGGGATTGCCCAGCAGGAAGGTACCGAATTGTTCGGGAAACACATCGTGCTTGCCGATGGGATACCACGGTTCGGCCGACATTTCTTCCTCCTCCGTGCGGGCTTGCGGGATGACGCGGAACTGGCAATCGGTGATGTACTCGATTTCATCGTAATCGTAAAAAACGACACGCTGATGACGGGTCACGCCAAAATTTTTATACAGCATGTCGCCAGGAAAAATATTTGCCGCCACCAGTTCCTTGATGGCGTTGCCGTACTCGATGATGGCGTGTTCCACCAGGTCGTCGCGGCCTTCCTTTTCGGCATTGCTCAGCCACATGTTCAGCGGCACCATGCGCCGCTCGATGTACAGGTGGCGGATGATGATCTGCTCGTGGTCTTCCTCGATCAGCGAGGGGGCGAACTGTTTCAGTTCGGCCAGCAGTTCCGCGGAAAAACGGGCGCGGGGAAAGGCCACATTGGAATACTCGAGCGTGTCGGCCATGCGGCCCACGCGGTCGTGGTGTTTCACCAGCAAATACTTTTGCTGGACTTGCGCGCGCGTGGTTTCCTTGGGAGGAGGAAAGAAATCCTTGATCACCTTGAAGACATACGGAAACGACGGCAGGGCAAACACCAGCATCACGAGGCCGCGGATGCCGGGCGCGCTCTCGAAGTGGTCCGACGAGTGTTTCAAATGCTGCAGGTAGTCGCGGTAAAACAAGGTCTTGCCCTGTTTTTGCAGGCCCAGTATCGTATAAATTTCGCTGCGCGGTTTGCGCGGCAACAAGCTGCGCAGGAATTGCACATAGGCCGACGGCACTTCCATATCCACCAGGAAGTAGGCGCGCGTAAACGAAAACAGCACGGCGATCTGCTGCTGTTCGAACAGCACCGTGTCGAGCACGAGCTTGCCGTGGCGGTTGTGCAGGATGGGCACGACAAATGGATATTCGCGGTTGCCGTTGATGCCCTTGCCGACCAGGTAGGCGCCCTTGTTGCGGTAGAACAAACTGGTCAGGACCTGGAGCTGGTGGTTCGGCTCGATCCGGTCGCCGCCGAACAGTTGCTGCAGGCGCGCTTCCACCTGGGCCACGTCGCGTTCCAGGTTGGCAAATGCGCAGTCCAGCTGGAAGTTGCTCACCATGCGCGTCAGGGTGTCGCGCAAGCCGTCCTGGCCCGGGTAATACACGCGGTAAGTAGGAGCGGGGTCTTGCGTTTCGATGTACTCCGTGGAAACGACGGGGCGCACGAAAATATAGTCGTTATTGAAATAGGTGCGGTGCAGGATGTTGCAGCAGACGGAATTGAAGAAGGTTTCCGCCAGTTCCGGCTGCTTGTGTTCCGTCAACATGCCGATGTAGTGGAGCTTGAGTTCGCGCCACACTTCGTCGCTCAACTCCGACTCTTCGTACTCATCTTCGAGCATCTGCACGCATTCCTGCACGCGTTTGTCATAAAAGTCGATGCGTTCGCGGGCCGCCGTCTGTGCCGCGCTCCAGGCGCCTTGCTCGAAATACCGCTTGGCGTGCTGGCTCGTTTCGCGGAACAGACGGTAATGTTTGTCGAAGCCGTCGCGGATGGTGCGCGCGATATCGAATGCAATCTGGGAAGAGAGCAATTTGGGGAAGGCAATGTGCGTCATAGTTGTGCTCGCATGAATGGCTCATCACCCAGTCGATAACCGCGTGCCCGTGCTTACTTGGTTTCCGCAAACAGTTCGCGGCCGATCAGCATGCGGCGGATTTCGCTGGTCCCGGCGCCGATTTCGTACAGCTTGGCATCGCGCCACAGGCGGCCGGCCGGATACTCGTTGATGTAGCCGTTGCCGCCCAGCGCCTGGATCGCTTCGCCCGCCATCCAGGTCGCCTTTTCCGCACTATACAGAATGGCGCCGGCCGCATCCTTGCGCAGCTGGCGCACGGCTTCCGGCGTGGTGGCGCGGTCGCAAGCCTGGCCCACGGCATACACATAGGCCTTGCACGCCATCATGGTCGAATACATATCGGCCAGCTTACCCTGCATTAACTGGAATTCGCCGATAGGCTGGCCGAATTGCTTGCGGTCATGCACGTAGGGCACGACCAGGTCCATGCAGGCCTGCATGATGCCCAGCGGGCCGCCGGACAGCACGGTGCGCTCGAAATCGAGGCCCGACATCAGCACGTTGACGCCCTTGCCCAGGCCGCCCAGCACGTTTTCGGCCGGCACTTCGCAATCCTGGAACACCAGTTCGCCCGTGTGCGAGCCGCGCATGCCCAGCTTGTCGAGCTTTTGCGCGATGGAAAAGCCCTTGAAATTCTTTTCGATCAGGAAGGCCGTCATGCCGCGCGGACCCGCTTCCAGGTCGTTCTTCGCGTACACCACCAGCACGTCCGCGTCGGGACCGTTGGTGATCCACATCTTGGTGCCGTTCAAGACCCAGCGGTCGCCCTTGAAGTCGGCGCGCAGCTTCATGCTGACGACGTCCGAGCCCGCGTTCGGCTCCGACATGGCCAGGGCGCCGATGTGCTCGCCCGTGATCAGTTTCGGCAGATATTTCGCTTTTTGCTCGGCCGTGCCGTTGCGTTTGATCTGGTTCACGCACAGGTTCGAGTGGGCGCCGTAGGACAGGCCGACGGAGGCCGAGGCGCGCGAGATCTCTTCCATGGCGATGATGTGCGCCAGGTAACCCATGCCGGCGCCGCCGTATTCTTCGCTGACGGTGATGCCGAGCAAGCCCATGTCGCCCATCTTGCGCCACAGGTCCATGGGGAACTGGTCGGTGCGGTCGATCTCGGCCGCGCGCGGCGCGATTTCGGCGGCGGCAAATTGTTGAATCGCTTCGCGCAGGGAGGCGATGTCGTCGCCGTGGTCAAAGGTCAAGCCTGGGAGATGGAGCATGTCGTCCTCGTCGTCGTTATAAGTGTGGCGGTCATGGGTGCCGGGTCAGTGAAGCTATGATACTCAGTTGTGACGTTTACGTAAACGTAAAGTGGCGCGCGCGGCAGGTGTCCGCCGCTTGCCTTGCTAGCTTGTTTGCGCCTTATCAATATTCAAGTCCGCCAGCATGCGCGCGCAAGCGTCTTCATGTGCGCTGATTTCCGCCAGTGCCATTTCGATATCGATGCGCTGCTGCTCCAGGGTTTGCCGGTGCTGCGCCAGCACGCCCAGGAAGCGGTCCATCTGCGCGCGCGTGTCCTTCGGCGACTCATACATGTCGACCAGGCTCTTGATTTCCGACAAGGCCAAGCCCAGGCGCTTGCCGCGCAGGGTCAGCTTCAAACGGGTGCGGTCGCGCGGCGTGTAGACGCGGCTGCGGCCGCCTGCGCCTTCGCGTTTCGGACTGAGCAAGCCCTGGTCTTCATAGAAACGGATGGCGCGCGCCGTGATGTCGAATTCCCGCGCCAGTTCGGTAATGGTATAGGTCGTCATGGGTGCGGGCGGTGTCGGTTGCATGGGTGGTCGGTCGTCAGATGGGATGCGGCGAGGCAGGTGGTGGCAAAGTGCCGTTTACGTCAACGTCAATACTATTGTAGCGTGCCCTGCCCGTGCTGCAACAAAGAAAAAAGGCGGCGTGGGCAGGGGGATTTGGCGAATAAGGCAACAATTACTGAAAATAAATTGATTCTTCTTGCACAAACGCGCTTAAGATCGAGAGTTGGTGGCCAAGATGACACCAAAAAGAGCTTTCCTGGCATAACGGCGACATTCTTTTCGCTGTGATGGCAGTAAAATTTTTTGGCGCAGATGCTTTCCAATAGCCACGATCAAAAAACAACGTTCCACTATGAGTACGTTGTATGGATTGTTTCTATTTTGAAAACAAAATGGCCCTTCTGAAAACTTTGTCTACGAGAAATTGTATGACATGGGCATTGCGCGTATCGGTAGAGGAGGGCATTATCCGATACCGTACGTTGTAATGCCAAACCGAGGCTTTGAATCGTGCTGCAGTGCGAAAATCAAGGCTAGCCGCGAATTTGACCCGAAGCCACACAGAATCGCAAGAGAAAATTCGGCCCACTTTTTCACCTGAAAAGCTTGGCTGGAGTGTTAATTGTTAATTGATACTCTTTTCAAATGTAACAATCTGTATGGTCATTCAAGAAACTGACTTTCATGTTACAACATGAAATAGTACACCTATGAATTCTTCTAACGAACGCGAAAGCTTCAGCCAGCGACTTCAGTTGGCTCTCAAAAACGCCCATTACTCTCCAGACAGCCCGACCAGACTGGCCCGGGAATTCAACATCCGTTTCGACGGACGCCCGATTACTGTGCATGCAGCTAGGAAATGGTTAGTAGGTGAAGCAATTCCCACGCAAGAAAAATTGCGCATGATTGCCCAATGGTTGGGCGTTCCCGCGGAATGGTTGCGTTTTGGCGGTCCGGAAAGCGCCACGCCGAATGGCGAAGCGGGCAGCGCTTTGTCGCGTTTTGAGTCCGCCGATGTGAAATTAATTGCCGATTTGCAAAGATTAGATGAACATCATCGTCAAATCGCGCGAGAATTTATTCGCATGCTGGTGAGAGTCAACTACCAAAAGTAAGCATCCAGGCCCTCCCCGGCCGGCGCCGTCCGCCTTACGCTGGCGGCGCTCCCCCTGTCCTTTTATTTGCGCAAGGTCATACTGGAGACATGATTTTGCCGCACAATAAGACCTCGCATGTTGCGCTGCAGCGGGATTATTTGACAATAATCCCGTACGCAGCGGCGCAGCGGCCAATACCAGCGCATAATCACATCAGAAGCAGCCAGTTCATCCACTACGGAGCCGAGCATTTGAGCCGTCTTATGAAAAGTAACTACAGCAATACCGCGCAGCTGAAGGACTTGATGACCGTGCCCCCCATGACTGCCGCGCAACATGCGGAAGTGATGCGCAAACGGATCGCCCACCGCAGGATGGTTGAAGAAGCCAGGGATTTGAAGCAGGCCAGTGCCGTTCAGTTCGAAAAACGCTGAGTGGTGGATGCCTGACCAAAGCTGCTGCGCGTCCGCATAGGCGGTCTGCGATGCTCACCGGCTCGGCGCCCCCGTGCTGCAGCACGGTTGCGCTTCTCGGCCACCTCTTCCTTCCGCTCGCTACGCTTTTGTCAGGCATCGTGACGCCAGAGTTACATCGTGACGCCAACTAGAGGATAGGGGTGTCGCTTGCAGACTTGAGACCATTCCACCGCGGCGCCAGACCGTGCTCGATGCCGAGCAGGTCGATGACGCGCGCCACCGTATGGTCGACCATTTCCGCGATGCTCTGCGGGTGGTGATAAAAGCTCGGTAATGGCGGGAAGATGATGCCGCCCATTTCGGTCACGGCCGTCATATTGCGCAGGTGCGCCAGGTTGAACGGGGTTTCGCGCACCATCAGGATCAGGCGCCGGCGCTCCTTGAGCACCACATCGGCGGCCCGCGTGATCAGATTATCCGACAAGCCATGCGCGACGGCCGCCAAGGTCTTCATCGAGCACGGCGCGACGACCATGCCATCCGATTGAAACGAACCGCTGGCGATCGACGCGCCGATGTCGCGCAGCTTGTGCACCACGTGCGCCTGCGCTTCGATGTCCTTGCGCCCCACGCCCGTTTCCTGGTGCAGGGTCAAAACAGCGGCATCGGACAGGACCAGATGCGTCTCGACGCCGGGGATGGCGCCGAGCAATTGCAGCAGCCGCAAGCCATACACGGCGCCCGTGGCGCCCGTGATGGCCACGACGATACGGCGCGGCCGCTGCGCTTGGCTATCAGGCATCGAGCAGGGACTTCAGTTCGCCCGATTCAAACATTTCATTCATGATATCGGAACCACCGATGAACTCGCCTTTGACATACAGCTGCGGAATGGTTGGCCAGTTCGAGTAATCCTTGATGCCCTGGCGAACTTCCGGGTCATCCAGCACGTTGACAGTAGCGATGTTTTCCACGCCGCACGCTTTCAGGATCTGGATGGCGCGGCCGGAAAAGCCGCACTGCGGGAACTGGGCCGTGCCCTTCATGAACAGCACGACTGGCGTGTTCGTCACGGTTTCTTTGATCCAGGTTTGTACGTCGCTCATAGCTGCCTCTGATGGGTAAATAAATAGATGCCGTCATTTTATAAGAAAACGACGGCACGGGTATGCGCTCAAGTCATAAATCGGGCAAGTCAGCCACGTTGAGGCTTATAAGGTCTTGCCCAGACAGGTCGATTGCGCCGCGCCCACGTATTTACCCCAGGCAAGGACAGGTGCATAGCCGTGTTTGGCATAAAACGCCACCGCGCGGCTATTTACCACGCGGGTGGACAGGTGCAGGGCCTGGTAACCATGCCGGCGCGCCTGCGCCTCCACATGGGCCAGCAGGGCCGCGCCCACGCCCGTGCTGCAGGGATGCGCATACATGCGCTTGAGTTCGCCTATGGCGCTGTCTGCTTCGCCCAGCGGGCGCAGGGCGGCGCAGCCGAGCAGGGCGCCGCTGGCATCGCGGGCCAGGTAAAAGCCGCCGCGCGGCGTGGCCGCTTCGGCATCGAACGAGGAGCGGCCGCTGTCGCCGTTGATGCGCAGCAGCGCGTCCGACAATGCATCGAGCAGCAGCTGCGCATCCGGACCGGCCGCGTCCGCTGCCAGGATGGTGATGTCCTGCCCGGCGGCCACGGGCTTAGCCGCGCAGCTTGGCGAAGGCGGCGGCCATGCTGCCGGCCGGCTCGGGCGCGTTGCGCGACTGCGACTGGTGCTGCGCCATGCTGCGGCGGTCGTTGCGGTCGCCACGCTGCTCTGGCTTGCTGCCCGCCTGCGGCGCGCTGTCCGTCAGGCGCATGGTCAGCGCGATGCGCTTGCGCTTCTCGTCGACTTCCAGCACTTTGACGCGCACCACTTGCCCGGCTTTCACCACCGTGTGCGGGTCCTTGACGAAGGTGTTCGACAGGGCCGAGATGTGCACGAGGCCATCCTGGTGCACGCCGATGTCGACGAAGGCGCCGAAGGCGGCCACGTTGGTGACCACGCCTTCGAGAATCATGTCCGGGCGCAAGTCGCGGATTTCTTCCACGCCTTCCTTGAAGGTGGCGGTGGTAAATTCCGGACGCGGGTCGCGGCCCGGCTTTTCCAGTTCCTTCAAGATGTCGGTAATGGTCGGCACGCCGAAGGTTTCATCCGCGTATTTTGCCGGGCTCAAGGTTTTCAGCAGCGCCGTTTCGCCGATGACGGCCTTGATATCCTTCTTGATGTCGGCCAGGATCTTTTCCACCAGCGGGTACGATTCCGGGTGGACGGCCGAGGCGTCCAGCGGATTCTCTCCGCCCATCACGCGCAGGAAGCCCGCCGCCTGTTCGTAGGTCTTGTCGCCCAGGCGCGGTACGGCCTTTAAGGCCGCGCGCGAGGTGAACGCGCCCTTCATGTCGCGGTAGGTGACGATGCTTTGCGCCACGCTGGCCGACAGGCCGGACACGCGCGCCAGCAGGGGAGCGGACGCCGTGTTGACGTCCACGCCCACGGCGTTCACGCAATCTTCCACCACGGCATCGAGCGAGCGTGCCAGCTGGCTTTGACTCACGTCATGCTGGTACTGGCCCACGCCGATCGATTTCGGGTCAATCTTGACCAATTCGGCCAGCGGGTCTTGCAGGCGGCGCGCGATCGACACGGCGCCGCGCAGCGACACATCCATGTCCGGCAATTCTTTCGAGGCGAATTCGGACGCCGAATACACCGACGCGCCCGCTTCCGAGACGACGATCTTCGTCATCTTCGCTTCCGGGTGCTGCTTGATCAGGTCCTGCGCCAGTTTATCGGTCTCGCGCGAAGCGGTGCCGTTGCCAATCGAAATCAGCGATACATTGTGCTTGGCGGCAAGACGGCCCAGGGTGTGCAGCGAACCGTCCCAGTCGTTCTTCGGCTGGTGCGGATAGATCACGGCCGTGTCGACGACCTTGCCGGTGGCATCGACCACGGCGACCTTCACGCCTGTGCGCAGGCCGGGATCGAGGCCCATGGTGGCGCGCTGGCCGGCCGGCGCGGCCAGCAGCAGCGCTTTCAGATTGGTGGCGAAGACGTTGATCGCGTCAAGTTCCGAGCGTTCGCGCAGCGCGCCCATCAGTTCCGTTTCCAGGTGCATAAAGCTTTTCACGCGCCAGGTCCAGCGCGCCGTGTCCGCCAGCCACTTGTCGGCCGGGCGGCCTTGCTGCTTGATGCCGAAGCGGGCGGCGATGCGGCCTTCGCACGGGTTGTGCGGCGCATCCCATTTCGGTTTTTCCGCTTCCGTGTCCAGGCGCAGAGTGACGTCGAGGATGCCCTCGCGGCGGCCGCGCAGCAGCGCCAGCGCGCGGTGCGAGGGCACTGTCGAAATGGTTTCCGAGTAATCGAAATAATCGGCGAATTTTTCGCCTTCGTCCTGCTTGCCTTCCACCACTTTCGATTCGACGATGCCGTGTTCCTGCACGTATTCGCGCAAGGTTTGCAGCAGGGTCGCGTCTTCGGCGAAGCGCTCCATCAGAATCTGGCGCGCGCCATCGAGGGCCGCCTTGGTGTCCGCCACGCCCGGGTTGTTGCCGTCGGCACTCGTAAACGCCTCGCGCAGGAACTTGCCCGCTTCCATTTCCGGCGTCAGTTCCGGGTTCTCCAGCAAGCCGTCGGCCAGCGGCATCAGGCCCGCTTCGATGGCGATCTGCGCCTTCGTGCGGCGCTTCTGCTTGTACGGCAGATACAGGTCTTCCAGGCGCGTCTTGTCTTCCGCGTGCATGACGGCGTCGAGCAGCTCGGGCGTCATCTTGTTCTGTTCCGTGATCGACGCCACGATGGCGGCGCGCCGCTCTTCCAGTTCGCGCAGGTAGCGCAAGCGCTCTTCGAGCAGGCGCAGCTGGATATCGTCGAGGCCGCCGGTCGCTTCCTTGCGGTAACGGGCGATAAAGGGCACGGTGGCGCCTTCGTCGAGCAGTTCGATGGCGGCGGCAACCTGCACCGGTTTGGCGGCAAGTTCAAGGGCAAGGCGTTGTTCGATAGTGGGCAGCATGGTTGTTTCCAGAGCGATCAAGCCTGGAATGATACGCAATCGGCGCGATTGCGCAATCTTGACAGCGCAAATGGACTGTGCGTTGACAAGCGCCTCAACGGGCCGGCAGCAGCGGGCTGGCGGGCGCGGGAGCTGGCGGCCTCTGCGGCGTGACGGATTTGCCGAAGGCATTGCCCATGCGGTGTTCGAGGGCGGCGCGGTTGTACAGGCCCAGCTGGTTCGATGGCCGCTGCACGGTCGCTTCGGCGCCGGACAGGGCGGGCGGTGGCCCGTTCATGGTGTTGCTATTCGGCAATAATTTTTCATTCAGGCAAGACATCGATGGCGCGCGCCGGCCGTTCGCTTCTACTTCCACGCAACCCTTTGGCGGCGCGGCGGCCTTCACGACGACGGTGTGCTCGTCCGCCTGCGCGGGCAGGGTGGCGCAGGTCAACAGCAACAGTGATAACAGGCGTGCCATGGCGGCTCCCGGAGCGGTGGGGAAGCGCTCAGCATAGCAAGGTCATGTGTCGCGGCGATGACACAGGCCGGGATGGGGGCTGGCGCCATGTCATGCAGTTGTCATTTTATGAAGCTACCATCCTGCCATTCTGCAGACAACATTGCAGTCAAGACACTTCATGAGCAGGATTTTTCGTTGATTCCCCTGGAAAATGACACTAAGCCACCGCCGCGCCGCAAGGGGCAATGCCCTGTCCGCCTGCTTGCTGATGACATTGATGACATTCATGACATTCGCGCGGCCCGCCGCCAGCGCGGATGGCGCTGACGCCGCCGCGCACGCGACCCTGCGCTTCGACTTGCCCGCCCAGCCGCTCGACGCGGCCCTGGTGGCGTTCGGCGAAGTGACCGGGTATTCCGTGCTCGTCAGCAGCCAACTGGCGGCCGGCAGAATGGCGGCGCCCGTGCGCGGCGACTACACGCCGGCCGAAGCGCTGCAGCGCCTGCTGGCCGGCACGCAACTGGGCGCGCGCTTCAGCGGCAGCAATGCGTTTACCTTGCTGGCGCTGGCCGACGCCCCCGTGGCGCCGGCGCCCGTGCCGGCCGAGACCGCTCCCGCCACCGCACCATTGCAAGGCTATGCGGCCATCCTGCAGCGCTCGCTCACGCGTGCCCTGTGCCGCTTGCATCCGGACGCTTTCGGCCGCTATCGGCTGGCCTTCCAGTTGTGGCTCGATGAACGGGGCAAGGTGCGCGACGTGCACGTGCTGGAAGGGAGCGGCGTGGAACAGCGCGACCGCGCCGTGCTGCAGCGCTTGCGCAGTCTGCTGATGGATGGCGCGCCACCGGCGGGCTTGCCGCAGCCGCTGACGATTTTACTGACGCCGCGGCCCGATCCCGGCGCCGATTGCGCGCCCTACCTGCCGGCCGGGGCGACTTGACGATGTCGGACTTGCTGAAAGCCACCTTGCGCAAGCTGTTCCTGGAACGCTATGGACAGTTTCGCCGCCACCTGCAGCGCCGCCTGGGTTCGGAAGACCTGGCGAACGATGCGTTGCATGAAACATATTTACGAGTGGAAAAGATGACCGCGCCCGAGGCGATCAGCTACCCGTCCGCGTATCTGATGCGCATCGCCATCAACATTGCGGAAGATCAACGCCGCGACAATGCGCGCCTGCTCAGCTTGCCGGACATCGACGACTTGTACGAGATGGCCGACGAGCTGGCCGACCCGGCCCGCACCTTCAGCGCGCGCGCCGAACTGGAAGAACTGGAGCGGGCCTTGCAGGAGTTGCCGAAACGCCGGCGCGCCATCGTCATCGCTGCCCGCGTCGACCAGTTGCCGCACCGCGACATCGCCGAGCGCTTCGGCATTTCCGCCCGCACGGTGGAGAAGGAATTGCGCGCCGGCCTGGAACATTGCTGCGAACGCATGGGACGCGATTTCATCCAGCGCTTCGGTCCCGGGGCGGGAAAAACGTCTAAACATCATGATTGAACAAGCGGAAGACGACATGGGTGTCATCCAGAAGGAAGCGCAGGCGTGGGTCGTGCGCCTGGCCTCGGGCCAGGTCAGCGAACGCGATGCGCAAGTGTTTCGCCACTGGTGCGCGCGCAGCCGCAGGCATGCGACGGCGTTTGCCGAGGCGCGCGCCGTGTGGAGTGCGATGGCGCCGGCCGCGCATGCCGTCAAGCGGGCGCAGGCGCCCGTGAACGTGGCGCGGCGCGCCTGGCTGGGCGCCGGCGTGGCCGCCTCGCTGGGCTTGCTGGTGCTGCGCCCGCCCACGGACCTGTGGCCGGCCGTGGCCGGTCTTGCCGCCGACTACGCCACGGGCACGGGCGAGCAGCGCGAAGTGGCGCTCGATGGCGGCGTGCTGGTGCAGATGAATACGCAGACGCGCCTCGACGCGGCGCCCGTGCAGGACGGCGCCGCGTCGCTGGTGCTGCTGGCGGGCGAGGCGGAATTCCAGGCCGGCTTGCGCGGCGCGGCGCGGGTGCGCGTGCAGGCGGGCGACGGCACCGTGTCGGCCGGCAGCGCCCGCTTCAATATCCGCCTGTTCGGCCAGGAAGTGTGCGTGACCTGCCTGACGGGCCGCCTGCGCGTGGCGCAGGCCGGCAACGATGCGGAACTGGCGCCCGGCCAGCAACTGCGCTACCGGCCCGAGCATTTCGGCATCGCGCGCGCCGTGGCCAAGAGCGACGTCAGCGCGTGGCGCCAGCGCTTGCTGGTGTTCAAGCAAAGCACCCTGGCCGAGGTGGTGGACGAGGTGAACCGCTACCGTCCCGGCAAGCTGATCCTCAATGGCGACGCCTTGAAACACACGCGCGTGCAAGCGAGCTTTTCGCTCGACCGCCTCGACGACGTGATTGCCCTGATCCAGGACGCGTATGGCGCGCGCGTGACGCGGCTGCCGGGCGGTATCGTGCTGTTTGGTTGAGCGCCAAGGCGGTGCGCCAATTATGACATTTTCATGACCTTTTGCAGTCCCGGACCTTGTTGCCTGTCAATGCTGCTGGAAGCCGCGAATCAGTGCCTGCCGCCCGCCCCCGT
This sequence comes from Janthinobacterium goodfellowi, assembly GCF_051380695.1. NCBI lineage: Bacteria > Pseudomonadati > Pseudomonadota > Betaproteobacteria > Burkholderiales > Oxalobacteraceae > Janthinobacterium > Janthinobacterium goodfellowi. Next base: position 205,002 of record NZ_JBNYXN010000009.1, on the reverse strand, counting down.
GCGTGCCGCGCGCCGCCTCGCGATATCGGTCAGCAACGGAACATGAAAAGGGAATGTCGCCATGCAGCGAAGCAAGTCGGTCACGAAACACGCATCCTCCTCCGCCATGGCGGGCAACCGGACCGGTCTTCCGGTGCGATTGAAACCGCTGGCGCTGGCCATCGCCATGCTGCTGCAGGCGGGCGGTGCACAGGCGCAGCAGCCGTTCAGCGGCGCCTGGTTCGCGGGCAAGGGCGCCAATCAGGGCGCGGCCACCGCCACGGGACGCTTGCCGAATGGCCAGCCGGCCACATCGCTGAACAATCCCCTGCTGCAGCAGCAAAAGGCCGAAGGCAAGCTGCAGCAATCGCTGAATAACCTGTTGCTGGCCGCGCGCGGCATCGCCGCCGAGCAGGCGGTGCAGGCGGCCGCGCGCCAGGCGGCGCTGGCGGCGGGCGGCGCGCCCGATGGCCTGGCCAAGGGCGGCTTGCAGGTCGACACGAACAGCCTGACGGCCGGCTGGCTCAATGCCCAGGGACCGGTGCAGACCCAGGCCGACGGCAAGACCGTCGTGAAGGTCGTGCAGACGGATGACAAGGCGATACTGAACTGGGAAAGTTTTAACGTCGGCAAGAACACCAGCTTGCAATTCGAGCAGAAATCGAACTGGTCCGTATTAAACCGCGTCAATGATCCGCTGGCACGCCCCAGCCAGATCCAGGGCCAGATCAAGGCCGACGGCACGGTGATGATCGTCAACCGCAACGGCATCGTGTTTACGGGCAGCAGCCAGGTCGATACGCGCAACCTGGCGGCGGCCGCCATGGGCATGAGCGACAGCCAGTTCAAGAGCGGCCTGTACGGCAAGACGCAGGGCATGGGCGCCGTGCCGACGTTCGCGAATGACTTGCTGCTGGGCCAGAACATCTCCACGCATGGCAAGGCCGAGGCGGACGTCGTCGTCGCCGCCGGCGCGCGCATCGACACGCGCAAGCCGCAGACGGTGACGGAAGGCGGCGGCTACGTGCTGCTGGCCGGCCGCAACGTCGACAATGCGGGCGCCATCACCACGCCGAATGGCCAGACCACCCTGGCCGCCGGCGACGCCATCGTCGTGCGCCCGGGCCAGGGCACGGACAAGAACCAGTATTCGAGCACGCGCGGCAATGAAGTCGAGATGCTGCGCACGGCCGGCAGCGGCGCCGGCGCCGTCGTCAACCGCGGCCTGATCCAGGCGGCCGGCGGCGACATCACGCTGAGCGGCAACACGCTGCGCCAGGACGGCATGCTGCTGTCGAGCACGTCCGTCAACGGACGCGGCGCCATCCATCTGACGGCGGCGGGCGAGGATGCCAAGGTCACCATGGGACGTGGCAGCGTCAGCGCCATTTTTATCGACGACAACGGCGCCACGGCGCTCGACGTGCAGCGCGACACCTTGCTGAAAGATACGGGCAAGGGCACGGACACGCCGTTGGACCGGCGCGACCAGTCGCTGGTGCGCATCGTTTCGGCCGGCAACGTGGAGTTCGAAGGCGATTCGCTGACCCTGGCCACGGGCGGCCAGGTGCTGGTCGATGCGGCCCGCCGCAGCCACGTGGCGCGCGACGCCGCCATCGACGTCTCCGGCGCCGTCGGCGTGAAGGTCGACATGAGCAGCAACAATGTGCTGATCAATGTGCAGGGCAACGAACAGCGCGACGCACCGGGCAGCCGCGACGCGAAATACCTGAACAACAGCGACGTGTGGGTCGACCGCCGCGACCTGGTGCTGGTGCCGGCCGGCACCAACGGCTATGCCACGGACCGCTGGTACACGGCCGGCGGCTTGCTGGAAGTGAGCGGCTACCTGAACACCAGCGGCCACGGCATCGGCGAATGGGCTGCCCAGGGCGGCACCGTCGGCTTTGGCGGCGGCGAAGTGGTGACGCAGGCAGGTTCGCGCATCAACATCGCCGGCGGCTCGCTCGACGTGCAGACGGGCATGGTCAAGCAGACGTGGCTGAAGGGCGCCGACGGCGCCATGTACAAGCTGAGCACGGCGCCGGGCGACAATCTGTACACGGGCCTGTACCGCGGCTATGAAAGCACGCATGCGCGCTGGGGCGCGAACACGACGGAAACTCACGCGAATGCCCTGATCGGCCCGCGCGAGCGCCTGGAAAACGGCTATACGGTGGGCCGCGACGCGGGCCGCCTGATCGTGTCCACGGGCGCGGCCGTGCTGGAAGGCGATATCGATACGTCCGTGTTCCAGGGCGAACGCCAGCAGCGCAAGCGCGATGACGGCATGGATAGCTACAAGCAGGCGCAGACGTCGGCGGCGCGCGCCGGTCAATTGATCGTGGGCAAAATGACGCCCGTCTTCGATACGCGCACGGGCCAGCTGCGCGACAGCCCGCAAGCCGTGCTGGACAAGGTGCAAATCGGCAAGGTAGCGGGCATCGCCGATGGCCAGCTGCTGAGCGATGCCTTGCCGGCCGCGCGCAGCAAGACCCTGCAGCTCGACGCCGACTGGCTCAACGGGCTGGAGCTGGGCGCCCTGAAACTGTATGCCTACGACAGCGTGAGTGTCGACGCCGACCTGCGCGTGGCCGATGGCGGCGATATCGCCCTGCACGCCACCGACGTGGCGATCAAGGCCAACGTGAGCGCGCGCGGCGGCAGCATCGCCGCCGGCGACATCGTCTCGCGTTACCTGGCGGATGCGGGCGCGGTCTGGGCCGATGGCAAGCTGGCGCCGGCCAACCGTCCCACGGGAACGGCCGGCGTGCGCGTGGCGCCCGGCGTGCGTCTCGATGCGCGCGGCCTGTGGAGCAACCTGGAACTCGATCCGGGCGCGGTCGCCGGCTTGCCCTATGTGAATGGCGGCAAGGTCGTACTGAAAAGCTCGGGCGGCATCGACCTGACGGGCGGCAGCGTCATCGACGTCTCGTCCGGCGCGGCCCTGATGGGCAATGGCAGCCTGCAGGGCGGGCGCGGCGGTGACATCACCCTGGCGGTCGACCTGCCGACGGAGAAAGCGCCGACGGGCGCCATGCTCAAGCTCGACGGCGAATTGCGCGGCCATGGCGTGAAAGGCGGCGGACGCCTGGTCATCGACAGCGGCGCGGCCGTCAGCATCGGCGGCAAGCTGCTCGAAGGCGATGTATTGCCAGCCGGCAGCAGTTCGCCGTTGGCCCTGCGCCTGGCCGATGAATTCCTGATCGCCAAGGGCGAGAAGATTCCCTTCGATTTTTCGCTCAGCACCAGCCTGATCAAGCCGGGCCAGGCCTTGAGCAAACCCGTGGTGGTGGATGTGTCGGTGCAGAAACCGCTGGTGCTGGGCGCCGACCTGCTGTTGCCGCCAGGCGCGCACGTCGTCATCGACAACGCGACGTATGTCTGGGCTGGTTCCACCGTTCCAGCCGGCAGCGTGCTGACGGTCATCAATGGCTTGAATCCCGGTTTCGTGGTCTCGGCGGCGGTCTTTCCGCAGGGCTTGCCTATCGTACCGGTGACGACGCAGTACGCGGCGGGCAGCATCGCCACCGAAGAATTGCGCGCACCGCCTGGTCTGGTGCTGCCGGCCGGCATCGTGCTGGGGCGCGACGCGGCCGTCAAGCCGCTGCTGGCGCTGGACGCCAGCCTGTTCCAGAGCGGTTTTGCCGACTACGCCGTCACGGGCCGCGATGGCGTCGTGGTGGTCAAGGATGCGCATATCGATGTCGCCATGCCCGTGCTGCGTTTCAATCCCGCCACGGGCCATACGGTGGCGGGTGGCACCGATCCTGGCGCCGCGCTGGAACGGTGGACGCCGCAGCTGTACCAGGAAGATGCGCGCAAGGCCAGCCTGACGCAGCGCGCCGGCGCCAGCCTGTCGCTGACGGCCGGCAGCCCGCACGTCAAGGGCGCCATGGTGGTGCAGGAGGGTGCCGCCATCAAGGTCGATCCGGGCCGCCAGATCAATCTGACGGGCAATGACCAGATCACCATCGACGGCAAGCTCGAAGCCTGGGGCGGCAAGATCGCCGTCCTGCCAGGCACGTTTGGCACCGGTAATGAGGTGGATGTGCCGAACGGCAAGGGACAAGCCACGTCGATCTGGATCGGCGACAAGGCCGTGCTCGACGTCGCGGGCCGCGCCACGGTCGCCACCGACATGCGGGGCGGGCGCTATGGCCGTGCGGACCAGGGCGGCAGCATCGAAATCGGCGCCCGCTACAAGGCTGACGCTGCCAGCGTCGACGCGGCCGATGCCTTTGTCGTCGTGCGTCCGGGCGCGCTGCTCGACGCCAGCGGCGCGCAAGCGACCCTGGACCTGCCGAACCAGGGCACCGTTAACGTGGCCGGTAACGGCGGTTTGATCTCGCTCAGTTCCTACAACGGCATCTTTGCCGACGGCACCCTGCGCGCCGCGGCCGGTGGCGCCGGTGCGGCCGGCGGCACCCTGGCGCTGGCGCTGGACACGCCCAATTATGGCAAGGTCAACCGCTACAACTTGCAAGGCGACAACGTGGACAACGCGGTGCGCGTGCCGCGCGAAATGCAGCTGGCGCAGGTGCAGGGCGAGAGCGCCTTGCCCGACGACTTGCGCGCCGGCCAGCAGGATGCGGCGCTGCGCTACGGCAGCGCGCGCCTGGGCGCCGACCGCGTGCAGGCGGGCGGTTTCGACAATCTGGCCCTGCACGTGAATGGCATGCTCAGTTTTGACGGCGACGTCAATCTGTCGCTGGGCCAGAGCCTGCGCCTGAGCGCCACCTCGCTGGGCCTGGCGCAGCAGCCTTTGCCCGATGGCCAGGACAAGGCGGCCAGCCTTGCCAGCCAGGTGCGCCTGGCGGCGCCGTACGTGCGCCTGGGGACGGCCGTGCGTGCGCAGAAGGACGACTACATCGTGCCCAATGCCGTGAAAGGCTCGAAGAACCTGGGCAAGGGACGCGGCATGCTGGGCGTGCCGCTGGTGGCCGAGGATTCCCTGCTGCAGATCGATGCGGGCATGCTCGATATCGCGGGCGAGGTCAACATGGGTACGCGCGGCACCATTGCGCAGAGCAGCGGCGCCGACCTGGTGGTCGAGCGCGACGCCTTCGAACAGCTGACCTTGAACAGCCGCGGCGACATGCGCCTGTCGAACAGCGCCGCCCTGTACCAGCCCGGCAATGCCACCCTGGTGGCCGCGCAGATCTACCCGGCCACAGGCGACAGCGGCATGGTCACGGTGGGCCAGAAGAGCGGCATCGACGAGTATGGCAATATCCGCGTCACGCTCGATCCCCTGCGCACGCTCAATATCGGGCGCAGCGGCGACGGCGCCATGCCGAACCAGCCGTTCTCCGTGTTCGGCACCCTGAGCCTGGTTGCACCCACCATCAACCAGCATGGCGTGCTGCGCGCGCCGCTGGGCCAGATCAACCTGGGCGCCGAAGGCTTTGAAGCCAATACGGGCCGCGTCAATCTGTTGCCTGGCAGCCTGACCTCGGTCAGCGCGAAAGGCTTGACGATGCCGTACGGCGGCACGCTCGATGGCTTGAGCTACCTGTATGACGGCAACGATGTCGTGTTCAAGGGCGTGGGCAACGGCCCGGAGATCGCCTTGACGGGCGCCGCCATCGACGTGCAACAAGGCGCCGTGCTCGACATGTCGGGCGGCGGCACCTTGACGGGCGCGGCCTTCCTGGCCGGACGGGGCGGCTCCACCGACGCGCGCCTCAATCCGCTGGTGCAGATGAAGCCGAACGGCGGTTTCACCTTGCCCGGCCTGAACACCAACCCCGTGTACGCCATTCTTCCCGGCGTACAGCCGGACGTGGCGCCTTTGACGGCCGAGCAGGGCGCGGGCAAGCCCGCCGTGGGACGCCAGATCACCATAGCCGCGGGCGTGCCCGGCCTGGCGGCCGGCACCTACACCTTGCTGCCCTCGAATTTCGCCCTGCTGCCCGGCGCCTTCCGCGTGGAACTGAATGGCCTGGCCGGCGCCGTCGAGACGGGCGGCACGATCGCCATGCGCAATGGCTCGTTTGCCACCGCGGCACAGACGGGCGTGGCCGGCACGGCGATCCGCGACGTGGTGGCGCAACAAGCCATCCTGACGCCGGCCGACGTGCTGCGCAGCTATTCGCAATACAATGAAACGGGCTATGCCGCCTTCGCCGTGGCGCAGGCCACGCGCGACGGCGTGCCGCGCGCCGCGCTGGAGCGCGATGCCAAGGGCGTGCGCGTGCAGCTGATCGCCCCGTCCGTGCACAGCGTCGAGAACAACCATACGCCATTGATGATGGATGGCAGCGCCCTGTACGCGCCGGCCGAGGGCGGCTTCGGCGGCTCCCTGCTGCTGGGCACGGGCAACCATGCGTCGACCCGCTACGAGGTGCTGGCCGACGGCACGGCGCCGCTGGCCGATTTCAACGGCGTCTCCGTGCATGCCTCGCAGATCAATGCCTTCGGCGCCCAGCGCGTGGGCATCGGCGGCTTGCCGCGCGTGACTTACAGCGAATTTGGCACGGGCAGCAACCAGCGCGCCAATATTGCCGCCATCAAGGAATCGGCGGGCGGCATCGTGCTGCGCGACGGCGCCGTGCTGAAGGCGGCCGAAGTGTTTCTGGTGACGGCGAGAAAAGACGACGGCATCGTCCTGGAGCAGGGCTCCGGCATCAATACGCTGGGCCGCGGCAAGGCGGCCTGGGATTCCCGCGACGGTTATGTGTACGAGCCCATGGGCAGCGTGCTGGCCATCTCGAACGGCTGGCTGGACATGCTGCCGGCCGCGCCGCCGTCGTCCGAATCGTATGGCCCCGGCATCATCGATATCGGCGCGTGTGCGAAGACGGACGGCGCCTGCGGCGGCAGCACCGCGCTGTATTCCGAGGGCACCATCGCGGCCGTGACGGAGCGCGCGTTTACCCTGCGCGACAACGTGCGCTACGGCACGCGCAACCTGGTGCTGGCGATGGGGTCGATCAATGTGGGCAGCGAGGCGTCCCTGGCGGACGCCAGCGCCCGAGGCGTCCTGCCGGACGGCCTGGCGCTGAACCAGGGCGTGCTCGACCGCCTGCTGCGCGGCGACACCAGCACGGGCGCACCGGCGCTGGAAAACCTGGGTTTGACGGCGCGCAATTCCTTCAACTTCTATGATTCGTCGCAGTTGTCGACCATCGATGCGGCCACGGGCAAGTCGTCGCTGTCGCGCCTGGTGCTCAATACGCCCGCCATCTACGGCTATGGCGGCACGGACGCGCTGGCGCGCATCCACACGGACACCCTCGTGTGGCAGGGCGCGACGAATGCGCCTGGCGCTGTCGTCGCCAATGGCCCCGGCACGGGCAGCGGCCGCCTGCAGGTCGATGCCAAGCGCATCGAGTTCGGCTTCACGCCGGACAGCCGTCCCGACACCATCCACAAGCTGGACCGTCTGGTGCTGGGCTTTGGCCAGGTGGCGCTCAATGCCAGCGAACAGATGACGGCCAACAACAAGGGCAGCCTGTCCGTCTACCAGTCGCAAAGCGCGTGGGATACGGCCACCAATGGCTATCACTACAGCGGCGGCGATTTGCTGATCAACACGCCGCTGTTGACGGGCGCGGCCGGTTCCGTCAACCGCATCACGGCGGGCGGCGACCTCAAGGTGAGCGCACCGGCAGGTGCCGCCGCCACGCAGACGAATGCGGCGCTGGCCGGCGCCCTGGGCGCCGAAGTGGCGCTCAGTGGCAACAATGTCAGCGTGGATACGTCGGTGGTCTTGCCGAGCGGAAAATTGACCCTGTCGGCCGAGCGCGATGTGCTGCTGGGTGACAAGGCCAAGCTGGACCTGGCGGGCCGCAAGATCGATTTCTACGACACCAGCAAGTACAGCTGGGGCGGCGACGTGATCCTCGACAGCCGCGAGGGCGATGTGCGCCAGGCGGCCGCTTCCGTGATCGACGTGTCGGCCGTGAACAACCGCGCCGGCAAGCTCAGCGTGATCGCCACGGGCGACGCGGCCGGCACGGCCGACTTGCGCGGCAGCCTGCTGGGCGGCGCCAGCGGCAGCTATGACGCGGGCGGCACCCTGGTACCGTACGCGGCGGGCGGTCTGGAGCTGCGCGCCCAGCATGTCGGCGACTTCGCCGGCCTGAACCAGCGCCTGAACACGGGCAAGGTATTCGGCAGCCGCAGCTTCCAGCTCAAGCAGGGCAATCTGGCCATCGGCGACGAGCTCAAGGCGCGCGAAGTGAGCGTCTCCGTCGACGGCGGCAGCCTGACGGTGAACGGCCGCATCGACGCCAGCGGCGAACAGGTGGGCAGCATCCGCCTGGCCGGCCGCGACGGCGTGACCATCCAATCGGGCGCCGTGCTCGATGCGCATGGCACGGTGCTGCGCACGGACAGCTATGGCCAGGTGATCGAGGCGCCGAACCGCGCCGTGATCGAACTGGCCGCGCCTGGCGGCCGCCTGACCCTGGAAAACGGCGCGCGTTTCGACCTGCGCAGCGGCGAGGCAGGCAAAGGCGGCGGCAACTACGGCAGCATCGACCTGAACGCGCGCCGCCTCGGCGGCGCCACGGGCGACGATATCGACATCGACGCGGCCGGCGCGCTGAACATCGCCGGCGCGCGCACCGTCAACGTCAACGCCTTCTGGCAATACAAGGATGCCCCGGCCGGTGCCGGCAAGGATGCGGACGGCCGCAGCTACCAGAGCATCAACCAGGCTTACCTGGACGAAAAGCACGGGGACAGCCAGGCCTTCATGGTCAATGCGCTGGCGAACGGCAACTTGATGAACAACAAATTGCGCGGCTTGCGCGGCGATGCCAACGCCTTCCACCTGCGTCCCGGTGTCGAGATCGTCAGCGCCACGCCGGGCGGCGACCTGCATATCGATGGCGACATCGACCTGTCCGGCCACCGCTACGACGGCGTCAATCCGCTGGCGCGCCTGAGCGGCGTGTACGGCTCGGGCGAGGCCGGTGCGCTGGTGCTGCGCGCCGGTGGCAAGCTCAGCGTCTTTGGCAGCATCACCGATGGTTTCGATACCAGCGTCCTGCCCGTCACGATGGATGACAAGGGCTGGCAACTGGTGAAAGGCCGGCTGCCGTGGGGCGGCGAGGTCGTCGTGCCGCAGGCGGGCCTGGTGACCCTGGCCGAAAACACGTACTTCAAATCGGGCACGAGCGTCAATTTCGCCGTGCCGATGAAAGCCATGGAGTTGCGCAGCGGCACCTTGCTGGCGGCGCGCGCCACCTTGACGGCGGAGTTGAACTTGCCTGCAGGCAGCGTGCTGGGCGGCGCCGTGCGCAATGCCGACGGCAGCGTGCTGTACGCGGCCGGCACCGTCTTGCCCAAGGCGTTGACCTTATCGAGCGGGATGCAGCTCGATGCCGGCCTGCGCCTGCCTGGCGCGGCCCGGGTGGCGGCCATGGTGTGGCCGGCCAACGTGGCCCTGCCTTTCCCGGAAGGCCGGCCGTGGGACGTGGCCGATAGCACGAATGCCGTCAATGGCGTGGTGCTGGCCTCGGCGCTGGCGCTGGACAAGGGCAGCGTGCTGCCTGCCGGCACGGTGGTCAGGCTGCCGGGCGACGTCACCATGGTGTCGCTGCGCAGCGCGGATGGCAGTGGAAGCCAGGGCCGCAACCTGGCGCTGGCGCCCATGCTGGCCCAGGGTTCGCAAGCGTGGTCGCTGCGCCTGGTGGGCGGCGCCGATACGGCGGCGGCCGACACGCGCGCGTTGAAACCGCATGCGAAGGATGCGCATCTGATGCTGGCCGATACGCATTACGGCATGGCCACTGTCCGCGAGTTAGTTCCAGGCACTGGCTTGCCCGCAAAGTATGAATGGGGCGAAGATGCCGGCCTGTTTGGCGAGATACCGGGCACGCCGATCGACCTGGCTTTCTTTCCCGACGAAGAAGCGCTGCTTGGCTTCAATGAATATGGCGCAATCGTCGTCAAGATTCAGGATGGCACGGAGCCTGAATACGTGCACGTGACTGCGCCGGCGCGCCAGCCCCTGTTCAGCGTGCTGCGCACGGGCACGGGCGACCTCGATTTGCTCGCTGCGGGCGACTTCGACATGCGTTCGCTGTATGGCGTCTACACGGCGGGCACGCAGTCGGCCTCGCCGCTGGTCGATGGCAAGGATCTGTTCAACCTGCCGCGCGGCCTGAACGCCGAGGGCCATCTGCTCGGTGCGCTGGGCACGGACTTTACGCCGTTTGTCGATGGCGGCAGCCAGAGCCTGTACCGCGCCTGGTATCCCGAGCATGGCGGCAATCTGCTGCTGCGCGCCCAGGGCGACGTCAAGGGCGATACGCTGGGCACCTCCACGCAACGCCGCGAGGATGCCATCGGCTGGCTGCGCGCGCAGCAGGACACCAGCGACATCGGCACCTGGCTGTGGCGCCAGGGCAGCGGCAGCACGGGCGGCGGCGTGCCGACGGCATGGTGGATCAATTTCGGCACCTATGTCGCGCGTCCCGAAGGCGTCGACCTGTTCTCGGGCTTGCCGGGGCTGTCGGGCTTTACGGGCATCGGCACCCTGGGCGGCGGCAATCTGCTGCTGCAGGCGGGCGGCGACGCCGGCATGCTGGCCTCGCGCGCCGATCCGGGCGGCGAGTTCGCGCCGCGCAGCCAGGGCCTGAACGTGGCCGTGGGCAGCACGGGCAGGGTGACGCCGGACGGCAAGCTGCTGCTGACGGGCGGCGGCGACCTCGATATCCGCATCGGCGGCGGGCTGAACCCCGTGGCCGAGGTGCGCAGCTTCGACAGCAATAGCGACCGTCCTAACCCGAACACGCGTTTCGAACGCCAGGTGCCTGGCCTGAACAGCACGCTCACCAACCTGCGCGGCGCGCTGCGCCTGGAAGCGGGCGCCGTGGGCGGCATCGAATTGCGCTTCGACCGCGCCGATCCGACGGAATCGCGGCCGTATGAAACCTACACGGCGGGCACGGCGATCGCCAGCGGCGGGCCGATCCTGGTGCCGGGCGACAGCGGCGTGCGCATCGATGCGCGCGGCGACGTGGTGCTGGGCGGCGTGGCCGATGCGGGCCGTGTGAAGCAACTGGGCTATGGTTCGCCGTTCAGCTACCAGGGCGTGGAGCGCACCGGCGAAGGCTGGAGCTGGTTCTCGCTGTGGACGCCGGCCACGGCCATCGACCTGTTCAGCGCGGGCGGCAACCTGACGCCCACCTCGTCCTGGATCAATGCGACGCCCGGCGACAACCACGCGCCGACGGACGGGCGCTTCGTCATGCCGTCCGTGCTGCGCGCCGTGGCCGCCAGCGGCAGCTTGTACTACGGCAATGCCAGCCTGGGCAGGCTGGGTGGTGATGGCGGCAAGGTGGACATGCCGCAAAACGGCGTGATCCTGGCGCCGTCGCCGGTGGCGCCGCAATTTGTCAGGACGGGCACGGGCCAGCTGGAAATGCTGGCCGCCGACTCCATCCATGCGGCCGGTTATCCGATCACGCCATCGGGCGCCGACCCGCGCATGCTGCCGAATCCGTTCAATCCGGGCTTCGTCGGCGCCCTGGACAAGGTCTGGTTCGGCCTGCTGCCGCTGCATAACGTCAGCGCCGATGCGCTGGCGCCGGGGGCATTGAAATGGTTTGGTACGACGTCGAATGGCGCCAGCGATGCCAATCAGCAATTGTATCCGCTGTTCAGCATGACGCCGCCGACGGTCTCCGACTATGTGCCGGCAGGCCAGCTGCCCGCGCATTTCTATGCCAACAGCGGCGACATCGTCGGCCTGCGCACGGGCGGCATCGTGTACCGGGGCAACCTGAAAGGCGTCAGCGGCGCCCTGGGCCTGTGGTACGAGGGCGGCGGCGCCGTGGCCGTGCGTGCCGGACGCGACATCGTCAACTCCGGCACGCCGCTCGGCAACGTCGAGAGCGTGCCGGACGGCGCGGCCGGATGGACCAGCCAGCCCTTTGCCAACAGTCCCGAGCTGCCGGAAAAGCCGGTCGTCTCGGGCGGCTCTTCCGCGCGCGGCAATCTGTTCGTGCACCGCCATGCCGATGACGTTTCCGTCGTCAGCGCCGGGCGCGATATCCGCTACAGCACCTTCTATGTGGCGGGGCCGGGCCAGCTCAATGTGAGCGCCGGACGCGACCTGTACATGGCCGACAAGGGCGAGCTGCGCAGCCTCGGCTCCATCGTCAATGTCGGCCAGGACAAGCGCGGCGATGGCGCCGGCATCAGCGTGGCCGCCGGCGTGGGCCGCAACGGTCCCGACTATGCGGCCTTCGCGGCGCGCTACCTGGACCCGGCCAAGCTGGCCGACCCGGGCCGTCCGCTGGCCGACCAGGCCGGCAGCGCCGTGTACGTCTACGGCGGCAAGCTGACCCTGGCCGACTGGCTGCGCGGCCAGTTCGGCTACAAAGGCGACGAGGCGGGCGCTGCCGCCTTCCTCGGCACGAAACAGGCGGAGCTGGAGAAAGCCGGGCAGCAAAACGGCGGCGTGCGGTGCGACCTGGCGCGCGAATACGCGCAGGTCAGCCAGCTGCACCTGGTGAACTGGCTGACGACGCGCTTTGGCGGCGACAGCGGCCTGGGCATCCGTTACGACCCGGCCACCGATGCGCGCAGCTTCTTTGCCGCCTTGCCGAAGGAACAGCAGCAGGTCTACCTGAGCAATGTCTACTTTGCCGAACTGAAGGCGGCCGGGCGTGAGTACAACGATCCGGACGGCGTGCGCCGCGGCAGCTATCTGCGCGGCCGCGAAGCCATCGCCACCCTCTTCCCGGCGCAGGACAAGGCGGGCAAGAAGATCGAGTACAAGGGCGACCTGACGATGTTCAGCAGCGCGCTGTACACGGTCAACGACTACGACGGCATCTATACCAAGCGGCCGGTCGCGGGCGTGCGCTACCTGAGTCCGCAGGAATGGGCCGAGGTGGGGCGTCCGACCGTCAACGTGCCGCACGTGATCGTCAACGATGCGGGCATCCACACGGATTTCGGCGGCGACATCGGCATCACGGTGCCGGGCGGCCGCGCGCTGATCGGCGTCGATGGCGGCTATGCGCCGGGCGAAGGCTCGGGCGTGCTGACGCAGGGGGCGGGCGACATCCAGATGTATGCGAAAGACAGCATCCTGCTGGGCCAGAGCCGCATCTTCACCACCTTCGGCGGCAACATCCTGGCCTGGTCGGCCACGGGCGACATCAACGCGGGCCGCGGCACCAAGTCCACCGTCGTCTACACGCCGCAGCGCCGCGCCTACGACAGCATCGGCCTGGTCAGCCTGTCGCCGAGCACGCCGACGACGGGTGCCGGCATCGCCACCCTGAACCCGATTCCGGAGGTGCCGCCCGGCGACATCGACCTGATCGCCCCGCTGGGCACCATCGACGCGGGCGAGGCGGGCATCCGCGTGTCGGGCAACGTCAACCTGGCGGCCCTGCAGGTGGTGAATGCGGAAAACATCCAGGTGCAGGGCAAGTCGGCGGGCATGCCAACCATTGCCTCGGTGAACGTGGGAGCACTGAGCAACGCCAGCGCGGCGGCCACGCAAGCCGTGACGGCGGCGCAGGATGTGCTGCAGCGCGAACGGGCCGCCACGCGCCAGGCGCAGCCATCGCTGTTCACGGTGAAGGTGCTGGGCTTTGGCAACGAGCAGGCGGACGAGGATGGTGTCGGCAAGCACAAGGGGGGCGAGCCGCAGGCGTCCAGCTACCAGCCGGCCGGCGTGGTGCAGGTGCTGGGCGCGGGACCGTTGACGGCGCCGCAGCTGCAGGCGCTCACGCCGAACGAGCGGCGCGGACTGCAACCGTGAGATTTATGAACATTTGATGACATTCGGCAGTCGCCGCGCGCGGCGGCTGTCTAGGCATCAGTAGATCAGCATTAGCAGCAAAAAAACGCCGGCCCAGCGCCGCAACACAGGGCAACCGTTTGATTTTAAGGTGAATGGAAGATGCGTGAGATGAGAAAACAGGGCAAGGGGGCAGCACCCGCGGCACCCGCGACCGCCTTGACGATGCTGTGCCTGGCCATGCTGGCGCTGCCCGGCATGGCGCGCGCGCAGGACGCGGTCCCGGCGGCCGCTGCCGTGGCCGCGCCGGAACGGCAAGTGACGATCGAGGAATACCTGGTGCGCGGCAATACCGTGCTCGACGCCCGCGCCATCGAAGCGGCGGTCACGCCCTTCCTGGGGCCGGGCCGCACCCTGAAGGACGTGGAAGGGGCGCGCGACGCCCTCGTTGCGGCATATCAAGCCCGGGGCTACCAGTCCGTCTATGTGGACTTGCCGGAGCAGCAGGTGGAGCAGGGCGTGGTGGTGCTGCAGGTGAGCGAAACCAAGGTGGGCCGCCTGCGCGTGGTCGGCGCGCAATACAACTCGCCTCTCGACGTGCGCCAGCAAGTACCGGCCCTGACGGAAGGCACGGTGCCCGATTTTACCCAGGCGCAAGTGGAGCTGACGGCCCTGAACCGCGGTCCCAAGCGCCAGGTGATGCCGCTGGTCAAGCAGGGCAGCCTGCCCGGCACCATGGACGTGGACCTGAAAGTGGACGACAGCAGCCCGTGGCGCGCCAGCGTGGGCCTGAACAACGATTACAGCGCCGACACGAAGAAGCTGCGCACCAGCATGTCGGTCGGCCACGACAATCTGTGGCAGATGGGGCATAGCGCCACCATCAGCTTTTTCGGCACGCCGGGCGACCTGAACCAGACCAAGGTGTGGTCCGCCTCGTACGTGGCGCCCATCGGCACGCAGGGCTGGAGCGTGGAAGCGACGGGCTACCAGTCGAACAGCAACGTGGCCAGCACGGGCGGCACCAGCGTGCTGGGCAAGGGCCATGCGCTGGGCATGAAGCTCAACTACACGGTGCCCAACAGCGGCATCTGGTGGCACAGTTTTTCTGCCGGCATCGACTTCAAGGATAACCAGGAAGCGCTCAAGCTCAATGGCACGGGCAGCAGCGTTCCCCTGAAGTATGTGCCGCTGAGCGTGTCGTATAACGGCTTTGCGCAGACGGAGGCGGCGACGTATGGCCTGGGCCTGTCCCTGGTGGCCGGCACGCGCGCCGCGTTCGGCTATGGCAGCGACAGCGCCGCCTACGACAACAAGCGCTACAAGGCCTCGCCCAGCTTCCTCGTACTCAAGGGCGACGGCAACGCCACCTATACCCTGGGCAGCGGCGCGCAGCTGCATGGGCGCATGTCGGGCCAGCTGGCCGATGCGGCGCTCGTGTCGGGCGAGCAGATGGCCGCCGGCGGCGCCAATTCCGTGCGCGGCTACCTGTCGGCCGAAGCGACGGGCGACTACGGCGTGTCCGGCACCGTCGAATGGCGCACGCCCCAGCTGACGTATTTCAGCCGCCTGGAAAACTGGCGTTTATTCGCCTTTGCCGATGGCGCGCGCCTGCGCCTGCGCGATCCGATGATCGAGCAGAAAGACCTGTTCGGCCTGGCGTCCGTGGGCGTGGGCAGCAGCTTCCAGTTCCTGCGCTACCTGAATGGCCGCATCGATTTTTCGTATCCGTTGCGCGATGGCCCGCGCACGCACAAACACGTGCGCCGCATCAATTTCAACCTGTCGGCCAGCTACTGACGGGCCAGCTCAACAGCACTGCACTTTTTTAGACTTTTCTTCGGAGAATCACTGTCATGCAACGTTTTCTTTTTCTGCTCACGATCCTGGGCACGCTTGTTCCCGGCCTGGCGCATGCCTGGTGGCAGCCCGACTGGGCTTACCGCAAACCCGTCACCGTCGATGCCGGCCCGAAGGCGGGCGCCGTCGGCGGCGATCCCGGCCGCATCCCCGTGCTGCTGCGCTTGCATTCGGGTAACTTCAACTTCGAAGGCGTCAGCGACAACGGCGCCGACCTGCGCTTCGTGGCGGGCGACGATAAAACGGTGCTGAACCACCAGATCGAACAGTTCAATCCGCTGCTGGGCATCGCCCTGATCTGGGTCGACGTGCCGGCCCTGACGGCCGGTACGCCGCAGCAGCTGTGGATGTACTACGGCAATCCGAAGGCGCCCGCCTCCGGCAATGGCCAGCGTACGTTTGATCCCGATTACAGCCTCGTGTACCACTTCAGCGAGCCTGGCGTGCCCTCGCGCGACAGCACCGCCTACGGCAACCATGCCCAGACGGCCGTGCCGGCGCTCGACGGTGCCGTCATCGGCGCCGGCGCCCGCCTGGGCACGACGCCATTGATGCTGCCCGCCTCGCCTTCGCTGGCGCTGGCCGCCGGCGCGCCGTTCACTTTTTCCGCCTGGGTGCGTCCGGACAGCCTGGGCGCCCAGCAAGTGCTGTACGCGCGCCGCGACGGCGCCAATGAATTGCTGATCGGCGTGGACCAGGGCGTGCCCTTCGTGCAGGTCAACGGCCAGCGCAGCAAGCCGGGCCAGCCGATCCAGGCAGCGCAATGGTCGCACCTGGCCGTCAAGGCCGATAAAGCCAACGTGGCTCTGTACGTGGGCGGCCGTCCGGCCGTCTCGCTGGCCACCGCCCTGCCGGCCTTTACGACGGCCGCTTCGGTGGGCGCCGATGCGCCGCCGGTCGCCGCCGGCGCCGCCGCCCTGGCCAACTTCACGGGCGCCATCGACGAGCTGCGCCTGTCGCGCACGGCCCGTCCCGACGCCCTGCTGCTGGCCGACGCCGTTTCGCAAGGTTCCGAATCGCGCCTGGCCGTGTTTGGCGCCGACGAACAGCAGGCCGGCAAAAGCCATTTCGGCTTCATCATCGCCGCCATGCCGCTCGACGCCTGGATCGTCGTCGGCGTGCTGGGCCTGATGATGGTCTTGTCGTGGATCATCATGATCGGCAAGGGCCGCAGCTATGGCGCCATCTCGCGCGCCAATGCGCAATTCATGCAATCGTTCCACGAAGCGGCCGGCGCGCCGCTCGACCACCTGGCGCGCAACGGCAAGCTGAGCGCTTCCGTGAAGACGGATTCCTCGCTGTGGCGCCTGTATGACGTGGCCATCGACGAGATGCGCCGCCGCCACGACCGCGGCTACGATCTGAACGCCGTGTCGAACGCGACCATCGGCGCCATCCGCGCCGCCATGGATGGCGTGATGGTGCGCGAAAGCGAGCGCATGTCGAAACGCATGATCTGGCTGTCGACCACCATCGAAGGCGCGCCGTACGTCGGCCTGTTCGGTACCGTGATCGGCATCATGCTGGTGTTCGTCGTGGCGGCCATGGCCGGCGCCGTGGACATCAACTCGGTGGCGCCGGGCATGGCGGCAGCGCTGCTGTGTACGGCTGCTGGCCTGGGCGTGGCGATTCCCGCGCTGTTCGGCTACAACTGGCTGTCGTCGCGTTCGGACGCCATCGTCGCCGACATGGCCGTCTTCGTCGATGAATTTGCCACGCGCCTGGCTGAAGAGCAGGGCGACGGACGCCAGATGCGTCCCGTGCTGCAGCAGGCGTGAGGGGCGCATAACCATGGCCACCTCCGCCAAGTTTACCCCCCGCAAGCGTAGCGGCGGCATCAACATCACGCCCTTCGTCGACGTGCTGCTGGTGGTGCTGGTGATTTTCATTCTGACCAGCAACGCCAGCATTCCTGGCATCAAGGTCGACCTGCCCAAGGCCAGCTCGGCCATGGCGCTGGAAAAGCCGAAGACCAAGGCCATCACCATTGACAATGCGGGCCAGGTCTTCCTCGATGCCTATCCCGTCACCCTGCCCGAGCTGGAAGAGCGCTTGCGCACGGAAAAAGCCCTGACGCCCGACTTCCCCGTGATCGTGCGCGGCGACGCCGCCGTGCAATACGCGAAAGTGGTCGAAGTGCTGGACTTGCTGCGCCGCATAGACCTGAACCAGGTGGGTCTGGTGACCGGCAAGCCGGCATGAGGAGCGCAAGTTGAAGCGTGACGACATGATGAAGATGGCTGCCTCGGAACCGTCGGGCGCAGCGCAGTGGTGGCGCCGCTGGGGCGGCGTGGCCGGCGGCGCGCTGCTGGCCGGTGCGCTGGCCGCGCTGGTCTGGTATTTGCTGTCGGACACGGCGGCCACCAAGCGCGAAGTGGCGGCCCCGCCGATGCTGATGCTGCCACCGCCGCCACCGCCGCCGCCGGAACCGGAAAAATTGCCGGAACCGACACCCGACAAGGTCGTGCCGGAAGTGTCCGAGCCGGAACCGACGCCGGCCGACAAGCCCATGGATGACGCGCCGGAAAGCCCGTCGCCGGACAAGGGCGACCCCGTCACCATCGACGGCGCGGCGCAGGCCGGCAGCGACGCGTTCGGCATCCAGGCCGGGCGCGGCGGCGGCATGACGGGCGGCGGCGGTGGCGGCGGACTCGGTGCGGGATCGTACGGCCGCTATGTGGCCAACGCGCTGCAGCTGGCGTTCGCCCGCGACCCGCGCACGCGCCAGCTGGCGTTTGCCGACATCCGCGTCGACCTATGGCTCGATACGGAAGGCCGGACGTCGAAGGTCCACCTTGTGCAAGGCACGGGCAATGCGCAGACGGATGAGCAAGTGCTGGCCATGGTGCGCGACTTCCGCGCCGATGAGCGGCCGCCGGCGTCCCTGCGTTTTCCCGCGCGAGTATCGATCAAGGGCCGCCGGCCGTAGTGCCCACATTCATTTTAATTTTTATCGAAAGAAACAATGAATTCCTTATTTTCTTCCCCACAGCGTGCGCGCCGCCTTCCGCTGGCGCTGGCCGCCCTGGCCCTGAGCATGGCGGCGGGCGCCGTGCAAGCGCAGGCACCGGCCGACAGCACCATGGTCAAGCTGATCCGCGGCCTGATCCAGAGCGGCGCCCTGAACAAGGATGCCGGCGAAGCCTTGCTGGCGCAGGCGCAAAGCGAAGCGCTGGCCGCCGCGCAAGCGCGTCCGGCCGCCGCGCCGGCCGCCCTGGCGCAGGTGCAGCCGGGCGACGTGCGCGTGCCCTACATTTCGCAAACCGTGCGCGAGCAGATCCGCGACGAGATCAAGGGCCAGGTCATGGCCGAGGCCAAGGCGGGCGGCTGGGCGGCGCCGAATGAAACGCCGGCCTGGACCAAGCGCATCCGCCTGGAAGGTGACGTGCGCGCGCGCTACGAATCGCGCTATTACGACATGGCTAACAGCAATATCGAGATCGACTGGCGCTCGCTCAACAGCGGCAGCGGCTACGACGTCAATTCGAACACCAACCTGGCCCTGCCGGCGCTGCTGAACACGCGCGAAGACCGCAAGCACTTGCTGCGCGCCCGCGCCCGCCTCGGCATCCTGGCCGACATTTCCGACACCACGCAAGCGGGCATCCGCCTGGCCAGCGGCAATGACGACAGCCCGGTGTCCACCACGCAAACCCTTGGTGGCGGCCTGGGCAAGAAAAACATCTGGCTGGACCAGGCCTGGCTGTCCTACCAGCCTGCTTCGTGGCTGAAACTGACGGCGGGCCGTTTCGACAATCCGTTCGTGTCCGGCGACGAACTGTTTTCCAGCGAACTCAATTTCGACGGCATCGCCGCCAAGGTGCAGCAGCCCGTTGGCGAGAGCAAGGACGTCACCGTGTTCGGCACCCTGGGCCTGATTCCGCTCGAATATTCGTCCGACAATGCGCCTAGCCGCAGCCAGGCAAAAATGTCGAGCGAAAACAAATGGCTGCTCGGCGCGCAAGTGGGCGCCTCGTGGAAGATCAATAGCGACCATCAATTGCGCGGTGCCGTGGCCTACTACAACTTCCGCAACATCAGCGGCGAGTATTCGCAGCCGTGCGCGCTGTACGCGGGCGCCGATGGCTGCAGCACGGACTGGTCGCGTCCATCGAGCATGCAAAAGGGCAATAGCTTGATGTTGCTGCGCAATATCGCCCTGAACCCGCTGGACCCGGCGAATACGCCGCAGCCGCAATTCGTGGGCCTGGCGTCGAAATTCCGCCTGGCCAACCTGAATGCGCGCTGGGATAGCAAGGTCGCGGGCGGCACGGACTTGCGCATCGAAGGCGATTATGTGCGCAACATGGCCTACGACAAGAACGCCATGTGGGCGCGCGCCAAGGGCGGCATCATGAACAACTTCGGCGGCACGGGCGGCGTCTCGCAAGCCGATTTCAGGAGCGGCGGCAATGCCTACATGCTGCAGGCAACCTTGGGCAAGGCGAACCCGGCGGCGCGCGGCGACTGGAACGTGCTGCTTGGCTACAAGCGCATCGAACCGGATGCCTTGCCTGACGCCTACAACGATTCCACCTTCCACCTGGGCGGCACGAATGCGCGCGGCTATTACCTGGGCGGCGCGTATGCGCTCGACAAGAATACCTGGCTCAATGGCCGCTGGACGTCGAGCCGCGAAGTGTTCGGTTCGGCACTGTCGATCGACACCCTGCAAATCGAATTGAACGCGCGTTTTTAAGGAGCCATGATGTTGATATTCAACAAAACGCGCTTGCCGGTTCTGCTGCTGATGCTGCTGGCCGGTGGTGCCGCCCAGGCGCAGGGACAAAAGGGGCAAAGCATGGAAGAGCGTTTGCGCGCCGAGCTGCGCAATGTCACGGCGCAATTGCAGCAGACGCGCGGCGAACTGGAAGCGCTGAAAGCCAAGGGCGTGCCTGCCGCCAAGGCGGCGCCCGCCGCTGCGGCGCCTGCCAGCGATGGCTTGAAAAAGGAGCTGGCGCACAGCCAGTCGCAGCTGGTGCAGGAGCGCGCGCAACGGGAAAGGCTGGCCGCCGAGCAGCAGCGCAGCGCGGCTGCCGCACAGGAGGCCACCGCGAATCTGGCGCAGTACCGTCAGGCCGGCGAACAGCTGGCCGCCACGGGCAAGCGGATCGAAGCGGAACGTGCGCGCCTCGATGGCGAAGTGGCGGCGCAGCGCGGTGCCCTGGCGCGCTGCGAAAGCAAGAATGCCCAGCTGTATGCAACGGGGCAAGAGATCCTGCAAGCGTATGAAAGCCTCGACGTGCTGGACGTCATGAAAGCGCGCCAGCCGTTCGCCGCGCAAAGCCGGGTCAAACTCGAGCAAATCGCGCAGCAGTACGGCGACCAGCTATACCAGGGCCGCTTTGATGCACGTCAAACAAGTGACACGCCGGCCGCGCCCGCGCCGGCACCTCAATAATCTTTTTGAAATGAATGGAATGACGATGGAACACACCAACAACTTGCTGACCACCCTGAATGCTGAACAAACGGCCGAGGCCATCAAGGCGGCCGGCTGCGCCGTGACCAGCATTGAACACGACGGTGTCGTGCGCCTGCACAGCGCCAGCCATGGCATCGGTTTCCAGGTGCTGTGGGGTAATGAAGCCGCGCCTGGCCAATATGCGGACCTGACCTTGAGCTGCCCGCTGCGCGTGCAGGGCGGCGACTTGCCGGCCGGCTTGCTGGCCGAATGGCACCGCAGCAAGCGTTTTGCCCGCGTGGCCCAGCATGGCGATTTCGTCGTGCTGGAGATGGATGTGCTGGTCGCCGGCGGCGTCAGCAAGGAGTACCTGGATATCAATCTGCAACTGTGGACGCAGATGATGGGCCAGTTCTTCTTGTTTTTGCGCAACTTTACGCCGGCCGATACGAGCACGGCACCGGTAGTCGAGGCCGCCAGCGTGGCCGAAGAAGAAACTGTGCCGGCCTGATAAGCCCTCCACAGGCGTCGAAAAAAGGCCCGCGACGGGCCTTTTTTGCCGCTGGCGGGTCCCAAGTGTCGTATTAAATACTTATTTTTTAGGCATCGCGCATTAAAACTGCTCAAAGAGCGTGTGTGAATCAAGCCAGCAAGGCCTGTATGGCGGATAATATTGCCTGTTGCCGATTTGGATACGACCTTTACACAAAAATGCGCCCCATGGATTTTACCCGCGACGAAACCAGTGAAACCCCAGTTGCCCCGGCCAGCGCGCCGGGAGCGCCTTTGCCGTATGCCGTCGCCACCTGGCTGCAGCGGGTGGAGGCTGCCGCCCATCCGAAGGCCGTGCTGACGATTGCCGAGCCCGATCCCAAACTCAACCAGCACCGCCTGATCTACGTGCTGGCGCCCACCAGCGGCGGCCGCCACGTGGCCCTGTGCCTGTACAAGGCGCGGCTGCGGCCGAACGGCGACGTGGCGGCGGCGTCTCCCATCAGCGAAATCTTTTCCCTGCTGTCGGCGCCGCCCACGTTCTTGACGCCGGCCGACGAAGACCTCGTGCGCTTCTTCGTGGCCATGCGCAGCGGGCAGAATTCGCAGACGGGCAGCGCCACGGAGCCGAAGGGCAAGGTGGGCGCGGCCCTGCTGAAAATGCTGGCCGAGCAGGACAAATTGTTGTGGGCCAATTCCTGGGCCGACGTGGGCAATGGCCTCGTGTACCCGTTGAAGGAAGGTCCCGTGCGTCCCGCGCGCCTGTTCTGGCGCGACGAAGGCAAGACCATGCGCCTGGGCTGGCAAGTGGACCCGCCGGAAGGCGCGAAGCACCACGGCGCCGACCAGATCGACTATATGCTGCCCACCGATCCGCCGTGGTACATCGACAACCTGTCGTGCGGCGTGCTGGAACTGAACCAGGGCGGCTCCGACATTTCCCTGGCCGACCTGCAGGCGCTGGTGGCGCAGGCGCCGCCGTTGAATGCGAACGACAAGGTGCGCGTGTCGCAACTGCTGCTGGCGCAGGGCTTGCAGCATTTGATGCCGCTGCCGCAACCGTTGCCGCAGCGCTTGCGCAAGGACGTGCCGGCGCAACCGGTGTTGCTGCTGGACAGCGCCATGCTGGCCGATGGCAGCCTGCAGCGCTGGAGCGATTTCGCCGTGCTGTCCTACGACTACGATGGCGAAAGAGTCTCGTTCGACCCGTCGCAGCGCGTGGTGCGGCAAGTGGGCGAGGTGACGGAAATTATCCAGAGAAATACGGTCGATGAAGCGCGCGCGCTGGCGACATTGGCCGAGCTGCAATTCAAGAAGCCGGGCTCGGCCCCCTTGAGCGGCTTGAAGGGCGCCTTGCTGCTGCCTTCCCAGGCGGAATGGCTGCGTTTTGCCGAGTCCGGCATCGACGCTTTGCTGGAACAGGGCTGGATCGTGGAAAAGACGGCCAAGTACCGCTACGACGTGAGCGACGTGGGCGACTGGTACGCGGAGATCGACGACCAGGACCCGGACAGCGGCAACGCCTGGTTCGAGCTGGAGCTGGGCATCGTCGTCAACCACGAGCGCGTGCCGCTGCTGCCCGTGCTGGTGCAGCTGATCCGCAACGCGCCCAACGATTTCAACCCGAAAGTCATCGAAGCGCATGCGGACGATGACCAGATGCTGGCGACCTTGCCGGACGGCACGCGCGTCGCCCTGCCGTGGGGCCGCGTGCGTCCGATCCTGAATACCCTGGGGGAACTGTATTTCAGCGACAAGATCAGGCATGCCGTGCGCATGTCGACCCTGGACGCGGCGCGCCTGGAAGAGCTGGCGCGCGGCCTGGAGATGCAGTGGACGGGCGGCGAGCAGCTGCGCGCCATGGGCCGCAAGCTGAGCCAGTTCGGTTCCGTGCAAAAAGTGGCGGCACCCGCGGGCTTGCAGGCGACCCTGCGCGACTACCAGGCCGACGGCCTGGCGTGGATGCAATTCCTGCGCGACCATGACCTGGCGGGCATCCTCGCCGATGACATGGGCCTCGGGAAAACCGTGCAGACGCTGGCGCATATCCTGGTGGAAAAGGAAGCGGGCCGTCTCACGCATCCGGCCCTCGTCATCGCACCGACTAGCTTGATGGGCAACTGGCAGGACGAGGCGGCCAAGTTCGCGCCCAGCCTGAAGGTGTTGCTGCTGCAAGGCAAGGACCGCGCCCAGCAATTCGACCAGATCGACCAGTGCGACCTGGTGCTGACCACCTACGCGCTGTTGCCGCGCGACGAGGAAACCTTGCGCGAGCACGATTTCCACCTGGTCATCCTCGACGAATCGCATTACATCAAGAATACGCGCAGCAAGGCGGCGCAAAGCGCGGGCCTGCTGCGCGCGCGCCATCGCCTGTGCCTGTCCGGCACGCCGCTGGAAAATCATTTGGGCGAGCTGTGGTCGCAATTCCACTTCCTGCTGCCGGGCTTGCTGGGCGACGAGAAGACCTTCAATACCCAGTTCCGCCACCCGATCGAGCGCCAGGACGATCCGCTGCGCCGCATGCTGCTGAACCGCCGCATCAAACCGTTCCTGCTGCGCCGCACGAAGGACAATGTGGCCAAGGAATTGCCGCCGAAGACGGAAATGGTGCGCAAGGTGGAATTGACGGGACCGCAGCGCGACCTGTATGAAACCGTGCGCCTGGCGATGGATCAAAAAGTACGCGAAGAAATCGACAAGAAGGGCGTGGCGCGCAGCCAGATCGTCATCCTCGAAGCGCTGCTGAAACTGCGCCAGGTGTGCTGCGACCCCCGTCTGGTGAAATCGCTGCCGGCGAAGAAGCAGTCGGCCGGTTCGGCCAAGCTGCTCGACCTGATGCAGATGGTGGAAGACTTGCTCGACGAAGGACGCAAGATCCTCGTCTTCTCGCAATTTACCAGCATGCTGGAATTGATCGAGGAAGAACTCGAATCGCGCGACATCCCGTACGCCTTGCTGACGGGGGAGACGAAGGACCGGGGCGCGCAGGTGGCGGCCTTCCAGCAGGGCGCCGTGCCCATCTTCCTGATCAGCCTGAAAGCGGGCGGCGTGGGCTTGAACCTGACGGCGGCCGACACGGTGATCCACTACGATCCGTGGTGGAATCCGGCGGCGGAAAACCAGGCCACGGACCGCGCCTGGCGCATCGGCCAGGACAAGCCCGTGTTCGTCTACAAATTGATTGCGAAGGGCACCCTGGAAGAAAAAATCCAGCTGCTGCAGCAAAAGAAATCGGAGCTGGCGCAATCGATCCTGGCCGAAGGCGAGTCGCAGAAGATGGCCCTCACGCAGGAAGACTTGCAGCAGATTTTCGCCCCGCTGGAAGATTAATGCTGCCGCACGCTTATACTTGGCAATCTTTCTTGCCAGGTATAACGCATGCTGCCCTTTCTCCTTCTGCTGCTTGCCGGCGTCATCCTCATGGCGCTGCGCTTCGTCCAGTTGCGCCGCGCCCTGCTGCGCGCGCGGGCGGGCGAAGCGCAGTTCCGCCTGCTGGCCGAGCATGGCCGCGACGCGGCCTTCCTGCTCGATGCCACGACCCTCGAATTACTCTACATCAGCCCTGCCGCGCAACGCCTGACCGGTTACGACCTGGCCGCCTTGCGCGAACACGCGGCGCGCCTCGCGGCCGACGTGCCGGCCCGCTTGCAGCGCTGGCGCGACGGCGACGCCAGCCGCCTGACCCTGCTGCGCGAAGTGGAGCTGGCGCATGCGGACGGCCATCCTCTGGCGCTGGAAGTCAGCTCGACCATCGTGCCCGCCGCGGCGGGGCGGGGCGTCACCGTGGTGGGCACGGTGCGCGACGTCAGCGCCGCCCACGCGCAGGAAGCGGAACGGGAAAAGGAGCAGAAGCGCTTCGCTTCGATGCTGTCGCACGAATTCCGCACGCCGCTCGCCACCATCGACGGCGCCATCCAGCGCCTCGTCTCGACGTCGCAAGACGCCGACGAGGCCACGCGCAAGCGCTACGTGAAAATCCAGACGGCCGTCGACCGTTTGCTGGCCATGATAGCCGACTATTTATCGCCCGAACGCATGGCGGCCATCGGCCGCGAGCGGGCCGCCGACGGCATCGCGCCGCTGGCCTTGCTGCAGCAGGCGGCCGCCACCGTGCCGGCCAGCCACCGCGTGCAACTGGAACTCGACGAAGACTTGCCGGCCAGGCTGCGCTGCGACGTGCCCGGCATGGCCCTGTGCCTGAAAATCCTGCTCGACAACGCCGTCAAGTTCAGCCCGCCGGGCAGCAGCATCGGCTTGTCCGCCAGGCTGCTGCCCGAGGGCGGCGTGGCCCTGTGCGTGCGCGATGCGGGACCCGGCTTGCGGGAAGAAGAACTGGGGCAGCTGTTCGAGAAAGGTTTCCGTGGAACCGATGCGACGCATGCCGGTGCGGGCCTGGGACTGTACATGGCGCGCGCCGTGGTGGACGTGCATGGGGGGAGTTTGCAGGGGCATAATCTGCCCGAAGGCGGGGCGCTTTTCCGGATTTGGCTGCCGCTTCCTGTCTAGACAAGGAAAAGCCTTGCTTCCGCTGAAGCCAACCGTGATAATTCCTTGACGTAAACCTATTGTGCCGTCCATCATGGTGCAGAAGTGAATGGCATGGTTTGCCCACGGTAGCTCACTAACGGAAGAATGGCGTAGCAATGACGAAAATACTGATCGTCGAAGACAATCTGGACTACGCCGAGGACATGGCGGAGTTTCTCGTTGAGCTCGAACACGAAGTTCATATCACCAGCTCCGCTGGCGGGATGTGGACGGCGTTGAGCCATGGTAATGTCGGCGTAGTCGTGCTGGACCTGGGCTTGCCCGATGAGGATGGCTTCAACGTCATCCCCCGCATGCGCCAGCTGTATCCGCAAATCGGCGTGCTGGTGCTGACGGGGCGTGTCGCTTTCGACAGCCGCATCCTCGGCTTGCGCCTCGGTGCCGACCACTATCTGACCAAGCCCATCAAATTCCCCGAACTGGCCGCCCACATCGAAGCGCTCGACCGCCGCGTGGGGCCGCAAGATCCCGTGCCGGAGCCAGGCAAGTGGACCTTGAAAGTAAGCGCTCGCCAACTTGAGTTGATGGGCGCCGTCATCGCCCTGACGGAAAAGGAATTCAACTTCCTGCACCTGTTGACCATTAACACCCGCCCCGTGCCGCGCGACGTCATCGTGGCCGGCATGGGCGGCGAAGACCCCGATGCAGGCCGCCGCGTCGACATGCTCGTGTACCGGCTGCGCAAGAAAGCCAAGACGGGCCTGGGCCAGGACTTGCCCCTGCGCAGCGCGTATGGCGAGGGTTACAGCCTGTCGGCCAGTTTCAACTTGTCCTGATCCCGGATGCCAGCCACCCACGGAGGGTGGCTGCATAAAAGGGACAGAGTCAATCGCTTTTTTCAAGATTTCAAATAAAACAGGGTCAGAGTCGCGTCCTGCGCTCGCAAGTGTGTAAAATCAAGGCCTTAGCCTTCTTTTTACCGATTCTGCCATGGCCCGTCTGCCCCGCCTCATCATTCCCGCACTGCCCCATTACGTGATCCAGCGCGGCAGTAACCGCCAGCCCGTGTTCCAGGATGCGCTTGATTACGCGCAATTTTTGTCCTGGCTGAAAACGGGCGCGAAAATGTTCAAGGTGGCCATCCACGCCTACGTTTTATTGCCTGATCAGCTACATTTATTGGCCACGCCCAGCGATGCGACGGGTCTGGGACAGCTGATGCAGTGGCTGGGACGCTATTACGTGCCGTATTTCAACCAGAAATACGGCCGCGAAGGGGCGTTGTGGCAGGGACGCTACAAAACTTCCGTCATCGATCCCGACAATTTCTTCCTCACTTGCTGCCGCTACCTCGAATGCGTGCCCGTGCAAACGGGGCTGGCGGGCCAGGCGCTCGATTACAGCTGGTCCAGCTATGCCCACCATGCGGGCGTGCGGCCCGATGCCGTCATCACCGACCATGCGCTGTACTGGGCGCTGGGCAACACGCCGTTCGACCGCGAGGCGGCGTATCTGCGCCTGGTCGAGCAGGGACTGGGCAGCAGCCAGGTGAAAACCGTGGAACAGGCTGTTTTGAAGGGCTGGCCCCTGGGTTCCGACGCTTTCAAGCAGGCGCTGGAGCAGAAAATGCAGCGGCAAGTACTGCCCGCCAAGCGGGGCCGTCCCCGCA
Organism: Janthinobacterium goodfellowi; assembly: GCF_051380695.1. Taxonomy (NCBI): domain Bacteria; kingdom Pseudomonadati; phylum Pseudomonadota; class Betaproteobacteria; order Burkholderiales; family Oxalobacteraceae; genus Janthinobacterium; species Janthinobacterium goodfellowi. The sequence goes on along the minus strand of NZ_JBNYXN010000009.1, from coordinate 177,390 downwards.
AAATCGTGGCCGAGTCCGCCTCCAATTGAAAAGCATTCGCATTTAAAACAAAAAATGGTTTCTTTTTGACGTTTTATTGAAATCGCTTTAACTATGTCCCTATTAAATTTTTAGGGCGACAGATTCGAATTTAATTCGACTCCGACCCTAATTGTTCTGGTTGAGTTTTTTGTTGCGTTGCACTACTCTAGTTTTTCGATAGTCATATGCAGCGGAGAAGCCCATGAAAGCGCAAGGCCTGTACGACCCAGCCAATGAACACGATGCCTGCGGCGTCGGTTTCGTCGCCCATATCAAGGGCAACAAGACCCATTCGATCGTCGAACAGGGTTTGCTGATTCTGAAAAACCTCGATCACCGGGGCGCCGTGGGCGCCGATGCGCTGATGGGCGATGGCGCCGGCATCCTGATCCAGATTCCCGACCAGTACTACCGCGAAGAAATGGCCAAGCAGGGCGTGGAATTGCCGCCGCCTGGCGAATACGGCGTGGGCATGGTCTTCCTGCCCAAGGAACACGCGTCGCGCATCGCCTGCGAACAGGAAATCGAACGCGCCGTGCGCATCGAGGGCCAGGTCGTGCTGGGCTGGCGCAACGTGCCCATCGATACGGACATGCCGATGTCGCCCACCGTGCGCGCCAAGGAACCCGTCATCCGCCAGATCTTCATCGGCCGCGGCCCGGACATCATGGTCACCGACGCGCTCGAGCGCAAACTGTATGTGATCCGCAAATCGTCGGGCCACGCCATCCAGGCCTTGAAACTGCTGCACGGCAAGGAATTCTTCGTGCCGTCGATGTCGGCCCGTACCATCGTCTATAAAGGCTTGCTGCTGGCCGACCAGGTGGGCGTGTACTACAAGGACTTGCAGGATGCGCGCTGCATCTCGGCCCTGGCCCTGGTGCACCAGCGTTTCTCGACGAATACCTTCCCGGAATGGCCGCTGGCCCACCCGTACCGCCTGATCGCCCATAACGGCGAGATCAACACGGTGAAAGGCAACTTCAACTGGATGCGCGCGCGCGAAGGCGTGATGAAGTCGGCCGTGCTGGGCGACGATCTGCAGAAACTGTTCCCGCTGATCTATGAAGGCCAGTCCGACACGGCGTGCTTCGACAATGCGCTGGAATTGCTGCTGATGGCCGGCTACCCGATCGCCCAGGCCATGATGATGATGATTCCGGAAGCGTGGGAAAACCACACGACGATGGATGACAACCGCCGCGCCTTCTATGAATACCACGCGGCCATGATGGAGCCGTGGGACGGCCCGGCCGCCATGGCATTCACGGACGGCCGCCATATCGGCGGCACCCTGGACCGCAATGGCTTGCGTCCGGCGCGCTATATCGTCACGGACGACGACCTGGTGGTGATGGCGTCGGAATCGGGCGTGCTGCCGATTCCCGAATCGAAGATCATCCAGAAATGGCGCTTGCAGCCTGGCAAAATGTTCCTGATCGACTTGGAAGCGGGCCGCATCATCGACGACCAGGAACTGAAAAACACCTACGCCAACGCCAAGCCGTACAAGGCGTGGATCAATTCGGTGCGCATCAAGCTCGACGAGATCAAGCTGGCCGAAGGACAAGCGAAGCTGGACCGCGCCCAGGGCGAAAAAGCCCAGCCATCGCTGCTGGACCGCCAGCAGGCGTTCGGCTACACGCAGGAAGACTTGAAATTCCTCATGGCGCCGATGGCACTGGCCGGCGAAGAGGCGACGGGCTCGATGGGCAATGACTCGCCGTTGGCCGTCATGTCGAACAAATTGAAGCCGCTGTATAACTACTTCAAGCAATTGTTCGCGCAAGTGACGAATCCGCCGATCGACCCGATCCGCGAAGCGATGGTGATGTCGCTGGTGTCCTTCATCGGCCCGAAACCGAACTTGCTCGATACCAACAACGTCAACCCGCCGATGCGCCTGGAAGTGGCGCAGCCCGTGCTGGGCTTTGACGACATGGCGCGTCTGCGCAACATCAGCGCCCACACGGGCGGCAAGTTCAAGTCGTACGAACTGGACATCTGCTACCCGCTGGCCTGGGGCAAGGAAGGCGTGGAAGCATGCCTGGCCTCGCTGTGCGCGGAAGCCGTCGATGCCGTCAAGTCAGGCCACAATATTTTGATCGTGTCGGACCGCGCCATCTGCGCCGACCAGGTGGCGATCCCCGCGCTGCTGGCCACGTCCACCGTGCACCAGCACCTGGTGAGCAAGGGCTTGCGCGCGTCCACCGGCCTGGTCGTGGAAACGGGCTCGGCCCGCGAAACGCACCACTTCGCCTTGCTGGCCGGCTATGGCGCGGAAGCCGTCCACCCGTATCTGGCCATGGAAACCCTGGCCGAGATGGCGCACGGCTTGCCGGGCGACCTGTCGGGCGAGAAAGCCATCTATAACTACACCAAGGCGGTCGGCAAAGGCTTGATGAAGGTCATGTCGAAGATGGGCATTTCGACCTACATGTCCTACTGCGGCGCGCAAATCTTCGAAGCCATCGGCCTGAACAAGTCGCTGGTCGATAAATACTTCAAGGGCACGGCCTCGAACGTGGAAGGCATCGGCGTGTTTGAAGTGGCGGAAGAAGCGCTGCGCCTGCACGCGCTGGCCTTCGGCAACGATCCCGTGCTGGCCGATAAGCTCGACGCGGGCGGCGAGTATGCGTTCCGCGTGCGCGGCGAAGACCACATGTGGACGCCGGACGCGATTGCGAAATTGCAGCACTCCACGCGCAGCAACAATTTCTCCAGCTATAAGGAGTATGCGCAAATCATCAACGACCAGAGCCGTCGCCACCTGACCCTGCGCGGCCTGTTCGAGTTCAAGCTCGACCCGACCAAGGCGATCCCGCTCGATGAAGTGGAACCGGCCAAGGAAATCGTCAAGCGTTTCGCCACGGGCGCCATGTCGCTCGGGTCCATCAGCACGGAAGCGCACGCAACGCTTGCGGTCGCCATGAACCGTATCGGCGGCAAGTCGAATACGGGCGAGGGCGGCGAAGATCCGAACCGCTACACGCAGGAATTGAAGGGCATCCCGATCCGCCAGGGCGATACCATGGCTTCCGTCGTGGGCGCCGAGCAGATCGTCGTCGATATTCCGCTGCAGGAAGGCGATTCCATGCGCTCGCGCATCAAGCAGGTGGCGTCGGGACGTTTCGGCGTCACGGCCGCTTACCTGAATTCGGCCGACCAGATCCAGATCAAGATGGCGCAGGGCGCGAAGCCGGGCGAAGGCGGCCAGTTGCCGGGCCATAAGGTGTCCGAATACATCGCCAGCCTGCGCTTCTCCGTGCCGGGCGTGGGCCTGATTTCGCCGCCGCCGCACCACGACATTTATTCGATCGAAGACCTGGCGCAGCTGATCCATGACTTGAAGAACGCCAATCCGCGCGCCTCGATTTCCGTGAAACTGGTGTCGGAAGTGGGCATCGGCACCGTGGCCGCCGGCGTCACCAAGGCCAAGGCCGACCACGTGGTCGTCGCCGGCCACGACGGCGGCACGGGCGCCTCGCCATTGTCGTCCGTGAAACATGCGGGTACGCCGTGGGAGCTGGGTCTGGCCGAAACGCAACAGACGCTGGTCTTGAACGGTTTGCGCAGCCGTATCCGCGTGCAGGCCGATGGCCAGATGAAGACGGGCCGCGACGTGGTCATCGCCGCCCTGCTGGGCGCCGACGAGATCGGTTTCGCCACGGCGCCGCTGGTGGTCGAAGGCTGCATCATGATGCGCAAATGCCACTTGAATACGTGCCCGGTGGGCGTGGCCACGCAAGATCCGGTGCTGCGCGCCAAGTTCTCGGGCAAACCCGAGTATGTCGTCAATTACTTCTTCTTCGTGGCCGAAGAAGCCCGCCAGTTGATGGCGCAGCTGGGCATCCGCACGTATGACGAGCTGATCGGCCGGGTCGACTTGCTCGACAAATCGAAGGCGATTTCGCACTGGAAGGCGCAAGGGCTGGACTTCTCGTCCATCTTCTACAAGCCGGAAACCCCGGATGGCCAAGCCTGCCGCCACGTGGAAAACCAGGACCATGCGCTGGAAAAGGCGCTCGACCACAAGCTGATCGCGCAAGCGCGCGCGGCGCTGGAAAAGGGCGAGCGCGTTTCCTTCATCTCGCCCGTGCGCAACCTGAACCGCACGGTGGGCACCATGCTGTCCGGCGAAGTGGCAAAGAAATACGGCCACGCCGGCTTGCCGGACGACACCATCCACATCCAGCTGCAAGGCACGGCGGGCCAGTCGGCCTGCGCCTTCCTGGCGCACGGCATCACGATCGACCTGGTGGGCGAGGGCAACGATTACGTCGGCAAGGGCTTGTCGGGCGGACGCATCATCGTGCGGCCCAATACCGAGTTCCGCGGCTGGGCCGTGGACAACATCATTATCGGCAACACGGTGCTGTACGGCGCCATCGCCGGCGAAGCGTTTTTCAACGGCGTGGCAGGCGAACGCTTTGCCGTGCGCAACTCGGGCGCCACCACGGTGGTCGAGGGCCTGGGCGACCATGGTTGCGAATACATGACGGGCGGCACGGTGGTGGTGCTGGGCAACACGGGACGCAACTTCGCGGCCGGCATGTCGGGCGGCATCGCCTATGTGTATGACCCGGCCGGTGACTTTGCCAGCAAATGCAACACGGCCATGGTCAGCCTGGACAAGGTCGTGTCGGCAGGGGAACAGCACGTCGACCGCGATGCCTGGCACACGCAGCACCGCGACGGCGTGCCGGAAGCGGACGAAGTCATCCTCAAGCGCCTGATCGAGCGTCACTTCAAGCACACGGGCAGCACCCGCGCCCGCGTCCTGCTCGACGACTGGGCCGCGGCGCGCGGCAAGTTCGTGAAGGTCTTCCCGAACGAATACAAGCGCGCGCTGATCGAGATGGCGGCCGATGCCGCCATGGAAGTACAAGCCGTCGCCGCCTGAGCCAGCCAGGCTCATTGCCAAATGAACGACCAGGGAGCGGCCATGCCGCTCCCCGCCAGCCAAATACAAAGGAAACATCGTGGGTAAAATTACCGGCTTCATGGAATTCAAGCGCCAGGACGAACACTATCTGGAGCCTGCCGCGCGCCTGAAGAACTACAAGGAATTCGTCTTGCACCTGTCGGACGCGCAAGCGACCGTGCAGGGCGCGCGCTGCATGGATTGCGGCATTCCCTTCTGTACCACGGGTTGCCCCGTGAATAACATCATTCCCGACTGGAATGACCTCGTATACCGCGGCGCCTACCGCGAAGCGCTCGATATCCTGCATTCGACGAATAACTTCCCGGAATTTACGGGCCGCATCTGCCCGGCGCCGTGCGAATCGGCCTGCACCCTGGGCATCCATGAAGATCCGGTCGGCATCAAGTCGATCGAGCATAAAATCATCGACATGGGCTGGGAGCACGGCTGGGTCACGCCGCAGCCGGCGAGTTTTAGCACCGGCAAGAAAGTGGCCATCGTCGGCTCCGGTCCTGCCGGCCTGGCGGCGGCGCAGCAGCTGGCGCGCGCCGGCCATGCCGTCACCGTGTTTGAAAAGAGCGACCGGGTCGGTGGCTTGCTGCGCTACGGCATCCCCGACTTCAAGATGGAAAAGTCGCACATCGACCTGCGCGTGAAACAGATGGAAGCCGAAGGCGTGGTGTTCCGCACCAGCGTGCTGGTCGGCAAGGACTTCCCTGCCAACGTCAACAATTGGGCCAAGGAAACGATTTTCCCGGAAGACCTGGAAAAAGAATTCGACGCCGTCATCATGGCCGGCGGCGCCGAGCAGCCGCGCGACTTGCCCGTGCCGGGCCGCGACTTGAAAGGCGTGCACTTCGCCATGGATTTCCTGCCGCTGCAAAACAAGGTCAACGCGGGCGACAAGCTCAAGGACCAGATCAAGGCGACGGGCAAGCACGTGGTGGTGATCGGCGGCGGTGACACGGGTTCCGACTGCGTCGGCACCTCGAACCGCCATGGCGCCGCTTCCGTGGCCCAGTTCGAACTGATGCCGCAGCCGCCGGAACAGGAAAACAAGCCGCTGGTCTGGCCGTACTGGCCGACCAAGCTGCGCACCTCGTCGTCGCACGAGGAAGGCTGCGAGCGCGACTGGGCCGTGGCCACCAAGCGTTTCGAAGGCAAGGGCGGCAAGGTGGAAAAGCTGATCGCCTGCCGCGTCGAATGGAAAGACGGCAAGATGAGCGAAGTGCCGAACTCGGAATTCGAGATGAAGGCCGACCTGGTCTTCCTGGCCATGGGCTTTGTTTCACCAGTACAACAAGTGCTGCAAGCGTTCGGCGTCGATACGGATGCGCGCGGCAATGTCAAGGCGACAACGGATGGTGCCGGCTGCTACCAGACCTCGGTGGCCAAGGTGTTTGCGGCTGGCGACATGCGCCGTGGCCAGTCGCTGGTGGTGTGGGCCATCCGCGAAGGACGCCAGTGCGCGCGCGCCGTCGATGAGTTCCTGATGGGGGCATCCCTGCTGCCACGCTAATTAACGAGCAATTGTTCGTTTTTTGACAGGGCCACGGCGCGCATTGCGGCGTGGCCCTTGTTATTTTTAGTTATCAAGTGGACAGCCATGAGCCCCATCGGATGAGGGCGCGATGCGCAGGTCAAATTTCCACTACAATATCTGACTTTCGATTCATTAGTGTTGTATTCTTCCCCATTACGGGGCTGTCCCAAGGGGTGTCTCAGCAGAGGTTGGCGTTTCTGCACTACAATACGCCATTAAAATAGTGAGCTTCGTCGTGCCAAATCTTGTTGAGATCCGTGATTTACACTTTGCCTATGGAGAACGTTCGATTTTATCGGGCCTTCAAATGGATTTCCCACGTGGAAAAGTTGTGGCCGTCATGGGTGGCTCCGGCAGTGGCAAGACGACCGTACTGCGCCTGATCGGCGGGCAGTTGCGCCCCAGTTCCGGTTCCGTGAATGTGGACGGCCAGATCGTGCATACGCTGGGAACCGACGAGCTGTATCAGCTGCGCCGCAAGATGGGCATGCTGTTCCAGCACGGCGCCCTGTTTACGGATTTGACGGCGTTCGAGAACGTGGCCTTCCCCCTGCGCGAACACACGGACTTGAATGAAGAGCTGATCCGCACCCTGGTGCTGATGAAGCTGCACGCCGTGGGCTTGCGCAATGCGGCGCAATTGAAGCCGGCCGAGATTTCCGGCGGCATGGGCCGCCGCGTCGCGCTGGCGCGCGCCATCGCGCTCGACCCCGAACTGATCATGTACGACGAGCCGTTCGCCGGCCTGGACCCGATTTCCATGGGCGTGACGGCCAATTTGATCCGCAATCTGAACGATGCGCTGGGCTCCACGTCTATCTTGGTATCGCACGATGTGAAGGAGTGTTTCGCCATCGCTGATTACGTCTATTTTCTGTCATCGGGCAAGATCGTGGCGCACGGCACGCCGGCCGAGATGGCCGTGTCGACGCATCCGTACGTCAAGCAGTTCGTCAATGCCGAGGCCGATGGCCCCGTACCGTTCCACTATCCGGGCAAGTCGCTGGCCGACGACCTGGGCTTGCACGCGGGAGCGGGCCGATGATCGCGCGTTTCCTGGCGGCGATCGGAGCATGGTTGCGCAATTCGGTACAAGACCTCGGCTTTGCCGTGCGTTCGTTCTTTATCATCATCGCCTCGTCAGGCGGCCTGTGGCGCCGTCCGCGCCTGGTGATCGAGCAACTGTTTTTTATCGGTAACCGCTCGCTGGTGATTACCGCCGTCTCCGGCCTGTTTGTCGGCATGGTGCTGGGTTTGCAAGGCTATTACACCTTGACCACGTATGGCGCCGAGCAGTCGCTGGGCTTGCTGGTGGCGCTGTCCTTGACGCGCGAACTGGGCCCCGTCGTCACGGCGCTGCTGTTCGCGGGCCGTGCCGGCACGTCGCTGACGGCGGAAATCGGCCTGATGAAGGCGGGCGAGCAATTGTCGGCCATGGAAATGATGGCGGTCAATCCGATCCAGCGCGTGCTGGCGCCCCGTTTCTGGGCCGGCGTGATCGCCATGCCGATCCTGGGCGCCATCTTCACGGCCGTCGGCATCATCGGCAGCTATCTGGTCGGCGTGGTGCTGATCGGCGTCGATGAAGGCTCGTTCTGGTCGCAGATGCAAGGCGGCGTGGATGTCTGGAAGGAAGTGGGCAACGGCACCATCAAGAGCCTGGTGTTCGGCATCGCGGTGACCTTCATCGCGCTGTTCCAAGGTTACCAGGCGCAGCCGACGCCGGAAGACGTGTCCGGCGCCACCACGCGCACGGTGGTGATTTCGTCGTTGATGGTGTGGTGGCTCGATTTCATGATGACGGCGTTGATGTTTAGCAAGTAATTGCCGTTCAGCGACAAACAGCGGGCCTGGGCAGGATGTTGCGCAGGCGGCAGCAAGTAAAAATTATTTAGGATTGTTTATGCAACGTAAATCTTTGGATGTCTGGGTCGGCTTGTTCGTCTTGTTGGGTGTGGCGGCATTGATGTTTCTGGCGCTCAAGGCCGGCAATATGAGCTCGCTGTCTTTCAGCAAGACGTATACCATTACGGCCAAGTTCGACAATATTGGCGGCCTCAAGCCGCAGGCGCCCGTCAAGGGCGCTGGCGTGGTGGTGGGGCGCGTGGCGGAGATCCGCTTTGACGACAAGACGTATCAGGCGCTGGTGAAACTCGACATCGAAGATGGCTACAAATTTCCGAAAGATAGCTCGGCCAAGATTTTGACGGCCGGTTTGTTGGGTGAGCAATATATCGGCCTGGAAGCAGGCGGCGATTTGGCGAACCTGGCAGAGGGCGACAAGATCGTCCGTACTCAATCGGCCACAGTGCTGGAAGACCTGATCAATCAGTTCATCTACAGCAAGGCAGCGGAAGGAAAGGACAGCAAATGAGCGAGTCGACCAAGCAATCCCAAGGCAGCCTGGCGCGTATCGGCCTGGCCCTGGCCATCGCCGCCAGCGTGAGCGCCTGCGCCACCGGCACCAACCCGCGCGACCCGCTGGAAGGGTATAACCGCGCGATGTTCAAGTTCAACGACACCGTCGACCAGGTGGCCCTGAAACCGGTCGCCACGGCCTACAAGACGGTGACGCCGTCGTTCGTGCAAACGGGCGTGGGCAACTTCTTCGGCAACTTGTCCGATGTGTGGAGCGCCGTGAACAATTTGCTGCAAGGCAAGGGTGAAGCGGGCCTGCAGGACGTCGTGCGCGTCAGCATGAACTCGACCTTCGGCATCCTCGGCCTGATCGACATCGCGTCGCAGGCCGGCATTCCCAAGCATAACGAAGACTTTGGCCAGACCCTGGGCTGGTATGGCGTCCAGTCGGGTCCGTACCTGATGCTGCCGCTGCTGGGCCCATCGACCGTGCGCGACACGGTAGCCCTGCCGCTCGATATCACGGGCGACCCATGGCGCTACAAGGATCCGGTCAATGTACGCAATATCGGCACGGTGACGCGCGTGGTCGACAAGCGCGCCGCGCTGCTCGACGCGACCAACCTGATGGAAGCGGCCGCGCTGGACCGTTATGAATTCATCCGCGACGGCTTCCTGCAGGCGCGCGAAAGCAAGGTTTTCGATGGCGATACGGACCGCCGCGACCGCAAAGTGCCAAAAAACGACACCAGCGATTACGAGCCGGAGTACGAGGCAAAACCGCAACCTGCCAATGACGTGCCTGCGGCCACGGCCGCCGCCGTGGTGGCGCCAGCGGACCTCGTAACATCTGGTAGCAATACCGTTGCTTCCGAGGCCAGGCCCCAGGAGTAAACTCCGGTACAGAAACACCACGGCTGCGATCAACGCCAGCCGGTGCATAGCAACACCATGAAAGGTAGAACCATGAAATTGATGAAACAACTGCTGGCGATGGCCACTATCGCCTTTGCCACCGCCGCCCAGGCCGCTCCTGCTGTCGAAGCGCCGGACGTATTGGTCAAACGCATCAGCCAGGACGTGATCGACACGGCCAAGAACGACAAGGCCATCCAGGCTGGCGATATCAAGCGCGTCACCGAATTGGTGGAAAGCAAGATCCTGCCGTACGTGGATTTCCAGCGCATGACGGCCCTGGCCGCCGGCCGCTTCTGGCGCGACGCCACGCCTGACCAGCAAAAGCAGCTGGCCGCGGAATTCCGCACCCTGCTGATCTACACGTACTCGGGCGCCCTGTCGCAGATCAAGAACGAAACCGTGGAATTCAAGCCGCTGCGCGCCGACCCGAGCGACACGGAAGTGGAAGTGCGTTCGCAGGTCAACGTGGCGCGCGGCGAACCCGTGCCCCTGAACTACCGCGTGGCGAAAACCCCGGCCGGCTGGAAGATCTATGACATCAACGTGCTGGGCGCGTGGCTGGTGGAAACGTACAAAAGCAGCTTTGCCAGCGAGATCAGCAAGGGCGGCATCGATGGCCTGATCAAGACCTTGCAGGCAAAAAACAAGGCCCTGGCCAGCCGTCCCGCTGCCAAAGCCAAATAATCGGCTATCATATAGCTCCTGACCCAGCTCCAGACCAGCGCAGCCCGACGCCATGCCCGACTCTCTCGACACCTTGCAGTCCCTGACTTCCCTGACCGTGCACAATGCCACTTCGGCATTGGAGCAGGGTCTGGACGCCATCCGCTCGGGTCAGACGAAGTTCGACTTGCGCAACGTCAAGGCCGTCGATTCGGCCGCCGTGTCCGTCATGCTGACGTGGCAGCGCGCGGCCCAGGATGCGGGCGCCGTGCTGGAGCTGAAAAACCTGCCGAACAACCTGAAAAACCTGACCAAGCTGTATGGCGTCTGCTCGCTCGTCTCGAGCACGCTGACGGCCGACGACTGCGCCAGCGCCGGCGGCCACGCCGAACGCAGCCCGTCCGACCTGCATCATCATTGATCCTGTCCCACTCCCCGCATCAGCAGTAGCTTTCAAGCCGGCAGGCCAGCAGCGCCGCCGGATTGATCTCCAAGTGTTCCACGAAGTTTCCAACTATAATTGACTGTTGCGCCGTCCTCGCCTGAAGGTGGCGCCCTGCACCGGCCTGCCGGCCTGGATGTCTCCGGCAACTGGCGCATCACACCAGACGCATTACACTTGAAACAAGCACATGACCGCAATTCAAATAACGAACGTAGAAAAGAGCTATAAATCGCTCAAGGCGCTGGGCGGCGTGTCGCTGGCCATCGAAGAAGGCGAGTTCTTTGGCCTGCTCGGCCCCAACGGCGCCGGCAAGACCACCCTCATTTCCATCATCGCCGGCCTGATACGTCCCGACGCGGGCACCGTCAAGATCCATGGCCACGACGTGGTCAAGGACTTCCGCAATGCGCGCCGCAACCTGGGCGTGGTGCCGCAGGAACTCGTGTTCGACCCGTTTTTCACCGTGCGCGAAACCCTGCGCCTGCAGTCCGGCTATTTCGGCCTGCCGAACAACGACAAGTGGATCGACGAGGTCATGGAAAACCTCGACCTGACCGGCAAGGCTGACACCAACATGCGCGCGCTGTCCGGCGGCATGAAGCGCCGCGTGCTCGTCGCCCAGGCGCTGGTGCATAAGCCGCCCGTCATCGTGCTCGATGAGCCGACGGCCGGCGTCGACGTGGAACTGCGCCAGACCCTGTGGAAGTTCATCTCGCGCCTGAACCGCGAAGGCGGCCACACGGTCGTGCTGACCACCCACTACCTGGAAGAGGCGCAAGCCATGTGCCAGCGCGTCGCCATGCTGAAGACCGGCAAGGTGGTGGCGCTCGACACGATGTCGGCCCTGATCCGGCGCATCGCTGGCTCGCAGCTGCAGGTGCACCTGAAACACGGCGCCTTGCCGGCCGACCTGCAGCACCTGGTGCTGCACCCGGAAGAACAGCAGGCGCCGAACAAGTTCAGCCTGCGCGTCAACGAATACAGCGAAGTCGAGAAAATCCTCGCCCGCCTGCGCGAAGCGGGCGTCGAGATCGATGAAATGCAATTGCAACAAGCCGACCTGGAAGATATCTTCTTGCAGATCATGGATAAAGGTACCGTATGATTTCGACAGGATTTCGCACCCTCGTCTACAAAGAGACGCTGCGCTTCTGGAAAGTGGCGACGCAAACCGTGGCCGCACCCGTGCTCACGTCGATGCTGTACCTGCTGGTGTTCGGCCATGTGCTCGACGGCCGCGTCGAGCCGAGCCCCGGCGTCAGCTACACGGCCTTTCTGATTCCCGGTCTGGTGATGATGAGCGTGCTGCAAAACGCGTTCGCCAATTCCTCGTCCTCGCTGATCCAGTCGAAGATCACGGGCAACCTGGTGTTCGTGCTGCTCACGCCCCTGTCGCATTGGGAAATCTTCTCGGCGTATGTACTCGCTTCCGTCGCGCGCGGCCTGGCCGTGGGCTTTGGCGTGTTTGCCATCACTTGCTGGTTCGCCGACCTGTCGTTTGTCGCGCCGCTGTGGATCGTCATCTTCGCGTTTCTCGGCGCCGCCATGCTGGGCACCATGGGCCTGATCGCCGGCATCTGGGCCGAGAAATTCGACCAGCTGGCCGCCTTCCAGAACTTTTTGATCATGCCGGCCACCTTTTTGTCGGGCGTGTTCTATTCGATCCACTCGCTGCCGCCGTTCTGGCAGACGGTATCGCACCTGAACCCCTTCTTCTACATGATCGACGGTTTCCGCTACGGCTTCTTCGGCGTGTCCGACGTCAGCCCCTGGATCAGTCTTTCCATCGTCGCCGGCTTCCTCGTGATCCTGGCGCTGGCGTCGATCCGCCTGCTGAAAAGCGGCTATCGTTTGCGTCACTGATTGCGACACTCATTGCGCCATTGACTGCGGCACATCACATCACTACATTATTCAATATCAAGGACTTATCGTGACCACCACTCCAGAACTGATCCACGGCTATCTGTCGGCCGGCCTCGAATGCACGCACCTCGAAGTGGAGGGCGACGGCCAGCACTTCCAGGCCGTGATCGTCTCGCCCGCATTCGCCGGCAAGCGCCTGATCCAGCGCCACCAGATCGTCTACGCGGCGCTGGGCGACCGCATGCGCGAGGAAATCCACGCGCTGTCGATGAAAACCCTGACACCTGAAGAATTCCAAGGATAAGCACATGGACAAGCTCCTCATCAACGGCGGCAACCGCCTGAACGGCGACATCGCCATCTCCGGCGCGAAAAACGCCGCCCTGCCCATCCTGTGCGCGGGCCTGCTGACCGCGGGCGACCTGGACCTGACGAACGTGCCGCATTTGCACGACGTGGCCACCATGCTCAAATTGCTGGGCCAGACGGGCCTGAAAGTGCAGCAGGACGGCGACCGCGTCGTTCTCAACGGCAGCGCCATCGACACCCTGGAAGCGCCGTATGAACTGGTGAAAACCATGCGCGCCTCGATCCTCGTGCTGGGCCCCATGCTGGCGCGCTTCGGCGAAGCCAAGGTCTCGCTGCCGGGCGGCTGCGCCATCGGTTCGCGCCCCGTCGACCAGCACATCAAGGGCCTGGAAGCGCTGGGCGCCGAGATCCGCATCGAAGCGGGCTACATCTACGCCAAGTGCGCCAAGCTGAAAGGCGCGCGCATCGTCACCGACATGATCACCGTCACCGGCACCGAGAACCTGCTGATGGCCGCGACCCTGGCCGAAGGCGAGACCATCCTGGAAAACGCCGCCTGCGAACCGGAAGTGACCGACCTGGCCCACCTGCTGGTGGCCATGGGCGCGAAGATCGACGGCATCGGCACCAGCCGCCTGGTGATCCAGGGTGTGGACGCCCTGCACGGCGCCTCGCACGCGGTGATCGCCGACCGTATTGAAACGGGTACCTTCCTGTGCGCCGTGGCGGCCACCGGCGGCGACATCACCCTGCGCAACGTGCGCACGGACATCCTCGACGCGGCGCTCGACAAGCTGCGCGCCATGGGCCTGACGATGACCTTCGGCGCCGACTGGATCCGCGCCGAGATGTCGGCCCGTCCGAACCCCGTCAGCTTCCGCACGACGGAATACCCGGGCTTCCCGACCGACATGCAGGCGCAGTTCATGGCCGTCAACACGATCGCCAACGGCGCCAGCCGCGTCACCGAGACGATTTTCGAGAACCGCTTCATGCATGTGCAGGAAATGAACCGCCTGGGCGCCGACATCACCATCGAGGGCAACACGGCCATCATCGCCGGCGTCAAGCAGCTGCGCGGCGCGCCCGTGATGGCGACCGACCTGCGCGCCTCGGCCTCGCTGGTGATCGCGGCCCTGGCCGCCGACGGCGAAACCCTGATCGACCGCATCTATCACCTCGACCGCGGCTACGACCGCATGGAAGTGAAGTTGTCGGCCGTCGGCGCGAACATCGTGCGCATCAAGTAAAAACAAGAAAAGGAACGAGCATGAACGGATCGAACAACGGCGACAGCTCCCAGCTGATCCTGGCGCTCTCGAAGGGCCGCATTTTTGAGGACACCATGCCGCTGCTGGAAGCGGCCGGCATCAAGGTGCTGGAAAACCCGGAGACTTCGCGCAAGCTGATTTTGGCCACCAACGATCCGAACGTGCGCGTCATCATCGTGCGCGCCAGCGACGTGCCGACCTACGTGCAGTACGGCGCGGCCGATTTCGGCGTGGCGGGCAAGGATGTCCTGCTCGAACACGGCGGCGAAGGCCTGTACCAGCCGATCGACCTGAATATCGCTTCCTGCCGCATGTCGGTGGCGGTGCAGGCCGGCTTCGACTACGAAAAGGCCGTGCACCAGGGCGCGCGTTTGCGCGTGGCCACCAAGTTCGTGCACACGGCGCGCGAGCATTTCGCCGCCAAGGGCGTGCACGTCGACCTGATCAAGCTGTATGGCTCGATGGAGCTGGCACCGTTGGTCGGCCTGTCCGACGCCATCGTCGACCTGGTCAGCACGGGCAGCACCCTGCGCGCGAACAACCTTGTCGAGGTCGAGCACATCATGGAAATTTCGTCGCGCCTGGTGGTCAACCAGGCGGCATTAAAGCTCAAGCGCGAGCGCTTGCAGCCGATTATCGAGGCGTTTGAACGCGCCTCGCAAGCCTAGACACATTCAGTAGCAGAAAGCCGATTATGCCGATACAGATACGCAAGCTCGATTCAAGCCAGGAAGGTTTCCAACAATCGCTCGACACGCTGCTGGCGTTCGAGGCGGGCACCGATGCGGCGATTGAAACGTCGGTCGCAAAAATCCTGGCCGACGTGAAAACGCGCGGCGACGCCGCCGTCCTGGAATACACCAACCGTTTCGACCGCATCCCGCATGGCGGCGCGGCGGAAATGGCGGCGTTTGATATTTCGCAAGCCGAACTGCAGGCGGCCCTGAACGGCTTGCCGTCGGCCCAGCGCGAAGCGCTGCAGATCGCCGCCCAGCGCATCCGCGCCTTCCACGAACGCCAGCGCGAGGAATTGCGCGGTTTTAGCTACACCGAGCCCGATGGCACGGTGCTGGGGCAAAAGATCACGCCGCTGGACCGGGTCGGCATCTACGTCCCGGGCGGCAAGGCTGCGTATCCGTCGTCCGTGCTGATGAACGCCATTCCCGCGCATGTGGCGGGCGTGGGCGAAATCATCATGGTGGTGCCGACGCCCGATGGCGTGAAAAACCAGATGGTGCTGGCCGCCGCCGCGATCGCGGGCGTGACGCGCGTGATCACCATCGGCGGCGCGCAAGCCGTCGGCGCGCTGGCCTACGGCACGCAGACGATCGCCGCCGTCGATAAAATCGTCGGCCCCGGCAACGCCTATGTGGCGGCCGCCAAGCGCCGCGTGTTCGGCATCGTCGGCATCGACATGATCGCCGGACCGTCGGAAATCCTCGTGCTGTGCGACGGCACGACGGACCCGGACTGGGTCGCGATGGACCTGTTTTCGCAGGCCGAGCACGACGAGCTGGCGCAGGCGATCCTGCTGTGCCCCGACGCGGAGTACATCGCGCAAGTCGAAGAGAGCATCGCCAAGCTGCTGCCGACGATGCCGCGCCAGGCCACCATCAGCACCTCGCTGGCCGACCGGGGCGCGCTGATCAAGGTGCGCAGCATGGACGAGGCGTGCGCAATCGCCAATGCCATCGCCGCCGAGCACCTGGAAATCTCGGCGGAGCATCCGCAGCAGTGGGCAGATAAAATCCGCCACGCGGGCGCCATGTTCCTGGGCCGTTTTTCGTCCGAATCGCTGGGCGACTATTGCTGCGGTCCCAATCACGTGCTGCCGACCTCGCGCACGGCGCGCTTCTCGTCGCCGCTGGGCGTGTACGACTTCCAGAAGCGCTCGTCCATCATTCACGTCAGTGAAGCGGGCGCGCAAACCCTGGGCCGTGTCGCCGCCACCCTGGCGTATGGCGAAGGCTTGCAGGCGCACGCGCGCAGCGCCGAACTGCGTCTGAAGCCGCAGCCATGACGACGATGGCGGACCAGCCGGACTGGGTCAACCGGGTCTATTGCGAAGACGCGCTGGCAGGACTGGCGCGCATTCCCGATGGCTCGGTGGACCTGATCCTGACGGATCCGCCGTACAACCTGGGCAAGGATTACGGTAACGCGTCGGACCAGCAGTCGGTGGCCGACTACCTGCGCTGGACGGAACAGTGGATCGATGCGGCGCTGCCCAAGCTCAAAGCCAACGGCAGCCTGTATATCTTTCTGACCTGGCGCTATTCGCCGGAAATCTTCGTCATGCTGAAACAGCGCATGGCGATGATGAATGAAATCATCTGGGACCGCCGCGTGCCGTCCATGGGCGGCAGCGTGCGCAGCTTTTCATCGGTGCACGACACCATCGGCTTCTTCGTCAAGCGCAAGGATTACTACTTCGACCTTGACGCGGTGCGCATCGCCTACGACGCGGCCACCAAGAAAGCCCGCTCGCGCTCGATCTTCATCGGCGCCAAATGGCTGGAAGTGGGCTACAACCCGAAAGACTTGTGGAGCGTGTCGCGCCTGCACAAGGAGCACCCGGAACGGGCCGACCACCCGACGCAAAAGCCGCTCGAAATCATCGAGCGCATGGTGAAGGCGTCGTGCCCGCCCGGCGGCGTGGTGCTCGACCTGTTCATGGGCAGCGGCACCACGGCCCTGGCGGCCAAGCGCTGCGGGCGCGATTTCGTCGGCTTTGAATTGAATCCCGATTACTGCGCCATCATCGAACAGCGATTGGCGGCGTTGACGCAGGAACTGGCAGCACCGCCGGCGACCAAGTCCGCCAAGGCGGTGAAAAAGCCGGCGGCGGTCAGAAAAACGGCTGCCGTGAAAAAGCCGCCCGCCGTGAAAAAAGCGCCGGCCCGCAAGGCGCGCAGCGCTAGCGTGCCGGAAGACGTCGTCATTTAGTCTCCATTTCATTTCATCAGGAGTGTTTGCAGCATGTCTTTCCTCGATCAGTTAATCAGCAACACCGTGCGCGCCGATGTGCGGGCCGTCAAAAGCTACCAGGTCGCCGATGCCAGCGGTTACATCAAGCTCGATGCGATGGAAAACCCGTATCCGCTGCCGCAGCAGCTGCGCGAGGAACTGGGCGCGCGCCTGGCCGGCGTGGCGCTGAACCGCTATCCGCCATCGTACGCCAGCCTGCAGCAAGCCATCTGCGCCAATCTGGGCGTGCCCGCCGGCTACGACGTCATGCTGGGCAACGGCTCCGATGAACTGATTTCCATCCTGGCCATGGCGTGCGCCCGCCAGGAGCCGGGCCAGCGCGCCGTGCTGCTGGCGCCTGTGCCGGCCTTCGTCATGTATGCGCGCTCGGCGCAGTTTGCGGGCATGGATTTCGTCGGCGTGCCGTTGAACCCGGACTTCAGCCTGGACATGCCGGCCATGCTGGCGGCCATCGAAGAGCACCGCCCGGCGCTGGTCTTCCTCGCGTATCCGAACAACCCGACGGGCAACCTGTTTGCCAGCGCCGATATCGAACGCCTCCTCGCCGCCCTGGGCGACACGGGCATCGCCGTCGTCGACGAAGCCTACGAGCCGTTCGCGCAGCACAGCTTCATGGGCCGCCTGCCCGAATTCGAGAACCTGGTGGTGATGCGCACCGTGTCGAAACTGGGCCTGGCCGGCATCCGCCTCGGCTACATGTCGGCCGCGCCGGCCCTGCTGGCGCAGTTCGAGAAAGTGCGCCCGCCCTACAATGTGAATGTGCTGACGCAGGCGGCGGCCGAATTCGCGCTCGAGCATCTCGACGTGCTCAACGCCCAGGCGGCCCTGCTCAACAGCGCGCGCGACGACCTGGCACGACGCCTGGCGGAATTGCCCGGCGTGACCGTATTCCCCTCGAAGGCAAATTTTCTTTTGATTCGTGTGGCGGATTCCGACGATGTTTGCGCAAAACTGCTTGCCCGCAGGGTTTTAATTAAAAATATGAGTAAAATGCATGCTGCGCTGGCCAATTGCCTGCGCATCAGCGTCAGCACCCCGGAAGAAAATTCCCTTTTTTACGATGCCTTCAAGGCATCCCTCGTTTAGCCTATCGCCAGAGCCTCCCATGAACCGCACCGCAGAAATCACGCGCAACACCAATGAGACGCAAGTTCGCGTCGCCCTCAACCTGGACGGCACGGGCCAGCAAAAGCTCAATACCGGCGTGCCCTTCCTCGACCATATGCTGGACCAGATCGCCCGTCACGGCTTGATCGACCTCGATATCGAAGCGACGGGCGACGTGCATATCGACAACCATCATACGGTGGAAGACGTGGGCATCACGCTGGGCATGGCCGTGGCCAAGGCCATCGGCGACAAGAAGGGCATCCGCCGCTACGGCCACGCGTACGTGCCGCTGGACGAGGCGCTGTCGCGCGTGGTGCTCGATTTCTCGGGCCGCCCGGGCATCGAATACCACATCCCGTTTACGCGCGCCATGATCGCCGGCTTCGACGTTGACCTGACCCTGGAATTTTTCCGCGGCTTCGTCAACCATGCGGGCGTGACATTGCATATCGACAACTTGCGCGGCACGAATGCCCACCATCAGTGCGAAACCGTGTTCAAGGCCTTTGGCCGCGCGCTGCGCATGGCTGCCGAGCTCGACGAGCGCGCGGCCGGCATCATTCCATCGACCAAGGGCAGCCTGTAAGCGCCGCTCTCGCTATATTGTAGATTCCGGGATCAAACATGAATAAAATTGTGGTGGTGGATTACGGCATGGGCAATTTGCGCTCGGTGGCGCAAGCGCTGCGTGCCGTGGCGCCAGAAGCCGACGTGCGCATTTCCGGTGTCGCTGCCGACATCGACAGCGCCGACCGCATCGTCTTGCCGGGCCAGGGCGCCATGCCCGACTGCATGCGCAGCCTGCGCGAATCGGGCGTATTGGAGGCGCTGCTGCGCGCCGCCGACAGCAAGCCCGTGCTGGGCGTGTGCATCGGCGAGCAAATGCTGTTCGACGGCAGCGAAGAGGGCGACGCGGCCGGCTTGGGCTTGCTGCCAGGCAAAGTCGTGCGCTTCCAGCTCGACGGCCAGGTACAGGAAGACGGCTCGCGCTTCAAGGTGCCGCAAATGGGCTGGAACCAAGTGCGGCAAACGGCGTCCCATGTCATGTGGGATGGCATCGCCGATAACGCGTATTTTTACTTTGTGCACAGCTATTTTGCTCAACCTCAAGAGGCAGCGCACACGGTGGGCGAGACTGTCTATGGCGCGCCGTTCGCTTGCGCCGTCGCCCGTGATAATATTTTCGCGACACAGTTCCACCCTGAAAAAAGTGCTGCCGCTGGCTTGCAGCTGTACAAGAACTTCGTTCACTGGCAACCTTAACGTTGGCTTTCCGGCTTTTTTTCCGCCTCTCACTCACTTTTAAATCACACTGACCATGCTGCTCATTCCCGCCATCGACCTGAAAGACGGTCACTGCGTACGCCTGAAACAAGGCGATATGGAACTTGCCACCGTATTTTCCGAAGACCCGGCCGAGATGGCCCGCCATTGGCTGATGCAAGGCGCGCGCCGGCTGCACCTGGTCGACCTGAACGGCGCCTTTGCCGGCAAGCCGAAGAACGAAGGCGCCGTGAAAGCCATCCTGAAGGCCGTGCAAGATTTCGCCGTGGAAAATGATATCGAGGAAATCCCCGTGCAGCTGGGCGGCGGCATCCGCGACCTCGACACCATCGAGCGCTACCTCGACGCCGGCATCACCTACATCATCATCGGCACGGCGGCCGTGAAAAGTCCCGGCTTCCTGCACGACGCCTGCGGCGCCTTCCCGGGCCACATCATCGTCGGCCTCGATGCCAAAGATGGCAAAGTGGCAACGGATGGCTGGAGCAAGATGTCGGGCCACGAAGTGATCGATCTGGCGAAAAAATTCGAAGCCTACGGCGTCGAATCGATCATCTACACGGACATCGGCCGCGACGGCATGATGGGCGGCATCAATATCGAAGCCACCGTCAAGCTGGCGCAAGCCGTCAAGATCCCCGTCATCGCCTCGGGCGGCCTGCACAATATCGGCGACGTGGAAGCGCTGTGCGCGGTCCAGGCCGAAGGCATCGAAGGCGTGATCTGCGGCCGTTCCATCTATGAAGGCACGATCGACCTGGCGCAGGCGCAAGAACGCGCCGACGAACTGACCGACGCCGCCGTTTAAGCCTGCCCGGCCGGGCACGCCTGCGCGTGTCCTGGCCTAGCGACAATCTGGATACCATCATGCTTGCAAAACGTATCATCCCCTGCCTCGACGTGACCAATGGCCGCGTCGTCAAAGGCGTCAATTTCACGGAATTGCGCGACGCGGGCGATCCCGTGGAAATCGCCCGCCGTTATGACGAGCAGGGCGCCGACGAAATCACTTTCCTCGACATTACCGCCTCGAGCGACAACCGCGGCCTGATCTTCGACATCATCGAAGCGGTGGCGTCGCAAGTATTCATTCCGCTGACCGTGGGCGGCGGCGTGCGCGTGGTGGAAGACGTGCGCCGTCTGCTCAATGCGGGCGCCGACAAGGTCAGCATCAACACCTCGGC
Source organism: Janthinobacterium goodfellowi (assembly GCF_051380695.1). Lineage (NCBI taxonomy): Bacteria > Pseudomonadati > Pseudomonadota > Betaproteobacteria > Burkholderiales > Oxalobacteraceae > Janthinobacterium > Janthinobacterium goodfellowi. The sequence goes on along the minus strand of NZ_JBNYXN010000009.1, from coordinate 156,503 downwards.
CGTGACGAACCCCCAGCTGGTGTACGAGGCATCGCAAAAGCACGGCTCGCAATGCATCGTCGTCGCCATTGACGCCAAGCAGGTGTCGCCCGGCAAGTGGGAAGTGTTTACCCATGGCGGACGCACGGCCACGGGCCTGGACGCGTTCGCATGGGCGCGTAAAATGGAAAGCCTGGGCGCCGGTGAAATCTTGCTTACCAGCATGGATCGCGACGGCACCAAGGTGGGCTTCGACCTGGGCCTGACGCGCGGCGTGTCCGACGCCGTCAGCATTCCCGTGATCGCCTCGGGCGGCGTGGGCGGCTTGCAAGACCTGGTCGATGGCATCAAGGTGGGCCGCGCGGACGCCGTGCTGGCCGCCAGCATCTTCCACTATGGCCAGCACACGGTGCAGGAAGCCAAGCAGTTCATGGCGCAGCAGGGCATCCCCATGCGCCTGGCGTAAAGACAAGCAGTCCATATAAGCTAAGCGGATAGAAGAACATGCAGAACGGAACCATCGTAGCAAGCAATGCCAAGTGGCTGAAAAAGGTCAAATGGGACGAGCACGGCCTTGTGCCCGTGATCGCCCAGGAAGCGGGCAGCAATGACGTGCTGATGTTCGCCTGGATGAACCGCGACGCGCTGGCGCGCACGGTGGAGCTGGGCGAAGCCGTGTACTGGAGCCGTTCGCGCAAGAAACTGTGGCACAAGGGCGAAGAATCGGGCCACACGCAAAAGGTGCTGGAAATCCGCCTCGATTGCGACGAGGACGTGGTCTTGCTGAAAATCGAGCAAGCCGGCGGCATCGCCTGCCATACGGGCCGCCATTCGTGCTTCTTCCAGAAGTTCGAAGGCGACGAGAAAACGGGCGAATGGCAGATCACCGACCCCGTCCTGAAAGACCCTGAGACGATTTACGCGGAAAGCAAGAGCAAATGAGTGAAACGTTAAAACGCCTGGCCGCCGTGATCGAATCGCGCAAGCTGGCCAATGGCGGCGACCCCGCCACCTCGTATGTCGCGCGCCTGTTTGCCAAGGGCGATGATGCCATCTTGAAAAAAATCGGCGAAGAGGCGACGGAAACGGTGATGGCCGCCAAGGATGCGCGCCGCGACAACGACCCGTCGAAGGTCCTGTACGAATGCGCCGACCTGTGGTTTCACTCGCTGGTGATGCTGGCGCAGTTCGACCTGACGCCGCAGCAGGTGCTCGACGAGCTGGCGCGCCGCGAAGGCCTGTCCGGCCTCGAGGAAAAGGCGGCGCGCAAGGACGAGCTGCGCGACGCCGGCGAAACAGACAAACACTGACCTACTGGAGCGTGCGTGGATAACTGTATTTTCTGCAAGATTGCTGCAAAACAAATTCCCTCGACCATCGTGTATGAGGATGACGACTTGCTGGCCTTCAAGGACATCAATCCGGCCGCCCCCGTGCATCTGCTGCTGATCCCGAAGCGCCACGTGGCCAGCCTGTCCGATTGCGACGATAGCCATACGGAAATACTGGGCAAGCTGCTGCGCCTGGCGCCGAAACTCGCCGCCGAGTTCGGCTGCGCCGTCAGCTATGACGCCGATGGCACGCCTGCCGGCGGCTTCAAGACCATGATCAACAGCGGCCCGAACGGCGGGCAAGAGGTGTATCACTTGCACATGCATGTGTACGGCGGTCCCCGTCCCTGGCGCGGCCAGCACTGATTTCGCCGTGCGCCGGGTTCGCGTGTATACTACCGGCATTGGTTGACGCTATTCGGGCACCGTCCCGCAAGGAGAATGTGATGGGTTCATTGAGTATTTGGCACTGGGTGATCGTTCTGGTCATTGTGATGCTGGTCTTCGGCACCAAGAAACTGGGCAATATCGGCGGTGATATCGGCAAGGCCGTCAAAGGCTTCAAGGATGGCGTCAAGGGCGACGACGATGCGCCGGCAGCCAATACCCCTCCTGCTGCGCCATCGCAAGTGGCCGACAAAAGCACCATCGACGTCGAGACGAAAGAGAAAAGCAAGTTCTGATAGCGTGGCGGGGCGCTTGCCTCGTCCGGTAACAGCCCTTGTCCGCTTATGATCGATCTCGGTCTCTCTAAAATCGCCATCATCGGCGTGGTTGCGTTGATAGTCATCGGCCCTGAAAAGTTGCCGAGAGTGGCGCGCATGGCCGGTACCCTGTACGGCCGCGCGCAACGCTACCTGAACCAGGTGAAATCCGAAGTCTCGCGCGAAATTGAAATGGAAGAGCTGAAAAACCTGCAGAAGGAAGTGCAGGAGGCGGCCCATTCCGTCAAACAAAGTGTGGAGAAATCCATGCATGGCGTGGAAAATTCGATCTCCGGCAACCTGGCCGAGGTGGAAAACGCCTGGCGCGGCGATTCCAGTGCGTATGAGGGGCATCACGACGCCCACGAAGCCATGCTGCGCGCCACCAACGATGACCTGGCTCGCAAGGCGCGCGAATTCCGCCGCAAGAAACTGGTGCGCAATTCCGCCATCCCTGGCTGGTACAAGCAGCGCCATGGCGGCAAGCTGCACGTGCAATCGGCCGCCGCCCGCGTGGCGCGTTTCCGTCCGCGCGCCAGTTCCTCCTCCTTTTACTCATGAGCAGCAAATCTCCGGTGGAAGAAACCTTTATCTCGCATCTGGTCGAGCTGCGCAACCGCCTGGTCAAGGCCTCGATCGGCATCGCTGTCGTCTGCGCCGTGCTGTTCTATTGGCCCGGTCCCTCGCATATCTACGATTTCATCGCCGCGCCGATGATCGCCTCGCTGCCGGCCGGCTCGAAAATGATCGCCACCGGCGTCATCTCGCCCTTCCTGGTGCCGATGAAAGTGACCTTGGTGATCGCCTTCATCGTCGCCTTGCCCTGGGTGCTGTACCAGATGTGGGCCTTTATCGCGCCCGGCCTGTACACGCATGAAAAGCGTTTGATCGCGCCGCTGGTCATCTCTTCTTCCCTGCTGTTCATGGCCGGCGTGGCCTTCTGCTATTTCTTTGTGTTTGGCCGCGTGTTTCACTTCATCAGCGACTTTTCCCCGTCGTCGATCGCGGTGACCCCTGATATCGAAAACTACCTCGATTTCGTCATGTCGATGTGCCTGGCCTTTGGTGCCACGTTCGAAGTGCCCGTGGTGGTGGTGATCCTCGTGCGCATGGGCCTCGTTTCTATTGCGAAACTCAAGGAAGTGCGTCCCTACATCATCGTCGGCGCCTTCGTGATTGCCGCCATCGTCACGCCGCCGGACGTCGTCAGCCAGTTCTCGCTGGCCATCCCGATGTGCCTGCTGTTCGAACTGGGCCTGCTGGTGGCACCCATCTTCGTCAAGGCCACCCAGGCGCCGGAAGAAGCGTCCTAGGCGTAAGCAAGCCACACAGGCAAAAGCCGCTGACCTCCCCCGGGAGCAGCGGCTTTTTCATTGTCGAGAAAGTTGGTGTGCGCTTACTGCAGCATCAGCTTGCTGAGGATGCCCAGGTTGAGCAGGATCAAGGTGCTCATCATCCAGTAGACGTGCTTCATGTCCGCGCCATGGCGTAAATCCATGCGTTCCAGGCGGGCGTCGAATTTTTGCTCCAGGGCGTCTATTTTGGTGTCGAGCCTGAGCTCCAGCGCATCGATCTTCACCTCCAGGGCGCCTACCTTGGTATCGACGTTCTGCGACACCAGCTTGATTTCCCCCAGCAGATTGCGTTCCAGCGCCGCCAGTTCGCCATGCACGACGACGGCTGAGCCGAGTACCTCGCCCAGGGCCGTGGCATGGGCTTCCGCCTGCTGCGTGGGCACGCCCGCCGAGGCGAGGCGTTTGGCGTCATCGAGGGTGTCGAACTGGATGGGCATATGCATGGACGCTCCTATATCCAGCCTAGCAGGAAAATCGGCAATTGCCAGTGAGGAGTGCGGTGGCGCCTGCCTTCCGGTCAGCGTAATCGACAGGGACGCTGATGATTTGCGACGGCGCAAACGCATGCAAAAAGGGCGCCGCGGCGCCCTTTGCAAGGTGAGATGGATACCGCTTAGTTCATCAATTCCTTGATGACCTTCACGGGCGCGCTGCCATAGCTGAGGAATTGCTCGTGGAAATCCTTCAGCACGAACTTGCTGCCCAGCGCTTGCTTGCGCTGTTCGCGCAAGTCCATGATTTCGCTGTAGCCGCTGAAATAGCTGGTCAGTTGTACCGAGCTCAGCTGCACGCGGCGCCATTTTTCCGTCGCTTCACGCTTGGTCTGGAAGGCCTGGCGCGTCAGCAGGTCGAGCGCTTGCGCTTCCGTCATGCCCAGCACGTGTACGCTGTAGTCGAGGATGGTGTTGGTGACGCTGCGCAAGTTCCATTTCGAATACATCAGCCACATTTCCGGCGCGTTGTTGCCGTAGCCCGATTCGAGCATCATGCGCTCGCCATACACGGCCCAGCCTTCGATCATGGCGCCATTGCCGAAGATCGACTTGACCAGCGACGGCGACTTGTTGGCGTACACGAGCTGCGTGTAGTGGCCGGGGATGGCTTCGTGGATGTTCAGGATCTGCAAGATCCAGTGGTTGTACTCGCGCAAGCTGCTTTCCGCCTGTTCCGGCGTTTCGCCGTCGAGCGGCGTCACGTTGTAATAGGTGCGGTCCTGCGGGCGGTAGGGGCCGGGCGCCTCGATGCTGGCGCCGGCCACGCCGCGCTGGTAGGCGGGCGTTTCACGCACGACGAGGGGCTTTTTCGGGTCCATCGTCAGCAGGTTGTGGCTGGTCACCCATTCCTGCAATTCGGGGATCTGACGGCGGATTTCCGGCACGAAATCGGCAGCGGCCACATGGTTGCTGGACAGCTTGTCGATCACCATGCCGATCTTCGCCGTGCGGTCCGCCGGCTTGGCCGTGCTGCCCATGGTTTTTACCCACAGCTCGTCGGACAGGCTATCCATATGCTCGAGCAGCTTTTCGCGCGCGGCGAGGGCTTTCTGGTACATCTGCTCGGCGCTCACGCTGGCCTGGATATCGTAGGCGAATTTCTGTTCATATAGCTCCTTGCCGATGCGGAAGGAGCGCGCATTGCCGTTCTGCGCCAGCGCGGCATCCTGTTCCGTCAGCCAGGCCGCATAGCCCTGCACGGCCGTGCGGGCCGCGGCGATGCGCACGTTGTACAGCTGTTTTTCCATCGGCGTCAGGATGGAGCCCTGTGCCGTCTTGTTCAGGTCGTCAAGCACGCTGAGCACGCCGGCGCTCTGGGCGATGGCCAGCTGCGTGTGTTCGCGCGTGGGCTGATGGATACTGGCGCGCGCGGCCGCATAATATTGCGGCACCGTGGCGATGCGCTTGAGCAAGGTGCGCAGGCGCTGCGGCTGCGAGGCGTATTCCGTGTTCAGGATGAAATCGATGGAGCCGGCCACGTTGTACAGGGCAGGATTCCATTCGAATTCGCGGAAGGTGGTCAGGTACCAGCGGTCCGATTGCAGTTTATTCGTCAGCAAGGCCAGGTCGGTGCGTTGCTTTTCCGACATCTTGCTCGCATTGAGCTTGCCGAACTTGCCCAGCCATTCTTCGATGAAGGCCAGCTGCTTCTGGCGGCTGGCCGCGTCGGGAATGCTCAGGTTGGCGGCGCCATCGTACTTGCCGACCGAAATCGCGCTTTCCGGGTCCAGGCGCCACAGGGCCGTTAGGAATTGGCCGCTGAGGTTATTCATGGAGCGGTCGCTGCTGTTCTCGCTGGCGACGGCCGCGACCGTGGCTGCCGTGGCCGCCGTGACGACGGCCGTCTTCTTGGCGACGGTTTTTTTCTTGCTGCTGGTGCTGGCCTTGCCATGCGGTTTCTTGGCGGCGCTGGCCGGGTTCAGGGTAAAAGCCATCATCAATGCGGCGAGCGCAACTTTATTTTTGATCAGCATAGTTTATCTCTTGAATATTTTGCTGTCTGTCAGTATCAGAAAATAATAAACTGATAATATAAGTAACAAACAACTATTGAAAGGTTGGCCTTGCTTGCCTGGGCGGCCCAAAGATTAGCATTAATTGCCGCCGCTGCGCAGTTTTTTGCGCCGCAAGCGCGTGCCGCTAGACGACGATGGCGCTGCCGCGCAGCAGCTCCTGGTGGCGTGCATTGATGGCCGCCACGGCATCCTTGCCGCGCGCCATGCCGGTGGCGTGGATTTCCGTTTCCTGCGTGTAGCGCTGGCTGACGCGCACCGTGTAGGACTGGAACAGCCAGCTCCAGAAGTTGGTTTCATAGACGGCTTCATCCATGTCGCGCCATTTGACGCCCGTGAGTTTCTTTTTCCACGGCAAGATACCGGACGCCAGCCACACGCCCGCCTCATCAATGTACAGCTGATAGCTGCGGATGGTCAGCAGGCGATAGCCGACGATCAGCGCCGAGCCGATCAGCACCACGAAGGCGGCGCGCGCGTTGTACTTGAAGGCCAGCGGCAGGGCGGCAAAGAACAGCAGCACGGCGATGATGAAGGTGCTGACGTAGGCGGTCCAGGATTTGCCGCACAAAAAGGTGGCGCGCTGGCCGGCGCTGGTGGCGATATAGTCGGTCATGGCGTGGCATAAGAACAGGGAAAAACGATCATCGCATGGAACGCGGCTTCCCCGTTCATTTTTTCAAGCTCATCGCTTCAACCCCTCTTGCAGCATGCCCAGCATGTCATTGGCCGACATGCGCGCGGCCGCATCGCTGCCTTCCAACAGACTGTCGGCCAGGTCGCGCTTGTGCTGGTGCAATTCGACGATGCCTTCCTCGATCGTGTGTTTCGCCACCAGACGGTAAATGGTGACGGGGCGCAATTGTCCCATGCGGTGGGCGCGGTCCGAGGCCTGGTCTTCCACGGCCGGGTTCCACCACGGGTCCATGTGGATCACGTAATCGGCCGCCGTCAAATTGATACCCATGCCGCCCGCCTTCAGGCTGATGAGGAAGACATCGCCGTCTCCCGCCTGGAAGGCATCCACGCGGCGCTTGCGCTCCTGCATGGGCGTGCTGCCGTCGAGATATTGGTAGCTGACGCCATGCTGCTCCAGGTGCCGGCGGATCAGGGTCAAATGGTCGACGAACTGGCTGAAGACGAGCACCTTGTGGCGGTTTTCCAGCAAACCCGACAGCAGGTCGGCGAACGCGGCCAGCTTGCTGCTGGCCAGGCCCAGCTCCGGCGCCACCAGTTGCGGATTGCAGCAGGCGCGGCGCAGCTTCATGATCTCGGCCAGGATCTGGATGGCCTTTTTCGACGCCGGCCCTTCCACCATGGCCAGCTTTTCCAGCGCTTCGCGGCGCAGGGATTCGTACAGCGCCGTTTCCTGCGGCGACAATGCCACTTCCAGCACGATTTCCGTGCGCGACGGCAATTCCGACAGCACTTGCGTTTTTGTCCGGCGCAGGATGAACGGCGCGATCAGGCGGCGCAGCCGCAGGCGCGCGCCGGCCGCCGCCCGCTTGTCCTGATCCTTTTCGATCGGTCCCGCAAAGCGCAGGTTGAACTGGTCCAGGGTGCCCAGCAAGCCCGGGTTAATAAAACGGAACAGATTCCACAGTTCGCCCAGGTGGTTTTCCAGCGGCGTGCCGCTGGCCACCATGCGGAAATCGCCTTGCAGGGCCATCACGGCTTGCGAACGCTTGGTGGCGCCATTCTTGATCGCCTGCGCTTCGTCGAGCACGATCGTATGCCAGCGCACGCCGGCAAACATGGTGGCTTCCTGCTGCAGCAAGCCATAGCTGGCCACCACCACGTCGAACGGCTGCAAGGTGTCGAGCATGTCGGCCCGGTCACCGCTGCCGAACAGTTTGATGTTCAACGTCGGGGCAAAACGCTGCGCTTCGCTGATCCAGTTCATGCAGACGGACGTGGGCGCGACGACGAGGGTGGGGCCGTTCGGTGCGCGTGCCAGGATCAGCGCCAGCGCCTGCAAGGTCTTGCCTAGCCCCATATCGTCGGCCAGGCAGGCGCCCACGCCCCAGTGCGCCAAGCGCGCCAGCCACTCGTAGCCGGCCAGCTGGTAGTCACGCAAGTCCGCTTGCAGGGTGCTGGGCAGCTGCGGCTGATAATCGTCGAGGGCGCGCAGGCGCAGCAGGTGTTCGCGCCACAGTTTGTCGGCTTTGACGCCGCCCGCATCGTTGGCCAGCTCTTCCAGCGCAAACGCGGCCAGCGGGTGGATGTGCACGCCATCGGCATGCGATTCGCCATACGCGGCCAGTTCCGACAGCCGGCGGTGCAATTCGTCGCTGAGGGCCAGAAACTGGTTGTCGCCCAGGGCCACGAAGCGGCTCTTATTGTTCTGCATCAAGTCGAGCAGGGCGCGCAAATCCATCACCTTGTCTTCGTCGATCTGCACTTCACCGCTGGCGGCAAACCAGTCTTTTTCGCTCTTGATGTTCAGGCGCATCTGGCCGCTGTCGATGCGTTTCGACACGCGCATGGTTTCGCCCTCGGGCCAGGCCAATACCATGCCGGCGGGGTCCAGCGCCTGCAAATCCACCAGCAATTGCAAGCCCAGCGCGGGCTGGCCCAGCAGCCATTCGCCATGTTCTTCTTCCGCCTCTTCCAGCACCAGGCAACGTCCGATCAGCTGGCGCTGCGCTTCGCGTTCGGCATTCAGGTCGCGCCGCGCCTGCACGGCCCGGCCCGCCACGTCGGCAAACACGCTCTCGGCGCCGCTGCCCGGCGCGTAATAGGCGCCATTGTCGAGCAGCGGGCGGACCAGAATCTGCATCTTGAGTCCCTGCTGGTAAGGCAGCAGGTGCACGTGCAGGCGGTGGTCGGCCGTGATCGCTTCCGCGTCGCCCGCGCCGCCGCCAATGTCCGATTGCACGGTGACCATGGACGAGATGGCGCCGATCGCCTGCATCACCTGTTTTTCCGCATGCAGGGGCACGGACAGGCCCAGGCCCACGATGGCGCCGATGCGGCGGTGCTCGTCGAGGATGTGCACCACGCGCAGGCGCGTCGGCGTTTCCCTCTGCACCACGACATTGCTGCCGCTGTCGGGCAGCGGCGGCTGCATGCCCAGCCACAGCTGCCCCTCGTGCGACTTGATGAGGAGCTCGGGCGCGCCGGCGATCAGTTCCACGCGCGTCTCGGGGTGGTCGAGCCAGAAGACGAGCGGGTGGCCCACCAGCAGCACGGCGGCCTTGTCCAGCTCCACCTCATAGCGCGGCGCCGACGAATAATATTGTTTGAACGGCGCGATGCTGCCCGCCGCGCGCGCGTCTTGCGGCGTGAGGAAATCGATGTCGCCCGCCTCTTCGGCCAGGCGTTTGAGGCCCATGGCGCGGCCCTTGCTCCAGCCGCCCCGCGCGTCGCGCTTCTGCTCGCGCACTTCCACGGCCGTCAAGCCGAAGCGCGGGTCGAACGCCACCAGCCACACGAGGCGCGAGACGCCGCCGGCGGCTTCGGCGGGCGCGTTCTGCTGCAGGTTGATGAGGGCACTCAGCTGGCGCTGCCACGCTTCCTGGCGCTCGAACCACGGCGCCATGTCCGTCAGACCGTGTTGCGCGCGCTTGGCCGTGGCATAGCGCTCCTGCTGCGGCTCGCCCAGCAAGCCCAGCAAGCCGGCCGCCTGCGCGGCGATCAGGTCGTAGCCGGCCGCATCGGCCTGCTGCACCAGCGACCGCAGCTGGTCCTTGCGTTCGCTCAATTGCGGCAGCGCCAGCCAGTAGTACAGCAAGGCCTGGAACAGCTGCGCCTGCAAGCCTGTTTCCCAGCTGCGCGTGGGGATGCTGTCCGCCTGCTGCACGCCGGCGCGCACCAGGCGCAAGGTGTTCAACTGCTGGTAGACGATGCTGTCGTGGTTCGGCTGCGCGTGCAGGGCGATATCGAGGTAGGTTTCCGCGCTTTTCAGCAGCTTGGCATCGTTGCCGCGCAGCAGGGCGAGCACGTACAGGTGGCCGCCGATGCCCGTAAAGCACAGCTTGCGCTTGCCCGTTTCCTTGCGCAGGCCTTTCAAGGCCGTTTCGAAGCCCGCCACGGCCTGCGCATGTTCGCCGCGCAACAGGGCGATGCTGCTGTCGACAAACAGCGCCTGCGGCCCCTGCTGGCCCGCCAGGTAGCGCGCGGCTGCGTCGAGTTCGCCGCACAGCAGGGCGTCCTCGGCCAAGGCCAGCGGCAGGGCGGCGCCGATGTGGTCGCCGGCCGCCGCCTGGCGCGCATGATGCGCACGTGCATAGCTGTGGATGGCGTGCGCCGTGGCCGGTTCGCGCGGAGCATTGCCCAGCAGCACCGCAAGGATGTCGTCCTGCAATTGCGGCATGACGAAAGACAACATTTCCGGTTCGAACGGGCGGCCGAAAATCTCGATCAGCGGATGCAGCTGCTGCGCTTCATAGCACGCCATGCAGGCGGCCAGGATGGCGGCCACGTGGCGCACCTCGTCGTTGCGCAAGAGGGCGATGCGCAGGCGCGCCACGCCTTGCCGGTAGCTGCGCAGTTCCACATAGCCATCCCAGTTGCGGCGCACGGGATTGATCAGCTCGATGGCCTGGCACAGGTCGCGAAATACCAGGTGCTCGATGGCGGCGCGCATGGCGGGCCAGCGCAGTCTGGCTTCGCAGGCAAAGCCCCTTCCCACCACCTCGCTGGCCAGCGCCAGACGCGTCAGCCGTTGCAGCATGTTGGTCACCGTCAGCAGGGAAAACGGCGTGCCGTCCGGCTCGACGACGTTGGCGCGCTGCAAGTGCTCGTACACGGCATGCTTGCCCACCGGCTCGCCCGCGATGGCCAGCAAGGCCAGGATCATCTGTTCGTGCTGCTCCAGGGCGGCGAACTCGTCCAGCAGATGTAGCTCTACATTCTGTTCGCTCATGCGGGCAAGTTGGCGATGTGCACGGGCGGCTCGCCGGCCGCCACGGGCAGGCCGAACACGCGCTGGTAGAAATACAGTTCCGCCTCCAGGGTGCGCACGATGTTTTCCGCCTTGCGGAAGCCGTGGCCTTCGCCTTCGAGCGGCACATACGCGACAGGCACGCCGCGCGCCTGCAGGGCGTCAACCATCAGCTGCGACTGCTGCGGCGGCACCACCTTGTCATCGAGGCCCTGGAAGAAGATCATCGGGCGCGACAGTTTATCCGTATGGTGGATGGGCGAGCGCTCGCGGTACAGGGCCTCGGCTTGCGGCTGGGGGGCGATCAGGTAATCGGTGTAGCGCGATTCGAACTTGTGCGAATCGTCGTCCAGGCCCTTCAGGTCGGATACGCCATAGTAACTGGCACCGGCCTTGAAGACGTCGTGGAAGGTCAGTGCGCACAGGGTCGTCAGGCCGCCCGCGCTGCCGCCGCGCACGATCAGGCGCTCGGGGTCGGCCAGGCCGTTGGCCGCCAGGTAGCGGGCGCCGGCAATGCAGTCTTCCACGTCGACGATGCCCCATTGCCCGCGCAGCGCGTCGCGGTATTCGCGGCCGAAACCGCTGCTGCCGCCGTAGTTGACGTCGAGCACGCCGATGCCGCGGCTGGTCCAGTACTGCGTCGCCAGCTTCAAGGTATTGCTGGCCATGCTGGTGGGCCCGCCGTGGCTGATGACGATGACGGGCGGCAAGGTGCCGGCCGGCGCCTGCACGTCATCATTTTTCGGCGGATAAAAGAAGGCGTGCGCCGCGCGGCCATTGCTGCTGGTAAAACTCAAGCTGCGCGGCACGGACAGGTAAACCAGCGGGGGCAAGGCCGTGATCGACTGCGCCAGCACTTCCAGCTCATGGTTCGACAGGTCGATGCGCGCCAGTTCCAGCGCGATGGTGGGGCTGCCGCCGAGCAGCGCGACGAAGCCGGGGCCCACGCGCAGTTCGCGGATTTCCTGGTACGGGTGCGGGATCGGCTCCAGCTTGGCCGCCGCCACGTTCAATTGCGCCAGATAGCTGATACCGGCCTGGATATACGTGCAGACGATCTCGTCGTCGGACAGAAAGCCGTACATGCTGCCGCCGAAGGTCCAGTGCGGCGTGGCAAATTCCGCTTCCATCGGACACAGCGCTTCGATGTCGGCGCCGTGCAGGCGGTACAGATTCCACCAGCCGCTGCTGTCGGAAACGAAGTGCAGCAAGCCGTTCGGCGACCATTCCGGCTGGCAAATCGACTCGCGCGCGCCGCCGGCGATCAGGCGCGGCGAACCCAGGCTGCCGTCCGGATGCACGTCGGCCAGCCACAGTTCCGTGCCTTGCCACGGCAGGCGCGGGTGGTCCCAGCTGATCCAGGCCAGCTGGCTGCCGTCTGGCGACAGGCGTGGCGCCGCATAAAAATCGTGGCCGCGCGCCAGCACCGTTTCACGCCCGTCGAAGCCGACGGCCGCCAGGCAGTTTTCCGGATGCGCGTGGCCCGCTGCCGGATGCTGTTCGCGCACGGCGATCAGGCGGGATCGGGCCGCATCGACGACGAAGTCCGCGTGGCGCGTATTGCCGCCCGTGGTGAACGCTTCGGGCGCGCCATCGCCGCTCACGCGGTACAGGCAATTGTCGGCGAAATGCGAGAAATACACGGTATCGCCGGCAACGGCATACGCGCCGCCGCCGTATTCATGCACGCGGGTGCGCACATTGAACGGCGCCGAAGTCAATTCATCGACCCGCGCGCCGCGCTGGCGCAGCAGGGTGTTGCGGCCTGCTTCGCTGGCGCGCCCGGCCAGCCAGAATACGTCGGCGCCATCCGCCCCGCCCAGGGCCAGCTGCGTCAGCGGCGAGGCGCCGGCGGCGACGATGGCCGCGCTGATCGGCGATGGCCAGATGCCATAAGGGGTGCTGGATGCGGTCGAGGTCATGCGGGCTCCGTGTCGTGGTGGAAAGAGGGGGGCCTCCAGGCGGCGTCAGGCAGCGCGGCGGCGTGCATCATCATAATGGAAGGGCAGGCACAACGAAAGTCATCGCTGTGCGTGGCAAATGCTGCAAAGCGGCACCGGAATCAATGAAATGGCAGCGATTGGATGCGATAATACCGCTTCTCCAAGCTCGATTGCCTGCCATGCCACAATTTGCTCCGCTCCAGAATGATACTTTCCTGCGCGCCCTGTTGCGCCAGCCGACCGAGCACACCCCTGTCTGGCTGATGCGCCAGGCGGGCCGCTACCTGCCCGAATACCGCGCCACGCGCGAGCGGGCCGGGTCCTTCCTGGGCCTGGCGAAGAATCCCGATTACGCCACGGAAGTGACCTTGCAGCCCCTGGAGCGTTTCCCGCTCGACGCGGCCATCCTGTTTTCCGACATCCTGACGGTGCCGGACGCCATGGGCCTGGGCCTGTATTTTGCCGATGGCGAAGGCCCGAAGTTCGAGCGCCCGCTGCGCACGGAGCAGGACGTGAAGGCGCTGCAAGTGCCGGACCTGGAGTCGCTCGACTATGTGTTCAAGGCCGTCACGCAAATCCGCACGGAACTCAATGGCCGCGTGCCGCTGATCGGTTTTTCCGGCAGCCCGTGGACGCTGGCGTGCTATATGGTGGAAGGCGGCGGCTCGAAAGAGTTCCATACCATCAAGAAGATGCTGTACAACCGCCCTGACCTGATGCATCACATCCTGGCGATCAACGCCACCTCCGTGGCGCAATACCTGAATGCGCAAATCGATGCCGGCGCGCAAGCTGTGATGATCTTCGATTCCTGGGGCGGTGCGCTGGCCGACGGCGCCTACCAGGAATTCTCGCTGGCTTACATGCAGCAAGTGGTGGCGCAGCTGAAACGCGACAAGGATGGCGTCAAGATTCCCGCCATCGTGTTCACCAAGGGCGGCGGCCAGTGGATCGAGCAGATCGCCGACATCGGCGCCGATGCCGTGGGCCTGGACTGGACCGTCAACCTGACGCGCGCGCGCCAGCTGGTGGGACATAAAGTGGGCTTGCAGGGCAATCTCGACCCGGCCATCCTGTTCGCCAGCCCCGAACAGATCCGCGCCGAAGTGGCGAAAGTGCTCAACGCCTTTGGCGCGCCGTCGGCCGGCACGGGCCACGTGTTCAACCTGGGCCATGGCATTTCCCAGTTCACGCCGCCGGAATCCGTGGCAGCGATGGTGGAAGCCGTGCACAGCATGAGCCGTGCCATGCGCAGCGGCCAGTAAGTATTTGTTTTCCCCTGGCGCAGCAAAGAAAAAGGCAGGCTTTCCAGTGGAAGCCTGCCTTTTTCTTTGCTGCGCCTTAGCAAGAAATACCGACTTATGCACAATTTTTTTTGCTGCGGAAATAAGAGGCAGTCGAAAAGCCATGCCCGGGGATGGCTCGCAAGTACTTGATTATTAAGAGATAAAAAATAGCTTGTTCGGCGGACTTTGTTGCTATTGATAAGGTTATTCTTTCGTTCGCTGGCCTTATTCCTTCATTGTCCACAAAGTTATCAACAGATTCTGTGGATAAAATTGAAAAGTATTTTGTTAACCGATACTTAGCGACGATGTTCAGGTTTCACCTGAAGTGCATGTTGCAGTGCATGATAATTGAACAATGTTTCGCCGTCCGTCAGGTAAAACCGAACGCTTGCCCGGCAATTGTCAATTTTGCCGCATGGGGCCCGAGTTTTTCCGCATAGGGCGCATCAAAACGGTGCGGATTGCTGTATAAAAAAATCATAAATGGTTCAGTTATGCACAGCGGCGGAAATGCCCCACGGATTTATCGCTTCCTGGGCATCAATTTTTAAGTCATTGATTTTTAATGGTTAATTTTTCTTGCGTGCCGCTCTTGACGGCGATCGAAATTTTCTATCCACATTTTCCTGAAAGTTAATTTTGCTTTGTCCACAAAGTTATCCACAGAATTTTCTTCTGGCACGATGACCCGCTGTCCTGCCTGCCGTTAGGCGTTTGAGGGGCGAAACAAGTATCATGGCCCGCTGGCTTGATGCCGGACATCCCGCCGCGCCATCGACCCTGCGGCGCGCTTTTTTATTGAGATAGGCCATACCTCCATGTCGCAGTGCATTTTGACGTCGTGCATCCTGAACATCGCGCTCGACACGCCCCTGAACGCCTTGTTCGACTACCGCTGGAACGCGGCGGCGGATGCCGGCGCGGACGCGCCGCTGCCGCAAGTGGGACAGCTGGCGCTGGTGCCGTTCGGCCGGCGCGAAGTGATGGGGCTGATCGTCGGCGTGTCCGACAGCACCGACGTGCCCGCCGCGAAATTGAAGGACGTGCTGGCCGTGCGCAGCCAGCTGGCGCCGCTGTCGGAGCAGTGGCTGGCGCTGGCCGCCTTTGCCGCCGATTACTACCAGCGCCCGCTCGGTGAAGTGGCCTTGCCGGGTCTACCGAAGAATTTGCGCGTGCTCACCACCGTGGCGCTCGACCGCGCCATCAAGAAGCTGGGCAAGCTGGCCGATGCGCATGACGGCACGCCGCTGAACATGCCTGCGCTCAATGCTGCCCAGCAAGAGGCGGCGGACGCCATCGGCGGCGCCCAGGGTTTCAAGCCGACCCTGCTGTACGGCGTGACGGGCAGCGGCAAGACGGAAGTGTATCTGCAAGCCTGCGCCCAGGTGCTGGCGCGCGAGGACGATGCGCAAATCCTGATTCTGGTGCCGGAAATCAATCTCACGCCTCAGCTGGAAGGCAATATCCGCGCGCGCTTTCCCGGCGTCATGCTGGCCACCCTGCACAGCAGCCTGTCCGAAGGCGAGCGCATGCTGCACTGGCTGGCCGCCCACCAGGGCCAGGCGCGCATCGTGCTCGGCACGCGGCTGGCCATCCTGGCATCGTTGCCGAAATTGAAATTGATCGTCATCGACGAGGAACACGATCCTTCCTACAAGCAGCAGGAAGGCTTGCGTTATTCCGCGCGCGACCTGGCCGTGTGGCGCGCCTGGCAATTGCAGATTCCCATCGTGCTCGGTTCGGCCACGCCGTCGCTGGAAAGCTGGCACCATGCACAGACGGGGCGCTACCGCAAGCTGGAATTGCGCGAACGGGCCGTCAAGAATGCGGTGTTGCCGCGCGTCAAGATTTTGGACATGGAGCGCGACAAGCCGAAAGATGGCCTGACTTCGCATCTGGTAGCCGCCTTGAAATTGCGTATGGAACGGGGCGAGCAGTCGCTGCTGTTCCTGAACCGGCGCGGCTATTCTCCCGTGATCTGCTGCGAATCGTGCGGCTGGATCAGCAATTGCACGCGCTGCACCTCGTTCATGGTGCTGCACAAGCCCGAACATCGCTTGCGCTGCCACCATTGCAGCCTGGAATTGCGCATCCCCCGCCATTGCCCCACCTGCGGCAACGTCGACCTGCAGCCGCTGGGACGCGGTACGCAGCGCGTGGAAGAGGGCTTGCAGCAACTGTTTCCAGAGGCGCGCATTCTGCGCATCGATGCCGATTCCACGCGCAAGAAGGGCAGTGCGCAGGAAGCGTTCGACACCGTGCACCGGGGCGAAGTCGATATCCTGATCGGCACGCAAATGGTGGCCAAGGGCCACGATTTCAAAAAGCTGACCCTGGTCGGCATTTTGAATCCGGACACGGCCCTGTTTTCCCAGGATTACCGGGCCAGCGAACGGCTGTTCGCGCAATTGATGCAGGTGGCGGGCCGGGCCGGGCGGGCCGCGCAGACGGAAGGAGGCAGCGTCAGTGAAGTGCTGATCCAGACGCGCTATGCGCGCCATCCGCTGTACGACGCCGTCGTCAACCACGACTACGACCATTTCGCCACGACTCTGCTGGAAGAGCGGGCCCAGGCGGCGCTGCCGCCGTATCTGTTCCAGGCCCTGCTGCGCGCGGAAGCGCCCGAGCTGGCCACGGCCATCGAGTTCCTGCAGGCGGCGAAAGAGTGCATGGAACACCCGCAGGTGACCATCAATGACCCGATTCCCATGAGCATGACGCGCGTCTACAACGTGGACCGCGCCCAGCTGCTGCTCGAATCGCCTTCGCGGCCCGCGCTGCAGGCGTTTTTGAAGGAATGGTTGGCGGAGTTGCGCGCCATGAAGACGCGCGTGAAATGGTCGCTGGAAGTGGACCCGCTCGATATTTAAATTACTGCAGGTAATCGCGCGCCGATTTGACGATCTGTTCCGACAACAGCTTGGTAAACGGCGTGTCCAGGGTCCACGCGTGCCAGCTCAGCGGCACGTCCAGGGTGCTGCCCGGCATCAGGTCGACCAGCCGGTCCGTCGCCAGCGCCTGCGCGGCCAGGCGCTGCGGCATCAGGCCGTAGGCCAGGCCATCCTGGACGCAGCCGCGGCGCGCCGCTTCCACGGGTAAGGTGTGGTGCGGAAACGGTTCGCGCATGCTCAATTGTTCAGCGAGGAAACGCGCCAGCAAGCCGTGCTGGCCCACCACGGCCGGCGCCAGTTGTACCGCCTCGGCAATAAAGCCATCGCCGAACCAGTGGCCCGCAAACACGGGCGTGGCCACGCAGACGTAGCGCAAGGTGCCCAGCGGGGTGACGCTGGTGGCGGCGGCCGCGTCGATCGCCGTGCCGGATTCGGCCGCCACGCAGCCGAACACGGAGCCGTCGCGCACCATCTGCAGGGCGCTGTCGCTGTCGGCCAGGCGCACGTCGAGCTGGCAGCGGGGCGGCGCCAGCAAGGCGGACAAGGTGTCGGGGAACCACGTGGCCAGGCTGTCGGCATCGATCGCGATGGCGATTTCCGGCATGCTGACGCTGTTGCCCAGGTCGATGTCGAGCGATGCTTCCATCAGCTTGACGTTGCGGTGATGCACGATCAATCGCTGGCCCAGGCCCGTCGGCACGGCCGGCTGGCCACGGATGATCAAGAGGCGCCCGCTGGCGTCTTCCAGCGCCTTGATGCGCTGCGAGACGGCCGACTGGGTGATGCCCAGCGCCAGGGCGGCCTTGTCGAAACTGCCATGGCTTGCCACGGCGTCCAGCACGGCCAGCGCGCGATAATCGATTGATCCCATTAGCTCAGCTTATAAATTTTGAAAATGATTAGTTATACTAATGCATATATTGCAGTAAAGTAAAACCTTATTTTCGGCAAACGGGTAGTATCGGACGCTGTGAGCAATCTGAACCGGGAGTAACAGCAGCATGAAGACGATACAAGTGGATGTGGCCGTGATCGGCAGCGGCACGGCCGGCATGACGGCGCACAAGGCGGCGTGCATGCAGGGCAAGCGCGTGCTGATGATCGAAAGCGGGCCGTACGGCACGACCTGCGCGCGCGTGGGCTGCATGCCCAGCAAACTCTTGATCGCGGCGGCCGAGGCGGCCCATGCCGTGGCTGCCGCACCCGCTTTCGGCGTGCATCCGGGCCCCGTGCGCATCGACGGCCGGCAGGTGATGGCCAGGGTGCGCAGCGAGCGCGACCGTTTTGTCGGCTTCGTGCTCGACGGCGTCAACGCCATCCCCGAGGAAGAAAAACTGCGCGGCCATGCGCGTTTTATTTCCCCCGGTACATTGCAGGTGGATGAGCATACCTTGGTGGAAGCTGCCAGCGTGGTGATCGCCACCGGTTCCACGCCCATCGTGCCGCCCGAGTGGCAGGCGGCGGGAGAAAGAGTCATCACCAGCGACGCCGTGTTCGAATGGGCGGACTTGCCAAAGTCAGTTGCCGTGGTCGGCAGCGGCGTCATCGGCCTGGAACTGGGCCAGGCGCTGGCGCGGCTGGGCGTGCGCGTGACCCTGTTTGCGCGCGGCAATAAAGTCGCGCAGCTGACGGACCCGCTGGTGCTGCGGGAGGCCGATGCCGTGCTGGCGCGCGAACTCGATATCCGTTTCATGACCCAGGTCGCGCACATGGCAAAAACGCCGGACGGCGGCGGCATTTTGCTCACCAGCCGCGATGACGGGGGCGTGGAAAAAACCGAGCAGTTCGAGTACGTGCTGGCCGCCATCGGCCGCCGCCCGAACGTGGACAAGATCGGCCTGGACACGGCGCAAATCGAGCTCGACCGCCACGGCATCCCCCTGCATGATCCGCACACCATGCAGTGCGGCAACAGCGCCATCTTCATCGCGGGCGATGCCGACAACGCCTTGCCGCTGCTGCCCGAGGCGGCCGACGAGGGCCGCATCGCGGGCGGGAACGCGGCCCGCTACCCCGAGGTGAAGCCGGGCTTGCGCCGCACGCCGCTGGCGATCGCCTTCACGGAACCGCAGATCGCCACCCTGGGCGCCACCTACCAGCAATTGTGCGTCAGCCACGCGGGCCGCTTCGCCGTCGGTGCCGTGTCGTTCGGCAACCAGGGCCGCAGCCGCGTGATGCTGCAAAACCAGGGTTTGCTGCGCGTGTATGCGGAGTTCGGCAGCAAGCGCTTTCTTGGTGCCGAGCTGATCGGTCCACGGGCGGAACACCTGGGCCACTTGCTGGCTTGGGCATGCCAGGCCCAGCTGACGGTGCCCGCCATGCTCGACATGCCGTTCTACCACCCCGTCATCGAGGAAGGCGTGCGCACGGCCTTGCGCGAGCTGGCGCTGCACCTGGAAAAAGACCCGGAACATGCGCCCGGCTGCGCCGATTGCACGCCAGGACCTTGAATGCAACTTTATGATTTACATAATTTTGTAGACAAGCGCACATGATTGCGCGATCATCGCTGCCACATTGAAATATTGATTAAAAGCAAAAAACATTTCAATTGGTACTCGCCGCTGATGCCAGGATGGTAAAAACAAGCGGGTGCAGGCGATGATGGAGACGATGTGAAAATTCGGCGCATTTACGCGGGAGAACTCGCCCTGGGCGTGGCCTTGCCCTGGGACGTGCATGGCGAGACGGGCAGCTTGCTGGCCAAACTGGGCCATGTCATCAGCAGCGAAAACCAGATCGCATTGCTGCTGGCGCGCGGCGTCATTGCCGATACCAGCGCCGACGTGCCGCGCACGGCGACGGAAGCGCCGTCGGCCCTGCGCATGCTGAACCTCGTCACGGCGGGCCTGGCCCTCGTCTTGCCGGCCATCGCCGCAGGACAGGCGGGCAGCCACCTATCCCTGGCGCCGCTGGCGCAGCTGGTGGAAGAGGCCGTTGTTCTGGACGCCGACGTGGCGCTGGCCTGCATCCTGCACAACCAGGGCGCGGGCGACTTTGCCGTGCGGCACAGCGTCGATACGGCCGTCATCACGGCCCTGCTGGCGCGCGCGCTGAAGCTCGATGACGATGTGATCCGCAGCGTGGTGCTGGCCGCGCTGAGCATGAATGTGGGCATGCTGGAGCGCCATGCGGATTTCCAGCACAAGGCGGGTCCGCTGGACGCGCAGGAGCGCGCCTATTTGCGTGCCCATCCGCAAGCGGGTGTCGACTTGCTGCGCGCGGCGGGCGTGACGGACGCCGTCTGGCTGCAAGCCGTGCTGCAGCACCATGAAAATATCGATGGCAGCGGCTATCCGCTGGGCACGCAAGGCGAGGCGATCGGCATCGGCGCCCGCTTGATCATGCTGGCCGACCGCTATTGCGCGCGCGTCTCGAAGCGCAGCTATCGCCAGCCTTTGCTGCCGAACGTGGCCTTGCGTGAAATGCTGATGGCCGACAAGGCCACGCTGGATGCGCCACTGGCGTCGCTGCTGGTGCGCGAGCTGGGCATCTACCCGGTCGGCACCTTCGTCAAATTACTCAATGGAGAAATCGGCGTCGTCACGCGCAAGGGCTTGAATGCCACCACGCCCCACGTGCAGTCGCTGATCGGCCCCCGCGGCGCGCGCCTGGACGTGCCGCTGCGGCGCGATACACGCGTGGACTTGCACGCCATCCGCGAAGTGCTCAGCGCGGAGCAGGCGGGATTGCAATTTAGACCCGACCAGTTATGGGGCCGCAGCGCGCGCGTTTGATTTAGTTCAGCAGACCTGCATCCAGCCGTCCCTCGAGCGCCAGCTCGCGCATGATGCGCACGGTGTCGATGTCGGATTCCTTGTAGGCGGAGCGGCGGAAGTCGTCGTACAGGGCGTTGGCCGCATCGGTGGCCGCGTCGTGGCCGTCGTCGTACTGGAAGCGCACCCACAGGCTCGCTTCGTCCGGCATCTCGATGGTCATGACCAGCGAGGAGGCGCTGATATCCTGTTGCGCCGGCACTTCGTAGCGCACCTGCAGTTGCGGCACCAGCACCACCTTGTCGTTGATGACCAGCTCGCCATAGCGCAGGCTGCGCGCGAAACCGGCATCGCTGCGCTCGCTGATCTGGCACTCGTCCAGGTGCGGCACGAACAGTTTCGGCGACTCGGCACGCAAGACCAGGCCGCGCCAGACCTGTTCCAGGGTCAGGGTGTCGATCAGCGGGTTCAAGGGATCGTTGATTTCAATCAAGTGTTCAAATTTCATGGGACTGCCATTCGGTAAGTGGGCGCGCGCGGGCGATATAGGCGGAATGGTACTCCAGGCGTGGCCGCGCCGCACGCATTGCATGGGTCAAGGTGGCGCCATATGGCGATATATCAATGCCATTGCCTGTTTTTCAGGCATGCCCCATCGTGCAAATGGCGGGCGCGACGCTGTTACAATGGGCTGCTGTTCCCTGCGGAAATACCCTGATGTCCAAAGCACCACAGTTCGGTCTGAATGCGCCCCAAAGCGAAGCGGTTACCTACCTCGACGGCCCTTGCCTGGTGCTGGCGGGCGCCGGTTCGGGCAAGACGCGCGTGATCACGCAAAAGATCGCCCACCTGATCGAAGACCGGGGCTACGACCCGCGCACCATCGCCGCGCTGACCTTCACCAACAAGGCGGCGCTGGAAATGCAGGAACGCATCGCCAAGCTGTTGAAACAGCCGCGCCAGGCCAAGCAGTTGACGGTGTCGACCTTTCACTCGCTGGGCGTGAAAATCCTGCGCCAGGAAGCCAATGGCGTGGGGCTGAAGGACCGCTTTTCCATCATGGACAGCGACGATTGTTTTTCCCTGGTGCAAGACCTCGCCATTACCACCGATAAACAGGTGATCCGCGGCATCCAGAACGCCATGTCCCTGTGGAAAAATGGCCTGATCGATCCGGACATGGCGCTGGCGCAAGCCAAGGATGAAGATGAAGCGAACGCGGCGCGCATCTACCGCAGCTATGTGGCAACGCTCTCCGCCTACCAGGCCGTCGATTTCGACGATCTGATCCGCTTGCCCGTGGAACTGTTCCGCAACAACGGCCCCGTGCGCGACAAGTGGCAGCGCCGTTTGCGCTACCTGCTCGTCGACGAATACCAGGATACGAACACCTGCCAGTACGAACTGGTCAAATTGATGGTGACGGGCATCGGCAAGAAGCCGATGTTTACGGCCGTGGGCGACGACGACCAGGCGATCTATGCGTGGCGCGGTGCCACCGTGGAAAATTTAAAAACGCTGGAAACGGATTTCCCCGATTTGAGGGTGATCAAGCTCGAACAGAATTACCGCTCCACCATGCGCGTGCTCAATGCGGCCAATGCCGTCATCGGCAACAACCCCAAACTGTTTGAAAAGTCGCTGTGGTCCGAGCACGGCCTGGGCGAGCCGATCAAGGTGCTGGGCATGCAGACGGACGAGCAGGAGGCGGAGCAGGTCGCCATCATGATCTCGGCCGACCATTTCGAGCGCAAGAACAAATTTTCCGATTACGCGATTCTGTACCGGGGCAACCACCAGGCACGGATCATCGAGCAGTGTCTGCGCAAGGAACGCATTCCGTACACGATTTCGGGCGGCCAGAGCTTCTTCGACAAGGCCGAGATCAAGGACATCATCAGCTACCTGCGCCTGTTGGCCAACGAGGATGACGACCCCGCCTTCATTCGCGCCGTGACGACACCGCGCCGTGGCGTGGGGCAGTCGACCTTGGAAGTGCTGGGCGCGTTTTCGGGGCAGTGGCAGTGCTCGCTGTTCCAGGCCGTGTTCAAGGGCGGCATCGAGGCCAAGCTGACGGACCGCCAGCTGGGGCCGCTGCGCGACTTCTGCAACTTCATCAACGACCTCGAGTCGCGCGCCAGCCGTCCCGGTGCGGCCGGCAGCGGCGACAACGCGGCCGAAGTGCTGGACGACATGATGAAGGAAATCCACTACGAATCGTATCTGTACGATGCCTTCGAGGAACGGCAAGCGCAAAGCAAGTGGCAGAACGTGCTGGAATTCGTCAACTGGCTCAAGGAACGGGGCCGGGGCGGCAAGGACCGCGATGGCGAAGAAAAGAATGTGCTGGAACTGACGCAGATGGTGGCCCTGATGACCATGCTCGAAGGCAAGGACGAGGAGCAGGATGCCGTGCGCATGTCCACCCTGCACGCGTCGAAAGGGCTGGAGTTTCCGCACGTATTCCTGGTGGGCGTGGAAGAGGGGATCTTGCCGCACAAGGGCGACCCTGACGCGCCGGCCGAAACCATCGCCGCGCGCATCCAGGAAGAGCGCCGGCTGATGTATGTGGGCATCACGCGGGCCCAGCGCACCTTGCACATTACCTGGTGCAAGAAGCGCAAGCGTGCCGGCGAGCAAGTCCATTGCGACCCGTCGCGTTTCATCAAAGAAATGGAACTCGACGTGGGCGATGCCGTGCCGACGGAAGCGGAAGTGATTTCGCCGAAAGAACGGCTGGCGCGCATGAAGGCCTTGCTGGCCGCGCCGAAAGTGTAATTAAGGAAGGTTCACGCTTCCACGGCGCCGTCCGGCGTGGTTTTCGGCACGATGGCCAGCTGCATGCCCAGCGCATCGAGCATCTTCAAAATGGTTTCAAAGCGCGGCTTGCTGCCTTCGCGCAAGGCTTTATACGCGCCTTCGCGCGTGATGTCGGCCCGGGCCGCCACCTTGCCCATGCCGTAGGCGCGCACCACGTCGTTCATGGCGGACTGGAACAGTTCGGCGTTGCCGGTGGCGACGATTTCGCTCATGTAGGCGGCCACGGCGGCCCTGCTGGTCAGGTGTTGCGTTGGATCAAATTTGCTAAGGCCTAAGGCTTCCAGGTCGTCGAGGTCGAAGGTGTCATGGTCGATATGGTGGTTCATTTCTTTCGTGCTCCTGTCGATGGGCTTGCCGCCGCTTTCCGGATGGCTGCCTGCCGGGCTTTCAGCTCCCTGAGGATCGCTTGCGCCTGTTTGATGTCGCGTTGCTGGTTCGATTTGTTGCCACCCAACAGCAGCAAGATCAGGCTGCCCAGGTTGGTCTCGTGAAAATACACGCGCCAGCCGGGTCCCGTCTGTAAAAAACGCAGCTCGCACACGCCTTCGCCCACTGGCCGCCAGTCGCCCTTTTTACCATGCTGCAAATGCTTGATGCGCGCATCGATGGCGGCCGCCGCCACATCGTGCAGGGAATCTTCCCAGCGCCGGTATTCGGCCGTCTTGCGCGTATCGATCAGTATTGGTTCGGGTGGCGTTGCTGTGTTCATTGTAATCGTTTGTTCTCATTCGTCAAGCGGCTTGAGCCCATACAGGAAGAATAAACAGAAATCGGGGCCCGTCCGGCGGCGAATGGACGCAGTTTGCCCTGGCTCACGCCGCTGCGGCGGTAGAATGCCGCTTTCAGTCAGGAATCACCGAGAGCACCATGGACAATGCAGAACAGATGGAAGTACGTTTCGTCGATATCGAAATCAAGCTGGCGCAGCAGGAAGACCTGGTCGAGTCGCTGAACCAGATGGTGTACCAGCAGGGCAAGCGCATCGACCAGCTGGAAGCGATGCTGCACAAGCTGGGCGAGCATGTGCGCGACGGGGCGCAGCAGGCGAATGGCGGGCTGGTCAACGAACGTCCGCCGCATTATTAAATCGGCATCGTAGTGCGGGGCGCATGAACACCGTTCATCACTGGCAGGCGCGCTACCACCGGTAGTTGCTGGTGACGCAAGTGTGTCAGGCTGTTATTATTTCAGGCTGGCCCGCGACACAATCGCGGCTCTCTTGCGTTCCTTGAAAGAAGACATGACCCGTCCTACAATGCTCGTCATCGCCGCCAGCCTGATGCTGGCGCCAGCCGCCGCCGCTTTTGCCGCCACCGCCGCTACCACCGTGCCCGCCGCTACCGCCGCCTTGCCCGCCTCGAACCCGTTTGCGCAGGCGAGCAGCCTGCCATTCAACTATCCACCGTTCGACAAGGTGCAGGACGCCGACTACGCGCCCGCCTTTACGGCAGGCATGGCCGCCAACCTGGCGGAAATCAACGCGATTGCGAATAACAAGAAACCGGCCACGTTCGACAACACCATCGTGGCCATGGAACGCTCGGGCCAGTTGCTGAGCCGCGTGCGCACCGTGTTCTCCGTGATGTCCGGTTCCAACACGAATGACACGATCCAGGGCCTGGAACGCGAACTGGCGCCGAAGATGGCGGCCCACAGCGACGCGATCATGCTCAACGACAAGTTGTTCAAGCGCATCGACACCCTGTACGCCAAGCGCGACAAGCTGGGCCTCGATGCGGAATCGAAACGCCTGCTGGAACGCTATCACACCGATTTTGTCCGCGCCGGTGCCAAACTGTCGGCGCTTGATAAGGAAAAGCTGCGCGCCTACAATGGCCAGCTGGCTGCCCTGTCGACCAAGTTCGCGCAGAACGTGCTGAAGGAATTGAACGCTTCGGCCGTCGTCGTCGACACGCGCGAAGAACTGGACGGCCTGTCGCCGGCCGCCATCGAAGTGGCCGCAGGCCTGGCCAAGAAGCGCGGCCTCGATGGCAAATACGTGATCGCCCTCGTCAACACGACGGGCCAGGCGCCGCTGTCGCTGCTGACCAACCGCGCCGTGCGCGAACGCATCATGGCCGCTTCGCAAGCGCGCGGCAGCCGTGGCGGCGAGTTCGACAACACCGAGGAAGTGCTGGCACTGGCAAAGCTGCGCGCCGAACGTGCCGCGCTGATGGGCTACCCGAACTACGCTGCCTACTCGCTGGAAGACCAGACGGCGCACGACACCACCGCCGTGAACGCCCTGCTGGGCGAACTGGCGAAGCCGGCCGTCGTCAATGCGCGCCGCGAAGCGGACGATATCCAGAAGGTCATCGATGCGGGCAAAGGCGGCTTCAAGGTGGGCGCCGCCGACTGGGCGTTCTACAGCGACAAGGTGCGCGCGGAACGCTACAACTTTGATGAAAATCAGTTGAAACCGTACTTTGAAATGCACAGCGTGCTGACCAAGGGCGTGTTCTTTGCCGCTGGCAAGTTGTACGGCCTCACTTTCAAGCAGCGCACCGACTTGCCCGTTTACACGTCCGACATGCTGGTGTACGACGTCTTCAATGAAGACGGCACGCAGCTGGCCATCTTTACGCTTGACCCTTACGCGCGCAGCAACAAGCGCGGCGGCGCTTGGGCGAATGCCTACGTGGGCCAGTCGACCTTGCTGAACCGCAAGCCGGTGATCGCGAATAACCTCAACATTCCAAAGCCGGAAGCGGGCCAGCCGACCCTGATGACGTTTGACGAAGTCAACACCATGTTCCACGAATTCGGTCATGCGCTGCACGGCATGTTTTCGAACGTGAAATACCCGCGCTTCGCCGGCACCAGCGTGCCGCGCGACTTCGTCGAATACCCGTCGCAAGTCAATGAAATGTGGGCGCTGTGGCCGGAGGTACTGCAAAACTACGCCAAGCACTACCAGACGGGCGCGGCCATTCCGGCCGAGCTGCTGGCCAAGGTGACGGCGGCCGACAACTTCAACCAGGGCTACAAGACCACGGAATACCTGGCATCGGCCCTGCTGGACCAGCGCTGGCACCAGCTGACCCCGGCACAGATCCCCACCGATGTGCTGGCGTTTGAAAAAACCGCCTTGACGGAAGCGGGCGTCGATTTCGCCCCGGCGCCGCCGCGCTACCGCACCACGTATTTCTCGCACGCTTTCGCGGGCGGCTATTCGGCCGGCTACTACGCGTATCTGTGGTCGGAAAAGCTCGATGCCGATACGGTCGAGTGGTTCAAGGAAAACGGCGGCCTGACGCGCAAGAACGGCGACTGGTTCCGCAATAAACTGCTGTCGCGCGGCGGCAGCGCCGATGCGCTCGACATCTACCGCAATTTCCGCGGCCGCGATGCGAAGATCGAGCCGCTGCTGGAACGCCGTGGCTTGAACGGCAAGTAATGCCTCCCCAGCACTAGCCTCGTCTGTGCTGAACATCAATGGCCGCCCGGCAATGGGCGGCCATTTTTATTTGGCGATTTTGATTGTTCGCCGTGGTAAACCGCGCATTTGGCGGGATGCACCACAGGATCGCCCATGTTGGATGACGCCTGTGTGACAGGCTGCTATGATCTGCCACTGGCCCGCGACGCGATCGCGGTTCTTCCCGCGCTTCCTGAAAGATGTCATGATCCGTCCACAACTGCTCGTCATCGCCGCCAGCGTCATGCTGGCCCACGCCGCTCCGTCCGCCATGGCCGCCGCCGCAAAATCCGCGCCTGCCGCCGCCGTCAGCGCCCAGAACCCCCTGCTCAAAGTGAGCCCGCTGCCGTTCCAGATGCCGCAGTTCGGCCTGATCAAGGACGAGCACTACGCGCCGGCGTTTGCCGAAGGCATGAAACGCCAGCTGGCCGAAGTCAATGCGATCGCCAACAACCGCCAGCCGGCCACGTTCGAGAACACCATCGTGGCCCTCGAGCGCACGGGACAGTTGCTGCACCGCGTGCAGAGCATCTTCAGCAACATGACCTCGACCAACACGAACAGCGTGCTCGAAGCGGTGGAAGTGGATGTGTCGCCGAAACTGGCCGCGCATGGCGACGCCATCACCCTGAATCCGAAACTGTTTGCCCGCATCGACACCCTGTACGCCAAGCGCGACAAGCTGGGCCTCGATGCCGAATCCCTGCGCCTGCTCGAACGCTATCACACGGATTTCGTGCGCGCCGGCGCCAAGCTGTCCGACGCGGACAAGGAAAAACTGAAAGCCTATAACGCCGAGCAGGCGGGCCTGGAAACGGCCTTCGCGCAAAACGTGCTGAAGGAAACGAATGCCAAGAGCATCGTCGTCGACACGCGCGCCGAACTGGCGGGCATGACGGACAGCGATATCGACACGGCCGCCGCGGCCGCCAAGGAACGCGGTTTGACGGGCAAGTTCGTCATCGCCCTGGTGAACACCAGCGGCCAGCCGCCGCTGGCCGTATTGACGGACCGCAAGACACGCCAGCGCCTGATGGATGCCTCGCTGAACCGGGGCAGCCAGGGCGGCGAGTTCGACAACCGCGCCATCGTGCTGAAACTGGCCAAACTGCGCGCCGAACGGGCCACCTTGCTCGGTTACGCCAACTACGCCGCGTATTCGCTGGAAGACCAGACGGCCAAGACGACGACGGCCGTCAACACCCTGCTGTCGGAACTGGCCAAGCCGGCCGTCGCCAACGCGCGCCGCGAAGCGGCCGACCTGCAGCAAGTGGTCGACACGGAAAAAGGCGGCTTCCAGGTGGCTGCGGCCGACTGGGCCATCTACACGGACAAGCTGCGCAAGCAGCGTTTCAATTTCGATGAAAACGAGCTGAAACCGTATCTGGAATTGAACAGCGTGCTGAACAACGGCGTCTTCTTTGCCGCCAATAAACTGTATGGCATCAGCTTCAAGGAACGCAAGGACTTGCCGGTGTACAACCCGGACGTGCGCGTCTACGACGTTCTGGATGCCAACGGCAAGCCGCTGGCCCTGTTCATCGCCGATTTCTATGCGCGCGGCAACAAGCATGGCGGCGCGTGGATGAATGAATACGTGTCGCAGTCCAGCTTGATGGGTACGCATCCCGTGGTCGCCAACCAATTGAACATTCCGAAACCGCCGGCCGGCCAGCCGACGCTCTTGACGTTTGATGAAGTGACGACCATGTTCCACGAATTCGGCCATGCGCTGCACGGCATGTTTTCAAACGTGAAATACCCGCGCTTTGCCGGTACCAGCGTGCCGAGCGACTTCGTCGAGTACCCGTCGCAAGTCAATGAAATGTGGGCCGTCTGGCCGGAAGTGCTGCAAAACTACGCCAAGCACTACCAGAGCGGCGCGGCCATGCCGCAGGAATTGCTCGACAAGGTCACGGCGGCGAAGAAATTCAACCAGGGTTTCATGACCACGGAATACCTGTCGGCGGCCCTGCTGGACCAGCGCTGGCACCAGCTGGCGCCGAGCCAGATCCCGACGGACGTGCTGGCCTTTGAAGCGGCATCCTTGAAGGATGCGGGCGTCGACTACGCGCCGGTGCCGCCGCGCTACCGCACCACGTATTTCTCGCACAGCTTCTCGGGCGGCTATTCGGCGGCCTACTACGCCTACCTGTGGTCGGAAAAGCTGGACGCGGAATCGGTCAACTGGTTCAAGGAAAACGGCGGCCTGACGCGCAAGAATGGCGACTGGTTCCGCAGCAAATTGCTGTCGCGCGGCGGCAGCGTCGATGCGCTGCAACTGTTCCGCGACTTCCGCGGCCGCGACGCCACCGTGGAGCCGCTGCTGGAACGCCGCGGCTTGAACGCCAAGTAAGACGCCCTCGTCAGAAGCTTGCGTTGCGTTGACCTGGCGCACGCAAGCTTTCCGTGCCGGCGGCGTAGAATTGAGTAAGATGTAAACAAGAAGGCAGTCGAAAGAGTATATGAGTCAGCAAGATTTGAATGGCATCACCCTGGAAGGTATCGTGACGCGCCTGCAAGCCCACTACGGCTGGGATGGCTTGGCCAAGCACATCGATATCAATTGCTTCATCAGCGATCCCAGCATCAAGTCGAGCCTGAAGTTTTTGCGCAAGACCCCGTGGGCCAGGAGCAAGGTGGAACAATTGTTCCTGGACACGCAATTTACTGACTGACAGGAAAAAACATGGATAGCAAACTCAAGGAATCGCTGCAACAGCTGCATTCGACACTGGAAACCAGCGGTCCCGTCGATGAAGAACTGCATGGTTTGCTGCAAAAACTCGATGTCGACATCAAGTTGCTGATGGAAAAGCGCGCCGCGCAGGAACAGGAAGAAGAGTCGACCACGTATGGACTGGCCGAGCGCAGCCAGGAATTGTCGGCCAAGTTCGCCGTCAAACACCCGAAACTGGAGCCGGCGCTGCGGGAATTGGGTGAAATTCTTGCCAACATGGGAATTTAACCCAGCCATGCCAGAACGTAGTTCCAGCAACGGGGATTAAGAGCTGTACCGGATGAGTAGGTCCTTGCCGGTGCCCCTCAGAGACAGGGGGCTGCCTTGAGACTTATTTTATATAGCTTGATACCTCTGCCTAATGTCTTGTCTGTGCCCCTGGTGAGTTTCCCGCGGAAGACGCTGTTTCTCTTGGATAGGTTCGTTCCAATCCCGGCCTTTCACCTGTTTCACGATGACACACACTCTCGGCATGATTCCCGTACAACTAATCCCGGCAGCATACTTACTGCCGGGATTACCTGATTGACCTGTTATTTATGGTGTGTTGGCACGCACACAACTGATGACTTGCGATGTGCTGTCTGCGCGCGGTCCGCTGTTGGCCATGCCGGCGCTGCCGCCGCTTCGACCCATCCATTTGACATCGTGGGAAGCAACGCCATCAGCTGTTGATGTCCAGATACTGCCCTCTTTCCAGCCATAATATTGTGCATTTGTCATTGTTTGTGTCGGTGTCAGGCTGCCCATCCGCTCAGCAATGGCGTTGCTTTCAAGGTAAGTCGGTTGGCGCCAGCCTGTTTTTCCTTGGCCGTTGAAACTGGTGCAGAAAGCGTTGGCTTCTGCCCATGTTGCACTTGCCGACGTTGGCATCCAGACCAGGTTATATGGCGTATCAGTATAGTAGGGAATGCTGGTATTGACGGCCCAGATACCCGACGACGACGCGATGGAAATTTCGAGGCTGACGCTGGCGCCATGTGCCGGCGCAGGGACTGTTAATGCGATAGTATCGCCATCGACGACGCTGGTCTTCCACCCGATGATGACGGCTGGCCCTGGCGGATCGTAAGTATAGGTAGTGCCGTTAGCCACGCCATTCTTGATGATGCTGGCCTTGATGTTTCGTACCTTGAACTCTGCGCTGACGCCTGATCCCAGGCCGCTGATGGTCACGGTATTGCTGGTGACGATGGTGTCTGCTACGGGACTGGTAACGGGATCGAAGGTAATGCCAGATAATACCGGAGCACAGTAAACGCTGATGCTGGCGGCCGTGGCGCTTACCGTCCCCACACCGTTGATCACGGTACATGCAAGGTAGGGCGATGGCACGCCGGTCAGAATAATGTTGTAGCTTGCACCCATTGCCAAAGGCGTCGAGAAGGCAAAACTGGTGGCGCCTGACGGAATGACAATTTCCTCACCACCATTATTACGCAGCTTCAAGCCTGCTGATGTCAGTCCGAGAATACCTCCACCCAGCGCTTTACTCGTGACGCTCCATGTTGCTGAAGAGGAGCCGACGCTGATTGTGGCCATTGTGCTCAATCCGTAACCTGGCGTGCTCAAGCGCAGCGCGATGGTATCGCCGTTCTTGACATCCGCGTGCAAGCCGGCCAATGCAACATTATTTTTGATGATGGTGCTACCGGCGCTGGCGCTGACTGGGGCTATGAATCCTTCCGGTAAGCCCGAAATCAGAACGGTATTACTCGTAATTAATTGCCCTGGCGCCGTGTCCAGCGTATTTGTAAAGTTGAGTTCGCTAATTGGCACCAAGCGCTGAGGCAGGTTGCCAGAGCCGCTCTTGTCTATCCATTCCTCGAATTTGGGTGCTGCCATGGTCGATGTCTGGTTCGCATAGTAGGTTTCCAGATTGCTTCTGACGCCGGGCAAATTGACGGCAATCTGTGCTGCATTTTTTGCAGCGGCAAATGCCGCATTGCTGCTCGTCCCGGTGGCTGCCAGCTCAACCGCAAGAGTATTAATATAGTTCGATAGCTCCGCTGACTGATTGCTGCCATTGATTCCTGCCGCGTTGCTTGCCATTTGTGACAGCGTCACGGATATGGCCAGCAGCACCGAATCGGAATCGGTGGTGCCATTGATTTTCATTGAATAAAAAGGCGATATTGCCGTTATCTTCGCTGCATTAATGCCGAACGCCGCCAAGACCTCGTTCTGCGACTGTGTATTGGCCACTGCATAGGTTTTTCCTTGTGCTATTAAGGCCTTCAGGCGCGGCTGTTGCAGCGTGGTCAATACGTTGACGGTGGGCTTGGTGTTAATACTCAGGTCGGCAATTCCTCGTAATTGTATTTGTGAGGTGCCCAGCTTGCCAGTGATCTCGTCCATGTAAAAACCGGAACCAATGATTTCTACCATGTTGGTAGTCACGGCAGAGGAGACCGTGAAGTTACCAAGATTATCGCTCGTTTGCGCGGAATAGGATTTAGACGTCGCATTCAGATTTACGTCAAGCTCATTTACGATGATTTGTGAGCCGATCGCAAATGGACCTTTTTGCACTTGGCCGGAGATGGCGTAGGTTGTGGTTGGGGGAGTGACCACAGGCGGTGTGCTTGAACCACCACCGCACGCACTCAGAAATAGTGCGCTCAGAATAATACCAAAAATTTTCATATGAAAATCCTAAAGGAGATGCTGTGATTATATAAATTATCAATATATGTTACAGCATCATGTAGCCGATTCTTTAGACTGTTATTTTTAAATTTTCTTTATGTATGATAGGAATTGATGATTATTTTCTTTGCGAACATCTCCAAGTGATTGAAAAGAAAACGTTTTTTGTACTGAAATCCAACAGTCAAAAGCAGGCCGTCAGGTTGGAAATGGCCAATTCCGGTACAATCCGTACCCTATGAGCTCCCCTACCAATTTATTTGCGACCGTTCCCAAGCGGTCTGCCCGCGCTGCCGTGGCGCCTTTCCTGCCGATGTCGCGTGCCGAGATGGACGCGCTGGGCTGGGACCAGTGCGACGTCATCCTCGTCACGGGCGACGCCTACATCGACCATCCGAGCTTCGGCATGGCTCTCGTCGGCCGCCTGCTCGAAGCGCAGGGTTACCGCGTCGGCATCATCAGCCAGCCGGACTGGCTGTCGGCCGACGCCTTCCGCATCCTCGGCAAGCCGCGCCTGTACTACGGCATTACCGCCGGCAACATGGATTCCATGGTCAACCAGTACACGGCCGACCGCAAGATCCGCTCCGACGACGCCTACACGGCCAATGCCGAACCGAACAAACGCCCGGACCGCGCCGTCACCGTGTACGCCCAGCGCGCGCGCGAAGCGTATTCCGACGTGCCCATCGTCATCGGCAGCATCGAGGCGTCCTTGCGCCGCATCGCCCATTACGATTACTGGTCGGACAAGGTCCGCCGCTCCGTCTTGCCCGATTCCAAGGCTGATTTGTTGATCTTCGGTAATGCCGAGCGGGCGCTGGTCGACCTGACCCACCGCCTGGCCGCCGGCGAAAACATCAAGGATATCCGCGACTTGCGCGGCACGGCCTTCATGGTGCCGGCCGGCTGGCTGCCTGGCGACGACTGGGGCGTGCACAATTCCACCCGCGTCGACGTGCCCGGCAAGATCGACCCGCACTACAGCCCGTACGAGATGGTGCAGGAAGACAAGACCGCCTGCGCCACGGAAAATGCATCGAAATCGGCCGAAGTCATCAAGCCCATCCGCATCATGAGCCGCGAAGAGCGCCTGGCCATGGCCAAGGAAAAGCACGACAAGACGGTGGTGCGCCTGCCCGCCTACGACGTCGTCAAGGACGACCCCGTCATGTATGCGCACGCTTCGCGCGTGTTCCACCTGGAATCGAATCCAGGCAATGCGCGCGCCATGGTGCAGGCACACGGCGAGCGCGACGTGTGGCTCAACCCGCCGCCGCTGCCGCTGGCCATGGACGAGATGGATGGCGTGTACGACATGAACTACGCGCGCGCCCCGCACCCGAGCTATGGCAAGGCGCACATCCCCGCGTGGGAAATGATTCGCTTCTCCGTCAACATCATGCGCGGCTGCTTCGGCGGCTGCACCTTCTGCTCGATCACGGAGCATGAAGGCCGCATCATCCAGAGCCGTTCGGAACCGTCGATTTTGCGCGAAATCGAGCATATCCGCGATAAAACCAAGGGATTTACGGGTACCATTTCCGATATGGGTGGCCCCACGGCGAATATGTACCGCCTGGC
Source organism: Janthinobacterium goodfellowi (assembly GCF_051380695.1). Taxonomy (NCBI): domain Bacteria; kingdom Pseudomonadati; phylum Pseudomonadota; class Betaproteobacteria; order Burkholderiales; family Oxalobacteraceae; genus Janthinobacterium; species Janthinobacterium goodfellowi. The sequence goes on along the minus strand of NZ_JBNYXN010000009.1, from coordinate 122,693 downwards.
TTGCAAGGAAAAAGAGATCGAAGTGTCGTGCCGCCGCCTGTCGTGCGTGTACCCGTCCATCTGCGTGAACCTGGGCACGGACCACAGCAAGCTCATCTCGCTGTACCGCAAGGCGCGCGCCATTCCCGGCATCAAGAAAGTGCTGATCAGCTCGGGCTTGCGCTACGACCTGGCCGTGCGTTCGCCCGAGTACGTCAAAGAGCTGGTGACGCACCACGTGGGCGGCTTGCTGAAGATCGCGCCCGAGCACACGGAAGAGGGCACCTTGTCGAAGATGATGAAGCCCGGCATCGGCGCCTACGACGAATTCAAGGAAATGTTCGACCGTTTCTCGCTGGAAGCAGGCAAGAAGCAATACCTGATCCCGTATTTCATCGCCGCCCATCCGGGCACGACGGACCTGGACATGCTGAACCTGGCCCTGTGGCTGAAGAAGAACAATTTCAAGTTGGACCAGGTGCAGACCTTCATGCCCACGCCGATGGCCATGGCCACGACCATGTATCACACGCGCAAGAATCCTTTGCGCAAGGTCACGGCGGATTCGGAAGTGGTGGAAACGGCCCGCAGCGGCAAGATCCGTCGCACCCATAAAGCCTTCCTGCGCTACCAGGACCCGGCCAACTGGCCGATCCTGCGCGAAGCGCTGGTCAACATGGGCCGTGGCGACTTGATCGGCAATGGCGACAAGCACTTGATACCGGCCTGGACCTCGTCCGAGTCGGGCGGCCTGGCCGCTGGCGAACGCAGCCGTCAGACGCATGGCGCCGGCACGCCGGACAAGTTCAAGGTCACGCCGGGCAAGAACCGCATCGCCCTGGGCGGCACGGCCGCGGCGCCGAAGGCCACGGCCGTCGAGTCGAAAGTGCGACCATCGATCTTGTCGACTATCAAGACGAAGGCCAAGCCGGCCGCCGCACCCGTGGGCCGTGGCAGCAAGCCGCCTGCCAAGGGCGGCACGCCTGCCCGCAGCGGGCGCCGCTAAGCTTTCACCGTTGCAACAAGAACCCGGCCTGCGCGCCGGGTTTTTTTATGCCCGGCAGCATCGCCCATGTTGGCGTATTTATCTTGACATCAAGATAGTATGTGTCCACACTGAATTATCTTAACGTCGAGATAGTGTATGTCCATTTCTTTTTCCCGCCCCGCCTGGGGCGATATCGTGCTCACGGCGCTGGCGCCCCTGATCTGGGGTTCCACGTATATCGTCACGTCCGAACTGCTGCCGCCGGACCGCCCGTTCACGGCGGCGCTGATCCGCGTGCTGCCGGCCGGCCTGCTGTTGCTGCTGATCATGCGGCGCCTGCCCGCGCGGCGCGACTGGGGCCGCGTGCTGGTCCTCTCCGCGCTCAATATCGGCGTGTTCCAGGCGCTGCTGTTCGTGGCCGCCTACCGCTTGCCCGGCGGCCTGGCGGCCGTGGTGGGCGCCATCCAGCCGCTCTTGGTGATGGGCCTGGCCTGGGGCGTGGAAGGGCGCCGTCCGGCCCGCCTGGCCCTGGGCGCCAGCGTGCTGGGCGTGGCCGGCATGGGCGTTTTATTGTTGTCGCCGCGCACGGTGTGGGAACCCGTCGGCATCGCCGCCGCGCTGGGCGGCACGGCCTGCATGGCGGCCGGCACCTATCTGACGCGGCGCTGGAAGCCGGACTTGCCCGTGCTGGCGCTGACGGGCTGGCAATTGCTGCTCGGCGGCCTGATGCTGGCGCCCGTCGCCTGGCTGGCCGACGCGCCCCTGCCGTCGCTGTCCCTGCAGCAAGTGCTGGCCTACGCCTACCTGTGCCTGGCCGGCGCCTTGCTCGCGTACGCCTTGTGGTTCCGCGGCATCGCCAGGCTGTCGCCCGTGGCTGTCTCGTCGCTGGGACTGCTCAGTCCCCTGATGGCCGTCGTGCTGGGCTGGGCCTTGCTGGGCCAGGCCATGACGGGCTGGTCGATGCTGGGCTTGTTGCTGGTGCTGGCCAGCGTGCTGGCCGTGCAGTGGGCCAGTGCCCGTCCCGCAACAAACGCCTGACTTCCGCGCATTTCCCCTCGGCAGGCTGATCATATCGGCCTGCCTGCCTCCCTCTGTACGTATCCCTTTTGCTGCACCGCACATACAGTTTTGCTTGCACTGATATGGGGCATTGAGGCACTATTCGCTTCGCGCAAACGTTTGCGCGCAACGAATTTCCTTAAAAGCATGCCGTACACGTGCTTGACCAACAACTCTGGAGACGCTCATGACATCCCGTATTCGCCTGAAAATGATTGCCGCCGCTGTCCTGGTATGTGCCTTGCCCGCCGTGCCGGCGATGGCGCAGACGCCAGCCAAGCCGAAGGTGGCGCTGGTGATGAAGTCGCTCGCCAATGAATTTTTCCTGACCATGGAAAATGGCGCCAAGGCGCATCAGAAGGCCAATGCCGCCAAGTACGACCTGCTGTCGAACGGCATCAAGGATGAAACGGATACGTCGAGCCAGATCAAGCTGGTCGAGCAAATGATCGTCTCGCGCGTCAACGCGCTGGTGATCGCCCCGGCCGACTCGAAGGCGCTGGTGCCGGTGCTGAAAAAAGCCATCGACGCGGGCATCATCGTCGTCAATATCGACAACAAGCTCGACGAGGGCGCGCTGAAAGAGAAGGGCATCACCGTGCCGTTCGTCGGCCCGGACAACCGCAAGGGCGCCAAGGTCGTCGGCGACTTCCTGGCCAAGCAGATCAAGAAGGGCGACCCCGTCGGCATCATCGAAGGCGTGTCGACCACCTACAATGCGCAGCAGCGCACCCTGGGCTTCCAGGACGCCATGAACGCGGCCGGTGCGAAAGTGGTCAGCGTACAGTCGGGCCAGTGGGAAATCGCCCCTGCCAACACGGTGGCGGCCGCCATGCTGAACGCCAACCCGAATATCAAGGCTTTGCTGTGCGGTAACGACAACATGGCCATCGGCGCCGTGTCCGCCATCAAGGCGGCCGGCAAGACGGGCAAAGTGCTCGTCGTCGGCTACGACAACATCAACGCCATCAAGCCGATGCTGGCTGATGGCCGCGTGCTGGCTACCGCCGACCAGTTCGGTTCGCAGCAAGCCGTGTTCGGCATCGACACCGTGCTCAAAGCGCTGGCGCAGAAGAAGAAACAGGCCGATCTCGGTGGCGTCATCGAAACCAAGGTCGAACTGGTCGCCAAGGGCGCCAAGTCCTGATCGTCTGATCCCGCCGGGGCCAGCGTCCGCGTCTCTGCCTGAGGCTGCGGCGCCGGCCCCGCCGCCTTTTTCCGCGGAGTTTTATCATGCCTACCGACATTCCCCCGGCGCCATCAGCCGCCACCCCTCTATTGACCCTGGACAACATCGGCAAGTCCTATGTCGGCCCCGTGCTGGGCGGCGTGGGCCTGCGTTTCGCCCCCGGCCAGGTGCTGGCGCTGACGGGCGAGAACGGCGCGGGCAAGAGCACCCTGTCGAAGATCATCTGCGGCCTGGAGCAAGCCACCACGGGCACGATGCTGCTCGACGGCAAACCCTACCAGCCCGCTTCGCGCGGCGCCGCCGAGGCGCTGGGCATCCGCATGGTGATGCAGGAACTCAATCTGATTCCCACGCTGTCGATCGCGGAAAACCTGTACCTGAAAAACCTGCCGCAGCGTTTCGGCTTCATCGACCGCGCCCGCCTCGAGCGCGACGCGCGCGAGCAGATGGAGAAAGTGGGCCTGGGCGGCCTCGACCCGTGGACCCTCGTGGGCGAACTGGGCATCGGCCACCAGCAAATGATCGAAATCGCGCGCAACCTGATCGGCGCCTGCCGCCTGCTGGTGCTCGACGAGCCGACGGCCATGCTGACGCACCGCGAAGTGGAATTGCTGTTCCTGCAAATCGAGCGCCTGAAGGCCGACGGCGTGTGCATCATCTATATTTCCCACCGCCTGGAAGAACTCAAGCGCGTGGCCGACCGCATCGCCGTGCTGCGCGACGGCCAGCTCGTGTGCGATGACGACATCGCGGGCCACTCCGCCGCCGACCTGGTCAGCCTGATGGTGGGCCGCTCGGCCGACGATGCCGTCGACCTGAGCGGCCGCACGATAGGCGCGCCGTTGCTGCGCGTGCGGGGCCTGGCGCGCGGCAAGGTGGTCAACCCGACGTCGTTCGACTTGCGCGCGGGCGAAATCCTCGGCATCGCCGGCCTCATCGGCTCGGGCCGCACGGAATTGCTGCGGCTGATCTTCGGCGCCGACCGCGCCGACGCCGGTGACGTGTTCCTCGGCGACAGCACAACGCCCGCCGCCCTGCACTCGCCGCAGGCGGCCGTGCAGGCCGGCATCGCCATGATCACGGAAGACCGCAAGGGACAAGGTCTGTTGCTGCGCCAGTCCATCGCCGTCAACACCACCCTGGCATCGCTCGATACGGTCAGCGGCGCCGGCTGGCTCAACGACGCGGCCGAAGCGACGGTGGCCGACGACTATATTCAGCGCCTGGGCATCCGCTCGCGCAACAGCGCGCAAACGGTGGCGGAACTGTCTGGCGGCAACCAGCAAAAGGTGGTGATCGCCCGCTGGCTGTACCGCGACTGCCCCGTGATGCTGTTCGACGAACCCACGCGCGGCATCGATATCGGCGCCAAGTTTGATATTTATCAGGTGCTGGCCGAACAGGCGCGCCAGGGCAAGGGCCTCGTCATCGTCTCGAGCGACTTGCGCGAACTGATGCTGATCTGCGACCGCATCGCCGTCATGAGCGCCGGCAGCATCGTCGAGACCTTCGAACGCGGCGCCTGGAGCCAGGATGCGCTGCTGTCGGCCGCCTTCTCCGGCTATTTGACTCCTACTTCCACTCCTGCTGCGGCCTGATCCGCCGGAAAGATTCCCATGACCACCAACTCCTCTCCTTCGTATCTGCAGCGCAGCCTGGCCGACCTGAAAAACTATGCGGGCCTGATCGGCGCTTTGCTCGCCATGTGCGTGCTGTTCTCGTTTGCCAGCGAAAACTTCTTTACCCTGGCGACCTTGAGTACCCTGTCGAATAACATCCCGACCCTGGTCGTGATGGCCGTCGGCATGACGTTTGTGCTGATCATCGGCGGCATCGATCTGTCCGTCGGTTCCGTGATGGCGCTGGCCGCTTCCGTGCTGTCGCTGGCCGTCGTGCACTGGGGCTGGCCCGTATGGAGCGCGGCTTTGCTGGGCATGTTCGTCGCCGCCCTGTGCGGCGCCACGACGGGCCTCATTTCCGTCGGCTGGCGCATCCCCTCGTTCATCGTGTCCCTGGGCGTGCTGGAAATGGCGCGGGGACTCGCGTATCAAGTGACCAATTCGCGCACGGAATACATCGGCAGCGCCGTCGACGGCATCAGCTCGCCCATCGCGTTTGGCCTGTCGCCCGCCTTCATCGCCTCGATCGCCATCGTCGTCATCGGCCACCTGGTGCTCACGCGCACGGTGCTGGGACGCCACTGGATCGGCATCGGCACGAATGAAGAAGCCGTGCGGCTGTCCGGCATCAACACAAAACCGTCGAAAGTGCTGGTGTTTGCCTTGATGGGCTTTCTGGCCGGCGTGGGCGCGCTGTTCCAGGTGTCGCGCCTGGAAGCGGCCGATCCGAACGGCGGCGTGGGCATGGAATTGCAGGTGATCGCCGCCGTCGTGATCGGTGGCACGAGCCTGATGGGCGGACGCGGTTCCGTCATCAGCACCTTCATCGGCGTGTTGATCATTTCCGTGCTGGAAGCGGGCCTGGCGCAGGTGGGCGTGTCGGAACCCGTGAAACGCATCGTCACGGGCCTGGTGATCGTCGCGGCCGTCGTGCTCGACACCTACCGCCGCCGCGGCGAGCGTTCATAATACCGGCCCATGGCAACCATCAAGCAAGTGGCGCAGGCGGCGGGGGTATCGTTTACCACCGTCTCGCACGTCCTCAACAATACCCGCCCCGTCAGCGACGAGGCGCGCCGCGCCGTGCTGGCGGCGGCGGCGGCACTGCATTACGTGCCCAGCGCGCTGGCGCGCTCCTTGCGCAGCCGCAGCACGGGCACCATCGGCCTGATCATTCCGAACAATACGAATCCGTATTTCTCGGAGGTGGCGCGCGGCATCGAGGACAGCTGCTACGCGGCCGGCTACAGCGTGATTTTGTGCAATTCCGATGACGACCCCGTCAAGCAGCGCGACTACCTGAACGTGCTCTTGACCAAGCGCTGCGACGGCCTGATTTTGTCCGCGCTGGCCGACAGCGATGGCGAATTGCTGCGCAAGATGAAGGTGCCGGCCGTGCTGCTCGACCGCGCGCCCAGCGACCTGGCCATCGATGCCGTGGCCGTCGATAACCGCGCCGGCGGCGCCTTGGCCGCGCGCCACTTGCTGGGACTGGGACGCCGGCGCCTCGCCTGCATCGCCGGTCCCCGCGAAGTGAGCATTTCCAACGAGCGCATCGCCGGCGCGCGCAGCGCCATGGCGGAGGCGGGCGTGGTCCTGGCCGACGCCCTGTGCGTACATGGCGATTTCACGAGCGCGGGCGGCTATGCGGCCGCACTGGACTTGCTGGCGCTGCCCCAGGGCGAGCGTCCCGACGCCTTATTCTGCTGCAATGATTTGATGGCCTTTGGCGCCTTGCGCGCCGCCGCCGAGCTAGGCATTGCCGTGCCCGGCGAACTGGCCGTCGTCGGCTTCGACGATATCGACCTGGCCAGCTTCGTGCATCCGGCCTTGACCAGCGTGGCGCAGAACACGCGCGAGCTGGGCCACATCACGGCGGCGTGCCTGCTGGCGCGCATCGCCGACCCCGCCTTGCCGCGCCAGCAGCGCAGCATCGCCCCTGAACTGCACGTGCGCGGCTCCAGCGTGGCCGCCACCGTACCTTCTGCTGTACCTACTTCTTCACCTGCAACTGAACTGATGGGAATGACATCATGATCGTGGTTATCGGCAGCATCAATATGGACCTGGTCTTGCGCGTGCCGCGCATGCCCCTCCCCGGCGAAACCCTGACGGGCGGCGCGTTTAGAACTATTCCTGGCGGCAAGGGCGCCAACCAGGCCGTGGCCTGCGCGCGCCTGAGCGGCAAGGTGGCGGGCGCCCAGCAAGTGGCCATGGTCGGCTGCGTGGGCGACGACGCCTTCGGCGCGACCCTGCGCGCGGCCCTCGTGGGCGACGGCATCATCGACAGCCATATCAGCACCTTGCCGGGCGTGGCGTCCGGCATTGCTTCCATCCTCGTCGACGACAACGGCCAGAACAGCATCGTGATTGCCGGCGGCGCCAACGATCTGCTCAGCCCCGCGCATATCGACGCGGCCAAAGAGCTGATCGAGCAGGCGGACATCGTCGTGCTACAGCTGGAAACGCCGATGGCCACCGTCGTGCACGCGATTAAACTGGCCCGCTCGCTGGGCAAGACCGTGGTGCTGAACCCGGCCCCGGCCGCCAGCCTGCCGGAAGGCGTGCTGGAACTGGTCGATTACCTGATTCCGAATGAAATCGAAGCGGCCATGCTGGCCGGCGTCAGCCCGGAAGGCGCGGATGCCCAGGCGCTGGCCGCCGCGCTGCAAAAGCTGGGCAGCGACAACGTCATCATCACCCTGGGTTCCAAGGGCGTGCACGCGGCCCTGTACGGCGGCGACTTCACGTTCCCGGCCGAAGTGGTGCAAGCCGTCGACACGACGGCTGCCGGCGACACGTTTATCGGCGGTTTTGTGGCGGGCCTGGCGTCCGGCATGGACGAAGCGGAAGCGATTCAACAAGGCCAGCGCGCGGCTGCCTGGAGCGTCACCAAGCCCGGCGCGCAAACCTCGATTCCCCACTTGCATGAGCTGTTCTGAGACCATGAAAAAATCACCGCTGCTTAATATTGCGCTGTCGCAATTGATCGCGTCGCTGGGTCATGGCGACATGCTCGTCATCGGCGACGCGGGCTTGCCGTCGCAGCCGGGCGTGCCCCTGATCGACCTGGCCCTGACGCGCGGCATTCCCGGCTTCATCGATACCGTCAATACCGTGCTCAGCGAAATGCAGGTGGAATACCATTTGCTCGCCAGCGAATTGCCGCAGCATAATCCGGCCATGGCGGCGCAGGTGGCGGCCCTGGCCTTGCCCGATGCGCGCCAGGTGACGCACGAGGAGTTCAAGCAATTGAGCAAGGGCGCGCGCGCCATCGTGCGTACGGGCGAGTGCAGTCCGTATGCCAACATCATTTTGGTGGCTGGCGTCGTGTTCTAGCGCAAACAATCGTCAGATTGTTTGCCAAAAACATCAACATTATTGTCCTCTCTGAAATAATTATCCTTTGGCAAAAGGGGCGGCTACAATAGCCTTACCCCTGCCAGCTCGGCAGCTTCCTGTGGTGTTCCGCCATGCCGATGAAAGCCCCCGACGCTTTCCGCTTTGTCTTGCCGCCCGCCGGCAGGCTGGCGCGCGGCTGGTGCGGCCTGTTCTTCCTGCTGCTGTGCCTGGCCACACAAGCCCGGGCGCTGGAACCTGTCTCCCTGCAGCTCAATTTCACGCACCAGTTCCAGTTTGCCGGCTATTACGCGGCCATCGAGCAAGGCTATTACCGCGAGGCTGGCCTCGACGTGACACTGCTCGAAGGCAGCGGCGTGCCGCGTGCCGAGGCGGCCGTGCTGGCGGGGCAGGCCGAATATGGCGTGGGCAACAGCACCTTGCTGCTCAGTCGCCTGGCCGGCAAGCCCGTGGTGGTGCTGGCCGTGGTGTTCCAGCATTCGCCCGGCGTGCTGCTGATGCGCCAGCATGGCGGCGCGCCCGACGTGCGCCGGCTGGCGGGCGCCCCCGTGATGATAGGCGCGCCCACCGACGTGGCGTCCGCATCCGACGAAGTGTCGCTATTCCTGCAGAAAATGGGCGTCGCGCCGCAGCAGATGCGCCACTTGCCGCCCAGCTACCGGGTCGAGGATTTGATCGAGGGCAAGGTCGATGCGATTGCCGCGTATTCCACCAACGAACCGGACTATCTGGACCGGGCGGGTTTTCCCTATTACCAGTTTACGCCGCGCACGGCCGGCATCGATTTCTATGGCGACAACCTGTTTACCAGCGAGCAGGAACTGCGCCGCCATCCCGAGCGCGTGCAAGCGTTCCGCGCGGCCAGCCTGCGCGGCTGGCAATACGCGATGGCGCACCGCGAGGAAATGGCGCAACTGATCCATGTCAAATACAGCCAGCGCCACGACCGCGCACACCTGCTGTACGAGGCGCAGCAGATGGAGCTGCTGCTGCAGCCCACGCTGGTGGAGCCGGGCTACATGAATCCCCAGCGCTGGCAGCAAATCGCCGACACGTATGCGGCCATGGGCGTGCTGCCGCCCAATGCCACGGACAGCCGCGCCTACCAGGGTTTTTTGTATCGCCCCGTGCCAGGCGCGGACCTGGGCTGGCTGTACCTGTCGCTGGGCGTGGCGGGCAGCCTGCTGGCCGTGTCGGCGGCCTTTCACTTCAGCAACCTGGCGCGCGAGCGGCGCCGCACGGAAGATACCATCCGCCAGGGCGAGTTGCGCTTTCGCACCATGTTCGAGCAGGCGCCCATGGGCATCGCTCTGATCGATACCGTGAGCGGACAGTTCCTGGATATCAATCCGCGCTATCTGGCCATCGCCGGCCGTACGCTGGAGAACATGAAGCAGACGAGCTGGATGGAGATCAGCCATCCCGACGACGTGGCGGGCGAGCAGGCCCACGTGGCGCAGCTGCTGGCGCGGCGCATGCAGGGCTTTCGCCACGCCAAGCGCATCGTGCGTCCCGATGGCGGCGTGGTGTGGGTCGACGCCTCGGTGACGGCCATCGCCACGGCGCGCCATGGCGGCCCGCACCACCTGTGCATGCTGGAAGACGTGACGGACAAGCGGCAAACGGAAGCGCTGATCTGGCAGCAAGCCAATTTCGATACCTTGACGCAATTGCCGAACCGCCGCATGTTCCACGAGCGCCTGCGCCTGGCGCTGGCCCAGGCCCGGCGCGACGCGAGCCGCGTGGCCATCCTGTTCATCGACCTCGACCACTTCAAGGAAGTCAACGATACCCTCGGCCACCACCAGGGCGATATCTTACTGATCGAGGCGGCGCGGCGTATCCGCGTGGGCGTGCGCGAGACGGATACGGTGGCGCGCCTGGGCGGCGATGAATTCACGGTGATCCTGTCGGACCTCGATGATTTGCAGCAAGTCGACCGCATCGCGCGGCAAATCCTCGACGGCTTGCTGTCGCCATTCCTGCTGGGGCAGGAGCAGGCCTTCGTGTCGGCCTCGATCGGCATCACCCTGTATCCCGATGACGCGGGCAACATCGAGGACTTGCTCAAGCATGCGGACCAGGCCATGTATGTCTCGAAAGGCGCGGGGCGCAACCGCTACAGTTATTTCACGGCCGCCATGCAGGTGGCGGCCGTCAACCGCATGCGCATGGGGGCGGACTTGCGCACGGCCCTGCGCGAACAGCAGATGCAGCTGCATTACCAGCCCATCGTCGAGCTGCATAGCGGCAAACTTGTCAAAGCGGAAGCCTTGCTGCGCTGGCACCATCCGCAGCGGGGCGTCGTGTGCCCGCCCGATTTCCTGGCGCTGGCCGAGAGCAGCGGCTTGATCGTGGAGATCGGCGACTGGGTGCTGCGCACGGCGGCCGCGCAGCTGCTGCACTGGCGCGCGCAGGGCCAGGCCATCGGCTTGCCGGGGCTGCAGCTGTGCCTGAACCAGTCGTCGCTGGAATTGCAGCGTGAAGTCGAGGCGCCCGGCACCTGGCTGCGCCAGCTGCTGGCGCTCGAGGTGCCGCCTTCGGCCATCGTGCTCGACATGCGCGAAGATGTACTTTTACCTAGTGGCAATAGCATGGCGCCACGCCTGCAGCACTTGCGCGAGGCGGGCTTGCAGATCGCCCTCGACGACTTCGGCAGCGGCCATGCCTCGCTGACGCAATTGCAGCAGTGCGGCATCGATTACCTGAAGCTCGATGGCGTGCTGGTGCGCAAGCTGGCGCCCGGGGCCAGCGAACTGGCGCTGTGCGAAGCCATCGTCACCATGGCCCACAAGCTGGGTTTGCAAGTCATCGCCGAAGGGGTGGAGACGCCGGAGCAGCGCGCGCGGCTGCTGGAGATCGGCTGCGATTTTGCGCAAGGCGATCTGTTTGCGCCGCCGCTGGCCATCGCAGCGTTCGATGCGCTGCTGCACGCCCAGCGGCCTTTGCACCCTTGAAACAGGCACGCCGCGCTACCAGATGTTACGCGAGCCTGCGGGACAGGGCTCCCGGCCTGAACGGGCTTATACTCGACGGGCTGGCGCCTGCGTCCGGCTTTGCTGTCATGGGTCCTGGACCTTACGCAGGCAAACCTTCTTCCATTCACTCAACTCGAGGTGACCTCATGGGCATTTTCAGCAATATCTACAATAAAATCTTCCACCATTCGTCCGACGCTGCCCCGGCAGCCACGCCGGCTGCCGCTACCGACGCGCCAGCAGCAGCCGCACCGGCAGCCGCCCCCGCCGCTGCCGCGCCGGTGGTGGACGTGGAAGTGGTGCTGGTCGACCTGGCCAGCAAGAATGCGGAAACACTCAATTGGCGCACGTCCATCGTTGACCTGATGAAACTGCTTCAACTCGACAGCAGCTTGGCCGCGCGCAAGGAACTGGCGCAAGAACTGCACTTCACGGGCGACACCAACGATTCGGCCAGCATGAATATCTGGCTGCACCGCCAGGTGATGATCAAGCTGGCGGAAAACGGCGGCAAGGTACCGGAAGAGTTAAAGAACTAAGAAGGAAACACCTGGCGGCGGCAGGGGTATCCACTGTCACCGCTATCCAATCCTGTGGGAACTGCCTATCATGGAGTTCCCATAACGTCATGATAGCTAAAACCAATTGAAACTATTGTGACAATCAATTTTGCATATGGGTTAAAACCCCTTACACTAGAGTCTTACTGATTCACCACACGAGAGGAAATGAAATGTCGCTGATCAATACCCAAGTTAAACCATTCAAGGCAACCGCATACCACAATGGCAAATTCGTCGACCTGACGGAAGCGTCGTTGAAAGGCAAGTGGTCGGTATTCGTCTTCTACCCAGCCGACTTCACCTTCGTTTGCCCAACCGAACTGGAAGATCTGGCCGATCACCACGCTGAATTCCAGAAGCTGGGCGTCGATGTCTACGGCATCTCGACCGATTCGCACTTCGCGCACAAAGCCTGGCACGACACCTCGGACGCGATCAAGAAAGTGCAATACGCACTGATCGGCGACCCAACCGGCGCCCTGTCGCGCAATTTCGAAGTCATGATCGAAGAAGAAGGCATGGCACTGCGCGGTACCTTCGTCATCAATCCGGACGGCTTCATCAAAGTGCTGGAAGTGCATGACAACGGCATCGGCCGTGACGCATCGGAACTGTTGCGCAAAGTTAAGGCAGCTCAATACGTTGCCGCTCACCCAGGCGAAGTGTGCCCAGCCAAATGGACGGAAGGCGCAGCAACCCTGACCCCATCGCTGGACCTGGTCGGCAAGATCTAAGTCTCGATGCACGACGTAGCAAACAAGTAGTTACCGCGATGCCGGACCGGGCGTCCGGCCCGGCATTCGCCTAAATATTTGTAAAGGAAGAAAAAATCATGTTAGATGCAACCCTCAAAACCCAACTGAAATCCTACCTGGAAAAAGTGGTGTATCCGCTTGAGCTGGTCGCTTCTCTCGATGACAGCGCAAAAGCCCGCGAGATGAAAGAATTGCTCCAGGAAATAGTCCTGTTGAGCGACAAGATCACGCTGGTCGAGCGCCTTGACGCTGGCGTACGGGTTCCGTCGTTCAGCATCAACCGTACCGGCTCCGACATCGGCGTGCGTTTCGCCGGTGTGCCGCTGGGCCACGAATTTACCTCGCTGGTGCTGGCGCTGCTGCAAGTGGGTGGCCACACCATCAAGTTCGACGACGCCGTGATCGAGCAGATCCGCAATCTCGACGGCGATTACGAGTTTGAAACGTTTATTTCGCTCTCCTGCCATAACTGCCCCGAAGTGGTGCAGGCCTTGAATGCCATGGCCGTGATCAATCCGCGCATCAAGGTCACCACCATCGATGGCGGCGTGTTCCCGCAAGAAGTGGAAGCGCGCCAGATCATGGCCGTGCCGATGATGTTCCTCAACGGCCAGCACTTCGGCCAGGGACGCACGAATGTCGAGGAAATCCTCGCCAAGCTCGACACCAACGCCGGCGCCCGCCAGGCGGAAGCGTTGAACAAGAAAGATGTGTTTGACGTGCTGATCGTCGGCGGCGGCCCAGCCGGCGCGGCAGCGGCCATCTACGCGGCCCGCAAGGGCATCAACACGGGCGTGCTGGCCGAGCGTTTCGGCGGCCAGGTGCTCGATACCCTGGCGATCGAGAATTTTATTTCCGTCAAGGAAACCGATGGTCCGAAGTTCGCCGTGGCGCTGGAACAGCACGTCAAGGAATACGACGTCGATATCATGAACACGCAGCGCGCCGCGAAATTAACGCCAGGCAAGCTGATCGAGATTGAAACGGCGAATGGCGCCGTGCTGAAAGCTAAGACCGTCATCCTGGCCACCGGTGCCCGCTGGCGCGAAATCAACGTGCCGGGCGAGAAGGAATACCGCAACCATGGTGTCGCCTACTGCCCGCACTGCGATGGTCCTTTGTTCAAGGGCAAGCGCGTGGCCGTGATCGGCGGCGGCAACTCTGGCGTGGAAGCGGCGATCGACCTGGCCGGCCTCGTGAAACACGTGACCCTGATCGAGTTCGGCGCGGAATTGCGCGCCGATGCGGTGCTGCAGCGCAAGCTGCACAGCCTGCCTAACGTGACCGTGATTACGTCGGCGCAGACCACCGAAATCCACGGCGACGGCAAGATCGTCAATGGCCTCAGCTACACGGACCGCATCAGCGGCGAGTCGAACAAGGTCGAGCTGGAAGGCGTCTTCGTGCAGATCGGCCTGGTGCCGAATACGGAGTGGCTCAAGGGCACGGTCGCGCTGTCGCGCCACGGCGAAATCGAAGTCGATGCCCGCGGCCAGACCTCGATCCCCGGCGTGTTTGCGGCCGGCGACGTCACCACGGTGCCGTACAAGCAGATCATCATCGCCACCGGCGAAGGCGCCAAGGCAGCTTTGTCCGCCTTTGACCACCTGATCCGCTCGGATGACGAGGAAGTGGTCGATGAAGCGGCAGCGAAGGAAGCGCTGACGGCGTAAGCTGTCCCGCCGTAAAAAAACCGGAACGCCGCAAGGTGGTTCCGGTTTTTTTATGCGTGGAGCAAATCAGCTGCCCGCGTACAGGGGATTGGCGGCGACGTACACTTGAATGCCGTCGACGGCCATGTCCTTCGGCGCGATGTCGCTCAGGGCGAATGTCGTTTGATGGTTAAAAGTTTGCACGTGCCACGTAAAACGCTGGCCGGCGCGCGCGATGGTGACGGTTTCGCCGCGCGTGACGTTGATGTGGCGGGTATCGGCCTGCAGCTCGATGCTGCGCTGGGCGGCGGCGTGGTGCGCGGGCGTGCCATAGTCGGCGGCCGTGCCCGTGGGGCCGGCGGCGAGGGCCGAGGCGGCACAGGTGGCGAAGGCGGCGCACAAAATCGCCAGGGCGCTGCGGTGGGTGTTCAACATATTAATCTCCAAGAATAAGCCAGGCGCGCCGCGTCAGCGCGCCGTTGTTTTGTCGTCGTGGCTGCACCGGGATCGCCGGTTTTTGCAACACGGCATCCTAAGCGGTTCTTGCCGATCTGCAAAGCTGTATTTCCTGTCTATATTTCCACGGTGGCCGCCAGCGGCACGTCCGGCGCCAGGTGGCTGGTCAGCACGATGCACTGGCGCGCCAGGCGCGATGGCTCGGCCAGGCGCGCGCGCAGGTGCGCCATGGCGGCCGCGTCGAGGCCATTGAACGGCTCATCGATTAGCAGCAGGCGCACGGGCAAGGCCAGGGCCAAGGCCAGCTGCAGTTTTTTATGCTGGCCCAGGGACAGGGCGGTGATGCTTTGCTGCAAGGTCTGGAGCAGGGAAAACGCGCTCAGCTCGTCGTTCAGCAGGGCCTGGTCGCTGCCCGGGTACAGGGCCAGGTGCAGGTCGAGAAACTCGTGCACCTGCAGCCAGGGCAGGGCGGGTGCATCGCCGCCGCAATAGAAGGCCTGGGCGCGGTAGGCCAGCGGCATGAAACCGCTGTCGATATCGTTCAGGCGGATGGCGCCGCGCGCGGGCAGCAGGGCTCCGCCCGCCAGCTTCAGCAGGGTTGTCTTGCCGGCCCCGTTCGCGCCGCGCAGCCAGGTGACGCCGGGGCCGAATTGCTGGTTGAACCCCTGGAACACGCTGTGCGTGGGGAAGTGAAAATCGAGGTGCTCGATGTGCAGCACGGGAGAAGGCAGGTTCAATTCCATAATTCGCTTCCGATGGCGCTCAAGGCAAGGATGGAGAAAACGACGAGGGCGACGCGGCCGCGCGCCGTCAGGCGGGGCAGGCCGACGATGGCCAGCAGGGCCGCGCCGGCCGTGAGGGCGTACACCCTGGTCACGCGCTGCTGCAAGGCATCGGGATCGGTGGCGTACAGCAAGACAGCGCCCGCCAGCAGCACGGCAAAGGCGGGCAGCAGGCTGGCCGCGCAAGCCAGGCGCGTCAGGGCCGTGCTGGCCAGGGGCCAGGCGTTCAGCACGGGGCGCAGCACGGCGATCTGCTCGCGCACGGCCTTGTCGCCCCGGTCCGTCACGATGATCAGGCTGGCGCTGGCCAGCAAACCGAGCAGCGGCGCGGGCAGCAGGGGCGCGCGCAGCAGCCATGCCAGCATGCTGGCGCCCGCCGTGGCCAGCAGCACGCTTTGCTGCAGGCCGATCACATTCTCGTTGCGCCAGAACGGCAGCCAGAACAGCTGGCGCCACAGGAACAGGGTAGACCAGCGTGGACGTTGCGGCACGTATGCCGTCATCGTGGGCGGGCGCGCCTTTTGTGCGGGCCGCGGCGCGCGCAGGCGCTGCGCCACGATGAGCGTCGTCAGCAGCCAGGCCAGCAGCCAGGCGGCGAGGGTGGCTGCCATGCCGGGCGCGGCAACCGGGTGCAGCCAGGGCGGCGACTGCAGCAGCCAGATGCCGGCAGAGACGGCATAGGCAAGGCCCAGCGGCAGCATCAGCATGCCGGCCACGGCGATATCGGCTTGCCAGCGCAGGCGCGGCGGCAAGGGCAGCTGGCGCAGCCAGGCGGCGGTATGCGCCGGCAACAATCGCTTGCGCAGCAGCCAGGCGGGCAGGCAGGTGAGCACGGTCTGCGTGACGATGATGCCCAGTGCGGCGGGCCAGGGCTGGTTCGCGGCGAGAAAGCCGGGCAGGGCGATGACGCTGAGCAAGCCCAGCAGGACGGGGCCGGCCAGGAACACGAGAATTTCCATGGAACTGGCCAGGCTGGCGGCAAATTGCAGCAAAGCATGATGGGCCAGGCGCAGCCGCAGGGCGATATAGGGAGGAGTACTACGGGGCAAGCGCATGCGAGCAGGGGCGGAGTCAGGGTAGCGCTGATTCTAGTGCATTTGCTGTTCCAGAATGGGAAAAGCCCTTCGGTTCCAGGAACCAAAGGGCTTTTCTTTTATTGGCGGAGCGGACGGGACTCGAACCCGCGACCCCCGACGTGACAGGCCGGTATTCTAACCAACTGAACTACCACTCCAAGCTCGTATGATCTGTGTTGCTGATCCATGAAGCACTGGATAATTTTCTGTATTGGTGGTGGGTGCTGAGAGGCTCGAACTCCCGACCTACGCCTTGTAAGGGCGCCGCTCTACCAACTGAGCTAAGCACCCGCATACCCAGAAAACTATCCCGACGTTTGTCACCACGTCTGGAAGAGGCACTATTATAGGGGGCGCTTTCGCCCTTGTGCAACTATTCTTGAGGGGGAATGGCAGTTTTTTTGCTGAAAAGCGCAAAAATGTTCAAGGAAGGGAGTATTGGCGTGATTTCTGCTGCTGAAATGGGAAAAGCCCTTCGGTTCCAGGAACCAAAGGGCTTTTCTTTTATTGGCGGAGCGGACGGGACTCGAACCCGCGACCCCCGACGTGACAGGCCGGTATTCTAACCAACTGAACTACCACTCCAAGCTCGTATGATCTGTGTTGCTGATCCATGAAGCACTGGACAGTTTTCTGATTTGGTGGGTGCTGAGAGGCTCGAACTCCCGACCTACGCCTTGTAAGGGCGCCGCTCTACCAACTGAGCTAAGCACCCGTTGCTTGTCTCAGAAAACCATCCCGACGTTTGTCACCACGTCTGGAAGAGGCGCTATTATAGGATGGCTAAAATCCTTCTGCAAGCGCTTTTTTCACATTATTCCGTGATATCCCACTGGGACAGCATCCACGCCATATTGAAGGCGTTTTCCTGGATGGCGTTGTAGCGGCCCGAAGCGCCGCCGTGGCCGGCGCCCATATTCGTTTTCAGCAGCAATGGATTGCTGTCCGTCTTGTACGCGCGCAACTTGGCAACATATTTCGCCGGTTCCCAGTACATGACCTGGCTGTCGTTCAGGCCCGTCGTCACCAGCATGGCGGGATAATTCTTGCGTGCAATGTTGTCGTAAGGCGAGTAGCTGAGCATGTAGTCGTAGGCAGCCTTCTGGTTCGGGTCGCCCCATTCCAGGTACTCGCCCGTCGTCAGGGGCAGGCTGGCATCCATCATGGTGTTCATCACGTCGACAAACGGGACGGCCGCGTGCACGGCGTGGAACAGCTCGGGGCGCATGTTGACGACGGCGCCCATCAGCAAGCCGCCTGCGCTGCCGCCCTGGATGATCAGGCGGTTCGGGCTGGTCCATTTTTCGCGCACCAGGTAGTCGGCGCTGTCGATGAAGTCATGGAAGGTGTTTTTCTTCTTCATCAGCATGCCGTCTTCATGCCACGCTTCGCCCATGTCGGTGCCGCCGCGGATATGCGCTTGCGCATAGATGACGCCGCGCTCCAGCAGGCTGATGCGGCTGATGGAAAAAGTGGCTTCCGTCGAGATGCCATACGAACCATACGAGTACAGCAGCAGCGGCGCAGAACCGTCGAGCTTGACGCCCTTCTTGTAGACGACCCACAGCGGCACTTGCACGCCATCGCGCGCTGTCACCCACAGGCGCTGCGTGGTGTAGCGGTTGCCGTCAAAGCCGCCGACGATTTCCTGCTGCTTCAGTACCGTGCGCTGGCCATCCTTCATGCTGACATCGATGATGGTGGGCGGCGTGACAGGCGACTGGTACGACATGCGAAATTGCGTGGCCGAAAACTCCGGCGTACCGACGGCCGTGGCCAGGTAGACGGGGTCGTCGAACTGCACCGTCTTCCAGTTTTTTTGCGCAAAATCAAAGATGCGCGCGCGGTTCAGGGCGCGCGCCTTTTCCATCACCACCAGGTAGCCCTGGAAGACGTCGATGGACTGGATCACGGCATCCTTGTTGTGCGGCACGACGCTCTTCCAGTTCTTCGGCTGCGGCGCAGACAGGGGCGCGCTGACGACGCGGAAATTCTTCGCATCCTTATTGGTGAGAATGTACAGTTGGCCGTCGCGGTGCTCGATGCCGTAGCGGTGGCCTTTTTCGCGTTTCAGCACGCTCTGGAAACTGCCTTGCGGCTTGCTCGTTGGCAACAGCAGCACTTCGGTCGTATCCGTGCTGCCCGAGGTGAGCACGAAGAACTGCCTGTCGTGCGTGCGGTCCACGTGGATGGCGAACTGTTCCACCGGCTCGTGGTAGACCTGTTGCGGCGCGCCGCCCAGGGCCAGGCGGAACACGCGGTCCGAGCGCTTGGTGGTGGCGTCTTCCTGCGCCAGCATCAGGGTGGCATTGTCCGCCGCCCAGGCCAGGGACGTCACGCGTGGCATGCTGTCTGTGAGCAACTTGCCTGTCTTCAAATCCTTGACATGCAGCTCGTACTGGCGGAAACCCGTCGTGTCGGTGGTGTAGGCCAGCAATTGTTCATTCGGGCTGATGGCAAACGCGCGCACGGCAAAGAATTTGTGGCCTTCGGCCAATTGATTCTGGTCCAGCAGGATTTCTTCAAACGCCTGCGCATCGTAGGCGCCGCTGGCGCCGACGGGGCGGCGGCAGTGAATTGGATATTGCTTGCCCGCTTCCACGCGCGTGTAATAGTAAAAGTTGCCCTGGCGCGCAGGCACGGACAGGTCCACTTCCTGCATGCGTCCCTTGATTTCCGCATACACCTTGTCGGCCAGCGGCTGTATCGGGGCCGTGACGGCTGCCGTGTAGGCGTTTTCCGCATTCAGGTAGTCGATCACGGCAGGATCGGTCTTCTTTTGCAGCCAGCGGTAGTCGTCCGTGACGACGGTGCCGTGGCGCGTTTCCTGCCAGGCCGTCTTGGCGGCGACCGGCGCGGTGGCGGCGGCATCGGCGGCCAGCGCGGATGGCGCCAGCATGGACAGCAGGATGGATGAGCAGACGGCCAGGCGGCGCAAAGCTTGATGGGCTGTAGACAAGGCAACTCCTTTTTATAGTCGTGTCAGGATTGTAATCTTGCTATTGAGAAAAGCAACTGCGGAGCGCATGCGTTTCAACTTGCATCCATGGGCATTTCCAGCGATACTGTATATAATTACAGTATCTCGCCGCGAGGTGTCCTTGACCACATCTGCCTCCCCACTTCCCGAGCCGCCCGCCGCGCGCCGCTGGATCGCCCACCTGGACATGGACGCCTTCTTTGCCTCCGTGGAATTGTTGAAATATCCGCAATTGCGTGGCGAAGCCGTCGTCATCGGCGGCGGGCGCTTACAGCAACCGGTGCTGCAGGAAGATGGCACGCGGCAGTTTGCACGCATGCGCGACTATGTGGGGCGCGGCGTCGTGACCACGTCGACGTATGCGGCGCGCAAGTTTGGCGTGTTTTCCGCCATGGGCATCATGAAGGCGGCGAAACTGGCGCCCGACAGCATCCTGCTGCCCGCCGATTTCGAGGCTTACCGCGACTATTCGGCCCGCTTCAAGCAAGCCGTGGCCCAGTTGTGCCCCATCATCCAGAACGTGGGCATCGATGAAATCTATGTCGACCTGACCGAACATGGCGAGCAGGCGCCGGCCATGGCGGCGCGCCTGAAGGCGGCCGTGTTCGAGGCGACGGGCCTGTCGTGCTCGATCGGCCTGGCGCCGAACAAATTGCTGGCAAAAATCTGTTCCGACTTGGAAAAACCCGACGGGCTCACCATTTTGTCGCCCGAAGATGTGGAAACGCGGGTCTGGCCCTTGCCGGCGAAAAAGATCAATGGCATCGGCCCGAAAGCCACGGCCAAGCTGGAAGCGCTGGGCATTATCACCATCGGCGAGCTGGCGCAAGCCGACATGGCCATGCTGCGCACGCAGTTCGGCGACCTGTACACGGGCTGGCTGCGCCAGGCGGCGCTGGGCATCGACGAGCGGCCCGTGCAGACGAGCCGGGAAACCAAGTCCGTCAGCCGCGAAACGACGTTCGAGCGCGACTTGCAGGTGGTGCGCGACCGCGCCACCCTGTCGGAAAAGCTGGAAAGCCTGTGCACGCGCGTGGCGGGCGACCTCGACAAGCAGTCGCTGGCGGGGCGCACGGTGGGCATCAAGCTGCGCTTCGAGGATTTCAGCACGGTGACGCGCGACATCACCCTGCCCAGTGCCACGGCGGACGCCGCCGCCATCCTGCGCGCCAGCCGCGACTGTTTGCGGCGCGTGCCATTTGACAAGAAAATCCGCCTGCTGGGCGTGCGCATCTCGACCTTGTCCGATCCGGCCGTCGTGACGCGGCAGGCGCCAGCACAGGCGGAGCTGTTTCCCGCCCTGTAGCGGCGTTTCCTACAAGATACATACCGCGCCAGACGGCGCTTTTGACGGCATTTTCACGTCGAAAGTGTAGAATGGCGTTCCCCTGGCACTACTGAAACAAACGGAAGACAAAAACTATGTGGTTCAAGAATCTTCAGATTTACCGCCTGCCCGCACCGTGGGCTTACACGCCAGAACAACTGGAAGAGGCCTTGTCCTCGAACAAATTTACGCCGGCGACCAGCATGGATCTGATGCGCCAGGGCTGGGATACGCCGCGCCCGAACGGCGGCCTGGTCCACGTGGTCAACAAACAGATGCTGATTCTGCTGGGCACGGAAAAGAAATTGCTGCCAGCGACCGTCATCAACCAGGTCGCCAAGGCCCGCGCCGCCGAGATGGAAGAAGCGCAAGGCTTTGCGCCTGGCAAGAAAGCCATGAAGGAATTGAAGGAACGCGTGTCCGACGAACTGCTGCCGCGCGCCTTCAGCATCCGCAGCAATGTCTGGACGTGGATCGATCCCGTCAATGGCTGGCTGGTGGTCGATGCCGCCAGCCCGGCGAAAGCCGATGAAGTCATCAAGCTGCTGTTGAAAGCCGTCGACAAGCTGCCGCTGGAAAGCCTGCGCGTGCAGCGCTCGCCCGTGGCGGTGATGACGGAGTGGCTGCAGGCGGACGACGCGCCGGCCGGCTTCACGGTCGACATGGATACGGAATTGCGCGCCACGGGCGAGAGCAAGGCCACCGTGCGCTACGTGCGCCACACGCTGGAAGCGGACGACGTGCGCCGCCACATCGCGGCCGGCAAGCAGTGCACGCGCCTGGCCATGACGTGGAACGACAAGATCTCGTTCGTGCTGACGGAGTCGCTGGCCATCAAGAGCGTCAAGCCGCTCGACGTGATCAAGGAAACGGAATCGAGCACGAAGAACGACGAAGAACGTTTCGACGGCGACGTGATGCTGATGACGGGCGAGCTCTCCAAGCTGATGGCCGACGTGGTCGAGGCATTGGGCGGCGAAGCGACGGCATAACAGCAGGCATGCTGGTACGGAAAAGGAGCTGCGGCTCCTTTTTTTTCGCCTGGGCAATATGCGGATGCATAAAAAAAGCGCCTTGCACGGTGAAGTGCAAGGCGCTTTCGGACAAGCTAATTCACAACGTCAAATTAGAACTTGTAGTTGCCGGTGATGTAGAACGAACGCATCATTGGATCGGCGTAGCGTGGGTCGAAGCCAACCTGGTGGCCCGACGAGGCGCGCAGCGACAGCGGCGGTGCACGGTCGAACAGGTTTTTGATACCTGCGCGGATCGTGGTTTGCTTGTCAAAGGCGAAACGTGCTTGCCAGTCGAACGTCGTGTACGACGGTACTTGCAGGCGGAAGTTTTTCTCTTCTTTTTTGCTTGCCAGGTTGTATACGGTCGCGGCTGCATCGGTGTAGCCGTTACGGTAGTTGACCGTGACCGTGTTGCTCAGGCGGCCAGTATCCAACGTCGTCGTCAGCTTCATCAGGTTGCGGAACGTGACTTCGTTGGTGTCGCCGAAGAAGTTCATGTTGCTGGTGAACACGTTGTCGCTGCCTGCCTTGGTGTAGTTGGCGTGCAACATGTGCGTACCGCTCAATTGGGCGGTCAGCTTGCCGAAGTCAAACTTGTGGTTGGCCGACAGATCCCAGTCGATACCACGGTATTCCTTCTTGCCGATGTTGACCGACAGTTTCTTGAACGCGTAGTAGGTATCGCCGGTCGATGGCTCCTGGTAGGTCGTGAAGCTTGTTGCGTACTTGACCGGATCGGCAAATGCCTGCTCTTCGGTGATTTCCGATACGGCATTGCGCAGTTTCACATCCCACAGATCGGCGCCGAACGAGAAGGCCGAGCTAGGCTCGACACGGAAGCCCAGGGTGAACTGCTTCGATTTTTCCGATTGCAGATCCGGGTTGCCTTGCGAGACGGCGTTGTATTGCGTTGCTTCCGCGCGGCACAGTGGCGTACCTGGGTATGGGCAGTCAAATTTCTTGGCGGTAAAGCTGGCGTTGACCAGCGGCTGAGCGATCTCCAGCATGCTTGGCGCCTTGAAGCCCGTGCCGTAGGAACCGCGGATCAGCACGGTCTGTACCGGCTGCCAGCGTGCCGATACCTTGTAGGTATTGGCGCTGTCTTTTTTGCCGACGGTTTTGTTGTTCAGCTTGTCATCGATGGCCTTGACGGTATCGTGACGGCCGCCAACGGTCATTTCGAACGACTTGGTCAGCGGTGCCAGCAACTCGACGAACGCGCCGTAGGTGTCGCGGCTCATGTCGTAGGCGGCCTTGGTGTTGAAGCTGTAGATGTCGTTGCCGGTGGCATTGCTGCCTGGCGATTGCTCATAGATATAGGTGCGGTAGTCGCCGCCGATACCCAGACTGGCCTTGCCGCCGGGCAGGCTGAACAGCTCACGCGAACCGTGCGTGTCGATGCCGCGCATCGTGGTCGATGCGGTACGCACCGAACCGACGAACTGCGCGCCAGCGATCTGCGCTTGCACGGATGGCTTTTGCGTCACGGCGAACGGATTGAAATCCGGATTGGCCAGGATATCCTTGAATGCCTGATTCTTCTGGTAACCGCCCGTGTAGCGTTCGTCGATCGAGTTTTGCGACCAGGTCAGGCCGCTTTCGAAGTTCCATGCGCCCAGTTCGCCTTCCACGCCAACCACCATGTGTTTGGTTTGGGTAACGGTCTGGCTTGCGCGCAAACCGAAGTCGGTGCTGCGGTAGTTGGCCGTGACGGATTTGACGTCGGCACGTTGCGCTGGCGTCAGGTAGGGCTGTACGTAGTTAGCGTAGGCGGATGGATTGCTGAACACCAGCTTGTCAACACCGGTGACAGGATCTTTCACCGTTTGCGCGATCGAGATGGGGATCGGATTGGCGGCGATACGCGCCGTCAGATCGTAGCGCGAGTAGGCCAGTTCGGCGAATGCGTTCAGGTTGTCGTTCAGCTTGTACGTTGCTTTGGAGAACAGGCTGTCGCGTTTCGATTGCGGCACGACTTCCACGGTGGAACCTGTGTCGAAGCCGCAAGCGCGTGCATTGCTGGTTGTCTTGTAGGAGTCTTCAGGGCACTTGCCGTTCATCGCCAGGTAAGGCGAAAACGCGGTCGATGGGGCACCGCTATTGTAGGCAACGGTGGCGCCTGCTGGCGAAGCCGAGGTGCTGGTGCGGTCCCAGACATAGTTATTGCCGTTGCGGCTGAATGGCACGAAGGAGCTGGCGGCAAACTTGCGGTCGGTGGCGCGCAGTTTCGACTGCTCGTCGTGGCGGTACGACAGCAGCACGTTGAAGCGGTCTTCGTCCAGGTCGCCGAAACCGTAGGTGACGCTGGTATTCCAGGCGTTGCCGCCCTTGTCTTCCGGACCGCCGTAGGTGGCTTCCAGGGTGGCGCCTTGGACGTTTTTCTTCAGGATGAAGTTCAGTACGCCGGCGATGGCGTCCGAGCCGTACAGGGCCGAAGCGCCGTCGGTCAGGATTTCGACGCGCTCGACGGCGCTCATTGGAATGGCATTCAGGTTGACCGTGGTGCCGGAACCTTGTGGCGCGATGCGGCGGCCGTTCAGCAGCACCAGGGTGTAGGTTTCGCCGATACCGTGCAGCGATGCACTGGTATTGCCGCCCGAGTCGGAACCGGCGGCGACTGCGCCGATGGTGAAGCCTTGCATGGCTGGCAGGGCCTGGATCAGGTCCGCTACCGAGGTGGCGCCCGATTTGGCGATCGCTTCTTGCGACAGGCGCTGCACAGGCAGGGCGCCTTCGACAGCGATACGCTTGATGCTCGAACCGGTAATTTCAACTTTTTGAATTGCTTCGTCCGCCATGGATTGGCCGGAGAACAAGACGCTACCTGCCAGGACGGTCAGGGCCAGGCGTACGCTGCGTACGCCGATTTTTTCTTTAAATGCCATTGTAACAATTACTCCGTAGTAGTTTTAATAACGACAAGCAGTACACGAGCACCGCTCAGGCCATCGGGTAGAGGGCCAGCGGAGGCGTGTACGGTAGGCGGAACCACGTCGGTGGGAGGTGGAAGACTACTTAGCGCAATATTGTTATAAATGCACTTTTGACTTGTCGAGGCAAACATTATGTCGTCTCAGCAAGGAAAAATGCATGTCAACCGTGTCGGATTTGGCAAGAAATTGCAGATGCTGAAGAATATTTGATTTATTTGTTAAATTGCAGTTTTATATTTTTAAATATCAATGTTTTAAAAAATGAATAATGGCGTTTTTTTACAACATAAAATTATTATATTGGCAATTCTATGTTTTGCCTATAATAATTCGAGGAAAACTCGTGTTTTGCAGAATTTATGCAAAGCAAAAAAATGTAAAAAAAGCCCGCTGGAAGCGGGCTTGTCGAGGTGCAGCAGAGTGGAAATCAGGCGCTGTGCTTGCCTGTTTTTCTGCGGCGTGCCATGAAGCCGACGAGGCCGAGGCCGGCCAGCAGCATGGCGTATGTTTCCGGTTCAGGCACTGCGGCCACCGGTGAAGCGAAAGTACCGGTAAAGGTAGAGTAATTGCCATACTGGTTGCTGGCAGATTGTGCGGTCGCGGCGCCATAGCCGAAATAGGTGCTGATGCCGACCGTGTTGGTGCCAACAGCAACATTGCTCAGGGTAATGCTGAAGTTGGCGGTCGAGCCTGGCGTGTACACGGACTGCGTATTTTGACCCCACCAGGTGTAGGCCGCGTAGCCCGAGGGTGCCACCAGGTTTTGCGAGCCGTTGCCGCCCAGGTCGAGCTGGGCGCTGGCGCCTTGCGACCAGAAGCCGGGGGCACCGTTCAATGGCGCAGGGGCGGTGGAGCCGACCAGCGTGGCCGAGACGGGAACGAAAATCGTGAAACCGTCCAGGCCCGTCTGGCCGCCGATGCCCTGGTTATTGTTCAAGACGCTGTAATCGAAGGTCCACGTGTTCGCGCCTGCGGCCGTGGCCGATGCCGTTACCGTATATTCATTGGTGAGGTTGGTCGTCGCGTGGGCGGCGCCGCTCAGCGCAAACGCGGCGGCCAAGGCGCCCAGTTGGAACAGTTGTGCAGCCGATTTGCGCTTGATCATGATGGGTTTTCCAGATGAGGTTAGTCGATGACCCGAATATAGCATCGAACGCCAGAAAAAAATTGCAATTATGAACAAATCTATTGTTTTTTTGCTTTCTTTATTTCCGCATGGGAATTAATGGCGTGATTCTTTATTTTTCTGGAAATGTTGCACGTGCTTTCTGTTGTTGCGCTGCGACGTTGCCACAGCGCAATAGCATCACAACGGCTGGAATACCCCGGCGGCGCGGTTCTTTTGCACATTGTCCCAGGCGAAGATCTGGCCATTCATGGCCACGTACACGCCGGCCGGCAAGGTTTGCGCCACGCCGCAGGCAAAGCCCAGGTTGAACAGGGCATCGGAATTGTCGATTTCGTAGGGGATCATGGCGCCCGTCAAAATCACCGTCTGCTGCAGGTTCGCCGCGCCCAGCACTTGCGCCGTTTCGCGCATGGTATCGGTGCCGTGGATGATGACGATGGCTTTTTCCTGCGCCGCGCGGCACGAGGCCAGCACGCGCTGGCGGTCCGCATCCTGCATGTCGAGCGAGTCGAGCAACGGCAACTGCTCCAGCGCCACGGGCGCCGTCATGCGCGCGCGGGCAATCGCTGCCGGCAAATGACTGTCGGAAAAGCCCAGGGTACCGTTCAATTCGTTGTAGTGTTTGTCGAAAGTGCCGCCGGTGGCGAGTATGCGCAAAGTCATGATGTGGTCACGATGTCAGTGGAGAATGACGCGCATGATAGCGTGGATTGTGTCCCTTGCGTGAATGGCGGGCCGGTGCGGATCGCACCTGGAAAATTCAGCCATCTGTGAGTACACTTGTTTCTTTGTTCGCCTACCGGCCCGATTCCGTATGAAAGCGCTCGCTCCCGGCACCGTCATTTTTCACCGCCACCGCGGCTACGGGGTGATCACGTCCGTCAATTTGCTGACGGGCTGGATCGCCGCCCGTTTCGGCAGCGAAGCGCGGACCCTGGACCTGAACCTGTCGACTGACGACGTGCAGTTCGCCGATGGCGAAGCGATCCTGTTTCGCCGCGCGCCGCCGGACCGCATGCCGCACGCGCGCCTGATGGCCATGGTGCGCGAGCTGCACCAGGCCGGCTATCAAAAACTGTATCTGTATTCCTGGCCCAAGCCGTCCGGCCTGCACTGGCGCTGGCATTTGTTTACGGGGCCGCGCGACTGGATGCAGCGGCCGTGGCGCGAAGGCTGGTATGGCTCGGGCGCCGATTACAACGTCAACCCCGTGATGGGCTGGGGAGACTCTCCCGGCGCTTCCACTGGCGAGCTGATCGATGCCCTGGCCCGTTTCGATCCGCAGGGCCTGGCGCAGGCGCTGGGGCGCGACGACGACCATAGCGACTGGTTCGGCCGCGTCTGCGACGCTTTATTACCCGATTACATGTACAGCCTGGACATGCAGCGCACGGCAGGCGAGCCTTTGCAAGACATGCCGCCCGTGCCGGTGGTGGCCGTGCGCGCCGGCGTGGCGCCGTATGCGGGCCCGCAGATCGCCTGGCCGCCCGGCTGGGCCGGCCTGTGGCGCGGCCGGCACGAACTGCCCGCGCCCGCCATCCGCATTACGGGCGAGCCGGACCTCCTCAAGGGGTTTCAGCGCTCCTGAGGAACTTGCCGCGCATGCGCCAGTACTTCCGGATTGAGCAGGCGCGTGCATTGACCCTGCGCAAAATCGACGATGTTTTGCAAGGCGTAGCGGAAATACAATTCATAGCTGTCACGCTCGACGTAGCCCAGGTGTGGCGTGGCCAGCACGTTCGGTAGCAGCAGCAATGGCGAGCCGGGCGGCAGCGGCTCGTCCGTAAACACGTCCAGCGCGGCGGCGCCCGGGCGCCCCTGGGGCAGTGCCGCTTCCAGTGCGCCCTCGGCCACCAGTTCGGCGCGGCTGGTGTTGACGAACAGGGACGTCGGTTTCATGCGCGCCAGGTCCTCGGCTGTCACCAGGCCGCGTGTCTTGTCGGACAGGCGCAAATGCAGGCTGAGCACGTCGGCCTGTTCAAAGAAGGCCTCGCGCGACGCCGCCGCCGTATCGCCGGCCGCCACGGCTGCCGCGCGGCTCGCTTCGCTGCCCCACACGAGGATGGTCATGCCGAAGGCGCGGCCATAGCCGGCGATCAATTGGCCGATCTTGCCATAGCCCCAGATCGCCAGGGTGCGCCCTTTCAATACCGTGCCGAGCGTATTGCGTGCCGGCTCCAGCGACGACGTCTGCCACAGCCCTTCCTGTAAATGTTGCGCGTACGGCACGATCTTGCGCTGCGCCGCCATGATCAGCGCCCACGTCAGTTCGGCCGGCGCCGTGGGCGAGCCGATACCTTCAGCGATGGCGATGCCCAGTTCCGTGGCGGCCGGCACATCGATGTGTCCGCTGACCTTGCCCGTTTGCGAAATCAGTTTCAGGTTCGGCAGTTTCGACAGCAAGGCCCGGTTGAAACTGCTGCGTTCGCGGATCAGCACCAGCGCGTCGAACGGCGCCAGGCGGATCGCCAGCTGGCCCAGTCCCCGCGCCGTGTTGCTGAACACTTTGACCTCGTGGCCATCGAGCAATTGAACGCAATCGAGGCCGCGCACGGCATCCTGGTAATCATCGAGTATGGCAATTTTCATGGTGGATGGCCGATTTTATTAAGGATTTGGTAGGGAAATAACAGGATACGGGAAATGCTGAATAGCCTACTACATTAGTCAGGCTATTCTCCTACATTTTTGCGAAAATAGCCGTTACGCGGGTGTACAATCGCCGGCACTTTTGAAGCTTCCTGATTATAGTTATAGCGCAAACTGTTCCTGCCGCCTGGGTGCATGATCCAGGTAAACGACACCAGAGCCCTGCCCGCGTGAACATGCCGCCCGCAGTGAGCCGCAGCCACTTCTCAACGATGCTGCCTGTCTTGCCGGAACGACCAGAATTTCTTTTATTGGTATTGGAGGTAATATGAATCAGCCCGTCATGGGTGGCGTCGCCGCACTCAACGTCCCAGCTTATATTAAACAACAGAAACTGATCAACTGGGTCGCCGACATCGCCGCGCTGACCAAGCCAGACCGCATCTACTGGTGCGACGGCTCGCAAGAAGAGTACGAGCGCCTGTGCGCTGAAATGGTTGCCAGCGGCACCATGAAAAAACTCAATGCCGAAAAGCGCCCGAATTCCTACCTGGCCTGCTCCGACCCGAGCGACGTGGCCCGCGTCGAAGACCGCACGTATATCTGCTCGGCAACGAAAGAAGCGGCCGGTCCGACGAACAACTGGACCGAACCTGGCGAAATGCGCCACACCCTGAATGGCCTGTTCGATGGCTGCATGCGCGGCCGCACCATGTACGTCGTGCCATTCTCGATGGGCCCGCTGGGTTCGCCGATCGCGCACATCGGCGTGGAACTGTCCGATTCGCCGTATGTCGCCGTCAACATGAAGATCATGACCCGCATGGGCCGTGCCGTGTACGACGTGCTGGGCACCGATGGCGAGTTCGTGCCGTGCGTGCACAGCGCGGGCGCCCCGCTGGCTGCCGGCCAGGCCGACGTGAAATGGCCGTGCAACAGCACCAAGTACATCGTGCATTTCCCGGAAACGCGCGAAATCTGGTCTTTCGGTTCCGGCTACGGCGGCAACGCCTTGCTGGGCAAGAAATGCTTCGCCCTGCGCATCGCTTCGAACATGGGCTACCAGGAAGCGCAAGCGTCCGAGAACAACCCGGGCTGGCTGGCCGAACACATGCTGATCCTCGGCGTGGAGTCGCCGGAAGGCAAGAAGCATTACGTCGCGGCAGCGTTCCCGTCGGCTTGCGGCAAGACCAACTTCGCCATGCTGATCCCGCCGGCAAGTTTTAACGGCTGGAAAGTAACCACCATCGGCGACGATATCGCCTGGATCAAGCCGGGCGCCGATGGCCGTTTGTACGCCATCAACCCGGAAGCTGGCTACTTCGGCGTGGCGCCGGGCACCAACGAAAAAACCAATTACAACTGCATGGCGTCCATGCGCGACAACACGATTTTCACCAACGTGGCGCTGACGGACGATGGCGATGTCTGGTGGGAAGGCTTGACCAAGGAAGCGCCAAGCCACCTGATCGACTGGCAAGGCAAGGACTGGACGCCAGCGTCCGGCACCAAGGCGGCGCATCCGAATGCGCGCTTCACTGTGGCTGCAACGCAAAACCCCGTGATCGACTCGGCCTGGGACGATCCTGCTGGCGTGCCGATCTCGGCCTTCATCTTCGGCGGCCGCCGCTCGACCACCGTGCCGCTCGTCACCGAAGCGCGCAATTGGGTCGAAGGCGTCTACATGGCTGCCACCATGGGCTCGGAAACGACGGCTGCGGCCGTGGGCCAGATGGGCGTCGTGCGCCGCGATCCGTTTGCCATGTTGCCGTTTATCGGCTATAACATGAGTGATTACTTCCAGCACTGGCTGGACATGGGCGTCAAGGTGGGCAAGGTCAACGCGGCGGCCCTGCCGAAGATCTACTGCGTCAACTGGTTCCGCACGGACGAGGCAGGCAAGTTCGTCTGGCCTGGCTTTGGCGACAACATGCGCGTGCTGAAATGGATGCTGGAGCGCATCGAAGGCAAGGCGGGCGGCGTGGAAAACCTGTTCGGCACGACGCCGCAGTATGGCGACCTGAACTGGGATGGCTTGCCATTCACGCAGCAACAGTTCGATACCATCACCTCGATCGACAAGGCCGCGTGGGTGGAAGAATTGAAATTGCATACGGAATTGTTTGAAAAACTCGCGTATCATCTGCCGCAAGAATTGGCAGATCACAAGGCTGCACTGGAAAAGCGGCTGAGTGCGTAAATAAGTTAACGTACGACGGCGCCTGACAAGCGTAGCGAGCGGCAGTGATTTGTGGCTAAGAAGCGCAACCGTGCTGTAGCACGGTGAGCATCGCAGGCCGCAAAGCGCGCCGCGCAGTAGCTTGTCAGGTGTCGAGAGTTGTAGTGGGGGAGAAACACGCCGGCAAAGACTGGCGTGCGATAAATGACACGCCGGCAATGACTGGGGTGCTAGCAAGAAGAGAAACGGCGCGGATTGCATGAGCAATCCGCGCCGTTTTTTATTGGGTTGCCGCTCTTATTGCTTGAGCAGCGGCCCCAGGTACTTGCCCGTCACGCTGGCCGGGTTGACGGCCACGTCTTCCGGCGTGCCCGTGGCGATGATCTGGCCGCCGCCGGCGCCCCCTTCCGGACCCAGGTCGACGATCCAGTCTGCCGTCTTGATGACGTCCAGGTTGTGCTCGATGATGACGAGGGTGTTGCCCTGGTCGCGCAGGCGGTGGATGACTTTCAGCAACAAGTCGATGTCGTGGAAGTGCAAGCCCGTCGTCGGTTCATCAAGGATGTACAGGGTGCGGCCCGTGTCGCGCTTGGACAGTTCCAGCGACAATTTCACGCGCTGCGCCTCGCCGCCGGACAGGGTGGTGGCGCTCTGGCCCAGCTTGATGTAGCCGAGGCCCACGTCGAGCAGGGTTTGCAGCTTGCGCGCGATCAAGGGCACGGGCTTGAAGAATTCATGCGCCTCTTCCACCGTCATGCCCAGCACTTCCGTGATGTTCTTGCCCTTGTAGTGCACTTCCAGCGTTTCGCGGTTGTAGCGCTTGCCGTGGCACACGTCGCACGGCACGTAGACGTCGGGCAGGAAGTGCATCTCGACCTTGATCACGCCATCGCCCTGACACGCTTCGCAGCGTCCGCCCTTCACGTTGAACGAGAAGCGGCCCGCGCTGTAGCCCCGTTCCTTGGCCGTCGGCACGGTGGAGAACAAGTCGCGGATCGGCGTAAACAAGCCCGTGTACGTGGCGGGATTCGAGCGCGGCGTGCGGCCGATCGGCGCCTGGTCGACGGAAATGACCTTGTCGAAATGTTCCAGGCCGCTGATCGATTCGTGCGGCGCCGGTTCCGTCTGCGAACCGTACAAATGGCGCGACAGGGCAGGATACAGCGTATCGTTGACCAGCGAGGATTTGCCCGAACCGGACACGCCCGTGACGCAGGTCATCAAGCCCACCGGCAAGCTCAGCGAGACCTTTTTCAGGTTGTTGCCCGTTGCGCCAGTAATCACCAGCTGCTTTTCCGGATTGCTCGCGTGGCGCTTGGCCGGTACGGCGATTTTCAGCTTGCCGTTCAGGTACTGCGCCGTCAGCGATTTCTTGTTTTTCAGGATGTCTTGCAGGGTGCCTTCGGCGATGATCTCGCCGCCGTGCACGCCCGCGCCGATGCCCATGTCGACGATGTAGTCGGCCGTGCGAATCGCGTCTTCGTCATGCTCGACCACCAGCACGCTGTTGCCGATGTCGCGCAAGTGTTTCAAGGTTTCGATCAGGCGGTCATTATCGCGCTGGTGCAAGCCGATCGACGGTTCATCGAGTACATACATGACGCCCGTCAAACCGGAGCCGATTTGCGATGCGAGGCGGATGCGTTGTGCTTCGCCGCCGGAGAGCGTATCGGCGCTGCGGTCCAGCGACAGGTAATCGAGGCCCACATTGTTGAGGAATTTCAGGCGCGAAATGATTTCCTTGACGACCCTGTCGGCGATCTCTTTCTTGGCGCCCGTCAGTTTCAGCTTTTCAAAGAATTCCAGCGTTTCGCGCAGCGGTTTGCCCGCCACTTCATAGATGGCGCGCTGCTGCTTGCCGGTGCCGACCTTGACGAAGCGCGCTTCCACGCGCAGGCGCGCGCCATCGCAGGACGGGCAGCATTTTTCATTGATGAACTTGGCCAGTTCTTCCTTGACGGCCATCGAATCCGTTTCGCGGTAGCGGCGCTGCAGATTGTTGACCACGCCTTCGAACGTGTGTTCCTTGATGACGGTACGGCCCCGTTCGTTGACATAGCTAAACGGAATCACTTGCTTGCCGGAACCGTACAACACGGCTTGCTGGGCATTCAGTGCCAGCTGCTCGAACGGCATGTCCAGGTCGAACTCGTAATACGCGGCCAGATTCGACAGCATCTGGAAATAAAACTGGTTGCGGCGGTCCCAGCCCTTGACGGCGCCCGACGCCAGCGACAGGTTCGGGAACGCGACGATGCGTTTCGGGTCAAAGAATTCAATGTGGCCCAGGCCGTCGCATTCCGGGCAGGCGCCCATCGGGTTGTTGAACGAGAACAGACGCGGTTCCAGTTCTTGCAGGGAATAGCCACACACATTGCAGGCGAACTTGTTGGAGTACACGTGTTCCTGGGCGGTATCCATTTCGTAGGCGATGGCGCGGCCGTCGGCCAGGCGCAGGGCCGTTTCGAAACTTTCCGCCAGGCGCTGCTTGATCTCCTGGTTCACCTTGACCCGGTCGATGACGACGTCGATCGTGTGTTTTTCCGTTTTCTTTAACTTCGGGAGGTCATCGACTTCATAGATCTTGGCCGCATGCGTGCCGCTCTGCACGCGGAAGCGCACGAAGCCCTGCGCCTGCATCTGCTCGAACAGGTCCACGTGTTCGCCCTTGCGGTTGGCGACGACGGGCGCCAGTATCATCAGCTTGGTGTCTTCCGGCATGGCCAGTACGGCATCGACCATTTGCGATACGGACTGGGCGGCCAGCGCGTTTTCCGGATGGTCGGGGCAGTACGGCGTGCCCACGCGCGCATACAGCAGGCGCAGATAATCGTGGATTTCCGTGACGGTGCCCACCGTCGAGCGCGGGTTGTGCGACGTTGCCTTCTGTTCGATGGAGATGGCGGGAGATAGCCCCTCGATCAGGTCGACATCGGGCTTTTCCATCAATTGCAGGAACTGGCGCGCATACGCCGACAGCGACTCGACATAGCGGCGCTGGCCTTCCGCATACAGGGTGTCGAAGGCCAGCGAGGACTTGCCGGAGCCGGACAAGCCGGTAATCACGATCAGCTTATTGCGCGGCAAATCGAGATTGATATTCTTGAGGTTATGCGTGCGAGCGCCGCGAATGCGGATCTGTTCCATGTGATTGCCTTGCTTTCAGTGAGTGGTGCGGCCGGCGCATTGTGCCTGGGTGCAGATGAGGAGCCACAACGGGTCAACCTGTAACTATAGCCGGGTTTTGCTCTGCATGCCTGAGGCGTCCATGGGCGGATTGCGCCGCCGGGCGAACGTGCCCTGACAAAGTTTGATGCAGATGCGTACTGACGTTTGAATACTGTATATAATACCAGTATTTAAGTTTCTTGTTTTCCTCTGCTGTGAAAAAAACGTGCTGCCGCACGGGAGAAGGCGTCCGCCAGAAAGCGGGTGCTTTGCGCCGCGTGGTCGCTTATAATCCTCGTTTAGTACACTAAACTAACGCGCGGGACACCGGCTCCCGCTGCAGTTCATCAGGAGTTATTCATGGCATCAGTCAACAAAGTCATCATCGTCGGCAATCTGGGCCGTGACCCGGAAATCCGCTACATGCCTAGCGGCGACGCGATCGCCAACATCGCCGTGGCCACTTCGTACAAATCGAAGGACCGCAACACGGGCGAACAAAAAGAATTGACAGAGTGGCACCGTATCTCGTTCTTCGGCCGCCTGGCGGAAATCGTCGGCCAATACCTGAAAAAAGGCTCGTCCGTCTACGTCGAAGGCCGTCTGCAAACCCGTAAATATACGGACAAGGACGGCGTCGAGAAGTACGCAACCGACATCATCGCGGAACAGATGCAAATGCTGGGCGGCCGTTCCGGCATGGGCGGCGACGCCGGCGGTGGCGATGACAGCTACGGCGGTGGCGGCGGCGGTTACGACGCCCCGGCCCCGCGCCAGGCGCCAGCCCCGCGCCCAGCTCCGGCCCCGGCACCACGCCCGGCACCGAAGCCAGCACCGAACTTCTCGGATATGGATGACGATATTCCGTTCTGATATCCAGTCATTCGACGTTTGTCATCAAAGCCCTGCAAGTTCATTACTTGCAGGGCTTTTTTTTGCGTGAAAATACATTTTTTTTGCATTTGATAAATATGTATAATTTTGCCATCAAAAATCTTCTCATGACAAACAGATATGACTCAACGTGCATTGGCTGTAACCTTGATTCTGGCGCTGTCCTTCCTGGCCGGTTGCGGTGGCGGAGGGAGTTCAACGTCGCCGGACGCGCCGCCTCCCCCACCACCCGTCATCACGCCGCCACAGCCGGCGTTTGCCGTGTTGTCCGGCACGCCCGCCGATGCTGCAACAGAGGTACCGCGCGGCAGCGGCCTGGCCGCGACGCTCAGCGTGGCACCCGATCCTGTTTCGATCCATGCCAGCAGCGTGAGCTTGCTCGGGCCGCAAGGCAACCCTGTGCCCGGCACGCTGTCCGTATCCGGCAATGAAATCAGGCTGCAGCCTGCGATGGCACTGCCTGGCGGTACCCAATACACGCTCAATTTTGCCACCGGTATCAAGGACATGGCGGGCCGCCCCCTGAGTGCGGCCGTTGGCCGCTCGTTTACGACGGCTGCGCAAACCTGGGGGGCGACGAGCCGCCAGCTTGCAGAGATGCCGCATTTCACGGGAGGTGTCGTACCCGCGGTGGCAGTCGATAAAGCCGGCGATGTGACCGTTGTCTGGCAGCACAATGTAAGCGGCATTGCGACTGTCTTTGCCGCTCGCATGGATCACCGGACGGGGAACTGGAGCGCACCAGTGAGCATCCACTCGGCCGCGAACATGTTTGGAGGGATGGGCCCATTGAGTATGGTGGCCGACGGTAGCGGCAATGTGTACGTGCTGTGGTTCGACGCGGCGGACCCTCAGCAGTCAGTCTGGATGGCGCGGTATGTGGCGGCGGCATCGGCGTGGCTTGCTCCCGTCGCCATCAAGGGCTTGCCTGGCGGGACATCTTTCAATGCCGTCCTTCCTGTCGTCGATGCGAAGGGTATCTTGACGGTGGTGCTGCGTTCGTATGTGTGGGATGGTTTATATAGCATGCGCTACGATGTTGCCTCTGGCGCATGGAGCGTGCCGCGTGAGATATTGCCGCCAAGCGCTGATAACTTTGTCCACAATCTCGATCTGGCGGTGGATGGCGTCGGCAATCTTTTCCTGGGATGGGTACAGCGTGGCAACGTCGGCGATGCCTCCAATGGCTTGAATGTGGTGCGCTACAGCGCGGACACGGGCAACTGGAGCGCCCCCCATGTGCTGGACGATAATCTGATCTCGGAGCCCTATGCCTTGGTGGCGGATGCGCAGGGCGGCGCCACCATCGCCTGGACGCATGGTTCGGGCATCATGGATACGCCCGCCATTCATGCTGCCAGGTTTGATGCCAGCGCCATGGCCTGGGGCCTGCCGGTTGTGCTCAGCATTACCGCGGATGGCTTAGGCGCGAACAGTCCCGCGGTGGCAATCGACGCCAGCGGTATCGCCACAGTGGTCTGGGCACAGCAGCGCGGCATTTACGGCGTGCGTTCCTCTCGTACGTCTGCCGCTTGGACAGTGGCCCAGCGTCTCGGAACAGCAATACCCGGCAACGCGCGCTTTGCCATCACAGCCGATATTGCCGGCAATGTTGCATTGCTGTATGAGCAGGATGGCGCCATCTTGGCGATGCCATATTCCGCGACGCAGGCGCAGTGGATGACACCCAAGGCCATCGCTAGCCCGGATGGCGGCCAGAACGTGTTTGCCAATGCGCCTATTGCTGTCAGGGATGCCAGCAGCAACGTGACGGTCGTCTGGTTGGCGCAAATTTCCGTGGGCGGCATACCGCGTTACATTGTTGCCAGTAATAGTCTTCGCTAGGAGCCGCTAGACCCTTGCTGTCCGTTCTTGTCGTCTCTTTTGTCGCCCCTCATTTTGCTGGCCTGGCCACGCAACTGCCGGGGCCTTCTGCGCCGCGACCTCAGTCGCGCAAGGCCAGCTCCAGGCTATAGCTGGCCACCGCATTCCGGCGCGCCGCATTGCGCATCAGATATACCTGCACCGTGTACTCGCCATCGGCCGGCAGTTTGGCCTCGTAACTGTTGCCGCTGCTCGAGCCGGTGAACAGGGCGTCATCGTGGCCAGCCTGGCGGATGTTGAAGTAATTCGATGGCTGATTGGTTTTCAGCTTGACGCCGAGGATCTGGCCCGCCTTGCCGGTCACCGTGTATTCGGCCGTGGCGTAGCCTTGGATCTTGCCTTTCACGCTGTGCGCGCTTGTGCCTGCGGTCAGTGCCACTGTTTCTTTGTGGACGGGGTCCGCGCTCCAGGCCGGCGTGGTGAAAACGAGTGCCGCCAGCAGCAGGCTGGCGCGCATGGGCAGGTGACGAAGCGGCATATGCTATTCCCCTTTATATGTAGATCAAAATCAGTCGATGGTGCTGTCATCCATCTTACGCCAGCTGCTGCCATGGGCCTGTACGGCAGCGTGCGCATGGCCAGTATTGCCCACGCTTCAACATGCAAAAAAAGGCCGCGCATTCCTGGAATGCGCGGCCTGTTTGCGTTAACTCAAGGTTTAATTGAACGTGATTTCCTTGCGGTTATCGCGTGGAACGCGGTCGATCATCTTGTTGTAGGGATCGACGCCCACTTCAAACGGTTTTTCTTTTACCGTAATCGTCACCACGGGCTCGCTGCCCGACAGCATGCGCTTGTCCGTGAACAGGATTTTTTCGTCTTTTTCCTTGGCGCCGGGTGCACGCGCGAAGATGGCGATTTCCACCGGTTCGTCGTAGATGCGCGGGCTTTCCTTGCCCTTGCCGTCGGACTCCAGCTTGGCCAGGTGCAGCTGCAGGGTGACATCCCACTGGCCATCCTTGCGCTGCACGGCCGTCGCTTGCGTCACGCGGTTGTCGTAGAAGACGATTTTCTCGAACAGGTCCGTGATCAGCGCCTGCTTGTCCTGCGGCGCTTCGGCGCGGATGTACGCCAGCAGTTCGCGCGAGGTGGTGAACGGCGCCTGCTGGTAGCCCTTGTCCTGCAGGTAGCGCTTCAGGGCACGGTTCAGGGCTTCTTCGCCGAGCTCGTCACGCAGGCGGTAGAACACGAGGCTGCCCTTGTTGTAGTGAATGTATTGCTGTCCTTCCACGCGCGCCAGCGGCAATTCCTCGATGGCTTCGCCGCCGCGTCCGCTCAGGTAGCGGTCCAGTTCATAGCGCAGGAAGCGGCGCATCTTGTCGCGGCCGTATTCCTTTTCCATCACCATCAGGGCCGAATACTGCGCCAAGGACTCCATCAGCATGGTGGCGCCCTGCACGTTGGCGCCGATCACCTGGTGGCCCCACCATTGGTGCGCCATTTCATGCGCCGTGACGTAGAACACGTAGTCGATGTCATCCTTGTCGCGCAGGTCGGCGATGAAGCCGATGCCTTCCGAATACGGAATCGTATTGGCAAACGACTGCGCGAAGCTCTGGTAGCCGGGGAATTCCAGGATGCGCACCTGCTTGTGCTGGTAGGGCGTGAACTGGGTGGTGTAATAGTCGAGCGACTTTTGCACGGAGGTAATCATGCGCTGCGTATTGTAGCCATGCTTTTTATCGACATACACTTCGATCGGCAAACCGCGCCAGTCGCCTTTGTTGACTTCCCAGCGCGCTGACAGGTAGGCGAAGAAGGGCAGCATCGGCTGGTCCATCTTGTAGCGGTAATAGCGGCGGCCATCCTTTTCCCAGCTGTTTTGCAGATAGCCGGGCGCCAGGGCGGTCTGCTCGCCGCTGGTGGACACCGTCGTGTCAAAATGGATCCAGTCGGCATCGCCGCCCAGCACCGTATTGCCGTACGCGGAGCTGTCTTCCAGCTTGGCCATGCGCTGCGGTTCGCCCAGACCCCGCTTGCGGCGCTCATTGCGGTCCGTCAACTCCATTTCCTTGGCATAGCCGAAGTGGGGGAAAAAGGCCTGGTTGTTGAAGAAGCTGCCGTTCAGGTTGACCTGGTCCGGCGTGCCGCTGTTGGTAAAGCCCTCATGCGTGACGGCCACCGTGAAATCGAGCGGCAAGGTGGCGCCCGGCGCCAAGGGCTGGGCCAGCTTGAGGATGCTGAAGCCGAGTTCCTTGTCATCGAGCACGATCTTGTGCGCCGGCAAGTTCACCCACTGCGTTTCCAGGTCCGGGTTAAGCTGGATGCGCAGGGTGTCGAGCGGCTGCTGCGTCTTGTTTTGCAGTACGTAGTGGCCCTTGATCAACACTTGACGTTGCTCTGGATAAATATCCACGTCGGCCTGGATGTCGGTGATCTTCAGCTGTGGCAAGTCCTTGTATTGTTTGTACAATTTCTCGTAGCGGGCCTGCTTGTCCATGCCGATATTGGCTGTTTCATACTGGTTCAGCACATTCGTGTTGTAGTAGATCCAGCCGCCCGTACCTGCCCAGCACAGCAGGACCACGGCCAGTGCAATACCTGCACCACCCTGCAGGCGCTGGCGGGCCAGGCGCAGGCGCGCACGCCAGTCGGCGGACAGGCCGCGCACCCAGAACGCCTGCGCCAGCATGACGAGGGCCACGGTAAACAGGCTCCAGTACAGCGCAAACCAGGACCAGCCCGTCAGGAAGTGGCCATAGCCGTTCATGTCCGAATACTTGATGGCCGGGGTACCGCCGAAGGCGTACAGATTGTGTTCGAAGTGCAGCATGCCCAGCACCATTTGCGCCACCATCAGCAGGATCACCAGCAGGTAGCCGATGAACTTGTTATTTGACAGCACTTGCAGGGTGAGGGCGCACAAGGCCATCAGCACGAAGAAGAGGGCACCCAGCAGCGTGCCTTTCAGGTACAGCCCCAGTTCCACGGGCGCGCCGCCCTTGTAGAGCTGGAAGCCGATGGCCGCGACGATGCCCACCAGCAAATAGCCGGCGATGACGCCGACCAGGGCCGTGCACTTGGCCAGCAGCGGTACCCATCCGGGCACGGGCATGGCGTCGCTGACATCGGCGATCCTGGCTTGCCGTTCCTTGAAGATCAGTTCACCGGCGTAAAAGG
Source organism: Janthinobacterium goodfellowi (assembly GCF_051380695.1). Classification (NCBI taxonomy): domain Bacteria; kingdom Pseudomonadati; phylum Pseudomonadota; class Betaproteobacteria; order Burkholderiales; family Oxalobacteraceae; genus Janthinobacterium; species Janthinobacterium goodfellowi. The sequence goes on along the minus strand of NZ_JBNYXN010000009.1, from coordinate 83,018 downwards.
TGACGATGATGATCAGCATGAAGCTGAAGCTGTTATTGATCTGCTGCAACAGCAAATGTGTCATCGGATACACGGCCGTGCCATACATGTTCTTGCCGACATTGGCGGTAGTAATCAGATTGATTACGGCGAACAGCAGCATGACGAGGAAGGGCACGCTCTTGAACACGCCGGCGGCGTCGAAGCGCAGGATTTGCCACCACTGGCGCCAGGCTGTCGCGGCCGTAAAGGCGGGGACGCTGCGCGGCAGGTGCAGCGGCGCCGCCACGGCCGGTGCGGCGGGCTCGGCCTTGTGCTTGCCGAACCAGCGCTTGCCCGTGCCCGTGCGCTGCGGCTTGAACAGGAGCACGGTGGCGGCGAACAGCACGGCCGTGATACCCAGCCACAGCAGGCGGTTGGCCAGCAGGAAGCCGGAGAACGGCGGCAGGCCCGCGTTCGCTTCGGCGGACGTGAAGTAGCGCGTCATGCGACCCAGGGCGCGCATGCCGAAGGGGTCGAGCAGGACGGCGATCCATTCGTTGTTGATGTCGCGCGTAAAGGCGCCAGCCATGCCCCACAGCACGAAAAAGCCCAGCACGCCCACGTAGACGAGCAGCATCGAGCGCGTCGTGGCCGCCAGCAGCATCAGCAGGGCGCCGATGAAGAGCAGGTTGGGGATCACCATCACGGCGAAGCTCCACGCATACGCATGCAGCGAGAACGCACCCACTCGCTGCGGGTCGACCCAGGGCATGAGGGGGCCGAGCATGAGCGCCAGGGCAATGGCGGCAAAGATCACCAGGCAGGCGACAAAGCCGGCGGCGAAGCGGCCGAACAGGTAATCCCACTTGCGCATGGGCGTGGCGAACAGCATGTCGGCCATGCCCACTTCGCTGTCGCGCAGTACGGCGCCCGCGATGAAGATGGTGATGAGCAACATCGACAGCAGGCTGAACATCGTCAGCAGCTGCGCCACCACGGTGGGCGCATTACGGTTGATGTTGCCGATGGCGCCGCCGATCTGGATCGAATCGCTGCTGCTGGCGCCAAAGGCCATCAGGGCCAGGATGACGGCAAATATCCACAGCAGCGGCTGTTTCAGCTGGTAGCCGAGGTCAAACTTGAAAAATTCCTTCCACATGGCGGCCCCTTACGCTGCGACGGCGGCCGGCGCGGCGGCGGGAGCGGCGGCGCCGCTGCGGGCAGCGTTGCGTACGTGCAAGAAATACACATCTTCCAGGTCCGCGGCGATCTGCGCGAAGCCGCTGTCGGGCTGGCTGTCGGCAAACACATTGATCTGCGGCTTGCCGCCCACCAGGCGCGTCGACAGCACGTTCAAGGATTGCTGGTATTGCGCCAGCTCGTCCATGCTGACGCTGCGGCGCCAGACCTTGCCGTGCAAGGTGTCGATGGCCGCCTGCGGCTCGCCCTGCACCAGCACCTGGCCCTTGACGATCATGGCCATGCGCGGGCACAAGTCCGTCACATCGTCGACGATGTGCGTCGACAGGATCACCACCACCTGCTCGCCGATCTTCGCCAGCAGGTTCAGGAAGCGGTTGCGCTCGTCCGGGTCCAGGCCGGCCGTCGGTTCGTCGACGATTACCAGGCGCGGCGCCCCCAGCAGCGCCTGGGCGATGCCGAAGCGCTGGCGCATGCCGCCCGAATACGTGCCCAGATTGCGCTTGCGCGCTTCCCACAGATTGGTTTGCTGCAACAAGGCTTCCACGGCTTCCTTGCGCGGTCCCTTTTCCGTCAAGCCTTTCAAGACGGCAAAGTGGTTGAGCAGGGTTTCCGCGCTGACCTTCGGATACACGCCGAAATCCTGCGGCAAATAGCCGAGCTGGCGGCGCAAGCCTTCCTTGTCCTTGAGCACATCGACGCCATCGAAGTGGATGCTGCCGCTATCGGGATCCTGCAAGGTGGCGATGGTGCGCATCAGCGAGGACTTGCCCGCGCCATTCGGTCCCAGCAAGCCGAACATCCCGTTGGGAATGTCCAGGCTGACATTGTTGATGGCCTTGACGCCATTGGCATACGTTTTGTTCAGCTGTTTGATCGATAGCATGTGCAGCACTCTCCAGAGCTTGGGTATGAAAGCCGGCAGATACGTGTCTGCCGGTCTGTGGAAGGGGATCCCCCTTGTTTTTCAGCCGCGATGGCGGATGTTACTCAAAAACAATAATATATAACCAATTGGAAGAAAATTAATGTTTTTGCGACCAGGTGTGGCAATGCGGGGCTGAAATGCAGGAGAGAGGGATGAATGACGTGGTGCTACACTCGCCATTTTCAGCGACGCCAGGCGTCGGAAAGAGGGGACCATGCCAGTCGCACAGAACATGACATTGCGCGCCGTTGCGCCCGGCGAAGCAGGGGCGCTGGCGCGGCTGTTCCAGCTGTACTGCTACGAGAATACCGCCTGGAGCGGCGAAGACGTGCTGGCCGACGGCCGCTACGATGTGTGCGATGCCGGGCTGGCCGAGTACGTGCATGCGCCCGGACATGCGGCCGTCTGGATCGAGGTCGATGGCGCGCTGGCGGGCTTTTTCGTCACGGAACCCGGCGTGGCGGGCGGGCTGCCGGTGCAGGAGTTCAGCGACTTTTTCATCTTGCAGAAATACCGGCGCCGGGGGCTGGCGCTGGAAGTGGTGCGGCGCGTGCTGCTGGGCAGCGAGCAGACTTGGCTGGTGGCGATGTTCCGCGCCGATGCGGATGCGAATGCGTTCTGGCGGCAGGCGTTTGCGCGCCTGCCGTTTGCCAGGGTCGAGGCGTACGACGCTCCGGACTTGCCGCAGTTTCAGCTCTATTTGCTGAAACCGGCGGCGTGAGCCCGTTTAGAAGCGTACTTTGACATACGCCGACGGTCCCGTCAGGCGGATGTTCAGGTCGGCATCGCGTTCGCTGTCGCGGTGCAGCTTGATTTTCGAGATGCCGTAATCGGCCACGAAACCGATATTCTTGAACGGGAACCACTCCACGCCGACATTGCCGCCGTAGATGTGGCCGTTGATGCGTCCGCCGTTTTTCTTGATGCCCGACGCTTCCGCATACATGCGCAAGTCCGGCGTGAAGGCGTGGCGCCAGCCCACTTCCAGCAACGGCGCAAACGCGTGTTCGCCGATGGAGTCGCGTGCCGTGGCCGTTTCGCCATTGACGATGCCGGTGGCCGTGCCGTTCAGGCTGGCGTGGTAGTAGGCGGCGCCCAGGCCGATGCCGAAGGTGTCGTTGCCGCTGCCGAGCCACCATTTATAGGCCAGCTTGGCCAGGTCCAGCTTCAGATCGGCATTCGCCGTCGCCGTGCCCGTGACGGGCTGGCCATTGATGATGGTCTCGCCAGTCAGGCTTGGCGTGTAGGATTTGTCGTAGCGGTAGTAGTCGAATGCCAGGCCATGGCGGTCGCCGATCAGCAAGTCCGCCTTGATGCGCGGGATGGTCGTATGGCTTTGCTTCGATTCGGGCGCGTCGATGCGGCCAAACTGCGTGTCGGCGCCGATATTGATGCGCGGATCGGCGGAAAACGCGCCCACCGAGATGCTGACACGGTCCAGCGCGGGAGATGGCTCGGCCCGCGCCGTGGCCGCCGCCGTGGCAATGCCCAGCACGCCCATCATCATGGCGCCGCGCAAGGCGAGGTGGTGCGGGCGTGGTGGGGACAGGCGGGTGGACACGGACATGACAGACATGGGGTAACTCCTCAAAATAAAGTGAAAACTGTCGCGACGTTTTGGGCAACAGTGCAATGAGGAAATGGTAGCAATTGTTACTTTTGGATTACGTAGCCGCACGGCGCAAATTACCGTCGGATTTGTCCTACCGTATGTAAGACCTGGTTAGAGGAGAAGAAAACGATGCAAGCAATCATCGAGCTGGCGACACCGCGTTTGCTGCTGCGCCAATGGCGCGACAGCGACTTGCCGCCATTCGCAGCGCTGAATGCCGATCCCCGCGTGATGGCATATTTCCCGGCGGCCCTGTCGCGCGACGCCAGCGACGCCATGGCGCGGCGCTGCAGCGGCCTGATCGCCGGGCGGGGCTGGGGTTTATGGGCGGTAACCTTGCGTGAAAACAATACCTTCATCGGCATGACGGGGCTGCATAGTCCCGACGCGCAATTGCCGTGCTCGCCATGCGTGGAAATCGGCTGGCGCCTGGCGTTCGATTACTGGGGACAAGGTTACGCGCAGGAGGCGGCGCACGCCGCCCTGCAGGCCGGTTTCGGGCGTTTGCAACTGCCGGAGATCGTCTCGTTCACGGCCTTGCCCAACGTGCGCTCGAGCACCCTGATGGCGCGCCTGGGCATGCGCCGCGATGCCGCCACCTTCGAGCATCCGGCCCTGCCGCCAGGACACGCATTGCGCACGCATTGCCTGTATCGTCTGACGCGCGCAGAATGGTGCGCACAGGAGGGAATATGAGAATCGCCGCCATTTCCGATATCCACGGCAACCTGGATGCGCTTGACGCCGTGCTGGCCGACATCGCCCGGCGTGGCGTGGACGTGACCGTCAACCTGGGCGACATCGTCTCGGGCCATCTGCAGCCGAGCGCCACGGCGGCGCGACTGATGGGGCTCGGCTTGCCCACCATCCGTGGCAACCACGAGCGCCAGCTGTTCGGCGACCCGGCCCGCATGGGCGTGTCCGACGCTTTTGCGCGCGCGCAACTGTTACCCGAGCAACTGGTCTGGATCGCGGCGCTGCCCGCCACCTTGCGCTTGCGCAAAGATGTGCTGCTCGTGCATGGCACGCCGACAAGCGACCTCGTATATTTTCTCGACAGCGTCACGCCGCAAGGCAGCCGCGCCGCCACGCCGCAGGAGGTGGCCGAACGGGCCGGCGAGGCCGACGCGGCCTTGATCCTGTGCGGCCACACGCACATGCCGCGCCAGGTGCGCCTGGCCGATGGAAGGCTGATCGTCAATCCGGGCAGCGTGGGCTTGCAAGCCTACGACGACGACCACGGCTATCCGCACGTGATGGAAAACTGCACGCCGCACGCGCGCTATGCCATCGCCGAACAGGGTGCCGATGGCGCCTGGACGGCGCAATTGCATGCCGTGGAATATGACTGGGACAAGGCGGCCCGGCTGGCGCTGGCCAACGGCCGGCCCGACTGGGTCACGCCCTTGCGCACGGGCCGGGTCGGCGTGCTTACCTGAACTCTTCCGCCACCAGATTGTACTTTTGCATCTTGTGATACAGGGTCTGTTTCGGCAGGCCCAGCACCGTGCTCACTTCGCTGACGTTGCCCGAATATGCACGCAGTTCCTGCTCGATCAGCGCGCGTTCGAAGCCGTTCACTTGCTCCGCCAGCGACAACGGGCTGGTCTGGCCGCCCGCCAGCAGGCTCGAGGCGCCGCCGGCGATACCGAGCACGAAGCGGTCGGCGATATTGCGCAATTCGCGCACATTGCCGGGCCAGGAATGGGCCATCAGGTTGCGCATCTGCGCGCTGGAGACCACGGGCGCGGCGCGGTTGTAGCGGGCGGCGGCGGCCAGCACGAAGTGTTCGAACAGGATGGGAATGTCTTCGCGCCGTTCGCGCAGCGGCGGCAGGTGCAGCACGATCAAATTCAAACGGTAGTACAGGTCGCTGCGGAATTTCTGCTGCTGCGACAAGTCTTCCAGGTCCAGCTTGGCTGCCGCGATGACGCGCACGTCAACGGGCGTGGGCACGTTCGAACCCAGCCGCTCGATATAGCGTTCCTGCAGCACGCGCAGCAATTTCACTTGCAGGGACAGGGGCAGGCTTTCGATTTCGTCGAGGAAGAACGTACCCTGGTCCGCATGCTCGATCTTGCCCACTTGCCGCTTGGCCGCGCCCGTGAACGCGCCCGGTTCGTGGCCGAAGACTTCGCTTTCAAAAATGCTTTCGGGAATCGCACCGCAGTTGACGGCGACAAAGTTGTGCTTGCGGCGGTGGCTGAAGTCGTGCAGGCAGCGGGCCACCATTTCCTTGCCCGTGCCCGTGTCGCCATAGATCAGCACGTCGGCTGGTTCGTCGGCAACGTCGAGTATCAGACGCCGTATGTCGCGCATCGCCACGGAATTGCCCAATAAACGCGCTTCGATGCCGCCGCCGTCCTCGAGCTGGCGGCGCAGGCTGTGCACTTCCAGGGTCAGGCGCCGGGTTTCCAGCGCGCGCAGGATGACGTCGACCAACTGGTCGGACGAATACGGTTTTTCGATGAAATCGTAGGCGCCGGTGCGCATGGCGTGCACGGCCATCGTGATGTCGCCGTGGCCCGTGACGAGGATCACGGGCAGGTTGGCGTCGAGCGTCTTGACCGCTTGCAGCAATTCCAGGCCGCTCATGCCGGGCAGGCGCACGTCGCTCACGACGATGCCGGGGAAATCGGGCGTCAGCAGTTTATAGGCCAGTTCGGCCGAGTGGAAGGCCAGCACGTCCAGGCCGGCCAGCTGCAGTGCCTGTTCGCTGCCTTCGCGTACGGTGGGGTCGTCCTCGACCAGCAAGACCTTCAAGCCGTCAAACATGTTTTTCCTCCTGCGTTGCAATCTGTAGTTCGATGGTGAAGATGGCGCCGCCGCCGGGGGCGTTTTCGGCGCGCAGCACGCCGCCGAACTGGCGCGTGATCTGTTCGGAAATGGCCAGTCCCAAACCCAGGCCCAGGCCTTGCGGTTTGGTCGTGAAGAACGGTTCGAACAGGTGTTCATACACTTCCGTCGACAGGCCCGGCCCCGTGTCGGCCACGTGGATCAGCACGTGCTCGGACGTGCATTCGACGGCCACGCGCAGGCTGCGCACGTCGCTGCCATTCATGGCGTCGAGCGCATTGGCGTACAGGTTGACCAGCACCTGCTCGAGGCGGTTGCTTTCGCACATGGCGAAGATGTCTTCGGGCGGCAGTTGCAAAGTAAAACGCACATTTTCCACCTGCAGCCGGCGCTCGACCAGGAACAGGGCGTTGCTGATCGCCGTGGGGATCGAGACGGAGGTCAGGCTGGTCGTCGACTTGCGCGCAAAAATCTTCAATTGACCCGTAATGGTCCCCATCCTGGCTGCAATTTGCGAGATCTTCGCCAGGTTGCGCCGCGCATCGTCGAGCCGGCCCCGCTCGAGCAGGATGACGGCATTGTCGGACATGGTGCGCAGCGCCGTCAGCGGCTGGTTCAGCTCATGCGTGATGCTGGCCGACATCTGTCCCAGCACGGCCATCTTGCCAGCTTGAAACAGTTCATTCTGCGTGATGTGGAGTTTCTGCTCGGCCTTGCTGCGCACCTCGATTTCCTGGCTCAGGCTTTGCGTCATGGCATTGAGTTCCGACGTGCGTTCCTCGACCATGGCTTCCAGGTTGTCGTAGGCATGCTGCAAGTCTTCGCGGGCGCGCAGTTTTTGCGCCACGGCCGCGCGGCGCTGGCGCAGGTAAAAGAACAGCAGCATGAAAAAGCCCAGCAGCACGCAAGAGAAGGCGGCCGCCGCGCGCGCGCTGGCCTTGGCCTGCGCCAGGTCGGACAGGTAAATGAAGGTCCAGCCTTGCGGCGACTTGAGCTTGATCTGCGTCATGACGCTCGAGCTGGTCTTCGGTGGCGTGTCGGCGTGTTCCTGCTCGCGCACGCTGATCACGCGCGCGCCATTGCCCAGCTGGCGGTCGGAAACGAAGGGGATGGCTTCCAGCTGCTTCGAATAATACTGGCGCGTGCGGTTGAGTTCCTCGACGATGGCGGGCGACAGCGGCGCCAGGGTCTTGTATTTCCAGTCCGCCATGGAACTGAGGAAGATCACGCCGTGCTCGTCGGCCAGCATCACCTTGTCGGCGCCCTGCACCCAGCGTTTTTCCAGGTTTTCCAGGTTCACCTTGACCGTTGCCAGGCCCAGCATGTGGCCATTCTGGTAGATGCCGTGGGCAAAGAAGTAGCCAGGTTCCAGCCGCGTCGTGCCCACACCATAGAAGCGGCCCGGCGTGCCGCGCAGCGCATCCTGGGCGTAGGGACGGAACGAGATGTTGTCGCCAATAAAGCTGTCGGGCTGTTGCCAGTTGCTGGCGGCCCGCGTGTTGCCGTCAAGGTTGCTGATGAAAATCGTCGAGGATTTCGCCTGGGCATTCATCTGCTCGAGGTAATGGTTGACCGTGTCGACCAGCACCGGGTCTTCCGGGTGCTGCAGCAGGCGGATCACGTCGCGGTTCAGTTCCAGCGTCTTGGGCAGGAAGTCGTATTTCTCCAGCGCGTTTTCCAGGCTGCTCACATACACCTCGAGACGCTGCGCGCCGCTCGCCTGTAGCTTGCCGATGGCGATGCGTTCCGTCCAGAAATACACGAGCCAGACGGTGGCCAGGCAGGCGGCCAGCACCACGCCCCAGGCCAGCGTTTCGCGGCCGGACCGTTGCGACAGGCGCTGGCGCCAGGAAAGGGAGGATTTGGTACTACTGCTATTCATAAAATCAGCTGCCAACTTGCAAGAACCCACAGTATCGCATTTAAGTAATCGCGGAAATAAAAAAGCCGCCGGATGTGCATCCGGCGGCCTGCGCTAGCGTGAGCCGCGATCAGAAGGTGTGGCGCATACCTAAATTGAAACCGCTGTTGCCGGTGCCATTGTCGGTGGCGTTGCCGACGACGAAGGTGGCGCCGTTCTTGTTGCTGATGTGGCCATAGCCGGTGTACAGGTCGGTGCGCTTGGACAGGGAGTAGAACGCGCCGATGGCCCACTGCTGGGCATCACGGTTCAGGTTGCTCTTGTCGTTGTGGCGGATGTACGAGGCGACCAGCTTGGTGGCGCCGAACGGGGCGCTGAAGCCGACGAGGATGTCGTTGCTCTTGCTGTTGTCCAGGGCGCGGTTGTCGGCATAGCCGAAGTTGCCTTGCACGACGCCAAAGTCGTAGCGCGTGGCCAGCAGGGTGTTGCGCGTTTGCTGGGTCGCCAGCGCATTTTCCTTGCGGTGGTGCGTCAGGGTCACGTTCAGCGGACCATCGATGTAATGGACGGCGCCGCCCATGCTGCGGTTTTTCGCATTGTCGCCAGCCACTTCGCCGAAGCCGTAGGCCAGGTCGGCCGACAGCTTGCTCCAGGTCGGCGTGCTGTATTGCACCATGTTGTCGACGCGGATATTCGTCACCATCAGGTTCGATGCCGTGCCGGCCAGGCCGATGACAAACGGATCGGCCACGTCGCGCAGGGCCAGGTAGTACGGAGAATATTGGCGGCCCAGGGTGACGGCGCCGGCGCTGCCGGTCAGGCCGACATAGGCCTGGCGGCCGAACAGCAGGCCGCCCTGGCCCGAGGTGCCAGTGTCGATATTGAAGCCGCTTTCCAGCACGAAGGTAGCGGCCAGGCCGCCGCCCAGGTCTTCCTTGCCTTTGAAGCCGATGCGCGAACCCGAGGCGACGCCGGAAGCGACGCGGTTCAGGCGGTCTCCGGCCGCATCCTTGTCGAACACCAGGCCGGCGTCAGCCACGCCGTAGACGGTCACGCTCGATTGGGCCATGGCGCCGGTGGAGGCGGCGCCGAGGGTCAGCAGGGTAAACAGGACTTTTTTCATGAAAATCTCTCTAATAAGTTGGAATGACTACTGATCGCACTACCTGACTGCTTGTTACTCAACATGGACAACAAATAAATAGCCCGCTTGTGGCGGGCCATGGCGCTATCAGGCTTTGCTAGCGTGATCCGCTTCGCCCCAATGGCTTTCCGTGTTCTGGCTGGCCGCGTTGGCCGCGGCTGCTTCCTCCTCGGTGGCCAGGCCGCCTTCCCACTTGGCGACGACGGCCGTGGCGACGGCATTGCCGACCGCGTTGGTGGCCGAACGGCCCATGTCGAGGAATTGGTCGACGCCCATCAGCAGCAGCAGGCCCGCTTCCGGAATATTGAACTGGTTCAGGGTCGCGGCAATCACCACCAGCGAGGCGCGCGGCACGCCGGCCATGCCTTTCGAGGTCAGCATCAGCAGCAGCAGCATGGTGATCTGCGTGCCGATCGACAGGTCGATACCGTAGGCTTGCGCGATGAACAGCACGGCGAAGGTGCAGTACATCATCGAGCCGTCCAGATTGAAGGAGTAGCCCATCGGCAACACGAAGCTGGAAATCTTGCGGTCCACGCCGAACTGGTCGAGCGCCGTCAGCAGTTTTGGATAGGCCGCTTCCGAGCTGGCCGTCGAGAATGCCAGCAGGAATGGTTCGCGGATCAGGCCGACGAGCTTGAAGATGCGCGGGCCGATGACGACGAAGCCTGCGCCGATCAGCAGGGCCCACAGGCACATCAGGCCCAGATAGAAGCCGCCCATGAACTTGGCAAACGTGACCAGCACGCCCAGGCCGTGCGTGGTGATGACGGAAGCCATTGCAGCGAACACGGCCAGTGGGGCCAGGTTCATGATGGTGCCGGTGATGCGCAGCATGACTTGCGCCAGCTGGTCGACGACGGCCGTCAGGGTCTTGCCCGACTCGCCCAGGCCGGCCAATGCGCCGCCGAAGAAGATCGAGAACACCAGCACTTGCAGGATTTCATTGTTGGCCATGGCCTCGATCGGCGACTTCGGCACCAGGTGCGTGAAGAAATCTTTCAAGGTGAAGGCGGCCGTTTTCAGATTCGTTGAAGCGTGTACGTCCGGCAATGGCAAGCCCAGGTTGGTACCGAGCTGCATCAGGTTCGACAGCACCATGCCCAGCGCCAGCGAGACCAGCGAGGCGACCACGAACCAGCACATGGCTTTCAGGCCGATGCGGCCCGCTGTCTTGCCGTCGCCCATGTGGGCGATGCCGACCGTCAGGGTGGAGAACACCAGCAGCGCAATGATCATCTTGATCAGGCGCAGGAAGACGTCGGTGACGATGGAAATATTGCCAGCGATTTGCTTGCTCATGTCCGCATCGGGGAAAGCGGAATGGCATCCATAACCGACGGCAATGCCGAGGATCATGGCAATCAGGATGTACAGGGTTAATGGCCGTTTCTTTTTCATTTTGACTCCTCCGGTGAAACGCCGCTGTGAGCGGATTATTGATTGCGAGCAACTCAAGCTTGGAGCCAATATTTCTCAAAAACAAGCCCTTGCGTGCCAGCGATTATTTGCAGCAAAACCTGTACATAGCAAAGGATATGCCTGAAATCGGAATTTGGGACCTAACTTCTTAAGTTGTTGATTTGAGGAGGCTTTTTTGTTGCTTAGATGTTGCAACTTTGCACGTTTGCGCGAAATATTGGACGCGGCGGGCCATCGCTGTATGACTTTTCATACGCTAGTCGCGGCAGGGTGGCGGTACGCCAAAAAGACAAGATTATCAGGACAATAAAAAAGCCCCTGCGAGGAGGGGCTGGATGTGGCGTAATACCTGTTTTCTTGACGTCAGAACTTGATATTCGCCGTCAGGCTGAACGAACGGGGCTGGCCCGGAGTGTAGCGGAATCCGGACTTGTTGATGGCTGCCACATAGGTCTTGTCGGCCAGGTTGTAGGCGTTCAGCTGCAAGTCGAGGTTCTTGTTGACGGTGTAGGTTGCCATGGCGTCGAAGACCCAGTAGGCATCCACGCGGGCCGGGGTGCCGACGGCGCCATCGGTACCGCGCAGCATTTCACCCACGTAACGCGCGCCGCCGCCGATCTTCAGGCCGAAGGGCAGGGTGTACGAGGTCCAGCTGGTGAACGCCTGTTTTGGCGTGTAGCTGAGGTTATTTACGCCGCTGGCCGTGACGACCTTGCCCGACTCGACCTTGGTATTCATGCGCGTATAGCCGGCGCTGACCAGCCAGTTCGGCATGATCTCGCCCACCACGCCCAGTTCCAGGCCTTCCACGCGCTTCTTGCCTGTTTGATAGTAAATCGTGGGGATGACAGGATCCTGTTCCACTTCATTCTTGACGGTGGTCTGGTAGACGGCGGCCGAGAACGACAGTTTTTGCTTCAGGAAGTCCCACTTGGTGCCGATTTCCTTGGTCAGGGTTTCCTGCGGGTCATAGCTCGGGTTTTGCGCGCTGCTGGCGCCGCTGCTCAGGGCGAAGTTGACGCCAGGTGGCGCTTTCGACGTGGCCAGCAAGGCATACACGCTGCTGTCCGGCGTCGGCTTGTACATGGCCGAGATCTTGCCGTTGGCCAAGGTGTCGCTCAGGGTCAGATGGGTCGGAATCGGCGTGCCCACTGGCAATGGCTGTACCGCGGGCGGCGTCACGGCCGTTTGCAGGGTGACGGCGTCATACGTGGTGTTGAAATGGTCGAAACGCACGCCGCCGTTGAACAGCCACTTGTCGCCGAACTTGACGGTGTCGAACACATACAGGCTTTGCGTGTTGACTTCGCCTTCGGTGAAGGCACCGCTGCGCACGGGCTTGTGGCCGGTAACGGGATCGCGCGGGTTCGGATGGTACAGATTGGCGTCCGGCAAGGTGCCCAGGCTGGCCGGCACATAGCTGTAGTTGGTCTGTTTTTCGCTGGTGAATTCGGCGCCGGCCACCACGGAGTGCTTCAGCACGCCCGTGTCGAATTGTGCGCTGACCACGGTCTGGTTGGTCAGAATCGTGTTTTCCTGGTCCTTGACGGTGCGCAGCGAGCGCGCCAGGGTCCAGGTCGACGGATCGGTGGCGACCGGCGTCTTCAGGTTGGCGGTGCTGCCCATGAAGGCCGTCAGCAGGTAATCCTGCTTGGTCTTGCCATAGCGCGTGGTGTTTTGAATCTGCACGTTGGGCGAGAAATCATGGTCGATGCGCAAGGTGCCCATGTCGGCCTTGACCTTGTTGTAGTCCGACGTGGAACCGTAGAAATTCTTCGGATCGACCTTGGCGGCGCCATTCAGGAAGGTGCGGACGACCGGTTTTTCCTTCGTGGCGACATCCGGCGTCGAGTAGCCAGGCAAGCCGATGGTCGGCACGCCGCCGTCGGGTACGTTGTCCTGGTCCACGTGCAGGTAGCTGGCCGTGATGCGCGTCGGTTTGCCGATGCCGAAGGTAACGGTCGGCGCGAAGGCCCAGCGCTTGTTCTTGACTTCGTCGCGCGCCGGATCGCCGCTGTCCTGCGTCATCAGGTTCAGGCGCAGCGCCGTGCCGGTATCGCTGTCGAGGACGCGGTTCCAGTCGGCCGTGGCGCGCTTCTGCTTGCCGCTGCCGGCCGTCAGCAGGGAGTTGAATTTGTTTTCCATGGTCGCCGTCTTGCTGACCAGGTTGATCGAACCGGTCGGTGAACCGCGGCCGCTATCGGTGCCCGCCGGGCCCTTCAATACGTCGATCTGTTCGATGTTGAAGACGTCGCGCGAGATGGAGCCCACGTCGCGCACGCCATCGACATAGATGCTGCCCGACGAATCGAAACCGCGCATGTAGACGGCGTCGCCCGTGTTCGTGTTGCCGTTTTCACCGAGGAAGAAGGTACCGACGCCCGGCGTGTTGCGCAGCGCATCCGTCAGGGTCAGCGCGCCTTGCTGTTCGATCAATTCCTTCTTGATCACGACGATGGTTTGCGGCGTATTGACGAGCTCTTCCGTGTATTTCGGCGACGAGGCTTTTTCGGCCTTGAAATCATTTTCCTTGGAGCCCACGACCTTGATTTCGTTCAGGGTTTGCTGCGATGCCGGGGCGCTTTGGCCGGCCGGGTCGGCCGCTTGGGCGACGACGGGCAGCAGCATCACGGCCAGGGCGGCGCCGATGTGCTGGTTGAAACGGGTTGGGGCGTGTTTGCGGCTCTTGATTGCCATCTTGCTCTCTCGATAAGGTCAGGTAGTGGTTCCTGGCTGGCGCTGCGCGGCGGTGCGGTGGCACGCGGGCAAGTGGCTGGCGATGGACGGGTTGGCAGACATTGTAATTATCGGGCGCTAATTCGTAAATGAGAATCGTTATCAGTCTCGTTTACGCAACGAATTGCGTGTGCCGCAAAAAAAACACGGTGATGGCGCATGAATACTTGCCTTGCGGCCCCGTCGCTGCTACGCGCGCAGGCATCCGGCGGCGGGAGTATGATGAGCAACCTTTACAAGCGACCTCCAGCATGCTCCAGACTCCCGATGCCTTCGTCCCCCTGATCGACACGCCCGAACCGGCCCCGGCCGCCACCGAGACGCTCACCTTCGTCTTTCACCGCGGACGCCTGCTGTTGCGTACGCCCGCGTTGCTCTTGCCCACGGCCGCCGAGGCGGCCGCGCTCGGTATCGACCTGAGCCGTGCCCAGCCCGTGGGCTGGTGGCAGGGCCGCTATTGCCAGACCGTCTGGACGGATACGGAATTGCTGCCCGCCGACAGTCCCCTGGCGTATCACGGCATGCGTTCGCTGTTCAACGCCGTCGACGATACCTTCCTGGGCCTGGCCAGCCGCGCCGTGCAGCTGGCCGAGTGGGCGCGCACGCACCGTCATTGCGGCGTGTGCGCCACGCCCATGCAGCGCACGCGCGGCGAACGCTGTTTCACGTGCGCCGCCTGCGGCATGCTGGCCTACCCGCGCATCTCGCCCGCCATGATGGTACTCATCCGCAAGGGCGAGCAGGTGTTGCTGGCCATGCACAAGCATTCACCATCGCAGCGCTTCAGTCCGCTGGCCGGTTTCCTGGAGGCGGGCGAATCGATCGAGGAAGCCGTGCACCGCGAAGTGATGGAAGAGGTGGGCTTGCGCGTGCATAACTTGCAGTACTTCATGAGCCAATCCTGGCCGTTTCCCCATTCGCTGATGATCGCGTTTACGGCCGATTATCTCGATGGCGAGATTCGCCTCGACGAAAATGAGATCGCCGAGGCGCGCTGGTTCGGCCCCGGTGATGCGTGGCCGGAAGCGAGTTCGAGCGTGTCGATTTCCGCGCTGCTGGTCGGCGCGCACCGGCCGCCGGCGCAGTCGTAAACCACAGGCTGCTCAGGCAGCCTGCCGCATTTTCTATATACTGGCGGCAATTGAAAATTTTAGGGTGGTTTAGCATGTCTCAAGAAGAATTCTCCGAAAACGACTGGCGCCGGCTGATCAGCAGCCTGGGTGAAGATCCGCAGCGTCCTGGCTTGCTGGAAACGCCGGCCCGCGTGGCCAAGGCGTGGAAGCACTGGACGTCCGGCTACGGCCAGGACCCGGTGGACTTGCTGAAAGCGTTTGAAGATGGCGCGGAACAGTACAACGAGCTGATCGTCGTGCGCGGCATCCCCGTCTACAGCCATTGCGAACACCACCTGGCGCCGTTCTTCGGCAAGGCCACCATCGGCTACGTGCCCAACGGCAAGATCGTCGGCCTGTCGAAACTGACGCGCCTCGTCGATTGCTTCTCCAAGCGCCTGCAAGTGCAGGAACGCATGACGATGCAGATCGCCAATGCGCTGATGGAAGTGCTGGAACCGAAATCGGTGGGCGTGGTCGTGCGCTGCCGTCACCTGTGCATGGAAAGCCGCGGCATCCGCACGCCGGGCGAAGAAACCATCACCTCGGCCATGCTGGGCGAGATGCAGCCGAACCTGGCGCTGCGCACGGAATTTCTGGCCCTGGCGCGCGAAGTCTGATTTTCGGCGACGATGCGGGACGAAGGCGGCATATGCCGCCTTTTTTCATGCGCGTCCGGATTCGCGTTCCGCCAGGTAGCGGGCCGGCGGCTTGCCCACCGCCTTGCGGAACATGGTGACAAAACCGCTGGTGTTTTCATAACCGAGTTCCAGCGCCACCGCTTTCACGCTGTGGCCTTGCGCCAGCCGTTGCAAGGCCAGGATCACGTGCAGTTGCCGGCGCCAGCGGCCCACGCTCATGCCCATTTCCTCCAGCGACTGCCGGGTCATGCTGCGCTCGCTCATGCCGATGCGCCCGGCCCACTCGGCCAGGGTGCTTTTATCGGCGGGCTGCGCCAGCAGCAGGGCGGCCAGGCGGCGCAGGCGCGCATCGCGCGGCATCGGCAGATGCAAGTCTTCCACGGGCGCGACCGCCAATTCATCGAGCAGGGTGGCCACCAGCCGTTCCTGCGCGCCCTGCAGCGCGATCAGGGTGGGAAAACCGGCTGCCTTGGCGATCAGTTCGCGCAACAGGGGCGAGACGGCCACGGTGCAGCAGACGGCGGGCAAGGCCGGCGCCGTGGCCGGCTCGACAAACAGGCAGTAGCACTCGGCCTCGCCCACGCCCTGCGCTGAATGCATCAGGCCGCCCGGTATCCACACGGCGCACTGGGGCGGCACGATCCACACCCCACTTTCTACTTCGCAATGGATCACGCCCCGCGTGGCGTACAGCAGCTGCCCCTTGCGGTGCTGGTGCGGCGCCTGCTCCGCATCCTCGGGCACGCTGGCCAGGCCCACGGCCAGCAGGGGCCGCAGCACGCCGTCGACGTCGAAATCGATGATGGAGGCGCCGGTGTCCAGGCCCAGGTGGGCCGTCAGCATGCTGGGCAAGAGGGGGTGGGGCATGGGAATACTTTGGCTGGATTGAACAATATTGTGGCTATTGTATGCAATGACGTCGGACGCCGTCATCGGTATCGTATGGCTATCCGCAGCCCCGCTTCAACGGCAACCGCCGCCGCCAGAGTTCTGATGAAGGCCAGGAGGAACGGCAACCCCCTTGAAGGAGTCTCCCATGCAACTCGATATCACCGATTTTCCCCTCGTCTGGATGCGCCGCGATCCTGCCGCGGAGCGCCACGACGAAGCCTTGTTCGCCCAGTTCGAATCCCTGCTGGCGCGCCAGCAGGCGTTTGTGATTCTCAGCGACGAAGGCCTGGACGAGGATGGCCATGACCATCCGCAGGAGGCGCGCAAGCGCGCCGTGCTGTGGATGAAACGGCACAAGGCCGCCCTGCGCGCGTATATCCAGGGCATGGTGCTGGTCGAGCCGAGCGCGGCCAAACGCCTGGCCGGCAAGGCCTTCGCCGTCATGTTCGGCCAGTTCTGGGGCTACCCTTTACACTTTGGCACCAGCCGCGACGACGCGCTCGACATCGCCCAGCATTTGATCAAGGCGTGGCTGCCGCCAAGGGAGGGCTGGCAAACTCAAGAGCACCTGACAAAACCGTAGCGAGCGGCAGTGATTTGTGGCTAAGAAGCGCAACCGTACTTCTAGTACGGTGAGCATCGCAGGCCGCAAAGCGCGCCGCGCAGTAGGTTTGGTCAGGTGTTTTAGTAGCGATAATCGTTGACAAAGTGTTTTGTGAAGTTGTATTTGCTGCCGCCGTCGAGCAAGTCGACCAGGCGTTTCGGCGCCGAGGCCGACATGAAGGCGTCGGCGGCGCCGCCCGTGCTGCGGAACTTCATGCCCGGGCTGAGGATCTGGTTGGCGCCGATCTTCAGGTGCTGGAAGCTTTTCGTCTTTTCGTTGTTGAGGATGAAGTGCAATTCCTGCTTGAACGTCAGGAAGGGGATCTTCAGCCACCAGCCTTCGTCCGTGCCATAGCTGGCGACGCTGGCAAAATGCGTGTTCTTGTCCGTCAGCGTGGGTTTGCCCAGGCGGTCGTTGATGCGTTTCATGGCTTCATTCTTGGTCATGCTGTTCTTTCGTGATTCGATCTATGCGGCGTGCATTCTGACACAGGCGCGCCGCCGCGTGCCGTGGAATGCCTCAGAGTAGCAAAATCAGCGAACCGAGCACGATCAAGCCGCCGCCGGCCGCCGCTTTCAGGGTGAACGGCTCGCCCAGCACCAGCCAGCCGGCCAGCATCACCAGCGCCACGCTGAGCTTGTCGACGGGCGCCACCAGCGAGACGGGCCCCAGCTGCAGCGCGCGGAAATAGCACAGCCACGACAGCCCCGTGGCCACGCCCGAGGCGATCAGGCAGGTCCAGCCCACCCAGTTGCCGCCGCTGGGGCGCTGCCATTCCGCGCGCAGCGAGATGATGGCCGCCGTCACCAGCAGGATGACGCCCGTGCGTATCAGGGTGGCCATGTTGCTGTTCAGATGGGCCACGCCCAGCTTGCCCAGGATGGCCGTCAGGGCCGCAAACACGGCCGACAGGATGGCAAAGCCTTGCCAGGTTAACGTGGTCGACATGGGACTCCCTGCGCGGTAAGCAACTGTAATGACTGTAGCGTAAAAGAAGGGCGGCCGCAGCCAGCATTTTTATTGCGACGCAGCATGAATTCTCATCAATTGTCGCAACGCATTAACAACACCGGGCAAAATTCATTGCTTCCCGGCATTGTAAATATCGGTCGTTCGAGCGTATGCTGGAGACGTCTGAACGGTGCCGCCAGAGCACCGTCGCCGCCGCATTCCTGGCCTGCAGAGCTGGAAGCGGGCCACGCCCCTTCGCCGCACAATAGAGAGTTGGAGACACAGCATGAAGAAATTGACGTTCCAGCAGAAGTTATGGATTCCCCTGATTTGCAGCCTGTTGTGCATCACCGTTATTTTTGTCTATAACGCCCTGGAAATCCGCAAGATCCGCATCGAAGAGCGCAGCGCCGACCTGAGCAATGCCGCCGACCTGGGCCTGGGCGCCGTCAAGATGTTCGGCGACCTGGCCGCCAGCGGCGCCCTGACGAAGGAAGAAGCGCAAAAGCAGGCCACCGCCGTCATCAAGAGCATGCGTTTCGGCGAGACCGGCTATTTGTCCATCATCAACCTCGATGCCGTCGTCGTGATGAATCCCGCCGCGCCGCAAACCAATGGCAAGAACATGTCGGATTTTAAAGATGCCAACGGCACCTATCTGTACCGCGACATCGTTGCCGTCGGCAAGAGCGATGCGGGCAAGGGCTTCGTCCACTATTATTTCCCCCGTCCCGGCCAGAAGACCCCCGAACCGAAGATGAGCCGCGTGGTGGCTTATAAACCGTGGGCCTGGACCCTGGTGGTGGGCGTGTACATGGATGATATCGACGCGGCCTTCCGCCAGTCGCTGCTCACCTCGCTGGGCGTGCTGCTGCTGGTGTGCGGCCTGCTGGCGGCCGTCGTCGTCGTGATCAACCGCAGCCTGCGCCATGCGCTGGGTGGCGACCCTGAATATGCGGCCGACGTGGCGGAAAAGATCGCGAACAACGATTTGAGCGGCGTCGTGCGCACGCATGCCAGCGACCGCCACAGCGTGCTGTACGCGATGAAAACCATGCAAGCCAACCTGGTCGACGCGATCAGCGAAATCCGCCACAGCGCCGAAACGATCGCCACGGCATCGAGCGAGATTGCCAGCGGCAATATGGACTTGTCGGCGCGCACGGAAATGCAAGCCAGTTCGCTGGAAGAAACGGCAGCCTCGATGGAGGAATTGACCTCGACCGTGACGCAAAACGCGGGCAATGCCGTGCAGGCAAATGAACTGGCGCAGTCCGCTTCCGCCGTGGCGCGCCAGGGCGGCGCCGTGGTGGCGCAAGTGATCGGCACGATGGACACCATCAACGCTTCGTCGCGCAAGATCGTCGACATCATCGGCGTCATCGACGGCATCGCCTTCCAGACGAATATCCTGGCGCTCAACGCGGCCGTGGAAGCGGCCCGGGCCGGCGAGCAGGGCCGCGGCTTTGCCGTGGTGGCGTCGGAAGTGCGCAACCTGGCGCAGCGTTCGGCGGGCGCGGCGAAGGAAATCAAGGAACTGATCGGCGCTTCCGTCGACAGCATCGCGGCCGGCAGCACGCTCGTCGCACAGGCGGGCACGACCATGGATCAGGTGGTCGCTTCCGTCTCGCGCGTGACCGACATCATGGCCGACATCACGGCCGCCTCGCACGAGCAAAGCACGGGTATCGGCCACGTCAACCAGGCGATCACGGAAATGGACAGCGTGACGCAGCAAAATGCGGCACTGGTGGAAGAGGCGGCGGCAGCGGCGTCGAGCATGCAGGACCAGGCGGCCGTGCTGGCGCAGCTGGTGGCGCGCTTCAAATTGTCGGCGCAGGAGCCGGGAACGTCGCCGCGTCTGGCGGCAAGCTCGGCTGGCGCGCCGCGCGCCGTGGCGAAAAAACCGTTGCGCAGTCTGGCGGCGCGCTGATTTACCGGGCCGGCGCCGCCGCTTGCGGTGCCGGCTCGAATTCCAGCTTGTCATCGACGACCACGAATTGCCCGACCGGCTGGCCCAGGTCGGCTTTCGGGTCGTTTTCCATTTCCGTCAGTTCATTGCAGGTATTCGTTTCCGCCTGCCACAGCTGCTTGCCCATGCGGATATTCCACAAGCCATCGCCGGCCGCGAACAGCTCGACCTTGATGTCGGCCGGCGCATCGGTCGACAGCGTATGCAGGCGCTGGCATTGCGGCAGGTTGGTGGCCATCAGCTGTACTTCCACGGTATCTTGCCAAAAATAACGCTGCTGGCGGCGCACGGTCAGGGAATGGTCTTGCCCATCGAACATGTAGATGGCGAAGTCCTGGACACAGCCTGACAGCAGGACGGACAGCGTGACGATCAGGAGTTTGCGCATGGTCGGCTTTCTTTGTTTGTGCTCTGGAATGTCGGGATGCCTGCGTGACGGCGCTGGTGAATGCTTGCGCTGCCGGGGCGCCGTCTTGTTTTCCGCTTACGTGGCATTATATCCATGCATATCAGTTGCGGCGCGACAATAGTTCTGCCAAGTGCGCCTGCCCCTACTCATCTACCTGGAAAGACCACGATGATCGACCTGTATTACTGGACCACGCCCAACGGGCACAAGGTGACGATG
The DNA here is from genome assembly GCF_051380695.1 of Janthinobacterium goodfellowi. NCBI lineage: Bacteria > Pseudomonadati > Pseudomonadota > Betaproteobacteria > Burkholderiales > Oxalobacteraceae > Janthinobacterium > Janthinobacterium goodfellowi. Next base: position 62,559 of record NZ_JBNYXN010000009.1, on the reverse strand, counting down.
TTCCTGGAAGAAGCGGGCATCCCCTACAACATCATTCCCGTGCATATCGGCAAGGGCGAGCAGTTCAAGCCTGAATTTCTCGCCATCGCGCCGAACAACCGCATCCCCGCCATCGTCGACCAGGCGCCGGCCGATGGCGGCGCGCCCCTGTCGCTGTTCGAGTCGGGTGCGATTCTGCAATACCTGGCCGAGAAAAGCGGGCAATTCCTGCCGGCCGACGTGCGCGGTCGCGCGGAAGTCATGCAGTGGCTGTTCTGGCAAATGGGCGGCCTTGGCCCCATGGCCGGACAGAACCACCATTTCGTGCAATACGCGCCCGAACCGATCGACTACGCCATCACGCGCTACGTCAACGAAACGAACCGGCTATACGGCGTGCTGAACAAGCGCCTGGCCGACCGGGCCTTCGTTGCCGGCGACAGCTATTCCATCGCCGACATGGCGATCTATCCGTGGATCGTGCCGCACGCGCGCCAGCGCCAGAAGCTGGAAGACTTCCCGCACCTGGCGCGCTGGTTCGCGGCCATTGCCGCCCGTCCCGCCACCGTGCGCGCGTATGCCCGCGCGGCCGAAATCAATGTGCAGCCCACCGTCAGCGGCGACGCGAAAAGCGTGCTGTTCGGGCAGACGGCGAAGACGCTTGGCTAAGAGCCTATCCCAGTAGGGAGCGTCTTCTGCTGGCCGTTCATCAGGAGCGCGGACAAGGCGTGAGGAGGACGCGTGGCGAGCCACGCGACGACGATCAACGCAGTCCCCGCTTCTGAGGGGCGCCAGCAGGGGATGTATTCATCTACTGGGATAGGCTCTAAGCTTCAGTTGCCCCGGTAAGTGGAGAAACCGAAAGGGCTGAGCAGCAGCGGTATGTGATAGTGCTGGTCGGTCTTTTCCACGTGAAATTGCACGGGGATTTCCGGGAAGAAGGTTTCCTGTTTCAGCCGTGCATAGTGTTCGCCTGTCTTGAACACGATGCGGTAATCGCCCGCCTGCATGGGCGTATCGGCCGGATACATGGCCGCGATGCGCCCCTGGGCATTCGTCACGGCGCTGCCCAGCTGTTGCCAAGCATCCCCTTTTTTCTGCTCCAGGGTCACCGTCACGCCCGCCGTCGGCTGGCCGCTTTGCAGGTCGAGGATGTGCACGCTCAAGGGATTGGCGGCCAGCGCCATGCTGGACAGGCTGGCGAAGGCCAGGGCGGCGGTGAGTTTTTTCAGATAGGTCATCGTTGTTGCTTTCACAGGGTGGGGGAATCGAGTTCAGGGATGGCTGCCAGGGCGGCATGGGCGCAGGCGCGGTCTTGCAGGGCGCCACCGCCACCGGCGACGCCGATGGCGCCGACGACTTCGCCCTTGGCGCGCAAAGGCAGGCCGCCGCCCAGCAGCAACAGTTCCGGCACGGTCGTCAAATTGGCCATGTCGGGATTGCCGCGCGCGGCCACGGCGAGCGCCTGGGTATCGTTTTTCGTCGACAGGGCCGTGTAGGCCTTGCGCCGGCTCGCTTCCGTGTTATGCGGCCCGACGCCATCGGCGCGCTGCACGGTCACGAGATTGCCGCCACGGTCGAGCACGCTGACGACGATATGCCGGCCTTGCGCCTGGCACGCGGCGATGGCCGCATCGGCCAGCTTGTTGGCCGCCGCCAGCGACAGCTCATCGACCTTGCGCAGCTGGGCATGGGCGGGGCTGGCCAGCAGGCACAGCAGGGTACTGCCGAAAAGTAGGGTTTTCATCTGGCATCCATGTAAAAGAATGGCGTCAGTATGGCCAGGCTTGCCCTACGAGAAGATGATCGCCGCATGACATTTTTATCATCCGCGGTGCCCGGCGCGCGGCGTAGAATGGTCTTATATTCCCCTTAGAAAGCTGCCATGCGCATCCTGGTCATTGAAGACGAACCGAAGACGGGCGACTATCTGCTGCGCGGCCTGGCCGAGTCCGGCTTCACGGTGAGCCTGGCGCGCAATGGCCGCGACGGCTTGCACATGGCCGGCACGGACGCACCCGATTTGATCGTGCTTGACGTCATGCTGCCCATCATGGATGGCTGGCAAGTGCTGCGCGCGCTGCGCCTGCAGGAGGGCGGCGCCGACGTGCCCGTGATTTTCCTGACGGCGCGCGACGAAGTGCAGGACCGCGTGAAAGGGCTGGAACTGGGCGCCGACGATTACCTGGTGAAACCGTTCGCCTTTGCCGAACTGGTGGCGCGCATCCGCACCCTGCTGCGGCGCGGGCCGCCCCGTGAAGACGACGTGATCCGCATCGGCGACATGGAAATCGACGTGATGAAACGCAAGGTCAGCCGGCAAGGCCAGCGCATCACCCTGACGGCCAAGGAATTCGGCTTGCTGCATTTATTGGCGCGGCGCCAGGGCGAAGTGCTCTCGCGCTCCATCATCGCCTCGCAAGTGTGGGACATCAATTTCGAGAGCGACACCAACGTCATCGACGCGGCCATCCGCCGCCTGCGCAGCAAGCTCGACGATCCGTTCGAGCCCAAGCTGATCCACACCTTGCGGGGCATGGGCTATGTCTGCGAATTGCGCGCGCCCAGCGCTCCCGACAGCGGCGCAGCCGCATGAAGCTGGCGCAACTCCGCCGCTCGCTGACCCTGCGCGTCACGCTCGTGTTCGTGCTGATCGTGGCGCTCGTGTCGGCCGGGCTGGGCATGCATCTGTACCGTTCCTTTGTGGCGGAAATCGAGCGCCGCGACGACATTTTGTTGCTGGGAAAACTGCGGCAGATTCAGCAATTACTCGGCAATGCCGGCACCCTGGACATCATCCGTGAGCGGCCCCAGTATTTCCGCGACACCATGAGCGGGCAAGAGAATTCCCTGGTGCGCATCGTGCGCGCCGATGGCACGCGTTTGATCGATGTCAATCCGAACGGCGAGAACGTCGCGCATGCTGTTCCCGTGGCCGTCGATGCGCCCGTCACGGCCAGTGCGATTGTCAGCTGGACCAGCCGCGACGGCTATCCGGCCCGGGTGGTGGCGGCCAGCGCGCGCATCGGCGATCCGGCGCAGATGGCCGATATTGTCGTCGCCCGGGTCTACGGCGACCGCACGGCCATGTTTGCCGCCTACCGCTGGCAGATCGTCGTCTCCGTCGCCATCAGCGCGCTGGTGGCGGCGATACTGGCCAGCGTGATGCTGCTGCGGGGATTGCGGCCGCTGCGCAATATCGCCGCCCACGCGGCCCTCGTGCGGCCCGGCAAGCTGGGCCAGCAACTGGAGGCGCGCGGCGCGCCGACGGAACTGCTGCCCCTGATCCAGGCCTTGAACGCCATGCTGGCGCGGCTGCAGGAGGGGTATGCGAGGCTGTCGCAATTTTCCGCCGATCTGGCGCATGAATTTCGCACGCCCGTCACCAATCTGCTGGGACAAAGCCAGGTCATGCTGGCCCGCCCACGCAGCGCGCACGAATATGAACAGCTGGTGTCGTCGAATGTGGAAGAGCTGGAACGGTTGTCGCGCATGATCGACAGCATGCTGTTTCTGGCGCGCGCGCAGCAGGATGAAATGGTGCTCGTCAAGCAAGTCTTGCCCGTGCAGGACGAGTTCTTGCGCCTGGCCGATTTCTTTGAAGGCCTGGCCGAAGAGCGCGAGCTGGCGCTGGCTTGCCACGGCAGCGGCACGGTGACGGCCGAGCCGCAACTGCTGCGCCGTGCACTGGGCAATTTGCTGTCGAACGCGATCCGCCACGCGGCGCCCGGCAGCACGATTTTATTGCGTTCGCACGCGACGAACGCGGGTGTGGAACTGAGCGTGAGCAACCTGGGGCCCGCCATCCCCGCGCGCCATTTGCCCCACCTGTTCGAACGTTTCTACCGCGCCGACCCGGCCCGCAGCGACTCGGCCGCCTCCACAGGTTTAGGTTTGGCCATCGTCACGGCCATCATGCAATTGCATGGCGGCAGCGCGAGCGTGGCATCCGACGCTGCCGCCACGACATTTACCTTGGTTTTCCCGGCGTAATATTGACGGTGGTGGTGTCGGATTACGCGCTTGCGCGCTAATCCGACCTACGCCTGCCAATCAGCCCATTTCCACCAAAAACTCATGCATGCCCGTATGCGGCAATTGTGCGCACGCTGGCGCAAAATGCGGCAACTGGCCCCACAGCAACGGATTGCCGACGATGTACACATAATGCTGCGCGCGCGTGAGGGCCACGTTGAGCAAATTCGGCGTGGCTGCCGCCCATTGCGCGGCGCCGGCCGTGCTGTCGTCGGCGCCGAGAACCAGCATCACCACGCTTTGTTCCTTGCCCTGGAAGGTGTGCACGGTGCCCACCATCTGGCTGCTCCACTGGCGCAGTTCGCGCGCCGTCGGCGCCTTGCCGTAGCCGAGGCGGCGGTCCCAGTCCATGTCCATGATGCGCGAACGCAATTCGTTGCGCACGGCCTTGAACGGCGTGATCACATACATGTCCGGCAGCTTGCCGTCGCGGCGATACAGTTTTAATAGCACTTCCAGCACGAAATCGAGCTGCACCGGCACCACCTGCTTGTAGCTGACGGCGCCGACGGCGTCGATCCAGCGGCTCGGTCCCCGCGTCAGGCCCCGCGCGCCGGCCGGCGGCGTGCGTTCAGCCAGCCCATAGACCATCTTGTCTTCATAGGCGATGGCGTTGGCCAGCGAAAACATCGGTTCCACGCAGCGGCGGTGCACGCGCAGGGGGCTGCCGATCCACAGGGGCTGGGCGCTATGGGCGCCGACCGTCGCGCCATAGCGGTTAGCCTTGTCGGCCAGGGTCTGCACGGAAACGGAAGTCGGCGCGTAACTGCCATCCTGCGTATGCGGCGACAGGGCGGACAAGGTTTGCACGAGGCGGCCCGGCACGGTGAACACGGGTTCGATCTGCAGCGGGTCGCCCACGACGATGGCGCGCTTGGCGCGCCACAGGCTGCCCAGCGCCGCTTGCGGCACGGCCTGGCCCGCTTCGTCGATGAACAGCCAGCCCAGCGATTCCGGGCCCATGCCCTGGAACTGGCGCGCGAACGAGGCGAACGTGGTCGACACGACAGGCACCACCATGAACAGGCTGTGCCAGACCATGGCGACGTGCGACTGGTCGTAGGCGCGCTTGTTTTTCAGCAGTTTCGACACGGCCAGCAAGTTGCCGCCAAAGCCGGGTCCGCCTTTTTTCGCCACTTCCGCCAGCCACGCTTCATGCAGGGCCAGGGCCTTGGCGAACAGGCGCGAGCGCAGGCGCGCCAGGGCCGGTTCATGCCACAGGCCGCCAATCTGCAGGGCGTCGCCGTCCAGCTCGTCCAGGGTCGCCGGCGCGATGATGGTGGGGAAGCGCATGCGCGCGCGGCGCAGCAGTTCCGTGCTGTCGTCCCATTCGCGCTGGCGCGATTGCGCCGTGCGCAGGGCGATATGCAGGCTGTTGCGGGCGCGCTCGCAGCGCGGCTCCAGCTCGCCCTTGAGCAGCAGCTTGATAGCGGACACGTCGCGCGCGGCCTGGCGCTGCGCTTCGGCGTTGGCCACGACGGCATCCTTGTAGGCGCGCGCCGGTTTTGTTCCGAACAGGCGGGCAAAGAAACCGGGTTGCGTCAGCGCCACCAGGCGTTCTTCTTCCAGCAATTCCTTCTTGCTGGCAAGCAAGGTGTCCTGCTGCGCCAGCGCGCCGGACAGGGCACCATTGGCCGCATCCATTTCTTGCTCGGCTTCTATCAACGCTTGCTGGCTGGCCTGCATGAAGTCCGCTTCCGTGCACGTGCCCACGGCTTGCCACAGGGCCGCGTACTGGGCGTGCTCGGCCAGGGCCTTTTCCACCACGTGTTCCGTCTCGCGGAACTCGCGCGCCGCCTGGGCGAAGCTGACGCCCTGGTAGCTGGCCAGCCACTGGCGGATATTCTGCGCATTCGGCGTCTTGCGCGCCGTGGTTTTGTCCCAGTCGTCGTCATAGAAATTGCTGACGAAGCGGCGGCGGTTGGCGCTATTGCCCAGCGCGCAGGACATCAAGCCCCACGGGGCTTCCGTTTCGGTCAAGGCGCGGTTGGCGCCATTGCCGTCGGCCACCACGCGGCGCGCCACGCTTTCGAAATAGCGCGTGCGCGCCCATTCCTTGCCCAGCTGTTTCGGTTTCGGCAGGTCGCCGGAAATGTTTTCCACCGCCGCATTGTTCGACGAGGCGACGACCATTTCAAAGCCCGTCAGTTCCGGACGCAAGCGGGCGATGGTGATCGGGTCGCGCACGCCTTCGAAGGCCACGGCTACCTTGCCGATGAAGGCGTCGCCGGCGCGGTCCAGGCAGGACAGCACGGCCGCGCGGCGCACGATGTTGTCGGCGAACAATTCGCGCAGCAAGGTCGTCTTGCCCGTGCCGGGCGGACCGTTGACGGAAAAGATGCCGCGCTCGCTCAAGCCCGTGCGCGCGCCGTGGATGGCGAACTGCTGCATCAGGCTCATGGCGTAGCTGGCGTCTTCCAGCCAGTGTCCCCGGTTCATATTGCCCGGATTGAGCATGGCGGCCAGCGCCTGGCGTCCGGCCGGGCTGTACAGGTCGATGCGCTCATCCTGCGCCAGCGGCGTCAGATAGGCGGCGACCGTCGCGGGCAACTTGCCGCCACGCAAGGCGCGGATGATCTGCTCCAGGTCATCGAGGTAAAAACTGTTGAGGATATCGATCGACGGTTCCACCGCGTCGCCGAAGTCCAGGCTGCGGGTCTGGCTGGACTCCAGCGTATCGGCGTCCGTCGCGGCCGCGCGTTTCTTGCGCGTACGCAATTCCAGCACGGCCAGCGGCTGGCCGGCGGACGGGTGGAAACCGGCCCAGTCGCGCAGCAGGTCGGCCAGGGCCGCGATTTCCATGCCGGACAGGGGCGACGAGACATTGCCCGCTTCGTCCGTTATCTGCTGCGCCGCGCGGCTTGCCGCGAAGTTGCGCAGGCTGTCCTGCAGCGCCAGCTGGCTGTCGCTGAAGGCGTCCAGACTCAGGCCCGACCAGTCCGGCGTGCGGGCGCGCCCCAGTGCCCACGGCAAGGTCGATACGGACACGGGATCGAACTGCGGCTCGCCCAGCGCGTTGAGGTTCAGGCGGGCAAAGCACGAGCGTCCCAGCAGCTCTGTTTTTTCTGTTTCGGCAATATTTTCCGGGCCGTTGGCCGGCGGGCAAGCTTTGTTGATTTCAGCCTTGTCGAACACGCCGAGGAAGAGGGAAAAGCCGTCGATCTCGCGGTCGGAAGGGACTTGCCATTGCGTGGCGAACTGCGGCGGCAATTGCGCCAGCTGTTCGCGGTGGAGGAGACGCACGGTGGACTGGTCTTCGACGTCCGTGATTTGATTCAGGTCAAACGGGATAAAGAATTCGATCTTGTGCCAATACTCCAGGATAGCCAGGAGGCGCTGCTGTTCTGCCTGATTCATGATGACCAATATTTTGTAAAGCGAGCGAGGATTGTAAAGCGTATGCGTGCTGCACGTTTTGCACTTTTGTCTATTGCGCGGGCTTTGCCGCAAAAAAAGTGGCGATTGCGGACGAAAAAAAGCCAGGCAGCAACTTCCTGCCTGGCTTTCGTATGGCGAGGATGTTGCTATTAGTTAAAACTCTTCCCATTCGCTCTCGGCGGCGGCATTGCTGCGGCGCGCCGGCGCGGCCGCCACGGCCTTGCGCACGGGCGCGGGCTTGGCCACAGGACGTGCGATGGCGGGCGCCGGCGTGGCTGCGCGCGCTGGGCTCAGCTTGCTTACGCTGGCAACATGGTTACCCGTCTTGAAGAAGCCCACCACGTGCGCCAGCTCGCCCGCCTGTTCCTGCATGCTTTGCGAGGCGGCCGCCGCTTCTTCCACCAGGGCCGCGTTTTGCTGCGTCACTTCATCCATCTGGGCAATGGCCATGTTGATCTGCTCGATGCCGATGGTCTGCTCGTGCGTGGCGGAGGTGATTTCTCCCATGATGTCGGTCACGCGCACGATGCTGTCGACGATGTCGCCCATGGTCTGGCCCGCTTCATTGACGAGGCGCGAACCCGTGTCCACGTTGGCGACGGAGGCGGCGATCAATTCCTTGATTTCTTTCGCTGCGCCGGCAGATCGTTGGGCAAGATTGCGCACTTCCGTGGCCACGACGGCGAAGCCACGGCCCTGTTCGCCCGCGCGCGCCGCTTCCACGGCCGCGTTCAAGGCCAGGATGTTGGTCTGGAAGGCGATGCCGTCGATGACGCCGATGATGTCGACGATCTTCTTCGACGAGTCATTGATGGTGCCCATGGTGTCGACCACTTGCGCGACGATGCTGCCGCCGCGCACGGCCACCTCGGACGCGCTTTTCGCCAGCTGGTTCGCCTGGCGTGCATTGTCCGCATTCTGCTTCACGGTCGAGGTCAGTTCTTCCATCGACGACGCCGTTTCTTCCAGGGAACTCGCCTGTTCTTCCGTGCGCGACGACAGGTCGAGGTTGCCGGCGGCAATTTCGCTCGATGCCGTGGCGATCGCATCCGTGCCATGGCGCACTTGCGCCACCACGCCCAACAGACTGTCGTTCATGGCTTTCAGGGCGCCCAGCAGGCGGCCTGTTTCATCGCTGGAATTGACGACGATGTGCGAAGACAAGTCGCCCGAGGCCACCGTTTCGGCCACGGCCACGGCTGCATTGATGGGGCGGGTGATTGAGCGCGTGATGATCCAGGCAACGAATGCGCCCAGCAGCACGGCCACGCTGCCCAGGATGATCATGGAGGCGCGCGCGCTGGCGCTCAGCGTCTCGGCTTGCGTTGCGGCCTGTGCCGCCTGTTCGCCTTCATACGCGACCAGGCTGTCGAGCGCGCCCAGCACGCGTTTCAGGCTCGGTGCCGCCTGCTGCGTCAAAAAGGCGATCGCTTCTTCCGTCTGGCCCGCGTTGCGCAGCTCGATGACCTTGTTGTTCAGCGGCGCGCCCGCTTTCAGGGCCGCGTCCAGCTCGGCCATCAGCGCCGTTTCCTTGTCCGTCGAGATTTTCTTTTGCAAGGTTTCCTTGGCGGCGCCGTATTTCTTGCGCGCTTCGCCGATCTTCGCCAGTTCCGCCTGCACCAGCGCTTCCGTCGGCGCCACCACCACGCTGGTGATCGCCAGGGTAATGTTGCGCACGTTGTCGCTCATGGTGTTGGCGGCCGCCATCTTGACGTTCTTGTCGGCCACGATGTCGTGGGTGCGTGCGCTCAGTTGTCCCATGGAATACAGGCCGACGAGCAAGACGGCCACCAGCAGGCCGAGGACGACAGCAAACCCGATCCCGAGCCGGGTGCCGATTTTGAATTGTGTGAGTGACATGATTGCTTTCGTGTTGCGGTATGGTGAGGAAACGTCGGACGGGCCGGGACTACGGGTTTGTACGTATGGGCGGCCAGCCTGTAATTGTTCCTCAAAATTCCGCACTGCAATACAAAAACTTGTATCAAGTTAGCGAAAAGTTCAAGAACTGGCAGCAAATGAAATAAGTTGTCGCATGGAAACAACGAGCGCAAGCGCAGGAAACATCAGTGCCCGGGAAACACGTGGGCAGTGAGGAAGTCGATGAAGGCGCGCAGTTTCGGCGTCAGGTGGCGGCTGCTGGGCCACAGGATGCGGAAGGCGCCGTCGTGCCGGCGGTGCGCGTCCAGCACCGGCCGCAAACGGCCCGCCGCCAGCGCCGCGCGCACGGCAAAGTCGGGCAGGGCGGCGATGCCCAGGCCGCTTTCGGCAAAGTGCAGCAGGGTGTCGACGTTGTTACAGTTGAGCACAGTCGGCAAGCCTGCCGCGTGCAGGGTATTCCACTCGGGCAAGGGCCACGCCTCGACCTTGCCGCTGCTGGGAAATTTGTACAGCAGGCAAGTATGGTGCAGCAGGTCGGCCGGCAGCTCCGGCGTGCCGTGCTGCGCCAGGTAGGCGGGCGCGGCCACCAGTTGCAGCTGGAACTGGCCCAGCTGGCGGCTCATCAAACGGCTGTCGGCACTTTCTCCCGCGCGCACGACGGCGTCGTAGCCTTCTTCGATCACGTCGACCCGGCGGTCGCTGAAATCGAGGTCGAGCTCCACCTGCGGATAGGCACGCGCAAAGGCCGCCAGCACGGGGTTGAGCAGGCTGCCCACCAGCGGCAGGCTGACGCGCAGCCTGCCTTGCGGCGCGCTCTTGCTGTTCGATAATTCCAGCTCGGCCGCCTCGATTTCTCCCAGGATGCGCCGGCAGCGCTCGAGAAACACGGTGCCTTCGCTGGTCAGCGCGATGCTGCGCGTGCTGCGGTGAAACAGGCGCACACCGAGGCGTTCTTCCAGCCGCGCGATGCTCTTGCCCACGGCCGAGGCGGAAATACCGAGCACCCGGCCCGCCGCCACGAAACTGCGCATTTCCGCCGCCTGCACGAAGGCCGTGAATCCCGCCAGGTTATCCATGGTTTCCCTTTTGATTGCGGATGCCGGCGTCCGCACAGAGAGAAACTATAGCCTATTTTTCTTTGATCACGTCTGGCTTACCTTGGCAGCCTGATCATTTGAAAGGCTGAGCCATGATGTACAACTTCTCTCCCGCGGCCTTGTCTGCCCGCATCAATCCCTTGCTCGATGCCGTGCTGCAGCAGCAGCGCCTGGCGGGCGCCGTGGTGCTGGTGCGCCACGGCGGCCAGGACGTGTATCGCCGCGCCGCCGGCCACCTGGACCGCGAGGCGGGCACGCTCATGGTGGAAGACGCCGTCTTCCGCCTGGCGTCCGTCAGCAAACCCATCGTCTCCACGGCCGCGCTGGCGCTGGTGGGACAGAACCGCCTGGGGCTGGACGACCCGGTGGCGCGCTGGCTGCCGTACTTCGCGCCACGCCAGCCGGACGGCGCCGTGGCGGCGATGACCGTGCGCCACCTGCTCACGCACACGGCGGGCCTCGACTACGGCTTTTTCCAGCCGCCGGGCGGCGCGTATGCACGGGCGGGGGTGTCGGACGGCATGGATGCGTCCCGTATGTCACTGGAGGACAACCTGCGCCGCCTGGCCACCGTGCCGCTCGCGTCTGCGCCGGGTGAGCGCTGGGCGTATTCGATCGCCACCGACGTGCTGGGCGCCGTGATCGAGCAGGCGTCCGGCATGCCGCTGGCGCACGCCGTGGAACACCTGGTGACGGCGCCGCTGGCCATGCGCGACACGGGTTTTATGGCCACCGACCCGGCGCGCCTGGCCGTCGCCTATGCGGACCGCGCGGCGGGAGAAGCCCGGCCGCGCCGTTTGCGCGATGCGGGGGAAGACCATCTGCCGTTTCTCGAAGGCTTGGCCGGCTTTACTTTGTCGCCGGCAAGGGCGCTCGACGCGCAGGCGTATCCGTCCGGCGGCGCCGGCATGATCGGTTCCGCCCCCGACTTCATGCGCCTGCTGGAAACCCTGCGACTTGGCGGCGCGCCGCTGCTGCCGCCAGCGCTGGCGCGCCAGATGGGAGCAAACCAGACGGGCGGCTTCGAGCTGCCGTTCTGGCCGGGCCGTGGCTTTGGCCTGGGCTTCACGGTCTTGACGGACCCGCTTGCCGCCGCCACGCCGGAATCCACGGGCAGCTGGCGCATGGGCGGCACGTATGGCCACTCGTGGTTTGTCGACCCGGCGCAGGAACTGTCCGTGGTGGCGTTCACGAATACGGCATTGGAGGGCATGGCGGGGCCGTTCGTGACGGAACTGTGCCAGGCGATTTATGGCAGCAAGGAAGCTGGCGCCAAGGAAATGCCATGACGCGCCCGCACCCCATCGTCTTTCTCGCGCTGGGCCTGTTCGGCGTGTATTGCATCGAGTTTGGCGTGGTGGGCATCTTGCCGATGATCATGCAGCGTTACGGCGTGACGGCCGCGCAGGCGGGTTCGCTGGTGAGCCTGTTCGCGCTGGTGATCGCCGTGGGCGGCCCCTTCCTCGTGCTGCTGGCCACGCGCTGGCGCCGCAAGAGCGTGCTGATCGTCTCGCTGCTCGTGTTCGCCCTGGCCAGCGTGGCCTCGGCGTATGCGCCGCGCTTCGGGCTGCTGCTGGCGCTGCGCATCGTGCCGGCCCTGTTCCACCCCGTGTATTTCTCGCTGGCCATGGTGGCCGCCGCCGCCCTGTATCCGCCGCGCGAGGCGTCGCGGGCCGGCGCGCATGCGTTCACGGGTACCAGCATGGGCATGGTGCTGGGCATTCCGCTGACCACCTGGATTGCCGCGCAGGTTGGCTACGAGGCGTCGTTCCTCGCTTGCGCGCTGGTGAATGCGCTGGCGGCGCTGGGTTTGTACCTGTTCTTGCCGGACACGCCGCGCGAAGCGCCGCTGGCGTATGGCCGCCAGCTGGCCGTGCTGCGCAAACCGGCCCTGTGGTTCACCATTGCCGCCGCCGTGCTGGTGTTTGCCGCCATGTTTGCCGTGTATGCGTATGCGGCCGCGTATCTGCAGCAGGTGGCGGGCTTGTCGGCGCGCCAGACGGGGCTGGCGCTGGTGGTGTTCGGCGTGGGCGGCGTGGTCGGCAATCTGTTCGCGGGACGCCAGCTGGGCACGCACGTGCTGCGTACGGTCTTGCTGCAACCCGTGCTGCTGGGGCTGGCTTACTGGCTGCTGTACCGGCATGCGGGCAGCGGCATCGGCTGGGCGGCCCTGGCCGTGTTGCTGCTGTTCTGGGGCGCGGCGCATACGAGCGGACTGATCGTCACGCAAGTGTGGCTCAGCAGCGAAGCGCGCGAGGCGCCCGCGTTTGCCATCGGCGTGTATATCGCCGCCATCAACCTGGGCGTGACGGTGGGCGCACTGGCAGGCGGCATGGCCATCGAGTCCTATGGCATGCCGGGGGCGCTGGCCTGTGGCGCGCTGCTGGGAGCGCTGGCGCTGGCAGCGATTGCCGTGAAAGCATGGCTGTACCGCCTGCCGTCAGTCCTCGATATGGTTAGGGATGCGAAACAGTAAATCCGTGTCGCCGATGTCCACGCCCGCTTGCGACAGCAAGGTGCTGGCCTGGCCCCGGTGGTGCGTCTGGTGGTTGAAGAAATGCATGAGCAGGCTGAAGAATTCGCGCCGGTTCGGCCCCTTGCTGTTGCGGTAATCGAGCAAATGATCGAGGTCTTCTTCGCGGATGGAAGCGGCCCAGTCGATGATGACCTGGTCCAGCCACAGCCGGTGCGCATGCATGGCGGCAAAATCCTCGGCCGCGAACAGCGGCTGCGTCAGCGAGGCGGGCGGCGTGATGGCGCGAATGGGATCGAGCAGGGGGAAACCGGCCGGATGTTTCGCGTAGCGCTGCATCCACAAGGTGTCGCCCACCATAACGTGGTTCAAGGTGGCCAGCAGGGAGCCGAAAAAGGCGCCCCGCTCGCGCTCCAGCTCGCCGGGCGGCAGGCTGGCCGCCGCCGCGTAGACCTTGGCGTTCATCCACTGGTTGTAATCGGCCATCAGGCAAATGTGGGCGCAACGGCTCATGCTGGACTCCTTTAGTGGATGAATGACAATATTAAACGGACTTCAGGAACGCGCGTATGCCGGCCAGCAGCATTTCAATGGCCATCGCCGTCAGGATCAAGCCCATCAGGCGCTCGAACGCCGTCATGACCCTTGGACCGAGCGCCCGCTGCAAGCGTTCGGCGCACAGGAAGACGGCCAGCCAGACGACGGCCACGGCCGTCAATCCCGCCACGTGGGCGATCACTTCATTGACTTCATGCGAGGAAAACAGCAGCACGGTGGCCAGGGCCGACGGGCCGGCCAGCGCGGGGATGGCCAGCGGCACGATGAACGGCTCGCCGCCCATTTCGTGGTCGCTATTGCCTGCGTTGGGCTGCGGAAACACCATGCGCATGGCGATCAGGAACAGGATCACGCCGCCGCCGATGCGCAGCGCCACTTCCGACAATTGCAAGGCGTTCAGGAAATGGCGGCCAAAGAACATAAACAGCAGCAAGATGCCGAAAGCGATCAGGCATTCGCGCACCACGACTTTCCAGCGCCGCTCGATCGGTACCCGTTTCAGGGCGTTGACGAACAGGGAAACGTTGCCGAATGGATCAGTGACGAGCAAAAGCAGGATAAAAGTCTGGAAGAAATTCTGTGTCATGGTGGTGTGATTGAGGTCAACACTGCTGCCAGGATGGGCGCGGTGCGATAAGGCTTGCGATGATAACAAGAGCGGCGCTTATCGCCCACGATTATTGATGCATAGCAGCATTTTTTTTATGCGGCGATGACTTTTGCCTGGTAAAACGCGGTGGGCGTGGTGCCGAAATGCTTTTTGAACATGGCCGTAAACGCGCTCTGGCTCGTGTAGCCATTGTCCATCGCCACGTCGATGACCTTGCCGCCGCGCGCCAATTGCTCCAGCGCCCGCAGCAGCCGCGCCTGTTGGCGCCACTGGCCGAAGCGCATGCCCGTCTGTTTCTGGAACAAACGGTGCAGGCTGCGCTCGGTGATCGCCAGTTCCTGCGCCCAGTGCGCCACCGTCAGCTGCTCGCCCGGTTGTTCCATCAGCCGCGCGCAGATGCCGCGCAGGCGCGCATCCACGGGTAACGGCAGATACAGGGGCAGCACGGGCAGGCTGTTTAGTTCGTGCAACAGCAATTGCAGCAAATGCCAGTCGCGGCTGCCTTCCGTAAAATCGGGCGCGATGTCGACGGCCGCCACGATCAATTGCCGCAGCAGGGGGCTGATGTCGAGCACGCAGCTGTGGCGCGGCAGCAGCGGGGAGCTGGCGCAGTCGATGAAGACCGTGCGCATTTTCACGGCGCCGCTCATGCGCACCTGATGCGCGATGCCGGGTTGCAGCCACACGCCGCGCGTGGGCGGCACCACCCAGCGCCCGCCCTGCGCCTCGATGGTCATCACGCCCTCGATGGCATACAGCAATTGCGCATGCGTGTGGCGGTGCACGGAAATCACGTGGCCATGCGCATAGTCGACGGCCAGCGCCATGGCGCGCGCCGTGACGGGCAGCAATTCCTGAAAGGCGGGGGAGGAACAATCCATGAAAACGGGTCAGTTTTGCGATAGGTGTGGACATCTTAGCGCGAGAAGGCGCCGCGTGCCTGCGGCATGATGAATACCCGCAATTATTTATGGAGTTCCGCATGCCTGTGCGCGCCTATCTGTATCCGTTTCTCGCCATGCTGCTGTGGGCCGGCAACGTCGTCGTCTCCAAGCTGGCCGCGTCCAGCATCGCCCCCACGGCCATCACCTTTTACCGCCTGGTGCTGGTCTTGCTGGTGATGACGCCGTTTATCGCCCGCCCGCTGTGGCGCAACCGCGCCGCTATCCGCCGCCAGTGGTGGCAGCTGGCGCTGTGCGGCGTGATGTCGATGGCGCTGTTCCAGAGCCTGTCCTACCGCGCCGCCGAATCGACGACGGCGACGAACATGGCCATCGTCACGGCGCTGGCGCCGCTGATGACGGCCCTGCTCAGCGTGCTGCTGCTGGGCGAGCGCCTGACGGTGGGCATGGCGGCCGGCGGCGTGCTGTCGTTTGGCGGCTTGCTGTACCTGGTGGGACGCGGCGACGTGCTGGCCTTGCTGCATCAAGGCGTGCATGCGGGCGATGCGCTGATGCTGCTGGCCTGCCTGAGCTTTGCCCTGTACGGCGTGTTGCTGCGCCGCTGGCGTTTGTCCATTCCCGCCTGGCAAGCTATTTATTGCCAGGCGCTGGCGGCCCTGGCGTGCATGCTGCCGCTGTTCCTGCTGCTGCCGCCCGGCAGCGCCAGGCTGGACGCCACCACCTTGCCCTTGATCGGCTATGCGGGTATCGGCTCGTCCATCGTGCTGTCCTACCTGTGGATCGAAGGCGTCAAATTGCTGGGGCCGAACCGCTGCAGCATCTACGTCAACCTGCTGCCCCTGCTGACGGCCTTGCTGGCCATCGTCTGGCTGCATGAAAGCATGCATGTGTACCACCTGGTCGGCGGCGGCATCTCGCTGCTGGGCGTGCTGCTGGCGCAGACGGTGCAGCGCCCCCTGTTTGGCCGGCGTGCTGGGGTGTCGGGCCTTGCCTAAATGGCCATGCATAATGGCGGCTTTCGGCAGTGGAGTTGGCATGCGACAAACATTTTGGATGAGCACGATGGCGGCGCTGCTGGCGCTGGGCGCCCTGGCGCCAGTACAGGCGGCGCGTTTCTATGAAGGCGTGCCCATGGCCACCGCCAGCGCCGTCGAGCGCCGCGATGGCGGCGTGGTGCTGGCCTTCCTGCGGGAAAATGGCGAAGTCAACGGCTATTACTGCCAGTGCAATGGCATCAGCGAGAAACGCATGAACCTGGACAAGTATGGCCAGGCCAGCATCGAGGCCGTGTTCCAGCTTGACCTCGACAGCGAAGGCGAAACCACGTTCGTGCTCAGCCGCAACGGTGGTCAGTATGGCTTGCACGCCTACCGCTACGAGCGCAGCGGCGGCAGGATGTTCAAGGTCGCCACCCTGCAGCCTGCGCTGGACGCCATCGTGCGCGGCGCGAGGGTCATGGACGAGGCGCGGGTGCACGCGGCGCTGACCTCCCTGCAACTGATCGATTACAGCATCGCTTACGCGCCCACGGGCGTGGCCGGGTTCGACACCATCGAGCATGCGCACGGCACGCTGATCGGCTATTTCAATATCGATGGCGAGTTACTGCCGGGCAAACCGGAAGATGCCCCCGCGTTTGCCTATAAAAAGACGTACCAGGAAAAAGATGGTCGTTATCTGACCGTCACCTATCTTCTGGGCAAGGGCTGGGAAGGGGGCCGCGCGCCCAGCTACCATATCAAATGGATCACCTGGGAAACGCAGCCGCAGCGCTTTGCCGCCAGCCAGGATGGGCCATTCATCGAGTACGACGTCAATTGCTGCGTGGGCAGCGTGTTTGCCCGCGGCCTGTATGCGCAGGGCAAGCGCACCGGCGTATGGCACTTCGAGGAGCCGAATACCATCCGCTCGTCCGGCGCCTTTATCGACGACAAGGCCGAGGGACCATGGACGTATGCCAGCGGCGATGAAACGACGACGGGACTGATGGTCAAGGGCCAGCGCACAGGGCGCTGGGAAGTGAGTCCGGGGGTGGCCGAATGGCGCGCAGCGGACATGCACAGCTTCACCGGTTACGACCATTTCGTGAAAGACCGCCTGGACGGCCCCAGCGAGCGCCGCGCCGGCGGCGTGGTGCAATGGCAGGGCAACTATGTGAACGGCAAGAAGCAGGGCCAGTGGGTCGAACCCGGTGGCGGCGGCCTGTATGTCGATGACGTCAGACAGGGGCCGTGGAAGAAGGCGACGCCGGACGGCGGCTGGCAAGTGTTGACGATGATCGACGGCAAGCCCGATGGCAAGCTGGAGCAGCATGCGCCCGGCGGCCAGCTGGAACTGGTCGAGCATTACCGCCTCGGTGTGCTTGATGGCACGATGGAAAGTTTTTATCCGGATGGCAAGCGGCGTTACCAGGGCACGTTTGCCGACGGCAAGCGCGATGGTGCGGAAGCCCTGTTCTATCCCGATGGCGAACTGCCGCAATTTCACCGCAACTGGAGCCAGGGCGTGCTGCATGGCGTCAATATCGAACATTTCCAGAACGGCAAGCCGAAGCAGATCGGCGCCTACAATATGGGCCGGAAAACGGGCCGCTTCCAGTATTTTCGCGACGATGGCCAGCTCATCGAAGAAACCATGTATTAACTTGTTGACTAGCATAAATGGCATTCCCACGCGACCGCGCACGGCAGCGGAATGCCAGTTCTGCGCAAAAAACATCATCGGCTTGTTACAAAGCGTGAAAATTCCAGACGGATGTTGCTACTGGTAATCTTTCCCTGTATCTTGCAGTCAGGAAATTAAAAGTACGGGAAACCTCAACCTCGTTGCCCTGTATTGCACTCCTGACGATATGCGCGGGCCGCCTTCCCCCCTGCCGCCGCACACGCCGTATCGACCTGTCCTGAACAATTCACGTGACCCGCCCATCTGGCGTTTGCCGCTATTCCACTCGGTTGGCGGTGGCACGGTCGCGCCCTTACCAAGGAAATTGCATGCTGTCGAATATAACAATAAAAATGCGCCTGATTGCCACCATGAGTGTGCTGGGTTTGCTGATCGCCTTGCTGGGCGTCATGAGTATCATCAGCCTGAAATCGGCCAACAACAGTCTCAACGAGGTCTACAGCAATCAGCTGGCCTCGACGCAGGCGATCGGCGAATCGCAAATTGCCCTGGGCCGTGCCCGTTTCACGATGGACCGCGTGATGGTGCACCCGGATGCGCCCGATGCCAAGGATACCCTAGCCCGCGCCGAACAATTCCTGGAAGCTTCGAACAAGTCCTGGAAAGTGTACCTGGGCTTGCCGCAAAGCGCGGACGAAAAGCGCCTGTCCGACGACATGGACAAGAAGCGCAGCGATTACATGAACAATGGCGTGCTGGTCATGAGCAAGGCTTTGCGTGAAGGCAACGTCGAACAGGCGGACGCTTTGATGATGAAAGGGCTGACGCCGCTGTACCGCACCCTGGACCAGGCTGCTGAAACCTTGACGCAATACCAGGCCACTTCGGCCGCCAAGATGTATGAGGAAAGCCAGTCCAGCTACCACACCCAGGTGACCATGGCCATCGGCGGCATGATCGTCGGCGCCTTGCTGACCATTATTTCCAGCATCTTGCTGCTGCGCGCCATCTTTGGCCCGCTGGACCAGGCCCTGCGCCATTTCGGCGCCATTTCCGACGGCAACCTGGCCAACGACATCGTTATCACGCGCAACGATGAGATGGGCGCCTTGCTGACGGGCTTGCAGAAAATGCAGGAACGCCTGTCGACCACCGTGCGCGGCGTGCGCGACGGCAGCGGCGCCATCGCCACGGCCAGCAATGAAATCGCCTCGGGCAACCTGGATCTGTCGAGCCGCACGGAACAGCAAGCGTCGAGCCTGGAAGAAACGGCCTCGTCGCTGGAAGAGCTGACTTCGACCGTCAAGCAGAACTCGGACAATGCGCGCCAGGCCAACCAGCTGGCCGTCTCCGCATCGGACGTGGCGGTGAAAGGTGGCGCACTGGTGGCGCAAGTGGTCGATACCATGGGTACCATCAGCGAATCGTCGAAAAAGATTGCCGACATCATCGGCGTGATCGACGGCATCGCCTTCCAGACCAACATCCTGGCCCTGAACGCGGCCGTGGAAGCGGCCCGCGCGGGCGAGCAGGGCCGTGGCTTTGCCGTCGTCGCCACGGAAGTGCGCAACCTGGCGCACCGCTCGGCTTCCGCCGCCAAGGACATCAAGATGCTGATCGAAGCGTCGGTGCAGAACGTGGGCGCCGGCAGCGCGCTGGTCAGCCAGACGGGCACGACGATGGACGAGATCGTGTCCAGCATCCGCCGCGTGACGGACATCATGGGCGAAATCAGCGCCGCCGGCCGCGAACAGGAACTGGGCATCGGCCAGATCAACCAGGCCGTGGCGGAGATGGATACCGTGACGCAACAGAATGCGGCGCTGGTGGAAGAAGCGGCAGCCGCCTCGGAAGCGATGCAGGAACAGGCGGCGGCGCTGGCCGAGATGGTCAGCATCTTCAAGCTTGACGCCAACCACAGCGGTCCGGCAGCGGCCAAGCCTGTCTTGCGCAAGCCTGTCGTGGCCGCCGCCAGCACGGCCTTGAAACGCCCGGCGTTGCGCCTGGCGCCAAGCCGCGCTGCCGCGGCAGCCGCTCCCGCCCAGCCACGTGCTGCCAAGCCCGCCGCAGACAATAGCGGCGAGTGGGAAGAGTTCTAAGTTACTGCGCCGGCAGGGTGGCCTTGCTGCCCTGTTCCTGCAATCGCGCCGCCTCGGCCAGGGCCTGGGCGCGCGCTTCTTCCGCCGCCTGTTCCGCTTTCTCCAGTGCATCGTGGCGCGCCTGCAAGGCTGCCCGCGCACGCACGAAGACGATCTTGATGGCCGCCATCACGGGCACGGACAGGAAGATGCCGACCACGCCACCCAATTGGTCTCCGGCCAGCAAGCCGACGATCACCATCAGCGGGCTCACTTCCACGCCTTCGCTCATCAGGTATGGGTTGACCACGTAATCCTGGAACAAACGGTAGGCGGCGATAAAGCCGATCAGCCAGAACACGTGTTCGAAACCGCTGAAACCGGCCACGACCACGGCGATGACGGCCGCCGCCAGCGGACCGGCAAACGGGATGAATTCCAGCAAGGCGGCCGCGCCGGCCAGCAGCAGGCTGTACGGCACGCCCATCAGGGAAAAGGCGATGCTGTAGGACACAAACGTGGCGATCGACAACAGCAGCAGGGCGCGCACATAGCGCGACAGCAGGATGTCGAGGTCATCGATGATGGCGCCCCAGAGTTTCTTGTTCGGGCGGTTCAGCAGGGACAGCAAGCCGTCGCGCATGTCCGGGCCTTCCTTGATCAGCAAAAAGCTCAGCACGGGCACCAGCACCAGATAGATCAGGTTGCTTGCCGCATGCATGACGGTCAAGCCCAGTTCCTTCGCCAGCGGCATGGCTTGTCCCGTACCGCTGCTCAGCTGCGTCTGCATGAACGACAGCAGGCGCGCGCGCAACGGTTCCATGAATTCCGGCAACGGGATGCGCTCGGCAAAATTATTCCCTTTGAGCAAGGTCGGCAACTGATCGCTGAGCTTGATCGCCTCTTCCTCGATGCGCGACCCGAAGATGGACCCCAGCACCGCCACCAGCAAGATCACCACGAGGAAGACGATGCCGATGGCGGCCGTGCGCGGCAGGCGTTTCGGGCCATACCGCTCCAGCAGCCCGATCAGCGGATACACGAGGTAGCTGAAGAAAATGGCAAAGACCACCACGATCAGGGTCGAGGAGACCTTGTAGGTAAGAAATAGCAGGAAGGCGATGAGGAAAGCCGTCCACACCATCTTGGCGACGCGCAAGTTAAAACCGAACATATGAATTCCTTAGGGCAGGATGCTACGCAAGCGTGGCTGGCTTGAAGGGCTGGGTGGGCAAGGCAGGGATCGGGCCGCGCCGCACGGCTGGAAATCATACCGCAAAATGCCAAAATGCCATGCTCTTGTGCGTAATGGCAATGCTTTCCCTGTTCGCCTTCCTTATTTTGTCCGCCAACTGGCCACGGTGATGAACACGCTGTCTTTCTTCTCCGGTTCGCGCAAGGTCACCGTGTAGCGGCCGCTCGGATCGCTGCCGGTGAACACGACCTTGTCGTCATGCCCCTGCACTTGCGCGCCCTTGGCCAGCTTGGCATAGGTGTTGAGTATCCAGTGGAAGTCGGCATAGCTGCGCAGGGTGATGCTGACATCGGGCAGGGGCTCGTCGCCGGCCTCGGCCGCTTCCGTGGGCGTGCGCATGGGCAATCCGGCCAGGCCCGCCGGTGCGATGAGCTTGCCGCCGCTGGAACTGCCGGTCAATTCCGCGTCCGGCAGCAGCAGGTGCTGCAAGCTGGCGGGAAAGCCGGGTGGCACGTCGCGCGCTTCCCAGCCGGGCTGGCCGGGGCGGGTCGTGATGTATTCCACCGCAGCAATGCTTTGCCGCTGTCCTGGCGCGGCCTGTGCCAGCATGGCCGGCAGCTGCCGCGCCCACACGAGCAGCGGCGCGGCCGATTCGTCGTCCGTGCCCGGCGGCAGGAACACCGTCAGCACGGCGTGGGTGGGCGGCAGGCAGGCGGGGACGGCGTCGCCGATGGCGGCCTGGCAATGGCCGTTGACGAGGCCCAGGGCCAGCAGCTTGCGTTGCGGGTCGAACAGCATGGCGGCGCGCCGTACGCCGTGCGTGCCGGCATCGATGGAGGCCAGCACCGAGCGTCCGTCGGGCAGCATGGTGCGCTGGATGTGTTCCAGTGAGCGCATGCTGTCGAGTACCTGCAGCGCGATCAGGGTATCGCCCTGCGTATAGCTGCCGCGCGCATAACCGAGCAGCCGGAAGACGTCGGCGCGGATTTGCGGATGCTCGTTCAGGCTGAGCGGCGGCGACGGCACGGAGACGGGCACGGTGGCGGCCACGAAGGCGGCGTCTTCGGTCGCTTGCGTTTGCGCCAGCGCAAACGGTGACGTGCCCAGAGCCGCGCACAGCGACAGCAGGGGATAAATGAGGCGTATGTTCAATGGCAATCCTGGTCGAGACGCCATGCCGATCCGGTTGCCGGCATGCGCGCGCCGCGATCTTAGCATTTCAGGAATGAAACGCTTTCTGCTAAGCTTGGCTATTGAATCACTGTTTCCCCGTTGTCATGGCCCAGATCACCATTTCCTGCAGTATTCCCGTCGATGATGCAGAAGTGACCGAGTTCTTGCACAAGTACCTGGGCCGCTCGCGCGTCGGCACGGCCAGGATGTTGCGCATGGGGGAGAAGGGTTGTTTCTACACCGGCTCCTTGTACACGGACGAGCATGCCAAGGTAAGCCGTCTGATCCGCCGCATGCTGGCCTTCTTTGAGAGCAAGAACATTCCTTTGACCATTCTCAAGATCGGCGCGCAGGACAGCTGGTACGAGGGGGACCCCGAGCAGCGCGACCCCTGGAAGATTGCGCCGCCAGCCTTGCTGGCGCTGCTCGATGCGGCGCCGGACGCCGGCGTTCAGGCGGCGTTGAGCACGTAGCGGTTCTTGCCGTTCTTCTTGGCCAGGTACAGGGATTCGTCGGCGCGCCGGTAGCTGTGCGACAAGTCGACTTCCTTGAGCAATTCCGCGACGCCGATGCTGACGGACACCTTGCGTTCCGGCACGAAAGCCGCCTCGACGGCATCGACCAGCTGCGCGGCAAAGGCGCAGGCCGCGTTCTTTTCGCCCAGGTAAATGACGGCGAACTCTTCGCCGCCCAGGCGGCCGCACAGGTGTTCGCCCGACAGCCCCGCGATCACCTCGGCGATCCTTTTCAGCACTTCATCGCCCACGTCATGGCCGTGCACGTCGTTGATCTGCTTGAAGTCGTCGATGTCGATCATCAGGAAATATGCGGTCGTGCGCGCCGTGCGCTGCAGGACGCGGGCGCTTTGCGTAAACATGCGGCGGTTGTTAAGCCCGGTCAAACCATCCTTGTAGGCCATCGTCGCTAGTTCGCGCTGGGCGCGGTAGTTGTGGATGCGCAAGACGAGAAAATAGATGTTCAGCGCCAGGCCGATGATCACGCTGATGGTGACGGCCAGCACGGGCCAATGCTGGTCGGCCTGGCCTGCATGCACGGGAAACTGCCCCAGCCCCAGGATGGCCCACACGCCCAGCGATACGCCCAGGTAATACGCGATGCCGCTGAAGATGGGCGCCGTCGTCAGGGTGATCATCACGCCCAGCGGCAATACCCAGAAAGCGGGGTCTTCCGTGCCCAGCATCAGCACGCGAAAGCTGAAACCGATGAACAGCACGCTGATGGTGCCGCTGGCGATAATCGCCTGCAAGGACTTCGCATACACGGTCAGCAGCAGCCCGACCAGCATGCCCGTCACGCCCAGCGCCGCCTGCGCATGGTCGAGCGAGGTATGTGTCAAGGTCAGGCTGAACGTGACCAGCCAGCAAGCCAGGCCAAACGTCAGGATGGCTATCGAAATGAAATGCAGTTCCTTGAAAAAGCGCTGCTGCTGCTCCCGTTCTCCTGAAAAGAACAGGTAATAGAAGGCAGGCGACAGGCTGCGCGAAGTGAACATTGCATTTGTCCAGAGACAACACGCCTTGCGGCAGGGGCGCCTCCCGGCAACGGCAGGCGGCATGGCGCGCGTACAAAATTAGTTGCGCTCAGGAACTAGTGTACTGGTTTCTTGGGGGCAGTGGTGATATGGGCGAGGAAATTGGCGGCCACTGTCCTGCCGCCGCCACAGTCGCTTCCACTCCCGGCGCCGGCAAGCGCCTGCTTACAGGTCGCGCGCCAGCACCTGGCCGATCAAGTCCTTGCCAAAGCTGTGATGCGCCTCTTCCTCGACCAGCTGGAAACCGGCCTTGTCGTAGATGCGGCGGGCATCGGTGAGGATGCTGTTGGTCCACAACACCATTTTCGTATAGCCGACCTGGCGGCTGAAGTGCAGGCATTCATTGACCAGGCGGCTGCCGATACCCAGGCCACGCGCGCAGGGATCGACGTACAGCAGGCGCAGCTTGGCCGTCGTGTCGTCCTGGCGCACGATGAAGACGGAACCGATCACCTTGCCGTCCTTCTCTGCGATCCAGCAGCGTTCACGGGCAGGATTGAATTCCCGCACGAATTTGGCGAGGATCTCGGCAACGAGTGCCTCGTATTCGTTGTTCCAGCCATATTCCTGTGCATACAGCACGGCTTGCCGGTGGATGATCCAGCCCATGTCGCCCGGCTGCGGATTGCGCAGGATATAGCTGGGCGATGAGCTGGGCGATGGCTCTCCCAGCAAGCCCTGGATCTGCTCCATGGCAGCGACCAGCTCCTGCTGCGCCGTCGGCGGCAAGCGCTCCAGCATGGCCGCCACTTCGCGCCGCGACGCATCGACCAGGGGTGCGAGGGTGCTTTGCCCCTGTTCGGTCAGCTGCAATTGCGTGGCGCGTGCATCCGTCGGCGAGCGGGTCTTGGCGATCAGCCCCTGTTTTTCGAACCCGGCAATCACCCGGCTCAGGTAGCCCGCATTCAAGCCCAGCTCGCGGCACAGGTCCGCACTGGTCAATTGTTCCCGATGCGCCAGTTCATACAGGATGCGCACTTCCGTCAGAGAGAATGCGCTGTCCAGCAGGTGTTCATGCAGCACGCCAATCTGGCGTGTATAGAAACGGTTGAAACGACGCACGATCTCCGTGCGTTCGCCGAGTTGGTCCGTATGCATCTGACGCCTCCCATATGCTTGCTTATAGCAGATTATTGCTTGCTTTTGGCAAGTATGTCAATGCAAGGCAGGATTTTGGCGCGCATAAAAAAAGCGGCCCCGAGAGGGCCGCCTTGGCTGCAACGCAAACCAGCAAGCTGGCTTACACGTCGATATTCCCCGCGCGCAGCGCGTTGTTTTCGATGAAGGCGCGGCGCGGTTCCACGTCGTCGCCCATCAGGGTCGTGAAGATCTGATCCGCGGCAATCGCGTCTTCGATCTGCACTTTCAACAAGCGGCGCACGGTCGGGTCCATCGTCGTTTCCCACAGTTGATCCGGGTTCATTTCGCCCAGACCTTTGTAGCGCTGTTTCGAGACGGTGCGTTCGGCTTCGTCGCGCAGCCATTGCATGGCCTGGTGGAAGTCGACCACAGCGATTTCCTTCATGCGCTCGCCTTCGCCGCGGCGCACGAACGCGCCTTCGCCGATCAAGCCTTCGAAGGTGGCGGCGCCGCTGCTCAGCACGGCGTAGTCCGGGCCTTGCACGAAGTCGGCGTCGATGGCCGTCACTTTGACGTTACCGTGGTACATGCGTTCGATGTGCAGCTTGTGTTTTTCCGACAAATCGTCGGAACGCACATGCACTTTCACGGCGCTGTCGTTGATGGCCGTCTGCAGGGCCAGGGCGGAAGCTTCCGCCAGGTCCAGGGTCGACAGGTCCAGCTGCACGCCCGTCATGATGGCCGTCAGGGCGGCGCGGTCGATGACGCGCGTCAGACGGGTCATGATGGTGTTCGACAGGTTGAACTTGCGCACCAGCTCGGTCAGGGTCTCGCCGGAAATGCCCTCCGCGCCTGTGCGCGGCACCAGCACGGCCGTGTTCAGCGCCACGGTCATCATGTAGCTCGCTTCCTCGGCATCGTCTTTCAGATAGCGCTCGTCGCGGCCCGCTTTCACCTTGTACAGCGGCGGTTGCGCGATGTAGATGTGGCCGCGCTCGACCAGTTGCGGCATCTGGCGGTAGAACAGGGTCAGCAGCAGGGTGCGGATGTGGGCGCCGTCGACGTCCGCATCGGTCATGATGATGATGCGATGGTAGCGCAGTTTCTCGACGTTGAATTCGTCCGGTCCGATCGAGGTGCCGAGGGTGGCGATCAGGGTGGTGATCTGCTCCGACGACAGCATTTTTTCGAAACGGGCTTTTTCCACGTTCAGCACTTTACCGCGCAGCGGCAGGATCGCCTGGAACTTGCGGTCGCGCCCCTGTTTTGCCGAGCCACCTGCCGAGTCACCCTCGACGATGTACAGTTCGCACAGGGCGGGGTCTTTTTCCTGGCAGTCGGCCAGCTTGGCCGACAGGCCCAGGCCGTCCATGATGCCTTTGCGGCGCGTCAAGTCGCGGGCCTTGCGGGCCGCTTCACGGGCGCGCGCCGCTTCGACGATCTTGCCGCAAATGATCTTGGCGTCGTTTGGTTTTTCTTGCAGGTAATCTGCCAGCGTCTTGGCGACGATTTCTTCGACGGGGCCGCGCACTTCCGACGACACCAGCTTGTCTTTCGTCTGCGACGAGAATTTCGGTTCCGGCACTTTCACGGACAAGACGCAGGTCAGGCCTTCGCGCATGTCGTCGCCGTTGATTTCCACTTTCGCCTTCTTGGCGAACTCGTGTTCATCGATGTATTTGTTGATCACGCGCGTCATGGCCGCGCGCAAGCCCGTCAGGTGGGTACCGCCGTCGCGTTGCGGGATGTTATTCGTAAAGCACAGCACCTGTTCATTGTAGGCATCGTTCCACTGCATCGACACGTCGACCGAGATGTTCGTGTTCTGGTCCGACATGCGCTCGCCCGTGGCCTGGAAAATGGTCGGGTGCAAGACCGACTTGGCCTTGTTGATGTATTCGACGAAGCCGCGCGTGCCGCCTTCGAAGGCGAACACTTCTTCCTTGCCCGTGCGCTGGTCCGACAACTTGATGTTGACGCCATTGTTCAGGAAGGACAGTTCGCGGATGCGCTTGGCCAGGATTTCATAGTGGAATTCCACGTGCGTGAAAATCTCTTCGTCGGCCCAGAAATGCACGTCGGTGCCGCGCTTGTCCGTTTCGCCGATGACCTTGATCGGGGAGGTGGCGATGTCGCCGACCATGACGATCTGGCGGTCTTGCGGCACGCCGCGCACGAATTCCATGTGGTGCACTTTGCCATCACGGCGGATGGTCAGTTTCAGCAATTTCGACAGGCCATTGACGCAGGACACACCCACGCCGTGCAAACCGCCCGATACTTTATAGGAGTTCTGGTCGAACTTGCCGCCCGCGTGCAGTTCGGTCATGACGATTTCCGCCGCCGAACGCTTCGGATCGTGCTTGTCGTCCATTTTCAGGCCGGTCGGCACGCCGCGGCCATTGTCGGTGATCGAGATCGAATTGTCGCTGTGGATGGTGACGTGGATTTCCGTGCAATGACCGGCCAGCGATTCATCGATGGAGTTGTCCAGCACTTCGAATACCAGATGGTGCAAGCCGGTGCCGTCCGAGGTGTCGCCAATGTACATGCCCGGGCGTTTGCGTACGGCTTCCAGGCCTTCCAGGATCTGGATGGAGGAGGCGCCGTATTCTTCCGTTTTGGCCTGGATCGGGGTGTCTTGTGGATTCTCGGACATGGACTGCTTTCTCAAATAACGATTGCTGATTGATTCGGGGCTGCTGGCTGATGACCGTAGGTCGGGTTAGCCGGAACGGCGTAACCCGACAGACTGCGCTCAGCATGTCGGATGACGCTGCGCTCATCCGACCTACGTCACTGCTGTGGTCTTTAGATCCGCATCGGCATGACGACATACTTGAAGTCGGCATTGTCCGGGATGGAGATCAGGGCGGACGAATTCGAGTCGCCCAGCGCGATGTTGACGTATTCGCATTTCAGGTTGTTCAGCACGTCCAGCAGATACGTCACGTTGAAGCCGATGTCGACGGAGTCGCCGCCGTAGTCGATTTCCAGCTCTTCGACGGCTTCTTCCTGGTCCGCATTGGTCGAGCTGATCTTCATGCTGCCCGGGGTGATGATGCAGCGCACGCCCTTGAACTTGTCGCTGGTCATGATGGCGGCACGTTGCAGCGAGCGCAGCAGTTCATCGCGGCCGATGGTGAAGTCGTTTTTGTAGCCTTTGGGAATCACGCGCGTGTAGTCGGGGAACTTGCCTTCCACCAGCTTCGAGATCAGCTCGATGTCGGCAAAGGTCAGTTTCACCTGATTGGCGGCGATGTCCAGCTGCACCGGCTCATCGTTCTCTTCCAGCAAGCGCTGCAGTTCGATGATGGTCTTGCGCGGAATAATCACTTCCTGGCGCGCGAACGTCTGCTCGGTGGCGACCTGGCAAAACGCCAGGCGGTGGCCGTCGGTAGCCACGGCGATGACATTATTGCCATCCAGAACCAGCAGCAAGCCGTTCAGGTAATAGCGGATGTCTTGCTGCGCCATCGAGAAATGCACCATGTTGAACAGGTGCTTCAGCGTTTTTTGGGGCAGGGTGACGGTGGCGTTGTAGCTTTCCGCCTGTTGCACGGTTGGAAACTCTTCCGCCGCCAGGGTTTGCAGGGCGAAGCGCGACTTGCCCGTTTGCACGGTCAGGCGCTTGTTGAGCAGGGTCATCGTGACGTCGCCCGATTCGGGCAGGGCGCGCAGGATGTCGAGCAGCTTGCGCGCGGCCACGGTGGTGCCCGTGACGTCCGCGCCGGAGCCGATTTCCGCGTGCGTGGTGATCTGCACTTCGGTGTCGGTCGACAGGAAGGAGACATTTTCACCGTCTTTGCGGATGAGGATATTGGCCAGAATCGGCATAGTGTGCCGACGCTCGACAATACCGCTCACGATCTGCAGTGGCCGGAGAAGGGTATCTCGGGTGGTTTTGACCAATTGCATATTTATCCTCAATGTATAGGTTGAACAGTACGACGTTTAACGTATTAATTTAACAATTCTTGCCATAGGGAGCCCCGACAGACCGGCTGCGGCGCTCTCCCAGATAATAAGGGTAAAGCACGTTTTGAGCCAGCCTTGCCCAAGCGGCGCTTAGCCTTTTAACGTTTGTTCCAGCACATGCAATTCATGGTTGCATTCCGGATTCTTGGTACGGTCCAGCGCGATCTTGCGCACGGCATGCAGCACCGTGGTGTGGTCGCGGCCGCCGAACAGCTCGCCGATTTCCGGCAGGCTCTTCTGTGTCAATTCCTTGGCCAGGTACATGGCGATCTGGCGCGGCCGGGCGATATTCGCGGGGCGGCGCTTCGAATACATGTCGGCCACCTTGATATTGAAGAAGTCGGCCACCGTTTTCTGGATGTTTTCCACGGAAATCTGGCGATTCTGCACCGACAGCAAGTCCTTCAGGGCTTCCTTGACGATATCGATGGTGATGTCTTTGCCATGGAAACGCGAATACGCGAGGATCTTGCGCAGCGCGCCTTCCAGCTCGCGCACGTTCGAGCGCAAGTGCTTGGCGACAAAGAACGCCACGTCGTCGGAGAAGGTCACGCCTTCCTGCTTGGCTTTTTTCAACAGAATCGCCACGCGCATTTCCAGTTCCGGCGGTTCGATGGCCACCGTCAGGCCCGAGTCGAAGCGCGAAATCAGGCGGTCGTCCATGCCCGTGATTTCCTTCGGATAGGTATCCGAGGTAATGATGATCTGTTTCTTTGCGGCAATCAGTGCCTCGAACGCATAGAAAAACTCTTCCTGCGTGCGGCTCTTGCCGCCAAAGAACTGGATATCATCGATCAGCAGCATGTCGAGCGAGTGATAGTAGTGCTTGAAATCGTCGAAACCCTTGCGCTGGTAAGCGGTCACTACGTCGCGAACGTACTGTTCCGCGTGGATGTAGCGGATTTTCGCGCCCGGATTGTCGGCCATCACCTGATTGCCGATGGCGTGGATCAAGTGGGTTTTACCGAGGCCGACGCCGCCGTAGAAGAACAGCGGGTTATACGACACGCCCGGATTGTTCGCCACCTGGATGGCGGCGGCGCGCGCCAGCTGGTTGGCCTTGCCGGTCACGAAGCTGTCGAAGGTCAGGTCGGTGTTGATGCGGCTCTGCTCGCGGCGCGGCGCGGCGCCGATGCTCAGTTCCGGCACGCTCGGCTGCGGTTCCGCCGGGCGCGCGCTGGGCGCGCCGCCATTCGGATCGCTGGCCGGGGTGCTGGCGGTGACTGGCTTTTTCGGCAGGGCCAGGCGCGGGTCGAGCACGAACTGCACTTCCGTCGGCGCTTCGAAGTACTGTATGGCCAGCGCGGTGATGCGGCTGGCGAACTGGGTCTTGACCCAATCGAGCTTGAAGCGATTGGGCGCAGCAATGCGCAGCTTGCCCTCTTCGTAATCGAGAGGGATAAGCGGTTTGATCCACGCACTGAATTGTTGCGGTGTCAGCTCCAGTTCCAACTGCGCGGAACAGGCCTGCCAGAAATTATCCATGTATGTCTATGTGAAAAGGTGTGGGAGGGCGTATCGATTCTGCCCTGCGTTCACCGTGTTGCAAGGCCGGCGTCGCGCGAGGGCTCGCCACACGTAACGCGCTATTCTACTCCCGACTGACAAAGTTATCCACAGGCACGACGCTTATTTTTGTGTGGCGGGGTGGGGCGCCATGTGCATAAGAGGCGACTTATCCCCCGGTTATCCCGTCACAGGCAGTGCTGGCGCGGCCTGCGGCGCAGGTGGGGAGCCGCGCGCAAATTTCCAGGCGATCACGGCAATCCTTGACAAGAGGGGGGCATATGCTGAATAATTCAGGGTTCCCCGCCCGTATTCCGTGTTTATTCATTTGGAACGACAATATGGACTAAGCGTGGATTAACGACGCAGTACCAAATCGTAGCGAGCGGTGATGAGTTGTGGCTGAGGCGCGCAACTGTGCGAAGGCACAGTGAGCACCGGAGGCCGCAAATCACTCCGCGTAGTAGATTTGGTGCGCGTTCAAGCGGGCGATGAGATTGGCCAGCTTGTGCTTTGGCATAAGTGCGCGATTGTCATTGGCACCAAAAACTGACGGGACGTCAGACCCGATTTTGCATTTTTTTTGTTTTTAGCGAGACCAACATGAAACGTACTTACCAACCTTCCGTCGTTCGCCGCAAGCGTACGCACGGCTTCCGCGCTCGTATGGCTACCCGTGGTGGCCGTGATGTGCTCAACGCACGTCGCGCAAAGGGCCGCAAACGTCTGGCCGTCTAGGCTTGTCGTTGACAGCTGATCGCGTGGCTAGCTGTACTCCAGTCGGCAATCAACGCGAAGGTTCACACGACTTCGCGCGCTTTCGGCGTATCGTTAAAACGGATGAATTTTCATCCGTTTTTCGTTTGCGCCCTTCGCAAAAAACAGCGCATTTTGTGCTGTACACCCGACACAATCAATTGCCGCATGCGCGGCTGGGCGTCGTTGTGGCCAAGCGTTTCGCGCCGCGCGCGGCGACCCGCAACACGATCAAGCGCGTCACGCGCGAGCTGTTTCGCAACAGCGCGATGCCGCCGGTCGACTGCGTGGTGCGTTTGTCGCGCGCCGTCAACAGCAAGGATGGCCCGGCCACCACGAGCAAGCTCAAAGCCGAGCTGCGTGAGGAATTGAGCCGCCTGTTCGCGGCGCAAATCGCCGCCCAGGCCCGTTCTGTTGCTGCGCCACCACCATCCGCGCCATGAAAACCCTGCTGCTGTTCCTGCTGCGCGCTTATCAGTTGCTGATCAGCCCCATGCTGGGACAGAATTGCCGTTTCTATCCGAGCTGTTCGCATTACGCGATGGAAGCGCTGCGCGTGCACGGTACGGCCAAGGGCAGCCTGCTGGCTGCCAAGCGCCTGTGCCGTTGCCACCCCTGGAATGAAGGGGGCGTCGACCCGGTGCCGCCGGCCGATGGCAAACAATCTTCAACGACCGCTTGCGGTTGCAACCACTCCTGACAAATACCCTAATGGATATCAATAAACGTACCATCCTGTGGATCGTGTTTTCCGTCTCGCTGGTAATTCTCTGGAACGAATGGATGATCTCGAACGGCAAGCCGTCGATGTTCTCCGCGAACACGGAACAAACCGCCAAGGCGCCTGTCACCCCGGCCAAGACGGCCGCCCTGGCTCCTGCCGGCGCGACCGCCGTGCCTGGCGAAGCGACCGATCCCGCCGCGTTCAAGCGCGAAGTGATTACCATCACCACCGACGTCATCAAGGTCGATATCGACACCCTGGGCGGCCAGGTCAAGCGTCTGGAATTGCTGAAATTCAAGGGCGCGGGCAATCCGGGCTGGTTCGGCGGCTGCTTCGGCCTGTTCAAATGGTGCCAGCCTGATGAAGGCAAGCAAAACGAAGTGCTGTTCGACGAAGGCGCGAACCACACCTACCTGGCGCAGTCGGGCCTGGTCGGCGGTCCGTTCCCCACCCACGCGAGCGGTTTCACCGTGCAGCCTGGCGTGCGCACCTTGGGTGACGGCAAGCAAGTGCAACTGGTGATGGAAGCGGTCGAAGGCGGCGTCAAGCTGACCAAGACGTTTACCTTCAAGCGCGGCGACTACGTCATCGACGTGCGCCACGACGTGGCCAACGTGGGCGCGGCCCCTGTCACGCCGCAGCTGTACCTGCAACTGACGCATGACGGCAACAAACCGGTCGGCGACTCGTTCTTCAACAGCAGCTTCACGGGCCCGACTCTGTACACGCCACAAGACAAGTACCAGAAGCTGACGTTCGAGAAAATCGAAAAAGCGGCCGTGGAAGACGAGAAGAAGGGCAACGACAACGCCATGAAGGGCCTGCATCCGGCCACGGCGAATGGCGGCTGGTTTGCGATTTCGCAACACTTCTTCGTGTCCGCTTTCGTTCCGCCTGAAAACGCCAAGCGCGATATCTTCACGAAAAAGCTCGGCACCAACCTGTACGCCATCGGCAACGTGCTGCCACTGCCTACCCTGGCGCCAGGCGCCACGGCCAGCATGGACAGCAAGCTGTACTCGGGTCCGCAAATCGCGCACCTGCTGGAAAACGTTTCCCCTGGCCTGGAACTGGTCAAGGATTACGGCTGGCTGACCATCATCGCCAAGCCGATCTTCTGGGTCATGGAACACATCCACAGCGTGCTGGGCAACTGGGGCTGGACCATCATCGCCTTCACGATCCTGATCAAGCTGGCGTTCTTCCCGTTGTCGGCCGCCGGCTACCGCAGCATGGCCAAGATGAAACTGGTCACGCCGAAGATGCAGGCGATCCGCGAGCGCTACAAGGGCGATCCGCAAAAGATGAACCAGGCCACGATGGAGCTGTACAAGACGGAAAAGATCAATCCGCTGGGCGGCTGCCTGCCGATTTTGATCCAGATGCCCGTCTTTATCGCCCTGTACTGGGTGCTGAACGCGTCCGTGGAAATCCGCGGCGCGCCATGGATCGGCTGGATCACCGACCTGGCCCAGCATGACCCATGGTGCATCCTGCCGGTGCTGTACGCGATCTCGATGTACATCACGACCAAGCTGAACCCGGCCCCGGCCGATCCGATGCAAGCGAAGATGATGCTGTTCATGCCGTTGGCATTCTCGGTGATGTTCTTCTTCTTCCCGTCGGGCCTGGTACTCTACTGGGTCGTCAACAACGTCCTGTCGATCGGCCAGCAATGGGTGATCACCAAGAAATACGCGCCAGCCGCCAAGTAAGTCCGGCCAGCGAACAGAAAGCCCGCCTAGTGCGGGCTTTTTAATTCTTGTAGGTCGGATTAGCGTGGCAAGGCCACGCGTAATCCGACACTATCGCCAGCGTGTGCTGCGTCGGCTTACGCGCTGCGCGCCAAGCCGACCTACGTTGCTGCACCTTCCCTTGCCGTACCTATTACAATATCCCCATGAAACTCGACTCTTCCCCTATCGCCGCCATCGCCACCGCCCCCGGGCGCGGCGGCATCGGCGTGGTACGCGCCTCTGGCAAAAACCTCGCACCCTTGATGACGGCCCTGTTTGGCGCGCAGCAACTGAAACCGCGCCACGCCACCTATCTGCCGTTCACGGAAAGCGATGGCGCCATCATTGACCAGGGCATCGCCATCCACTTCAAGGGCCCGCATTCGTACACGGGCGAAGACGTGCTGGAATTGCAGGGCCACGGCGGCCCCATCGTGCTGCAGCTGCTGCTGGCGCGCGTGCTCGAAGCGGGCAAGGATAGCGGCCTGCGCCTGGCCGAACCGGGCGAATTCACGCGCCGCGCGTTTTTGAATGACAAGCTTGATCTGGCGCAAGCCGAAGCCGTCGCCGACCTGATCGACGCTTCCACGGAAGCGGCCGCCAAGTCCGCCTCGCAATCGCTGTCGGGCGCGTTTTCCAACACGATCCACGCGCTGGTGGAGCAGGTGACGGGTTTAAGGATGCTGGTCGAGGCAACTTTGGACTTCCCGGAAGAGGAAATCGATTTCCTGGAAAAATCGAACGCGCGCGGCCAATTGAAAGCCGTCATCGAAGCCTTGCATAAAGTGTTTGCTCAGGCGGCGCAGGGCGCGCTGCTGCGCGAAGGCTTGAATGTCGTGCTGGCCGGCCAGCCGAACGTGGGTAAATCGTCGCTGTTGAACGCGCTGGCGGGCGCCGACGTGGCCATCGTCACGCCGATCGCCGGCACCACGCGCGACAAGGTCAGCGAAACCATCCAGATCGAAGGCATTCCGCTCAACATCATCGACACGGCCGGCATCCGCAGCGCGGGCGACACCATCGACGCCGTCGAGCGCATCGGCATCGAGCGCACCTGGGGCGAGATTGGCAAGGCGGACGTGATTTTGCACCTGCTCGACGCCGACCATGGCCCCACGCTGGCCGATGAAACCATCGTCGCGGCCTTCCCCGAAGGCGTGCCCGTGGTGCGCGTGTGGAACAAGATCGATCTCTCCGGCCACAAGCCCGGCGTCGACAACATGCCGGACGCCACCCACGTGTATCTTTCCGCGCACGAGCACATCGGCATCGATCTGCTGCGTGCCGAGCTCTTGCGCATCGCCGGCTGGCAGCAGACGGGCGAATCGCTGTACCTGGCGCGCGAACGCCATCTGATCGCCTTGAAATCGGCCGGCAAGCATCTGGATATCGCCGCCGCGCACGCGGCCCAGGACGACCAGTCGCTGGACCTGTTCGCCGAAGAGCTGCGCCTGGCGCAGGTGCAACTGTCGAGCATCACGGGCGAGTTTTCGCCTGACGATCTGCTGGGCGTGATCTTCAGCCGTTTCTGCATCGGCAAGTAAGGGGCAACGATGAAAATATTAATCGCTGTCGCACTGTGCAGTCTGCCCTTGCTGGCTCAGGCAGAGGAAAAGCTGCCGCGCGACGTGGCGCAGTTCATTGAGCAGGCGCAAATGTGCGAGCATTTTGCCGGCGAATGGGATGACAATGACAAGGCGCGCCAGCGCGAGATCACGCAAGCCGTCGAACAATCGTGCGGCCAGGCGCAGCGACAATGGAAGCGCCTGGCCGCCAGGTATACGGCGCAGCCGCGCTTGCGGAAAATCATCGATGAGCACGCCAATGACGCCGTGCGCAGCTTCCGAAAGCAAGGCTAGCATCTGCCCCGTTGAGAAATGTCATGGGCTTCAAACTGCGCTGACGTAATCTTGCTGAGCGGCCTTGAAGTGCCGCTAGGAAAGGAAGCGCCATGGACAGCGAACAGCCGGAAGTCGTGGAAAGCAGGGGGATGGCGGCGCCGCCATTGCCTTCCCTGCCGCAATTGATCGCAGTGCTGCCGCCGAAAGGCGCATGTTGGTACTGCGACAAGCCGCTCGATGCCGTGCGCCGTTTCTGTTGCAAGAGTTGTTGCGTGGCGTATGCGGAAGAGGCGCAGTTCAACAGCTGAGCGCCAAGTAACCCCCAATAAATTATTGTGTTTTCTGACTTCCATAACCGGCGCTCTGCGGTGTTGCCCGCTGCTGGCAGTGCTCGCACTGCGTCGCAGCGGGCGCCTTGCACAGCATCCGGTTCTGTTCGTCATAAATTCACAATAATTTCCCGAGGATTACTTAGCGGCGCCGCAGCAGGGCCGCCAGGGCGCCGTCGAAATCGAACTCGTGCGCGGCGGCTGCCACTTCCTGGTAGACGTTCACGCCCAGGCTGGCAGCGAGCAGGCTGGCCGAGTTTTCCAGGATGTCGATGGCGGCGCCGTCGCCTTCGCGCAGATGGCTGGCCAGGCGCGCCAGCAGCAGCTGGATGGCGGGCGCGGCCGGGTCGGGCGCCACGTCCTGCGCCGCCGTGTGCGTTGCCTCGGGCGTGCCCAGCATGCTGCTGACCGCGCCGAGCAATTGATCCTGCGCCAGTTCCAGTTGCTGCATCTGCTGGGCCAGGTCGGGCGCCTGCGCGCGCAGCGCCGCTTCCAGGGTTTCCGACAGGCTATGTACGTGGCGCGCGCCGATCATGCCGGCGGCGCCTTTCAGGGTATGCGCCTTCAGGCGCGCGGAAGCGTAGTTGCCCGTGTCGAATTCGGCACGGATCTGGCACGGCGTGGTGCCGTGGTCATGCAGGAAGCGGCGCAGGATTTTCAGGTACAGGATGCGGTCGCCCATGATGCGGCCCAGTCCG
The DNA here is from genome assembly GCF_051380695.1 of Janthinobacterium goodfellowi. NCBI lineage: Bacteria > Pseudomonadati > Pseudomonadota > Betaproteobacteria > Burkholderiales > Oxalobacteraceae > Janthinobacterium > Janthinobacterium goodfellowi. Next base: position 26,375 of record NZ_JBNYXN010000009.1, on the reverse strand, counting down.
TTCTCGACGTCGAGAATACGGACCATGTCGGATGCCGCAACGGCGGCATCATCATCGCAAGTGGCGTGTGGTTTCAGCATGCTGTGCAGAGCGCCCCAAAACTTGTCAATTGCTGTAAAGCAGGAACCACCATTTTACATCCAGTCGTCCATGACGCTGCGCCCGCTTGGCGGGGCGAGTCGCCCTAGCGCGTGCTGAATGACCAGCTCTGCGTGACGTCCGCGCCATTGACTTTCCCGATGAAACTCACGTCATAGCTGGTGTTCGCGTTCAAGGCCGCCAGCGGGATGATGGACGCGGCCGAGACGGGCGTATGCACATCGTTGCTGCTGGTGAGCAGGCGCACGGCCAGGTCCGTGGCGGCGCCGCGCTGGCGCACGCTGAACGCCGTCACGCTGACGGGCGTGCCGTAGTTGGCATGCACGCTGATCGGGTAGCCAACCACGTCCTGGTTCGGCACGGGATCGGGCGATTCGTTATCGCTGGAGAAACTGACGGCCACTTTCTGCTGTCCGCTGAAGGGATAGGTGACGATCTGCGCCGCCGCCAGCCCGGGGCCATAGCTGCGGTTGCCGGCCAGGTCGGTGGTGAAATACGCATAGCCGCTGCCGCTGACGGCCGCGCCCGCGCCGCCTTCCTTGAACAGCGGCTCGAAAATGACGAAGCGGTGATAGATGGCCGTGACCAGCTCTTCGGCCAGGTAAAAGCCGGACGTGTTGCTGGCGCCGGCGATGACTTCGCCCTGCAGCGAGGTGACGACGTAGCCGGCCTTGGCCAGGCGGTCGCCCAGCTTGACGCCCGTAAAGCCGGGCTTGCCCTGCACCTGCTCGTGCGCCACCGTACTGTTGAGATTGAGATAGCTGGAATGGCCCAGGGCCGCGCTGTCGATCAGGCTATTGCGCACCAGTGGCGACAGGCCGATCTGGCTGCGCCGGTAATTGAACCAGTTGAAACCATCGGTGGCGATATTATTGCTGAGGACGGGAGCGCCAGGCTCCTGCGTCAGTTGCCCGGCCGGGGTCGAGGTGCTCAGCGACGTATTGCCGCTATCGCTGCCGCCGCCGCAGGCGCTCAGCAGGGCTGCGCTCAGCAGGGCGGGTATCCAGTATTTCCAACGCAGTGACGAGGCAATCAAGTCGACTCCTGTATAGGTGGGCGGACAGCGTACTGCCCTGTAAAACGATTCTAAGGTATTTTGCGACCTCGTAGAGCATCGATGAAAAGATATGTCACGCTCGTGCGGGGACGGTGCCGCCGCCGCGCAGGGTAGAATGAGTGTAGCGCAGCGTTTGCCGCTGCATTGCCCCATCCCGCTACTTTGATTGCCCATAATTTGAACACATTGCCCAAGTCGCGCCTGCAGCGCGCCAAATACGCCTTGCCCAGCATGGTGACTTTGCTGTCGATAGCGTGCGGTTTTGCCAGCATCGTCATTTCCGTCGATAACGCCGGAGTCGGCGATGCGGATGCCTACCGCCTGGCGGCGGCGCTGCTGGTGCTCGCCGGCGTGTTCGATGCGCTCGACGGCTATGTGGCCCGGCTGACGGGCACCAGCTCGCAGTTCGGCGTGCAGCTCGATTCCATCGCCGACGTGATGAATTTCGGCTGCGCCCCGGCCGTCTTGTTGTATTGCTACGGTTTTGTGCAGATGGGCGTGCACGATCCGCTGCTGCTGCGCTTTGGCGGCATGGCCAGCTTCTTCTTTGTCGCGTGCGGCGCCATGCGCCTGGCGCGCTTCAATGTGAATGTGGGGCGCACGGACCCCCTGTATTTCGTCGGCATGCCGATCACGGCCGGCGCCGCCTGCGTGGCGGCCGTGGTGGTGGCCTGGCCGGCGCCCATCGATTCCATGCTGCACAGCTATCTGCTGATGCTGCTGCTCGTCGGCGTGGGCAGCCTGATGGTGTCGACCTTGCGCTTCCCCAGCTCCAAGCAAAAGAAAAGCCTGGCCGCGCTGCTGGTGCTGATCGTTGCCATCGCCCTGCTGGTGTGGCTGAAGACCAGTTTCTTTGCACTGTTCTTCGCCGTCTACATCGCCGCCACCCTGGCGCTGAACCTGGCGTGGCACCTGGGCTGGCGCGGTATCGCCTTACCCCAGGTTTTTAATGACCCGGACGAGATCGACTAAGCCACCTCGTGCCCGCGCGCGGCGCGCAGGATGGCGAACCAGTCGCTGCGGCTGAGCGAAAACTGCGTGCCTTCCACGGCCACGCCCACGGCTTCGATGCGGCCCGTGCCCGTCAGCGGCAGGGGGCGGCATGGCAATTGCATGATCCACGCAAACACCACGCTGGCAAACGGCCGCTGCAGCTGGTCGGCGATCTGCTTGATGACATTGCGCAAGTTCTCCACATTCGCGTCGCCGCCCTGGAACAGGCGGCCGCCGGCCAGCGGCGACCAGATCATCGGCGCCACTCCCACGTCCTGCAAGCCGTCGAAGGTTTCGTCGAACAGGGGCGCCACGTGCAGCGGCGAAAATTCCACCTGGTTCGTCACCAGCGGGAAGCGCCGGTGCAGGCACTCGAACTGATGGCGGCTGAAATTCGACACGCCAAAGTGCAGCACCTTGCCCGCCTGCTGCAGCTGGGTAAACGCGCCGGCGATCTCGTCGAAATCCATCAGCGGGTCGGGACGGTGGATCAGCAGCAAGTCCAGGCGGTCCGTCTGCAACTGGCGCAAGCTGTGTTCCACGGAACTGGTGATGTGCGCCGCGCTCGTGTCGTAATGCTGGATGGCATGGCCGGGACGGTGCGGCGAGAGCAGCTTGATGCCGCACTTGCTGACCAGTTCCATCTTGTCGCGCAAGCCCGGCTGCAGGGCCAGCGCTTCGCCGAACAGGCCTTCGGCGCTGTAGTCGCCATAGATATCGGCATGGTCGAAACTCGATACGCCCAGCGCCAGGCATTGCTCGATGAAGCTCAAACGCTGCTGCGCCGACATATTCCACTCGCCGATGCGCCACATGCCGGCGACGATGCGCGACAGTTCGGGACCGTTGCTGCTTAAACGGCTGCGCGGCGCTTGCAGGCTGGCGGGAAATACATGGCTCATGGACTGGCTTTCTGGTGGTGGCGAAGAGGGTTACGCCACGATTATATCCAGAGCTACAACATGCTGCGGATAAAGCGGCAGCAACGCTCCTGCAGGGCATCGTCGAGCTGGCCGCCCAGTTGCATCTGGTACACCAGCGCCGATTGCAGCATGAAGGCGAACAGGCGCAGGTCGAGGTCGGCGCGCACGCCGATGTTGACCAGGCGCTGCACTACCAGGGTGATCCACGGCGCGACGATCTGCTCGCGAAAGCGCAGCTGCGCCGCCGCATCATTGTGGATCAGCACCAATAAGTCGCAGGTGAAGCGGCCGTCGGCGTTCAGGTTGTCGAAGATGCGCGCGCAGATCGCCTCGATTTCCTGGCCGTCCGGCATGTCGAGCGCGCGCTGCAGCTTTTCCGCCGTGCGCTTGACGAGCGCGTCGAGCAGCATGTCTTCGCGGCGCGGCCAGCGCCGGTAGATCGTCTGGCGCCCCACGCCGGCAGCGTCGGCCACCATCTGTATCGTCACCGCATCGAGTCCATGCTGGCGCACCAGCATGACGATCGCTTCCAGTACCGCATCTTCCACGCCCGCCTTGCGCGGGCGGCCCCGCACCGGCGCCTCTTTTTTGATCACGTCTAACCTGTCTCTGAATGTTTCTTTTAATTATGGTACGATGCGCACCGTAAATGTAATGCTACCGCTTGTCAATCACCTTGATCAATTAACCGGCAGGCGGATGCACCGCGCCGCGATACCCGAGCCATCTCTACGTGAAATCTGCCATCTCAGCGGCGCATGTCCGCATTTTCTTTCTGACTCCCACATCCATCACTGTGGCGGCTCGTGCCGCCTGAGGACAACCTATGAAAATCATCGGGATTTCGCCCCATCGGCGACACTTCTTGCGCAAGGCCGTCGGCGCCGCGCCTGCCGTGGCCTTGCTGGCCGGCGCCGGCGGCGGTCTGGCCATGGCCGTCTCCAAAGACCAGCCTGCCTATAAACCGCGCTTTTTCGACGCCACCGAATGGGCCACCTTGACGGCGCTGGTCGACCGGCTGATCCCCGCCGATGGCGAAGGGCCGGGCGCGCTGGAATCGGGTGCGCATGAATTCATCGACGCGCAGATGAACACGCCTTACGCGTATGGCGCGCTGTGGTATATGCAGGGCCCGTTCGTCCCTTCGATCGAACAGTTCGGCTACCAGTTCCACATGGCGCCGCGCGAGCTGTACAAGAGCGCCCTGGCCGGCGTCAATGCGGCCGTCAACAAGCAGTCCGGCAAGCCTTTCGTCCAGCTGAACGCGGCCGAGCGCGACGCCGTCATCACGCAATTGCAAAAGGGCAGCCTGGACATCGGCGAAGTGCCGGCCAAGGTCTTTTTCAACCAGCTGCTGCAAAACACGCGCGAAGGCTATTTTTGCGACCCCGTGCACGGCGGTAACAAGGACATGCTGGCCTGGAAGATGGTGGGCTTTCCTGGCGCCCGCGCCGACTACATGGATTGGGTGGAACAGTACGGCAAGAAATACCCGTTGCCTCCAGTATCCATCGCCTGAAAACGTCCATGGCGGCGTTGCACTGCCTGGTCGTACTAGCGTACTGCCTGCGGCAATGCGCCTTGCCCTGAACCTTTTCAGTTATTCGTAGCAGATCAAAGAAAAAGAAAAACCATCATGAGTGATATCAAAGCAGATGTAAAAATGAAGCCTGTCGATGCCGTGATTGTCGGCTTCGGCTGGACCGGCGCCATCATGGCCAAGGAAATGACGGAAGCGGGCTTGAACGTGGTTGCGCTGGAACGGGGCGAGTACCGCGACACCTATCCCGACGGCGCCTATCCGAAGACCCTCGACGAGCTGACCTATATCCAGCGCAGCAAGCTGTTCCAGGATATGTCGAAGAGCACGTTCACCTTCCGCCACAGCATCACGGGCGTGGCCGTGCCCTACCGCCAGATCGGCGCCTTCAAACCCGGCACGGGCGTGGGCGGCGCGGGCTTGCACTGGTCGGGCATGCACTGGCGCGTCCTGCCGGAAGAGCTGCAAATCCGCAGCCACTACGAACGCCGCTACGGCAAGAAATTCATCCCCGAAGGCATGACGATCCAGGACTTTGGCGTGACCTATGCCGAGCTGGAGCCGCACTTCGATTTCGTCGAGAAAGTCTTTGGCACCTCGGGCCAGGCGTACAAAGTGAACGGCATCGTCGTCGGCGATGGCAATGTGTTCGAGGGCGACCGCTCCGACAATTACGCGCTGGCGCCGCAAAAAGTGCCGTACACGGCCGAACTGTTCCGCCGCGCGGCCAAGGCCGTCGGCTACCACCCCTTCGTCAACGCCTCGTCGAACGCCTCCGGCCCGTACACGAACCCGTACGGCTGCCAGATGGGCCCGTGCAACTTCTGTGGTTTCTGCTCCGGCTACGCCTGCTACAACTATTCCAAGGCGTCGCCCAACGTCAACATCATGCCGGCCCTGCGCATGGTGGCGAACTTCGAGCTGCGCGCCAACTGCAACGTCGTGCGCATCAACCTCGACGGCAGCAAGAAACGCGCCACGGGTGTGACCTACATCAATGCGGACGGCAAGGCCGTCGAGCAACCGGCCGACCTGGTCATCGCCAGTGCGTTTGCCTACAACAATGCGCACCTGTTCCTGCTGTCGGGCATCGGCAAGCCATACGACCCCGTCAGCAATGAGGGCGTGGTGGGGCGTAATATCGCTTACCAGATGATGTCCACCATCCAGACTTTCTTCAAGGAAGACACGAACACGAACCCCTTCATCGGCGCCGGCGGCACCGGTGTCGCGCTCGATGACTGGAATGGCGACAACTTCGACCATGGCCCGCTGGGCTTTGTCGGCGGCTCGCCCGCCTGGTGCAACCCGGCCGGTTCGAAGCCGATCTCGGGGATTGCCACGCCGGACGGCACGCCCGCCTGGGGTTCTGCCTGGAAAAAGGCCGTCAAGAAGAGCTATTTGAACACGGTGTCGTTCGATTGCCACGGCGCGAACATGACTTACCGCGACTGCTATGTCGACCTCGACCCGACCTACACGGACAAGTATGGCCAGCAATTGCTGCGCTTTACCTTCGACTGGAAGGAAAACGACATCAAGATGAGCCGTTTCGTCACCGATAAGATGATGAAGGTGGCCGAAGCCATGAATCCGGAATCGATCAAGGTGTCCGTCAAGAGCGTGGGCGACCACCTCGACTTGCGCAATTACCAGACCACGCACTGGGCGGGCGGCACGGCCATGGGCGCGGACCGCAAGACCAGCGTCGTCAACCGCTACCTGCAAAGCTGGGACGTGCACAACGTGTTTGCCGTCGGCTCCAGCGTGTTCCCGGTCGGCATCGGCTACAACCCGACGGGCCTCGCCTGCGCGCTGACCTACTGGTCGGCCAAGGCCATCCGCGAGCAATACCTGAAAGATCCCCGTCCCCTGGTCGCCTGATAAAGAACAAGAAGATGAACAACACATTCACCCATACAGTGGGGGCGCTGCTGCTGGCGCTCGCCGCCAGTACCCCCAGCGCCGCCTGGTCCGCCACCGCCGCCACCGTCCCGAACGCCCAGCTGATACGCCAGGGCGAATACCTGGCCCGCGCGGGCGACTGCATCGCCTGCCACACGGCCGGCACGCAGGGTAAACCGTTCGCGGGCGGCCTGGGCATGGAAACGCCGATCGGCAAGGTGTATTCCACCAACATCACGCCCGACAAGAAGGCCGGTATCGGCGACTGGAGCTTTGCTGATTTCGACAAGCTGATGCGTACCGGCGTGACCAGGCACGGCTATACCGTGTATCCGGCCATGCCGTATCCGTCGTACTCGCGCCTGAGCGAAGCGGACATGCAGGCGCTGTACGCCTATTTCATGCATGGCGTGAAGGCGGACCCGACGCCGAACAAGGCGGCCGACATTCCATGGCCCCTGTCGATGCGGTTCCCGCTGACCATCTGGCGCTGGGCGTTTGCCCCCACGCCGCAGCCGTATAAAACGCCGGCCACGGGCGACGCACAATTGCTGCGTGGCGCCTACCTGGTACAGGGCCTGGGCCACTGCGGCGCCTGCCACACGGCGCGCGGCGTGGGCATGCAGGAAAAATCGCTGACGGATGAGGGCAATACGACCTTCCTGGCGGGCGGCGGCGTGATCGACGGCTGGTCCGTGCCATCGTTGCGCAATGAACATGGCGGCGGCCTGGCGCGCTGGAGCGCGGCGGAGATCGCCGAATTCCTGAAGACGGGCCGCAACAGCCATACGGCGTCGTTTGGCGCCATGAACGACGTGGTGGCCCATTCCATGCAGCACATGACGGATGGCGACCTGGCGGCGATGGCGAAATACCTGAAATCGTTGCCGCCGTCGAACCCGGCCACGCCCGCCTTCGTGGCCGACGACAAGCTGGGCAAGCAGTTGTTCAGCGGCATCGTCAACTCCAAGGGCGCGCAACTGTACCTGGACCGCTGCGCCGGCTGCCACCGTTCCGACGGCAAGGGCTACGACAAGGCTTTCCCTGCGCTGGCCGGTAACGCCGTGCTGCAGACGAACGATCCCACCTCGGCCATCAACATCGTGCTGTCGGGCGGCGCCGTGCCGGCCACGCGCACGGCGCCGTCGGCGCTGACGATGGCGCCGTATGCCGACATCTTCAATGACGAGCAGACTGCGCAAGTGGTGACGTTTATTCAAACCAGCTGGGGCAACCGTGGCACGCCCGTGACGGCGGCGCAGGTGGCCAAGGTGCGCAAGCTGTCCGTGCCGGTGCAAGCGTCGCAGACGGAAGCGACGTTTGCGGCAGGCCGCCATGGCACGTTCCCGCCCGTGGCGCGCCAGCCGCACCTGAAGGATGCGCCGGCGAAGTAACGTCGATGGACGAAAAAAATGCCCGCAGCATCTGCGGGCATTTTTTATGGGGAATGCTGACGGCTTATTTCATCCACAGGCGCATCGAATCCCAGGCGCGGCCGAAGATCGTTGCCTGGTTGATCGGTTCCAGCGCCACGACGGGCAGTTCCAGCAGGACCTTGTCGTCAACCATCATTTTCAGCTTGCCGACAGGGGCGTTTTCAGCCAACGGCGCGACCAGCGGGTCCTTGCGTTCCAGCACAGGTTTCATCTTGGCAGCCATGCCTTTGGGTACGGTGACGAGCACGTCGCGGGCGAAACCGATTTTCACGGTGCTTTTCGAGCCCTTCCATACTTCCGGCGTGGCCACGGCCTGGCCTTTCGAGTACAGCTTGACCGTATCGAAGTTCTGGAAGCCCCAGTTCAGCAGCTTCTGGCTTTCCTGCGTGCGGGCCTGGTCGGACGAGGTGCCCAGCACCACGGAGATCAAACGGCGCTCGCCGGTGCCGCCTGGACGGCGGGCCGAGGCGATCATGCAATAGCCGGCCGCTTCCGTGTGGCCCGTCTTCATGCCGTCGACGGTCGGGTCCAGCCACAGCAGGCGGTTGCGGTTAGGCTGGGTGATCTTGTTGTACGTAAAACTCTTGATGGAATCGATTTTGTAGAATTCCGGGTAGTCGGCGATCACGCGCTTGGCCAGCACGGACAAGTCTTGCGCCGTGGAATAGTTCTCGGGGCTAGGCAAGCCATGCGGATTGGCAAAACGCGTGTTTTTCAGACCCATGCGCTGGGCTTCGCGGTTCATCAGCACGACGAAGGTGCCTTCATCGCCGGCGACGGCTTCGGCCAGTGCCACGGCGGCGTCGTTACCCGATTGAATCATCAGGCCGTGCAGCAAGTCGTCGATCGACACGGGCGTGGCCGGATCGATGAACATCTTCGAGCTGCTCGAATCGACTTTCCATGCGCGCACGGACACGTTCACTTTCTGGTCCAGCGCCAGTTTCTTTTCGCGGATGGCGGCAAACGTCAGGTAGGCCGTCATGATCTTGGTCAACGAGGCCGGCTCGATGCGCGCGTCCGGATCTTGCGAAGCAATGATCTGGCCACTGGTGGCGTCAAGCAGCAGCCAGGACTTGGCGGCGATGGTCGGGGCTGGAACGGTTTGCGCGTAGGCGGCGGATAGGAAAAGTACACTGGAGGCCAGTGCCGCTAAAAGTTTTTTCATGGAGGCTGGTCTGCGAAAAAGATGAAGGCTGAGGGCCACGCAGTTGCTGCGTACGTGGCCGCGTGGAAAAAACGGATCAATTATAGCCGTGGAGGCGCTAGTAAGCCCACACTTCAATGATCATCTGCTGCGATTGCGGGTTTGTCACCATGCCACAGCGCAATCACGAGGTTCTTGATGTGGTTGAGCTTGCGGTGGAAAAAGTGGTCGGCGCCAGGGATCACGATCACGGGGATGTCTTGTGGACGGGCCCAGTCGAAGACGGCGGACAGGGGAATCGTGTCGTCCAGTTCGCCGTGGATCAAGATGGTGTCGGCCGGAATATCGGCCATGGCCCATTTGCCGGCCGCGCTGCCGATCAGCGCCAGGCGCTCGGCGGGCGTGCCGGCGGCGGCCAGGCGTTCCTGCAGTTTCGATTGCACGAAGGTGCCGAACGAGAAGCCGGACAAGGCCACGGGCAAGCCCGGGTACAGGCCGATCATGTGTTCATACAGCAATTGCATGTCGTCCGTCTCGCCCGCGCCATGGTCGTGTACGCCTTCGGAAGCACCGACGCCGCGGAAGTTGATGCGCGCCACCACGTAACCGAGGGCGACAAACGCGCGCGCCAGGGTTTGCGTGACCTTGTTGTCCATCGTGCCGCCGTACAGCGGGTGCGGATGGGCAACGAGGGCGATGCCGCGCGGGGTGTCTGCCGGGAAATCGAGCAAGCCTTCCATGCTGCCTGCATGGCCGGCGAGGGTAAATTTTTCCGAGTTTCTGTTCATGATGCTCATACTGGTGGCGTAGGCTTAAATTAGGATTAAATATGCGGCTTAGATTTTCAGACGTTCGACGATCTTGCCACCCACCAGGTGCGTATCGATGATTTCATCGATATCACTGGTGTCGACATAGGTGTACCAGGTCGCTTCGGGGTAGATCACCAGCAGCGGACCTTCCTCGCAGCGGTCCATGCAGCCGGCCTGGTTGATGCGGATCTTGCCCGCGCCATTCATGTCGAGTTCCTTGATGCGGCGCTTGCAATGCTTTTGCGCCGCTTCCGCGCCATGGTCGCCGCAGCTGTTGCGGCCATCTTCACGTTTGTTCATGCAGAAAAAAACGTGACGTTCAAAATACGGTGCGTCGCTCATACTATGCTCCTGCTGATTCATCAATGCGCCATGATAGCGCTTATGGGTGGTCTTCGCGACGCTGGCGCTGCACATCGTCCTGCCGGTTCAGGCGATGCGAGGGCAGGCACAGGAACCACAGGGCCACGAAGGGCCACAGCAAGGCCAAAAATTGCGCCGCGCCATTAAAGTTCAGGAACTTGCCTTGTACCCAGCCTTGCAAGGTTGACATGAAATACGGGTTGATCGGCGTCGTATTCACCATCACCAGACTCAGCAGCAAGGTGGCGGCCGCGATGCGGCGCTGCGCCACGTGCGGCGCGAAGGCCAGGCCGCCCAGCATGATCAGGCCGATCAGGAAGCCGCCCTGGGCGCCCGGCGTGATCCAGACGAAGGCGTTTTCGGGCGAAAACAGCAGCGCGCTGGCCATCGAACGCACGGTCAGGGCGGCGGCGATCAGGGTCAGCATCAGGATGGCGCGCGGCGCGGCGCGGCGCAGCAGGCACAGCAAGGTGAGCACGGCGCCCGTCATGCCGCAGGCCGTGATGATTGTTTCCGAAAGCCAATATTGCTCGACCGTTAAGATCACGTCGGGCCGCAGATACGCGGCCAGGTCGATGTCCATGCCCGTCAGCTGCGACAGCCAGTCCGACAGGATGGGCAGCAACTGGCCCAGGCCGAACAGATAGCCTTGCGGATAGATCTGCGCCAGCGGCCACAGGGCCACCAGCACCAGGCCCTGGCTCGCGTGCTGGGCAAACCAGCGCTGGCGCAGGCGGAACAGATGGCTGTGGTCGAGCAGCTTGCGCGCCGTCAGGGCGCCGATGATGGAACCGATGCAGCAGCCGGCCGCATTCGTATAAAAGTCGAGGTTCGACGATACGCGGCTGGGCAGATAGGTTTGCACGGCTTCCATGCTGCCGGAAATCAACATGCCGCACAGGCTGGCGACGATAACGGCAAAGAAACCAGTAATTCTTGGAAACAGCGAATACACGATCAGCGCGCCCAGCGGGATGTAGCCGACGATATTTACGCCCACGTCGAAGCCCGTCCAGTAACGGGGCATGCGCGTGTTTTCCAGGAAGGTCAGCGGCGACAGGCCATTGCTGTGCCAGCCCGTGAACGGGAACCAGCTCGCGTACACGATCAGGAAGACGTAGGCGAGCAGGGTCGCGCGCGATACGGGCGAGGAACGGACGGGCGGCAGCGGCGCCGCCGGGCTGGCGGAGGGTGCGGGGTCGGTCATTCTTTCGGAATATTCAGCGTGCCCAGCCAGGTGAGCAGGTCGGCGGCGATGGCATCCGAGGCCGCCGCCAGCGCCTGCGCGCCGCCTTGCGCATCGGCGCTGCCGGCCGGAGCGCTGCGGCTGAAGGTTTTCTGGTCGATCAGGCGGTGGCCGCGGAACAGCGAAGCGCGCAGCGACACATGGCCGCTGCTTTGGGTCTGCGTGTCAAACGCTTGCGAAAAATCGTCGACGTCGATGCGCAGCAGCGGCATGCCGGCGGCCGCGTCCGTGGTCGACAGCACTTTCACGCCGCTTTGCGCCACGCGGGTTTTCAGGCGCTGGCTCAGCAGTTGCAGCGGCGGCGTGTTCCAGCGGTTGTAGGCGTACGGCCGCGATTGCTGCGCATCCGCGTACAGCAAGCGGTAATACATACGCTGGCTGTCGAGCCAGGAAGGGCCGTTGGCGTCGGCGATGACCAGTACGGGCACGGCTGGCGCGGCGGCCGGTGCCGCTGCCTGCGGCGCGGCCGGGCCGAAATCATAGAACGTGGGCACGGGGCCGCGGCTGGCGCAGCCGCCCAGCAAAAAAGCGCCGGCAAGGATGAGTGCGGTGAGATGGCGAGGAATAGGCATGCTGTGTTCTCCTTATTTGCCGGGCGCCGAAAAACCGGGCTCGCCCGGGCCGGGCGGGATGTCTGGGGCGCCGAACAAGATGCTCTGCGGCTGTTCATTGAGCGTGCTCATGGTAGTTTTCAGGGCGCGCATCGAGGAGCGCGCCTCGCCGCTCAGCTCGATTACCTGCGGCAAGACTTCCAGCGATACGCCATTCGCCACCGTTTCCACCGAATTGCCGACCCGATCGACCGTGCCATTGACCTTGTCGAGCACGCCGCCGGGCGCCTGGATGTCGTTACCGAGCTTTTTCCAGGTGGCCGTCAGGTCCGACACGTTCTTGCTGGCCGTGCTGACGGCCGTCAAGGTTTGCCGCGTCTGTTCCGTCAGTTGCGGCAATTGCGTCAGGGTCGGTTCCAGCTGCTGCGGGATGGCGCCAAAGGCCTTGGCCGCTTTGCCCACTTCAGTGAAGGCGCCCAGCATGGCCGCCTGGTTGTCGGGGCTGAGCAAATTATTCACTTTATTGGTGATCTGCTCGGCCTGGTCGAGGATGCGCTTGCCCCGTTTTTCCAGCTGGTCGAGCAAGCCCGCGCGCAGGGGGATCAGCGACGGCTTGTCCTTGCTGGTGCCCAGCAGTTTCGAACCCACGTGCTCGTCGTCGAGCTGGATGTAGGCGATGCCCGTCACGCCCTGGTAGCCCAGGGTGGCAAAGGTGGTGTTGGTGACGGGGGTGTCGGGCGCCACGCTGATGTGCACGAGGATTTGCCCCGCCTTTTGCGTGTCGAAATCGATGGCGTCGACCTTGCCCACTTCCAGGCCCCGGTAGCGCACGGTCGCCTGCGGGTTCAGGCCCGGCACGGACAGGGTGGTAGCGAGCAAATACGGGACTCTTTCCACGCGGTCGCGGTTGAACCAGACGCCGAACAGGATGGCGGCCACCAGCAAGGTCAGTGTAAAAAATCCCGTCATCAGGGCATGTGATCTGTTTTCCATTACTTCTCCGCTTTCTTGTCTGTGCCGGCGTCAGCGCCTGGCTGTGCCGCATTGCTTGCTGCCGCCTGTTTTTCATCGAGGACGGCCAGCGCGCGCTTGCCGCGGTCGCCGAGGAAAAATTGCTTGATGAACGGGTGGTCCACTTCGATCACCTCGCGCGTGGGGCCGATGGCGATCACGTGTTTTTCCGCCAGCACGGCGATGCGCGTGGACAGGGCAAACAAAGTGTCGAGGTCATGCGTGACCATCACCACCGTCAAGCCCAGCTCGCGGTGCAGCGACTGGATCAAGGAGACAAAACTTTCCGACAAGTCCGGGTCCAGGCCCGCCGTCGGTTCGTCGAGGAACAGCAGCTTCGGTTCCAGCGCCAGGGCACGCGCCAGGGCCACGCGCTTGATCATGCCGCCAGACAAGTCCGACGGCATTTTCAGTGCATGTTCCGGGCCCAGGCCCACCATGTTCATCTTTAATAATACCGCGTCATGCACCAGCGCCTCGGGCAGCACGCGCAATTCGCGCATGGGCTGGGCCACGTTGTCGAACACGGTCAGGGCCGAATACAGCGCGCCTTGCTGGAATAGCATGCCCCAGTGGTTGCGCAACTGCTGGAGCTGGTCGGAACTTGCCTTGTTGATATCTTCGCCAAAGACTTTGACGCAGCCGCGCGCCGGATGCTCGAGGCCCAGCATCTGGCGCAGCAGCACCGTCTTGCCCGTGCCGGAACCGCCCACGATGGAAAGGATTTCGCCCCGCTCGATTTCCAGGTTCAAGTCCTGGTGCACGACCGTGCGGCCGAACTTGGTCCACAGATTGGTGATTTCCACCACGGGCGCGTCGCCATGCAGGTTGAACTGGCCGTCCTGGCCCTCGTTCGCCTTGCAGGCGATATCGGTGTCGTTCGCCATCAGTAGCCCACTCCATTGAAGACGATGGCAAACACGGCGTCGGCCAGGATCACGACGGTAATGGCCGTGACGACGGCGGTGGTGGTGCCGCGCCCCAGGCTTTCCGTATTGGCCTTGATGCGCAGGCCGAAGTGGCAGGAGACGAGGGCGATCAGCATGCCGAAAATCACGCCCTTGCCCAGGCCGATCATGTAGTTGGCCAGCGGCACGGCATCGGGCAGCTTCTGGATGAAGTAGCGCGCCGACAGGTTCAGTTCCACCTTGGCCGCCACCATGCCGCCGATCAGCGCGGCCGTATCCGTCCAGATGACGAGCAGGGGCATGGAAATGGCCAGGGCCAGTACTTTCGGCATGATCAGGCGGAAACCGTGCGAAATGCCCATCACCAGCATGGCGTCGAGCTCTTCCGTGACGCGCATGACGCCCAGCTGGGCCGTGATGGACGAGCCGGAGCGGCCGGCCACGAGAATGGCCGCCAGGAGCGGCCCCAGTTCGCGGATGACGCTCATGCCCAGCAGGTTGACCAGGTAGATGTCGCCGCCAAAGGCGCGTAGTTGCTGCGCGGAAAGATAGGACAGCACGACGCCGATCAAAAAGCCGACCAGGGCCGTGATGCCCAGCGCCTGAAAGCCCGCATGGAAGATATTGGCGGAAATTTCACGCCACGGCCCGCGCATGGGATGGCGCGCGAAGCGGCCGATATCCTGCGTCACCTGGCCGACCAGGGCAATAAAGCCCTTCAAATGTTCGAAAAACAGCAAAATGGCCATGCCCAGCTTCATCACGGGCGTGAGGCGGTTGGCGCGCGAGGGCGGCGTTTGCAGCGGCCCCGTCTCTTCGATGCGCCGGAAAAACTCTTCCTGCGCCGGCGCCAGGGTCAGCTGCGCGGGGCGCTGCTTGCCCCAGGCATTCCAGAACAGCTGGGCACCGATATGGTCCATGCTGTCGATGGCCGACAGGTCCCACTGCGCCTTGGCATCGCCCTGCAGGGGCTTGAGCTGGGCCTCGATGGCCTTGATGGCATTGTCATGCGCCAGCGCGTGCACCTGCCAGGTGCCGCTGGCAGTGACAAGGGCTCCCTGTTGGGAGCTGGTCTGGGAGAGGGTCAGTTTCGGCGATTGTACAGTCGGCATCGTGCCAGTTTAAGGGAGAATGGCGCAGACCGCCACCGCTGTTCAATCGCCGGCCCCTCAGGACGCCAGGTGGCGCGCCTGCCGCTGCGGCAGGGCGACGTCCGGACGCACCTTGGCGTTGCTAGTACTCACTTCGCTTGGCTTGGCATGTGCGGCCGCCTGTGCGCCGCCCGCATAGTCGCTGGCCACGAGGGCATTGGCCTCGGCCGCGCTCATGCCGCGCGTCTGCAGCCATTGCGCCACCAGCTTGGCCAGGCGCTCCATGGCGATGCGGTGGGTGGCGTCCGTGTGGGCATACAGCCAGTTTGAAAAATCCATGAAGTTTTCAAACGGCGACTCGCCGAGCATCCATTGCACGGTATTGGCGAAGCGGCCCGAGTTCGCCACCAGGTCCCAGTAACGGGCGAAGCGCACGAGGCGTTGCATGCTCATGAAATCGAGCTGTTTATTGGCCAGGATGGTGTAGGGCGGGTGCGGGTCGAACACCATGCCATAGTTTTCCGTATGCCGGATGATGGGCGTGCCGCGCAGCCGCTTCAATATGCCGAACTGGATTTCATGCGGTTTCAGGGCCACCAGCTTGTTGAAGCCGGCCGCGAAGCTCGCTTCATCCTCGCCTGGCAAGCCGGCGATCAGGTCCACGTGCAAGTGGGCGTTCGATTCCTCGCACAGCCAGCGGATGTTGTCGGCCGCCTTTTGATTGTCCTGTTTGCGGCTGACCAGCGATTGTACGTCCGGATTGAAACTCTGGATGCCGATCTCGAACTGCAGCGCGCCGGGCGGGAACTTGCTGATGCCTTCTTTCAAGGCGTCGGGCAGGTGGTCGGGCACCAGCTCGAAGTGGGCGTAGATGGGATCGTCCGGATTCGCCTCGATCTTATCTAAGAAGAACTGCATGATCTTCAAACTGGTCTTGATGTTCAGGTTGAAGGTGCGGTCGACGAACTTGAACAGGCGCGCGCCGCGCGCATGCAGGGACTCCATCTCGGCCAGGAAGTTCTCCAGCGCGAAGGGCCAGGCCGTCTTGTCCAGCGCCGACAGGCAGAATTCGCACTTGAACGGACAGCCGCGCGACGCTTCCACGTAAATCGTGCGGTGGCGGATATCGTCGTCCGTATACAAGGAGTAAGGCAGCTGCAGTTCGGCCAGCGGCGCCTGCACGCCCGCATGGATCTTCATCAGCGGCTTCGGGCCGTGGAGGATCTCGCCGCACAGCTTGGGGAAGGTGACGTCGCCCCAGCCCGTGATCAGGTAATCGGCCAGTTTGACGATTTCCTGCTCGCCCGCCTCATGCGACACTTCCGGCCCGCCCAGCACGATGATGACTTCGGGCGCCACGCGCTTGAGCATGGCCACCAGTTTCGTCGTTTCCTCGACGTTCCAGATGTAGACGCCAAAACCGATGATGCGGGGCTTGTTGATGAGGATGCGCTCGACCAGTTCCGTCGTCTTGGTGCCGATGACGAATTCCTGCAGCCGCGTCTGCGCCTGCAGCGGGCCCATATTGGCCAGCAGATAGCGCAATCCCAGCGAGGCGTGGGTATAGCGGGCGTTCAGGGTGGAGAGCAGGATGGTCATGGGAGGCGATGGAAACGGCGAATCCGCTATTTTACGCTGTCGCGTCAGCTGTGCGCTGCGGCCGCCAATGCCATGTTACCATTTGTCAACAATTACTAACTTGTCAATGCTGCGGCAGGCTAAAAGGGATACAAGGTGCTGGCGAAAAAAGTACTCACGAAAAAAGTCCTGGTCGGGGCACTGGCCGGCGTGGCGCTGGTGGCGGCCGCGCTGGTCGGTTACCGGGTCTTCGGCTGGGGCATGCTGGGGCCGGTCAACGGCCTGAAGCTGGATTTATCGCGGCCCGACGCGCTGGTCCGCACGAAAAGCCTGTCGGCCTTGCCGCGCGACCTGCTGACAGTGCCGCTGGCGCGCGATGTGCTGCGCGAGGATTTCCTGTTCTATTACGAGCAGAGCGAAGACCGGCTGGGCCTCAAGGGCAGCTTGCGCCGCATCGCCTATGAACATGAATTGGGCTGGGGCGACCAGCTGCTGCGCATGGTGCTGGACCAGCCGGCGGAAGTGGCCCTGTGGCGCGACGCCGACGGCTCGCTCAAGCATTTCGCCATCGCCGTCTCGCGCAGCCAGTTGACGCGCCTGCTCGAGGAAGCGGGCAAGATCGCCTTGAAGGATACGCAGATGCGCGTGGCTGGCAGCTTGCGCGTCGATGGCGGCCAGGTGCCCGTGTATGCGCTCAATTATGCCTACCAGCGCACCTTGCTGTTTGCCGCGCACGGCCAGCGCCTGGTCATCCTGTCCCATCCCGGCATGCTGTATGGCGGCAGCGACGGCAAGGATGGCGATGGCACGGCCGAGAAAACCGTGGCCAGCCTGCTGGCGCCGGAGCCGGCGAAACAAAACGTCTTTCATGCGCAATTCCATCTCGATCCAGCCGCGCCCGAGGGCCACAGCATCGCCGTCAAGGCCGACTTCCTGTCGTTCGGCTATCAGCCCTTCTTTGGCGCGCTCGAAGCGCTGCGCTTCGATTTTCAACAGGGCGCCTGGCAATCGAAGGTGCTGCTCAATGCCGATAAACTGAAAAACGGTGCTTATGACAGCAGCGCTTTGTGGCCCGTGCTGCCGCACAGCCCGAGCGCCTGCTTCAGCGTGCCGGTGGACTGGGCCGCGCTGCGGCCCGTGCTCAAGCGCCTGGGCAGCAAGACATCGGAGCCGGTGGTGCCGCTGGCCGGGCACTTGCAAGGCCCCGCCGCCGCCTGCTGGTACGGCAATTCGCGCCTGCATACGCCCGTGTTCGTGGCCACGCGCAGCGCGCAGGCGGGCGACGACGCTGTATATGGCAGCCTGTTCGCGGCGGCCATCGGCGGCAAGGACCCCGTGCGCAAGACCACCGGCAAGGATGGCGCCATTCGCTGGGAGCGCAGCGTCGCCACGGCCCTCGGGCAGTCCACGCCAGCGCTGGCCGTGGCCGGCAATACGGTTGTCTTCTCGGCCGACGGCAAGCTGGTCGATCAGGTGCTGGCCGTGCGCCGCAAGCAGGCACCGGCTGCCAACGACCTGCTGCCCGATGGCGCACACACGATCGGCCGGATCGCGCCGGCCTCGCTGGCCCGCCTGATCCAGCTGGAAGCCTTCGATACCCTGCCGGCGAATAACGAACCGGTCTTGCGCGCAGCCGCCAACGAACACCTGGTGCCGCGCCTGGACGCCTTGAAAAAATATCCGCCGCTGCGCATGGTGCTCAAGCGGCAGCCAGCCAGCGGCACGTCATGGGAAACGCTGGAATGGCAGGAGACGGCCCGATGACGGTGTCGCATGGACGGCGCGCTGCGCTGGCGATGTGCGTCGCCGCTGTCGCCGCACCCGCCTGGGCCCTGCGCGCGGCCGCCGGGGGGCAAGTGCAGCTGTCGCAAGCCCAGAGCCGCGCCTTCCAGGCCTGGATGCTGCGCATCGTCAACGCGCAGATCGAACGGGGGCCGTCGCCGCGCTGGATGCACCGCGATTGCGCCGGCCTGGTGCGCTTCGCCGTCAACGAAGCGCTCACCGTGCATGACGCGAAATGGCTGCATGCGAACGGCATCGCCAGCGACCGGCGCTTGCCGCCCGAGCTGGAACTGGACGCGAACCAGGTTGCCTTGCGCAACCGCTGGGTGCAGACGGATGGCAAGGTCGGCCACTTCGTCACGGCGCTGGCGCTGGTGCAGCACAACAGCCGCTTCGTCGCCCGCGAGATCAGCCAGGCGCTGCCCGGCGACCTGCTGTTTTTCGACCAGGGTGACGAACAGCACCTGATGGTCTGGATGGGCGCGCGCATCGCCTATCACACCGGCACCGTCACCCCCGACGACAATGGTCTGCGGACCGTCGATATCAAAGAACTCACGAGCTGGAAGGACACGCGGTGGCAACCTGTGGTCAACAATCCGAATTTCGCCGGCGTGTTCCGGCTGGCATTTTTATCATGAAGCCGATTTTTGTCATGAAGCTGTTCTTTGCCAGCCTGCTGGCCTTGGTCTTCATTGGCGGCGCCTCCGCGCAGCAGCGCGAACCGAGCAACTACAGCACCTTCAAGGGCGAGCCCTTCTTTCTGCTGTCCGACGCCAGCTACGGCAGCAGCGACGAGGCGCGCGTGCGGCTCGAAGTCCCCGGGCGCGACATGGGGCGCATGAACCTGGAAGCGTATTCGGGCGCCGACATCGTCGTCTACCGCGTGCCCGAGCCGATGGAATTCCTGAAAAAGCAGCGCAATCTGCACCGCATCCAGGTCGAGGGCAATTACCAGGGCGAGGGCCTGGCCAACACCTTGAGCTTTCTGTGGGATAGCTGGTGGAAGCAGTCGCGCCTGGCCTGGCGCAAGCTGTTTTCCGGCGAGGCGCGCCTCGCGGTCACGAAAGAACAGCCGCAGCTGGCGACGAAGGACGCGATCCGCAAGCCGACCGTATTTGCCAACCATCCGCAGTACAAGCCGATCAAGGGCATGGAGCTGGTCGACAGCTTCCGCTATCCGATATGGCAAGCCAAGGCCATCGCCCCGCCGAAAGGCGTCAAGCTCGATGGATCGAGCAGCGACTTCATCGTCGCCGGCGCCGGCAACGTGATGATCCCGCTGGGCAAGCGCAAGCCGGGCCTGTACCTGGTCGAAGCGATCATCGGCGAGCACCGCGCCACCACCCTGGTGTTCGTGTCGGACACGGTGGCCGTCACCAAGGTCTCGTCCGGCCAGATGCTGGTATGGACGGCGCGGCGCGACAACAGCGCCGCCGTGGCCGGCGTCAGCGTGGCGTGGACGGACGGCACCGGCGTGCTGCAGTCGGCTGTCACCGACGCAGACGGTGTCGCCTCGCTCGAGCGCGGCAGTCCTGAACATACGTATGTGCTGGGCCAGGACGGCGCCGGCGGCGTGTTCGTGTCCGAGAATTTTTACTATGACAGCGAAATCTATAACACCAAGATTTATGCCGTGACCGACCGGCCCCTGTACCGGCCAGGCGATGAGGTCAACGTCAAGTTTTTGGGCCGCGAATTCACCTCCGCGCGTGCCTCGCAGGCAGCAAGCGCTGCACCGGTCAGCCTGACCGTGCTCAATCCGAACGGCACGCCGCTCTTGACGCAAACGCTGCAATTGTCCGGCGACACGGGCGCCGACACGCGCTTCCGCCTGCCGACGGAAGCGACCGCCGGCGGCTATGAGCTGCGCTTCAATTACAAGGATGGCGTGTATGGCGCGGCCTTCCGCGTGGCCGAATACGTCAAGCCGCACTTTGAAATCAACGTCCAGCCATCGAAACCGGAATTCAAGACGGGCGAGGCGGTCAAGGGCAGCATCGCGCTGCGCTACCCCGATGGCAAACCCGTGAAAAACGCGAAGATGACCTTGTCCTTGCGCGGCCAGCAAAACACCATGGTCGAGGGGGAGCTGCGTTACAGCGGCCTGTTCCCCGTGGCCTTGAAGACCGAGGAAGTGACGAGCGACGGCAGCGGCAATGTGGACTTCACCTTGCCGCCCGCCGCCGATCCGTCGCGCTACATCTTGACCGTGCTGGCGACCGATGGCGCGGCCTACCGCGTCAAGGCGACGCGCGAGCTGATGATAGAACGCTCGAACAGCAGCTATCAATTGAAGGCGACGCGCCAGTTTTCCGATCCGGGACAAAACGTGCATTTCGACTTGCTGGCCGATGGCCAGGGTGCGGCGAAACCCGTGCGCTGGGAGATGGTGCAGCTGGAAAAACAGAGCAAGACCGAGGGCGCCTTCGATGCAAACGCCAAGGGCTGGGACGTGACATTCCCGGCCTCCGGCTCGTATCAGCTGGCGCTGCGCGACGAACGGGGCAACCTGCTGGCCGCCGCCAGCCACTGGGTCGCCGGCGATGGCGTGCAGACGACGCCGGGCAGCATCGAGATCGTGCTGGACCGCGTCCGCTACCGTCCGGGCGACACCGCCGAAGCCTTGATCACCTTCTCCGACAAGGTCGACCAGGCGCTGCTGACGCTCGAGCGCGACAAGGTCGAACACCATGGCTTGATGGCCGGCGCCGCTGATTGGTACCAGGCGAAGCGCGTGGCGCCGCGCCAGTGGAGAGTGCGCATTCCGGTAAAAGAGGAGCATGGCCCGAACATGACGTTCTCGGTGGCGTACACGCGCAATGGCGACTTCGTCTTCGAGAACGCCGGGCTGCAAGTGATCGAGCCGCGCATCGCACTGCAGTTCAAGAGCGACAAGGAGGTTTACCAGCCCGGCGAAAAGGTCACGCTGGACGTCAAGGCCACGCTGGACGGCAAGCCCTTGAGCACGATGGTGGCGCTGGGTGTGGTCGATGAAATGATCTATGTGCTGCAGCCGGAAATCGCGCCCGACATCGGCGATTTCTTCTACCATCCGCGCCGCAACAACGTGCGCACCACGGCCAGCCTGTCCTTCATCAGCTACGACATGGCGCAGGGCCGCACGGCCGGCGCGCCCGCGCGCCACAACTACAACGAGCGCGGCGTCAAGGTGCTCGAGCGTCCGCGCCGCGACAATATCGATACGGCCTACTGGGCGCCATCGCTGAAGACCGACGCCAACGGCAATGCGCGCGTGAGCTTCACCATGCCCGACGCGCTGACCCGCTGGCGCATCACGGGCCGCGCGATGGATGAGCAGGGGCGCGTGGGCCAGCGCACCGCCTATCTGCGCTCCGATAAAAACTTCTATGCCAAATGGACGGCGCCCGACTGGATGCGTGCCGGCGATGCGCCGCGCGCTACGGTGGCCGTGTTCAACCAGACGGGCAAGGAGCAGGCGCTCGACGTGGTGCTCTCCAGCGGCGCAGGCGGCACGCAAGCGAAGACGGAAAAACTGTCCGCCAAGCCGGGCGTCAACTACGTCGAATTTCCACTCGCTGCTGGCGCTAGCGGGCCGCTGCGCCTGGAGCTGAAACAGAACGGCAAGCTGGTCGACGCGTTAGAGGCGGCCATGCAAACCCTGCCCGCCGCCTGGAGCAGCCAGCGCTCGCTGGTGCTGCCGCTCGATGGCGTCACCGGTGATATGCCGCTCAAGCTGCCGGCCGACGCGCGCAATCTCCGCGTCTCGTTCGCGCAGGGTGCGGCCAGCCATTTCGCACGCATTGCCGACGACTTGATCGACTATCCGTATGGCTGCGTGGAGCAGACGGCCAGCCGCTTGATTCCGCTGGCGCTGGCCACGCAAAGTCTGGGGCCGGACGCGGGCGCCCTGCAAGCGCTGCTGACGGCGCAGCGCCTGCGTCTGGTGTCCATGGCGGGTCCGAACGCCGTCTTCGGCTGGTGGGGCAATGCCACGGCCGGCAATGCCCTGATGACGGCGTATGCCTATTACGCGGACTGGTACGCGTCGCGCGCGTTGCGCATCGAGCTGCCGCCCGAGCACTGGAACAAGCTGCTGGCCGTCTACAGCGAACATGGCTTGAAGGACGCGATGGGCGACCGCGCGCTGGTGCTGTGGATGGCGCGCGAGATGGGCTTGCCCACGCAGACGCTGGCCGCGGGCCTGGTGGACAACAGCGCCATCGCCACCTTGGGCGGCAAGCCGCGCCAGGCGGGCGACAGCGGCAGCCTGCTGCTGGGCGGGGCATCTGACCGCGAAGCGCAAGCGATGAGCCTTGGCCTGGTGGCGCTGGTCGCCAGCCAGAATGGCATCGCTTTGCCGCATGGGCTGCAGCTGCAGGTGGCCAGCGCCTGGCAAGTCTTGCGCGAATCGAAAGCGCCCGTGGCGCAGGCCTTGCTGATGCTGGCCGGTGAAGTACCGCCATCGCAGGCCGACGCGGTGCTGGCCGGCGTGCGCGCCGAGATGCCGACCATGGACCGCGCGATGACGTTGATGTGGGTGCAAAAGAAGCTGGGCGGCGTATCGTTCGGCAAGGGGCCGGCCGTCGCGCCGGACGGCGCATGGCAAAAACGCGATAGCCGCAGCGGCCAGCCGCTGTGGCGCTGGCTTGACGCCAAGGGCGTGCCTGACAAACTGCGTCTCGCCGCCCCGGCGCCTGCGGGCACGGTGGCCGTGGTGCAGTACGACAGCTACGCAGCCGAAGCGCAAACCTTGCCGGTCGCCGTCGAACGTCGCATCCTGCGCATGAAGGCGGGCAAGGGCGGCTACACGACGGAGCTGGTCAAGCCGGGCGAGGCGCTCAGCACGGACGCGCTGTACCTCGATGAAATCACCTTGAAAGCGGCGCCGGGCGCGAAACACCGCTTTGGCTTGCTGGAAGTGGCGCTGCCGCCGGGCGCCATGGTGGAATCGACGACCTGGGGCATGGTCATGGCGGGCGACAAGCCGGCCGCGCTGGAACGCGCGCGCCACACGGAGCGCCGCGACGGTTATGCCGTGCCGGTCGAGCCGTTGGAAGGCGCCGTGACCGTGCGCCATTTGCTGCGCTTTGCGCAAAAGGGCAGTTACGTGCTGCCGCCGGCGCGCTTTTATCGCATGTACCAGCCGGAGCAGAAAGCCTTCGAGGACAGCGGCAAGAGCACGCGCGCGCTGAAGGTCGAGTGATGCGCTTTGTACGTCCAGCATTGATGGCGGCCCTGCTGCTGGCCATGCCTGCCTGGTCGGCGTCATTGGACGTGGCCTGGTGGCGCGACGGCAAGATGGAGGTGCGCCAGCTGCGTCAGGGCGGCGCGGCGCCGCTACCGTTTGACGGCGCGCGGCAAGTGCCGCTGGCCAGCCTGTGGAAGCTGTTCGTCTATGTATACGCCAGAGATAACAAGGTGGCGATGCCCGACTACCGCTGCGGCGGCCGCGATCCGGAAGAAGTATATTGCTGCGATGCGGGCCAGAGCATCGGCCACGACGCGGCGCTGGCGCAGTCCTGCGGCCCTTTCTTCTTGCCCCAGCGCCTGATGATCGCGGCCGCGCCGTGGCGCACATACTGGACCGCCCGTTTAGGTAGCGCCCCGGCAGGCGACTTTGCCTGGCTGGCTGACCCCGCGCAGCTGGCGCCGGGGCGGCTGGTACGGCTGGACAGCCTGCTGCGCGCATTGGACAGCATACCGGCTGCCAGCCGGATGGATGCCGAAGCGGCGCTGTTGCGCGTGGTGCTCGATGGTCGCGGGGCAGGTACGGCGCGATGGTTCGGCAGCCAGCTGCGCGTGAAGACGTATTCCTGGCACGAGCAGCGCCGGGCAGACGAACGGATTGGCGGCGCGGCCGGCTGGCTGGCCGATGGCACGCCGATCTGGTTTGGCGGCGCAGGCGGCAGCAGCAATGTCTTTGAACAGTGGGCGCCCAGGCTGGCCGCCAGTCTGCCGCCAGTGGGGGCGGCCGATGATGGCGGTTGCGTGGTCGTCGATTACTTCAAGCGCTATCCGATCCGTGCCGTGCGCGGCGAGCGCGGTTTGGCCGCGCCCGGCCCGCTCAATGGCCGCTACCATGTGCAATTTGAAAATGGCCAGAACCTGGCCTTGCGCAGCAGCGGCGAGTTGATGCTGCTGCAAGAGCAGGGCGGCCGCCCGCAATTGCGCGGCCGCTTCGGCGTCAATGAATATGTGGCGCGCGTGCTCGACCGCGAAGCGAGTGCGAATGAGCCGGAAGCGGCCAAGGCGCTGGCGATTGCCGCGCGCACGTATCTGCAGCAGAGCGCGGTGACCGTGGCGGGCTGCCAGCAGATCGCCGACAGCAGCGCGACCCAGCGCGTCAGCCCCAGCCCCGCTACGCCGGCGGCGCTGGCGATTGCGCGC
The DNA here is from genome assembly GCF_051380695.1 of Janthinobacterium goodfellowi. Classification (NCBI taxonomy): domain Bacteria; kingdom Pseudomonadati; phylum Pseudomonadota; class Betaproteobacteria; order Burkholderiales; family Oxalobacteraceae; genus Janthinobacterium; species Janthinobacterium goodfellowi. Next base: position 1,561 of record NZ_JBNYXN010000009.1, on the reverse strand, counting down.
TGGACCGACCAGCTGATCGTCGATGGCGTCACCGTGCGCTATCACAGCAACCAGTCGTCCGAGGGCACGATGGCGTGGAGCGAGGCGATACGCCAGGCGAAACAGGGCAAGCACTATGATGAATTGCTGGCGCAGGCTTATCCCGGCGGCGCGCTGAGCACCGTTGGCAATACCGGCGCGCGTTGCCGTCGCCTGGCGCAGAACGAGGATTGGCTGGCGCGGTCCGTGCCGCGCTGGCAGCGCGTGCTGCTGCGCGAGGCCGGCTACGAGGCGCCGCCGCAAGCGCCGCTGGTCTGCGCGCTATCCAGCGGCGCGCCGTATTCGGAGCAGTCGCGCAACCGCATCTTCATGCGCCCGCTGGCCACGCGCGAAGACCGCATCACCTTGGCCCATGAATATTTGCACCTTGGCCTGCGCCATCATCCGCGCGGCCAGGACGAAGAATATGTCGAGCGGCTGGCCCGCCGGCTCGTCGACCTTAACCTGGAGGCTCTGTGAGTTTTTATATCCGTTGCGCGATTGCGCTCATGTTATTGCCACTCTGGGCGCAGGCCCAGGTCACCATCGATGCACCGAAGAGCGGCTGGCGCAATTCGGCCGGCGCGCGCGAGGACTATACGCAAGCGGTCAATTATCCCGCCGCGTCGGTCAACCTGCAGCCGGGTCAGGCCGAGACGGCGCAGATACGGGGGCGTATCGCGGGTGCTATCAAGGGCAAGCCCGCGACCCTGGTGGTCAATGGCGTGGCGATGCCGATGGAAGTGGGTGAGGATGGCAGCTACGGCCGCCCCTATGGCTTCGGCAGCGGCTCGAACAGCGTGGAAGTGCGCTCGCCCGATGGCAGGAGCCGCGCGCGCACCCAGTTTGTCGACAGCTACCAGGGCAAGACGCAAGCGCGCTTGCGTATCGTGCTGTCGTGGGACAGCGCCGGCACCGATCTTGATCTGCATGTGGTCACGCCGGACGGCGGCCACGCCTGGTACGGCAATCGCGTCTTGAAAGATGGCGGCGCGCTGGACGTGGACGTGACCACCGGCTATGGCCCGGAAATCTTTTCCAGCGCGGCGCCCCTGAAGGGCAATTATCACGCCTATGTCAATTACTACGGCAGTGGCGAGAATACCGCCATGCTGACCGTCGCCCGCCTGTCGATCATCACCAATGAAGGTACGCCGCGGGAAAAGCTGCAGAGCTTCCAGGTGCCGATGCGGGCCGCCGGCGAGCTGACCTTGGTGAAATCGTTTGTCTTGCCATAAATGGCCCTTGCGGACGCGCTGTTGCTTGGCTATAATTCGCCCCCTCGCTGAACGACGCATGCAAATGCTGAGTACGGTGAGAAAAAAGAAGGAGTTGACGGATGTAGTGAAATGCTTCATACTCTTCCTTCTTCGCAGCTGGCAAACACAACGCTTTGTCGATAGCGCGAAAGCAGTAACCGAATACCGTTCTTTAACAATTAACAGTCGATAAGTGTGGGCATTTGATGCAAGTGCAGCGTCAATTTTCGGATTGGCGTCTAACTTAAAATATCAAATGTTCACGAATAAATAAATGAAATAGG
>NZ_JBNYXN010000008.1:0-270103 GCF_051380695.1 Janthinobacterium goodfellowi | reverse complement strand
GCATTTCACTACATCCGTCAACTCCTTCTTTTTCTCGTCTCACTCGGCATTTGCATGCGTCGTTCAGCGAGGGGGCGAATTATAGCCCTGCTCCGCGCGGCCCGCAAGCGCTATTTTGCAGCTGGGCAAATATTGCTGTGTGATATCGTAGCGCCAACAATCCCCTGCCTCATCACCTTGACTCCCATGCCTATTCCACACATCGTCCCCACAGCCAATCCCGCACTGGCCAACGCCCTCGAACATGCCATCAATAGCAAGACCAAGCCGCTGGGCAGTCTCGGCATGCTGGAAACCCTGGCCCGCCAGATCGGCCTGATCCAGCAAAGCACGCAACTGGCATTGCAGCAGCCGGCCATCATCGTTTTCGCGGCCGACCATGGCGTCGTTGCGGAAGGCATTTCCGCCTATCCGCAAAGCGTGACCTGGCAAATGGTGGAGAACTTCCTCGGCAACGGCGCCGCCATCAATGTCTTTGCCCGCCAGGCCGATTGCGCCCTCTATATAGTAGACGCCGGCGTGAACCACGACTTCGGCCCGCGCGACGGCTTGCTTGACCGCAAGCAAGGCCCCGGCACCCGCAATTTTGCCCACGAACCCGCCATGAGCCGGGAACAATGCCTGGCCGCCATGCAGGCGGGCATGGACCTGGCCGCCACCCTGGACGGCAATGTGCTGGGCTTTGGCGAAATGGGCATCGGCAATACCACTGCCGCCGCCGCACTGATGCACAAGCTGACGCAAACGCCGGTCGCCGACTGCGTGGGCGCCGGTACCGGCCTGTCCAAGGAAGGCATATTGCACAAGCAGCAGGTGATCGAGGCGGCCGTCGCCCATCATGCGGCAGTCCATGAGCCGCTCGACGTGCTAGCCACCTTTGGCGGTTTCGAGATCGCCATGATGGCCGGCGCCATGCTGAAGGCAGCCGAACGGCGCATGATTCTGCTCATCGACGGCTTCATCGTCAGCAGCGCCCTGCTGGTGGCGGCTCGTTTGCAGCCAGCCATCCTCGATTACTGCGTGTTTTCGCACTGCTCCGATGAAAACGGCCACCGCCAGTTGCTGGCCAGCCTGGATGCGCGTCCGCTGCTGCACCTCGATTTGCGCCTCGGTGAAGGCACGGGGTCGGCGCTGGCCTTGCCGCTGCTGCACGCGGCCGTCAACTTCATGCGCGAGATGGCCACCTTCGCCTCGGCCCAGGTCAGCGAAAAATCCACGCCAGACTAAGATCATGAGCAACCCCGTTTCCACCGCAGTCCATCAGTGCCGCCTGTTCTTCATCGCGCTGCAGTTCTTCACGCGCCTGCCGATACCGCGCTGGGTGGGGTTCGAGCCGGCCTGGCTGCAGCACGCCTCGCGCTACTTCCCGCTGGTCGGCATGGTGGTGGCGGCGATTTGCGGCGCCGTGTATCTGCTGGCCAGCTGGCTCCTGCCTTCGGCCGTGGCCGTGCTGCTGGCCGTCGCCGCCGGCATCTACCTGACGGGCGCCTTCCATGAAGACGGTTTTGCCGACATGTGCGACGGCTTCGGCGGCGGCTTGACGCGCGAGCGGGTACTGGAAATCATGAAGGATTCGCGCATCGGCGCGTATGGCGCCATCGGCATCGTCTGCCTGCTGGCCATCAAGTGCGCGGCGCTCGCTTCGCTGCCGCCTGCCACCATCGTGGCGACGCTGTTCATCGCCCATCCGCTCTCGCGCCTGGCCGCCGTCTCGCTGATCTGGCTCATGGACTATGCGCGCGATGAAGGCAAGGCCAAACCGATGGCCCAGGAAATGACGACGGGGGAATTCATCATCGCCGCCGCCTGCGCCCTGCTGCCTGCCATCGTCTGCGGCATGCTGGGGATAGTTGACTGGGCGGCGCTGGTCCTTGCCATCGTGGCGGCGGCGGCTGCCGCATTCTGCCTGGGCCGCAAATGCCAGCGCCGCCTGCAAGGCTACACGGGCGACTGCCTGGGCGCCGTGCAGCAGGTGGCGGAAGTGGCGATTTACCTGGCCATCCTTTCCAGCTTCCAGCCGCCTACACGCTTCTATTGACACCATGCGCCTGCTCCTCGTTCGCCACCCCACGCCGCAGGTGACCAGCGGCACCTGTTATGGCCGCAGCGACGTGGCGGTGGCGCCGCATGAAATCGCGAGGGTGCGCGCCCATCTGCAAGCGACCTTGCCACCCGGTTTGCCGCTCTACGCCAGTCCGCTGCGCCGCTGCGCCGGCCTGGCGACGGCCCTGGCGCAAGATCTGCCCGCGAGCGAATTGCACTTTGATGCCCGGCTGGCCGAAATGGATTTCGGCACTTGGGAAATGCAGCCCTGGCACGCGATTGCGCGCGCGGACATCGATGCCTGGGCCGCCGACCTGGCCTGGTACCACCCCGGCGGCGGCGAAAATGTGCTGGCGATGGCTGCCCGCGTCGATGCGTTTTTAGGCGACCTGTTGCGCGAACAACACGACACGGCGATCATCATCTGCCATGCGGGCACCATCCGCCTGCTGTCGGCATTGCAGGCGCGGCTGCCATTGGAGGAAACGGCCCTGCTGGCCGCCCATTCCGCCCACAAAATCGCCTATGGTGCGACGGTCGTCGTCGATTTCTGATATCGAATCGTCCAGCCAGCCATATCAGTCCACGCCCACTGCACGTATAATGACCGGGTTTTGGTGCCCGCGCTCATGTCCATGAGCGCAGTTAAACGGGAAACACGATGCCGCGCCCGCGGCGAACGTGTGCTGCCCCCGCAACGGTAAGCAAGTGTCGCCCCTGCCTACAGGAAGCGGACGACAAGCTATCTCTGACAACCACTGTGCTTGCAATCATCGAGCATGGGAAGGTGGGATAGCCGTACTTGCCAGCCCGGATACCGGCCAGGACAGGTGGAAGTGTGCGAACGGGGATGTTCGCGATCCGAATGGCCCATGGTCATCTTCGATCGTCATCTTCAGTTCCCACTTCTGTTCAATCTGGCCTACGGGGACGTCGGCTGGTTGCATATTACTAACTGAAAATTATCATGACCCATGCTGTTTCCCGCCACGCGGCGCTCACGTCGCTCGCGCTAGCCATTGCCGCGCCTGCCGCTTTCGCCCAATCTACGCCCAACACCTTCGATCCCATCGTCGTCACCGCCAACCGTTACCCGCAGCACCTGAGCGAAGTACTGAGCGATACGCAGACCATCAGCTCGGAAGAAATTGCCCGTTCGGGCGCCGGCTCGCTGATCGACCTGCTGCAAAAGCAGCGCGGTATCGAGGTCACCCGCAATGGCGGCGCAGGCACCTCGGCCAGCGTGTTCATTCGCGGCGCGAACAGCAACCAGAATATCGTCCTGGTCGACGGCGTGCGCATCGGCTCGTCCACCCTGGGCACGGCCAACTGGAGCGCCCTGCCCCTGTCGAGCATCGACCACGTTGAAATCGTCTACGGCCCCTTGAGCACCATGTACGGCGCCGACGCCATCGGCGGCGTGATCCAGATCTTCACCAAGAAAGGCGACGGCGCCACGCGCTTCTCCGCTTTCGCCGGTTACGGCAGCAACAACACGCGCCAGGCGGAAGCCAGCGTTGCCGGTTCGACGGGCGGCGCGAACAGCTTCAGCTACGCGCTGACCGCTGGCAAGGAAAAGTCGGACGGCTTCTCCGCCTCGAAACTGGGCGCTTCCTCGTTCACCTACAACCCGGACAAGGACGGCTACGACAAGGAAAGCATCAGTGGCCAGTTCGGCTACCAGATGGCCAAGGGCCATGAAGTCGGCCTGGTTCTCCTGAACAGCAAGTTGAAGGCACAGTACGACGCCGGTCCTGGCTACGATGCGCGCAGCAACCAGAAACTGGAAAACATCTCCGTCTTCACAAAGAACGAGTTCCTGCCCAACTGGACCAGCGAACTGCGCTACGCGGAAGCGCGCGACAAGTCGGGCGACGACAGCAGCGCCGCTTCGTATGGCAAAAGCCAGATCGACACGAAGCAGACCGACATCACCTGGCAGAACGACATCCGTATTGGCCGCGACAACCTGCAATTGCTGGCCAGCTACCGCGATGAAGATGTCATGTCGAGCAGCACGCCGGAAGTGACGGGCGCACGCAATACCAAGTCCTACGCAGCGGCGTACAACATGGTACGCGGCGCGCACCTGTTCAATATCAGCGGCCGCCGCGACGACAACTCGGCATTCGGCTCGCACAACACGGGCAGCGTCGCCTACGGCTACCGCATCAGCAATGCACTGCGCGCAAACGCCAGCTACGGCACCAGCTTCCGTGCACCGACCTTCAATGAGCTGTACTACCCGGGTTATGGCCTGGCATCGAACAAGCCGGAAACAGGGCGCAACGCGGAAATCGGCCTGCACTACAACGACGGCGTATCGCAAGCCAGCGCCAGCTACTACCATAACAAGGTCACCGACCTGCTGGTCAACACCACGCCTTGCCCGGATCCGCTGTTCAACGGCAGCTATGGCTGTGCCTACAACGTCAACAAGGCCGTGCTCGAAGGTGTGACCCTGGCGGCCAGCCGCAAGTTTGGCGCCTTCAATGTCAGCGGCAACATCGACCTGCAAGACCCGCGCGATGAAACCAAGGACAAGCAACTGGTACGCCGTGCCAAGCAGCACGCCAATGTCGCCGTTGACTACACGCTGGGCGCCCTGACCTCGGGCGCCGAATGGCAGCTGTCGGGCAAGCGCTACGACGATGCCGCCAACAAGAACGTCCTGGGCGGATATGGCCTGGTCAATCTGTATGCCACCTACCAGTTTGCTCCTGAGTGGTCGGTGCTGGCACGCTGGAACAACATCGCCAACAAGGACTACGAACTGGCCCGTTTCTATGCGACGCCAGGCTCGAAAGTCTTCGTCGGTGTACGCTACGGCATGAAATAAGCACGTCGTCATGATGTAAGCTGCGGGCGATGGCGTCGTGCCATTGCCCGCAGATGCAGTCCTGCAGTCCCCGTTTCCAAGGCAGTACATGCACCCATTCTTTCGCAACATGCGCCACCGCGCCACCGTGATCCTCACGGTGCTGGTCGCGTGCGCCGTTGCCAGCCTGATTTTCTCCGGCATGATCGGCTCGATCGCGATTCCGCTCGCCGACCTGCCTTCCGCCCTGTTCCACATCGTACAGGGCAAGACCGACACCCTCGCCGCCACCCTGCTCGACCTGCGCCTGGGCCGCGCGCTGACCGCCTTTGTCACCGGCGCGGCGCTGTCGCTGGCCGGCCTGATGATGCAGGCTCTGTTGCGCAATCCCCTGGCCGACCCGTATGTGCTGGGCATTTCCGCCGGCGCCTCCGTCGGCGCGCTGGCCGCGCTGCTGTTCATGTGCGCGCTGTGGGTGGTCGATGCGGCGGCATTCGCCGGCGCCGTCGGCGTGTCCATGCTGCTGTACTTCTTTGCCCGGCGCGACCTGCGCGGCGGCACGGCGGCCGAAGGCGGCGCCTCGCTCTTGCTGCTGACGGGCGTGATCCTGGCCTCGGCCTGCATGGCCATCGTCACCCTGATGCTCTCCATCGCCCCGGAAAGCCGCTTGCGCAGCATGGTGTTCTGGATGATCGGCGACCTGTCCGGCGCGCCAGCGCGCCTGATGCCCTGGCTGGTTTTGGCCTGCGCCATGGTCTTTGCGCTGCGCTGCGCGCGTTCGCTCAACGTCATGGCCCTGCACGCGGAAGCGGCCAGCACTCTGGGCGTGCGCGTGGGCGCCCTGCGCAAGGGCCTGTTCTTCTGTTCCGGCCTGCTTACGGCCAGCGCCGTCACCAGCGCCGGCAGCGTGGGCTTCGTGGGACTGATCGTGCCGCATGCGCTGCGCTTCGCCTGCGGCCCCGACCACCGCCTGCTGATACCGGCTGCCGCGCTGGCCGGCGGCACCTTCCTGGTACTGGCAGATACCCTGGCGCGCACCGTGCTGGCGCCATTGCAGCTGCCAGTCGGCGTGGTGACAGCCATGATCGGTGCCCCCGTCTTCCTGTACCAGTTGCACCGGCTGCGCAGGAGATGAAAAAAGCATGATACGTACCTACCAACTGGGCCTGAAGGCGGGCACGCGCTCCCTCGTGGAAAACCTGACCTGGCAGATCAAAGATGGTGAATGCTGGAGCATCATCGGCCGCAACGGCGCCGGCAAGAGTACTTTGCTGCGCACCCTGGCTGGCTTGCGCGAACCGGATGCCGGCCACGTGACGATACAGGGCCGCGCTCTGATCGACTGGCCGCTGGAAGCACTGGCGCGCGAACGGGCCTTCCTGGCGCAGGCGAGGCACGACGCGTTCTCGTACCGCGTCATCGAAACGGTGCTGTCGGCGCGCCACCCGTATCACGACAACCATTACTGGGAAGGCAGCGACGACCAGCGCATCGCCCTGGCGGCACTGGCCTCGATGGAAGTGGAACACCTGGCCGAGCGCGACGTGCGCAGCCTGTCCGGCGGCGAACGCCAGCGCGTGGCGATCGCCGCCATGCTGGCACAGGACACGCCCCTGCTGCTGCTGGATGAACCGGCCAACGCGCTGGACCTGGCGCACCAGGTCAGCGTCATGGGCCTGCTGTCCAGGCTGTGCCGCGAACAGAATAAAACCGTGGTCATGGTAGGCCATGACCTGAACCTGGCGCACAGCGTCTCGACCCATGCGCTGCTGCTGATGGGCGACGGCGGCTGGCTGGCCGGCCCCGTGGCCGACGTGATGCAGGCGTCCATCCTGGGCGACTACCTGGGCCACCCTATCGAGATCATCGATCACGGAAAACGCAAGATATTCATACCGAAAGAGGATCAGACATGAGCGACAACAAACCTATCGACGTAGAAACAGCCGCAATCAACGAGCGCCACCGCGTGCGCATGGAGAGAAAAAAGGCCATCATCGATGCGGCCATCGCCAAGGCCGACAAGGAAATCGGCATCATCATCGTCAACACGGGCAACGGCAAAGGCAAGAGTTCGAGCGGCTTCGGCATGGCCATCCGCGCCATGGGCCACGGCATGAAGGTGGGCGTGGTGCAGTTCATCAAGGGCGCCATGTCCACGGGCGAAGAAAAATTCCTGCGCCGCTTCCCCGACGAAATCAGTTTTCATGCGATGGGCGAAGGCTATACCTGGGAAACGCAGAACCGCGAGCGCGACATCGAAAAAGCCGAACTGGCATGGGAGCAGGCGAAGACCTTCCTGGCCGACCCAAGCTACGGCCTGGTGCTGTTCGACGAACTCAATATCGCCCTCAAATACAACTACCTCGACGTACATAAAGTCATCGCCGACCTGCTGGAACGCCCGCACATGCAGCACGTGGTCATCACGGGCCGTGGCGCACCGGACGAATTGATCGCCATCGCCGACACCGTCACCGAAATGGCCGTCGTCAAGCATGCGTACGCGGCCGGCATCGGCGCACAAATCGGCACCGAGTGGTAACAGCGCCATGACGCGCACCCTGGTCTTCGGCGGCGCCCGTTCCGGCAAGAGCGCCTATGCGGAAAAGCTGGCCCGCGAGTCCGGCAAGGAAGTGCTCTACATCGCCACCGCGCAGGCGGGCGATAACGAGATGGCCACGCGCATCACGCATCACCGTGCGCAACGCCCGGCCAAGTGGGCAACCCTGGAAGAACCACTGCGCCTGGGCGACGCCATCCTGCGGCAAGCACGGCCCGGCAGGCTGCTGCTGGTGGACTGCCTGACTTTGTGGCTGACGAATCTGATGTTTTCCAGCGGCGCGACGTATCCGGACGTGGGCGACATCGCCCTGCCCGAACTGTTCCACAGCGAGCGCGCGCACCTGCTGTACGCGCTGGCCGAAATCGAAGACACCGGCTGCGACCTTGTGCTCGTCTCGAACGAAGTGGGCATGGGCATCGTTCCCTACGGCGCCATCTCGCGCTGCTTCACCGATGAAGCGGGCCGCTTGAACCAGGCCGTGGCGGCCGTGTGCGACAAGGCTGTCTTGGTCGCCGCCGGCCTGCCCCTGTACCTGAAAGGCGGTCCATGCTGAGCGGCCTGTCCCTGCCCATGCTGGCCGCCTTGATGACGGCCGGCGTGCTGCTCGACATGCTGCTGGGAGAAACGCGCCGCTGGCATCCGCTGGTGGGCTTTGGCCGCCTCGCCAGCGCGCTCGAGCGCCTGCTGAACCGGGGCCGTGGGCGGTTCCTGCGCGGCGCGCTGGCCTGGTCGCTGGCCGTGCTGCCGATCAGCTATGCCGCCTGGTGGCTGTGCGGCCTGGCCGGCGCGGCCTTGCACGTCTTCCTGCTGTATCTGTGCCTGGGCCTGCGCAGCCTGCGCGACCACAACCAGCCGATCGCCGATGCCTTGGCCATCGATGATCTGGACAACGCGCGCCTGCTGACGGCGCGCATCGTCAGCCGCGACACGGCCAATGCCGATGCGGCCAGCCTGGCCAAGGCCAGCACGGAGTCCTTGCTGGAAAACGGCAACGACGCCGTCTTCGGCACCCTGTTCTGGTTTGCCGTGGCGGGCGGCCCCGGCGCCGTGCTGTTCCGCCTGGCCAATACCCTCGACGCCATGTGGGGCTACCGCAATGCGCGCTACGACTGGTTCGGCTGCTGCGCCGCGCGCATCGACGACATCCTCAATTACCTGCCGGCGCGCCTGACGGCCTTGTCCTATGTCTTGCTGGGCAAGAGCATGGCGGACAAAAAAAACGCATGGCACTGCTGGCGCACGCAGGCGCCCAACTGGGGCAGCCCGAACGCGGGGCCCGTGATGGCCAGCGGCGCCGGCGCCCTGGGCCTTGCCTTGGGCGGCGACGCCATCTACGACGGCGAGCTGGAACGCCGCCCGCCTTTGGGCGCTGGCCGTCCCGCCGAAGCGCGCGACATCGACCGTGCCTGGCGCCTGGTCGCCGAAACGGCTGTCTTGTGGCTGATCTGGGTGGCGCTGCTGGCGGGCCTGTCCTACCTGCGGGAGACCTATCTTGCTTGAACATGGCGGCAATCTGCGCGACGCGGCGCGCGAATACGGCCGGCCGATCGCCGACTGGATCGACCTGTCGACCGGCATCAACCCGCACTGGTATGCAGCGCCGGCTCCAGACGCCAACGCCTGGCACCGGCTGCCGGAAGCCGATCCCGCGCTGGCGGCCGCCGCCTGCGCTTATTACGACGCGCCGGCCATGCTGCCCGTGGCAGGCACGCAAGCCGCCATCCAGGCCCTGCCCCGGCTGCGCACGCCGTCGCGCGTGGCAGTGGCCGCGCCCTCGTATGCGGAACATGCGCACCACTGGGGCCAGCACGGCCACGATTTACGCCAGGTGCCGTATGCGCAACTGGCCGCCGCCGTGGGCAGCTGCGACGTGCTGGTCATCTGCAATCCGAACAATCCCACGGGCGAACGCATCGCACCGGAACTGCTGCTGGAGTGGGCCGGCAAGCTGGCCGCGCGCGGCGGCTGGCTGGTGGTCGACGAAGCGTTTGGCGACACGGAGTCACACGCCAGCCTGGGTCCCCATACGCATCGGCCAGGCTTGATCGTGCTGCGCTCGTTAGGCAAATTCTTTGGCCTGGCGGGCCTGCGCCTGGGCTTTGTCGCCGCCCATCCCCCGCTGCTGGCACAGCTGGCCGACATGCTGGGTCCGTGGACCGTCAGCGGCCCGGCACAGCAAGTGGCGCTGGCCGCCTTGAACGACACGCACTGGCAGGACGCGATGCGCGAGCGCCTGCGCGGCGAAGGCGCCCACCTGCACCAGTTATTGGCGGCGCACGGCATCGCCAGCAATGGCACGGCGCTGTTTCAATGGTGGCCGGAAGCACGCGCCGAGGCGCTCTGGCGCCACATGGCGGAAGCGGGCATCTGGGTACGCCTGTTCCGCCACGCCGCCCACGGCATCCGCCTGGGCCTGCCCCCCGACGAACATGCCTGGCTGCGCCTGCAGCAGGCCCTCACTGCATGGAAGCACACATGAAAATCCTGAAAATATCGCTACTGTTGGCCGGACTGGTCTCGCTGCAGGCGCATGCCGCTATCACTGTGCGCGACGACGACGGCAATACCGTCACCGTGGCAAAACCGGCACAGCGCATCCTGGCGCTGGCGCCGCACATCACGGAACTGCTGTTCGCGGCCGGCGGCGGCGACAAGATCGCCGGCGTCGTCAGCTACAGCGACTACCCGGAAGCGGCCAAGAAGATCACGCAAGTGGGCGACAACCGCCAGTACGACATGGAACGCATCATCGCCATGAAGCCGGACCTGATCGTCGTCTGGATGCATGGCAGCGCCGAGCGCCAGATCGCCATGCTGCGCCAGCTGAAGGTGCCCATCTATCACAGCGAGCCGCGCAAGCTGGCCGACATCCCCGACAGCATGGAACGCCTGGGTCAGCTGATGGGAACGGAAAAAACCGCCAAACCGGCCGCCTCCCAGCTGCGCGCCAAGCTGGCCAGCCTGACGGCGCAATACGCACAGCGCCCGCCCGTGCGCGTGTTTTACCAGGTGTGGGACAAGCCTCTATATACCTTGAGCGGCGCGAGCATCATCAGCGATTCGATGCGCGTGTGCGGCGGCCAGAATGTGTTTGCCGCGATGAAGGTGGTGGCGCCCGTCGTCACGCCGGAAGGCGTGCTACAGGAAGACCCGGAAGTCATCTTCGGCACCAGCGAAAAAAGCGATGCGCGCAGCGAAGGCGGCCTGGCCATGTGGCGCGCCTTCCCGTCGATGACGGCCGTGCGCAAAAATAACCTGTTCCGCCTGAATGGCGACCTGCTGAACCGCGCCGGCCCGCGCATGATCGAAGGCACGGCCGCCATGTGCGAACAGCTGGAAACGGCGCGCCAGCGCCGCAGCGCTCCCGCAGCCAAGGCGGCGCCATGAGTCATTACCAGCGCATTGCCTGTTTGTCGACGGAAGCCGTGGAGACGCTGTACGCGCTGGGCGCCGAGGACATCATCGCGGGGATCTCTGGCTTTACCGTGCGTCCGCCAAGGGCGCGCGAGGAAAAAACCAAGATCAGCGGCTTTTCGTCCACGAACCTGGAACGCATCCTGGCAGTGGAACCGGATCTCGTGATCGGCTTTTGCGACATGCAGGCCGATATCTGCCGCGACCTGGTCAAGGCCGGCATCGAAGTGCACCAGTTTAACCAGCGCACGGTCGACGGCATCCTGCGCATGATCGCCGTGCTGGCCGCGCTGGTGCAGCGCGAGGAAGCGGGCAAATTGCTGATCGCCAGCCTGCGCGCGGACATCGCCGCCGCACAAACCCGTGCCGCCGCCTGGACGCGCAAGCCCGTGATTTACTTTGAAGAGTGGAACGATCCCCTGATGAGCGGCATCGGCTGGGCGGCGGAACTGATCGCCATCGCCGGCGGCACGGACGCCTTCCCGGAATTGTCCGTGCAGCCGGGCGCGAAGGAGCGCATCATCGCCGATTCCCATGACGTGGTCGCACGCGCGCCCGACATCATTCTCGCCAGCTGGTGCGGCAAGAAATTCCAACCGGCGCAACTGGCGGCGCGCCCGGGCTGGGATGCGATTCCTGCCGTGAAAAATCAAATGCTGTTCGAGATCAAGTCGCCCGACATCCCGTCGCCCGGCCCGGCGGCGATTACCGAAGGGCTGCGCCAGATCAGCGACATCATCGCGCGCTGGCAACATCTGCAGGAGCAGCAGGCATGACGCTTCCCTTCCCCGTCCTGATGGTGCAGGGCACGACGTCCGACGCGGGCAAGAGCACCGTCGTCGCGGCCCTGTGCCGCTTGTTGAAGCGCCGTGGCGTGACGGTAGCCCCGTTCAAGCCGCAAAACATGGCCTTGAACAGCGCAGTGACGAGCGACGGCGGCGAGATCGGCCGCGCCCAGGCCTTGCAGGCGCTCGCCTGCGGTATCGCGCCGCACACGGACATGAATCCGGTGCTCTTGAAACCATCGTCGAACACGGGCGCGCAAGTGATCATCCACGGCAAGGTGCGCGCCGAGATGGATGCGCGCGACTACCAGCAATATAAAACCATCGCCATGGGCGCCGTGCTGGAATCCTTCACGCGATTACGCCGGCAGTACGACGCCGTCATCGTCGAAGGCGCGGGCAGCCCTGCCGAAGTCAATCTGCGCGCGCGCGACATCGCCAACATGGGCTTTGCCGAAGCCGTCGACTGCCCCGTGATCCTGGTGGCCGACATCGACCGCGGCGGCGTCTTCGCCCACATCATCGGCACCCTGGCCTGTTTGTCCGACAGCGAGCGCGCGCGCATCGTCGGCTTCGTCATCAACCGCTTCCGTGGCGATATCTCGCTGCTTGCGCCCGGCATCGAGTGGCTGGAACAGCAGACGGGTAAACCCGTGCTGGCCGTGCTGCCCTACCTGCAAGGCCTGTTCCTCGACGCGGAAGACGCCGTCGAAGCGACGCAGGCCGAACGGGGTGCCTTCAAGGTGGTGGTGCCGCAACTGCCGCGCATCAGCAACCACACGGATCTCGATGCGCTGCGCGCCCACCCCGGCATCGACCTGCAATTCATCCAGCAGGGGCAGCCGATTCCAGCGGCCGACCTGGTGATCCTGCCCGGCAGCAAGAACACGCGCAGCGACCTGGCCTGGCTGCTGCAGCAGGGCTGGCCCGCCTACCTGGCGAAACACCTGCGCTACGGCGGCAAGGTGCTCGGCATCTGCGGCGGCTTCCAGATGCTGGGGAAGTCAGTGAACGATCCGCTGGGCGTGGAAGGCGTGGCGGGAGAGTCAACGGCACTGGGCTTGCTCGACCTGGTGACGGAGCTGACGAGCGACAAGCGGCTGGAACAGGTGCGCGGCCGCTGCGCGTTTGCCGGCGCGGAAAACGCGCCCGTGGCAGGCTATGAAATCCACATGGGCGTGTCGCATGGCGCGGCGCTGGCGCAGCCGGCCTTCGTCATCGACGGCCGGCCGGAAGGGGTCGTGTCGGACGACGGGCAAATCCTCGGCAGCTATTTGCACGGCATGTTCGACACGCCCGCCGCGTGTGCTGCGCTGCTGCGCTGGGCGGGGCTGGACTCCGGCCAGACGGTGGACACCGCCGCGCTGCGCGAGGCGAGCCTGGAGCGCATCGCCGATGCGGCGCTGCCGTTGATGGATGCATTGGAACGATTACCGGGCTGATGATGTTGTCGGGTTACGCCGTACCGGCTAACCCGACCTACTTGGTGGATCAGATCAAACTCCAGCGGCTATTTTTTCAGGCACATGCCCATATACGAGCGGTCGGTCGAAAATTCGACCGCCATGCTTGACGACACCGGCATGAACATCGAGTAATCTGCCGGCACGTCGGCCGGGTCCTTGAACACGGCGATGCCATCGAAATCGGCGGCTTGCGCGCCCAGGCCCAGCTTGTTGACTGTGATGGTTTCCGCATGCGTCTTGCCGCTCGTGTTGTTCGTCAAGGTGGCGGTGTTGCCCGCAATCTCGATCTTGGCGCTGATGCCCGGCGCCGCACAGGCGTAGCTGCCGGCGATTTCGCTGCCGATCTTCTGTTGTCTGGCGGCCACGATGGTCCCCACGCGCAGCACGTTCTGCTGGTTGCGGCTGTAGCGGTCGATGAACAGCGCCAGCCCCCGGTCCCCCGCATGCACGTGGACGATGCCGAAATCCTGGCCGCCCTGGCGGGCGACGAGCAAACCGTTCTTCGCATCCTTGACCAGGGTCAGGCTGGCGCTTTCCGCTTCCAGCTGCGGCGATACCGCGGAGCACACGCCTTGCGCATTGAATACGCCACCATTGCACAGTTGCGCGCTGCCATCGGCCGCCACCTTGAGGCTGCCTTTCGGATTGAAACGGTCGCCGCCATTCGAGGCATTGCGCATGGCGCCCAGAAAGATATAACTGCCGGCCAGCCTGGCCACGTCACCCACCGCATAGCCGGTGCCGCTGACGGTCGACGCCATATTACCCAATTTGATATTGCCCGACAGAAGACGCGTGCGCGCATCGACGGTGACGCTGAAATCCGTTGCCGTGTAAATGGTGAGATGGCCGGCGGTGACAGCGCTGAACGTGCCGCTGCGGTCGCTCAAGCCGAACTGCGTCGACAGCACGCGGATGGCGTAGGTTTTCTTGACGTTGTCGAACGTGATGCGCCACGTGTCGCCGATATCGGCGGCCACGTCATACACCGTCTCGTCCGCATTGGCGCCGGCGATCACGGCCAGGCCAGCCTGGGCCGCGACCGCTTGCGAGGCGACCGTCACGGGATCGGTGACGGGCGTGACCACGACGGGCGGCGTGACCGGCGCTTCCGGCGCAGCGTGATCGCTGCCGCCGCCGCAGGCGGACAGCGCGGCGCCCAGGACAAGGAAGGTAAGTGCATTTTTCATGTGATAGGACTTTCGGGAAGGAGGGGCCGGAATTGCCGGAAGACACATGCTAGCCTTGCCCGCAATCTATTGCCATGGAACAAATGTTCCATGGACTCTGCCCCCGGCGCGATGCCAGAATGAACGGCGCGGGCGGCACGCGGACGCCATTTATGTGACAATTCATCGTACTGTCGGCTCCGTCTTACCTCCTCAGGCTCGCATCCATGACCAGTTCCCCGATTAAAAGCTACCTTCCCTGGGTGGTCGCCACCGCCCTGTTCATGGAGCAACTCGACTCCACCATCGTCAACACCGCCATTCCCGCCATGGCCGCCAGCCTGCATGTGACGCCGCTGAGCCTGAAGGCCGTCGTCACCAGCTACATCCTGAGCCTGGCCGTGTGCATTCCCATCAGCGGCTGGATGGCCGACCGCTTCGGCACGCGGCGCGTGTTTTCCGCCGCCGTTGCCATCTTCACCATCGCCTCCATCCTGTGCGGCCTGTCCGTCAATGCGCCCATGCTGGTGGCCGCGCGCCTGCTGCAAGGGGTGGGTGCGGCGATGATGATGCCGGTGGGCCGGCTCACCATCATCCGCACCTTTCCCAAGTCGCAATTGCTCGCAGCCATGAATTTCGTCATCATCCCTGCCCTGATCGGCCCCCTGCTGGGCCCCACGGTGGGAGGATTGATCGTGCACTGGCTGTCGTGGCGCGAGATTTTCTTCGTCAACGTGCCTGTCGGCCTGGCGGCGCTGTACCTGGCGCACCGCTACATGCCCGACTATTACGGCGATAAGCCCCGTCCGCTGGACCTGATCGGCCTGGTGCTGTTCGGCACGGGCATCGCGCTGCTGTCATGGCTGCTGGAAATCTTCGGCGAACACCGCATCGACGGCACTTCGTTTGCCGTGCTGCTGTTCATTTCCATCAGCCTGCTGGCCGCATATGCCTGGCATTCGAGCGAAGTGCTGCACCCGCTGCTGCGCCTGACCCTGTTCAAGATCCGCACTTTCCGCGTCTCCGTGGTGGGCGGCTTCGTCACGCGCCTGGGCGTGGGCGGCCTGCCCTTCCTGTTGCCGCTGCTGTACCAGCTGGGCCTGGGCTTGCCCGCCTGGCAATCGGGCTTGCTGATGATGCCGTCGGCCGCGGCCGCCATGGGCATGAAATTCATTTCCGCGCGCGTGCTGGCCCGCTTCGGCTACCGCCAGGTGCTGATCGTCAACACCGTGCTGATCGGCATTACCATCGCCATGTTTTCGCAGGTGAGCGCGGGCACGCCCCTGTACGTGATCGTCGCCATCAGCCTGTGCATGGGCTTTTTCAATTCGCTGCAGTTTTCCAGCATGAACACCATCGCGTACGCCGACGTCGACAAGGCCGATTCCAGCATGGCCAGCACCATCGCCAGCTCGATGCAGCAACTGTCGATGAGCTTTGGCCTCGCCTTCGGCTCGCTGATCACGGGTTGGTACCTGGGCGACATGCCGCAGTCGGACCGCGCCATGCTCAGCACGGCCCTGCACCACGCCTTCCTCACCCTGGCTGCCCTGACGGTGCTGTCTTCGCTGACCTTCTGGACCCTGCGCCGCGACGATGGCGAAAGCATCAGCAAGGGCACGGACAGCGACGAGGACGATGCGGCCGACGTGAAGGCCCAGGCCGTTGTACAGACGGAAGTGCAAACCACGAAAGGCTGAGCCACATCAAGCTTGCCGCCAGCGCCGCTGGTGCTTTTGCCCGGCGCTGCTACCGTGACGGCAGGAGGTGCACATGGCGGCCGAACGGCGCTTTGCGTGGAAGGGCACGGACCGCCATGGCAAGGCGGCCGAAGGCGTCTTGCGCGCCGCCGACGCCGGCGCGGCCACGGTCGCGCTACGACGCCAGGGCATCCTGGCCACCCGGGTGCAGGCTGCGCGCAGATCACCGGGCAAGGCCATCACGCGCAAGGATATCGCCCTGTTCACGCGCCAGCTGTCGACCATGATGGCGGCCGGCGTGCCGCTGCTGCACGCCTTTGACATCGCCGGCAAGGGCCACGCCAAACCCGCGATCACCGAGCTGATGCGCGACTTGCGCCACGACATCGAAGCGGGCAGCAGCCTGCAGCAAGCGTTCCGCCAGTTTCCCCTGCTGTTTGACGAGCTGTATTGCAACCTGCTGGCGGCGGGAGAACAGGCTGGCATCGTGCAGGACTTGCTGGCGCGCCTGGCCACGCACCAGGAAAAAGCCATCGCCCTGCGGCGGCAAGTGCGTGGCGCGCTGATGTATCCGCTGGTCATCGTGCTCGTCGCCATCGTTGTCACGGCCATCATCATGAGCGTGGTCGTGCCCGCCTTCCGCCAGGTCTTCGACAGCTTCGGCGCGCCCTTGCCACTGCCTACCCTGGTCGTCATGGGAGTGTCCACCTTCCTGCTCCGCTACTGGCTGGCCTTGCTGACGGCGCTCGTGCTCGCTTGCGTGCTGCTGCACCTGGCCTGGCGCCGCTGGCCCGCCTTGCGGCGACACACGCAACTGCAGGCATTGCGCCTGCCCGTGTTCGGCCCCCTGCTGCGCAAGGCGGCGATCGCCCGCTGGACGCGCACCCTGGCCGCCATGTTCGCCGCCGGAGTGCCGCTGCTCGACTCGCTCGGCCTGGTGGGCGCCGCCGCCGGCCACGCGCTGTACCAGGAGGCGACGACGCGCATCGAGCGTGAAATCCGCGCCGGCGGCAGCCTGGCCCTGGCCATGGAGCACAGCGGCGTATTTCCCCCTCTGCTGACGCAACTGGCCCTGATCGGCGAGGAATCGGGCGCGCTCGACGCCATGCTGTCGCGCGCGGCCGAGATCATCGAAGCGGACATCGACGCCACCGTGACCACCCTTTCCTCGCTGCTGGAACCGGCGTTGATGGTGGTACTGGGCGTGCTCGTCGGTTCCCTCGTGATCGCCCTGTATTTGCCGATTTTCAAGCTGGGGGCTGTGATTTGACCATTCACCCTGCGCAAAACGTCCCCATGCGCTGGCAGATGTTTTACACTGCGGCAGTGCCATGCAATGTTTGCCCGGCAACATCATCACCTCAGACAACTCCACCATGCTGCAAGATACCCTGCTGTTCGCCGCGCCCGGCAATCTTCCCGTCGCCCTCGTCGCCGCCCTGTTCGGCCTGATCGTCGGCAGCTTCCTCAACGTGGTGATCCACCGCGTGCCGAAAATGATGGAGCGCGACTCCGCTAATTATGTAGCGGAAGAAAGCGGCTTGCCCTTGCCGCACACGGACCGCTACAACCTGATGCTGCCGCACTCGAACTGCACCGCTTGCGGCCACCGCATCACGGCCATGGAAAACATCCCCGTCATCAGCTACCTGCTGCTGCGTGGCAAGTGCAGCGCCTGCAAGGCGCCCATCTCCGTGCGCTATCCGCTGGTGGAACTGCTGACGGGCGCGCTGTCGGCCCTGTTGATCTGGCACTTCGGCAGCGGCTGGACGGGCCTGGCGACGCTCGTGTTTGCCTGGCTGCTGATCGCCATGACCTTCATCGATGCCGATACGCAAATGCTGCCGGACGACCTCACCTTCCCCCTGCTGTGGGCCGGCTTGCTGGTCAATATCAACGGCACCTTCGTGCCGCTGCAGGACGCCGTCATCGGCGCGGCCGCCGGTTATCTGGCCCTGTGGGCCGTGTACTGGGCCTTCAAGCTGGCGACAGGCAAGGAGGGAATGGGCTATGGTGACTTCAAATTGCTGGCGGCGCTCGGTGCGTGGCTGGGCTGGACCATGTTGCCGACGATCATATTGCTGTCGTCGGTGGTCGGCGCCGTGGTCGGCATCGGCCTGATCGTGTTCGCCAAGCGGGGACGCGACAAACCGATTCCCTTCGGCCCCTACCTGGCGGCGGCAGGCCTGATCGCGCTACTGTACGGCACGCCCCTGTCGCGGCTCACGCTGGGCCTGACCGGCTGACCGGCCCCTTATGGATACACACATGCAATTACAAAACGCCCCCTATTTCAGCGTCGGACTCACCGGCGGCATCGGTTGCGGCAAGAGCACGGTGGCCGACCTGTTCGCCGCGCGCGGCGCCTCCATCGTCGATACCGACCAGATCGCGCACAGCCTGACGGCGCCCAATGGCGCGGCCATGCCAGCCCTGGTGGCGGAATTTGGCCCCGGCTACGCCGATGCACGCGGTGCCCTCGACCGTACAAAAATGCGCAACCTGGTGTTTTCCGACGCCGCCGCCAAGGCGAAACTGGAAGCCATCCTGCACCCGCGCATCCGCCAGGCGACCCTGGAGGCGGCCGCCGCAGCGACAGGCAGCTATGTGATCTTTGCCGTGCCCCTGCTGGTCGAGTCCGGCGGCTGGGTGGAGCGGGTCAACCGCGTACTGGTCATCGATTGCCTGGAAAGCCTGCAAGTGTCGCGCGTGATGGCGCGCAATGGCTTATCGGAAGAACAAGTCAAAGCCATCATGGCCACGCAGGCCACGCGTGCCATGCGCCTGGCGGCGGCGGACGATGTGATCGACAATAATGGCGATTTGGCGGCCCTGGCGCCGCAGATTGCCCAGTTGCACGATTTATATCTGGCATTTTCAAAAAGAATGGCTGGAATCGGGCCGCAACGTTTGTAATTTGTCGACGCTTGGTTCAAAATCACGGGATTGTTTGCAGGTCCTTACTTAAGGGAATTATTTTGATTGTCTACGAATACCCTTTCAACGAACGCATACGTACCTTGTTGCGGCTGGAAGACCTGTACGACAAATTCAAGTTCTTCATCCAGCAAGAGCATGCAATGCAGCATCATGTTGCCTTGGCAACTATTTTCGACATGCTTGAAGTGGCCGGCCGCGCCGACCTGAAATCGGACCTGCTGCAGGAACTCGAGCGCCAGCGCCAGAGCCTGCTGGGCTACCGCAGCAATCCGAACGTGGAGCCGGAAACCCTGGACGCCATCCTCGGTGAACTCGACAGTGTCAGCGGCGCCCTCGTGGCGGCGCAGGGCAAGACGGGCCAGAATATCCGCGACAATGAATGGCTGATGAGCATCCGCGGCCGCACCATCATCCCGGGCGGCGCCTGCGAATTCGACTTGCCGTCGTACTTTGCCTGGCAAAAACGCAGCTCCGAGCAGCGCCTGACCGATATCCAGGCCTGGTTCGCCCCGCTGGCGCCCCTGTTCGACGCGCTGGCCCTGGTCTTGCGCCTGCTGCGCGATTCCGGCGGCCCCGTCAAACTGATCGCCAATGGCGGCAGCTACCAGCAAATGCTGCAAGGCAAGGTGTATCAGATGCTGCGCCTGAGCCTCGATGAAACCAGCGGCGCCATCCCGGAAATTTCCGCCAACAAATATATGCTGTGGGTACGCTTCACTACCCAGGGCGGCGACTTGAAACCCAAGCCGCTGGAAGAAGATGTACCATTCGAGCTCACGCTCTGTAATTTTTAACTGTTACTTATTTGCCCCATCATGACCGTCGTTAACTGCCCTACCTGTGCCGCCAAAGTCGAGTGGACTGAAGCCAATAAATACCGCCCCTTCTGCTCGGAACGCTGCAAGCAGATCGACCTGGGTGCCTGGGCCGAAGAGAAATACACGATCCCCGCCGCCGATCCGTTCGAAGATCCCCTGGCAGACGAAGACAACAAGCCGCAGTAAGCTTCATTTGAATGGATTTTCCAGGCGCAGCCCCTGCGCCGCGAAACTGTCGAGCCTGCCGCTGACCACCGTCAAGCCATAGGCAATGCCCATCGCCGCGATCTGCCCATCGACGCCATGCGCGTGACCGCGGCCCTGCAGACGCGCGCACACGAGCGCGCAATCGAGGTCGAATTCCAGCAGCCGCGGCGCATATTCCGCCAGCACGGCTTCCAGCCAGCCTTCCAGCGCCAGTGCTTCCAGCGCCGCTTCGCGCCGCCAGCTGCACTGTATGCCTGCGCGCAATTGCGCGATCACCTGCACCGGCACATAGCGCATCTCCGGCGCTACCCGCTCGAAAAAGCCAGCCACGCCCGCCGGCGCAGCGCTGCCCTTGCGCGCGGCAACGATCACATCCGTATCGACCAGGTAAGCGGGCATGACTCAGGGGCGGGGCTCGAAATCCGCGTCCAGCCCCACGTCGGGCATGCCGCGCAAAATATCGTCGAGCGGGCGCTTCGGCAGGGGCCGCAAGGCGCTGCGCAGGATGTCGCGGTGCTCGTCTTCGATGCTGCGCCCATGCGCGCGGGCACGCTTGTGCAAGGCGGCGATCAGCAATTCATCGGTATCGGTAAAGGTCAGTGTCAGCGGCATGCGAGACTCCCCCTGTGCTTGATGAAAGCACTGTAGCGCAAAGCGCGCACGATACAAGGAAAGTCACAGGAAAGCTTGCGCCAGCACGCAGCATGGTGCTGCCCGCCGGCACAAGTGGAGATCAGGCAGGTATCAGGGATTCCCGGCGTACCGCGTCGAGCCATTCCAGCAGGGGAATGGTGGCCGGCAGCAAGGGTTCCACGCCCACCGTGCCCTGCCAGGCGAACGCCTGCCCTTCCAGGCTTTGCGGCTCGCCGCGCCAGTTGCGGCTGATATAGAAATGCAGGCGCACATGGGCGTGCGGATACACATATTCGACGCCGCACCAGGCTTCGGCGCTGTCGATATACAAACCCAGCTCCTCGACAAACTCGCGTTTCAAGGCGTCCAAAATGGCTTCGCCTGGTTCGACTTTACCGCCAGGAAATTCCCAATAGCCATCATACGGCTTGCCGGCCGGACGCTGGCCCAGCAGCACGTCGCCATTCGGTTTCATCAGGATGCCGACGGCCACATCGACCGGTTTCACTTTCATCTCGCTCATTGCGGCAGCTTTCCCGCAGGTAGTTTCCCAGCATAATCGCGCGCGAATTGCCATGCCACCCGGCCCGAACGCGAACCGCGCTGCAAGGCCCAGCGCAGGGCGTCGCCGCGCGCTTGCGCGATCTGTTCCGGCGTGCAGCCGAACGAGGCCAGCCAGTGCGCGGCGATGTCGAGATAATCGTCCTGCTTGAACGGGTAGAACGACAGCCACAGGCCGAAGCGCTCGGACAGCGAGATTTTCTCTTCCACCGTCTCGCCCGGATGCAAATCGCCATCGTCGTCCGTCTTGTAGCTGCTGTTGTCCGACATGCGTTCGGGCATCAGGTGACGGCGGTTCGAGGTGGCGTAGATTAGCACATTGTCCGATTGCGCGGCGATGCTGCCGTCGAGCGCCACTTTCAGTGCCTTGTAGCCGCTTTCGCCCTCTTCGAACGACAGGTCGTCGCAAAAGATGATGAAGCGCTCGGGGCGCGCCGCCACCAGGTCGACGATGTCGGGCAAGTCGGCCAGGTCCGCCTTGTCCACTTCGATCAGGCGCAAGCCCTGGCCGGCGAACTGGTTCAGACATGCCTTGATCAGCGAGGACTTGCCCGTGCCGCGCGCGCCCGTCAGCAGCACGTTGTTGGCGGGGCGACTGGCGACGAACTGGCGCGTGTTCTGCTCGATCTGCGCTTTCTGCGTGCCGATGTTGTGCAAGTCATCCAGGGCGATGGACGACACGTGCGCCACCGCCTGCAGATGGCTGGCGGCACCCTGCCGGCGGCGCCAGCGGAAGGCAAAGCTGTTCCAGTCCGGTGCGGGCATCGGCTGCGGCAGGATCGCTTCCACGCGCGCCAGCAGGGCTTCGGCGCGGATCAGGAATTGATCGAGGGCGGTCATGAGCGGTAGTCGGCGTTGATCGACACGTAATCATGCGACAGGTCGCACGTCCACAGGGTGGCCGTGGCATCGCCGCGCGCCAGTTTTACACGGATGGTGATTTCGCTTTGCTGCATCACGCGCTGGCCATCCTGCTCCTGGTAGTCGGGGTTGCGGCCGCCGTTCTTGGCCACCCACACGTCGTCCAGGTACAGGTTCAACTGGCCCACGTCCAGGTCGTCCACCCCCGCGTAGCCGATGGCGGCCAGGATGCGGCCCAGGTTCGGGTCGGAGGCGAAGAACGCCGTTTTCACCAGCGGCGAATGGGCGATGGAATAGGCGATCTTGCGGCATTCTTCCACGGTGCGGCCGTCTTCCACGGTCACGGTCATGAATTTGGTGGCGCCTTCGCCGTCGCGCACGATGGCTTGCGCCAGGAAGGTCGACAGTTCGGTGACGGCGGCGGCCAGTTCCGCATAGTGCGGCGAATCGATCGAATCGATGACCAGGCTGCCGGCGCCCGTGGCCACCAGCATGAACGAGTCATTGGTGGACGTGTCGCCGTCGATGGTGATGCAGTTGAACGATTTGTCGGCCGCCTGCTTCACCAGCTGGTCCAGCACTGGCTGGGCCACGGTGGCGTCGAACGCGAGGAAACCCAGCATGGTGGCCATGTTCGGCTTGATCATGCCGGCGCCCTTGCTGATGCCCGTCAGGGTCACTGCATGGCCGCCGATGGTGACCGTGCGCGAACCGGCTTTCGGCTGCGTATCGGTGGTCATGATGGCTTCGGCGGCCGAGAACCAGTTATCCGAGGTCAGGGCGGCCACGGCTTGCGGCAGGCCGGCGACCAGGCGCTGCACGGGCAGCGGTTCGAGGATCACACCGGTGGAAAACGGCAGGATTTGCTGCGGCGTGCAGCCCAGCAGCTCGGCCAGCGCGGCGCAACTGGCCTGCGCGTCGGCCAGGCCCGATTCGCCCGTGCCCGCATTCGCGTTGCCCGTATTGACCAGCAGCGCGCGGATCGGCGCGGCGCCGGCCGTCACTGCCGCCAGGTTGGCTTTCGAGATTTGCACGGGCGCGGCGCAGAAGCGGTTCAGGGTGAACACGCCGGCCACGGTAGCCGTCGGCGCCAGTTTCAATACCAGCAAATCTTTGCGGTTGGGTTTCTTGATACCGGCTTCGGCAACACCGATTTCAATGCCGGCGACGGCTTTCAAGTCGGCGGCGACGGGCTTGGGAGAATTGACGGCCATGGTGATTTCTTCTGCGAGGGAAAATGGAAGCGCTATTGTAGCGCCTTCGCGGCGCGGGTGATCATGCGGCAAGTGAATAGTCGCGCCAGCCACGGCGGCGCCGAGACGGGCCGGTGGTGCGGCCAGGCTTGCGATTTATCAGAACCATGCCGCCTGGCGGCGCTAAGGTATGGGAATGGATGATGGTGAGCCTTGCAATCGCACCGTCCAGGGAAGGATGTCATGGCGCAGGGTCAGTCAAACCGGATGCAGCGCAGCGCTTCAGGCCTGCCGCGCCTGTTGCGTCGGCCATCCCTGCTTTGCCTGCTGGCCTGCTTGACAGCCTGTACGGTGCCGCGTGGCCCCGCGGATGGCGCCAGCATCCGCGTCACCGAACAGGCATCCGAAGCGCCGCCTGCCCCGCCGCCACCACCGCCCGCTCCTGCCGCGGCAGCGCCTCACGCGCCAGCCACTACCGTAGGGCGGCGGCCACCGTTTGCCAGCCCGGGGAGCAGCGCATGGTCGGGCACGGGCGGCCTGCTCGGCAACCTCGGCAACCTGGTCGGCAGCATCGGCAGCGGTGGCACGCTGAGGTCCGACAACGATGCGCCGCCGCCCGGCGCCACGCACGTCACCGTGTATTACGCCACCGACAGGAAATACCAGCCCAGCAGCCGCAATTATGGCTGGCAGCCCAACCGCGTGGCGCCCTACCTGAGCTATGGCAGCGTCGTGGTGAGCATCCCGGAGAAAAGAGCGCCGGGCGAGCTGCCCTTGCCGCCCTGGTACGCCATCCTTGCCAGCGACAATGCGCAAAAATATGTGCTGATCAAGGAAACCACGCGCCTGTCGCGCGCGGATTTTCTCGCCGCCGTCAAGGCCAGGATACGGGCCGCCCCGGAACGGCACGCCGCCTTCATCTACATCCACGGCTACAGCAACTCGTTTGACGACGCTGCCCGGCGCACGGCGCAGATGGCGGTCGACCTCGACATCGGCGCCCTGCCCGTGTTCTACAGCTGGCCATCGAAAGGCACCCTGGCCGGCTATGAATTCGATGAAAATGCCGCCGAATGGACGCAGGCGCACCTGCAGGCCTTCCTGGCCGACTTCGCCGAGCACTCTTCCGCCACCGATATCTACATCATCGCCCACAGTATGGGCAACCGTCCGATGACCGTGGCCCTGGCCAACCTGCTGGAAAAGCGCCCCGAGCTGCGGCCCCTGTTCAAGCAGGTGGTGCTGGCGGCGCCGGACATCAATGCAGATATCTTCCGCGAGCAGATCGCTCCCCGTTTTGCCAGCCTCAAGCTTCCCGCCACCCTGTACGCGTCCGCGAACGACAAGGCCATCCGCGCTTCCTACAATTTTGCCGACTGGGACAGGATAGGCGACATCCGCGCGCCCGTCGTCGGCATCCCCGGCGTGGAGCTCGTCGACGCCTCTGCCGTCATCATGAATTTCATGGGACACGATTACTTCGCCAGCAACCGCGTCCTGCTGACCGATATCGCCACCATGATCAAGACGGGGCAACGGGCCAGGAACCGTGGCGGCTTGAAAGGCATTCCCTCGCAGGCGCCGCAATACTGGGCCTTTCCCTGAGCAGGGCCTGGCACGGTATGCCGGACATAAAAAAACGGAGACCGCGGTCTCCGTTTTTTGTTCACGCTGACAAACCGCGCTTAAGCGAGCTTGCCGTGGCAAGCCTTGTACTTCTTGCCGCTGCCGCAAGGACATGGGTCGTTGCGGCCCACTTTGACGCCCATGCTCACGCTCATGTCGTCGACATTGTCCATATTGCCGCCGGCGACAGGCGCCAGCAGTTCTTCCGGCGCCGCGTTCGGGTCGAATTCGGCGTGCTGGTAGTGCACGTTTTCCACGTGCGACTGCTGCATCGCCTGTTCGGCCGCATCGACTTCTTCGCGCGACTGGATACGCACCGTCATCACGTGCTTCGTGACGTCGTTCTTGATCATGTCGAGCATCTGGCCAAACAGTTCAAACGCTTCGCGCTTGTATTCCTGTTTCGGGTTCTTCTGCGCATAACCGCGCAGGTGAATACCCTGGCGCAGGTGATCGAGCGCCGCCAGGTGTTCGCGCCAGTGGCTGTCCACGCTTTGCAGCATGACATTGCGCTCGAAGCCGCCAAACGATTCCTTGCCGACGATATCGATCTTCGACTGGTACACGGCATCGGCCGCGGCCAGCACTTTTTCCAGGATCTCTTCGTCCGTCAGGGTCGAATCGGCTTCCAGCATTTGCTGCAGCGGCAGGTCCAGCTGCCATTCGCTCGACAGGGTATTTTCCAGGCCCTTGATATCCCACTGCTCTTCCACCGATTCGCGCGGCACGTACTCGTGCACCAGGTCGGTGAACACGCCATGGCGCAGCGAGCCGATCATCTCGGAAATATCGGTCGTTTCCAGCAGCTCGTTACGCTGCTGGTAGATGACCTTGCGCTGGTCGTTGGCGACGTCATCGTATTCCAGCAATTGCTTGCGGATGTCGAAGTTGCGCGCTTCAACCTTGCGCTGGGCCGATTCGATCGAACGCGAGACGATGCCTGCCTCGATCGGTTCGCCTTCCGGCATTTTCAAACGGTCCATCACGGCGCGCACGCGGTCGCCGGCGAAGATGCGCAGCAGCGCGTCGTCGAGCGACAGGTAGAAACGCGACGAACCCGGATCGCCCTGGCGGCCGGCACGGCCACGCAGCTGATTGTCGACGCGGCGCGATTCGTGGCGTTCGGTGCCAATGATGTGCAAGCCGCCCGCATTGACCACGTGGTCGTGCAGCGACTGCCACTCATCGCGCAAGGTCTGCGACTGGGCTGCCTTGTCGGCGTCGCTCAGTTCAGCATTGGCCTCGATGAACTTGATCTGGTTTTCGACGTTACCGCCCAACACGATGTCCGTACCGCGGCCTGCCATGTTGGTGGCAATGGTGATGGCTTTCGGACGGCCTGCCTGGGCGATGATTTCCGCTTCGCGCGCATGCTGCTTCGCGTTCAGCACGTTGTGCGGCAAACCGGCCTTGGTCAGGATGCCCGACAGCAGTTCCGAGTTTTCGATCGACGTCGTGCCCACCAGCACGGGCTGGCCGCGCTCGTAGCAGTCGCGGATGTCGTTCAACATCGCGTTATATTTTTCCGCCGACGATTTGTAGACCTGATCCTGGCGGTCCTTGCGCTGCAGCGGACGGTTTTGCGGAATCACGACCGTTTCCAGGCCGTAGATTTCCTGGAATTCGTACGCTTCGGTATCGGCCGTACCGGTCATGCCGGCCAGCTTGGCGTACATGCGGAAGTAATTCTGGAAGGTGATCGAGGCCAGAGTCTGGTTCTCGTTCTGGATCTTGACGCCTTCTTTCGCTTCGACGGCCTGGTGCAGGCCATCGGACCAGCGGCGGCCCGTCATCAGACGGCCCGTGAATTCATCGACGATCACCACTTCATTGTTCTGCACCACATAGTGCTGATCCTTGAAGTACAGCGCATGCGCACGCAGGGCCGCATACAGGTGGTGCACGAGGGTGATGTTGGCCGAATCGTACAGCGACGCGCCTTCCGGCAGCAGGCCCATCTCCATCAGGATGCCTTCGGCCTTTTCGTGGCCCGCTTCCGTCAGCAGCACCTGGTGCGCTTTTTCATCCTTGGTGTAGTCGCCCGGCACTTCAACCTTGCCCTTGCCGTCCGGCGTTTCTTCGCCGATCTGCAAGGTCAGGCGCGCAGGCAATTCATTGATCTTGTAATACAGGTCGGTATGGTTCTCGGCCTGGCCCGAAATGATCAGCGGCGTACGCGCTTCATCGATCAGGATCGAGTCGACTTCATCGACGATGCCGAAGTTCAGGCTGCGCTGCACGCGCTCGCGCGCTTCGTAGACCATGTTGTCGCGCAAGAAGTCGAAACCGAATTCATTGTTCGTGCCGTACGTGATGTCGGAGTTATACGCCTGCTGCTTGGCGCTGTGCTCCATCTGCGACATGTTCACGCCTGTCGACAGGCCCAGCCATGCATACAGGCGGCCCATGGTCTCGGCATCGCGCTGCGCCAGGTAATCATTGACGGTGACGATATGCACGCCCTTGCCCGAGAGGGCATTCAGGTAGGCTGGCAAGGTTGCCATCAGGGTCTTGCCCTCGCCCGTGCCCATCTCCGCGATCTTGCCGAAATGCAAGACCATGCCGCCGATCATCTGCACATCGAAATGGCGCATGCGCAGGACGCGCTTGCTGGCCTCGCGGCAAACGGCAAACGCTTCCGGCAACAAGGCATCGAGCGATTCGCCAGCGGCGATGCGTTCCTTGAAGGCAGGCGTCTTCGCTTGCAGCTCGGCATCCGACAGCTTTTCGATGGCCGGCTCGAGCGCATTGATCTCGCGTACCGTTTTTTGGTATTGCTTGAGCAGCCGCTGGTTGCGGCTACCGAAAATCTGGGTCAGTAATGACATGCTTGAATTCTTGAAAAAACGCCGTTAAAAAAAGCTCGGTAGCTGACAGCGAGGTAACAATCGCGTGACCGCACGGAGTTCGACTATGGCAAAAGACGATGATTTTATCATGCGTTCCCGCCAAGGTTGGGGTAATGCACCATATAACAATAGCTTAATGACAAACAAATGGCAGAAATTGCGGACATTTCCCATACTGTAAGGCAATGCGGCCCGCCCGCCTGCACTGCACCCGCCGCCGCACTCGCCGCCGCACTCGTCATGCGCGGGCGAGTGTGCTATGTTTCGGCCATGCGAACTCCCACTTACTCTCCGGCGCCGCGCCGCGGCTACGGCTTTGCCCGTTCCGGCCCGGCCGCGACGGGGGCAACCGATTTTCTGCGCGGCAACGCGACGATGGCTTCCCTGATGCCCACCGTCACGCGCCTGGCCGCCCTGCAAAAAGATTGCGCCAAGGCCCTGCCGGCGATGTTCGAGCATTGCGACATCCTGCAATTCGAAGGCGGCCAACTGGTGCTGGCCACGCCGAACGCGGCGCTGGCGGCCAAACTCAAGCAGCAATTGCCGAAGTTGCAAGGGGAGCTGGAAAGAAAGGGCTGGCAGATTGCAGGCATCAAGCTGAAAGTGCAAGTCATCAAGAGCATCGCGCCCATCGTGCATACGCGGGCGCTGGTCTTGCCGGAAAAGGCCATGTCGGCCCTGGAAGAGCTGAGCACGGCCCTGCCGGCATCGAAGCAGAACGAACAGCTAATCGCGGCGCTGCGCAATATGCTGCGCCACCACCGCGAACCAAAAGATTAGCAACGCCAGGCGGCAGCACGTAGGTCGGATTAGGCCCTTCGGGCCGTAATCCGACAACATTGTTGGCGCCTGCGGGGTTGTCGGATTACGGCCTGCGGCCTAATCCGACCTACGTCAACGACCACTCGCGCTCCATCTGGCGCAAATACGACTGCGGCGCCGCTTCGTTGGTATCGAACGAGACGATTTCATACGATTCCGGCTGCTCCAGCAGCGCCAGCAGCAGCTGGTTGTTCAGCGCGTGGCCCGACTTGTGCGCCGTGTAGTAGGCGAGCAGCGGGTGGCCCACGAGGTACAGGTCGCCGATGGCGTCGAGGATCTTATGACGCACGAACTCGTCTTCATAGCGCAGGCCGTCGGCGTTGAGGATGCGGTATTCGTCCATCACGATGGCGTTTTCCAGCGAACCGCCACGGGCCAGGC
Source organism: Janthinobacterium goodfellowi (assembly GCF_051380695.1). NCBI lineage: Bacteria > Pseudomonadati > Pseudomonadota > Betaproteobacteria > Burkholderiales > Oxalobacteraceae > Janthinobacterium > Janthinobacterium goodfellowi. Next base: position 241,251 of record NZ_JBNYXN010000008.1, on the reverse strand, counting down.
CCATGCCGCGCAAGCTTTCCACGTCCTGCATGAAACCGAAGGTGCGCGCGCGCGCCACGTCGTGCACGTAGGACACGTCGCCGAAATCGACGGAAGCGCGCTGCATCGTGCCATCGACGGCCGGGTGATTGAATTCGATGAAGAAATCGAGCTTGAAGCCGTCGTACGGCGACAAGCGCGCCCATTTTTCAGCATCGCCCTTGCCTTGACGCACTTCCACGGGCTTGATGACCTTGATGAATTTCTTCGGCGCCTGCTGCTCTTCCACCCCGGCCTGCTGCAGCAGATAGACGAAGGACGAGGCGGAACCGTCCATGATGGGAATTTCTTCCGCATTCACGTCGATGTACATATTGTCGACGCCCAGACCGGCCGCGGCCGACATCAGATGTTCCACCGTGGAAACCCTGGCGCCATCCTTGATCAGTACGGACGCCATGCGCGTATCGCCCACGGCCATGGCGCTGGCGGGAAACTCGACGATGGGATCGAGGTCGATGCGGCGAAACACGATGCCCGTGTCGATCGCGGCAGGACGCAAGGTCAGTTCGACCTTGGTGCCAGAGTGCAAACCGACACCGATGGTGCGGACCTGTTGTTTGATGGTGCGTTGTTTTAACATCTGTCGATTATATCTATTTGCCGGATTGTCGTTGCGGTGCGGCATGGCCTACGCCAGAAAAACCACATTCGGCCGTCATGGATGCTCGCTTTCCGCATGCACGGCTTCACGCCGCACCAGGTAAATGCCGCTGCCGATGATGATGGCCGCGCCGATCAAGGTGTATTCGTCGGGCAAGGCGCGCCACAGCATCCAGTCCAGGGCCATGCCCCAGGCCAGGGCCGAGTATTCGAACGGCGCCACGCTCGATGCCTTGCCAAAACGAAATGCCTCCGTGATGGCCAGCTGCCCCAGGAAGCCGCTCAGCGACAAACCGGCCAGCAGCCACCAGTCTTCGCGGCGGATACCCACCCACTCGTGCGCCGACAGGGCCACGCCGCCGATGGCCATCATCACCATCAGCCAGAAAACCATGCTTTCGCTGGCATCCGTGCGGCTCAGGATGCGGCCCGTGACGGCGGAAATGGCGTAACAGGCGGCCGAGCCCAGCACCGCCAGCCCGGCCAGCGAGAAGAATCCCGAACCATCGGGGCGCAGCGCCACCAGCACGCCCAGCAAGCCCACGGCGATGGCGCACCAGCGCGCGACGTCGACTTTTTCCTTCAGGATAAAAACCGACAGCACCGTGATCAGCAAGGGGGCAACAAAGAACAGCGCATACGTCTCGGCCAGCGACATGCGCTTCAAGCCGTACGCGAACAAGCTGATCATCAGCACGCCCAGTATGCCGCGCAGCAAGTGCAGCGGCCAGCGCACCTTCAGCACGTTCTTGAAGGCGCCGCGGTACAGCAGGTACAGGCAGACGAGCGGCAAGGACGACAGGGCACGCAAGGCCGTCACCTGCATGGGCGGATAATGCGCGGACAACAGCTTCATGGCCGTGTCCATCAGGGAAAACATGGCGACGGCGACCAGCATCACATAGATGCTGCGCAGGTTTTGATTGCGGGGTATCAGGACAGACTCCTGGCGAAAGAGCGGGACCGTCATCATGGCGACGGCCGGAGCCAGGACAGCATGGTCTGGAAAGGCAGGGCCAGGCGGTCCGCCAGATTATAGCAAGCGCGGCTGTTTTACCTTATGACACAGGCAACAGCATCACCAGTTTCAATTCATGCTGGCGCGCCAGGTGCAAGGTGACCTGGTTGAAGCTGAGCGCGCCCTGTTGCGCATGCTGGAAGCGGCGCAAGCCCCCATCGCGGCCCTGCACCTGCTGCGCGCCCCACCACTGGCGAAATTCAGGGCTGGCGTCGGCCAGCTCCGCGATCAGGCCGGCCAGCGGCGCCTGGTCCGCCTGGCGGCCGATATCGGCGCGAAACTCCGCCACCAGCCGCTGCGCCCGCTCGGGCCAGCCGACGATCAGGTCGCGCGCGCCAGGTTCCAGGAACATGAAGCGCAGCTGGTTCGGCGCGTCCCCGTCGCCATGCAGCCAGCCCGTGAACAAGGCGGACGCCGCCCCGTTCCACGCCACGGCGTTCCATTCGCGGTCGAGGATGTACGCGGGCGCGCCGATGACGGCGACGATGGCGGCCAGCTCGGCGCTGGCAGGCCCAGCGCCCTCGCCCGTACCGTGACTGGGATCATGCTTGTCGGCCACCTCGAACAGGTAGGCGCGCTCGGCCGCGCTCAGCTGCAGCACCTGCGCCAGGCGCGCCAGCATCTTCGCGGACGCCGACACGGGCCGCCCCTGCTCCAGCCACGTCAGCCACGTGGGACTGACATCGCACAGCTGCGCCAGTTCCTCGCGCCGCAAACCGGGCGTGCGCCGACGCCCGCCACCGGGCAAGCCGGCCATGGCGGGGGTGACGGCTTCGCGCCGGGCGCGGATGAATTCAGCGAGCTTGTTCGACATGACAGCGATCCATGGTAGTAGATATACCAGTATAAGTTATGGTCTTGTTACAGGATAATTTTATCCTTATTCTGCAGGAACTCACCCATCAACAGGAGAAAACCATGCAGCAGCGCGATGTCGTTACCGAACAGTTTGGCAAGACGGCCAATGCCTACCTGAGCAGCGCGGTGCACGCGCAAGGCGCCGACCTGGTGCTGATGCAGGAATGCGCGCGCCGGCACGGCAAGCCCGTCGTCCTGGACCTGGGCTGCGGCGCCGGCCACGCCAGCTTCGCCGTCGCTCCCGTGGCGGCATCCGTCGTCGCCTACGACCTGGCGCAGCCCATGCTCGACGTGGTCGACCACGCCAAGGCGCAGCGCGGCTTGCACAACATCCGCACGCAACAGGGCGACGTCGCGCGTCTGCCGTTTGCCGACGCCAGCTTCGACATGGTCGTCACGCGCTTTTCCGCGCACCACTGGAACGACGTGGCGGGCGCCCTGGCCGAAGCGTGGCGCGTGCTGCGCCCGAACGGCACGTTATTGGTGGTCGATATCGTGGCGCCCAAGACGGCCCTGTACGACAGCACCTTGCAGGCGGTGGAAATGCTGCGCGACGCCTCGCATGTGCGCGACTACCGCACCTGCGAATGGGGCGCCAAGTTCAACAACGCGGGATTCACGCACAGCTTGCGCAGCGTGTGGAAACTGACGATGCAGTTCGACGAGTGGGTGGCGCGCATGCGCACGCCGAACGAAAGAGTGGCGGCCATCCGCAACCTGTTCGATGGCGCGCCAGAGGAAGCCCGCCGGTATTTCGCGCTGCAGGACGACTATTCGTTCAGCATCGATGCGGCCATGTTCGAGGCGACCAAGCCATCGGTACAGTAAACGTAAAAACGGCGCCGATGGCGCCGTTTTTTATTGCGTAGGTTGGATTAGCGCGCAGCGCGTAATCCAACAATGCCAGAGCAAACGTGATGCCAATTCCGCTCGTCGGCTTACGCTGCGCTAAGCCGACCTACGCCGACCTGCGATCTAAGATCTGCTTAGGCCAGCTGGCCCAGCAAGGTTTCCGCGTTCGACACTTCAAACTTGCCGCCTTGCTCGATGTTCAATTGCGTCACGACGCCATTGTCGACCAGCATTGAGTAGCGCTGCGAGCGCGTGCCCATGCCGTGCTTGGAAAAATCGGCGTCCAGGCCCAGGGCCTTGCTGTAGGCGGCGTTGCCGTCAGCCATCATGCGTACGACGCCGGTGGCTTTCTGGTCGCGGCCCCAGGCGCCCATCACGAACGCGTCGTTGACGGAGATGCACCAGATTTCATCGACGCCCTTGGCTTTCAGGTCGGCGGCGTGCTTAACGTAGCCTGGCACGTGCTGTGCGGAGCAGGTCGGGGTGTAGGCGCCTGGCAGGCCGAAGATGGCGATCTTCTTGCCCTTGACCAGGTCTTGCACGTTGAACGTGTTCGGGCCCAGTGCGCAACCTTCGGTTTCGCTTTCGATGAATTCAGCCAGGGTGCCTTCTGGCAGGGTGTCGCCGATCTTGATGGTCATGTTGACTCCTTGTGTACTGTCGGTTAAGGACGCCGCCCCTTCCATGGAGCGGGCGGCGCCCGTGATCTGGTTCTGCCGGCATGATGCCGACACTGCGCGATAGTATGCCTGACTTGCCGCATTTGTGCAGAAAATGGGCGGAAAGGCAAAGCCAAAAGTCAAAAAACAGCAAAAAAAACGGCGGCCCTCAGGCCGCCGTCATCGTTACTGACATCAGATCACCTTAATCTGCTTGCTTACGCAGGAACGCTGGAATGTCGTAGGTTTCCATGCCATTCTTTTCCATCGCGCGCACTTGCTCCGAAGCCGATTCGCGGCGCCATACGGCTGGTGCCTTCATGCCGTCGAAACCGGCTGCCGGCGTGGCTACGCCAACCGTCGTCGCCGCCGCTTGCGCGCTACCCATGGCAGCCGACGGGGTCAGCGGGCTGTTGTGGGTGCCGGTGCGCAGCACTTGCTGCGGTACCAGCTGGATGTTTTTCTTGGCGCGGCCCAGGCCCGTGGCCACCACGGTGACGCGGATGTCGTCGCCCATGGCGTCGTCGTAGGCGATACCTTGCGCGATCGACGCGTCCGGCGCGGCAAACGCGCGCACGGCGGCCATGACTTCCTTGATCTCCTTGCCTTTCAAGCCGCGGCTGGCCGTGACGTTGACCAGCACGCCGCGCGCGCCAGACAGATCAATGCCGTCGAGCAGCGGCGAAGCGACAGCCTGTTCGGCGGCGATGCGCGCGCGGTCCACGCCGGAAGCCGTCGCCGTGCCCATCATGGCCTTGCCCTGCTCGCCCATGATGGTTTTCACGTCGTTGAAGTCGACGTTGATATGGCCAGGCACGTTGATGATCTCGGCAATGCCGGCCACCGCGTTGTTGAGCACATCATCGGCATGCTGCATCCATTCCAGCATGCTTTCGTCTTCGTAGATCTCTTCCAGTTTTTCATTGAGGATGATGATCAGCGAATCGACGTGCAGGGACAGCTGCTCCAGGCCTTCGTCGGCGATGTCCATGCACTTCTGGCCTTCGTACGAGAATGGCTTGGAGACCACGGCCACCGTCAGCGCGCCCAGTTCCTTGGCCACTTCGGCCACGATAGGAGCGGCGCCCGTGCCCGTGCCGCCGCCCATGCCGGCGGCGATGAAGACCATGTGCGCGCCGCGCAGCGAATCGGCGATGCGCGCGCGCGATTCTTCGGCCAGCTGGCGGCCGACGGCAGGCTTCATGCCTGCGCCCAGACCGGTATCGCCGATCTGGATGATGTTGTGGGCCTTCGATGTCGACAGGGCCTGTGCGTCGGTGTTGGCGGCAATGAACTCCACACCCGACATGCCTTTGTTGATCATGTGTTGGACTGCATTGCCACCCGCACCGCCGACGCCGACGACCTTGATGACGGTACCTAAAGCTGTGTTATCGACCATATCGAACTCCATGATGTGCTCCTATCAGATGCGGTTTCCAAGCGCCAGGCCTCATATTGGTAGGAGAACTGGAGATTGAAAACTGCGGTTAAATATAAAATAAAGTTATGTGTGTGTACCTGCGATGCTGCCAAAAAACCTGTGCTGCCGGGCGAAAATCATGCCCTTAAAAATTCCCTAAAAACCATTCCTTCATGCGTTGCCAGACTGCCTTCACCGAGCCGTCCTGACGCGTCACGATGTGGCCGCGCAGGTATTGCTTCTTCGCTTCCAGCAGCAGGCCCAATACCGTGGCATAGCGCGGACTGCGCACCACGTCGGCCAGCTGGCCCCGATACTCGGGCGTGCCCAGGCGCGCCGGTTTCAGGAAGATGTCTTCCGCCATTTCCACCATGCCGGGCATGATGGAGGTGCCGCCCGTGAGCACGATGCCCGACGACAGCACGCCTTCGTAGCCGGATTCGCGCACCACCTGGTGCACCATCGCGAACAGCTCCTCGACCCTCGGCTCGATCACTGCCGCCAGCGCCTGGCGCGACAGATTGCGCGGGCCGCGGTCGCCCAGGCCAGGCACTTCCAGCGATTCGCCGGGGTCGGCCAGGACCTGCTTGGCCACGCCATAGCGGATCTTGATTTCTTCCGCTTCCGCGGTCGGGGTACGCAAGGCCATGGCGATGTCGTTGGTGATCTGGTCGCCGGCGATGGGAATGACTGCCGTATGGCGGATCGCGCCATCGGAGAATACCGCCACATCGGTCGTGCCGCCGCCGATGTCGATCAGCACCACGCCCAGTTCCTTCTCGTCGGGCGTGAGCACCGCATCGGCCGAGGCCATCGGCTGCAGGATCAGGTCCGACACTTCCAGGCCGCAGCGGCGCACGCACTTGACGATGTTCTGCACCGCCGACACTGCGCCGGTGACGATATGCACCTTCACCTCCAGGCGGATGCCGCTCATGCCGATAGGCTCGCGCACATCTTCCTGGCTGTCGACGATGAACTCTTGCGGCACCGTGTGCAGCAATTGCTGATCGGTCGGAATGTTAACCGCTTTTGCCGTCTCGATGACGCGCGCCACGTCGGTGGCCGTCACTTCCTTGTCCTTGATGGCCACCATGCCGCTGGAATTGAAGCTGCGGATATGGCTGCCCGCAATGCCCGCGTACACATTGCGGATCTTGCAGTCGGCCATCAGCTCCGCCTCTTCCAGCGCGCGCTGGATGGACTCCACTGTGGCCTCGATATTGACCACCACGCCCTTTTTCAGGCCCTTCGATTCGTGCTGGCCCAGCCCGATCACTTCGTGGCGCCCGTCGGACATCACTTCGGCTACCACCGCCACCACTTTCGAGGTGCCGATGTCGAGGCCGACGATCAGGTTTTTCGCGTCTTTTGTCATTTCTTTCGCCTAGTTTTTTGGGCTATTAATTGATTAATTGAGTATTCGGTTAAGCCGGTTTTTTAATCGGACTGCCATTCTTCTTCTTGATCGCCGGCGCCGGCCTGCCATCCTTGCCTTCGGCCGGTATCACCAGGCCGGCGGAACTGAGCGCCAGGCCATTCTGGTAGCGCATATCGATCGTATCGATATTCTCCAGCCGGCTCGCCAGCTGCGGGTAGATGCCCACCAGCCGGTCCACCCGCGCCTTCAGGGTCGTATGATTCTGCTCGCGCCCCAGCGCCACGCTCATGCCGTTATCCAGTTTCACCGTCCACGCATAGCGGCTCGACAGCGACAGCGATTCGGGCACCATCTTCAACGGCGAAAACCACTTTGCCAGCTGCACATAGGTGGCCAGTACTTCCTTTTCGCTGCCATCGGGGCCGGCAAACGCAGGCAACTCATGGTCGTCCTCCGCTTCGGCCACATTGGCGGTAAATACATCGCCCTTGACCGACAGCAGGCGTCCATCTTCGCCCCAGGTGCCCAGCGCTTCATGTTCTTCCAGCGCCACGATCAGCTGGTTCGGCCACTCGCGCCGCACGCTGGCGCGGCGCACCCAGGGCACCGATTCGAACACGCCGCGCACGCTTTCCAGGTTGGTCGTGAAGAAATTGCCTTTGATACGGCCCAAAGTGCCGCTGCGCAGGGTCAGGTAATTCACGTGGCGCAGGCCCTTGTCGTCCGCGCTCTCCACCTTGATCGTGCGCAGGTCGAACATGGGACGCTGCGACACCCACCAGACGCCGGCGGCCACGCACACGACCAGAACCGCGGCCAGCAAGCCGTTGGCAGTCGTATTGAGGCTTTTAGCGTCATGCCACATATCAGCGCTGTCCCTTGTGCATTTTCAGGCTTGCGCCGGAAACGATTTCCAGGCACAGGTCTTCATAGCTGGTGCCTTCCGCGCGCGCCGCCATCGGCACGAGCGAGTGGCCCGTCATGCCGGGCGAGGTATTCACTTCCAGCAAAAACAGCTTGCTGTCGGCCGCGCGCATCAGCACATCGACCCGTCCCCAGCCTTCGCAGCCGAGGGCGCGGTAGGCTTCCAGCGCGATGCGTTCCATCTCGGCGATGATGGCCGGGTCCAGCTGCGGCGGACAGAAATACTGCGTATCGTCGGTAAAATACTTGTTCTGGTAATCGTAATTGCCCTGTGGCGCAACAATCTCGACGGCCGGCAGCGCGCGCGCCGCGGCGCCCTTGCCCAGGATCGCCACGGTGAACTCGCGTCCCGTGATGAATTCCTCGGCCAGCACCGAGTCGTCGAGCCCGGCGGCGATGTCGTAGGCGGCCTGGAAGGCGCCCGCCTCGCTGACCTTGGTGATACCGATGGTCGAGCCTTCGTGCGGCGGCTTGACGATCAGCGGCAAGCCCAGTTCCGCGGCGACCTTGGCCAGGTCGGAGCTGTCGTCCAGCACCGCGTACTTCGGCGTCGGCAGCTCGTGCATCAGCCAGATCATCTTGGTATAGACCTTGTCCATGCCCACCGAGCAGGCCATCACGCCGCTGCCCGTGTAGGGAATGCCCAGCTGTTCCAGCGCGCCCTGCAGGCTGCCGTCTTCGCCGAAGCGGCCGTGCAGCGCGATGAAGACGCGGTCAAACTTCTCAGCGGCCAGTTCGGCCAGGCTGCGTTCGCCCGTGTCGAAGCCATGCGCATCCACGCCATGGCTTTTCAATGCGGCCAGCACGCCCGCGCCGGACATCAGCGACACTTCGCGCTCGGCCGAGCGGCCGCCGAACAGGACGCCGACCTTGCCCAATTGTTTAACGTCGATAGCTGAAGCTTGGTTCACGTCAGGCCTTTACAGTGTGAGATTGATACGTTGTCAGTTGTTGCGGGATGCCGCTGATGGAACCGGCTCCCATGGTCAGCACGACGTCGCCGTCGCGCGCCACGCTCATGATGGTGTCGGCCATGTCCGTCATGGACTCGACGAAAATCGGTTCGATCTTGCCGCGCGCGCGCAGCGCATGCGCCAGTGCGCGGCCGTCGGCGGCGACGATAGGCGCTTCGCCCGCCGCATACACTTCGGACAGCAGCAGCACGTCGGGCGCACCGAGCACCTTGACGAAATCCTCGAACAGGTCGCGCGTACGGCTGTAGCGGTGCGGCTGGAAAGCCAGCACCAGGCGGCGGCCCGGATAGGCGGCGCGCGCGGCGGCCAGGGTCACTTCCGTTTCCACCGGATGGTGGCCGAAATCGTCGACCAGCGCGAAGCTGCCGCCGTTCGGCAGCGCCACGTCGCCATAGCGGGTAAAGCGGCGGCCCACGCCGGAAAACTCGGCCAGGCCCTGCTGCGTGGCGCTGTCGGCGATGCCGATTTCGCGCGCGATGGCGATCGCCGAACAGGCATTCTGCACATTGTGCATGCCGGGCTGGTTCAGCACCACATCCAGGTCCGGATAACCTTCCTGCAGCACGGTGAAGTGCATTTCCAGGCCCACGGCGCGCGCGTTGATGGCGCGCACTTGCGCGTCTTCCGCGAAACCGTAGGTGGTGACGGGCTTGGTGACGGACGGGATGATGGCGCGCACGTGCGGATCGTCGATGCACAGCATGGCGCGGCCATAGAAAGGCAAGCGGTGCGTGAACTGCACGAAGGCCTGCTTGAGCTTCTCGAAATCGTGCTCGTAGGTGTCCATGTGATCGGCGTCGATATTCGTGATCACTTCAATCATCGGCGTCAGGTTCAGGAACGAGGCGTCCGATTCATCGGCTTCGGCCACCAGGTAGTCGCCCGAGCCCAGCTTGGCGTTCGCGCCGGCGCTGGTCAGACGGCCGCCGATGACGAAAGTCGGGTCGAGACCGCCCTGCGCCAGCACGGAGGCGACCAGGCTGGTGGTCGTCGTCTTGCCGTGCGTGCCGGCGATGGCGATGCCGCGTTTCAGACGCATCAACTCGCCCAGCATCACGGCGCGCGGCACCAGCGGGATCTTGCGCGCGCGCGCGGCCGCCACTTCCGGATTGTCTTGCGGGACGGCGCCCGACGTCACCACCGCATCGGCGTCGCCGATGTTCTCGGCCGCGTGGCCGAGCATGACCGTCGCGCCCAGGCTCGCCAGGCGCTGCGTCGCCGCATTGCTGCCCAGGTCGGAGCCCGACACCTTGTAGCCGAGGTTGACCAGCACTTCGGCGATGCCGCTCATGCCGCTGCCGCCAATGCCGACAAAGTGGATATTATTTACTTTATGCTTCACAGAGCTAACCTCATGCCAGTTTTTCCAATACGTGTGCGATCGCCTCATTGGCGTCGCGCTTGCCTGCTGCCAGTGCCGCCTGCGCCATCTGCTGGCAGGTATCGCGCGTCAAGGACGCCAGCAGGGTGCTCAGCGACGCCGCACTCATTTCCGTCTGCGGCAGATGAATCGCCGCGCCTTGTTTTGCCATCCATTGCGCGTTGTCGCGCTGGTGGCTGGTGGTCGACGCCACCAGCGGCACGAGCACGCTGGCCACGCCGGCCGCCGTCAATTCCGACAGGGTGATCGCGCCCGCGCGGCAAATCACCAGGTCGGCTTCGGTATACGCCCTGGCCATGTCATCGATGAAGTCGACCACGTTCGCTTGCACGCCCGCCTGCGCATACGCGGCATGCAGGGCGTCGATATTCTTCTTGCCCGACTGGTGCGTCACCAGCGGGCGTTCGCCTTCCGGCATCAGCGCCAGCGCCGCAGGCAGGCTGTCGTTCAGCGCCTTCGCGCCCAGGCTGCCGCCCACCACCAGGATGCGCAGCGGGCCGCTGCGGCCCGCGAAACGCGCGGCCGGCGGCGCCATGGCGAGGATCTCGGCGCGCACGGGATTGCCCGTGACGACGGCCTTGCCGGCGGCGCTGCCGAAATCGGCAGGGAAACCGAAGCACACCTGCTGCGCCAGCGGCACCAGCGTCTTGTTCGACAACAGCAGCGCCGCATCGGCATTGACCAGCACCAGCGGCACGCCCTTCAGGCGCGCCATCAGGCCGCCAGGCACGGTGACGTAGCCGCCCATGCCCATTACCACGTCCGGCTTGCGGCTGGCGATGAAACGGCGGATGGCAAAGAAGCTGGCCAGCATCCTGAAGCCGCCTTTGACCGTGTGCGCCAGGCCCTTGCCGCGCATGCCCGAGAACGCGATGGCATCCATGGGAATGCCGCTTTTCGGCACCAGTTCCTGCTCCATGCCATGGGTCGTGCCCAGCCAGCTCACTTCCCAGCCGCGGGCGCGCATCGTCTGCGCAATCGCCAGGCCCGGGAAGATATGGCCGCCGGTGCCGGCCGCCATGATCATCAGTCTTTTCGTCGTTTTCAAATTCGTCACGTTGTTCATAGCCGGCCTCCGCGCATCAGGATCCGGTTTTCGTAATCGATGCGCAGCAAAATCGCCAGGCCGATACAGTTAATCAGTACGCCCGTGCCGCCATAACTCATCAAGGGCAAGGTCAGTCCCTTGGTCGGCAGCAGGCCCAGGTTCACGCCCATGTTGATGAAGGTCTGCACGCCGATCCAGATGGCGATGCCCTTTGCCGTCAGGCCGGCAAAGGTCTGGTCGATGGCGATCGCCTGGCGGCCGATGTCGAAGGCGCGCTTGATAATCCAGTAGAACATGCCGATCACGACCAGCACGCCCACCAGGCCCAGTTCCTCGCCGATCACGGCCAGCAAAAAGTCCGTATGCGCTTCGGGCAGGTAATGCAGTTTTTCCACGCTGCCGCCCAGGCCCACGCCAAACAGCTCGCCGCGCCCGAAGGCGATCAAGGAGTGCGTCAGCTGGTAAGCCTTGTTCAGCGCATTGTCTTCCTGCCACGGATCGAGATACGCAAAAAACCGCTCGCGGCGGAATTTCGACAGGGCGATAATGGTGACGAAGATCGCCGTCAGCATGGCGCCGATGCCGCCGAACCAGATGGCGTTGACGCCACCCAGGAACAGGATGCCCATGGCGATGCAGACGATCACGCCGAAGGCGCCCAGGTCGGGCTCCATCAGCAGCAGCAAGCCGACGAAGCTCACAGCCAGCGCCATCGGCATGAAGCCCTTGGTCAGCTTGTGCATGTATTCCTGCTTGCGCACCGTGTAGTCGGCCGCGTACAGCACCATCACCACCTTCATCAGCTCGGACGGCTGCGGCCGCAGGCCCGGCAAATTCAGCCAGCGGCGACCGCCGTTGACCGACACGCCCAGGCCCGGTATCAGCACCATCACCAGCAGCACCAGAGTGCCGATGAAGAGCCACGGCGCGATCTTTTGCCAGGTGGCGACAGGGATGCGGAACACCATCGCGCCGACGATGATCGACACGCCGATGAACAGCGCCTGGCGCACGACGAAATAATTGTTCGTATAGGCGGCGAACTTGCGCGCGTCCGACAGCGAAATCGACGCCGAATACACCATCACCATGCCCAGCAGCATGAGCAACAGGACGACCCATACCAGCGGCTTGTCATAGTCCATCATCTTCGACTGCCGCGCGCGGCTGTCCAGCGGCTTGGCAGCCGAGCCGGAACCAAAGCGGAAAGGCAGTTGGAAGGCCATCAGATATCCTGTCCGTTTTCCAGGGCGATGTCGCGCACGGCGTCGACAAACACCTGCGCGCGGTGCGCATAGTTCTTGAACATGTCCAGGCTGGCGCATGCGGGCGACAGCAGCACGGCATCGCCGGCCAGCGCCAGGCTGCTGGCGCGCTTGACGGCTTCCGGCAAGGTGGCGCAATCGATGATGTCCACGCCGGCCGGCTCGAGCGCCGCGCGCAAGGCTGGCGCGTCGCGGCCGATCAGCACCACGGCGCGCACGTAGCGCGAGACCGGTTCGGCCAGCGGCGAGAAATCCTGCCCCTTGCCGTCGCCGCCGGCGATCAGCACCAGGCGCTGTTCCGCGCCGCCAAACGCCTTGCCCAGGCCGGACAACGCGGCCACTGTCGCGCCCACGTTGGTGCCCTTGCTGTCGTCGTAATATTCGACCTCGGCCACGGCCGTGATCAGCTCCACGCGGTGCGGCTCGCCCTGGTATTCGCGCAAGCCGTGCAGCAGCGGCGCGAATGGCAAGCCGATGGCACGGCACAGGGCCAGCGCCGCCAGCGCATTCGAGGCGTTATGCTGGCCGCGGATTTTCAGCGCGTCGGCCGGCATCAGTTTCTTGGCCATCGTCGGCACCGGCTCCGGCGCCGGATCGTTCTTTTTGCGTTTTTTCTCGATCACTTCTTCGCTGGGCACGGCTTGCGCCAGCCAGAAGATGCCGCGTTCATTGACCAGGCCAAAGCTGTCCACTTCCGCCGGCTCGCCCGTGCCGAAGGTGATCGTCTCGGCCAGCGGATCGGCCATGCGCATCACGGCCGCATCGTCGCGGTTCAGGATACGCACGGTCTGGTCGCCGAAGATGCGCGCCTTGTCCTTGGCATACGCGGCCATGTCGCCATGCCAGTCCAGGTGATCCTGCGACAGATTCAGGACCGTGGCCGCATCGGCCTGCAGGCTGAACGTCGTGTGCAGCTGGAAGCTGGACAACTCGAGTATCCACGCTTGCGGCAAGGTGCTGGCGACGGGTTCCGCCGCTTCAGCGCCCGCCTCCACCGGCTGCGGCGCGGGCTCGGCATCGAGCACTTCGCGCAGCACGTCCAGCGCCGCCGGGCTGATATTGCCGGCCACGCGCGTGATCAATCCGGCGCGCTCGCATAGCAGGCCCACCAGGCTGGTGACGGTCGTCTTGCCATTCGTGCCCGTGATGGCGATGACTTTCGGCGCATAGCCGCGTTCCGCCTTGAGCGCGGCCAGTGCCTGCGCGAACAGTTCGATCTCGCCCCATACGGGGATATTTTTTTCCTGCGCGGCCGGGGCGATTCCAGCCAGTTCGCGGCCCGGCGCCAGGCCGGGGCTGACGGCAACGAAGTCGACGCCATCGAGCAGGTCGGCCGTGAAGGCGCCGGCGATGAATTGCGCCTGCGGCACGGCGGCCTGCAACGCGGCCAGGCGCTCGGGCGCCTCGCGCGTATCGGCCACGCGCACGCAAGCACCGCTGCGGGCCAGCCACAGGGCCATCGCCAGCCCCGATTCGCCGAGGCCCAGTACCAGTGCGGTTTTAGCGTCGTACATCATCAGCGCAGCTTCAAGGTGGTCAGGCCGAGCAGCACCAGCATCATGGTGATGATCCAGAAACGCACGACTACCTGCGTCTCCTTCCAGCCTTTTTGTTCAAAATGGTGATGCAATGGCGCCATCAGGAAGATGCGGCGGCCAGCGCCAAAGCGCTTCTTGGTGTACTTGAACCAGACGACCTGGATGATCACGGACAGCGTTTCGACGACGAAGATGCCGCCCATGATGAACAGGACGATTTCCTGGCGCACGATGACGGCGATGGTACCCAGTGCGCCGCCCAGTGCCAGTGCGCCCACGTCGCCCATGAACACTTTGGCGGGGTGCGTGTTATACCAGAGGAAGGCCAGGCCGGAGCCGGCCAGCGCGCCGCAGAAGATCACCAGTTCGCCGGCGCCCGGAATGTGCGGGATGAACAGGTAGCGCGCATACGTGGCGTTACCCGTCAGGTAGGCGAACAGACCCAGGGCCGTACCCACCATCACGGTCGGCATGATGGCCAGGCCATCGAGACCGTCCGTGAAGTTGACGGCGTTGCTGGTGCCGACGATGACGCAATAGGTCAGCGCGATGAAGCCCCACACGCCCAGCGGATAGCTGATGGTCTTGAAGAACGGGACGATCAAATCGGCCTTCGGCGGCAGGTCCATGGCGAAGCCGGACTGCACCCAGGCGTAGATCAGGTTCCACACGTGGCCCGCGTCAGGTTCCGACACGGAGACGGAGAACGCCAGGTAAAACGCGGCGACGATGCCGATCAGCGACTGCCAGAAGTATTTTTCGCGCGAGCGCATACCTTCCGGGTCCTGGTGCACCACCTTGCGGTAATCGTCGGCCCAGCCGACGGCGCCAAAGCCCAGGGTGACGATCAGCACCGGCCAGATGAAGCGGTTCGACAGGTCGGCCCACAGCAAGGTGGAGATGCCGATGGCGATGAGGATCAGCACACCGCCCATGGTGGGCGTGCCGTGTTTTTTCAGATGCGTTTGCGGGCCGTCCGTACGCACGGCCTGGCCGACCTTCATGCGCGTGAGCATGCGGATCACGGCAGGACCGGCGCACAGGCCGATCAAGATCGCCGTCAGGGTGGCGAAGACGGCGCGGAATGTGATGAAGTTAAAGACCCGCAATGGGCCAATGTCGTCCTGGAAATAATGAGCGAGCCAGAGCAGCATGATTAGTGAGCTTCCTTGTTATTGTTGTTTGAACCAATCAAATGCTGCACGGCCCGCTCCATTTTCATGGAACGGGAGCCCTTGATTAATACTGTTGCATCCGAACGGCCGGACAAATGCGCATCGAGCGCTGCCAGCAAGCCGTCGAACTGTTCGAAATACTCCACGACCGTGCCTGATTCCTGGCTGGCGGCTGCCTGCGCCGCATTCACCAGATGGCGCGCCAGGCCGCCCGTCGCCAGCACGTGTTCGATGCCTTTGGCGGCGGCGTAGGCGCCGATCTCTTCGTGGAACTGCTGCCCTTGCGTACCAACTTCGGCCATCTCGCCCAGCACCAGGATGCGCGGCTTTGCTGCCTGCGCCAGCACGTCGATGGCCGCCTTCACCGAATCCGGATTGGCGTTGTAGCTGTCGTCGATGATGGTGGCGCCGTTGGCGGCACGTTTTTTCTGCAGACGGCCGTTCACGGGAGAAAACGCCTCCAGGCCCTGCTTGATATGTTCTGGCGCGATGCCGGCGCCGATCGCGCATGCCACGGCCGCCAGCGCATTGCGCACATTGTGTTCGCCCGCCGCCTGCAAGCCGACGAAGAACTGGCGCAAGCTGCCATCAGTTGCGCGCACGCTGACGAACAGGTCGCTGCCAAAGTCCTCGGCCGCGCGGTGCGTGCAGCTGACATCCGCCTCCTTCGACAAACCAAAGGTGATGACGGCGCGCGCGCCGGCCAGTTCGCGCCACAGGGGCGTGAACTCATCGCCATGCGGGAAGACGGCCACGCCGTCGTCGGCCAATGCCGCCAGCGCGGCGCCGTTTTCGCGCGCCACCGCTTCGACCGTATGCATGAATTCCTGGTGCTCGCGCTGCGCGTTGTTGACCATCGCCAGGGTCGGCGCGGTGATCGCGGCCAGACGCGCAATTTCTCCCGGATGGTTCATGCCCATCTCGATGACGGCCGCCTTGTGTTCTTCATTCAGGCGGAACAGGGTCAATGGCACGCCGATCTCGTTATTCAGGTTGCCGCGCGTGGCCAGGCGCGCCTCTTCGCCGAAAGCCGCCGCCAGGATGGATGCAATCATCTCCTTGACGGTGGTCTTGCCGTTGCTGCCGGTGACGCCGATGACGGGCACATTGAAACGGCTACGCCAGAAATTGGCGATGCGGCCCAGCGCGACCAGGGTATCGGGCACCACGATGGCCGCTACCTTGCCGCTGTCCCAGCCTGCGGGCAGGCGCTCGACCACCACGGCGGCGACGCCGCGGGCGGCCACCTGCTCGAGGAAGTCGTGGGCGTCGAAACTCTCGCCGCGCAGGGCGACGAAGAGCGAACCGGCCTGGGCGCTGCGGCTGTCGGTGGAGACACCGTCAAAAACGGCGTCGCCCTTCAGCTGCGCGCCGTCCAGCGACGGCATCAGTTCTGTCAGGGGGCCGCGCATCAGTTCGTCCTCATCATGGTCAGGCGCGCGGACAGGGCCAGCTGCGCATGGTCGGCGTCGGAGAACGGCAGTTTCTTGCCCTTGATTTCCTGGTACGGCTCATGGCCCTTGCCCGCCAACAGGATCACGTCCGGCTTGGCCGCGTGCTTGATGGCCGACAGGATGGCGGCGGCGCGGTCTTCGATGGCCTGCGGCTGCGGGCCGTCTGCGCGCATGCCGGCGACGATCTGCGCGATGATGGCGTGCGGGTCTTCGCTGCGCGGATTGTCGCTGGTGACGAGCACGTGATCGGCCAGTTGCGCGATGGCGCCCATCTGCGGACGCTTGCCCGGATCGCGGTCGCCGCCGCAGCCGAACACGCACCACAGCTGGCCGCCCCGCTCCTGCGCCACCTGGCGCAAGGCGGCCAGGGTCTTTTCCAGCGCGTCCGGCGTATGCGCGTAATCGATGACGACCATCGGTGCTTCCTGGCCGCCCACCTGCTGCATGCGGCCCGGGGCTGGCTGCAAGGATTCGATGCCGTCGATGGCGGCGCGCAGGCCGGTGCCGTGCGCCAGCAAGGCGCCCAGCACGGCCAGCGCGTTGCTGATATTGAAGTGGCCCACCAGCTGCGTCTTGACCAGCGCCACGCCCAGCGCGCATTCGAGGTGGAAGTCGGTGCCGGCATTGCGGCTGCGGAACTGGCTGGCGCGCAGCATCAGCACGCCCGGCAGGTCGGGCAAGGCGGCCGCATCCTGCAGGGTGTAGCCGATGACGGGATATTCGCCGGCCAGCTTGCCATCCACGTGCGCCGCCAGGCGCAAACCCATGGGGTCGTCCAGGTTGATGACGGCCGTTTTCAGGCCGGGCCAGTCGAACAGCTTGACCTTGGCCGCCTCGTAGGCCGCCATGTCGCCATGGTAGTCGAGGTGGTCGCGCGTCAGATTGGTAAACATGGCGACGTCAAAATGCATGCCGGCCGCGCGGTCCTGGTCCAGGCCGATCGACGACACTTCGATGGCGACGGCCTTGGCGCCAGCGTCGCGCATGGCGGCCAGCTTGCGTGCCAGCAGCACGGCGTCGGGCGTGGTGTAGCCGGTGACGTCGAATTCGATGGCGCCGCGCGGCTTGCACAGGCCCACGCCCAACGTCCCGATGACGGACGAGGTTTCGCCCAGGCGCGCCAGGGCCTGCGCCAGCCACAGCGCGCACGAAGTCTTGCCGTTCGTGCCCGTCACGCCGGCGCTGAACATGGCGCTGTCGGGCATGTCGTAGAAAGCATGCGCCACAGGGCCGGCCAGGCGTTTCAGGTCGCTGACCAGCAGGTGCGGCACGCTCCAAGCGGCGTTCCATTCCACGGCGTCATGCACGATGGCGGCGGCGCCCTGCGCGATGGCGGCGGCGATGAAATCGGTGGCGCCCGCATAGGCGAAAAACACGTCGCCGCGCTGCACGCGGCGCGAATCGGACGTCAGCTGCCCGGACGGGGCAGCCGTTTTGATCCACAAACTGATGTCTTGTATGGTCATGAGTGACTTCACATGGCCTCCGGGCCGGCATTGGCCGGGACCACGATTTCGGTAACGGAGGAATCGGGCGGTACGTTCATCGCGCGCAGCGCGTTGGTCGCAATCGCCGCGAAAGCGGGAGCGGCGACCTGGCCGCCATAGTGGGCGGGGCCGGTCGGTTCATCGATCATCACGGCGATGATGAAGCGCGGCGCCGACATCGGCACCATGCCCACGAAAGAGCCGATGTACTTGCGCGGCATCGCATAGCGGCCGTTTTCCACCTTATAGGCGGTACCCGTCTTGCCGCCCACGCGGTAGCCAGCAACCTGGGCGCGCTTGGCCGAGCCGTGCGCGCCGGAGACCACCAGTTCGAGCATGGCGCGCATTTCGGCGGCCGTCTTCGGCTTGATCACTTGCTGGCCCACGGGCAGTTCATTGACCTTCTGGAACGACAGGGGAATCGTGTCGCCGTCGCGCGCGAACATCATGTAGGAACGCGCCAGCTGGATCAGCGACACGGAAATGCCGTTACCGTAGCTCATGGTCGCCTGTTCCACCGGGCGCCACGATTTATATGGACGCACGCGGCCGGCCACAGCGCCGGGGAAGCCCCATTTCGGCTGCTGGCCGAAGCCGACCTTGGTAAACATTTCCCACATTTCCTGCGACGGCATGCCCAGCGCGATCTTCGAGGTGCCGATGTTCGACGACATCTCGATGATTTCGGAGACGTTGATCACGCCGTGCGGCTTGGTGTCGGTAATCGTGCGGTCGGCGATCGTGTAGCGGCCCGGGCCCGTGTCGATCAAGGTGGTCGGCTTGACCCGGCCCGTGTCGAGCGCCAGCGATACCGTGATCGGCTTCAGGGTCGAACCAGGTTCGAAGGTATCGGTCATGACGCGGTTGCGCAGCTGCTGGCCCGTGAGCTTGCGGCGGTCGTTCGGGTCGTAGCTGGGGTAATTGGCCAGGGCCAGCACTTCGCCCGTGTGCACGTCGAGCACCACGGCGCCGCCGGCCTTGGCGTTGAATTTTTCCACCGCTTCCTTCAGCTGCGTGAAGGCGATGTACTGGATCTTGCTGTCGACGGACAGGGTCAGGTCCTTGCCGTCATGCGGTTCGTGGATGAAGCCGATGTCTTCGACGATGTGGCCCAAGCGGTCCTTGATCACGCGGCGGCTGCCGGTGGTGCCGACGAGGGTTTTCTGCTGCGCCAGTTCCATGCTTTCCTGGCCCACGTCTTCCACGTTGGTAAAGCCCACCACGTGGGTCATCACTTCGCCCTGCGGATAGAAACGCTTGTATTCCTTGCGCTCATCGATGCCGTCGATGCCCAGCTTGGAAATCTTGTCAGCCACATCCATCTCGACCTGTCGCTTCAGGTAAACGAAGCTGCGGTCCGAATCGAGCTTCTTGCGCAATTCGTTGACGTTCATTTCCAGCAGGCCGGCCAGCGCGTTGATTTTCTCGGGCGACGCCTGCAGCACGTCGTCGGGAATGGCCCAGATGGCTTTCACGGGGACGGACGAAGCGAGCACCTGGCCGTTGCGGTCGGTGATCTTGCCGCGCGTGGCCGGCAATTCCAGCGTGCGCTCATAGCGCGCCTTGCCCTGCTTTTGCAGGAACTGCGTCGACACGCCTTGCAGCCACAGGGCGCGCGCGCCCAGGCCGGCGAAAGCGAAGAACAGCAGGAACAGCACGACGCGCGAACGCCAGACGGGCAGACGCACCGCCAGTACGGGGTTCTTCGAGAATGGCACGCCTTTCGATGCCGCCACCCGGCCGTTGCTATTACCGCCCAACTTCATTATTCGCCCTCCGTCAGGTATTGCGTACGCGCCGCCGTCAGCGGCGTCATGCTCAGGTCGCGCCGCGCGATCGATTCGATGCGTTCATGCTTGCCCAAAGTGGACTGGTCCAGCTGCAGTTGCGCCCAGTCGATGTCGAGCTGGCGCGACAGCGCTTGCGCGCGTTCCAGGTCGATCAGCAGGTGGCGCGACTGGTACTGCGCGTTCACCAGCGACAGGCCGCAGCACACCAGCAGGGCCGACAGCAGGACACACAGCTTGCCAGTCATCGGGCGCCGCCGTTTGCAGGGGCGGCCAGCGGCAGGCGCTGCGCCACGCGCATCACGGCCGAGCGCGAACGGGGATTGCCCTCGATCTCGGCGTCGGACGGCTTCATCTTCGAAATCAGCTTCATTTCCGGCTGCGGCAAGTCCACCGCGCGGATCGGCAGGCGGCGGTCAGGCTGCTCCACGTTCGCCTTCGAGGCGAAGAAGCGCTTGACCATGCGGTCTTCCAGCGAATGAAAACTGATCACGGCCATGCGCGCGCCGGGCGCCAGGCAGGCATACGCCTGGTTCAGACCGATCTCGAGATCCTCGAGCTCTTTGTTAATGAAAATGCGGATTGCCTGAAAGGTGCGGGTAGCGGGGTCCTTACCCTTCTCGCGGGTCTTGACGGCGCCTGCCACGATGCCGGCAAGCTGTCGTGTGCTTGAAATTGGCTGGACTGCCCGGCCAGCAACAATCGCCTTTGCAATCTGAAAAGCAAACCGTTCTTCCCCATAATCGCGTATCACTTTCTCTAAATTCTGCTCGGTTTCCACCGCCAGCCACTCGGCCGCGGAAATGCCGCGCGTGGTATCCATGCGCATGTCCAGCGGTCCGTCGTTGCGGAAGCTGAAACCGCGCGCCGCGTCGTCGACCTGCGGCGACGAGATGCCCAGGTCGAGCAAAATGCCGTCCACCTGCCGTACGCCGCGTTCGGCCAGGCTGGCCGTCATGGTGGCAAAGCTGTCATGGACGATTTCAAAGCGAGGGTCGCCGATCTGTTCGGCCGTGGCGATGGCTTGCAAGTCCTTGTCGAAGCCGATCAGGCGCGCGTCGGATGCCAGGCGCGACAGGATCAAGCGGCTATGGCCGCCGCGGCCAAACGTGCCATCGACGTAAACGCCGTGCGCACGGTCGCCCGTCAGGTCGAGCGCATCGACCGCTTCATCGAGCAGCACCGTGCGATGCTGAAATTCCGGCACCGTGAGTTGTGTCATTACGGAGCCTTAGAAAGAAAAATTGGAAAGTACATCGGGGGTGCCGGCATCGATCGCCTGCTGTTCTTTGTCGGCCAATTTGGCGGCATCCCATATTTCAAAGTGGCTGCCCATGCCGATCATCATGACTTCGCGCGCCAGCCCGACGGCATTGCGCAATTCGGGCGAGATCAGCACGCGGCCCGCCGAGTCCAGCTCGACGTCGACGGCGTTGCCGAGGAAGATGCGCTGCCAGGCGCGCGCCGACATGGGCCAGGCGGCGATCTGCTGGCGGTGGCTTTCCCACACGGGACGGGGGAAAAACAGCAGGCAGCCATCGGGGTGTTTGGTCAGCGTCAAACGGCCTTCGCATTGAATCGCCAGCGCGTCACGGTGCTTGGCAGGGATAGACATCCTGCCTTTGGCATCGAGATTGATTGCGGACGCGCCTTGAAACACGGAAGACCTTTTTTTGAGCTTGGCTTGCGACGCTTGCGCATCGCGATGAAAAGGGAAAATTTCCCACAAAAACACACTTTTTCACACAGTTGCCCACTTTAGAGGAAGCAAAGATAGTGGTCAAGCGGTTTCCGATTGGTAAAACAGGAATTTTATTAATGAAATTAAGGACTTAGCGCATATCGTTGAAGGAGTCTCAAATAAAAATATATCGATAAATTAGATACTTATGAAAGATAGTGAATGTGCTACCTCATCTGCACACATGTGTTTTCCTACCGTAAACATCGAAAAAAACGAAATCAAAAAATTGAATTTTTTACAGTTAGTTGACACATGACAATACTTTCGTCATCCAGGCACAACAGCAATCAGCCGCAGCGAAAGACTTGGTTTAAAGCAAAAAATAATCGCCGATGGCGCGTACCGGCCCTGTTTTCCGGGGCTGGCCTGACGCAGGAAAACTATTTTTGCAATGCAGCAATTAATTGGAAGTCGGAAACTTTAACCAATTGTCCACTTTTAGTTGTATATACAACTTTATCTTTACTGCTATAATTTTAGAAACAAAAAAAGCCCCGTTGCGGGGGCTTTTGGCGCGGCGTGCAGCAGGAAAACCGCTGCCGCCGAGATACTCCCTGGCAAGCCAGGGAGCAGGAATTCCAGTGAAGCAGGCCGATAGGCCGGATTTTGTTACGGCGCATTCCCTTGCAGGTCGGCGCTATGACAGTCATTCCTCTAGGCGCCAGATTACTCGGGCGCTCAAGCTTTCTACCCGCACGCTCCGCGAGCAGCATCATCGCGTGCCTATTTGAAATTGCACCAGGTGGAGGTTACCGCGTTTCACCGTAACTTAATACGCTCGTCTCTGTGGCCCTATTCCTCGCCTTATACCTTGCGGCTTTCAGCGGACGGCCGTTAACCGTCACCCCGCTCTATGGAGTCCGGACCTTCCTCCCGCCAGCGCATTGCTGCGCCGGCCAGCGACTGTCTGGCCTGCTTCACCCGCCATTGTACCGCGCCGCAGCATGTTTCTGCAAAAGCGCGCCACGCCAGCCGGGGGATTGTGTAATTCGGTGTCGCCATTTCAAAAGCCGGGCCAAATCGGCTCACATAGAATGGGGCAAGCTGCTTGCATGCAGGCGCATGCGCACCGCTTGCCCCATTTTATTTGCCACCCAACTAGAATATAAAGAGCCGAACATGACGCAACAACCCCGTACCGGCGGCCAGATCCTGGTCGATGCCCTGCAGATCCACGGTGTCGACACCGCCTTTGGCGTGCCTGGCGAAAGCTACCTCGACGTGCTCGACGCCCTGCACGATTCGGGCATCCGCTTCATCATCAACCGCCAGGAAGGCGGTGCCGCCTTCATGGCCGAAGCCTACGGCAAGCTGACGGGCAAGCCGGGCATCTGTTTCGTCACGCGCGGGCCGGGCGCCACCAACGCCTCGATCGGCGTGCACACGGCTTACCAGGACTCCACCCCGATGATCCTGTTCATCGGCCAGGTGGGCAATGATTTCGTCGACCGCGAAGCATTCCAGGAAATCGACTACCGTCGCATGTACGGCCAGATGGCCAAGTGGGTGGCGCAGATCGACCGCGCCGAGCGCATCCCCGAATACCTGGCGCGCGCCTTCCAGGTCGCCACCAGCGGGCGCCCCGGCCCCGTCGTGCTGGCCTTGCCGGAAGACATGCTGATCTCCATGGCGACTGTCGCCGATACGCGCGCCTACCAAGCCGTGCAGGCGGCGCCATCCGACGCCCAGCTGCAGCAGCTGCGCAGCATGCTGGCGACGGCGAAGCAGCCGCTGGTCTTGCTGGGCGGCACCACCTGGACGCCGCAAGCGTGCGCCGACCTGCAGCAGTTCGCGGAAAGCAACCACCTGCCCGTCGCCTGCGCCTTCCGCTTCCAGGACTTGCTCGACAATGCGCACCCGAACTACATCGGCGACGTCGGCATCGGCATCAACCCGAAACTGGCCGCGCGTGTGAAAAATGCCGACCTGGTCATCGCCATCGGCCCGCGTCTGGGCGAAATGACGACGGGCGGCTACACCCTGTTCGACTCGCCCGTGCCGCGCCAGCGCCTGGTACACATCCATACGGATGCCGAGGAACTGGGCAGCGTTTACCAGGCCGAGCTGATGATCAACAGCGGCATGCCGCAGGTCTGCGCCATGCTGGCCGCCATGGTCCCCGTCGATGCTTCCGCGTGGCAACATACGCTGGCCGAAGCGAAGGCCGAACTGGCCGCCTACCAGGAGCAGCCGCCCATCTTCCAGGATGGCCAGGCGCCGCTGGACCTGTGGCAAGTGACGCAGGAGATCATGGCGCAGGTGCCGGCCGACACCATCCTGACGAACGGCGCCGGCAATTACGCCTCGTGGGCACACCGTTTTTATCGCTACGGCGGCATGCGCACACAGCTGGCGCCGACGAATGGCGCCATGGGCTACGGCGTGCCGTCGGGCGTGGCGGCGAAGATCGTGCATCCGGAGCGCACCGTCATCACCTTCGCCGGCGATGGCGAATACATGATGAATGGCCAGGAACTGGCCACGGCCGTCCAATACCAGGCGGGCGTCGTCATCATCGTCTTCAATAACCAGATGTTCGGCACCATCCGCATGCACCAGGAACGCGATTACCCGGGCCGCGTGTCGGGCACGACCCTGCACAACCCGGATTTTGCGGCGCTGGCGCAAGCGTATGGCGCGCATGGCGCAGTGGTGAATACGACGGAAGAGTTCGCCCCTGCCCTGCAGCGGGCGCTGGCGCACGCCAGGGCGCACAACTTGCCGGCCCTGATCGAGCTGCGCTATGACGGCAACCTGATCACGCCGAACGCGACGCTCGCCACCATCCGCGCGAATGCGGAAAAGGCGCAAGCGGCCCAATAAGCCTCTTGCCAAGCGAGAAATAACAAAGGCCCGGTCGATACCGGGCCTTTTTCATGTGCAAGTCACAACCGCGTCAGGCGGCGGGCGCCTCGGCGCCGTCCTGCGCTGGCGCCTGCGCCGGCGCTTCCGGCATCGGCGGGCATGGCGTGCAGTTTTTCAGGGGGCGGCCGAAATCGCGCACGCGGCTCAGTTTCATCGGCATGCGCACGTTGCCGCCGCAGTAATCGCCTTCCAGGGTCAGGGTCTGGCCATCCTTGGAAAACTTGCCGACGATGGTGCGCTCTTCGCTGTCGGCGCCGGCGATGGTGAAATCGAAGGCGCCCGTGGCGGCGTCCAGGTTGACGTCGTTGGCCACGATAGGCCAGCTCAGGGCGCCTGCCGTGAATTCATAGATGACGGAATCGGCCTCGACAAAGCGGTGCAGAGTGACGCGCTGGCCGCCGATTTCGCCGCTATCCTTCTGCAGGCACAGGTCGGAGTAGACGGCCACGCCGTAGCGCTCCAGTCCGGCCGGCTTCTTGCCCTTGACGGCAGCGACAGCGGCGCCCGTGGCGCCAGCGAGCAGCAGCGCGGCCAGCATGGCGGCCAAGCGCGGCGATTTCAATGAATTCATGGCATTCCTTTACTTGAGTAACGGCGCCATTATAACCGGCGCCGCGAATGCAAAAACGCGCCGCCAGGACTAGCCTGGAGACGCGTTTCCTTGCTGATAGACATCCCCGAGGGGATGTCTGCAGCGGTACTAAGCTTCGCTTGCGCGAATATTAGAACGAGTGACGAACGCCAACGTTGAAGGCTTTGTCGCCCGTACCAACATTGCTGTTGTTACCAACGGTGTAGCCAGCGTTGTTTTTGTTCTTGATCTTAGCGTACGAAGCGTAGGTGCTGGTGCGCTTCGACAGAGCGTACGAGTAGCCCAGTGCCCATTGATCAGCGTCAGCATTGGCGGCGGTTTTGTCGTTCGTGCGGATGAACGAAGCCATTACGGTGCCAGCTGGGCCAACAGGTACGGTTGCGCCGACCAGGATGTTGTTGCTGTCGGTGCTGTAGCCAGCCGAAGTGTAGTTGAACGCGTTAACATTGCCGTTGTTGCGGATGGCGCTGTTTTGGCCTTTGTTTGCGCCGTATGCGACGTAAGCTTTAGCAACTGCGAAGTCGTAGTTAGCTGCAGCCAACCAGTTACGGCCGCTACCGGTTTCGGTCAGCGCGGTGTCGTTGCTGGTGTTGTTGTAAGCGATACGAGCGTTCAGAGGACCGTTCGAGTAGCCAGCCGACGCGCCGATTTTGCGGCCGATTTTGTTCGACTCAGCTTGCTCGCCGAAGGTGTAAGCCACGTCAGCGTCAAAGCCGTTGAAGTTTGGCGAGGTGTACAGCACGGTGTTGCTGGTGCGGGTGTTCGCTGGGAACAAGTTCTTAGCGGAACCAGCGTAGCCAGCTGCGAATGGATCAGCAACTTTCGACAGGGTGTTGTACCAAGGGGTGTATTGACGACCCAGGGTCAGGGTACCGGTCGTTTTGCTGCTCAGACCAACGTAAGCTTGACGGTTGAACAAGGTACCAGCAACGTCTTGTTGACCGTTGTCAACGCCGAAGCCCGATTCCAGAACGAACAGTGCCGACAGGCCGCTGCCCAGATCTTCGGTGCCTTTGAAGCCGATACGGGAAGCCGAAGCAATGCCGCTGTCCAGTTTGTTAACGTTGCCGTTAACACCGCCGCGCTCGCTGACGAAACCAGCGTCAACGGTACCGTAGATAACAACGCTCGATTGAGCTTGGGCTACGCCAGTGGCTGCTGCCAGAACTGCCAGGGTGATCAGAGTTTTTTTCATTGCGATTTCCTTTAATTTTTGAAGCAAAAAGTAATACAGCCTATGCATCTCGAGCTGCGCTCTAGCAGAGCGCTTTTTATGAGTGAGGGCAAGGTCTCCACCTGCCACATTGCTGTTCCGGTCAGGGGAACATTCATATCGGTATCGGCACGCTATTGCACCGATAAGCTTGAAGGCTGCATAACGACCGTCATTCGTGCGCCGGTTCGGTGCTCAAACGGCACCGGAAGCGGCACTATAACGACCGTTTCACATTCCATCAAGTTCCAACATGTTACTTCCGGTACCAGGCCGGGGGCTTTTTCAGGCATCCCGACCATCGCCAACCGTACTACGCGACAGAGCCAGTGCCCCTTGCCAACCAATGCATTGGCCTGATTGACCATTCCATCATAGCGCATGGCATGCTGGCACCCGTTGTATTAGTGCAACAGTATCAGGCGAGTGATTAAAACGTCAACATGCTTTACCCCTCATTTGCCCTCGAAGATTTACGCGATAAAGCGCACAATTTGTCAGGCGATAATGGATAAACGGGACGAAGCATACACGGCATCGCCAATGTTTGCTGCCGAACGCCCAAAAACGGGAAATCTTGCGCCCAATTTTGGTGCGTTGCCGCATTATTCAGGGGCGTAGGCGCCATTTTCGACGTCGGCGCGCGCGTTGGAAAAATAGGCAGAGTGCCAACACAATTACTGACTTTCCGGTAATTTAAATTGCTCACATAGAAATGTTTTCCATGTTTTTCAACCAACGCCGCAACGCTCCGTTTGAAACGGATGAGGACGACTCTTGCTTGCAAATTGCGCATCAGTTGAAACAATTTCTTACAATGTTGCCTTCTGAATATTTTGAGATATTTGTATCCAAAAAACGACACTTTGATTGAAATCAAGTTTTCGCCGGCCCCATTCCACACAATTTACTTTTTCTTTTTCGCATTTTTTGCTTAAAAGCATCAAGAAACAATGCTAGCGCTGGCTTGCGCGCCGGAGCAGGCGCATGAAAGGGCCCAGCAACGGCAGTTTTTCATACAATTCTTCCGCCGCATCCCAATAATCGCGGTGCATGCACACCCGTCCCTGCGCATCGAAGCGCACATGCGTTGCGCCACGAATGCACTGTTCGCCAGATACCAGCCGTTTCATGCGGAAGCGAAACTCCCACGTCAGGAACGCCTGCTCCCCCTGCCCCAGGCTTTCCAGCACGACAAACCGGGGCGCATCGACTTGCACGAACATGTGCTCGAAGATGGCCAGGATGGCGGCATGGCCCACCACTTCGTTGAACGGGTCCTTGAAGCGGGCGTCCGGCGCGTACACGGCGCCCAGCTGGGCCAGGTTTTCCAGGCTCAGGTGCTCGTAAAACGCTACCAGGCGCGCCAGCGGGCCGTCCATGGTTGCGTTCATAGGCCCGTCACCTTGCGGATCAGCCAAAAATAGGCGCGGTACGGCAACAGCCGGGCCAGGCGCATGGTATTCGTGAAGCGCTTGGGAAAGTGGATGTGGAACTGGCCCCGCTCGATGCCGTCGAGCATGGCGGCGGCCGCGTCCTGCGCCGTCATCAGGGCCGGCATGGTGAAATCGTTGTCCGCCGTCAGCGGCGTGGCGACAAAACCAGGGTTGATTTGATACACGTCAATCCCGCGCGGCTGCAAATCCAGATACAGCGACTCCGTCAGGTTGATCAGCGCCGCCTTGCTGGCGCCATATGCGAGCGCCTTCGGCAAGCCGCCATAGCCGGCCACCGAGGCGACGATGCCGATGCCGCCGCTGCCCTGGCGCAACAGCCACGGCAAGGCCTGCTCCAGGCAATTGAAGACGCCGCCCACGTTCAGGGCCAGCAAGCCCTGCGCCGCTTCCAGGTCGAAACTATCGGCGCGCATGGCCTGATAACCGCCCGCCACGACCAGGATGAGGTCGATATGCGTCCACTGCTGCTGCAATTCCAGGCAGACGGCCCGCAGCTGCGCATGCTGGGTGATATCGAGCGGCAAGGCCTGCGCCAGCGGCTGTCCCTCGCACAGCTGCTCCAGGCTGGCGCGGTGGCGGGCCGACAGGGCCACGCAGGCGCCCTGCTCCAGCAGCAAGGCGGCGCAGGCGGCGCCGATGCCGCTCGACGCGCCGATGACCCACACGTGCTTGCCGGCCCAGCCGGTGATCTTGCGATTCATGGGGCCGCCTGCGGACGCTTGTTGAACGACAAAGTGACGGCGCCCAGGCTGAAGCCGAACTTGCTCATGGCGGCACGGTTGAGCATGACCTTCTCATCCATCAGGAACATCCAATCCTCGAAGTCGACGTGGTAGACCGTGCCATCGACGGGCAAGGCCAGCACGTATTGCCAGCGCAGCGCATTGCCGGCCACTTCGCCGATGGCTTCCCCGATCACGTCGGGCGCCGTGCCGATGAAGCGCCCGGGCGCCGTCTTGCGCAAGGTCCACACGCGCCGTTGCCGGCTGCCGTCGGAATACGTGAAATCCTCGTCCAGGGTGCCCGTGTCACCGGCCCAGCTGGCCCGCATCACCACGGTGAAGCGTTTCACGACCTTGCCGGAGCGGTCCTGGAAGATGCCATGGGCGTCGAGCGTGCCGTTGAAGTACTGCTGCAAGTCCAGTTTCGGCAATTCCTGCGCGTACATGGCAGGCAGGGGCGGCGTGGAACAGGCGGCCAGCGCCAGCAGCAAGGCAGCCGCCATGCCGCGTGTACACAATGTCATGAGGCGCATGCGTGGTTCTCCCGATGTTCGCTATATATATGTTGCAAGGGCGCGCGCCACAGCAGCAGCGCCGCCAGCAGTTTCAAGGCACAGGGCAGCAAGGCGTACGCCGCCGCCAGGGCCGGCAAGCCTTTGCTGCTGCCCGGCACATAGCCCAGCCAGCCCAGCAGTGGCAAGGCAATGCCGGCCGCCAGCGCCAGGCTCATTTGCACGCCCCAGTTCCACCAGCCGAAATACGCCGCTTCATGCCGCCCGGCATGGCCGGCCGCGCCGATCAATCCCGCCAGCAAGGCCGGCGGCAAGGCCAGGTCGGCGCCCAGCGCCAGGCCCGACAGCAGGCAGATGGCGGCAAAGCCCCAGGCGGCGCCCGCGCCCAGGCCATATGCCCAGACAAACACGGTCGCGGCCAGCAGCATGGCACCGCCCCAGGCGCGCGCCTCGCCAAAACGGCGCGCCAGCGCCACCCACACGGGCATCGAGGCGGCCGCCGCGCAAAAATAGACGATCAGGAACGGCCCCGCATAATGGCCCAGGCGCAGATAATCGCCGGCAAAGAACAGGAACAGGGTGGCGGGAATGGCGGCGGCCACGCCATTGACGAGCAGAACGGCAAACAGCCAGCGAAACGCGCGCTGGCGAAATGGCAACTGCCAGCCGCCACGGGACGCTGCCAGCGCGACGCCGGATGAGGCCGGACGCGGGGCGCGCGCCAGCAGCAACGCCCCCGCCGCCAGCAGGCAGGTGGCAAAGGCCAGCGACAAGCCGTCATAGCCGAGCACGGAAGTCAGTCCGGCCGCCAGGATCACGCCCAGCAAGCCGCAGCCTTCGCGCACGGCCGCCACCCGCGCCCGCTGCGTGGACGCCTGGGTGAGCGCCGCGCCCCAGCTCTGGTGCGCGATGCCGGCCAGGCCATAGGCCGTGTAGACGAGCAGCAAGGCTGCCAGGAACCAGGCCAAGGTGGCCCCGTGCGACAGGGATGGCGGATGGAACAGCGCGCCAAAGCCCAGCAGCAGCAAGGGCAGCGCGGCGGCGACATACACGGCATAGCTGCGCCCGCCGCGCGCCATCCAGGCGCCCAGGGCGGGATCGATGAAGGCGGCGGCGATGCGAGCCGCCAGCAACACGGCGCCGATCTGCGCCAGATCAAGACTGCTGCGCTGCGCATAAAACGGCGCCACATAGATATAGATGGGCAGCGCCAGCATGGCAAGCGGCAAGCCGAACAGGCCATAACTGAACAAGGCCGGCAAGCTCAACACGCTGGCCCCGGCGTTCATGGCAGCGGCGCCGCACTCTGCAGCAAGGCCGCGCGCAGCTTGGGCGCCGTCGATTCAGGCGACAGCCAGATGGCAAAAAACGCGCGCGCAAAGTCGCCGTCGCTCACATCGGCCAGCATCTTGCCGTCGAGATAAAAGCGCACGCCGGGCGCGATGCCGGCCCGGTAGGCGCCCGCGATGCGCTGGCCTTCCTTCACATCCGGGAAGATGCGCTGCATGGTGCCCAGCCACGCCAGGCGCTGCTCCGGCGTGCCGGCGCCGATTTTCTGCATCTGTTCATAACTGGCTTCGGCGATCTTCTTGCCGTCGAGCGAGCGCGCGTAGCGCAATTCCAGCACAAACGGCGCCGTTGCCGACGCCGCGCCCTGGTAACCGTTCGCGCCCACCCACAGTTGCGCCCGATAAATACGCATGCCGAACCACGTGTATTCGCCCTCCCCCGCCAGGCGGGCTTCGGGCACGTCGGCGGCGACAAAGGCCGGCGGCGCGGCCGCGGCGCCCAACATGGTCAATGACAGCACAACAGTGGCAAGCAAGCGGCGCATGGTCAGTCCTTCACCAGGGTAAATTGCATCACATCCGTGTTGTGCGCCTGGAAGGCGGCCTCGCAATATGCGAGGTAAAACTCCCAGGTCAACAGGAAATGGCCATCGAAACCCTGCTTTTCCAGCGCCGTGCGCTGGGCCAGGAAGCTGGCACGCCACTGGCGCAAGGTTTCCGCGTAATCGAGGCCAAAGCGGAAAGCATCTTCCACGCGCAAGCCCTGTGCCTCGGCGGCGCGACGGAACTCGGCTGGCGACGGCAGCATGCCGCCCGGGAAGATGTACTGTTGAATGAAATCCGTGCTCTTGCTGTAGCGCTCGAACAAGTCGTCGGCGATGACGATGGTCTGGATGCAAGCCCGTCCGCCCGGCTTCAGGTTGCGCGCCACGCAGGCGAAATAGCCGGGCCAGTAGCTTTGCCCCACGGCTTCGAACATCTCGATCGAGGCGATGGCGTCGTACTGGCCATGGCTGTCGCGGTAATCGCACAGCTGCAAGTCGGCCTGCCCTGCCAGTCCCCGGTCCTGCAGGCGCTGTCGCGCATACGCCAGCTGCTCGGTCGACAAGGTCAGCCCCGTCACGTGGGCACCGTAATCGCGTGCCGCCGTTTCCGCGAAACCGCCCCAGCCGCAGCCGATTTCCAGCACCTTGGCGCCTGGCGGCAATTGCAGCTGGTCCGCGATGCGCGCGTATTTCGCCCCTTGCGCCTGCTCCAGGCTGGCGCCTTCGGAAAACAGGGCGCTCGAATACGTCATCGACGGGTCCAGCCACAGCTGGTAAAAAGCGTTGCCGATGTCGTAATGGGCGTGGATATTCTTCTTGCTGCCGGCGCGCGAATTACGATTGAGCAAATGCCGCAGCTTGTAGGCCAGGTTGCCCCACCAGTTGCCGTAGATCAGCGATTCAATCTGTGCGCGGTTGCGTATCATCAATTCGATCAAGCCCGGCAAATTGTCCGTGCGCCAGTCGCCGGCGATAAACGTTTCCGCAAAGCCGATGTCGCCCGAGCGCAACACCGCCGCACACAGGCGCCAGTTGTGCAGATCCAGGGTGACGGGGTGGCTGCCATCGCCATACAGCAAGATACTGCCGTCAGGCGTGCGCAGGCGCAGGGCGCCATGCTGCAATTTTTGCAGCAGGCGCACGATCATGCGCGCGCTGGCGGGCATGTCCAGATGCGCATGCCCATGCAAGGGAGTGGAACTGCTGCGCGCATGCAGGCCGGTCGGCAGGGAATCGGAGCTCATCGGGACACCTTTTCTTGTGGAGGGTGGGGTTTGCTGAAAAACGGCACGCGGCGCAGCCACAGGCGCAAGGCTTGCCAATGGATGCGCGCCATCACGCCAAACGTCATCAGGGGATAGCGCAGCAGCGCCCAGGCGATGGCGCCATCGCGCAGCGGCTGCGCCGTACCGGACAAGCTCGTCTGCAGCAGCGGACCGTCGAGATCGTCGTAATCGACCCGGGCCAGGTGGCGTTCGCCATCGTGTTCGCTGTTGCGCAGGAAACGGAAGCGGTAATGCCCTTCCACCTTGCAAAACGGCGACACATGGAAAATTTTGCTGGCCTGCAATTCGCTGCCATAGGCGATGGGGCCGCCCTGCTCGAGCAGGTACAGGTGGCGCTCGCCGAAGGTATTGCGCACGTCGCAGACCACGGCCCGCAACGCACCGTCCGGGCGGTGGCAAAACCAGAAGCTGACGGGATTGAAGACGTAGCCGAACATCCGCGGCATGGTTTGCAGCCAGATTTCGCCGCCGGCATCGACCACGCCGTGCTGGCGCAGCAAGCCGTCGATCCAGTCCAGCAGCGGCGTCGTGCCATCGCCATGGTCGCTGTCGCGGAAGGACAGCACATTGGCGCCGTTGCGCGAAATCAAACGGGCGGGAAAGTCCTGCGCACCCAGGCTGCGCAAGGGCAGGCGCAGATAAAACATGCCGTAGCCAAAGGCATGCGCGCGCGGACGCAACCGCGCATGGCGCACCTGCCCCAGGCACAGCTGGGGCAGCGGCGGGGCCGGCTGCGCGGGATCACGCGGCATGGCCAAGCTCCGCCGCCGCCATGCCATTAAGTACTTGCGCCACGGCCAGGCCCGACTTCAAGCCGTCCTCGTGGAAACCGTAGCCCGTCCAGGCGCCCGCGAACCACGTATGCTGCGCGCCCTGGAAACCGGCCAGGCGCGCCTGGGCGGCAATCGCCGCGCCATCGAACACGGGGTGGGCATACGAAAATTCGTCGAGGATGGATGCCGGGTCCGGCTCATCGAGGGGATTGAGCGAGACGATGACGGGCGTGGCAAAGGGCAAGGGTTGCAGCTGGTTCAGCAAATAGTGCACGCATACCTGCGGCGCCTCCCCTTCCGCGGCCGGCCGTCCCTGGTAGTTCCAGGCCGACCAGGCACGGCGGCGCTGCGGCAGGCAAGACGCATCCGTGTGCAGCACGGCCCGGTTCGGCTGGTAGCGCACGGCTTCGAGCACGGAGCGCTCGTCGTCGCGGATGTCCGCCAGCAGGGCCAGCGACTGGTCGCTGTGGCAAGCGAGCACCACGTGATCGGCATGCTCGACGCCGGCCGCCGTATGCAGCTCGACCATGCGCGCGCCGCCGTGCGCCTGGCGGCGCACGGCCAGCACGGGGCACGCCAGGCGCTGCTGCGGTATGCCCGCCAGCAATTTTTCCACGTACACGCGCGAGCCGCCCCGCACCGTGCGCCATTGCGGCCGGTCGCTCACTTGCAGCAGACCATGGTTGTGGCAAAAACGAATGAAGGTGGCCAGCGGAAAGGCCAGCATCTGGCGCGCCGGACACGACCAGATACAGGCAGCCATCGGCAGCAGATACCAGTGGCGGAACTCCTCGCCATAGTTGTGCAGGTCGAGGAACTCGCCCAGCGACATGGCCGGCGCCGGCAAGCTGGCCGTGGCCAGGGCGCTGGCCTGCCGGTTGAAGCGCAGGATGTCGCGCAGCATGCGCAGGAAGGCGGGGCGCAGCAGATTGCTGCGCTGGGTGAACACGGTATCGAAATTGGCGCCCGCCCATTCCAGCACGCGGGCATCGGACGAGGTGCCCAGCGGCATCTTCACGGAAAACGACATGTCGCTGTCGGCCGCCTCGACACCGAGTTCCTCAAACAGCTGCACCAGATTCGGGTAGGTGGCGTGGTTGAACACGAGAAAACCCGTGTCGACGCCATGCGTGACGCCATCGAGCGTGACATCGACCGTGTGGCTGTGGCCGCCGAAATAGTCGCCCGCCTCGTACAAGGTGACGTCCTGGCCCGCTTGCGCCAGGCGATAGGCACATGACAATCCTGCAATTCCTGCTCCGACGACGGCAATTTTCATGAATACACCTGTATTAAGTTTGTCCTGGACAAAACGAGCCTGATGGATAATCGATGAAATATTGACTTATGTCAATGAGCGCTCCGAGCCATTCACAAACTTATACGCAAGCAATTTTCAATCGGATTCAGCTATTTGGTCCGGGGCGGCGGAAGGCGTAAAATGCATGCAACGTTCTTCCGCAAGCGAGCAAAGCCCCCTGGTATGGATACTGATCTGCAACCTACTTCCGCCTTCAGCATCAGCGATGTCGAACGCGACACCGGGCTGGCCAAGGAAACCTTGCGTGTCTGGGAACGCCGCTACGCCTTTCCCCAGCCCCAGCGCGACGCCTTTGGCGAGCGCAGCTATCCCGCCGAGCAAGTGCAAAAATTGCGCATGGTCAAGCGCCTGCTGGACCTCGGATTTCGGCCGGGAAAAATCATGCAGCACAGCACCGTGCAACTGCAGCAGCTGGCCAGCGCCGGCATCACGCCGCCGCCCGCGCCGGCACCGCAGCTCGAACACTACCTGGCCCTGTGCCGTGGCCACCAGATGGCGGAACTGGGCGACGCCCTGCGCCAGGCACTGGCCGTGCTGGGCTTGAAGGCCTTCACCATCGACGTCATCGCGCCCCTCACGGGCATGGTGGGCGAAGCGTGGGCGTGCGGCGAACTGGCCGTGTATGAAGAGCA
This sequence comes from Janthinobacterium goodfellowi, assembly GCF_051380695.1. Taxonomy (NCBI): domain Bacteria; kingdom Pseudomonadati; phylum Pseudomonadota; class Betaproteobacteria; order Burkholderiales; family Oxalobacteraceae; genus Janthinobacterium; species Janthinobacterium goodfellowi. The sequence continues at coordinate 206,434 of NZ_JBNYXN010000008.1, read as the reverse complement.
TCTGTATAGCGAAACCTTGCAGACGGTGATGCGCCACGCCATCTTTTCCCTGCCACAGGCAAGCAGCCCGTCCACGCGCACGCCGCGCATCGTCCTCAGCACCTTGCCGCAGGAGCGGCATGGCCTGGGCCTGCTGATGGCCGAGGCGCTGTGCGCGGCGGCGGGCGCCCATTGCATGTCGCTGGGGGTGGAAACGCCGCTGACGGACATCGTCGCGGCCGCCCGCGCGCAGCGGGCCGACATCGTGGCGCTGTCGTTTTCCAGCGCCAGCAAGCAGCGCCAGACGCGCGACAGCCTGCAGCAACTGCATGCAAACTTGCCACCAAGCATGGAATTGTGGGCCGGCGGACGCAGTCCCGTGCTGACCAGGCAGCCGCCCTCCTTCCTGCATGTGCTGGACTTGCGGCAAGTCGACGAAAGCATCGCCGACTGGCGCCGCCGCCACCAGGCGCTGGCCCTGCAAACCCATTGATCCGGCTGGAAAGCCTGGCAACTGCGGCGATCTCCGTGGATAGGCGCGCAATGTTGCCAATCGAACAGTAAAGCATGAAGGGCCGGGCGCGCTCTGGTAGAATAGCCCGTAACACAGTGTCCGGCGCCGCCGGGCCTTAGGTCAGCACCCGCCACCACACATCCATGTTTAGTTTCTTCAAGAAAAAACCCATCGCTCCCGAGGCTGCGCCAGCCGAGCCCCTCGTCCTTCCCGCCGCCACGCCGCCTGCCCCGCAGCCTGCCGCTGCGCCCCTGAGCGGCGCGCCGGCCGAGCGCGTGCCCGTGATCGTGGCCGCCGAACCCGAGAAAAAATCGTGGATGACGCGCCTGAAAGCGGGCCTGTCGAAAACCTCGAACACCTTGTCCGTGCTGTTCGTCGGCGCGAAGATCGACGACGCCCTGTACGAAGAGCTGGAAGCGGCGCTGCTGATGTCCGACGCCGGCATCGACGCCACCGAATTCCTGCTCACGGAATTGAAGAAAAAGGTCAAGGAAGACAAGCTGCTCGACGCCGCCGCCGTCAAGGCCGCGCTGAAAGTGCTGCTGATCGAGCTCCTGAGTCCGCTGGAAAAGCGCTTCGAGCTGGGCCGCCACAAGCCGCTGGTGATGATGATTTCCGGCGTCAATGGCGCCGGCAAGACCACCACCATCGGCAAGCTGGCCAAGCACATGCAGTCGAATAACCAGTCCGTGCTGCTGGCCGCGGGCGATACCTTCCGCGCCGCCGCGCGCGAGCAGCTGATGGTCTGGGGCGAGCGCAACAACGTCACCGTGATTTCGCAGGAATCGGGCGACCCGGCCGCCGTGGCCTACGACTCCGTGCAATCGGCGAAAGCGCGCGGCATCGACGTGGTGATGGTCGATACGGCCGGCCGCTTGCCGACGCAGTTGCACCTGATGGAAGAATTAAAGAAAATCAAGCGTGTGATCGGCAAGGGCATGGAGGGCGCGCCGCATGAAACCCTGCTTGTCATCGACGGCAACACGGGCCAGAACGCCCTCACGCAAGTGAAGGCATTCGACGATGCCCTGCAGCTGAGCGGCCTGGTGATCACCAAACTGGACGGTACCGCCAAGGGCGGCGTGCTGGCGGCGATTGCCCGCGTACGCCCCGTACCCGTGTATTTCATCGGTATCGGTGAGAAAATTGAAGACTTGCAGCCTTTCGTGGCTGCCGAATTTGTCGAAGCGCTGCTCGGATAAGCCCATACATGATTGAATTTCAGCACGTCTCCAAGCAATACTCCGCCGACGCCGTGGCGCTCAGCGACATTTCACTCAATATTGCCAAGGGCGAGCTGGTCTTCCTGGCCGGCCCGTCCGGCGCCGGCAAGTCCACCTTGCTGAAAATGATCGCCGCCATGGAACGCCCCACGTCGGGCAAGCTGATCGTCAATGGCCAGGACATGGCGAAGATCAAGCCAGCCGGCGTGCCGTTCTTGCGCCGTAACATGGGCCTGATCTTCCAGCAGCAAAAACTGCTGAACGACCGCTCCATCCTGGCCAACGTCATGCTGCCGCTGCTCGTCGTCGGCGCGCATAAAGTGGCCGCCGAGCAGCGCGCACGCGCCGCGCTCGACAAGGTGGGATTGCTGGACCGCGCCATGGCGCGCCCGCTGTCGCTGTCGGGCGGCGAGCAGCAGCGCGTGTCGATCGCGCGCGCCATCGTCAACCGGCCGCAGATCATCCTGGCCGACGAACCGACGGCCAACCTGGACCGCGCCAGCGCCAACAAGGTGCTCGATGCCCTCAAAGCATTCCATTCGGTGGGCGTGACCTGCCTCATTTCCAGCCATGACGAACAGATGCTCGACGCCGCCGCCCGCGTGATCCACCTGAAAAACGGCCAGCTGGTCGCCATCGACAAGGCCACGCAAGCGCCCGTCTTCGCGCCGCCCGATCCCGATTTCGCGCCCGCCCCCGACCAGGACGACGCGCAGGGAGAACAGGCATGAGAGGCTGGTTCCGTCAACACCGCTTCGCCCTCGGTTCGGCGCTGATTCATTTGCGCAAGTCGCCAGGCGGCTTTTTACTGAACGTGCTCGTCGTCGCCATCGCCCTGTCGCTGCCGTTCGCCGGCTTGACCATGCTCGACAATGTGCGCCCGATGTCGGAGCAAATGTCGGTCGACCCGGAAATCAGCGTTTTCCTGAAGATCGACACGCCGCGCGAGCAAGCCGTGGCCCTGGCCAGTGCCATGCGCAAGATCGTGGGCGAGCAAAAGGCAAAGATCGTCTTCATCCCGCGCGAACAGGCGCTCGACACGCTGAAGAACAAGAACGGCCTGGCCGACGTACTGAGCACCCTGGGCGACAATCCCCTGCCCGACAGCTATGTACTGAAACTGGACGCCTTCAGCAGCGCCAGCGAAGCGCAGGATGTCGATGCCGTAGCGGAACAGTTGCGCCACTTGCCGGGCGTGGAATCGGCGCAAGTCGATTCGGCCTGGGTCAAGCGCCTGGCGGCCCTGCTGGGCGTGCTGCGCCTGGTGCTGCTGTTGCTGGCGATCACGTTGGGCGTGGCCGTCATCGCCGTGGTCTTCAATACCATCCGCCTGCAGGTGATGCAGCAGCGCGATGAAATCAGCATCTCGAAACTGATCGGCGCCACCGACACGTTCATCCACCGTCCCTTCTATTACACGGGTGCCCTGCTGGGCCTGTGCGCCGGTGCGCTGGCGCTGGGCGCCGTGGCGCTGGCCTTGCAGCCGCTCAATACCGCGATTGCCGAGTTTGCACGCCTGTATGCGTCCGAATTCCAGCTGGTGCCGCTGGCGCCGTTGCCGATGGCCGGCTTGCTGGCCGTCAGCGCCGGCCTGGGCCTGATCGGCGCCTTCCTCTGCGTACAGCGCCACCTGGCGCGCCTGAACTGACCTTCCCTCCCATGGCGGCGCCTGCGGTGCCGCCATGCGCCTCCCCCCCCATCTGCTGTTATCTTGATATTTAGCAAGTATTCTTAAGGCTCGCTTCAGCCAGAGGCCGTAGACTGGCCATGTTGTCGTTGAGCGCTATATCGCGCTGTTTAGAGATATATATCAAGCATTGAATCGCCATAGTATTTAGGCTATCAGGACGATTAAATGTGCTGATTGGCACTCTCAAGCAGAGAGTGCTAATATAGGGACATACCAACAGCAGAACCGCCATGGACGCCAGATGAAGATGGTGCCGCGATCTGCAAAGTGCAAGACCGAATACGCAAAACAGAACAGACAATCGGGCCACATCGTGTGATGTGGCCAACTGGAACACAGCAAGACTACGAGGGAGAAAACATGACTATGATGTCCGCAACATCCGCATTGGTTCCGACCAAAAGTAATGCGCTGGGCCTCGGGTTCACTGGCAATCTGGGCAATATCGACGCCTATATTTCGGCCGTGAATCGTCTGCCCATGTTGACCCACGACGAAGAAATTTCGCTGGCGAAACGCCTGCGCGAAAAAAATGACCTGGCCGCCGCACAAGAGCTGGTGCTGTCGCACCTGCGCCTGGTGGTCTCGATTGCCCGCGGCTATCTGGGCTATGGCTTGCCGCATGCCGACCTGATTCAGGAAGGCAATATCGGCTTGATGAAAGCCGTGAAACGCTTCGATCCGGACCAGGGCGTGCGCCTGGTGTCGTACGCCATGCACTGGGTGAAAGCCGAGATGCATGAGTACATCCTGAAAAACTGGCGCTTGGTCAAGGTCGCGACGACGAAGGCGCAGCGCAAGCTGTTCTTCAACCTGCGCAGCCACAAGACGGGCCTGGACGCGATGACGCCGAAGCAGATCGACGCGCTGGCCAAGCTGCTCGACGTAAAGCGCGAAGAAGTGATCGAGATGGAAACGCGCTTGAGCGGCCGCGACATCGCGCTGGAATCGCCGACCGACGATGAAGACGACAAGTTTTCGCCGATCGCCTACCTGTCGTCGGAGCAAAGCGAGCCGACCAAGGTGCTGGAAGCGGAACAAGTGACCCGCCTGCAATCGGAAGGCCTGGAAACGGCATTGTCCAAGCTGGACGCCCGTTCGCGCCGCATCATCGAAGCGCGCTGGCTGGCCAACGACGACGGTTCCGGCGCCACCCTGCACGCCTTGGCGGAAGAGTTCGGCGTATCGGCCGAGCGCATCCGCCAGATCGAAGTGGCGGCGCTGAAGAAAATGAAGGGCGCCCTGGCGGCCTACGTGTAATAGAAAGCAATGCCGCAATGCAAAAGGCGCCGCAAGGCGCCTTTTAGTTTATAAATAATATTTATCAACAGATAAATATTGTCAGCCCTTACGCTGCAGCCAAGCCCTTGACAAGGACTTCGGCGACCAATTCATTCAGATCCGCGCCGCGTTCCTTGGCCAGGGTCTGCAATTGCAACACCAGATCGCTGTTCAGCTTGACGGCGAACGGCACCAGGCCCAGAGCCTGATCGCGCTTGCGCTGCTCGCGGCGGTCGACGACCACCGCTTCCTTACCGAATGCACCGGCGCCGGGAACATTCATCTTTCCCATCAGTTTCTTGGCATCGCTTTTGGCCAGGTCGGTTTTTTTCATGGTTGTTTCCTGATTTTCAAAACAGCCATTCTACGCAGTAATCGGCGCGCCGCGTGGCCGGCACGTCAATTCATCCGCAGCGCGCCAATGGTGCGCCGGGAAAATATCATTTTGTTATTATCATTTTCATCCCGCGCGTGGACGCCACGCCGGGACGCTCCAACTGAAAGGAAAAGCATGCACTACCTACATCAATCGTACCGAACGTGGTTGTTACCCCTGTTCATCGCCTGCCTGGCCATGCTGGCGGGCTGCGGCGCGGCCGGCAGCGCCGGCGACGCGGAAAACACGCCGCGCAGCGTCACCTACGTGCTCTCGCCGGGAGAACAGGTGGCCATCACGGCCACCGATACCCTGAAACTCGAGCGCGTCAACGACAGCCGCTGCCGCAAGGGCGCCGTGTGCGTGTGGAAAGGCTACGTCAGCTACAGTTTCAGTTTGCTCAACAGCGCGGGCGCCACCGACATCGTCCTGTCCGAGTCCATGCCCGGCGCCGCCAGTTCAGTGACCGTCAACCACCTGACGTTCACCCTGCTCGACGTCGACCCGGCCACGCCGCCCGCCCTAGACACGGCCGCGCCCACCTACCGGGTCAAGGTCAAGATTACGCAGGGCGCGCTGCCCCGCTAAATACCGTGGCGGCGCTGGCTGTCGGCGGGTGCCTGCTGCCGCTCCAGCATGCCATAATCGCGCACCACGCTGGCGATGCGCAGCCGGTAATCGTCGAACACGCCGTGCCGGCCGGCCGACTGCGCCGCCCGGTGCGCTTCCAGCTGCCGCCACTGCGCCAGCGCCGCTTCGTCGCGAAAGAAAGACAGCGACAGCAATTTGCCTGGCTCGCTCAGGCTGCTGAAGCGTTCGATGGAAATGAAACCATCGACCTCGTCGAGCAAGGGCCGCAGCGCGGCCGCCAGGTCCAGGTACTGCTGGCGCCCTTCGGCGCTGGGCCAGACTTCAAAAATCACGGCAATCATGCGTTGTCTCCTTGCGCAAACACGGGGATGCGGGCGTTCAGCGACGGTAGATAGCGCCACGCCAGCGGCATGCCTTCCAATGCACCGGCCCATGCCTGCAGGCAAGCCGTGGCGATGCTCTGCGCGATGGACTGGCCCGGACAGGCGTGGCGGCCATGGCCAAAGCCCGACTCCGCCTGGCCGGCGCTGGCCAGCACGACGATGATCGTCTGCCCGGCCGGTATGCGCACGCCGAGCAATTCCACGGCATCGGCCGTGTAGCGGCGCGTGTTGTGGATGGCGGGATCATGCCGGCTGACCTCGCGCAGCATAGCCAGCCACAGCCGGGGCGCGGCACGCAGTTGCGCGGATAACTCCGGCTGCGCGCGCAAGGCCACGACGGCATTGCCCAGCAAGCCGGCCGTGGCGTCGCACGTCTGCGACAGCAAGCCCACGAGGTTGGCCAGCACGCCGCCAGACGCCTGCCAGCCGACGGCATCCGCCCCGGTCACGATGTCGTGCAGCAAGCTGCCAGGCAAGGCATCCGCCTCGCGCAGCAAGGCGCTAAAACCGTGCAACAGGGCATCGGCTGCTCGCTGCGCGCCGGCCAGTTGTTCTCCATTGCTCAGCGGCGACAAACAGGCGACAAAGTCGCGCGTCCAGGCGGCCAGCGCCGGCCATTGCGCTGGCGCAAAGCCCAGCAAGTCCGCCATGGCGAACAGGGGCAGCTCAAAAATCGCCTCGTTCAGCTGCGCGGCGCAGGCGGGAACGCGGTCGCCGGCAAATTGCATCACCCGTTCATGCAGGCGCGCCAGGTCCACCTGGCCCAGCGCCCGCGCCAGCACCTGTTTCGGCACGGCATGCCGCTCGCCCTCGTTCATGCGCACCAGTTCGGCAAAGATCGCGCCGCACGGCGTGCCTGCCAGGTTGAGCGGCACGGCCTGCCCCGGCGGGCGCACGCGGCAAGCGGGATGCTCGAGCACGGCCTGCACGCCAACGGCTCCCGTTGCCAACCAGCAATCGAGCGACGCCTCGAAACGCAGGGGCGGGCCTTCCGCCAGGCGGCGATAGTAGTCATACGGCGCCGCGTGGGTGACGGCGGAAAAAGGGTCGGCGAGCGGCATGCGCATTCCATTGCAGTGATGTGGGGACACGAGTATGCTGCCCCTTCGACCACAACACTTCGCCCACGGACGAATCATGGATGACAAACTTCCCTCAGCCGACATGGGCCTGGCGCAGCTGGCTGGCGCCATCGCCGAACCGGCCCGCGCGCGCATGCTGTGCAGCCTGCTCGATGGCCATGCGCGCACGGCCACGGAACTGGCCACCTTGGCCGAGGTAGGCGCCTCGACGGCCAGCGCCCATCTGGCGCGCTTGCGCGACGATGGCTTGCTGTCGATGCTGGCGCAGGGCAAGCACCGCTATTACCGCCTGGCCAGCGTGGAGGTGGCGCGGGCGCTGGAAGCGCTGCTGGTGGTGGCCGGCGTAGCCGCAACGCCGTTTACGCCCTCCACGCCGGACCGCTTGCGCCATGCGCGCACCTGCTATGACCACATGGCCGGCACGGTCGCCGTCGCCATGCACGACCAGTTGCACGCGCAAGGCTGGCTGCTCGACGATGACGGCGAAGGCGAATATTGCCTGTCGGAAGCGGGCGCGGCCGGCATGGCGGCGCTGGGCATCGACGTGCCGCAATTGCAGCGCCAGCGCCGCCGCTTTGCCTGTGCCTGCCTGGACTGGAGCGAACGGCGCGCCCACCTGGGCGGCGCGCTGGGGGCGGCCCTGCTGCAGCTGGCCCTGCGCCAGCGCTGGGCCGAGCGCGAACTCGACAGCCGCGCTCTGCGCCTCACGCCCGATGGCGAACGGCGCCTGCTGGCCGCCCTGGCTGCGCCATGATCGCCTTCGAAGGCCTGGCCAAACAGTACGGCACCTTCGAGGCCGTCAAGCCGCTGACCTTGCAAGTGGGAAAAGGAGAAGTGTTCGGCTTCCTGGGCCCGAACGGGGCCGGTAAAACCACCACCATCCGCATGCTGATGGGCATCCTCGTGCCCAGCAGCGGGCGCGTGCTGATCGATGGCCTCGATTGCCACCGCGATGGCGCGGCCGTCAAGCGCAAGGTGGGCTATCTGCCCGACAATCCCATCTTCTACGATTATTTGCGGGGACGCGAAATCCTGCAATTCGTGGCCGAAATGCACGGCTATCCACGCGCCGAGGCGGGCGCGCGCGCCGCGCGCCTGCTGACGGAATTCGGCCTCGACGAGGCGAGCGAGGATTTTGCCGTCAATTACTCGCTGGGCATGAAGAAAAAACTGGGCCTGGCCTGCGCGCTGATCCACGATCCGGCCGTGCTGATCCTCGACGAACCAATCAACGGCCTCGACCCGCGTGCCTCGCGCGACGTGCAGGAACGCTTGCTGCGCTGCGCCGCCGCCGGCACGACGATCTTCGTTTCCACGCATTTGCTCGATATGGCGCAAAAGCTGTGCAGCCGGGTCGCCATCATCCACCGTGGCGCCCTGGTCGCCACCGGCAGCCTGGACGAGATCCGCCAGCAGCTGTCCAGCGACGGCAGCCTGGAAGAGATCTTTTTGCAACTCACCGACGAAACCGCATGACACCGGCGCCGCCCACCGCCTGGCGCGCCGTCTGGCTGCTGACACGCTTGCGCCTGCAGCGCCTGCTCAATGTCAGCGGCCGGGGCTTTTCCTTCACGAAAAACAATAAAAGCCGCCCCGCCACGCCGGGCAAGAAACGGGGCCGATGGCTGCCGGGTGCGCTGCTATTGCTGCCGATGTTGTTTTCCTTCGGCACCATCGCGCGCCATGGCGTGCTCAACATGCATTGCCTGCTCGACCAGGTGGCGGCCTGCCAAGCGCAAGGCAGCATGCAGGCGGGTGAACGCCTGCTGGCGCCCGTCATCGCCGAATTGATCGGGCACCCGTTCAGTACGGCGCTGGCAGGCGGCCTGACCCTGCAATTGATGCTGTTGTGGCTGGTCAGTGTCTTGTTGCCGTTAGGCATGGGCGAGCTGTCGAAACCGGACTGGGACCTGGAATGGCTGGTCACCCTGCCCGTCGACAAGGGCACCCTGCTGTGGGCGCGCGTGCTCGAGAGCACGCTGGTCAACCCGCTCGGCCTGCTGGTGCTGTGGCCCGGCACCACCATGATCGCCTGGTATTCGGGCCAGGGCTGGTTTTCGCCGCTGTCGGGGCTGTTTGCCTGCCTGCTCCTGCTGGCCCTGGCGGCCATGTTGCGTACCCTGATCGACACGGGCTTGCGCCTGTCGCTCAATCCTGCGCAGCTGGGCAACTTGCAGGCGCTGCTGTCGGTGGCCGGCCTGTTTCCCATGTATATGGGCATGTCGTTCGGCATGGGCGCGGGCGGCTTTGCCCACGAGTGGGCGGCGGCCATGCCGGCCTGGAGCGCCTGGACGCCACCGGGCCTGCTGGTGAGTTTGCTCAATGCCCAAGGTGCGGCAGCGGCCTTGCCGGCCGTCCTGCTGCTGGCGCAATGCCTGTGCTTGATGTTGCTGGGCATGGCCCTGCTGCGACGCCAGTTGCGCCATGGCGTCGTGGGCGCGGGCCAGCGCGAAGCCAGCCGCAAGCGTTCGCCGGCGGCGCTGCACGCTGGCCAGTGGCGCGCCCGCATCGGCACGGTGATCCAGCGCCGCGAGCTGACCTTGCTGCTGCGCGACCGCAACTTTCTCGTGCAAACCCTGCTGATGCCCTTGCTGATCCTCGGTGGCCAGGCCCTGTTCTCGGGCCAGGCGCGCGACCTGCACGCGCTGCTGTCCAATCCCGCCTTGCTGGCCTCTACCGGCTTTTTCCTCGGCACTTATGTGCTGATGATGTCGGCCTTCCAGACCATCAACAAGGAAGGCGGCGCGCTGTGGCTGCTGTACACGTTTCCCGTCGCCGTCGACCAGGCGCTGCGGCAAAAAGCCCAGCTGTGGGCCGCGCTGGCCCTGCTCTACCCCCTGATCCTGTTCGGCGCGGCGCTGGCCTGGCAAGACGCCTGGCGGTGGGACATGGCGGGTTTGATGCTGCTGGCCCTGGCCGGCATCCCCCTGTACTCGGCGATCGCCGTGGCGCTGGGCGTGTTTGCCAGCGATCCGCTGGCCACCGAGGCGGCGGTAAAGATAAGGCCCGCCTACACGTATCTATACCTGCTGCTGACCGGCCTGTACATCGCCGCGCTGGCGGCCGGCAGCCTGGCGCAGCAGCTGGTGTTTGTCGTGCTGGCGGCGGCGCTGGCCGTGGCCCTGTGGCAAAAAGCACGCGATGAAGTGCCCTACTTGCTCGACCCGGCCGCCTCGCCACCGGCCCGCGTTTCCGCGTCGGACGGCCTGATCGCCGCCATGCTGTTCTTCACCCTGCAGACCCTGGCCTTGCTCCTGCTCAAAGGCAAGGTGGCCGCGCCGCTGGCGCAAATGGCCATCGCCTTCGGCGGCGCTGGCGCGCTCACGTATGTGCTGCTGCGCCTGGTCTACTGGCGCAGCAAGACTGCCAGCGTGCCGCGCATGGCACGGGGCCGGCACCCCTGGCGCTGGGGTACGGCAGGCGCGGCAGTATCGGCTCTCTGCGGCATCGCCTATACGCTCGTGCTGCAACCGCCTGCGGCGGCAGTGGGCGGCAGTTCGTGGGACAGCCTGTGGCTGCTGGCCCTGGGCGTGCTGGCCGCCCCCCTGTGCGAGGAATTCATTTTCCGCGGCCTGATCCAGGGCGGCCTGCGCCGCTCGCTGCCAGCCTGGCAAGCGATCGGCACCGGCGCCGCCCTGTTTGCCATCGTGCATCCCCCCGCGTCGATGCTGCCCGTCTTCGTGCTGGGCGTGTGCACGGGCATCGCGTACGAGCGCAGCGGCGCGCTGCTGGCGCCCATGCTCACGCACGCGCTGTACAACGCCGCCATGCTCGGCTATCAGCTCAATAGGTGATTGCCACCGGTTTTGCTAGAATCGCACTCGTTTCCGTCCGTATCCCAACCAATGACTACGCACAGATCACGCATGAAGCCACGCTTGTTCACCCCATTTATCCTCGTTGCGCTGCTGAGCGGCTGCACGGTACTCGCCCTGCGCCCCAACAGCGGCGTCGAAAACCGCACGTTCACCGTGCAGGAAGCCCCGCGCCTGCGCATCGACGCACCCAAGGCGCGCATCCAGCAGCCCATGCCCAACGACCACTTCATCGGCATCGCCCTGTCCGGCGGGGGCAGCCGCGCAGCCAATTTCTCGGCCGCCTCGCTGGAGCAGCTGGAGCAGTTCGGTCTCGTCAGCGGGGCCTCGGCCATCTCCGGCGTCTCGGGCGGCGCCATCGCGGGCGGCTACTATGCGCTGCATGGCAAGCAGACGGATTGGCCTTTGCTGCGCAGCAAGCTGAAAACGGATTTCTTTGGCCAGACCATCTTGAAACCGGCCAACCTGACGACGATGTTGTTGACGAACAAGACGCGCACCTCGTTCCTGTCCGACGTGTTCGACGATGTGCTGTACGACAAGAAAACCTACGAGGACTTGCCGCACGACGGCCCCATTTTCCTGGCCAACGCGACGGATGCCACCGATGGCGGCAAGCGCGTGGTATTTTCCTATGAGTATTTTTACGGCACCCTGCATTCGCCGATCCAGGATATCCGCCTGGCCACGGCCGTGGCCACCTCGGCCGCCTTTCCCGGCGTGTTCGATTCCGTCACCTTCGAGCGTTTCCGTCCAAAAAATACGTTCGTGCCGGAACTCGGTTCCGAGTCGCGCGAATCGCCGTCCTACGTGCACCTGTTCGACGGCGGCGCGGCCGACAACCTGGGCGTGGAAACCCTGTGGGACGTGGCCCTGACGCAACTGTACGGCAACGACATGGCCGTCGTGCCGCCGCGCCTGAACAGCAAGCCCTTCATCCTCATTTCCATCGATGCCAACGCCCCCAATTCCAGCGCCGTATTCGAAAAGATGTCGGACGAACGCCAGCCGCTGGACCGCATCTTCAACAAGAATATCTACGACGCCGTCGACGCCCTGTTTTCGCGCCAGCGCAAGGAAAACCTCGTCAAGATGGGTTTTGGGCAAGCCCGCTTCGATACCATCACGCATGAAAACTTCGGCGACCTGAGCCAGAAATTCGTCAAGGGCAAGCGCACCTCGGCCTTTGCCATCCCCGTGCTGTGCCGCCCCCACCTGGGCCAGTTCCGCTGCGAAGTCGATGCGGCCGATCCGCTGCCCGGCCAGATCCGCACGTGGCTGGAAGGCTTTGCCTGGCATATTTCCATCGACCAGATCGCCTCGCTGGCGCTGCGCCTGTCCAGCGGCGATGCGCAAATCGACAGTGCGCGCAAGGAAGAGCGCGCCGCCCTCGTCAAGCTGCAGCGCCTGGCCACGCAGACGAAAACCCATCTGAAACTGACGGGGCCGGAAAATTGCAGCCCGGACGTCTTGCAATCGGCCTTGTACAGCGCCGCGCGCGTGCTGATCCTCGACGACGAGGAATCGCGCTTCGCCCTGTGCGACTACATGCTGGCGGGCAAGCTGATCAATGACGACACCGTCTGCAAGCAGCGCTACGTGCACGCCGTGCCTCGCTTCGCCATCGAAAGCGAAGATTTGCAGTACCGCAACCTGAGTTCGGACGGCAATTCCGTGAACGTGCCGATACGCTGCAAGAAGTGAGCGCGCACAAAAAAGCCCGCACGATCGCTCGTACGGGCTTTAGCGCAAGGATTCCAAGCGCCCGGTTGATTTAGATCATTCGACCTTAAATCAAGCGACTACGCCTGCGCATGTAGCTGCGGCTTAACGCACCTTCCAGTTCCTGCTCCGTTTTATGCTGGTTTACCGTGTACAGGGCCCACAGGGCCGCCGGCGCCCAGCCGATCACAGTGCACTGCAAGATCAAGGCGGCGGCACCGGCCAGCGGGCGCCCCAGCATGAAAAACGTGAGACACGGAAGTAGCAAGGCTATCAGCAATCGCATCACGACATACTCTCCTTCAAAATAGAGCAGCGGACAAGGGCCGGTATCCGGTCCGTCCCCCGCCCGCTGCGTACTGCTCCTTACAACTACAATTTATAGATGCACGGCAATCTGCGGCATCAGGTCGTCAAATGTGCGACCGTTGCCGTTTTCTCCGATGGCGTGCATCTTCCATTCGCCGTTATGGCGGTACAGCTTGGCCATGATCTGTGCCGTGTGGGAACCTTGCACAGACAGGTTGAAACGCGCGACTTCCTGATTATTGCTGGCATTCAAGATACGGCAATAGGCGTTTTCCACCTGCGAGAAGTTCTGGCCAGTAAAGCTGTTGACGGTGAAGACCAGGCTTTTCACGTGCGCCGGCACTGTCGACAGATCGACATTGATCTGTTCGTCGTCGCCGTCGCCCGCGCCCGTGCGGTTGTCGCCCGTGTGAACGATGCTGCCGTCCTTGCTTTTCAGCTGGCGGAACCAGACGATGTCGGACGTGCCCTTGTTCTCGTCAAACATGACGCACGAGGCGTCCAGGTCGACGGCTTCCGTCTTCGAACCGAAACCGAGGAAACCCTTGGTCTTGACGGCATCCCAGCCCAGACCCATGGTGATACGGGTCAGGGTGGCACCAGCTTCTTTGTCCAGAGAAATCTTCTGGCCCTTGCTCAAATTGACAGACATACGCATAGCTCCTGTTTGGTTGGTTGCATCAACTACTCTTACGCCGGCTTGCTTTGCGTCCAGGCGAGGAAGGCCGCACGGTTGCGCGAGCACACGAGGATTTTTCCCGTGCCTGAAAACTTCAGCACCATGCCTTCGCCGCTGGTCTGGCTATTGATCAAATTACCCAGAAAGCCGCCGCTGCTGCCGGTCGTGATGGAAATTTCGTACTGCAGGCGGTTGTCCCAGCATACGACGTGCGAGTTATCGATCACCACGTCCTTGCCAGGCGTCACTTCCAGTTCCGACATCGCGCCAAAACCGGACACCGCCAACTGGCCGCTGCCTGCCGTCTCGGTGATGAAAAAACCACCGCTCTGGGCAAACAGCGCATTGCCAAGGCTTTGCGTGCGCACCTTCAATTCCACGCCAGCACTGGCGGCCACGAAGGCGCCGTCGCTGATCATGTATTGTTGGGTGCCAACCTCGAGCACCCGCATCGCGCCGGGCAAGGTGGGTGACAGCAAACAATCGCCGTCGCCCCGCATGGCCTCGATATGCTGCTGAAAGAACGATTCGCCGTTGGCAAAGGTGCGCATCAGCGCGGCGCCTATGCCGCCCGTCATCTTGCCTTTCAGCTCAAGATTGGTTTCCATCATCACCATCGCATCGGATTCGCAATAAATCTTCTCGCCCTTGGCAAGCGACACATGCAGGAACGGGTCAACGTCCCCGGTAATAGTAAAAACTGGCATCTGACTGTTCCTTCCTCAACGATGATGGTGATGGCGGCGGTCCGTACTGCGGACCGCCCTTGTTATTGACGACTTACACGCCGACGCCAAATGAAGCGGCGAGTGGGCCCAGACCGCCCTTGTAGCCCTGGCCGATGGCCTTGAATTTCCAATCGCCGCCATTGCGGTAGATTTCGCCGAAAACCATCGCCGTTTCCGCCGAACCGTCTTCCGACAGGTCGAAGCGGGCGATTTCCGTGTTGCCGTTGGCATTGACGCAACGCACGTAGGCCTTCGATACCATACCAAAGTTTTGCTTGCGCGCTTCGGCATCGTGAATCGTGACGCAGACGGCGATCTTGTCGATCTCGGCCGGCACCGTGGCCAGGTCGACGGCGACGGTTTCATCGTCGCCATCGCCGGCGCCCGTGGTGTTGTCGCCCGAGTGGGTGACGGAACCGTCGCTCGACTTCAGGTTGTTGTAGAAAATCATGTCGACGTCGGCGCGAACCTTGCCGTCGGCCTTCAGCAGGAACACGGAACCGTCGATGTCGAACGCGGCGCCATCGGTGGCGCGGGCATCCCAGCCCAGGCCGATGATCATCTTCGAAATGCCAGGGGCTTCCTTGCTCAGGTTGACGTTGCCGCCTTTTTGCAGACTGATTGCCATGATGTATTTCTCCTATGTGGGTTGTATATGACCAAACACCTGGCGCCCTCCACCGGCCTGACTCCCCAGGCCGGCGGCGACGCTTGCTGCAACTTGCCGACAAACGGGTGTAGTCGTTTGCCGCGCATTCTTTACACTGCCTTGACCGCTTCCAGCGCTTCCGTGCGGCCTTCTTCGAGGGCCATCCTGCGCTTGTAGCGGATCGACGACCACAGCGAGGCGAGAATGAAGGCCACCCCGATCAGACCCGTGAAAATCTCGGGAATGTGGAACTTCATGCTGACCAACATGATCACGGCCAGGATACCGATCGCATAGTGCGCGCCGTGCTCCAGATAAACGAACTCGTCGAGCGTGCCCTTGCGCACCAGGAACACCGTCATCGAACGCACGAACATCGCGCCGATCGCCAGGCCCAGCATGATGATCACGACATCCTTGGTGATGGCGAACGCGCCGATCACGCCGTCAAAGCTGAACGAGGCGTCGAGCACTTCCAGGTACAGGAAGCCGCCAATACCGCCGCGCTTGATGATGTCGCCCATGTTGCCGTCGCCGTTATCGCCTTCCAGCAAGCCGCTGATCACATCGACGCCCACGTAGGTCAAAATACCCCACAAGCCGGCCGTCAAGACCACCAGTTTCTGGCCTTCTTCGATCATCGACAGGCTGACCATCAGGGTACCGAGCGCGATCATCACGGAAATCGACGAGATCTTGCCCAGCGCGCCCAGTTTTTCTTCAATACGGCCCAGCCAGTGCGTTTCTTTTTCCGAGTCCAGCAGGAAGTTCAGGAAGACCAGCAGCAGGAAGATGCCGCCGAAAGCCGCCACTTCCGCATGGTGATTCGTCAGGTGCATCGAATACTGTTCCGGATTGCTCAGTGCCAGATTCCATACTTCCATCAAGCCCAGGTCCGCCGCTTGCGCCACGATGACCAGCGGGAACAGCAGACGCATGCCGAAGACGGCGATGATGATGCCCACGCCCAGGAACAGGTTCTGCCAGAATTTATCCCAGTTCTTCAGCACCGAGGCGTTGACCACCGCGTTGTCGAACGACAGCGAGACTTCCATCACGCCCAGGATCACCGCGATACCGAGCGCCGCCAGCATCGTCTGCACGCCACCGTGCGTGTAACCCCACCAGGCGGAAATGCCCAGGCAGATGAATGTCACGAGAAATGACACTCTGAAATGTTTCATCGATAGTTCCTCTATATCCAAATTCAATGGAACGTAGTATAGGGACGTGTGACACATTTAAAAATAGAAGATAATGGAAGTATTACTTCGTAAAAACAGAAGATAGAGGATGCAGCGATGAAAACCACGGGCTTCAATTACCGCCATTTGTACTTCTTTTGGGTGGTCGCCAAGGAAGGCGGCGTGACGCGCGCGGCTGAACGGCTGGGACTGGCCGTGCAAACCATCAGCACCCAGCTGGCCTTGCTGGAAAAGGAACTGGGCCGCTCGCTGCTGCAGCCGCAGGGACGCCGCCTGGTGCCGACGGAAGCGGGCCGGCTGGCGCTCGGCTATGCGGACCAGATTTTTTTGCTGGGCGAGCAGATGCAGGATGCACTGGCCGACACGGACGCGGAAAAGATGCGCCTGACGGTGGGCATTTCCGATTCCCTGCCGAAACTGATGGCCTACCGCATGCTCGACGCCACGCGCAGCCTGGACCAGCCCGTCAAGCTCGTGTGCCTGGAAGACGAATTCGAATCCTTGCTGGCCGACCTGGCCCTGCACAAGCTGGACCTGGTGTTGACGGACCGCGCCGTGCCGGCCGGCGCCAGCCTGCGCGTGTCCAGCCACCTGTGGGGCGAAAGTGCCATGAAGCTGTTCGCCATCCCCGCGCTGGCCGCACAATACCGCGGCAATTTCCCGCACAGCCTGCATGGCGCGCCATTTCTGCTGCCGGCGCGCAATAACGCCTTGCGCGGGCGCATCGATGAATGGATGGTGCAGCAGGGCGTGCGGCCCGACGTGGTCGGCGAATTCGAGGACAACGCCATGCTCAACGCGTTTGGCCGCAAGGGCCTGGGCCTGTTCTTCGCCTCGGCCAGCCTGGCGGCCGATATCGAGGAGCAATTCGGCGCCGTGCTGGTGGGCGACGCCTCGTCCCTGCGCGAACAGTTTTATGTGATTTCGAACGAACGCAAGATCATGCACCCGGCACTCGATGTGATCCTGGCCGCCATCCAGGGCCACCCAAAGATTCACAAGGAAAACTGATAAATCCATTCGAAAATAACGTTTGAATAATCAATCAAAAGCGATTGTAATAAAGCCTGAGACAAACGCGCGCCCCTCCCTCGCCGGCAGGGCGCGATCACCATAAAAAACAGGAGCATCACCATGTCCACGGCAGGCAAGACGATCGATATTCCCGATCTCATCAATAACAACAGGATCGGCTCCTTCCAGATCGGCATGCTGATCCTGTGCGGGCTGTGCGTCATCATGGATGGCTTCGACGTGCAGGCGATGGGCTATGTGGCGCCCGCCATCATTGCCGACTGGCACGTGAGCAAAGCCAACCTGGGCCCCGTGTTTGGCGCGGGTTTGCTGGGCATGCTGGTCGGCTCGCTCGTCTTCAGCATCACGGCCGACAAGTTCGGCCGCCGTCCCGTGCTGATCGGCTCGACCATCTTCTTTGCGCTGTGCATGCTGGTCACGCCGCTGGCCACCACCATCGAGCAATTGCAGCTGATCCGCTTTATCACGGGACTGGGCCTGGGCGCCGTGATGCCGAACGCCATGGCGCTGGCCGGCGAATACAGCCCCCTGCGCAAGAAAGTCACCCTGATGATGCTCGTCTCGTGCGGCTTTACCCTGGGCGCCGTGCTGGGCGGATTATTGTCCGCCGCGCTGATTCCCGCCTTCGGCTGGCAATCCGTGTTTTACGTGGGCGGCGTGGTGCCGCTGGTCATCGGCGTGCTGATGTTCTTCCTGCTGCCGGAATCGATGCAATTTCTGGTGCTCAAGAAACGCAAGCTGGATAAAGTCGCCAAGTGGCTCAAACGCATCGATCCCACCGTCAACATCACGGCTGACACGCAATACGTCGTGCATGAAAAGGAACACAAGGGCGCGCCCGTGCTGCAATTGTTTACGGGCGGCCGCGCGAAGATGACGATTTTGTTGTGGGTCATCAACTTCATGAACTTGCTGAACTTGTATTTCCTGTCCAACTGGCTGCCGACCATCGCCAAGGAAGCGGGCCTGTCGACGGCCAACGCCGTGCTGGCCGGCACGGCGCTGCAAGTGGGCGGCACCATCGGCACCCTCGTCATGGGTCAGCTGATCGACCGTTCCAGCTTCCGCCGCATCCTGCTGCCGTGCTTCCTGGTTGCTGCAGTCGCCATTGCCCTGATCGGCCGTCCGGACGTGTCGCTGGCTTTCCTGTTCATCACGATTTTCATCGCCGGTTTCTGCGTGGTGGGCGGCCAGCCTGCCGTCAACGCCCTGGCGGCCAGCTACTACCCGACCACGCTGCGCTCGACGGGCATCGGCTGGAGCCTGGGCGTGGGCCGCATCGGTTCCATCATCGGCCCTGTGCTCGGTGGCGAGCTGATCCGCCTGAACTGGCCCAACAGCACGATTTTCCTCGTCGTCGCCATCCCCGCCATCGTCTCGGCCGTCATGGTCTTTGCCATGCGAGGCGGGCCGCAAACGGCTGCCAAAGGCTGAAAAGCGCGAAAAACCCGCCGCGCGCGCCCGCCTGCACGGGTGGGGCGCGCGGCTAAATTAGGCTATGGCGGCCTTCGTCGTTTAAGATGACGTTTTAACAGCCCATCTTTTGCGCCCCCATGCACAATGTCTTGCTAGTCCTGCTCGCCCTCTTCCTGGTCGCGCTGAACGGTTTTTTTGTTGCCGCCGAGTTTGGCATCGTCACCTTGCGGCGCACGCGCATCCGCGCCATCGCCAAGACGCAAGGGCTGCGGGGCCGCATCCTGGCCAAGGTGCATGGCCAGCTGGACGCCTACCTGTCCGCCTGCCAGCTCGGCATCACGCTGGCGTCGCTGGGCCTGGGCTGGGTCGGCGAACCGGCGTTCGCCGGCTTGCTGGAGCCGCTGTTCGGCGCCGTCGGCGTCACCTCGCAAGAGCTGATCCACGGCATCTCCTTCGTCCTCGCCTTCAGCGTGATTTCCTTCCTGCACATCGTCGTGGGCGAACTGGCGCCCAAATCGATGGCCATCCGCAACCCGGAAGCCGTCGGCCTGTGGAGCGCGATTCCCCTGTACGGCTTCTACTGGACCATGTACCCGGCCATCTACCTGCTCAACGCCAGCGCCAACTGGGTGCTGCGCCTGGCGGGTCTGTCCGGCAAGGGCGGCCACGATGCCCATTATTCGTCCGAAGAATTGAAACTGATCCTGCGCACCAGCCAGCCCGGCGAAAAGTTTACGCGCGACGAGCGCAACATCCTGGCCCAGTCGCTCGATTTCGAACAGATGACGGTATCGGACCTGATGCGCCCGATCAATGAAGTGATCGCCCTGCACGCCTCGAACACGCTGGAAGAAAACCTCGACACGGTGCTGCGCAACCGCTTCAGCCGCTACCCGTATTTCGACACGAATGAAGACGACGTGCTGGGCGTGGTGCACCTGAAGGACCTGTTCTTTGCCCAGCAGGCAGGCAAGCCGATCACCTCGCTCACGCCGTTTCTGCGTCCCGTCGACATCATTTCCGCGCGCACGCCGGCGCTCGAGCTGTTCCGCCGCTTTCGCGACGGCGCGCCGCACTTCGCCCTGATCGGCGAAAAGGGCAAGCGCCCGCTGGGATTCATCACCTTGGACAACTTGCTCGGCGCCATGGTCGGTGAAATCCGCGACGAATTCCGCCGCAATGAAAACGACTGGCTCAAGCAAAGCGACGGCACCCTGATCGGCAAGGCCAGCCTGCCCATCTTCTCGCTCGAACGCATCCTCGGCATCGATATTGAAAACGAGGAACTGGGGCTGGACGACGTGGAATCGGTGGGCGGCTTGATCATGGTCAAGCTGGGCGACATTCCGAAGCAGGGCCAGCGCATCACCTTCGTCGACTTCGACATCGTCGTCAAGAAGATGAACGGGCCCCGCATCGTGCTGATCAAGGTGATCCCGAAGCAGGAACGCGACCTCGACGCGGACTTGCGCGATTAGTCTTTTTTCAAGGTAATCGTATCTTTGCCCTGCGGCACGGTGGTTTCGCCCACCGTCCACGTCTGCAGCAGGCTGTACAGCACGGCCAGCAGGGTCGGGCCGATAAAGATGCCGACGAAGCCGAAGGCCAGCACGCCGCCCAGCACACCGAGCAGCACCAGCAAGAACGGCAGGCTGCTGCCGCGGCTGATCAGCATGGGTTTGACCACATTATCCACGCCGCTGATCAGCAAGGCGCCCCACACCAGCATGAAAATGCCCCAGCCCGTCTGGCCGTCTGAAAACAGCCAGATGGCGGCGCCGCCCCAGATCAGGGGCGGACCGACGGGAATCAGCGAAAAGATGAAGGTGGCCACGCCCAGCAGCGCGACGGCGGGCACGCCGGCGATCAGGAAGCCCACCACGGCCACCAGCGCCTGCGCCAGCGCCGTGCCCAGCAAGCCGTACATGACGCCGCGCACGGTGCGACTGATGGTCAGACCCACGCCCGGTGCGCTGTCGCCGATGATGCGGCCGGCGCCCGTCATCAAGGCACGGCTCAGCTGCTGGCCGTCGCGGTAGAGGAAGAAGCTGACGAACACGGCCAGGCTGGTCTGCGCCAGGCCCGTGCCCAGCAGGATGCCGCCGGAAGCGAGGAAGTGGCGCGCCGGCTCCAGCATGGTCTTGCCCAAATTCAATAATTCCTCGCGGTCGTCCAGCAGCCGGCGCACATAGCCGTCGATGGTTTCGCCCACCACGGGAATGCTGGCCAGCCAGGCCGGCGGATGCAGGCCGCCCGCTTCCAGCGCGGCGCGCAACTGTTCATAGATGCGCGAGACGTTATCGGCCAGGTTGTAGGTGACGAGGGCCAGCGGCAGCACGATGACCAGGAGCAATGACAGGGTCATGATGGCGGCCGCCCAGTTGCGCCGGCCTTTCAGGCGGTCGAGCAGGAGGATATACAGGGGCCAGCTGGAAATGCCCACGCAAGCGGCAAACAGCATGGCGGCGAGGAAGGGCCGCAAGACGAAAAAGCAGCCGATCAACAAGAAGATGATGGCTGCCAGGCGGGCGTGCGGCTCGAAACGTTTATCCATGTACTGCGTATCCTGAAGATGGCGCCCGGGGGCGCGACCGGATCAGGATAGCAGAAGTTTAAGATCGTGCGCGATGGCGGCAGGCTTTTCGCCGTGGCGCACGAACAGGCGGATCTTGCCTTCGCGGTCGAAGACATAGGTGCCGGCCGTGTGGTCGACCGTGTAGCTGCTGTCCGTCTCGCCCTCGACCTTGGCGTAATACACCTTGAATTCCTTGGCCACCTTGGCCGTCGCTTCCAGGCTGCCATAGAGTCCCACGAAGCGCTTGTCGAAGGCGGGCACGTACTGCGCCAGCAATTGCTGCGTGTCGCGCTCGGGGTCGACGGTGACGAACAGCACCTGCACCTGGTCCGCCTGCGGGCCCATTTCCTGCATCACCTGCGCCATGTCGGCCATGGTCGTGGGGCAGACGTCCGGGCATTGCGTGTAGCCGAAGAACATCAGCACCAGCTTGCCCTTGTAGTCAGCCAGGGTGCGCGGGTGGCCCGTGTGGTCCGTCAGCGCGAACTCGCGCGCGTAGCCCAGGCCCGTCACGTCCGTATTCTTGAATTCCAGCTTCGGTGCGGCAGGCTTGCCGCAGCCGGCGAGGACGACGGCCAGCGCGGCCGCCAACAACAAGGTCAGGTATTTTTTCATGTGCCGAGGGGAATGTAGTGATCGACCAGCAAGGCTGCGAACAGCAATGCCAGGTAGATGATGGAAAACGTAAACGCTTTGCGCGCGATCAAGTCCGTGTAGTGGCGATACATCTTCCACGCGTAATACAGGAAGCCGGCGTTCAGCACTACGGCCGCAGCCAGGTAGATCAGGCCGCTCATGCGCACGGCGTACGGCAGCAAGGTGGTGGCGGCCAGCGCGATCGAGTACAGCCAGACGTGAAATTGCGTAAATTGCATGCCGTGCGTGACGGGCAGCATGGGCAGGCCCGAGCGCGCGTAATCGTCGCGCCGGTACATGGCCAGCGCCCAGAAGTGCGGCGGCGTCCACACGAAAATGATCAGGACCAGCAGCCACGCCTGCATGGGCACGTCGTTGGCGACGGCCGCCCAGCCCAGCGCGGGCGGCATGGCGCCGGACAGGCCGCCGATGACGATGTTTTGCGGCGTGGCCGGTTTCAGCACCATCGTATAGATCAAGGCATAGCCGACAAACGTGACGAAGGTCAGCCACATGGTCAGCGGATTGACGAGGTGATACAAAATCGCCATGCCCAGGCCGCCGATCACGAGCGCGAACACCACCGTCTGTTTCACCGTGATGTCGCCCATGGCCATCGGGCGGCGCGCCGTGCGGGCCATGCGCGCATCGATCTCGCGCTCGGCCAGGCAATTGACGGCAAACGCGGCGCCGGCCAGCAGCCAGATGCCGATGGTGCCGAACACCACCGCGTGCCAGTCAGGCAACTCCTCGCTGGCCAGGAACATGCCGATGACGGCGCAAAATACGGCCAGCTGCGTCACGCGGGGCTTGGTCAGCGCCCAGTACTGGGCGATGCGGGGGGATGGTTTACGGCTGATGGTCTGAGTAGTCATTTATGCGGTACGGGAAGGACTGGCTGGTGCCGGGGGCACTGGCGCGGCGGCGCAAGCGCGCTGAACATTGCGCGCAACATCGAGTTGAAATTTAGCCTTGTAGTTTAACATGGTCAGCAACAACACGAGCAGCGCCGCCCCGCCGTTATGCAGGACGGCAATCGACAATGGCCAGCTCAGGTAAATCGTCGCCAGGCCCGTGGCCGCCTGCAAGGCCAGCACCAGCGCCACCCAGCGGGCCGTGCCGCGCAGGGAAGGCAGTTTCCATGCGCGTAACACCGTATAGCCGACGCCGGCCAGCACGATGAAGGCGAAGTTGCGGTGCACCCAGTGAATCGCTGTCAGCGCGGAAAACGGCAGATAATGGCCGGCGGCCGTCTTGCCCAGCTCGCGCCACAGATGGAAACCATGCTCGAAATCCATCTCCGGAATCACCTTGCCGCCGCACAGGGGGAAATCCGTGCAGGCCAGGGTGGCGTAGTTGGTGCTCACCCAGCCGCCCAGCGCGATCTGCACCGTCAGCAGCACCAGCGACATGACGGCCAGCGCGCGCACGGGGCGTAGCACGGCAGCATCCGCATCGGCGCGCAGCAAGGGTTTGACGGCATGGTCCTGGCGCCCGCCCAGCCACGTCAGCATGGCCAGCAAGCCCATACCCAGCAACAAGTGGATGGTGACGATCACCGGTTGCAGTTTCAGGGTCACCGTCCAGGCGCCGAACGCGCCCTGCAGGCAGACGAACAAAAACAGCGCCGTCGGCAGGGCCGGGGCGAATTCCTCGCGTTTGTTTTTCTTCCACTGGCGCCACGCCTGCACCATCATCGCCACGATCAAGACGCCGATGGCCATGGCCAGGTAGCGGTGCGTCATTTCGATCCACGCTTTCACCACCGTCACGGGTCCCGTCGGCATCAGGGTTTCCGCTGCCACGATGTGCTCGTGCGCCAGGAAAGGATTAGCGGAACCATAACAGCCTGGCCAATCGGGACAGCCCAGGCCGGAATCGGACAGCCGAGTAAAACCGCCAAACATGATCAGGTCGACCGTCAGGAAGACGGCGACCCACACGAGCTTGCGGTATTTATTGGCGTCCGCGGACACCCAGACCATGGTCAGCGGCAGCAGCGCCACCAGCAGACCCGTCAGGCCCAGCTGGGCCAGCGCGGAGAGATGCATCGTCGGCATGCAGACTCCTCAACCGATCGCCGAAGCTTTGAGCAGCTTGGCGATGTCTTTCTTGATCTTGTTCGGGTCCGCGTCTTTCGGAAAGCGCATCATCAGGTTGCCCAGCGGATCGATCAAATACAAATGGTCGCTGGTCTTGCCGCCCGGCTCCACGGGCAGCCAGGATTTCAGGGCATCGTTATTCACGCGCAGCATGCTGGTGCCGTCGAATTCGCGCATCACGAGCGTGTCGAGCGGCTGGCCATCCGTCACCAGCCAGACCCGTTCCAGACGTTCCCGTTCCTTGCCTTGCATCAAACGCAGTTGTTGCATGTCAAACAATTGCTTCTTGCACGCTTCCTGGCAATCGGACGGTCCCGTCTGCAGCAGCACCCACTTGCCCTTAAACTGGGCCAGCGGCGCGGGCTTGCCGTCCAGTTCCGCCACCTGCAGCTGCGCTTCCGGTATCGGGTACAAGCGGGGGTCGATCAGGGCACCATAATTGTTGCGGCCCGTGGGCTTGATGATGTAATACGTGAAATACGAAGCGATGATGGGAAAGGCGCACACGGCCACGACGGCCAGCAGTTTCCACCGTCCCGTGTTCTGCAGCTGCTTGTTGCCGTTGTCTTGCGATGCTTCAGGGCTGTTTGTTTGCACGTCGAAATCCTGTAAAGACAAAAAATAAAAAAGCCATCAGTGCCAGTGCGTACCACTGGAAAGCATAGCCGCGGTGCTTGTCGGCGCCCAGGTCGGGTGCCGGCCAGTCGCGCACGGGAAGCTGGCCGGACGCTGGCGCCGCTGCTGGGTCGACTGTTTGTTCGAGAATAAATGGCTGCAAGGCAAGGCCGCTGGCCCGGGCCAGCTGGCCGATATCGGCATTTTGCACGATGGCGTGCGGCGCCAGGGCCGGCGCCGTGCCCAGTTCCATCACATGGCCCGCGTTCAGGCGCGCGATGCCCGTAATGGTGACGGTGCCGGCCGGCGTGGCGTAGTCGGGGATGCGCGTGCGCTCGGCATTGTTACGCGGCAACCAGCCCTGCGCCACCAGCACGTGCATGGCGGAACCGTCTATTTGAAATGGCGTGAGCACGTGGAAACCCGCCTGGCCCTTGTAGGGGCGGTTGTCCAGATAGACCGTCCAGGCCGGCACGAAATGACCCGTAACGGTAACGCGGCGGTATTCGATCGCTTGCGCATCGTCCGGCAGCAGGGGCGCGGCCGTCAAGGCCAGCGGCGCAGCCTGGTTGCCCGCCTCGAGTTTGGCCGCGCGGGCGACTTTTTCATCGGCACGGCGCTGCTGCCATTGCGCCAGCGACACGCCCAGCGCCACCAGTAGCAGCATTACAACAAATGGAATCCATCTAAAATGGAAGCGGATACGCATTACAATGAAACCTCCTCAAGCTTGGCGCTACCATCCATGAAAATCCTCGTTGCCATCGCCTTCATCCTGATCCTGGGCAGCCTGGGCTCGGCCCTGTTCTTCCTCATGCGCGACAAGGGCAAGAGCAACCGCACCGTGCAGGCGCTGGCCCTGCGCGTGGGCTTGTCGATCACCCTGTTTTTGCTGATCCTGCTGGCGCATCATCTGGGTTACATCCAGCCGACAGGAATTCATTAAGGCCCGGCATTGCCTGATTGGCAAAATCTTCACACTAAGAAAAAAGCCGTACCCAGGATGTCCCGGTACGGCTTTTTTTATGGTGCCGGCGCGCCCCTCAACAACGCGCGCCCTGCCCCGCCATTATAACCAATACACGACCACGTACAGGCCCAGCCAGACGACGTCGACAAAGTGCCAGTACCAGGCGGCGCCTTCGAAGCCGAAGTGGTGCTCGGGCGTGAAGTGGCCTTTCAGCACGCGGTACAGGATGACGGACAGCATGATGGCGCCCAAGGTCACGTGGAAGCCGTGGAAACCCGTCAGCATAAAGAAGGTGGCGCCGTAGATGCCGGACGTCAATTTCAAGTTCAGTTCGCTGTAGGCGTGCATGTATTCGTAGACCTGGAAGCCCATGAAGATGGCGCCCAGCACGATGGTGGCGAACAGGAACAGGGCCGTCATGGCGCGGTGGCCGGCGCGCAGCGCGTGGTGGGAAATCGTCAGGGTGACGCCCGACGTCAGCAGCAGGGCCGTATTGATGGTCGGAATCCAGAACGGCGTCATGGTGGTGAATTCCTGCACCGTGCCGGCCGGGCCCGTATTGCCCCAGTGGGCGGCGAAATCGGGCCAGATCACCTTGTGGTCGAGGTCGGCCAGCCATGGCATGGAGATGCTGCGCGCGTAAAACAGGGCGCCGAAGAAGGCGGCGAAGAACATGACTTCCGAAAAGATGAACCAGCTCATGCTCCAGCGGAAGGAGTGGTCGATACGCTCGCTGTACAGTCCCTGCTCCGATTCGCTGATGGCGTCGCCAAACCAGAAATACAGCACCAGCAGGATGCCCGCGATGCCCAGGTAATTCACGTATGGGCCCCAGGAGACGTCGTTGACCCAGGCCGAGGCGCCGATCATGGTCAGCAGCAGGCTGGCGCCGCCCAGCATGGGCCAGCGCGACGGGCCGGGCACGAAATAATAGGGTACGGCGGCGTGGTTGGAACTCATCATCATCTCCTCAAAAACTTGTAGGGTGGTTTTTTATAATTTATAAAACGACGAATTTAACAATTGAAATCAGGATGCCGATCAGGCAAGCCACCGCCAGAAAGCCGGCGATGACGATGTGCACGGGATTGAGCTTGGCCGAATCCGTGTCGAAATCGCTCTTGCGGCGCAGTCCCGTGAACGACCACACGACGGCCCGCAGCGAATACAGGAACGATGCTTTTTCAGGCTGCTTGGATTCGCCCATGGCACTCTCCTATTGGACGGCCGGCGTCTGAGCCTGGCTCAGACCGGCAATCTCGAAAAACGTGTACGACAGGGTGATGGTCTTCACTTCTTTCGGCAGGGCCGGATCGAGGAAAAACACCACCGGCATCTGCCGCGCTTCGTTGGGCTTCAAGGTCTGCTGCTTGAAGCAGAAGCACTCGACCTTCTTGAAATGCGGCGTGGCGCTCTGCGGCGCGTAGCTGGGGATCGCTTGCGCGTTGACGATGCGGTTTTGCGTGTTGACCACTTCATACAGGACGGTCACCAGCTCGCCCGGATGCACCTGCATGCTTGACACGGTCGGGCGGAAGCGCCATGGGCCCTGCGCATTACCGTCGAACTCGACGGTGATGCTGCGCGTCGTATCGACCTGCGTATTGTTGTCGTAAGCCACCGTGCCATCTTTTTGCGTCAGCACGTTAATGCCCATCACTTCGCAAATCTGCTTGTAGACGGGAATCAGGGCATAGCCAAAGCCGAACATCAGCACGGCAATGACGAGCAGCTTGCCCAGCATCTTGCGGTTCAGGCCGCGTGTTTCCTGTTGCGCGGGCGTCGTCACGTCAGCCACAGCCGCTTGGCGAACACGGACAGGAAGAAGAAGGCCGCCAGGGCGGCCAAGATCAGCCCGGTACGCAGGTTGTTCGGTTTTTTACGTTCGGTCATGACAGGCACTTTATTCAGGACGGGCCGCGCAACACGCCGGCCCGCGATACCTCATTTCACTGTCGGCGGCGTTTCAAACGTGTGGAAAGGCGCCGGGCTCGGCACGGTCCATTCCAGGCCTTCCGCGCCTTCCCATGGTTTCGCTGGCGCAGCCTTGCCGCCGCGGATGGTCGGCAAGACAACAAAGAACAGGAAGTACACCTGCATCAGGCCGAAACCGAAGCCGCCGATCGAGGCGATCATATTGAAGTCCGTGAACTGCGCCGGATAATCGGCGTAGCGGCGCGGCATGCCGGCCAGGCCCAGGAAGTGCATCGGAAAGAAGGTCACGTTGAACGTGATCAGGGACAGCCAGAAGTGGATCTTGCCGCGCGTCTCGTTGTACATGTGGCCCGTCCATTTCGGCGACCAGTAGTAGAAACCGGCGAACAGGGCGAACAGCGAACCGGCCACCAGCACGTAGTGGAAGTGCGCCACCACGTAATAGGTATCCTGCAGCTGGATGTCGATCGGCGTCACCGCCAGGATCAGGCCCGTGAAGCCGCCCATGGTAAACACGAAGATGAAGCCGACCGAGAACAGCATCGGCGTTTCGAACGTCATCGAGCCCTTCCACATGGTGGCGATCCAGTTGAACACTTTCACGCCCGTCGGCACGGCGATCAGCATGGTCGCGTACATGAAGAACAGCTGGCTCGTCACCGGCATACCGGTGGTAAACATGTGGTGCGCCCAGACGATGAAGGACAGGATCGCGATCGACGCCGTGGCGTAGACCATCGAGGCATAGCCGAACAGGGGCTTGCGGGCAAACGCGGGCAGGATCTGCGAGACGATGCCGAAAGCCGGCAGAATCATGATGTAGACCTCGGGATGGCCGAAGAACCAGAAGATGTGCTGGTACATGACGGGGTCGCCGCCGCCTGCCGCATTAAAGAAGGAAGTGCCGAAATGGCGGTCCGTCAAGGTCATGGTGATGGCGCCGGCCAGCACGGGCATGACGGCGATCAAGAGATACGCGGTAATCAGCCAGGTCCAGCAGAACATCGGCATTTTCATCAGGGTCATGC
Source organism: Janthinobacterium goodfellowi (assembly GCF_051380695.1). Classification (NCBI taxonomy): domain Bacteria; kingdom Pseudomonadati; phylum Pseudomonadota; class Betaproteobacteria; order Burkholderiales; family Oxalobacteraceae; genus Janthinobacterium; species Janthinobacterium goodfellowi. The sequence goes on along the minus strand of NZ_JBNYXN010000008.1, from coordinate 177,896 downwards.
CGGGAGCGCGCATGTTCAGGATGGTGACGATGATGTTGATCGAACCCATGATGGACGAGGCGCCCATCAGGTGCATGGCAAAAATCGCCATGTCCATGCCGGGGCCCATCTGCGTCGACAGCGGCGCATACAGGGTCCAGCCGGCAGCCGTGGCGCCGCCCGGCACGAGGAAGGACGTGGCCAGCAGCAGCGCGGCCGGCGGCAGCAGCCAGAACGAGAAATTGTTCATGCGGGCAAACGCCATGTCGGACGCGCCCACTTGCAGCGGGATCATCCAGTTGGCATAGCCGACGAAGGCCGGCATGATGGCGCCAAACACCATCACCAGGCCGTGCATGGTGGTCAGTTGATTAAAAAATTCCGGGTGAAAGAATTGCAAGCCTGGATGAAACAGTTCCGTACGGATCATCAGGGCCAGCACGCCGCCCGACAGCAGCATGATGAACGAGAACCACAGGTACAGGGTACCGATATCCTTGTGGTTGGTGGCAAACAGCCAGCGGCGGTAGCCGCTCGGGTGGTCGTGGGCATGGTCGTGATCGTGATCGTGACCGGCGTGGTCCAAGGTGCTCGTGCTAGTACTCATCTGCGGCTCCTAATTACTTGCGTGCAGCCACGACTTCGGCTGGTTGAACGATGTTCTCTGCGGCCTTGTTCGACCAGGAATTGCGCGTGTAAGTGATCACTGCGGCAATTTCCGTGTCGGACAGCTGTTTCCATGCCGGCATTTCAGCGGGATACTTGCCGCTCTTCTGCCCGTTCAGCAAGACGTGGATCTGATCGGCTTTCGGGCCGTTCACCACTGCCGAGCCGTCCAGTGCTGCAAAGGCACCGGGCACGCCCTTGCCGGTCGCCTGGTGGCAGACCACGCAGTTGGCCGTATACACTTTCTCGCCCTTGACCTTCAATTCGTCGATGGTCCACACCTTGCTTGGATCATCAGCCAATGCGGCCATTTCCTTTTGTTTTACATCAACCCAGGCCTTGTAGTCGTCGGCGGAGACAACCTTGACGACGATGGGCATGAACGCATGTTCCTTGCCGCACAGTTCGGCGCAATTGCCGCGGAAGGTGCCGATATGGTCGGACTTGAACCAGGTATCGCGCACGAAACCGGGGATCGCATCCTGCTTGACGCCAAAGGCGGGCACGGACCAGGCGTGGATGACGTCGTTGGCCGTCAGCACCACGCGGATCTTCTTGTTGACCGGCACGACGACTTCGTTATCGACTTCGATCAGGTAGTTTTCGCCCCGTTTTTCCGTCGGCGGCGCGCCCGGCGCACCCACTTGCGAGCGCGGCGTAGCCAGATTGGAGAGGAAGGAAATGCCTTCGCCCTCGCCTTTCAGGTAGTCATAGCCCCATTTCCACTGCATGCCGGTGGCCTTGATGGTGATGTCGGCGTTCGAGGTGTCCTTCATGCCGACCACGGTGCGCGTGGCAGGCAGGGCCATGCCGATGACGATCAGGAAAGGCACGACGGTCCAGGCGATCTCGACGGTGGTGCTTTCGTGGAAGGTGGCCGGCTTGTGGCCCAGGGACTTGCGGTGCTTGAAGATGGAATAGAACATGACGCCGAACACGGCTACGAAGATCACCAGGCAGATGATCATCATCAGGGTGTGCAAATCGTAGATTTCATGGGCGATCTGTGTCGCCGGCGGTTGCAGATTCATTTCGAACGGCACGGGACCGCCGGTGCCGGGATAGGTGCCGGCAGCCGGTGCCGCCGTGGCCCATCGCCCGATGCCAAACGCTGTCAAAGACAGCCCGAGCAGCAACGATTGAAGTCGCTTTGCATGTGTCATGTTTTCCCCAACCACCCAAAAATAATGATATTTTAAACGGCTGCGGATTTCTCCGTACTGGACCGCTGCCGCTCCTCCATGAAAGCAACACGGCCAAAACATGGCCATGTGCGTCAAGCACCAGCGAATTCCATGCTGGCTGCCGCAGCAAAAACGGCGGCGCGCAACCATGCTGGAACCCTGTTTTTCTGCCCCACAGTGAAATGTCTCCGTGTGGAAGATGGTTACTATACTAATGCAGTAACTTCGAATTAGTCTCGCTTTGTTTTTTTATTTTGTATGCAGCCCTTGTTTTTTGTACTTAACAAGCTGACAAACAATCAACGATTATAATCAAGTAAACTTGAATCCATCAAGCAATAATCGGCTTTGTGCGCGCCCTTCTGCCGGCCGCCGCGCGCTTTGCAACGCCAAGCTGCCACATTGCGCGCGGATGCCGACCAAGTGTCGGTTTCTTTATGCTTTTATTGCGGTTTGCGCGGCAGGTCGAAGCGGATGATGGCCTCGCCATTGCGCGTCACGCGCGGCGCGGGACGGAAGGCGTGGCCATAGATGACCTCGAAACTCAGGCCCAGCTTGCCGTCGGGACGGCGCGTCTTTTCCAGCGCGGCCAGCATGCGCTGCCAGGCCGCCTTGCCCATCAGGCCGCGCCGGCGCGTGGTGAGCGGGTTGCCGCCAAAGGCGCGCACGTCCGCCAGCAGCTTTTCCGCCGTATCGTAGGTGACGGTGATGATCTCCATGTCCAGCACGGGTGTGGAAAAGCCCGTCTCGACCAGCATGTCGCCAAAGTCGTGCATGTCGACAAAGGGCAAGGCATGCGGATATAAATCAGCCTCGGCAAACGCGTCGCGCACTTCGCGGAAGGTGTCGGGGCCGAAGCAGGAAAACATCAGCAAGCCATCCAGGCGCAGTGCGCGCCGCCATTCGGCAAATACGCGGTCGGGCTGGGCATGCCAATGCAGCGCCAGGTTGGACCACACGAGGTCGATGCTGCCCTGCGCCAGCGGCAGGTCGCCCAGGTCGCCGCACAACAAATCCACGCCTGTCTTGGCCGGCAATAATTTGCTGAGGAACTGGTTCAGGCTGGCCAGTTTCGACGCGGGCGCGCGCGCCGCGTGCATCATCGCTTGCGCTGCATCGAGACCGATAATCTGCGCGGCGGGATAATCCTTTTGCAACTGCGCCAGGTCCGCGCCGGGACCGCAGCCGGCGTCAAGCACGCGATGCGGCGTGATTTTCACCAGCTCCAGGCGCTCGTGCATGCGCGCCGACACTTCGCGGCGCAGGAAGTCCGACGGCGCGACGCGCGCCGGACGGGAAAAGAAATCGCGTACTTGCACCGCATCGATGGGCGCACTCATTTTGGGCGGAGTGGTGGGAACTGGCATGTTGAATCGGGTGAGGTGAGATAATGTCGGCAGTGTACATGGAACGACGCCATCGCGATGCGGACCGCCAACCGGCAACGCCTTGATGGCGCCTGGCAGGCGCTGCGACTGTGGCTGGGCGCCACGCTGCTGCCGGCGCAATGCGCGCTGTGCGGCATCGGCTGCCCGCAAGTGCTGTGTTCGCCCTGTCGCGCGCAATACCTGGGACACAGGCGTAGGCGCTGCCGCCAGTGCGCCAACCCGCTCGACGATGTGGCGCTGCTGTGCGGCCGCTGCGTGCGCCAGCGGCCCGCGTATGACGGCACCGTCACGGCGTTTGACTATGCGGCGCCAGTCGACCAGTTGCTGCTGCAGCTGAAATTCGGCGCGCGCCTGGCGCTGGCGCCCCTGTTGGCCGAACTGCTGCATGTTGCCATTCAGCAACAACAGGAATGGCAGGCGCCGCAGTTGCTGTGCCCGGTGCCCTTGGGCCCGGCCCGGCTGGCCGAGCGGGGCTACAACCAGGCGCTGGAAATCGCGCGGCCGCTGGCGCGCCTGCTGGACGTACCGTTGCAGCCCCGCCTGGCGCTGCGGGTGCGCGAAACGCGGGCGCAAAGCGGCGTGGCGCCGCAGGAACGGCAAGCCAACCTGGCGCACGCGTTCGCCATCGCACCGGAATACGCGCCGTTATTGCAAGGATGCCATGTGGGCATCGTCGACGACGTGATGAGCAGCGGCCATACCGTCAACGCGCTGGCGGCCGCCTGCAAGCGCGCAGGGGCGGCCAGGGTCAGCATATTGGTCGTGGCGCGCACGCCGCCGCATTAGATGAGCGACATATTAGATACAGATAGACCCAAGGAGAGCATTTTGTTTCACGTTGTTTTGGTAGAACCTGAAATCCCGCCCAATACGGGCAACGTCATCCGCCTGTGCGCGAACACGGGCGCGCAGCTGCATCTGGTCGAACCGCTGGGCTTTCCCCTCGACGACGCCAAGATGAAGCGCGCCGGCCTCGATTACCACGATTACGCCAAGATGAAGGTGCACAAGAATTGGGCAGCGTTCCTGGCCGACACCCAGCCCGATCCGGCCCGCATGTTCGCCATGACCACGCGCGGCTCGCGCCCATTCGGCGACGTGGCCTTCCTGCCGGGCGACGTGTTCGTGTTCGGCTCGGAAACGAAGGGCCTCGATCCGGCCCTGCGCGACGGCTTTCCTGCCGAACAGCGCATCCGCCTGCCCATGCGCCCTGACAACCGCAGTTTGAATTTATCGAATACGGTGGCCGTCGTCGTCTACGAGGCCTGGCGCCAGCACGGATACTCTGGGGGCGCTTAACTAACGCAGCGCCAGCTGGGGCGCGGCGCCGTCCGCCTCCAGCATCACCAGCTGCGTGCGCAAGTCGCGCGTGGCGGCCAGCTTGCCGTTCACGTACAGATTCGTCTTGACGCCGTACACGCCTTGCGACACGCCGGCCGGCAAGGTCAGCTCGAACGAGTTTTCAAAGCGCCCACCCGACTTGTTGTTGCTGGCCAGCGCCTTCGAGCCGGACTTGAATGGCTGGCCTTGCGGGTCGAGCACCACCAGTTCTTCGCGCACGTCGTTGACGCTTTGCGCGCTGCCGTTGACCAGCTCCACCACCGAATTGACCTTGAACGGCTGGCCGCGCTTGACGGTCGACGCGCTCAGCTGCGGCGTATACGACACCACTTGCGGCTCGCGCGGCAAGGCGCCGCGCGAGCGGATGTAGTCGCGGTCCGCCTGCGCCGCCGTTTTGGTCTGGCGCGAATTGACATTGATGGCCAGGCAACCGGCCGCCGCCAGGCCGCCGCCGATGGCCGCTCCTTTCAGCGCGCCATTCTTGCCGCCCGCCAATGCCCCCAGCAGCGCGCCCACGGCCGCGCCGGCCGCCGCCGACGTGCCCACGCTGCACGGGTCCTCATCCGTGGCCGCCTGGGCGCCGCCTTGCGGATAGGAATTGTCCTGGCGCACGCCATTCGGGTTCATCGGCGCCGTGGCGCAGCCGGCCAGCATGGCCGCGATGGTCAGTGCGGCGGTCGCGCGCAAGGTGGTGTGATTCAGCATGGTGACTCCCAGATGACTAATTGATTGTTGTTTCCGTCTGCAGCACTTGCCGTTCGCGCTCGCGGATGCGGCGCGACAGGTTGTCGATGCGCGCATTGCCCGGATCGACGCGGCGCGCACTTTCCAGATAGGTCTTGGCCGCATCGAACTTACCTTCCAGCAAAGAGCGCTCGGCATCGCGCAGGAATGATTGCGCCATCTCGTTGCGCATGGCTGCGCCGCTATCGACGGGCGACGTTTCCAGCGGACGGCGTTCGGTCAACGCTGGACGTTCGACCGCGCGCGCGGGCGCCGGTTCCTGCTGTGCCGGCATTGCTGCCGGCGCCGGGGCTGAAACGGGCGCGGGGGCAGGCACAGCGGCCGCCGACAGCGCCTGCACGTCGGCCTTTAGCTGCGGCAATTCCGCCGCTTCGCGGTCGATCGCTTCCAGCCTGGCGATGCCATTGCTTGCCGCCGTGGCATCCTTGCCATCGAGCGCCTGGCGCACGCCGACCAGCACGGACGCCGCTGCCGCCTGCTGGCGCGCCAGCTGCTTGCGCAAGGAATCCACGCTGGCAGCGCCCGCGCAATCGATGTCGAGCCCGGCAATGCCCCTGGCGGCGCTTTGCAATTGATGGCCGTCAATAGCGCGCTCGATGGCGCGCACGCCGCGCTGGCAACTGCCCGATGCGGCACCGGCCTTGCCGATCGCCGCCTGCAAATCGTCGGCCTTGGCGCTGGACTTGCCCGTGCACACATTCTTCGCCGTCGCCAGCTTCTGGCGGGCGCCGTCCAGGCTGCCGTTCGCCACCAGTTTCAAGCCGCTGTCGATGGCGTCGTTGCAGGCCGATTCACTCTTGCCGCCCGGCTTGCCATTCATATAGACAATGACGGCCGCCAGCACGACGGCGCCGCCCAGCCAGCGCAGCCACTTGCGCGGCGGCGGCGGGACTGGGACTGTCGGTGCAGGCGCCGATGGCGGCACCGGCACGGGCTTCGGCGCGGCTGGCGGCGGCACCGGAGCCGGAGCCGGAGCCGGAGCCGGCTTGGGCGGCGCTTTCGGCGCAGGCGCGGGCGCCACCGGCTGGGGCGGCGGCTTGGGCGCCACTGGCGGTGATACTGGCACAGGCACAGGCACCGGCGCGGGCACAGGCAGCGGCGGCAGCACGGCCGCGGCTGACTTGGCTGCGCCGGCCTGCGCCTGACCGCAGTACGGGCAATGGCTAACAACGGTCCACAGGCCCGTCTTGCATTTGTTGCAGATATCCAAAACTAATCCTTCATTCCAACGTCATTCCAGCGTTCACAAAGGCGGCGGCATCAACGGTGGCGGCGCACTGAGGAACAAGGGCGCCAGCTCGGGGAACTGGGCCAGCTCGGCCCAGGCCGGCAAGCCGGCGCGCCACACCTTGGTGGTGCCGGGTGCGACCTGCCCTGCCTGGACGTACTGCACGATCTGCTGGGCCGTGAACGGTCCCTGCTGCTGGCCGTTTATGCCCAGGAAATACTGGTATTCCACCAGGGGCGGCGGCATGCCGCCCAGCGGTGGCGGCGCCATGCCGAAGGCCGGCGCCACGCCAGCCGCCGGCGTGCTGGCCGGGCGCAGCAATTGCTCGAGCCGCCCCGCTTCCAGCATTTCCCCCTTGATCGTATATTTCAGCCGGGGCTGGCCGTCCGCTTCCGGCTCGCGCACTTCCCAGTCGTAGGCATCGCTGTCGGAGTCGCCGATGACGTTCGCCCACTCCTTCAGGCGGCCCAGCAAGGCTTGCACCGTGCGGTCGAGCTCATCGCTGGCCATGCCCTTGCGGCGCGCCGATTCGCGCAACCGCGCGCCCACTTCGGCCGAAATGGCGCTGCCAAAGCCGACGTAGGGCAGCTGCGAGCCATCGGCCTGCGCCACCAGCTTGGGCGCATACACGGTGCGTTCATAGTATTTTGCCAGCGCCGCCAGCGCCGCCGTCTGCACGGCGTCAAGCGCCGTCAATTTTTCTTCGATGCGCAGCGCGATATTTTTCTCGTACGAAGCAGGCATGCCGTTCTGGCGGATGGCCCGCTCATTGCCGATGCGACGCAAGTCGCCCGGTTCGACGGCAAACTGGTACTGGCCAGGCGGTACGACCCTGCCCGTATGGCGCGTCAGCACGCCCAGCATGATCGCTTGCAGGAACTCGCCGAAATCCTCGGCCAGGCGCTTCATCTCGTCCGTGTTCGGCGCGATCGGGTGCGTGAATTGCGTCGGATCGATATGCGTGTGCGTCGGCGCCTTGTCGTTGTCGCCTTCCTTGCGGTAGCTGGTGCGCCAGCCTTCGAGGCCCCGCAGCACCGTCATCGGCACGCCCGCCAGCTCGCAATAGCAGACGGCGCGCCCGCGGATGCCCGTCTCGACGATTTCCAGCTGGCTCACCGTGATGCCCACCTGGGTCGGCACGCACGATTCGAGCTCGGCGCCGAACTTCGCCTTGAAGGCGGCCGCGTTGGCCACGCCGATCACGCACTTGAACTGGTCCGACACGACCGTGAAGTCGCCCGCCATATTGGCGTCGATCCACGGCATGGAGCAGGCCAGCAGCTTGCGGAAGCGGTCCAGGCGTTCGGACACGTCCATCTGTTCCAGCGCTTCGAACAGCGGGTCGGGCGTGCTCGTCGCCCCTTCCGCCAGGCCCGCCGTGGCGATCATGTTCTCGGCCATGCGCGTGACCTTGGCCAGGATCAAACCCCGTTGCGCCGGTTCGCCCAGCATGGGGAACAGCGCTTTCGAGCCGCCCATGTCCTTGAACGCTTCATCGGCCCACTGGCGCAAGGTGGCCGCCGACGGCAGCGCGATGTCTTTTTCAGTGACGGGAATGACGATCAGGGTCGCGTGTTCCTTGTCCAGGTCCTTTTGCAAGATGGTATTGGCCGTTTTCAATTCCGCCAGCATGGCCAGCACGCCTTCGCGGCCCGTTTGCAGTTCGCCCACCAGGCCATTCCACTGCGCGCGGCCCTGCGCATCGACGCCGATCCGGTTGCCCAGCCAGCGCGACAGGTCGCCCAGCAGGATGACGGATTCGTCCGCCGCCTTGGCCCGCAGATGGAATTTCAGCGCATTCGCCATTTCCGTGCGCAGATGGTCCATCACCACGCCCGCCTGCTTTTCGCCATTGCTGAGGAAACCGAATGTGCTGCGCGTCTGTTCCAGGTTGTTCAGCAGCCGCTCGTATTCGCGCGAGCGCACGGCTTCCTTGATTTCGCGGTAACGCTCGGCATTCGCGCCGATCTGCGCTGTCAAGCCGCTGCCCGGCGCCTCGATGCGGTCCTTGATCTGTTCCACCAGCGACAGCACGTATTCCAGGCCGCCGAATTCTTTATTATCAAGATAGCCGTACAGCTGGTCGCGCACGACTTTCTTGACGTCGTCGAGCACTTCACGGCGGCGCTTGCTGATGCGGTCTTCCGTCGTGTCGGCCGTGGAATCCTGGTCGCGCACGGCGTCGCGCTCCAGGTGCTTCATGGCGTCGCGCACCTGCGCCGGCCATTCGCTGCGGTCGAACCCCGTGCGGATATCGTTGATGCGCGTGTTGACGCGGTTTTCCACGCCGGCCAGCAGGTGGCCGTGGCGGTCTTCCAGCAATTCGTCGACGACGCGGAAATCGATGAAGTCGCCGCTGGAGCGCTTCAGTTCGATGCTCTTGTCGGAAAACTCGGGGAAATCGCTGAAGGGCGTGCCCTTCAGGAACATATTAGCGGCGAGGAAATTATCGCGCTGCGTATCCGTGGCGCGGTTGGCGCCCGCATCCGTGCCGCCCACGCCGAAGAACGCCTGCAGCATGGCGCCGGCCCAGCGGTGGGCCCGCTCGTCGCGCGCCGCTTCCTGGCGCGTATCGAGCACGGCCATGCCGAACGAGGAAAAGCGCTTCGAGAAATACAGGCGCATGTCGCCGAAGCGGTCTTGCGGCACGGGCGCGTTGTACAGCGAGTTCTTGTGCTGCGCCTGGTTGACGGCGATCGAGCGCTTGGCGCGGGCGAAGTCGGCCGAGGCGAAATCCTCGAACAGCGAATCGGCCACCATGTGGTAGACGTCGCTGACATCCTTGGTGTGCTGCTGGGCCAGGTTGCCCGAATCGATCAGGTAGACCTCGCTGTACGGCTCGCGCGTCAGTTCCGGACGGTCATACGCATCCCAGCGGCCCACATAACCCTTGTTGCCCATCATGGCCGATTCCAGCTCCATCAGCGCCGCATAACCGTTGGCCTCGACCCGGTCCTTGTTGGCCTTGGTGTAGCCGGTCGGCAAGAACAGCATCAGCTCGACGTCGGCCGCGCCCACTTCGCTGCGCGCCAGCCAGCGCGCCAGCAAGCCCATGTCGAGGAAGGAACCGGAACCCGTGCCGCCCGCCACGGAACCGACGATGACGATGCGGAAACGGTTCGTTTCCATGCGCAAACCCAGTTCGGCCAGCTGGCGCTCGTGCGACAGGCCCGCCTTCAATGCTTTCAATTTCAAGCGGATCTTGTCGCGGATCTTCGCGTACTTGTCGAAGAAATACAGGCGCGACACGGCGCGGATCTGCCCGGCGCCGCTGCTCATGTCGAAACGCAGTTCGCGGATGCGCTGCGGCGTCAGCGGCAGCCATTCCTTGATGTGCGGATATTTCTCCAGGGAATCTTCATCGCGGCTGTACTTGTCCATGTCGAACGATTCGACCACCTTGTCGTCATCCGTGAACTTCACCTGGTCGAACTGCAAGTCCTTCGCCTGCGACTCGCCGCTTTCGATCACGGCGCCATTGTCCAGGTCGAAATGGATGAATTGCGCGATGGGAAAGTCGGCCAGGCCCTCGATGCGCGTGCGGTTGCCCGCGCCGCCCCACAGCGTGTTGAGGATGCGCCGGCGCACGCGCATCAGCACCTGCATGCCCGTGCCGCCGATGCCGATGAACAGGGTCGGGCGCAGTTCGATGATCTTGTCCTGCTTGCGCTCGCTGGCGCCGCCGGTGATGGTTTGGTTCAGGTTCTCTGCCATGGTGATTCCTTCGATGATGCGTGCAACGGCGTATTCTTAGCGGCGGCTGGAAGTAAAGGTCAACAGTAAAGCGACCAGGCCCACCAGCACCAGCGGTCCCATGAACAATGGCGCGAGGAATTTATGCGCATTCACGGCCGCCAGCACGACGCCGGTCGCCAGGCTGGCCAGGAAAATGAACAGCCACCAGCCCGAGGCATTGGCCTTGTTCGGCGGCACGCGCTTGGCTACCAGGCCATTCGCATACGCATTCTTGGCAAAGAAAAAGGCGATGAACAGCAGCAACAGCACGACGCCGCCGATCAGGGTGTCGCGCGACGAGGTGTCGGTCGTGCTGGCAGGGTCCAACGCGGGCACAGCTTCGGTCGTTGCGGTAGTGGCCGATGCCGGTGTGCCCGCTGCATCGGCTGCCGGCGGCGCGGATGCGGGGGCCGGCAGGGTAAAACCGCTGTTGTCTTTGGGAGTCTCTTGCGCCATGGTATGCCTCAGTTGAATAGAAGGTTTTTTAAAGAATGGTTGCTCAGGCCAGGCTCAGGGTATGGCCTTCGGCCACACGCACGACGGCCGGCTTGCCCAAGCCACGCTTGAGTTCGCCAATATCGCGGCCGTCATCGTCGCGGATCTGCACGCTCTTGAACGGTTTGAGCAGTACTTGCCGCTGCACGCCGTCGGCCATCACCTTGTAGCGCGTGGCGCGCGTGCCAAGCAAACCCAGCGCCAGCAAGCCCAGCACGAGCGCAAGCACGCCGCCGAGGATCACCAGCACGGGCAGCAGCGGATACTGTATGCGCACCAGCAACGGGATCGTCGCCTGCGACGCACGCACGCTGTCGGGCGGCGTGAACATGCCAGAGATCGGGTCGCCGGGGAACAGTTCCTGCAAGTCCTTGCCGAAGCTGGACGCCAGCGCCAGCCGCTGTTCCGACAGGCCCACCTGCGCCTGCATCGGCAGCATCACCTGCTTGCCCATGGCGGCCATCGCCTGCGCCGACCACGGCGACGGAATCTGCGCCATCGGCAACGCGAACTGTACCTGCACGGACTGGCTGGCGCCCGGCTGCAATTGGCGGATTTGATCTGGCGCAACGTGCAGCGGCGCGTTCTGGCCCGCCAGGCTGGCGTGCACCTTGGCGCTGTCGATCACGTACGGGAAAAACATGTTTTGCAAGGACGCCTGCAGCACCACTTGCGGCACCAGGTTCGCCGCATCGACGTCGAGCACGATGGTGCGCCCGTCGCGGCCCAGGCTGGCGTGCACATTGGCGCTGTTCTTGACGGACTGGGGCACGATGCGCACGGCATCCTGGTCCACCGGTTTCAAGCGCGCGGGCGGGCGCGTCAGCACTTGCGACAGCCGGCCCTCGGCCAGGATGCGGGTCAAAGCCTCGGACGCGGGCTGGCCATACGCGAGCGCATACACCATCAAGCCCTTGGCGCCGTACAGCTTGCCCTGCACGGGCATGCGCAGCGGAAACACCACCGTCTTGGTGATCGACGGTTCCAAGTGCAGCAAGCGGTAAAAATCGCGGTTGCGCTCGGCCGTCTGGCTGTCGTTGTTCGGGCTGTTCTTGTTATTGGTAAAAATCCACACGATGCCGGACGCGGACTGGAACGGGCCCGTGATGGTCTTGGTCACGGCTTCCTGGAAATCCGTGTCGGCCAGCGCGCCGCCGGCGCTCTTGCGCGCCAGACCCAAGTTCGCCAGCTGGCCCGCCACGGCGGCGCCGCCCTGCCCTTGCCCGATCAGCGCGGGCGACACATTGCTGCCGCTGCTCTGGCTGAAGGCCAGGGTGTAGACCTTGTCGGACGGGCTCGTGGCGGCCTGCGCCACGGCGCCCACCAGGGCTTTCAGCTGCGAATGCTCATCCGTGTAAAACGGCTCCATCCAGCCCGAGTTTTGCACGAGAAAGGCTTGCTGGATGCCGGCCGCGTGCGCGGCGGCGGCGCTGAAAAACGCGGCGCAAGCCACGGTCAGTAAGCGCGCCTTCATGCCTGCAAGGCCCAGCCATCGATGCGCGACAGCAGCGGGTGGTAGGCCCACAGCATGCCTTCATGGACAAGCAGGCGTACGCGCCACGGCTCGCTGACGGCAAAGGTGTGGAACACGGTTTCGCGCAACTCGTCGTCCTGCACCAGCTGGGCCGCCAGGCGCTCATTCGAGCGCAACACGCTCGACAAGCCGGCGCTGGTGGCAAACTTCACGCCGAACACGCTGTTGCCAGCGCCGGATTCCAGCAGCGGCATGACGGCCTGGTTCTTGCCGCCATCGTCGCCGTGTTCCGGCTCTTCCCACGGCGCCGTTTTCAGCTTGGCGGCGAAGCGGTAATTGAAGCTGCCCGAACACAGGCGCGGCGCCAGCGCGTCGGCCCGCTCGGACTGCACGCCCAGTTTCACGTAGACATAGGTGCCGCGGCTACGCTCGAAGCACAGCTGCCACAGGCCGCCGTCGCGCGACACGTAGGGGCTGCCGAATTCGAAATGCGGCACCAGCCCTTCGGGCCAGGGCGTAAACGAAGCGGCCACGTTGCCGTCCGGCTGCAGCTGCAGGCGCAGCTGGCCGTTGGCGCAAGGCCACACAGCCATGCGGTTGTAGGCCACGGGCGCGCTGACGGCGCCCAGGTCAAACAGGCCGTCGAGCAGCACGTCGCTGCCCGGCTTTTGCGCGGCATCCAGGTTGACGAAGCGGATGCGGCCATCATCGTCGCGCAGCGGCGCCCACAGGCGGTTCTGGAACCAGACGGGCGCGGCCACGCACGGCGCGCCGCCCACGTGCTCGACGACGTAGCTCAGCGAAGGCACGTCGGGACGGATGCAGGCCAGGCCATGGCTGGTCGGCAAGGCCAGCACGCTATTGAACTCCGGCACCAGCTCGGCGCGCCAGGCGCCGTGGGCCAGGTCCGATTCGGCCAGCAAGCCGCCATGGTCGGGGTCCAGCGCCAGCCAGCGTTTCGAGGCGGGCAGCCAGGCGTGCAGGACGGCCTTGCGCGGATCGAGCGCCAGCAGCGCGGGCGCGCTGGTGCCGAACCGGGCGGAAAAGAATTCGTATTCGCCCGGCGGCGGCATGGGCAGCGAGTCATCGGCCAGCGCATGCTCGTCGCGCGCGCGCTGGTCGGCCAGCTTCAGGGGCACGCTGGCCTGGCGCAAGCCTGCCGGGCCGGCCGGCGGCACGTCGCTGACGGGATAGGCGCCGAAAGGAGGCACCCAAGGCGCCACTCCGGACGGCGTGGCTGCCGCCTCGGGCGGCACTTGCAAGGCCGTGCCCGAGGCGGGGTCGAACGCAAATTCGGGCGGAAACTGCCGCACGGGCGCGCCGGCCGCCGCGGGCAGGCGCCGCGCGAGCATCAGCTTGCCGATATCGGCCTGGCTCACCAAGGGCGAGACGTTCTGGCCGTCCGCGCTGCGCTGCATGGTCCACGCGCCCGCGTCATCGACGTACCAGACGCCGGAGGGCAGCGGCCAATCCCCAGAAGTTTTATGATCCATGTATTTTCTATGACAAGCAATGCATATCAGACGGTGTAACGTGCTGGGGCTGTCGAAACGAAGTCGCAGCCCTGGCAGTTCTCATAGTAACGTCTTTTTATCTGTATGGAAACATTGACGGCGGTCCTCAGCTCTGCTGCGTCCGCACTTTCGTCAACAGCTTGGTGGTCGAGCGGTCGTGGGCGAAATCGATGGCCACGGCCTGGCCGCCATACGCCAGCACGGCGCGCCCTTCGGGGATGGCCGCCATGTCGTAGTCGCCGCCCTTGGCATAGATTTCCGGTTCGACCTCCTGCACCACTTCCAGGGCGCTGTCTTCCGAGAACGGCACGACCAGGCTCACCGCCTCCAGCGCGGCCAGCACGGCCATGCGGTCTTCGCAGCTGTTCAACGGACGGTCGTCGCCCTTGCCCAGACGTTTCACTGAAGCATCAGTATTCACGGCAACGATCAGCGAGGCGCCCAGCGCGCGCGCTTGCGCCAAATACGTCACGTGGCCGCGGTGCAAAATGTCGAACACGCCGTTCGTCACCACCACCGGTTTCGGCAGGGCTGCGGCGCGCGCGCGCAGTTCGTCACGGCCACACAGTTTGTTTTCAAATTCAGGCATGGATATCTCTTGTTGGGTTAAATACGGTCACGCTCAGGCGTGGCTATCGCCTTGGATGCCACCGGCATCCCGGCGCCAGGCATCGATCAAGGCCACAATAGCCGGTTCCAGGCCCTCTTCTGCGATGCGATCTTGTCGGTAATAAATCATCAGCGCATACACGCCGGCCAGGCGGCTGACAGGTGGCGACAGCGCATATTCATTGCCGCACGCCGGTTGCCTGGCACGCCAGTAATTGATCGCCGCTTCCAGCGACTGTATGTGCACATCCATCGCCCTCTCCCTCCACCGCCCGCTCCCGCATTATAGGGGGCGATCCGCTACAATACGCCATCGGCGCCACAGTTTCATGTTTGCGCCACCTTTCATTCATTGCAAGTAAGTACTTCCTGTGTTTCAATCAACCTATGACACTGACTGAACTGAAATATATCGTTGCAGTCGCGCGAGCGAAGCACTTCGGCCACGCCGCCGAAGCCTGTTTTGTTGCCCAGCCCACCCTGTCAGTGGCCATCAAGAAACTCGAAGACGAATTGGGCGTGGTCCTGTTCGAACGGGGCGGCGCGGAAATTTCCGTCACGCCCCTGGGCGCGCAGATCATCGCGCAAGCCGAGCGCGTGCTGGAACAGACGGCCGCCATCAAGGAACTCGCCAAGCAGAACAAGGACCCGCTGGCCGGCCCCCTGCGCCTGGGCGTGATCTATACGATCGGCCCCTACCTGCTGCCGCCGCTGGTCAAGGCCATGATAGACCAGGTACCGCAGATGCCTTTGATTTTGCAGGAAAATTTCACGGTTCGCCTGCTCGAATTGCTGCGCCAGGGCGAACTGGACGTGGCCATCATGGCGCTGCCCCTGCCCGAGCACGGCATGGCCATGCAGGAACTGTATGACGAACCGTTCGTCGTCGCCATGCCGCGCCAGCATCCGTGGACGGCGCGCGAAAAAATCGCCGCGCAGGATTTGAAATCGGAAACCATGCTGCTCCTGGGCAATGGCCACTGCTTCCGCGACCAGGTGCTGGAAGTGTGCCCCGAAATGGCGCGCTTTTCCTCGCCCGGCAACGGCATGCAGCGCACGTTTGAAGGTTCCTCACTGGAAACCATCCGCCACATGGTGGCCAGCGGCATCGGCCTGACGGTCTTGCCGCGCGCCTCCGTCGCCAATATGCACGCCACCGACGGCATGCTCGAATACCGGCCCTTCGCCGCCCCCGTGCCATCGCGCCGGGTAGTGATGCTGTGGCGTAAGAGTTTTACGCGCAAGGCCGCCATCGACGCCCTGTGCGCGGCCATCGCCAGTTGCAACTTGCCTGGCATCACCCCCTTGTGCGAAGACGACGAATAGTACATTTACATACTATTTGCGATAATCGACCTTTCTATTCAACAAGATCGAGTCTTCCATGAACAAGCTGGCGCTGTATTTCCGCCTGATACGGCTGGACAAGCCTATCGGTACCGTATTGCTGCTGTGGCCTACCCTGTGCGCGCTGTGGCTGGCGCAGCAGGGCGTGCCGGACTGGCGGCTGCTGCTCATCTTCACTCTCGGCACTTTCCTGATGCGCTCGGCAGGCTGCGCCATCAACGACTACGCCGACCAAGATATCGACAAATTCGTCAAGCGCACGGCGGACCGTCCCATCACCAGCGGACGCATCAGCGGCAAGGAAGCGCTGGCCGTGGCCGGCGTACTGACCGTGCTGGCCTTTTGCCTGATCCTGCCCTTGAATGCGCTGACCAAGCAACTGTCGGTGGCCGCCGTCATCATCGCCGGCACCTATCCCTACTTCAAGCGCTTCTTTGCGATTCCGCAAGCGTATCTGGGCATCGCCTTCGGCTTCGGCATTCCCATGGGCTTTGCCGCCATCACGGATGCCGTGCCCGTCGTCGCCTGGCTGCTGCTGCTGGGAAATGTCTTCTGGGCCGTGGCCTACGACACGGAATACGCGATGGTCGACCGCGACGACGATTTGAAGATCGGCATCAAGACCTCGGCCATCACCTTCGGCCGCTACGACGTGGCCATCGTCATGCTGTGCTATGCCGTTTTCCTGCTGCTGTGGCTGGCATGCGGCTGGTACCTGGGCTTGCGTTACTGGTTCGTCGCGGGCTTGCTGGTGGCGGCCGGCTGCGCCGTTTACCACTACACCTTGATCCGCGCACGCGAGCGTATGCCGTGTTTTGCGGCATTCCGGCATAATAACTGGCTAGGAGCAGCGGTGTTTGCGGGCGTGGTACTGGACATTGCTTTCCGTTAAGCAATGATCCTTGCGCCGCGGCAGCCCTTGAGGCGGCGCAAGACAGGCCTGGCCGCAGCTGCCTACACTGGTATTTCACTGTGCAGTTTCACTTCCATGAGGTAATACATGAACTCGATACATACCGGAAAATCCAGCAGCGACAGCATCCTCGCCGACGCCGACAAGGCCCGCGACAAACTGGTCGGCGACCTGAAAACCGTCATCAACGAAGCGGAAGGCTGGCTCGATGGCGCCAAGGATCAGACGGGCGAGAATGTCAAAGCCGTCAAGGACAAGTTCATCGCCACCCTGGAAACGGCCAAGAAAGATTTGATCAAGCTGGAAGAAGACTTGCTCGAACGTACCAAGAAGGCGGCCAAGGCCACCGACGAATACGTGCAGGACAATCCATGGAAAGCTGTCGGTGCGGGCGCCGTCGTGGGCGTGCTGTTCGGCCTGCTGCTCTCCTCGTCACGCCGCTAGCAGTACCGGCGGCGCTGGCCGCCTCCCCTGACGCGAAAGGCAGCATATGGCTATCATGCAGCATGTCGCCCAAGTCGCAGCGACCCTCGCCGCCATCGTCCAGACCCGTCTGGCCCTGGCGGCCGTGGAAATGGAAGAAGAGTCGCTGCGCTTCCTGTCCTATCTGGCGCTGGCCATGCTGGCGCTGCTGTGCCTGTTCGTCGGCCTGGTCTTGATCGTGTTCCTCGTCATCGTGCTGTTCTGGGATACGCACCGCATCGCCGCCATCGCCATCACGGCCGCCGTCTTCATCGTCGCCGCCGTCGCCACCCTGTTGGGCGTGCGCGCCAGTTTCCGCAGCAAGCCGAAACTGCTGTCCTTCACACTTTCCGAACTGAACAAAGACCTGGACGAGCTGCAACTGCTGGCGCGCCGGGGATCGGAGCGGCCATGACCACGCATCCCACCAAACTGTCGCATGTGCACACGGCCGCCAGCCTGGCGCAGCGGCGCGACGCGCTGCTGGCCGAATGCGCGCTGCAGCGCCTGGCCTTGGGCGTGCAGACGCGCCAACTGCTGGAACCTTTAACGGGCGGCAATCTGCGCCACACCCTGGCCACGCGTTTTAAAATTCCCCTGATGGTGGGCGGCGCCGTGCTGGGCCTGGTACTGGTGCGACCGCGCCGCTTCCTGCCGCTGCTGCGGGCCAGCGGCGCGCTGCTCAAGCACGCCACCACCGCCATGCCCGTCGTGCTGGCGCTGGCGCAGCGCTTCAGCAAAAAAGAAACGCCACCATAAAATATTTTTGCCTGGCTGCATCCAAATGGCAGGCCCCTGCGTAGTAATGGTATCAACCAGCCGGTTGAGCCAACTACCAGGAGCTTGCCATGCATGCCACCATCGCCCCACGCCATACCGCCCCCTCGCTCACCGTCCTGTGCGCCGCCTTGCTCGTGGCTGCCTGCGCACCGATGAGCGCGCGCTACTCGCAGGAACAATTGCCGAACGCCGTCAAGGTGCCCGATGGCCATCAGGTGGCCATGCAGACGGTGGGCGTGGGCAAGATCGCCTACGAATGCCGGGCGAAGAAAGACATGACGGGGCATGAATGGGTCTTCGTGGGACCGGACGCGGCCCTGAACGACCGCAGCGGCATGCAAGTGGGCACGTATGTGGGACCGCCCGCCACCTGGGCCAACCTGGACGGCTCGAAAGTGACGGCGACGCAAGTGGCCGTGGCACCGGCCGGCGCGGGCAATATCCCGTATCAGCTGGTGAAAGCCAATCCGGCCACGGGCAGCGGCGCCATGCAGGGCGTCAGCTACATCCAGCGCGTGGCCACCCGCGGCGGCGTGGCGCCAAGCAGCCCCTGCGGCATGGAGTCCGTCGGCGCCAAACAATGGGTGCCCTACCAGGCCGACTACATTTTTTGGAAATCGGCATAAATCCTTTCAAGCGACGGTTGGCAAGCGGGTTTCTGACCTATACTCGGCCTTGAAAACTTGCTAACCGTTCACTCAACGATTGCGCCGACCTTGCCAGCCCAAGCCGCCCCTTACGATTACGATGCCGCCCTGCGCGCCTGCGCCAGGGGCGAGCAGCAGGCATTGCACGGCCTGTACCAGCAGGAAGCACGCTACCTGCTGGGCGTGGCCCTGCGCATCGTGCGCCAGCGGGCGCTGGCCGAAGACGTGCTGCACGACGCCTTCCTGAATATCTGGCGCCGCGCCGGCAGCTTCGACGCCACGCGCGGCAGCGGCAAGGGCTGGATCTATGTGGTGGTGCGGCACCAGGCGCTGAACGTGGCGCGCGCCCGCGCCCATGAAGTATCGGCCGACGAGGATACCGTGGAAACCCTGCTGCATGAACGCGAAGGCAACGATGCCGACGCCACCTTAGACGCCTACGCCCTGCAGGCGAACATGGGCAAGCTGCACGATTGCCTGGGACACCTGGACGAACCAAAGCGCAACAGCATCCTGTACGCCTACGTCGATGGCTGTTCCCATAGCGAGATCGCGCAGCGCCTGCAAGCGCCGCTGGGAACCGTCAAGGCCTGGGTCAAGCGGGGCTTGGCCGCCTTGCGGGAGTGCATGGGATGATCACCAGCGACGAGGAATTGCAAAGGCTGGCCGGCGAATACGTGCTGGGTACTTTGGCGCTGGCCGAGCGCGTCGAGGTGGAACAGCGTTTGCCACTTGACGCCGCCTTGCGCGACGCCGTGGCTGCCTGGGAACGGCGTCTGCTGCCCTTGACGACTTTGGCGCCGCCCGAAACGCCCTCGGCGCAACTGTGGCCGCGCATCAGCGCCAGCCTGTTCATGCCGAAAACCGTGCAGCGGGCGGGCGGCTGGCAAGCGTGGTGGAACAGCCTGGCCTTCTGGAGAATACTGGCCGGCGGCGGCTTGCTGGCCACGGCCGTGCTGGCCGTGCTGGTGACCGTGCAGCTGCAGGCGCCAGCCGGGCCCGGCTACCTGGTGGTGCTGGTGGCGCCGCAGGATAAATCGCCGGGCTGGATCGTGCAGGCGGGCGGACGCGGCGGCAAGGACCGCGACCTGAGCCTGATCCCGCTGGGCCCGACTAGCGTGCCGCAGCAGAAAGCGCTGCAATTCTGGACCAAGGGCAAGGACTGGGGCGCGCCCGTCTCGCTGGGCCTCGTCAAGCCGGGGCAAAGCCTCAAGTTGACCCTGGATAAGCTGCCGCCGCTGCAGCCGGAGCAATTGTTTGAAATCACCTTGGAGCCGGCGACGGGCTCGCCCACGGGCAGGCCGACGGGGCCGGTGCTCTACATCGGCCGCGCCGTCAGGGTCATCTGATTATTTACCCAGCTCGTCCCCCATCTCGCGCCCGCGCTGCGCGGCCGCCTTGATGCCCTTGACGATGGCAGCCTTCACGCCGCTCTCTTCCATGCTGGTCAAGGCCGCATAGGTCGTGCCGCCCTTCGACGTGACCCGCTCGCGCAGCAAGGACACGGGTTCGCTGGAGTTCGCCGCCAGTTGCGCCGCGCCCGTAAACGTGGCAATGGCCAGCTGCGTGCCCTGCTCGGGCGTCAGGCCCAGTTCGGCAGCGGCCTGCTGCATCGCCTCGATAAAGTAAAACACATAGGCGGGACCGCTGCCGGACACGGCCGTCACGGGGTCGATCTTGGCCTCGTCAGCTAGCCAGACGGTCTGGCCGACGGCGCGCAGGATGGCGTCCGCCGTCTTTTTCTGTTCGCCGCTCACGCCGCTGCTGGCCACCATGCCCGTGATGCCCATGCCGATCAGGGCCGGCGTGTTCGGCATGCAGCGCACGATGGCGGAATAATCGCCGAGCCAGCGCGACAGGTCGGCCGCGCGGATGCCGGCCGCGATCGACAGGATCAATGGCGCCCGCTCCCCGCCGAGGAAGGGCAGCAGCTGCGCCGCCACTTCGCGCATGCTTTGCGGCTTGACGGCCAGCACGATCACGTCCACGCCGCGCAGCGCGTCACTGGCGGACGTTGCCGTCGTGACGCCGAATTGCGCCTGCAGTTTTTCCAGCGCGGGCGCGTGCGGGTCGATCACGTGGATATTGCCGCCCAGGGTCAGCTTGCCCGCCAGGCCGGCGATCAGGGCGGCGGCCATGTTGCCGCCGCCTACAAAGGCGATATTCAATTCTGTCGTCATGCTTGTTCTCTCTTCATCAGGAATAGTTGCGGGAACCGAAGATGGCGCTGCCCACGCGCACGATGGTGGCGCCCTCGAGCACGGCGGCGCGCAAGTCGGCCGACATGCCCATCGACAGGGTATCGAGCGCCAGGCCGTCCGCCTTCAATTGGTCGTACAGCGCGTGCAATTGCGCAAAAGCCCGGCGCTGGAGGGCGACATCCGTTTCCGGCTCGGGAATGGCCATCAGGCCGCGCAGGCGCAGACGGGGCAGCCGCGCCACGGCATGCGCCAGCGCCGGCAATTCGGCGGGCGTCACACCGCTCTTGCTGGCTTCGCCGCTGATATTGACTTGCAGACAGATATTCAGGTCCGGCAAGCCGGCCGGGCGCTGCTCGGACAGGCGCGCGGCGATCTTTTCCCGTTCCACCGTATGCACCCAGTCAAAATGTTCGGCGATGGGGCGCGTCTTGTTGCTCTGGATGGGGCCGATGAAGTGCCAGGCCAGCGCATGCTCCGGCGCGGCCGCCTTCACCGCTGCGATCTTGTCGAGCGCTTCCTGCAGATAGTTTTCGCCAAACGCCGCCTGGCCCGCGCGCATGGCGTCCAGCACGGCATCCGCGCCGAAGGTTTTCGAGACGGCCAGCAGGGTCACGTCCTCGGGCGCACGCTGCGCCTCCAGGGCCGCCTGCGCAATACTGTCGCGCACGGCTTGCAAGTTCTGTTCGATTGTGGACATAATCATTTTCTAGTGTATAGGGGCGGCGGCACGGTGCGCCAGCCCATCAATGCAGGCACAGGGATTATAAATGGACATCTCCGAACTACTCGCTTTCTCCGTCAGCAACAAAGCTTCCGACCTGCACCTGTCTTCCGGCCTGCCGCCGATGATACGGGTCAATGGCGACGTGCGCCGCCTGAACGTGGCCCCGCTCGAGCACAAGGAAGTGCACAGCATGATCTACGACATCATGAACGACAGCCAGCGCAAGGCGTATGAAGAGGCGCTCGAGTGCGATTTCTCGTTCGAGATTCCCGGCCTGGCCCGCTTCCGCGTCAACGCCTACAACCAGGAACGGGGTGCCTCGGCCGTGCTGCGCACGATTCCCTCAAAAGTGCTGAGCCTGGAAGATCTGAACGCGCCGCGCATCTTCGGCGAACTGGCCATGCGTCCGCGGGGCCTCGTGCTGGTGACGGGCCCGACGGGTTCCGGCAAGTCCACCACCCTGGCGGCGATGGTGAACCACGTCAATGAACGGCTGAACCACCATATTCTGACCATCGAAGACCCGATCGAATTCGTGCATGAGCCGAAGAAATGCCTGATCAACCAGCGCGAAGTCGGGTCGCACACACACTCGTTCAGCAACGCGCTGCGCTCGGCCCTGCGCGAAGACCCGGACGTCATTCTGGTGGGCGAATTGCGCGACCTGGAAACCATCCGCCTGGCGCTGACGGCGGCCGAGACGGGCCACCTCGTGTTCGGCACCCTGCACACCTCGTCGGCGGCGAAATCGATCGACCGCATCATCGACGTCTTCCCCGCCGAGGAAAAGGAAATGGTGCGCGCCATGCTGTCCGAATCCTTGCAAGCCGTCATTTCGCAAAACTTGCTCAAAACCAAGGACGGCGCTGGACGCGTGGCCGCGCATGAAATCATGCTGGCCACGCCCGCCGTGCGCAACCTGATCCGCGAAGCGAAAGTGGCGCAGATGTATTCGGCCATCCAGACGGGCAGCAACGTGGGCATGCAGACCCTGGACCAGTGCCTGTCCGACCTGGTGCGGCGCGGCACGATCACGGCCGAGACGGCCCGCTCGGCCGCCAAGTCGCCTGAAAACTTCCCCGGATAAACCATGCAGACGACGCACGAACACTATGGCGCCATGCACGCGCTGCTGGCGCAGATGCGCGCACGGGGCGGCTCCGACCTGTTCATCACGGCCGGCTTTCCGCCCGCTATCAAGCTCGACGGCAAGCTGACGCCGCTGGCGGGCGGCCCGCTCGATGCGCTGCAGGCGGCCGGCTACGTGCGCGCCGTCATGAACGAACGCCAGGCGGCCGAGTTCGAATCCAGCCGCGAAGCCAATTTCGCCATCAGCCCGGAGGGACTCGGGCGTTTCCGCGTCTCCGCCTTCGTGCAGATGGGCCAGGCAGGCATGGTCTTGCGCTTGATCAATACCGCCATCCCCACCCTGGATGGATTGGGTCTACCCGCCATCCTGCAAGACATCGTGATGAGCAAGCGGGGCCTCGTCATCATGGTGGGCGCCACGGGCTGCGGCAAGTCGACCACCCTGGCGGCGATGGTGGGCCACCGCAACGCGCACAGCCATGGCCACATCATCACCATCGAAGACCCCGTGGAATTCATCCATCCGCACGGCAACTGCATCGTCACCCAGCGCGAAGTGGGCGTCGACACGGACGACTGGGCCACGGCCCTGAAAAACACGCTGCGCCAGGCGCCCGACGTGATCCAGATCGGAGAGATACGCGACCGCGACACCATGGACCACGCCATCGCGTTTGCCGAGACGGGCCATCTGTGCCTGGCCACCCTGCACGCGAACAACGCCAACCAGGCGCTGGACCGCATCATCAATTTCTTCCCCGAAGAGCGGCGCCAGCAATTGCTGATGGATCTGTCGCTCAATTTGAAGGGCATGATTTCGCAGCGCTTGATCCCCAACAAGGACGGCGGCGGGCGCAAGGCGGCGCTGGAAATCCTGCTCAACTCGCCGCTGATGAGCGACCTAATCTTCAAGGGCCAGGTGCACGAGATCAAGGAATTGATGAAAAAATCGCGCGAGCATGGCATGCAGACCTTCGACCAGGCCCTGTTCGACCTGCACGAAGCGGGCGCCATCAGCTACGAAGACGCGCTGCGCAATGCGGACTCCGTCAACGACCTGCGCCTGACGATCAAACTCAAGGGCGCCACGGCGCCGGAACCCGCCCCGCAAACGGGCGCCACCAAACTGGGGCTCCTCTGACATGACCAGCATCCACGATTTCCAGGCCGAGGCGCTGGACGGCACGCCCGTCGACCTGGCCCGCTACAAGGGCAAGGTACTGCTGATCGTCAACACGGCCAGCGCCTGCGGTTTCACGCCCCAATACCAGGGGCTCGAAGCGCTGTACCGCGAATTCCACGAGCAGGGCCTAGTCGTGCTGGGCTTTCCCTGCAATCAATTCCGCCAGCAGGAACCGGGCTCGAATGGGGAAATCAAAGCCTTTTGCGAAAAGAACTTCGGCGTCACCTTTCCCCTGTTTGCCAAGGTCGACGTGAATGGCCCGCATACGCACCCTGTCTTTGCGCAATTAAAACAGGCGGCGCCCGGCATATTGGGCACGCAGTCGATCAAATGGAATTTCACCAAGTTTTTGGTGCGCAAGGATGGCAGCGTATTTCGCCGCTATGCGACGGCCAGCAAACCGGCCAGCCTGGCGGCCGACATTCGGCAATTACTACAGGAATAGAAACTCGATGCTTTGATTAAAGACAACACTCATACAAAATCAATAAATCCGCATTTATTTCATGCTTGATATCAATATTGTGTTTCCAATAGCAAATTTCGGTGATAATGTTTGCATAATTATTCGCAGATATCGATCAAAAAACGATGCCAGTCTTTGGGAAAATAATATCTTCATGGATGCGGATGGGCAGTTATTCCCGCCTCTTCATTCCTATTTTCTTCCTGATACTCGCCGTTTCCGCCGTTCGCTATCACGCCCTGCTCGGTTCGGAAACGGCGCTGGCCAATGCGCGCTACCAGAGCGATGCCCGGCAACTCGACCTGTTCCTCGCCAATAGCGTGCTGCCGCTGGCCGTGCACGCGGACAGTCACGCGATGCACGACAGCGTGCGGCAAGTGCTGCGCAGCGCCCTGCCGCTGAACCGCAGCCTCGTTTCCGCCCGCTGGGACACGGCTGGCGAGCATGTCGAGGTGCTGGCCGACAGCAAGCTGGCCGACACACTGGCGACGGTGCCAGCGTGGTTCGCGCGCCTGGCCGGCATCACGGCCATCCGCAGCCGCCTGACGGTGGCGCTGCCGGACGGCGGCGACGGCACCCTCGACCTGCACTACACGCCCGGCCTGCCCCTGGCGCAGGTGTGGCACCGCGTACGCGAGCAGGCCGTGCTCAGCACCATCAATATCGTCCTCGTCTTCCTGCTGCTGGGCCTGATCCTGGCCGCGCACCGCAAGCTGCTGGCGCGCTTCGTGCAGGCGACCGACCGCTTCCGCGATGGCAACTTCGGCGTGCGCCTGGCGGCCGGCGCCACGCCCGAAGCGCAAGCCGTGTCGCAGTCGTTCAATGGCATGGCCGGCGATATCGAAGAACTGTTGACCTCGCTCAAGACCAGCCAGCGCCAACTGGGCGAACAGCTGAACGAAACCGTGCACATGCAGCAGGCGCTGCAAAAGCTGTCGTGGCAAAACTACAATGATGTGCTGACGGGCTTGCCCAACCGTGCCGCGCTGGCCGCCCGCTTCGAACAGGAACTGTTCCTGGCGCGCGAACGCCAGCGCCTGCTGGCCGTCTGCCTGTTCGACCTCGATCACTTCCAGGCCATCAACGACCGCTACGGCGCCGAGGCGGGCGATGAAATTCTCAAGCAGGTAGCGGGCCGCCTGCACGGCTTTACGGGCCAGGTCCACTACGCGGCGCGCCTGGGCGGCGATGAATTCGTCCTGCTGCTGTGCGGCCAGGCCAGCATCGCCAGCATCGAACAGAACGTCACGCAGCTGATGGCCGAGCTGGGCCGCCCCTACCAGTGCGACCAGCAGGCGCTGCACATGACGGCCAGCGCCGGCATCGCCGTCTACGCGGGCAAGGACCTGAATACGGAAAGCCTGCTGCGCCACGCCGACCACGCCGTCTACCAGGCGAAATTGACGGGGCGTAACCAGTACCACTTCTTCGACACCAACCTCGACGAGGAAGTGCGCACCCACCACAACCAGCGCACGGAGGTGCGCCACGCCCTGATCAACGGCGAACTGCGGCTGTACTACCAGCCCAAGGTGAATATGCGCGCCGGCACGGTGGTGGGCATGGAAGCGCTGCTGCGCTGGCAGCATCCGCGCCGCGGCGTGCTGGCGCCGGCGCAGTTCCTGCCGCTGGTGGAACAGACGGATTTGATCATTGACATCGGCGAATGGGTGCTGCGCCAGGCCCTGTGGCAGATGCAGCGCTGGAGCGCGACCGGCAAGCACTGGGTGGTCAGCGTGAACATCGCCGCGCGCCACTTCCAGCAACCGGACTTCGTCTCGCGCCTGGAAACCATCCTCGGCGAATTTCCCGGCGTGCGCGCCAGCATGCTGGAACTGGAAATCCTCGAATCGTCGGCCCTGCACGACATCGAGGACGTGCGCCGCATCATCCGCGCCTGCCAGGCGCTGGGCATCACCTTCGCGCTCGACGATTTCGGCACCGGCTACTCGTCGATGTCCTACCTGAAACGCCTGCCGGCCAATATCGTCAAGATCGACCAGAGCTTCGTGCGCAATATGCTCAACGACCGCGACGACCTGCACCTGGTGCGCGCCGTCATCGGTCTGGCCCGTTCCTTCAGCCTGACGGTGATCGCCGAGGGCGTGGAAAGCGTCGAGCATGGCGCGCGCCTGATCCAGCTGGGCTGCGACCTGGCGCAAGGCTACGGCATCGCCCGCCCCATGCCGGCCGACGCCGTGCTGGAGTGGGCGAACAATTTCATCCCGGCCCCGCAATGGCGCATCGCGCAGTTCAGCGAGGTACCTATTTAGACGTCAGGGCCGAGTCGATCAGCTCGATCCAGTGCCGCACGGGCGTCTGCGTGCCCGACTGCAAATGGCTCAGGCAACCGATATTCGCCGACACGATCATCTCCGGCTCGCACGCTTCCAGGTTGGCCACCTTGTTGTCGCGCAGCTGCTGCGACAGGGCCGGCTGCAGGATCGAATACGTGCCCGCCGAACCGCAGCACAAATGGCTGTCCGCGCACAGGCGCACGTCGACGCCGACGGCGCGCAGCACCTGCTCGACCTTGCCGCGCACCTGCTGGCCGTGCTGCAGGGTGCAGGGCGGGTGATACGCCACCCGTTTGCCGATGCGTCCTTGCAGCAGCGCCGCCAGCTCGTTTTCAAACGCCGGCATGATCTCGGACAGATCGCGCGTCAGTTCCGCGATGCGCCGCGCCTTCTGCGCATACTGCGCATCGTGCGCCAGCAGATGGCCATATTCCTTCACCGTGGCGCCGCAGCCGGACGCCGTCATGACGATGGCTTCGGCGCTGTCGACATACGGCCACCAGGCGTCGATATTGCGGCGCATGTCGTCCAGCGCCGCTTCCTGGTCGTTCAGGTGATGGCGCAGCGCGCCGCAGCAGCCCGCCTTCGGCGCGACGATCAACTGCACGCCGAGCGCATCAAACACGCGCGCCGTGGCCGCGTTGATATTGGGCGACATGGCCGGCTGCACGCAGCCGTCGAGCAGCAGCATGCTGCGCGCATGCTGGCGCGCCGGCCACGCACCGGCTTGCGCGCCCGGGCGCAATTTATCCTGCAAGCTTTTCGAGAGCAGCGGGCGCAGCGCCTGCCCCGCCTTGTACACGGGCGTAAACAGCCAGCGGCGCGGCAAGGCTTCCTTCAGGGCGAAGCGCAGCGCGCGTTCGCGCAAGGGGCGCTGCACGCGCTGCTCGACGACGTTGCGGCCGATGTCGACCAGGCGCCCGTACTGCACCCCGGACGGACAGGTCGACTCGCAATTGCGGCAGGTCAGACAGCGGTCCAGGTGCGTCTGCGTCTTGGCCGTGACGGGCGCGCCTTCGAGCACTTGCTTGATCAGGTAGATGCGTCCGCGCGGGCCATCGAGTTCATCGCCCAGCAACTGGTAGGTGGGACAGGTGGCCGTGCAAAAGCCGCAATGCACGCAGGCGCGCAGGATGGCTTCGGCTTCGTCGCCTGCCGGCGTATTCTTGATGAAATCGGCGAGATTGGTTTGCATGCGCGCTCAATACATTCTGTGCGGGTTGAAGATGCCGGCCGGATCGAAAGCCTGCCGCAGACGCTGGTGGATTTTTTCAACGGCCGGCGCCAGCGGATGGAATACGCCTACGGCCTTGTCGCCGCCGCGGAACAGCGTGGCGTGGCCGCCAGCGGCAGCCACGGCCTGGCGGATGTCCTGCGCCCCGGCCGCATCGGCATCGGCGTCGAGCTTGAGCCAGCGCTGCGCCCCGCCCCACTCGATCAACTGGCGCCCCTTGACGATCACGGCACTGGCGTGCGGCGGCAGCGACAGCCGCCACAAGCTGCCCGCGCCCGCAAAGAAGGCGTGCGTTTGCTCGCGCACGGACAGCCAGAAGGCGGCCGCGTCTTCGGGCGCCAGCACCTCGCCGCCCAGCGCGTGCAGCGCCGCCGACACGGCCGCCTCGGCGCCGGACAGGCGCACCGTCAACACGCCGTCATGCCAGCAGCTGCCCGATATCGGCAGCGGTTGACCGGCCCATTCATTGAGCAGGCGCAAGGCGGCGATTTCCGCGCACGCCACGCGCAAGGTCGCTTCGCGCAGCGGCAGAGGCAGCACTTTGAGCGACACTTCCAGGATCAGGCCCAGGGTCCCCAGCGAACCGGCCAGCAGCCGCGAGACATCGTAGCCGGCCACGTTCTTCATCACTTGCCCGCCAAAGGCCAGGCGTTCGCCATGGCCATCCATCAGCACGGCGCCCAGCACGAAGTCACGCAAGGCGCCCGCGCTGGCCCGGCGCGGGCCGGACAGGGCACTGGCGACGACGCCGCCCACCGTGGCACCAGCGCCGAAATGGGGCGGCTCGAAGGCCAGCATCTGATTACGCGCGGCCAGCGCCGCCTCGATGTCCGCCAGCGGCGTGCCACAGCGGGCCGTGATCACCAATTCCGTCGGTTCATAGTCGATGATGCCCGCATACGCGCGCGTATCGAGCACGGCGCCATCAAACTGCTGGCCATACCAGTCTTTCGTGCCGCCGCCGCGAAGGCGCAAGGGTTTGCCCGCCGCGCTGGCCGCCAGGATCTGCTGCCTGAATTGTTCCACGATTGCTTGCAAAGGAGTCTCCGGCGGTTAAAAACGGGGCAGGTTGGCGAACGGCAGGCGCCCCGCCGTCACATGCATCTTGCCGAATTCGGCGCAGCGGTTCAAGGTGGGAATCGCCTTGTCCGGGTTCAGCAGGGTATGGGGATCGAAGGCGCGCTTGACGGCAAAGAAGGCATCGAGTTCGGCGCGCGTAAATTGCACGCACATGGAATTGATCTTTTCCATGCCCACGCCATGTTCGCCCGTGATGGTGCCGCCCACGGCCACGCACAGGGCCAGGATGTCCGCGCCAAACGCTTCGGCGCGCTCGAATTCGCCGGGCATGTTGGCGTCGAACAGGATCAGCGGGTGCAGATTGCCGTCGCCCGCGTGGAACACGTTGGCGCAGCGCAGGCCATGCGTCGTTTCCATGGCGGCGATGCCCGTCAGGACTTCGGCAAGGCGCTTGCGCGGAATGGTGCCGTCCATGCAGTAGTAGTCGGGCGAGATGCGCCCGGCGGCGGGAAACGCGTTCTTGCGGCCGGACCAGAACTTCATGCGCTCCGCTTCCGACTGCGAGACGGCAATCGCGCTGGCGCCCGCCCCTTCCAGCACGGCCGTCATGCGGGCGATTTCCTCTTCCACTTCCTCGTGCGTGCCATCGGCCTCGCACAGCAAAATGGCCGCCGCGTCGGTGTCGTAGCCGGCCTTGACGAACGGTTCGACCATGCGCGACGAAGTCTGGTCCATCATTTCCAGTCCGGCCGGAATGATGCCGGCGGCGATCACGTTGGCCACGGCATTGCCGCCCGTGACGACGTCGCCGAACGACGCCATGATGACCCGTGCCGTCGCCGGTTTCGGGATCAGTTTGACCGTCACTTCCGTGACGATGCCCAGCATGCCTTCGGAGCCGATGAAGACCGCCAGCAGGTCCAGGCCGGGCGAGTCCAGGCATTCGCCGCCCAGTTCCAGCACGTCGCCATCGATGGTCACGACGCGCACGCGCAGTACATTGTGCACGGTCAAACCGTATTTGAGGCAATGCACGCCGCCCGAGTTTTCCGCCACGTTGCCGCCGATGCTGCAGGCGATCTGCGAGGACGGGTCGGGCGCGTAATACAGCGCGTGGGGCGCGGCCGCTTCGGAAATGGCCAGGTTGCGCACACCTGGCTGCACCACGGCCGTGCGCGCATACGCATCGAGGCGCACGATGCGGTTCAAACGCGCCGTCGACAGCACCACGCCGTCGGCGATGGGCAAGGCGCCGCCCGACAATCCCGTGCCGGCGCCGCGCGGCACGATCGGCACCTTCAATTCCCGGCAGACGCCGAGGATGGCGATGACCTGTTCTTCCGTATCGGGCAAGGTGACCACCATCGGCAGCTGGCGGTAAGCGGCCAGGCCGTCGCATTCGTACGGGCGCGTGTCTTCGGCGTCGGACAGCACGCAGCGGGCCGGCAGCACGGCCAGCAGGGCCGCGACGACGGCTTGCTGGCGCGCGGCGGTCAATCCGGATTCAGCAGGGGCGGCATTGAGCATAAGATGGGAGGCAAATGGGCATGGGCGTGCAACGATTGTAAGCACAAAAGTGGCCCGCACCGCATTTTTTGTCCGATTTGCCTGCAAATCCGCAGCCGGTCGGCGCACAGTGTCGTATGCTGCCCCCATTCTTCTTTGACAGGACCAGCATCATGGGCAACCGACTTTCGAAAATCGCCACGCGCACGGGCGACAATGGCAGCACCGGCCTGGGCGACGGCAGCCGCACCAGCAAGGACAGCGCCCGCATCCACGCCATGGGCGACGTGGATGAACTCAATTCCAACATCGGCTTGCTGCTGTGCGAAGCCATGCCCGACGCCTTGCGCGAGGAGCTGGTGGCCATCCAGCACGACCTGTTCGACCTGGGCGGAGAAATCTGCATCCCAGGCTACCAGCTGATCAAGGAAGAGCACGTGCTGCGCCTCGACGACCTGCTGGCGAAATACAATGCGGACTTGCCGGCCTTGAGTGAATTCATCCTGCCGGCCGGCTCGCGCGCCGCCTCGCTCGCGCACGTGTGCCGCACCGTGTGCCGCCGCGCCGAGCGCAGCATCGTCGCGCTGGCGAATGCGGAGCCCCTGCACGAACACCCGCGCCAGTACGTGAACCGCCTGTCGGACCTGCTGTTCGTGCTGTCGCGCGTGCTGAACCGCTTTGCCGGCGGCAGCGACGTGCTGTGGCGGCATGACCGCACGCGGGGATAAGCCGCCGATGCCGGCCTGGCCAGAGTCCTGGACAGCCGGCAAAATCATTTATTTACGGCAAGTACGGATCGCAGCGGTCGTAGCACATCTGATGAATCTTGGTGCAGGCGCCCGGCGCGGTCGGATGGTTGATCATGCATTGCTCCAGCCCATCATCGCATTGCGAATAGCATTCCGGTTCGCCGCCGCCTGCCATCGCATACGAAGCGCTGAAGCCCATGGCAAACAAAAAGAAACCCAGTTTTTTAAACATTGGTACTCCTTTATTGAAATATCAGACGATGAGCAACATCCATGGCGCGCCATCCCTTACGCGCCATCCGGCGATCAGATTTTCTTCAGCGCCGCTTCCAGCGCGCCCGCATTGAAACCCTGGATCTTGCGGTTGCCGATCAACACCACGGGCACGCCGCCGCCACCGAGTGCTTCGTGGGCTTTTTTCGCTTCCGGGGATTTCTCGATATCGAGATCGACGAATTCGATCTTGTTTTCCTTGAAATACGCGCGCGTCTTGGCGCAATAGCCGCACCAGTCCGTGCCGTACAGCACCACTTTCGCCTGGGCATTCGGGAAATACGCGGCGTAATCGCCTTCCGTGTAATTCGACTTGAGCAAGCCGGGCAACAAGGACAGGCCATAACCGCTGCCCAGGCCGGCGGCCAGGATCAAGCCATACATGGCGATGGTTTTAATTTTCTTTTGCATCATGAAGCCACCTCGACGTCGTTCCCCCCAAACCGGGGCGATTCTCTCCCCCCGGTCCACCCGGTTTCTTAATTCACGCTGCATTCGGCCTTGCATGCTGGATTGGCCAGAAGATTGACGTAAAAAAAAGAAATACCACCTGCAGTACGATGCTTATTACTTTATCGAATTTACATCCTGCAAAATCGAATATAGACCGCACTTATTTTAGAGTCAACGTTTCCTTTCGATAAATTTCCAGTTTGGAAAATATATCGGCGAAGTCCATGCAATGTGAAATTTGGAGAGATTGGCAGGCGCCAAACGTCTATACAATATCGGCGCCGCAAGCAGCAGAGGCCGGGTGCGGGCGCAACCGGCCGAGCGGCTACATTCAGGCCGGCACAGGCAAGCTCACGGGCCGCGCCTGCACATGTTCGCGCAATAATCCCCGCAGCAGCTGCACCTGCGCCACCGCGTCGGCTTGCAGGGCCGTCAAGCCTTCGGCAACGCAAGGGCCGGGCGCGCCGGCCTCGGCCTCACCGCGCAGCAGCGCATCGATTTCCCCGCTGACTTCAGCGATCCAGCGTTGCAATTCGGGCGGCGCCGGCTCGGCCTGGGGACTCAGGCTGATGCGCGCCGTGCTGCCCGCCACGCGGCGCAGCAGGGGCAAGGTGCGCAGCGCCGCCAGACCCACGCCGCTGCTGCGGTCGAGGCGGCGCTCGATGCGCAGGCGCTGCAAGACTTGTTCCGCATTATTGCTGGCCAGACCCGCCTCGCGGCGCAGGCGCGCGATGGCGCTATCCCATTTCCCTCCCGCCGCCAGCACGGCCAGCAGGTATTTCAGGTTGGCCGACACGGCTTTCGCCAGGCGCTGGTCCAGGTCGTCCGCCTCGCGGTCCGGCCACAGGAAAAACGTGGCCAGCAGGGCCAGCACGCAACCGAGTACATTGTTGCCCAGGCGGCTCACCGCATACACCATCTCGCTGGCCGGCGCCGCATAGTCGGCCACCAGCACGAAGGCGGGCGTCATGAACAGCACGTGCAGGCTATAGCTGACGCGGCGCAAGGCCATGGTGGCGACGATCAGGGGAAACACCACCAGCGAGATCGCCAGCGGGGTATGCACGGCCAGGCCGATCAGCACGGCCAGCACGGCGCCCAGCACGCTGCCCGCCACGCGCTCGATGCCGCGCGGCCAGGTGGTCGACACGGACGGCTGCAATATCAATAAGGTCGCCATGGTGGCCCAGTAGCCGAAGGGAATATGCAGCGCCTCGACCAGCAAAAAGCCGGCCGTCGTCGCCAGCGACACGCGCGCCGCATGGCGCCAGCTCAGCGACTGCGGCGTGGCGTTGACTTTCGCCGTTTGCCACGCCTGCCCCAGCGCCAGGAAAGCCGCTTCGCGCCACGGCAGCTGCGCCGCGCGCGGCAAGCCCAGTTCCATGAAGTCGACATTCAGGCGCAAGGGCAGCAAGGCGCCCAGCGCCGCTTCCAGGCGCCGTCCGCAGCCGGCCAGTCGGCGCTGCAGTTCCAGGGGCGGCGTTTCCGGCTGGCGCTGCACGGCTTGCCCCAGGCGGCGCAGCAGCACGGCCATCACTTCCAGGCTGCGCCGCGCGCGCGGGTCCTGGCGCAGCCGCTGCTGCTCGCGCTCGCACGTATGCGTGACGGCGATCAGATAGGCGAAGATGCGCTCGGCGTCGCTGAGGGCCAGCAGCAGGTTGTCGTACAGGGCGCTGCGGCCCGCGCGCGCGGGCGGCACGGCGGCCAGCGCCACGCGCGCCGCTTCCAGCGCGGCGCGCGCCTGCGAACGGTAGCTGGCGCCATGCGCGGCCGCGTCCGGCAACGCCGGGCCCTGTTCCAGGAAGCGCGCATTGTCGCGCGCGATGCCGGCCAAGCGCGAATACGCGGCGCGGATGGCGCGCCGGCTCGGGCCGAACGGATGGATGCGCCACACCGTAAAACTGAGCACGGTGGCGAACAGGCAGCCGAACATGTACAGCCCCAGGAAAGGCGCCGTCTGCGTCATCGATGCCAATGGGTGCGTGACCATCACCACGCAGGCCGTGGCCGCCAGGATGGCCACTTGCGCCGTGGCCGCGCCCCAGATGCGCGCCAGCGCGCCGGCCCAGGAAAACAGCAGCACGGCGATGGCCGCCGTCGCCACGCCATGGCCGGCCGCCAGCGCCGTCAGGCCGCCGGCCACCGTCGACAGCAGGCCGAAGCCCACCATCGACACGAAGCGCATGCGCCGCGTGCCGGCCGCGTCGGCCAGGCAAGTCCAGAAGGCGCCGATGGCAGCCCAGGAAAAATCGGGATGATCGAACAGCAAGCCCAAGAGCAGCATGGCGCTCGAGGCGCAGGCGGCCCGCAAGCCTTCGGACAGGTTCGTTTCGTCGATGGCCAGGCTGACCATCCACAGGGGACGGCGCTGCGCCAGCTTGTCGGTGTAGGCGTGCATGCCCGTCAGCCAGCGGCTTGCCAGCATGCGCGAACGGCGGTGGAGTTTCCTGAAATGCAAGATCGGCTTTGAAAAGGGGTATCAAAGCGTCATCGTAGCATTCCCGGACGAAAAATGTTGCAGTGCAATGTAAATGGAATGTAAGCGAAAAAAAAGCGACACCGCGGTGTCGCTTTTCTGTCTGCAGGCCAAATTAACTGACCATGGCCAGGCGCGGCCCTGCCGCCGGGAAACGCTGCTCGATTGAGGCGGCGATGCCGCTGGCGTCCAGGCCCACGCTTTTCAGCAGCTGCACGGGGTCGCCATGGTCGATGAAGGTGTCGGGCAAGCCCAGCATCAGAATCGGCTTGACGATGCCCTCGGCCGCCAGCGCTTCGGCCACGGCCGAACCGGCGCCGCCCATGATGCAGCCCTCTTCCACCGTCACCAGATAATCGTGTTCAGCGGCAAGCTGTTTCACCAGTGCCACGTCGAGCGGCTTGACGAAACGCATGTTGGCCACCGTCGCGTCGAGCTTCTCGCCCGCCGCCACGCTCGGCGCCACCATTGAGCCGAAAGCCAGGATGGCGATGCGCTTGCCCTGGCGCTTGATCTCGCCCTTGCCGATCTCGATGCTGGTCAGTTCCGGCACGATGGCCACGCCGGCACCGGCGCCGCGCGGATAGCGGATGGCGGCCGGGCCTGGGTAGTGGTAACCCGTGGTCAGCATTTGACGGCATTCGTTTTCGTCCGACGCGGCCATGACGACCATGTTCGGGATGCAGCGCAAAAACGCCATGTCGTAATTGCCCGCGTGCGTGGCGCCATCGGCGCCCACCAGGCCGGCGCGGTCCAGCGCGAACGTCACGTCCAGGTTTTGCAGGGCCACGTCGTGGATCAGCTGGTCGTAGGCGCGCTGCAAAAAGGTCGAATAGATGGCCACGACGGGCTTCAAGCCTTCGCAGGCCAGGCCCGCGCCAAACGTCACGGAATGCTGTTCGGCAATACCAACGTCAAAGTAACGGGTCGGGAATTGCTGTTCGAACTTGACCATGCCCGAGCCTTCGCGCATGGCCGGCGTGATGCCCACCAGGCGCTTGTCGTGGGCGGCCATGTCGCACAGCCAGTTGCCGAACACTTCCGTGTACGTCATCTTGCCCGGCGCCGTGGCCGGCTTGATGCCTTCCAGGGGATTGAACTTCGGCGTGCCGTGGTACAGGATCGGTTCCGCCTCGGCCAGCTTGTAGCCCTGCCCCTTCTTGGTCACCACGTGCAGGAATTGCGGACCCTTCAGTTGCTTGATGTTTTGCAAGGTCGGGATCAGCGAATCGAGGTCGTGGCCATCGATGGGGCCGATATAGTTAAAACCGAATTCCTCGAACATGGTGGCGGGCACGACCATGCCCTTGGCGTGCTCTTCGAAGCGCTTCGCCAGTTCCAGCACGGGGCCGGGCAAGACGGATTTGCCGACATTTTTCGCCGCCGCATAGAACTGGCCCGACATCAGCCGCGCCAGGTGGCGGTTCAGCGCGCCCACGGGCGGCGAGATCGACATGTCGTTGTCGTTCAAGATCACCAGCAGATTGACGTCTTCCTGCACCCCCGCATTGTTCATCGCCTCGAACGCCATGCCGGCCGTCATCGAGCCGTCGCCGATCACGGCGATCGCGTGCAGCGGGTCGCCCTTGATCTTGGCGGCCTGCGCCATACCCAGCGCGGCGGAAATGGACGTCGACGAGTGCGCCGTGCCGAACGTGTCGTATTCGCTCTCGTCGCGCTTCGGGAAGCCGGAAATGCCGTCCTTCTGGCGCAAGGTATGCATGCGCTCGCGCCGGCCCGTCAAAATCTTGTGCGAATAGGTCTGGTGGCCCACGTCCCAGACGATGCGGTCGTGCGGCGTGTTGAACACGTAGTGCAGCGCGACGGTCAGCTCGACCGTGCCCAGGTTGGACGACAGATGGCCGCCCGTCTTGGAAACGGAATCGAGCAGGAAGCTGCGCAATTCCTGGGCCAGCGGCACCAGTTGCGAGCGGGCCAGCTTGCGCACTTGCGCTGGTTCATTGATGGTTTCTAACAGTTTCATTTATGCCTTCCGCTGCACGACCAGGTCCGCCAGCTCGCGCAGACGGCGTGCCTTGTCCCCGAATGGCGCCAGCGCCGCATGGGCGTCGCACCGCAATTGTTCTGCCAGGGCTCGTGATGGTTCCAGCCCCAGTATCGATACGTAAGTGGGCTTGTTGGCGGCCGCATCCTTGCCCGCCGTCTTGCCCAGGGTCGCCGAATCGGCCGTCGCGTCGAGCACGTCGTCGACCACCTGGAACGCCAGCCCGACGGCGCGCGCATAGGCGTTCAGCGCCGTCATCTCGTCTGGCGCCAGGTCCTTGCCGGCCAGCGCGCCGAGAATCACGGCCGCGCGCAGCAAGGCGCCCGTTTTAAGTTGATGCATCTGTTCCAGCTGCGGCAGGGTCAAGGCCAGGCCGACGCTGTCGAGGTCGATCGCCTGGCCGCCGCACATGCCCGCGGAACCGGACGCGTGCGCCAGCAGCCTGATCATGGCCATTTGCCGCGCCGGCGGAATCGCCGCGCCGTCGGCCAGCAGCATGAAGGCCTGCGATTGCAGCGCGTCGCCGACCAGCAGGGCCGTCGCTTCATCGTAGGCGATGTGCACGGTGGGCTTGCCACGGCGCAAGGCATCGTCATCCATGCACGGCATGTCGTCATGCACGAGCGAATACACGTGAATCATTTCCAGCGCGCAAGCGGCGCGCGCAAGCGTATCTTGATCGGCGTCAAACAGTTCGCCGGCCGCCATCACCAGCAGCGGGCGCACGCGCTTGCCGCCGCCCAGCAGCGCGTAGCGCATGGCCGCGTGCAGCTTGTGCGGCACCGCGTCCGCCGCAGGCAGGAACTGGTCGAGGCGGCCTTCCACGCCGAACTGGGTACTTTGCATCCAGTCGCCGAACGTGACGCTGTCCTGTTGCATACTGGCCATCATTGTGCGGCCTCGCCGGCATCCACGAACGGTTTCAACATGTCGCCTTCCAGTACTTTCACCTGCGCTTCGACACTGTCGAGCTGGGTAGCGCAATACTTGACCAGTTCCGAGCCGCGCTGGTACGCCGCGACCGATGCTTCCAGCGGCAACTGGCCCGCTTCCATTTGCGTTACCAGCTGCGCCAGTTCCGCCATCGCCTCTTCAAACGAGGCCGGCGCTGCGGCAGCGGCAGTTAATTTCTTCGACATAGACTCAGATCTCTTCGTGGCACGAGGGGCTTGTAGGGAGACGCCGGGGACTCCCGGCCAGCATAGAAGCGTTATTTTAGAACAAACCACACTATTAAGTGAAAACTAAAGCGCAATCGGCGCGCTCAAAGTCAATAGCGTTGCCAGCTTGTCAGTGAATTTTAGCGCAATCGCCCCCAGTCGCCGGAAATGGCACGGTAAATGACAACGTTTCTCATTAATAGCGTATTTGCCGGGGAGTTTTGATAATGTCGAGGCCGATCCGCGCTATAATCGCCGGTTCTGTCCGAAATACCGTTTCAACAAATTTGAATTCAGGTCTTTGCGGATTCTTTCTCTCTGTAGCGGTTGCCCAGGGAATGGCCTGGGGCACTGCTGACCGTTGTACATTTATGGGGGGTTGGGATGTCCGATCTGGCTACTCACGCCAAGCTGGCGCGTTCAAACGCGCAACTTCCGGTCCACGTCTATTTTGACGAAACGCTGTTGCAGCGTGAAATGCAGCAATTGTTCCAAGCCGGCCCGCGCTATGTCGGGCATGCGCTGATGGTGCCGGAAACCGGCGATTTTGCGACCCTGGCGTCTGAGAACGAAGGGCGCATGCTCGTGCGCAACGCCAATGGCATCGAAGTGCTGTCCAACGTGTGCCGCCACCGGCAGGCGCTGATGTTCAATGGCCGCGGCAATGCGAACCATATCGTCTGCCCGCTGCACCGCTGGACCTACGACCTCAAGGGCGAATTGCTCGGCGCGCCGCACTTCCCCGAGACGCCGTGCCTGAACCTGTCGAAAACGCCGCTGCAAAGCTGGAATGGCTTGCTGTTCGAGCAAAACGGCTACAACGTGATGGAAAAATTGAAAGATTTATCCGTCTCGAAAGACCTCGATTTTTCCGGCTATATGTTCGACCACGTGGAAATTCACGAGTGCGACTACAACTGGAAGACCTTCATCGAAGTCTACCTCGAGGATTATCACGTGGAACCGTTCCACCCGGGCCTGGGCAGCTTCGTCAGCTGCGACGACCTGCGCTGGGAATTCGGCAAGGACTACAGCGTGCAGACGGTGGGCGTGCACCGCGGCCTGCAGCAGGCCGGCTCGCCCGCCTACAAGAAATGGCAGGAGCAGGTGCTGCAATTCCGCGGCGGCGAAGCGCCGCCGTATGGCGCCATCTGGCTGACCCTGTATCCGAACATCATGGTCGAATGGTATCCGCACGTGCTCGTCGTCTCGACCCTGTGGCCAGACGGTCCGCAAAAAACGCGCAACGTGGTAGAGTTCTATTACCCGGAAGAAATCGTACTGTTCGAGCGCGACTTCGTCGAAGCGGAACGGGCTGCCTACATGGAAACCTGCGTCGAGGACGATGAAATCGCCCAGCGCATGGATGCGGGCCGCAAGGTCCTGATGCAGCGCGGCGTGAACGAAGTGGGCCCTTACCAGTCGCCCATGGAAGACGGCATGCAACATTTCCACGAGTGGTACCGCAGCAATATCGAACTGTAATTTCCTCAAGGGCCGCATTGCGCGGCCTTTTTCATTTTCATCGTCAGGATTTACTCATGCAGTCACTTTGGATGCTGTTTGCCAGCTTTATGTTCGCCATCATGGGCGTGTGCGTGAAGCTGGCGTCGGATCTGTATTCGACGTCCGAAATCGTCATGTACCGCGGCATCATCGGCATGCTCGTCATGAGCTGCACGATTCTGTACCAGGGCGGCAGCTTTAAAACCACGATGCCGGGCCAGCATCTGTGGCGCGGCGTGGTGGGCGTGATCGCCCTGTGGCTGTGGTTTTATGCGATCGCCATCCTGCCGCTGGCCACGGCCATGACCCTCAATTACATGGCGCCCATCTGGATCGCCGTCATCCTGCTGGCCGGCGGCTGGTGGAAAGGCATGCAACAGGTCGAGTGGCCGCTGGTGGCGGCCATTGCCATGAGCTTTGTCGGCGTGACCCTGCTGCTGCAACCCGTGTTCGAGACGGACCAGCTGAGCGGCGCCATCACGGCCTTGATTTCCGGCATGCTGTCGGCCCTCGCCTACTTGCAGGTGCGCAAACTGGGCTTGCTGGGCGAGCCAGAATACCGGGTCGTGTTCTATTTCTCGGTCGTCAATTTCCTGGCCGGCGTGATCGGCCACGTGGCCAGCGCCGGCGGCGGCCCCGTCGTCTGGCACGCGCACACGAGCGGCTACGGCATCGGCTTGCTGGCCGCCATCGGCCTGTGCGCCACCATGGCGCAAATGGCCATGACGCGCGCCTACCGCCTGGGCAAGACCCTCGTTGTTGCTAATTTGCAATACACAGGCATCGTCTTTTCCAGCTTCTGGGGCGTGGTGATCTTCGGCGACCTGTTCGACTGGCACGGCTGGACCGGCATCGGCATCATTCTCGCCTCGGGCATCGCCGCCACCTATTACAATACCCGCAACACGGCCCGTGGCGCGGCCATCGCGCGCACGGATCCCATCGCCAGCGAAGTGTAAAGGAGCGTTCCTGATGTATACCACCTTGATCCAGGCCAGCGAACTGGCCAGCCACCTGAATGACAGCGACTGGGTGATTCTCGATTGCCGCCACGACTTGCTCAACCCCACGGCCGGCAGCGATGCGTTTGCCGCCGGCCACATCCAGAACGCGCAATTCGCCGATATCGACACGGCCCTGTCCGGCCCCAAGACGGCGCGCGGCGCGGACTTTACAGGACGGCATCCATTGCCCGACCGCAACGCCCTGCTGGCCGCCCTGCGCGGCTGGGGCATCGACGACGACACGCAAGTGGTCGCCTATGACGGCCAGGGCGGCATGTTCGCCGCCCGTTTGTGGTGGCTGCTGCGCTGGGTCGGCCACCCGAACGTCGCCGTGCTCGACGGCGGCCTGGCCGCCTGGCAGGCGCAGGGCTTGCCCTTGGTCACGCCAGTCGCGCCACGCCCTGTCGGCAATCTCACGGAAAAAGCCAGCCTGGTGCGCACGGTCAGCGTGCAGGACGTCGTCGCCAATCTGGAAACGCAAGCCTTGACCGTCATCGACGCGCGCGCCCCGGACCGTTACCGGGGCGAAAACGAAACCATCGACCCCGTGGGCGGCCATATCCCCGGCGCGAAAAACCGTTTCTTCAAGGATAACCTGCAGGCGGACGGCCGCTTCAAATCCGCTAAAGAACTGGAGCAGGAATTCGCGGGCCTAATCAGCACGGCTGAATCTACTATCCTGCAATGCGGCTCCGGCGTGACGGCATGCCACAACCTGCTGGCCCTGGAAGTGGCCGGTTTGCCTGGCGCGGCCCTGTATCCGGGTTCGTGGAGCGAATGGTGCGCCGATCCGGCGCGGCCCGTGGCGACGGGAGAAGCATAAGCAGCCAGCGCGGCGTCTCGTCGCCGATCTTTGTCATTTTCAGGAATTGCCGATGCAACGTTCCCTCTTGAGCGTACTGGCCAGCTTATGCCTGGTATTCAGCCTGCCTGCCGCCGCGCAAAAACCACCCGCCGCGTATGAATTGACGGAAGTCATGAACGTCAGGGCGTTCGACCAGCCGGTACTGTTTGAAAAGCGCACCAGCTACGACGGCATGGCGGCGGATAAGGTGCAGCAGAGGCTCTCGACACGCATGGCCGACTATGCTCCCTTGGACCTGGCCTTGGTACAGGCCCGCTATCCCGGCACGCAACGCCTTGGGGCCGCGGAACTGGCCGACTATCGGCCTGGTGCGCACATCACCATAGTCGACCGCTACACGATCGAGCACGCAGCGACCGCGTTGGGCAAAGGCTGGCTCTTCGCATTCATCCCCTTGAATTTCATTCAAGCGACGCGTGTCAAGGATGAGGCGGCACGCGGCGTCCCCTTTGTCTTGCCAGGCGCCGGCAAGACGCTGAGCTATACCTTTCAAATCAACCTGCCTGACAATGTCAGCGGCTTGCTCGACCCCACCACCACGCGCTACGACGGCGATTTCTTCGCTTACAAACAGTCCCAGCAATTTCGCGGAAATGTGGCGCGCATCATGCTGGAACTCACTTTCCTGAGCGATTCGGTGCCGGCGCGCGACCTGGACAAATTCCTCGCGCAACTGCAACACATCAGCCAGATGATGGGCGGCTCCTTCAATGTCCCGGAAATGTGGATCAACAGCAACAAACCAGGCACTGCGGCCAATACCCCGGGCCAGCGCATGCGCAGCAGCCTGGAAAAAGACATCGCCGAGCACAGCGCGACCATCGCGCGCAAGCCGGAAGACAAGCAGGAACTGGCCCAGGCGTACTGGCTACGCGGCTCGGCCCATGCGAATCTGCAGCAAGCCGAGCTGGCATGGGCCGACTTGACGCGGGCGCTGGCACTGCAACCCTCGACGGCTGTCTACCATATGACGCTGGCATCGATCCAGGT
This sequence comes from Janthinobacterium goodfellowi, assembly GCF_051380695.1. Classification (NCBI taxonomy): domain Bacteria; kingdom Pseudomonadati; phylum Pseudomonadota; class Betaproteobacteria; order Burkholderiales; family Oxalobacteraceae; genus Janthinobacterium; species Janthinobacterium goodfellowi. The sequence goes on along the minus strand of NZ_JBNYXN010000008.1, from coordinate 136,189 downwards.
CCAGCGCGGACAATTCCAGTCCGCCATCGCGCAGCTGGAACAAGCCCGGACGCTGGGCTACGACGCTGGCGAAGTCGCCTACCAGCGCGGCCAGACTTATTACCAGATGGGCCAATACCGGCGTGCGCTCGAGGACCTGGAACCGCTTGCCGTCTCGACGGCAAACATCGAGGCGCAGCCGTATGCCAGGCTGTGGTATCTGTGGACGCTGAGACCTGCAGGACTCGCCTTGCCGGACACGCTCAGGCAGGAATTGAACGCCGAGGCCAGCGGCGCCTGGCCACGTCCCCTCTACGGTTTGTTCACCGGCATTTCGACGCCGGAACAAGTACTGGCGGCGGCCGAAACAATGACAGGCGATGAGCGCCTGCTATCCCTGTGCGAAGCCTATTTTAATATCGGCCAATACTATCTGTTGCAGCAGGACCGCCTCAAAGCCAGGGAATTCTTTGAAAAGACGGTTGCCACCGGCATGGTCATGTATACCGAATACGGCAATGCACTGCTCGAACTGCAACGCCTGACGCAAACGCCGTCCTGATACAGGGCGCTTCACGGTACCTGTGGACGGTGCAACCAGTCAGCATATGCCACGCTGAAAAGTTTCTATACGACATGTGACTCCTATACAATAACTTTTTACCAATGAAATTATTGATATAGGAATATCGTCATGCGGTTCTTCTTGGTCGCGGCAACTGTGGCGTCATTGTTGATGTCTGCTTACGCCCACGCACAATCTCCCCAGGCAGAGTCCGGGTACAAAGAAACCCAGCTAAACCAAGGGGCGTACGCAACGGGCCCCGCCCCTGGCTGGGTCATTCCTGCCGACATCCCCGACACCAACCTGAGCGGAGACGCCATATGGCGTCTGTCAGAAACCCACTTCATGGCGGGAGCGGCGCCAGAGTTCTATTCACGCCGTATCATCCAGTTCAATAGCCCGGCCGGCATGGCCAGCCTCGGCCCGCTCATCATGACGTTCGTGCCGGAGTACCAGAAGCTTACCTTGAACGCCCTGCGCATCGTACGGGGGACAACCGTCATCGATGTGCGCGATACGGTAAAAGTGCGCTTCCTGCAACGGGAAACCGGCCTCGAACAGGGCTTGTACAGAGGCATCGTCACCGCCTCGATTCTGCTGGACGACCTGCGTGTCGGCGACACGCTGGAATTCGCCTACACCACCAAGGGCGTCAATCCTGTCTTTGGCGGAAAATACTTCGAATCAGCCGCATGGACACCTAGTTTACCAATGCAGCTGCGGCGAGTGGTCTTGCAATATCCCGCCGCGCAGCCCATACGCTACCGCTTCGTCGGCCCGGCCCCCAAGGAAGATGCGGGCAAACCGCAGCGCAGCACGGTGGGCGACATGATACGGCTGCAATTCGAGGAGCGCGGACCAGCCATGGTAACGCCGGAACAATTCACGCCCCCTTCCTACGATGCGATGACGTCGCTGGAATTTTCCGAGTACGGCACGTGGAACGATGTCGCGCGCTGGGCGGCGGACATGTTCGCCAATAAAGAAGTGCCGGACGCGGAATTCGAACGCCGTATCGCCGCTTTGCAAGGCGCGGCAACGGAGGAAGAAAAAATTCTGCAAGCCATCCGTTATGTGCAGAACGAGATCCGCTATTTTTCCGTCTCTTTCGACGAAAGCACGCACCGCCCCGCCGCGCCAGCAGTGACGCTACAGCGCCGCTATGGCGACTGCAAGGATAAATCGCTGTTGCTGGTGAGCCTGCTCAGGCGGCTCGGCGTGTCTGCCGACATCGTCCTCGTTGCCTCCAAGCGCTACAAGAATATGGACGCCTTGCCACCCTCGCCTGGTGTCTTCGACCATGTCATCGTCAAGCTCACCCACCAAGGCAAGGATTACTTCATCGATCCGACCCAGGTCGGCCAGGAAGGCACGCTCGAAACCAAGGCCCAGTATCTGGCCGGGGCCGAAGTGCTGGTGGCCGACAAGGCAAGCCGCTCCCTGGTGACGATCCGCAATACCGACAGCTACCTGGCCCTGCCCAACAGCGAATTGCACGAAACTATGTCCTGGCCCGATTTCGATAAGCCGGCCACGTTCGAAAGCCGACTGATCGTACGTGGGAAATATGCCGAATCGATGCGCCAGGGCGCCCAGCGCTTGCCGGCGCAATTTGATGCGATGCGTACGCGCTACCTGACGCAGCGTTATCCGGACGCGCGCCGCGTCGGCACTGCCATCCTCAGCGACGATTTGCCAGCGAACCAGCTCACCATTGTGGACCGCTACACTATCGACAAGCCCGGTGAAATGCGGCAAGACATCCGTTTCGTCACTTTTGCACCGTCCAACTTTCTTGATGCCATCCGGGCCGTCAGCGGTGCCCAACGCAACACTCCCATGGTATTGCCCGATGCGCCGCAATTCCTGCGCTATTCGTTTGACCTAGTGCTGCCCAGCAACGTCAGCGCCATGTTCGATCCCAATAGCCAGAAGCTGAACAACGACTATTTCAGGCTAAAACTCAATGAACGATTCCGTGGCAACACCCATCACATGGATCTGGAGTTGAAGATCGTGGCCGATGCGGTGCCGGCAACCGGCATGAAAACCTATCTCGGCGACCTGAAACGGATGGGCGAGTTGATACGCGGCGTCGTACCGATAACGCCCGGTCTGGTGAAAGCGGCAGCACCGGCAAATAGCGATCCGGCGCAGCTGCTGGCGAAAAGGCTGAGGGATGCGCAGCAGAGCCGGCTTGACGCGTACACCAAGGTCATCAAGAGTGGCAAGCTCACGGGCAAGGACATGGCGGCAACCCATGCCGCGCGCGCCGTGGCTTACAGCAACCTGATGCAAACCGACGAAGCGCTGGCCGACCTGCTGCAAGCGGTCAAGCTCGACCCATCCGATGCCGAATATCCGCTTGACCTGGCCATCATCTACGAGAAGCGTGGGCAATTCCCTGCCGCCCTCGAGCAGATAAGGGAAGCATTGACGCTGGGCATCGAACCGCATCGCGCCCATTTTCAGCGCGGACAGGTCTATTACCAGCTGGGAAAATATGACGAAGCCCTGCAGGATCTTGGGCAAGTGGCGCTATCGGATGATGGCAATGCCGGTATGCCGTATGCCAAATTATGGTACTTGTGGACACTCGGCCGCGCCGGCCAGCCGGTACCGGCGGCGCTGAAACATCAGCTGGACCAGGAGTTGAACGGCGCCTGGCCGCGTGCCGCCTACGGCATGTTTACCGGTGCATCATCGCCCGAAACGGTGCTGGCGCAAGTACAAAAGATGCAAGGCGACGAAAGGCTGATGGCCTTGTGCGAAGCGCATTTTTATATCGGACAGTTCTATCTGGTGAAGGGCGACCAGGCCAAGGCCAGAGAGTCTTTCGAAAAAACCAGGGCGACCGGCCTGACCATCTATACGGAATATCTGGCTGCGGTGCAGGAACTCGAACGCATGGACCGCCAGCAACCGCCAGCAGCGGCGGTCACCCTGTAATATCCCCGGCGACACGGGCGATTGCCACCAGCAGAGGCAATCGCCCGGACAACACCCGTTACGCCATGATGCCCAAGCTGCGACTCAACTGAGCGATCTCGTCTTGCCACATTTGCTGGCTGGCCGGCTTCTGGTGGCGCGGCTTTCTCGCCAAGTCTTCCGCCAGCAATTGCTCCAGTTCGCACAAGCGCTCCAGTTGAACATCAATGTCGGTTTGCGCTGGTGCAAGTGCAGCCGCTTGCACGCGCGGCACCGGCAGCGGCGCCTGCCCATCTTCCGCGCTCAACCGCGCATATGCGCTGGCGGCGTCCAGCCACTCTTCCAGCTGGCCGTCGGCCACCACCCAAAAACGGTTGCAGGCCGTTTCGATCAGGTCGCGGTCGTGCGACACCAGCAGACAAGCGCCTTCAAAGCCGCGCAAGGCTTGCCCCAGTTCCGCCTTGCCCTGCATGTCCAGGTGGTTGCTGGGTTCATCGAGCAACAATAAATGATAGCTGGCCAGCGACAGCCCCAGGAATAGCAGCCGCGCCCGCTCGCCGCCGCTCAGGGTCGCCACCGTCTGGCCATGGCGCCCATACGGGAAACCGGCCGCAATCAACGCCTGCTTGCGCGCCACCTGGCTGCGCGCCGCTTCGTTTTGCACGGCAAACGGGTACAGGGCGTCGGGCAAATCGGCCGTATCGGCCAGTTGCCTGAGCGACTGGTCGTAGTAACCGATGCTGGCGGCGTGGTGCCAGCGCAAGTCCGCACGCTCCTCCTGTGCCTGGATCGCTTGCCAGCACAGGCGCAGCAGGGACGACTTGCCGCTGCCGTTGGCGCCCAGCAAGGCGACCCGGTCGCCCGGTTTCAGCCATAGCTGGCCGGTGTGGAACAGCACGGGAGAAGCGGGCACGGCGCGCACGTCCAGGGCATCGAGCGCCAGCAGCTGGTCGGCCGCCAGCGCCTTGCCACGCAAACTCAAACGCCACGGTGCGCCATCGCTGACGAACGATTGCGCATCCTTCAATTTGTCGATGCGCCGCTGCATGGTCTTGGCCTTGCGCGCCAGGTCTTCATTGTCATAGGTGCGCCCCCACAGGGCCAGGCGGGCGCTGCTGGCGGACAGGCGGTCGATTTCCTTCTGTTCGGCCGCGTGGCGGGCGGCGGCGGCCAGATCGGCTTCGGCCAGCGCCGCGAGCGCGGGGCCGCACGGCAAGTCGAAGTCGTAGAGGCGGCTATCGCGCAAGATCCAGCTGCGCGTGGCCACGTTGTCGAGCAGGCGCTGGTCGTGCGAGACGAGGATGAAGGCGCCGCGCCAGCGCAGCAGGAATTGCTCCAGCCACAGCAGCGACGGCAAGTCCAGGTGATTGCTCGGTTCATCGAGCAGCAGCACGTTCGGCTCCTGCAGCAGGGCGCGCCCCAGCAGCAGCCGCGTGTGCTGGCCGCCGGACAAGGAGTGCACGGGCACTTGCGCCGTCTCGTGCCCGAAGCCTAACTCGGCAAGCAGACTGTCGACCCGCCAATGCAGCTCGGGCTGCTCCAGCACGGGCGCCAGCAAGGCGTCGTACAGGCTCAGGCCGGCAAGTTCGGCCGGCAAATGCTGCTCCACGTGCTGCAAGCGGCAGGCACGGGCATAGTGGATGGTGCCGGCAGTGGCTTCCCGCGTGCCGCTGAGCAAGCCCAGCAAGGTGGATTTGCCGCAGCCGTTGTGGCCGATCAAGCCGATGCGGTCGCCCTGGCGCAAGGTAAAGGCGAGTTCGTTGAACAGGAAACCGTCGTGGGTATCCAGCTGTAAAGCTTGGGTAGAAATCAGGGTAGTCATGGCTCTTGTCTTTGTGCGGGATGCAAGCATCCGCGTTAACAGGAGCGCTAACGACAACGGAGTACCAGGAAAGGACTCGTCTAGGAGGGTAACTTTGCTCTGGCCAGGTTATCGCAGCGCGATAGAACGTGGGCAAGAGCTGGCAAATGCGCTAAAAGAGCGTGCGCGCCACAAGGCGAGCAACAAGTTTTCTTCCATGATATTTTCCTCCTTTCTGTGCAAGTTAGTCAGAAAGGCAATATAGCATAGGTGGCACTGCACCGGCAGTGCCAGGCATCAACCGCCGTGGCGCTTGTGCGTCAGGAACAGCACGATGCACACGCCCAGCGCGATCAAGAGCACTTGCGGGATGGTTTCGCGCAAGGTAGCGCGGCGCTGCATCTGCGGCATCAGGTCGGACAGGGCGATATAGATGAAGCCGGACGAGGCGAACACGAGCACGTACGGGATCAGATTGCTGGCGCGGTCCAGGGTGAAATAGCCGAGCAGGCCGCCCGCCACCGCCATCAGGCTGCACAGCAGATTGAAGATGTAGGCGCGCAGGCGCGAGAAGCCGGCGTTGAGCAGTACAATAAAATCGCCGATTTCCTGCGGGATTTCATGCGCGATGATGGCCAGGCCCGTGACCAGGCCCAGTTTCGGGTCGGCCAGGAAAGCGGCCGCGATCAAAATGCCGTCCGTAAAGTTGTGCATGCCGTCGCCGACCAGGATCATCCAGCCGGCCTTGCCCGCCTCGTGCTTGTCGTGGCCGTGCGCATGGTGGTGGCCGTCGCCTTCGTGGTGGTGCGAATGGCGCAGGATGGCGAATTTTTCCAGCATGAAAAAGGCCAGCAAGCCCGCCAGCAAGGTGGCGAACAGGCTGCGCGGATCCGCCTGCGACTCGAACGCTTCGGGCAAGGCGTGCAGCAAGGACGTCGACAACATGATGCCGACGGACAAGCTGACCATGCGCTCGACCACCTTGGACAAGAATGCAAACGAAAAGATCGCCGCCGCGGTAATGCTGAACACGCCCGCGATCGTGGTCGCGAGCAAAATGGATATAAGGACGGGATCGATGATTTTCTTACCTCAAAATGGCGCCGGCCTACGGGCGCCCGCAATGCTGGCGTCTGGCTTGATCTGTATAATGTTGCTTATTATTCAATCTTGTGCGCGCTTGGCGGCAGCGTGGCGCAGTGAAGATGCAATTGTACTGCATTGACGCGAACCGGGCATTTTACAGCCCGGTGCGCTTTTCGCGGCAACTTCCGGAAAATTCAGGTAGTTGGCTGTTGCGGCATTACGCCACGCCGTGGCTTTTGAACCAGGCCAGGCAGCGCGCGTAACCGTCTTTCGCATCGGCCGCCACATAGCTGGGACGGTAATCGGCATTGAAGGCGTGGCCCGCATCGGGATACACGACAAACTCGGACTTGTTGCCGCCCTTGGCCAGCGCCTCTTTCATCTTGGCGATCGATTCCTGGCTGATGCCCGTATCCTTGCCGCCATACAAGCCCAGCACGGGCACTTTCAAGGTGGCGGCGATATCGATAGGGTTGCTCGGCTGCAAGGGAGTCGGTTCGCCCACGAGGCGGCCGTACCAGGCCACGCCCGCCTTGACGGCGGGATTGTGCGCCGCGTACAGCCACGTGATGCGGCCGCCCCAGCAAAAGCCCGTGATGCCCAGGCGGCTCGTGTCGCCGCCATTCTGTTTCGCCCACGCAACAACCGCGTCGAGATCCGCCATCACTTGCGCGTCCGGCGTCTTGGCGATGATGCCTTTCATCAACTCCGGGATGCTGGCCACCTTGGTCGGATCGCCCTGGCGCACGAACAGGTCGGGCGCCAGCGCCAGGTAGCCCTGCTTGGCGAAGCGGCGCGCCATGTCGGCGATATGTTCATGCACGCCAAAAATTTCCGAAATAACCAATACCACGGGCAAACCCGTCTTGCCTTCCGGCTGGGCCGCATACACGGGCACGGCCTGGCCATCGACCATCACCGACATGGTGCCAGTGACGAGCCCGGCGGAATCCGTCTTGATGACGTTTTGCGCCGCCACGGGCAGCGCGGCCACGGCAAAGCCCGCGCCCAGCGCCACCTTCAGGAAACCGCGCCGGCCGTCCGGCCCGGACACGCTGCTCTGGCCCAGCAAACTTTCACAATCGGTGATCATGTCGCTCATGCGTTTCTCCTGAAAGGTGTGTTGACAAACAATGTCGGCTTACGCTGCGCTAAGCAGCCCTACGGTCATTGCTGAATTAAACATGTAGGTCGGCTTAGCGGGGCATGCCCCGCGTAAGCCGACGCAGCATCAATGCGCTTCGTCCCAGTTGCGTCCCACGCCCACCTCGGCCGTCAACGGCACTTTCAGCGCGGCCACGCCGGCCATCAGTTCCGGCAACTTGCGCTTGACCAGTTCCAGTTCCGCGTCCGGCACTTCCAGCACCAGTTCATCGTGCACCTGCATGATCATCTTCGTTTGCAAGCCGTCCGTTTCCAGCCAGCCTTGCACGGCGATCATGGCCAGCTTGATCAGGTCGGCGGCCGTGCCCTGCATCGGCGCGTTGATCGCCGCCCGTTCCGCGCCCTGGCGGCGCGGGCCGTTCGGCGAATTGATCTCCGGCAACCACAAACGGCGGCCGAACACGGTTTCCACGTAGCCGCGCGCCTTGGCTTGCTGGCGCGTGTCTTCCATGTACTGTTTCACGCCCGAAAAACGGGCAAAGTAGCGGTCGATATAGCTTTGCGCGGCCGTGCGGTCCACGCCCAGGTTACCGGCCAAGCCGAAGGCGCTCATGCCGTAGATCAAACCGAAGTTGATGACCTTGGCGTAGCGGCGCTGCTCGCTCTGCACTTCCGCGGCCGGCACGCCAAAGATTTCAGCGGCCGTGGCGCGGTGAATGTCGATGCCGTCGGCAAATGCGCGCAGCATGGCTTCATCGCCCGAGATGTGCGCCATGATGCGCAATTCGATCTGCGAATAGTCGGCCGAAACGATGTGGCTGCCCGGCGGCGCAATAAACGCTTCGCGGATGCGGCGGCCTTCCGCACTGCGGATGGGGATATTCTGCAAGTTCGGGTCGTTCGACGCCAGACGCCCCGTCACGGCCACAGCTTGCGCATAGTTCGTATGCACGCGGCCCGTCGTGACGTTGATCATCTTCGGCAATTTGTCCGTGTAGGTCGACTTCAGCTTGGCCATGCCCCGGTATTCGAGCAGCACTTTCGGCAGCGGATAATCCTCGGCCAGCTTTTGCAGCACTTCTTCATCCGTCGACGGCGCGCCCGTCGGGGTCTTCTTGACCACCGGCAGCTTCAATTTCTCGAAGAAGATTTCGCCGATCTGCTTGGGCGAACCCAGGTTGAACGGCTGCTCGGCCAGTTCATACGCCTTCTTTTCCAGCTCCAGGATCTTTACGGCCAGCTCGGCCGACTGGATGTTGAGCAATTCGTCATCGATCAGCACGCCGTTGCGCTCGATCTTTTGCAAGACCACGGCCGTCGGCATTTCGATCTTTTCATAGATAAACGTGAGTTTTTCATCGTTCGCCACATTGCCCCACATGGCATTGTGCAGGCGCAAGGTCACGTCGGCATCCTCGGCCGCGTACTTCGCCGCCTGCTCCACCTCGACTTGATTGAACGTGATCTGCTTGGCGCCCTTGCCGCACACGTCTTCGAACGGGATGGTCGTGTAGTTCAGGTGGCGCAGGGCCAGGCTGTCCATGTCGTGTTTCTTGTGCGATTCGAACACATACGATTCGAGCAAGGTATCGTGGGCGATGCCGCGCAACGTCACGCCATGGTTGGCGAAGATGTGGCTGTCATATTTCAGGTTCTGGCCCAGCTTGGGCTTGGTTTCATCTTCCAGCCACGGGCGCAGTTTCGCCAGCACGTGTTCGCGCGTCAACTGCTCGGGCGCGCCCGCATAATCGTGGGCCAGCGGGATGTAGCAGGCCGCATGTTCGGCCACGGACAGGGAAATGCCGACCATTTGCGCCGTCATCGGTTCCAGCGACGTGGTTTCCGTGTCCACGGCCGTCAGGGCAGCCGCATCGATCAGCGCGATCCATCTGTCGAGCTGTCCATCTGTCAGCACGGTTTCATACTCGGCTTCGACCGCTGGCGCGGCATCGGCGAACATGTCGCCCGTCGTGTTGACGGCGGAGGCGCCGGCGGCAGGCGGTGCACCGACGGGCGACATCGGCGGCGGCGTGGCGCCCAGTTCGCGCAGCAGGGCCTTGAAGCCGTAGCGGTTGAAGAAGGCCAGCAGCGCTTCCTTGTCTTCATGTTTCGCCACCAGCGAGTCGGCGATCGTCGTCATGTGGCCGGACAGATCGCAATCGGTCTTGACGGTGATCAAGGCGCGCGCCTGCGGCAGCCATGGCAGGGCCGTGCGCAGGTTTTCACCGACGGCGCCGCCCACCTTGGCCGCGTTTTCCATCACGCCTTCCAGGCTGTCGTACAAGGTCAGCCATTTGACGGCCGTTTTCGGCCCGCATTTCGATACGCCGGGCACGTTGTCGACCGTATCGCCGATCAGCGACAGATAATCGATGATGCGGTTGGGCGGCACGCCGAACTTGGCCAGCACGGCCGCTTCGTCGAGCTTTTCATTGCTCATGGTATTGATCAGGGTCACCTGGCTGTTGACCAGCTGCGCCAGGTCCTTGTCTCCCGTCGACACCACCACGTTCATGCCGGCGGCGGCCGCCTGCACGGCCAGGGTGCCGATCACATCGTCCGCTTCCACGCCGTCGACCATCAAAATCGGCCAGCCCATGGCGCGCACGGCTTCGTGGATCGGTTCGATCTGCAGCCGCAGGTCGTCCGGCATCGAGGCGCGCGTGGCCTTGTACTCGGGATACATATCATCGCGGAAAGTTTTACCCTTGGCATCGAACACGCAGGCGATGTAGGCGGCCGGGTAGTCGGCGCGCAGGCGGCGCAGCATGTTGACCATGCCGTGCATGGCGCCCGTGGGGTAACCGTCCGGGCTGCGAAGGTCGGGCAGCGCATGGAAGGCGCGATAAAGGTAACTGGAACCGTCGACTAACAGCAGGGTGTTTTGCATAATACCAATAAAATAAGGTGAGCGCGCCCGCCCAGGGAGCAGAGCGGCGGGCGGGTGGAATATCGTCCAATTATCGCAGAGTTTAGGGCCGCGCCACCGGCCGCCATGCATGCCGTTCCTGGCGTTTTTGCCACCCTGGCGGCACCGAACGGGCGTGCGGGCCGCCGCTGCCAGCCATTTCCGCTCATTTAAACAGCATTGCCTATCAGTTTGTTACAATGCCTTATAGATAAATTGACGGCATTACACCACTGCACGCGCTGCAGTCCCACACATGGAAGCGAACCCATCATGATGCGTACATCGACACTCTGGACATTCCTCGCCCTGCCCCTGCTGGCATGTTCAGCCATTGCCAGCGCCCAGACGCCGGCCAAACCGAGCGACGCGCCGCCACAGCTCGAACGTATCGAGGAAATGGGCGAAGCCCCCATCACTGTGGCGCCGGCCGCGGCCAAGCAGCAGATTACCGAAAAACGCGAAGCAGGCGTCACCAGCGAAGTGAAAGTCACCAGCGGCGGCAGCACCTATTACATGAAGCCGGCCGCCGGTGCCGACCAGGCCAACGGCAACGCCCTGCGCGGCCCGCAATGGAAAGTGCTGGAATTCGACCTGGGCAAGAAGAAACAGAAACAACGCGATGAAGAGGCAGCGGACGCGCCAGCACCGCCAGCACCAGCGAAGTAAGCAGCCACTCTCTTCTGCCCTGCCCCGGCCATGCGCGGGGGCAGCCGGCTTTTTTTTGACCTTTTAGACCATTCCTCTCTTTCCCATGGCAGTTTTTACCGCGCTACACCTGGACGATATCGGCCAGTGGATCACGCAGTTTCCACTCGGCAAACCTCTGGCGCTCAAGGGCATCGCGTCCGGCATCGAAAACAGCAATTTCTTCCTGAGCACGGAGCGCGGCGAGTTTGTGCTGACGATCTTTGAAAACCTGAGCTTCGAGCAATTGCCGTTCTATCTGCAACTGATGCGCCACCTGGCGGACCGGGGCGTGCTGGTGCCCGCGCCGATCGCCAATGCGGATGGCGAACTGGTGACGGCCCTGCAAGGCAAGCCGGCCGCCATCGTCAGCAAACTCGACGGCAGCTCGCAGATGGCGCCGCAAGCCGTGCATTGCGCCGCTGTCGGCGCCATGCTGGCCAAGATGCATCTGGCGGCGCAGGACTTCCCCCTGCAGCAGCCGAATCTGCGGGGCCTGGACTGGTGGAACGCCACCACGCCGCTGGTCTTGCACCACCTCGACGATGCCAGGGCGCACCTGCTGCGCGCGGAAATCCACTTCCAGGATGCCTTTGCTGCCTGCGATACGTATAAGGCCATCCCGCGCGGTCCCGTGCATGCCGACTTGTTCCGCAACAACGTCATGTTCGACGGCGAGCGCCTGACGGGCTTTTTCGACTTTTACTTTGCCGGCTGCGACACCTGGCTGTTCGACGTGGCCGTCACCGTCAACGACTGGTGCGTGGACCTGGACACGGGCGTGCTCGACACGGTGCGCGTGCGCGCCCTGCTCGACGCCTACCAGGCCGTGCGTCCGTTTACGCAGGAAGAACAAACGGCATGGCAACCGATGCTGCGCGCCGCCGCGCTGCGCTTCTGGCTGTCGCGCCTGTACGATTATTACCAGCCGCGCGAAGCGGAAATGCTGACCCCGCACGATCCCGCGCATTTCGAACGCATTCTGCGCGAACGTATCGCCACACCTGCTCCGGAACTGTTTTAAACATGGAAAAATTACCTGCAAGTACAGGTTGGCAATGGGTGAAACAAGGATTCGCCCTGTTTCGCAAGCAACCTGGCGGCATGTCGATGCTGTTTCTCGGCTATATGTTCTGCATGCTGGCCGTCAGCATCGTGCCCGTGCTCGGCCAGTTGCTGCCCGTCATTCTCGTCCCCGTATTTTCCGTCGCCTTCGTGCAAGGCTGCCTGAATATCGACCAGGGCAAGCGCGTGTTGCCCAGCCTCTTGATTTCGGGCTTCCGCAAGCCCGCTTTTCCGTCCCTGCTGGGCCTGGGCGTGTTGTACATCCTCATGGCCATCGTCGCCATCGGCGCCTCGACCCTGGTGGACGACGGCTTGCTGTGGAAACTGGTCACGGGACAATTGACGGAGGACGCGGCACGCGCCGCCATCCCCGACTCGCGCCTGGGCCTGGGCATCCTGCTGGCCATCGTGCTGTACGTGCCTGCCGCCATGGCCTTCTGCTTTGCCGCGCCGCTGATCTACTGGCGCCAAACCGGCCTGGGCAAGGCGCTGTTCTTCAGCTTTTTCGCCGTCTGGCGTTCGCTGTCGGCCTTCATCGTCTTCGCCGCCACCTGGTTCGCCATCAGCGTCGTCACCAGCCAGTTGCTGGCCGTCATCTTTGGCCGCACGCCGCTGATGATGCAGCTGATGATGCCCCTGTCGATGATACTCACCATCATCATGCATTGCTCGTTCTACGCCGCCTACCGCCAGATCTTCGGCGTGCCCGCCGATGAGAGCAAGACGGTGTCGCTGGATAAGACCGGCGAGTGATCGCCGGTCAGATGTAAAAAGGGGCAGCCTGCGCAGGCTGCCCTTTTTTTATATATCGAATGCCTTGCAAGGCCAACAATGATGTCGGATTAGCGGCGGCACGCCGCGTAATCCGACGCCATCGTCAGCCATCCCGCGTCCTACATCACCGTCCCAGACGTTCCAGCTTGGCGATCCCCAGGTCCAGCACCTTCATGCCGTGCTGTCCGAAATTGATCTGCGCGCGCGCATTGCCGCCGCCGCCTTCGATATTGACGATCACGCCTTCGCCGAACTTGGCGTGCGCCACCGATTCACCGATGCGCCAGCCGCCGCCCGTGGCTTTTTGCGCGATCTTTTGCGCAATCGCATTGTCCGAACCCAGGCTGGCCACTCTTGGCGCCTCGTCCCAGGCCGACTTGCGGTTGCCGAACCAGTTGGCCTGCACCTTCGGCGACAGCCATTTCAAGGACTCTTCCGGCAACTCGTCGAAGAAGCGCGACTTCATGTTGTAGCGCGTCTGGCCGTGCAGCATGCGCGTCTGCGAAAAGCTCATGTAGAGCCGCTTGCGCGCGCGCGTGATGGCCACGTACATCAGCCGGCGTTCTTCTTCCACGCCGTTGTCTTCCTTCGAGCTGCTTTCGTGCGGGAACAGACCCTCTTCCAGGCCCGTGATGAACACGTTGTCGAATTCCAGGCCCTTGGCCGAGTGCACGGTCATCATCTGCAGCGCATCCTGACCCGCCTGCGCCTGGTTGTCGCCCGCTTCCAGCGACGCGTGCGAGAGGAAGGCGGAGAGCGGCGACATCACGGCCGGCAGCGGCGCGTCGGCGTCGAGTATCTCGATGCCGTCCTGGTTGACGACGGGCGCGCCCGACTGCGCCTGGGCGGCTGGCCCCAGGTGGGCCGGTGCGGCCTGGCCGAAACCTTCCTCGGAAACGAACTGGCTGGCCGCGCTGACCATCTGCTCCAGATTCTCGATGCGGTCGGCGCCTTCTTTTTCATTCTGATAATGCTGGAGCAAGGTACTCGCTTCCAGCACCACTCTGACCATTTCCGGCAGGGACAATTGCTGCGTTTCGAAACGCACGCCCTCGATCAGCTTGACGAAGCCGGCCAGCACGCTGCCCGCCTTGCCCGCCACATACGGCACGGCTGCGTACAGCGAAATGCCGTACTGCTCGGACGCGCCCTGCAATTGCTCGATCGAGCGCATGCCGATACCGCGCGTGGGGAAGTTGACCACGCGCAAGAAAGCGGAGTCATTGTGCGGATTGTCCATCAATTGCAAATAGGCAATCGCGTGCTTGACCTCGGCGCGCTGGAAATAGCGCTGGCCGCCATACACGTGATACGGAATCGCGGCCGAGAACAGCGCGTGTTCGATCACGCGCGACTGCGCATTCGAGCGGTACAGAATGGCGATTTCGCTGCGCGAGGCGCCATCGGCGATCAGGCTTTTCGCTTCTTCGATGATCCACTGCGCTTCCTGCAGGTCGGAACTGGCTTCATACACGCGCACCTGCTCGCCATGGCCCGCGTCCGTGCGCAAATTCTTGCCCAGGCGCTTGCTATTGTTCGCGATCAGCACGTTGGCGCTGTCGAGGATGTGGCCGTGCGAGCGGTAGTTCTGCTCGAGCTTGATCAAGTTCTTCACCTGGAATTCGTGCTCGAAGGCGCTCATGTTGCCGACATTCGCACCGCGGAACGCATAGATGCTCTGGTCATCGTCGCCGACGGCAAACAGGGCCCCGCCATCGCGGCTGCCATGGCCGGCCAGCAATTTTAACCAGTTGTATTGCAGGTTATTCGTATCCTGGAACTCGTCCACGAGGATGTGGCGGAAACGGGCCTGGTAGTGTTCACGCAGGGGCTGGTTACGGCTCAGCAATTCATACGTGCGCAACAGCAATTCCGCGAAATCGACGACGCCTTCGCGCTGGCACTGGTCGTCGTACAGCTGGTACAGCTCGACCATCTTGCGCTCGTGCGCGTCATACGCTTCCACGTCCGTGGCGCGCAAACCCTGGTCCTTGGCATTGTTAATGAAATACATCACCGTCTTCGGCGGGAATTTCTCATCATCGATGTTGTTCGCCTTCAACAAGCGCTTGATCACGGAGAGCTGATCCTGCGAATCGAGGATCTGGAACGTTTGCGGCAAGGCCGCGTCGCGGTAGTGCGTGCGCAGCAAGCGGTTGCACAGGCCGTGGAAGGTGCCGATCCACATGCCGCGCGTATTGATCGGCAGCATGGCCGACAGGCGCGTGAGCATTTCCTTGGCGGCTTTATTGGTAAACGTCACGGCCAGGATGCCGGGCGGCGATACCTGCTGGGTCTGGATCAGCCACGCGATGCGGGTGGTCAGCACGCGGGTCTTGCCCGAACCGGCGCCGGCCAGGATCAGCGCATGCTGGGCCGGCAGGGTGACGGCAGCCAATTGTTCGGGATTGAGGTTGTGAAGAAGATTTTGCATGCCGTGATTATACCGGCATGGCTAAAAATACTGTGCATTTGTCCAGCGGTCGCGCCATTTTACCCGCGCGCGCTACAATCGGCATCCGACACAACGGCCTGTATCCCCATGACACCACCCACCCACCTCGACGGCGCCCGCGTACTGGCCTGGGCCTGGTCCGACTTGCCCTTCGGCCACGTCGCCGCTGAAGACGGCACCACCCCCATCGCCATCCACGGCCTGGCCGTGTGCCAGTATGCAGGCGAAGCGCGCGTCTACCGTTTCAGCTGCGACGCGCGCTGGGAAACCGTGCAGGATGAGGTGTATGCGAGCGCAGACGAGGCCAGGCAGCAGCTGCCGGCGCATTACCGCGCCGTGGCCGCCGCCTGGAACCAAATCTAGCGCACCGGCTTTGCCTTGCCCTCGCTGAGCGCCTGGGCGATCACCTGACGCGTGGTCTTGTCGGCCGCCTTGCTGGCCTTTTCCTGCTGGCGTCCCAGCGCTTCCATCTGCTTGCCCAGGGTTTCCATCGGCTTGCCGCGCTGATCCATCTGGCGCGACAGCGCATCCACCTTGTCCGCCTCGCGCTCTTGCGCGGCGGCAATGCGGTCGTTGACCTCTTCCATGGCGTCCTGCGCGTCTTCCATCTGCTGCTGCAGGCGTTCCACCTCGCGCCCGGCCGCGCGGCGCGCCGTCTCCGTGGTGGCCTGCGCCTGGCGGCGTGCCGCCTCGCCCATCTTGCGGCCCAGTTCCTGCTGCTGGCGGCCCAGCGCCTGCAGTTGCGCCACATCGCGCGCGCCGACGTTCGCCTGCGCCGCGCCATGGGCGCCCATCTTGCTGCCCAGTTCGCCCATCGCCTTGCCATGTTCGCTCATCTGCTTGCCCAGGCCGCTCATCTGAAAGCCCAGATCTTGCGACGGTTTCCAGGCGTCGCGCACGCGGGCCAGCAGCGCGGCATCCTGCGTCACATAACCCTTGCCCTGGTCGCGGAACCACAGGAACTGCCCCTTGAGCGAACGCTGCAGCTGCTTGATCTGCTGGCCGTCGACATCGGTGCCGGCCATGGTCACGCTGTCCTCGCTGCTGTCGACGAGCGCATAGCCGTCGCCGCTGCCCATGGAAATATTGATCTGCTTGCTCGGCGCGGCCGGTGCGGCTGGCGGTGCGGGCGGCTGCGGCGGCTGCACGGCCAGCGCGCTGCCGCCAAGCACAATACCGGCCAGGCTGAGGATCAAACGGTAGGAAGTGGACATGGCTGCCTCGTTGCAAAAGTAGTGGAGCATCAACTGTAGCGGCGGATGGCGCACGGCTCCAGCGCGGTGCGACAGGCTGCAAAAAGGCTGGCCTGGATGGCAGACACGGACGATGGATGGAATGCCGCACAAAAAAAAACGGAGGCCGAAGCCTCCGCAAAACGCCGTGGTACGGCGTAAATTATTAGTACAGCACGACGGAGCGGATCGATTCGCCGCTCTTCATCAGGTCGAAGCCCTGGTTGATGTCGTCGAGCTTCAAGCGGTGCGTGATCAGATCATCGATATTGAGCTTGCCTTCCATATACCAGTCGACGATCTTCGGCACGTCCGTGCGACCGCGTGCACCGCCGAAAGCGGAGCCTTTCCACACGCGCCCCGTCACCAGCTGGAATGGACGGGTGGAAATTTCCTGGCCGGCCGCCGCCACGCCGATGATGATGGACTGGCCCCAGCCCTTGTGGCAGCACTCGAGCGACTGGCGCATGGTGGTGGTGTTGCCGATGCATTCAAAACTGTAGTCGGCGCCGCCGTCCGTCAGCTGCACGATGGTGTCGACCACGTTGTCCACTTCGTTGGCATTGACGAAATGCGTCATGCCGAACTTGCGCGCGATGGCCTGGCGCGCCGGGTTGATGTCGACGCCAATGATTTTATCCGCGCCGACCATCTTCGCCGCCTGGATCACGTTCAGGCCGATGCCGCCCAGGCCGAACACGACGACATTCGCGCCCGCCTCGACCTTGGCCGTAAACAGCACGGCGCCCACGCCGGTGGTGACGCCGCAGCCGATGTAGCAGACCTTGTCGAAGGGCGCGTCTTCGCGGATCTTCGCCAACGCGATTTCCGGCACGACGATGTAGTTCGAGAAGGTGGAGGTGCCCATGTAGTGAAAGATGGGCTTGCCGTCGATGGAAAAGCGCGAGGTGGCGTCCGGCATCAGGCCGCGGCCCTGGGTCGAGCGGATCGACTGGCACAGGTTCGTTTTTTGCGACAGACAGAATTTGCACTGGCGGCATTCCGGCGTGTACAGCGGAATGACGTGGTCATCCTTCTTCAGGCTTTTCACGCCCGGGCCCACGTCGACGACGATGCCGGCGCCTTCATGGCCGAGGATGGACGGGAAGATGCCTTCCGGATCGGCGCCCGACAGGGTGTAGTAATCGGTGTGGCAAATTCCCGTGGCCTTGATTTCGACCAGTACCTCGCCCTCGCGCGGGCCGGCCAGGTCGACTTCTTCGATGGTCAGCGGGGCGCCCGCCTTCCAGGCAATCGCTGCTTTGGTTTTCATGTGTGTCCTGTCTATGGTTGAACCAGGCGCGCCAGCGCGCCGTATCGCCACATCATAGCAAGGCAGGCATGCGGGCGCGAGAGGATACGCTTACTTGGTCTTTGCCCGGTTCAAAAATGCGCCGTGCAAGCCGTTCAGGGTTTCCTCGGCCAGCAGCAGCTGGCTGGCGATTTCATTGATCTTGCGGCGGCTGGAACGGGCGTGGTCGCGCAGCACTTCGAAGGCCGTGTTGCGGTCCGTCTGGAATTTTCCCATCAAGAGGCCCACGGCCAGGCTCGTTTCGCGGCCGGCGGCCAGGGCCGCGTTCAGGTTCAGCTCGGTGCGCCGCAGCTGGCGGATCTCATCGGCGCGCGCCAGGCCCGCTTCAAACGCGGGCATCAAACGGCCTTCGTCGACGGGTTTGACGACATAGCCGACGGCGCCGTAGGCGGCCGCCTGCTTGCCCGATTCGCTGTCGCCGCTGCCGGACAGGAACATGAACGGCACGGCCGTCTCGCCATGCAGGCGCTTGGCCAGTTCCAGGCCGGACATGCCCGGCATGTGGATGTCGAGCAAGGCCAGGTCCGGCTCGCGCTGGGCGATCAACTGCAGCGCCACTTCGGCCGAATGGGCCAGGGCCGTCTCGTAGCCGGCATGGCGCAGGACTTCGCCGAGGAATTCCAACAGGAGCTGGTCATCGTCAACGATCAGGATAAGGCGTTTCGCGGCGGCTGGCTGACTCATGGGTGGGGGACCTCGGTAATGAATGATGTTCTTATTATATGCCGATTATTGCCCCAAACCAGCCCCGTATGTCCATGCTCATGCCGCGAACAATTGATTGAATTGCTGCACCGCAATATTCACATCGTCCGCCTCGTATGCATTGTTAAAGACGCTGCTGATGGCCGCCACCATGTCGGCGCCGCGCGCCACGAGCGGCGCCGCGTTCTCCGGCGTCATGCCGCCGATCACCACGCACGGCAAGGCGATCTCGCGCTTGGCCTGCAGCACGATATCGAGGGGCGTCGTCACCGGATACTTTTTCACCAGCGACGGATAAAAGCCGCCGAAGGCCACATAGCTGGCGCCGCCGGCCTCGGCCGTCCTTGCCAGGGCCATGTCGCCATAGCAGGAAGCGCCGACGACCTTGTCCTTGCCCAGGCGCGCGCGCACCTGCGCCACGGACGCGTCCAGGCCGCCCACGTGCACGCCATCGGCGTCGAGCTCTTCGCACAGTTCGATAAAATCGTTGATGATGAAGGGCACGCCATACTTGCGGGCCAGGGCCAGCAAGGCGCCCGCCTGCTCGCGCCGCTGCGGCGCCTCGGCGCTCTTGTGGCGGTATTGCAGCAGGGCCACGCCTTCGTGCAAGGCTTGCTCGCTTACGTCGAGCAGGCGGTCGGTGTCGTCCCAGTTCGGGGTAACCAGATACAGTCCACGCATGATATTTCCTTATTGAATGAATCGTTGCGGCATGAGTTGACCTGGCGCAATCGCATACGCGCCGGCCAGCGCCGCATGGCAATAGGCTTGCGCGCCATCGAGCGCATCTTGCATCGGCACGCCTTGCGCCAGGCGCGCCGCGATGGCCGAGGCCAGGGTGCAGCCGCTGCCGTGAAACTCTCCGGGCAGGCGCGGCCAGCGCCACTCGCGCTCCCCGCCCTTTGCGTCAAACCAGCGGTTGATGACGCTGTCACCGTCGCCATGGCCGCCCGTCACCAGCACGTGGCCACAGCCTTGCGCGCGCAAGGCTGCTTCGCCGCCGAGGGCCAGCGCTTCCAGCCCGTTCGGTACGATCACGGTAGTCACCGGCAACAAGGGCGCCAGCGCCAGCACGGCATCGTCCCGGCTGAGCACGTCGCCATGGCCGCTGGCCAGCACGGGATCGAGCACCACGGGCAAGTCCGGCCGGCTTTGGCGCAATTGCGCGATCAGCTGCGCGATGACGGCCGCATTCGCGGCGCTGCCGGGAATGCCGATCTTCACGGCATCGATGGCGATCTTGTCGATCAGCGCCAGCGCCTGCCGGCGCAGCCATTCCGGCGCCACCGCCTGCACGCCGAACACCCTGTCGTTGTCCTGCACCGTCAGCGCCGTCACGACGGGCAAGGCATGCGCGCCCTGCGCCGCAATTGCGACAATATCGGCGGCGATGCCGGCGCCGCCCGACGGATCGACGCCGGCAAACACCAGCACCGTCGGCAACGTTGGCCCCATCACGCCAGGCGGCCCGCCATCGGCGACGATGGGGAAGCGGCAAATTTGCGGGGCATGCGTCCCGCCAAAAACGCTTCGCGCCCGGCCCGCACGGCCAGCTTCATGGCATGCGCCATGCGCACGGGGTCGCGCGCGCCGGCAATGGCCGTGTTCATCAACACGCCATCGCAACCGAGTTCCATGGCGATGGCCGCATCCGACGCCGTGCCCACGCCAGCATCGACGAGCACGGGGACTTTCGCCTGGTCGATGATCAAGGACAAGTTCCACGGATTCAGGATGCCCATGCCCGAGCCGATCAGCGATGCCAGTGGCATGACGGCCACGCAACCGATATCTTCCAGAATCTTCGCCTGGATGGGATCGTCGCTGCAGTAGACCATCACATCAAAACCATCCTTGACCAGCGCTTCGGCCGCGATCAGGGTTTCCGGCATGTGCGGGAACAGGGTCTTTTCGTCGCCCAGTACTTCCAGCTTCACCAGATTGCGCCCGCCCAAGAGTTCGCGCGCCAGCTGCAGGGTGTAGACGGCGTCTTTCGCGTTGTAGCAGCCGGCCGTGTTCGGGAGAATCGTGTACTGGTCCGGCGGCACGAAGTCGAGCAGGCTGGGCGCGTTCGGGTCCTGCCCGATATTCACGCGGCGGATGGCCACCGTGATGATCTGCGCTTCCGCCGCGTCCGTCGCTTCGCGCGTCTGCGGCAAATCCTTGTACTTGCCGCTGCCCACCAGCAGGCGCGATCGATACTGTTTGCCTGCGATGGTCAGCAGGTCGTTGTTTGTTGCCGTATTCATGTTTTGTTCCTTGTCTTTTCTCAACTTAGCCGCCGCCGATGGCGCGGACGATTTCAACCTGGTCCTGCGTCTGCAAGACCTGTCCTGGCCACGCCTTGCGCGGCACGACGTTGCGGTTGACGGCCAGCGCCAGCGCCTGGTTTTCCAGCGACAGCGCGGCGATCAATTGATCGAGGGTTTGCCCGGGCGGCACCTGGTGCGGCGCGCCGTTGAGCGTGATGGATATCAATGCAGGCATCACGCTCTCCTTCAGACCTTGCGGTACAGCTCGGCGCCGTTCTTGATGAACTCGATGGCCTTGATTTCCATGCCCTGCTGGAGCGCCTTGTCTTCCGCGATGCCCATGCCGGCCGCGTATTCGCGCACTTCCTGCGTGATCTTCATCGAACAGAAATGGGGACCGCACATGGAGCAGAAATGCGCCACCTTGGCCGAATCCTTGGGCAAGGTTTCATCGTGAAATTCGCGCGCCTTGTCCGGGTCCAGGCCGATGTTGAACTGGTCGTCCCAGCGGAATTCGAAGCGGGCTTTCGACAGCGCGTTGTCGCGGATCTGTGCGCCCGGATGGCCTTTCGCCAGGTCGGCCGCATGCGCCGCAATCTTGTAGGTAATGATGCCGTCCTTGACGTCCGCCTTGTTGGGCAAGCCCAGGTGTTCCTTCGGCGTCACGTAGCACAGCATGGCCGTGCCGTACCAGCCGATCATGGCCGCGCCGATGCCCGAGGTGATGTGGTCGTAACCGGGCGCGATGTCGGTCGTCAGCGGCCCCAGGGTGTAGAACGGCGCTTCGCCGCACTGCTCCAGCTGCAAGTCCATGTTTTCCTTGATCAGCTGCATCGGCACGTGGCCCGGGCCTTCGATCATCACTTGCACATCGTGTTTCCAGGCAACCTGCGTCAACTCGCCCAGGGTCTTCAGTTCGCCCAGCTGCGCTTCGTCGTTGGCGTCGTAGATAGAGCCGGGGCGCAAACCGTCGCCCAGCGAGAACGACACGTCGTAGGCCTTCATGATTTCGCAGATTTCCTCGAAATGCGTGTACAGGAACGATTCCTGGTGGTGCGCCAGGCACCATTTCGCCATGATGGAACCGCCGCGCGAGACAATGCCCGTCAGCCGCTTGGCCGTCATCGGCACGTAGCGCAGCAGCACGCCCGCGTGGATGGTGAAGTAGTCGACGCCCTGCTCGGCCTGCTCGATCAGGGTGTCGCGGAAGATTTCCCACGTCAGATCTTCGGCCTTGCCATTGACCTTTTCCAGCGCCTGGTAAATCGGTACGGTGCCGATGGGCACGGGGCTGTTGCGCACGATCCATTCGCGCGTTTCGTGGATGTGCTTGCCGGTGGACAAGTCCATCACGTTATCGCCGCCCCAGCGGATGGCCCAGGTCATCTTTTCCACTTCCTCGCCGATCGACGAGGTGACGGCGGAATTGCCGATGTTCGCGTTGATTTTCACGAGGAAATTGCGGCCGATGATCATCGGCTCGACTTCCGGGTGGTTGATGTTGGCGGGAATGATGGCGCGGCCGCGGGCGATTTCCTCGCGCACGAATTCCGGCGTGATGTCAGCCGGGATGCTGGCGCCGAACGACTGACCCGGATGCTGGCGGCCCATCAGCTCGGCCAGGCGCTCGCCCATGGGACCGGAAGCCTTGAGCTCGCGCAAATACTCCTGGCGGCGCATGTTTTCGCGGATGGCGACGAATTCCATTTCCGGCGTGATGATGCCTTGGCGCGCGTAATGCATTTGCGTCACGTTCTTGCCGGCGATGGCGCGGCGCGGCTTGCGGTGCAGATTGAAACGCAGCTCGGCCAGTTTCGGGTCGGCCAGGCGGGCGATGCCGTAGTCGGAGGTGGGGCCGGACAATTCTTCCGTATCGGCCCGCTCCATGATCCACGGCAGGCGCGGCGTATCGAGGCCCGAGCGGATGTCGATCTGCACATCCGGGTCCGTGTAGGGACCGGAGGTGTCGTAGACGTAGATCGGCGGATTCTTTTCGCCGCCGAACGACGCTTCCGTGTCGGACTGGCTGATCTCGCGCATGGGTACGCGGATGTCGGGACGGCTGCCCTGCACGTAGATCTTGCGCGAATTGGGCAGCGGCGCGATGGCGGCTTCGTCGACCGTGGCGGTGGCGGAGAGGAATTTCGGGTTGGCGTTCATTTTGGCTCCTTGGCTAGACTATTTTTAAGCCTGGAGCCAGCTAAGGAGGTTCGGCTGTGCGCACGCGGAAAGGCGGGGTGCGTTCATCCTAAAGCTTCCCTTCGCTGGCATTATCCAGATCAGGTTCGGAGGGTATTTCTCACCCGCGCTTGCACTGTGTTTCCACAGCGAAAGGCAGGACCCCTAGCGTTTGCCGCCTTGCGGCAGCGAGCCAATTATACGCGGTTCGCGCCGCGTGGCCAGATGATTTCTTGCAGGTGTCGTCTTTGCGCATCTGCTGCAATGCAGCAGATGGCGGCACGATTATTTCTTCTTGCCCCAGCGCCAGGCGGTCGGTTCGCCCTTCAGCTGGCAGATGAAAATGAGCACGGCAACGATGGCCACTTCATAGACGATGTAGCCGAGCAGCATGGTTTGCGGCGGGAACAGGAAGGCGCCGCAGGCGAACAGGGCCAGCGCAGCGAGGAACACCAGCCAGCCCTGCCAGGTGATGGGCAAGCCCCAGCCCCAGCCATAGGTCTTGGCGGGGAACCAGTATTGCGGTGGTGATTTGTCAGTCATGATTTTTCCTGGTCAATATCAATAACACCAAGTATAAATCACGCTCCCCGCAAGCGCTCCGTGACATCGAGGCCGATGCCGCGGTAGCCGATGAAGCGGCTGCCATTGTCGAACATCGGTTCGCCGCTGACCTGCAGATACTGCGTGCTGCCGTCGAGGTTGGCGCGGCTGTAGATGAAATCGAGGAACGGTTCGCGCGCGGCAATTTTTGCGTCGAGCAAGGCGCGCTCGGCGGCATTCCAGCGCTGCGGCTCTTCCTCGCTGCCGATGCCCAGCATCTCAGCCACGGGGCCGGAAAAGCGCGTCAGGTTGCCCTGCGCATCCTGTTCCCAGTACCAGTCGGATGACAGTTCCGTGAAGCGCTGGAAGCGCGCTTCGCTTTCGCGCAATTCCGCCGTGCGGTCTTCCACCATCTGTTCCAGCGACTTGTTGTATTCGGCCAGCTTCTGGTACAGCAAGCGCACTTCCAGCATGTTGTGGATGCGCGTCTTGACTTCCACCAGGTCGAAGGGCTTGCTGACGAAATCCTTGGCGCCCGCTTGCAGGGCGCGCAGCTTGTGGCCGGGCTGGGCCGTGATCACCAGCACGGGCAGGTAGCTGCCCGCTTCGAGGTCGCGCAAGCCTTCCATGACTTCGAAGCCATCCATTTCCGGCATCTGCAAGTCGAGCAGAATCAGGTCGTAGCGGTGCTGCTGGTGCAGCGCGCGCACGGCTTGCGGGTCCATGGTGGACGTGATGCGCGTGTAGCCGGCATTGCGCAGCACCTGTTCGAGCAGCATGACGTTGGCCTCCTGGTCATCGACGATGAGGATGCTGGCGTTCAGGATCTCGGTGGCTTGAAGCATGGCGGTATTCCTAAAATTGAGTGCTGAATTAGCGTATTGCGTGAGTGTCGTCGGCCAGGCCGTGCGCGGCTGCATGGTGCAGGGCTACATCGAGCGCATCCATGAATTCGACGACCTTGATCGGCTTGGTGAGATAGCGGAAGAATCCCGCTTGCAAGCCTTTTTCGATGTCGCGCGGCACGGCATTGGCCGACAGGGCCATGACGGGAATGTGGCTGGTGAGGGGATCATCATGCAGGATATGCAGCGCGCCATAGCCGCTGATGCCGGGCAGATTGATATCCATCAAGATCACGTCGGGCTGATAGGTGCGCGCCAGGTCGATGCCCAGGTGCGCATCGATGGCCGTCAGCAGTTTCAAGTCGCTGCGGCGGGCGATCAATTGCTCGACCAGCGCCAGGTTGGCGGGATTGTCTTCCACGTACAGCAAGGTGCGCTGGCTTTCCTGCGGTTCCTGCACCTGCGGCAGCGCATCGCCGTCGCCCAGCACCAGTTCCGGCGCGCTGCTGGCGGCCAGCTCGAACCAGAACGTGGTGCCCACGCCGACGGTGCTGTCGACGCCGATGGTGCCGCCCATCAATTCGACCAGTTGCTTGGTGACGACCAGGCCGATGCCCGTGCCCTCTTCCGTGCTGTTTTCCTGTCCCAGGCGGTTGAAGGGCTGGAACAGCTGCGCTACCTGGGCCGCGTCGAGGCCGGCGCCGCTGTCGCGCACGCTCACGCGCACGCGCTCGCCATGCCGGCTGCATTCGACGGTGACGGCGCCGCCGCCCTGGTTGTACTTGATCGCGTTCGACAGCAGGTTGATCATCACCTGTTTCACGCGCGTGCGGTCCGCATGCACATAGAACGCCTTGCCGCAGCGGGGGAAATGCATGCGGATGCCGCGCTTTTCCGCCTGCGGCGCGATCATGGCCTGGCAATCCTGCAGCACGTCGAGCAGCGACATCGCTTCCTGAGACAGGGTGACCTTGCCCGATTCGATCATGGCCAGGTCGAGGATTTCATTAATCAAACGCAAGAGATACCAGCCGCCCTTGAGGATTTGCTCGATCGAGCGCTGCTGCGGCGGGCTCGGCGGCGGCACGTCGGACGCCATCAGCTGGGCGAAACCCAGCACGGCATTGAGGGGCGTGCGCAATTCATGGCTCATGCTCGACAGGAATTCGGATTTGGCGCGGTTGGCCTTTTCCGCCACCAGACGCGCCTTCTTCAGCTCGGCATTATTGGTCTCGACCAGCGAGCGCGTGTACGCCTGCTGTTCGCGCAGGCGCTGGTCCAGCAGCGCCTGTTCCGCCTCGACCTGCTTGCGCACCGTGTTGTCGGTGCCGATCAGCAGATAGCCGATGACCTTGCTCTGTGCATCGCGCAAGGCCGTCACGGAGACGATGGCGGGGAAACGGCTGCCATCCTTGCGGATGTAGGTCAGCTCATAGATGTCTTCGATGCCGCGCGTGGCCTTGAACACGAGCGCTTCCACGCCCGGCGTGATGACGGTGTCGAGCTCGGCGCTGAGGGCGGCCGCGCGGGTGACGATTTCTTGCGCGTCGGAAATACCGGCCGGCGTCAGCTTGTCGACCACGTCGCTGGCTTCATAGCCGAGCATGCGTTCGGCGCCCACGTTAAAGATCTGGATCACGCCCTGCGCATCGGTGGCGATGCACGAAAAATTGGCGCTGTTGAAAATCGCATCCTGCAAGGCGCCCGCCTTGAGCAGCTGGCGCGGCAGGCTGGCCGCCACTGTGCGCCGGTACAGCGCCACGAGCAGCATCAGCAGCAGGAAGACCAGTGCATCGATGACGCAGGCCGTCTCGAACGGCGCGCGCCAGGCCAGCACGCCGACGGCCAGCAACGCGACGGCGCTGAAGGAAAAGGCCAGTGCCATGGGCCAGCGCGACGGCGCGCGCGGAGGAATGTTTTCAACAGATTGCATGAGGTAGCCTGGGCAATGACAACGATAGGAAGGGGGATTGCGGTCTTAGGAACCCTGACGCTGGCGCACGTCCGACAGCAGGCGCGCGAATTCCTTTTTGACCACGCCATAGCATTCGCACACGTGGCCTTCGAGGCCGGCACGGTCCAGCACGGAGATATGGCCGCGCCGGTAACTGATGAAGCCGCGCGTCTGCAGGCGCCCCGCCGCTTCCGTCACGCCTTCGCGGCGCACGCCCAGCATGTTGGCGATCAGTTCCTGCGTCATGGTCAGCTCGCGGTTCGGCAGGCGGTCCATGGTCAGCAGCAGCCAGCGGCACAGCTGCTGCTCCACCGTATGGTGGCGGTTGCACACGGCCGTCTGCGACATTTGCGTGATCAGCGCTTGCGTGTAACGCAGCAGCAAGCGCATGACGGGGCCGGCGCGGTCGAACTCTTCCATCAGCAGGTGAGCCTTGAGCCGGTAGCCGACACCGCCTGTCTGCACGACGGCGCGGCTCGGTGTCGAGTTGCCGCCCATGAACAGCGACACGCCCACGATGCCCTCGTTGCCGACGCCGGCGATCTCGGACGAGCCGCCGTTTTCCAGCAGGTAATGGATGGAAACGATGGCCGTGGTGGGGAAGTACACATACTGCAGCTTGTCGCCAGAATCGTAGATCACGTCGCCGAGCAGCATGGAGACTTGCTCCAGATGGGGAGCCAGGCGCGCGAAATCGGCGTCGAGCATGGCGGAGAGCAAATGGTTTTGATTCGGGTTGTGCAGCTGGGCATGCGGACTCGACATGGGCAGTTTTCCTGGTTTCCAGTCGTCAGCTAGGGAGAGAAGTGAAAGACGTCCGAACGAGGGGCGCCATATGCAGCAGCGTAACACAGCGCCTGCACAATGACCCGACTATATTTCTTGCAGGCATGCTTGTCCGTTCGCCAGCGAACGGACTCCGCGGCGCTTGCCGCCCTACATTCAGTCACTGCCAAGGCTGCCGGATCATGGATCGGCGCCGGCGCTGCTACCGGACGCCATCATGCAATCATTCTTCAAACGTATCTCCATTTCCGTTTCCACCTCGGCCCTGATCACCCTGGCGGTCGGGCTGTGCCTGACGGCCCTGTGCTATGTCTCGGCGCGCCAGATCGAGTCGGAAAGTACCCGGCTGCTGCTGCAGTACCACGCCAGCGGACAAACGCTGCGCGCCGCCATGCTGCCGGCCAACGGCATGAGCCTGGACGCCAACCATCGCGGCTCGCTGTATGTGCTGCTGGGCGGACTGCTGTCGAGCCTGCTGGCAACGGCGTATGTGTACCAGCTGGTGTCGCGCAATTCCGTGATTGCCCGCATCACGGGCGAACGCACGGCGGCCTTGCAGTTTGCCAATTTGCGCCTGTCCGAGGATATCGCGGCGCGCATGCACAATGAAAAGTCGCTGCGGCTGCGCGAACGCATCATCGAAGTGTCGGCCAATGCCATCATCCTGTGCAGCGCCGACGCGCCCGGCTACCTGATCGAATACGTCAATCCCGCCTTCGAGCGCATCACCGGCTATGCGGCCAGCGAAGTCATCGGCCAGCGCCTGGAAGACTTGCAGGGCCCGGAGCAGGGGCGGCAAGACATGCATGAAATTACGGCCGCACTGCGCGAACAGCGCGAAGGCAAGGCCATCGTGCGCAATTTCCGCAAGGATGGCAGCTGCTACTGGAGCGAGCTGTTCGTCGCTCCCGTGCGCGACGATGGCGATGGTCCCGTCAGCCACTTTGTCGTGGCGCAATATGACATCAGCACCGTCATGCGTTTCGAGCAGGAACTGGAATTCCAGGCGCGGCACGATATCCTGACGGGGCTGGCCAACCGCGCCCTGCTGCGCGAACGGCTGGAACAGGCGATGGCCGTGACGCGGCGCAGCGGCCTGCCCCTGTGGGTGGTGTTCATCGATCTCGACCGCTTTAAATTCGTCAACGACACGCTGGGCCACGACGCGGGCGACCTGGTGCTGAAAAACGTGGCCGAGCGCCTGCGCGACGCCACGCGCGAAGTCGACACGGTGGCACGCCTGGGCGGCGACGAGTTCGTGCTGCTGCTGCCCCAGCATGGCAATGGCGAACCGGGCGCCGCCATCCTGCAGCGCATCCAGGACGCCGTGGCGCAGCCGCTGCAACTGGGCGAGTATGAATTTTTTCTCAGCTGCTGCATGGGCGTGGCCGTGTATCCCGACGATGGCCA
This sequence comes from Janthinobacterium goodfellowi, assembly GCF_051380695.1. Lineage (NCBI taxonomy): Bacteria > Pseudomonadati > Pseudomonadota > Betaproteobacteria > Burkholderiales > Oxalobacteraceae > Janthinobacterium > Janthinobacterium goodfellowi. Next base: position 107,620 of record NZ_JBNYXN010000008.1, on the reverse strand, counting down.
GAATGCCGACACCTTGATCAAGCACGCCGATATCGCCATGTACCGCGCCAAGGAACAGGGACGGGGCCACTGGCAATTCTATGCCTCGGGCATGAATGCGGGCACCCTGGAGCAACTGGGACTGGAGAGCGAATTGCGCCACGCCCTGGAGCGGGGGCAATTTCACCTCGAATACCAGCCACAGCTGGATCTGGCAAGCGGCGCGGTGGTGGGCATGGAAGCGCTGCTGCGCTGGCAACATCCGCAGCTGGGGCGTATTCCACCTGCCAGCTTCATCGGCCTGGCCGAGGAAATGGGCCTGATCACGCCCATCGGCGACTGGGTCCTGCGCACGGCGTGCGCCCAGACGCGTGCCTGGCAACTGGCAGGCCATGGCCCGCTGCGCCTGGCCGTCAACCTGTCGGCACGACAATTCAAGCAAAGGAATCTGCTGCACGCTGTGGCGCAGGCACTGGCCGAGACGGGTCTCGACGCCGCCCATCTGGAACTGGAATTAACGGAAAGCATGGTCATGCATAACGTGGAGCAAGCCACCGCCATCATGGCCAACCTGAAGGCGCTGGGCGTGCAACTGTCCATCGACGACTTCGGCACCGGCTACTCCAGCCTGGCCTACCTGCGCCACTTCCCCATCGATGTATTAAAAATCGACAAAACCTTTGTCAGCGACATCACGCACAGCGACGACGATGCGGCCATCGTGCGCGCCATCATTTCGCTGGCGCACAGCCTGCGCCTGAAAGTGATCGCCGAAGGCGTGGAAACAGAGCAGCAACTGGCCTTCCTGCGCCAGCACGGCTGCGACCAGATGCAGGGCTACCTGTTCAGCCGCCCCCTGGCCGCGCCCGCCTTTGAAGAATTATTACGCCAAGGCAGCATGTTGCCTGCCCTGGCGATGGTTTGACCATGCGTTAAAACGCGTGGCGCAAGCCGATGTTGAAGGCGCGGTTGCCCGTGCCCACTTCCGTGGCGTTGCCCACCATGTAGGCGGCGTCGTTGCGGTTGCGGATATGCGCGTAGGCAACATATACCTTGCTGCGCTTGGACAAGGCGTACGTGGCGCCGATGGCCAGCTGCTGCGCATCGCGGTTGGCGCTATCGCGGTCATCCTTGCGCACATACGAGGCCAGCAAGGTCGTCGCACCGAGCGGCACGGAAACGCCGACGATGGCGTCGCGGCTGTCGTTCGAAGCGGTGGGCGCCTGCGCCGCGCCATATGGGTTTTCCGCGAAGAACATCGAGCTGCCCTCGCCCGTGTTGCGGCCATAGCCGGCAAACGCCGTGGCCACGCCGAAGTTGTAGTTACCGGCCAGAATCGTGTTGTTCGCGTCGGCCTTGCCCGGCTCGCCGGCACGGCTCTGGCGCGCCAGGCGCAGGGTCAACGGTCCGTTGACATAGCCCAGGGACAGGCCCAGCGAGCGCTGGTCCGCCGCCACACCCGTGTGTTCGCCGGCACCATACATGACGGTGCCCGTCACGCCGCGCCATTCCGGCGAGGTGTAGCGAACGGTATTGTCGATGCGCGTGGCCGAATAGCCGGCCAGGTTGGTCGCCGCGCCGGCAAAGCCGCCCTCGAAGGGGTCGGCCACGTCGGTCAGCGCCTGGCTTTGCAGGTTGTACTGTCGCCCCACGGTCAGCATGCCCAGCGGGCTGTTAAGGCCGACAAAGGCCTGGCGGCCGAACAATTGCCCCGCCTGGTCAGAGCGGCCCGTGTCGCTCAGGACGCCCGCTTCCAGGGTGAACACGGCTTGCCAGCCGTCGCCCAGCGACTCCGTGCCGCGCAGACCCAGGCGCGAGCCGGCCGATATCCCACTGGTGAGCTTGCTGACGCCGCCTTCCTGCACCAGGCCCGCGTCCATCAGCCCATACACGTCGACGGACGACTGGGCGTGGGCGGCGGACATGGCGCCGAGGGTGGTGGCAAGGCCGGCAACGATGGCGATTTTTTTCATGGTGATTTCCTTGTAAAAGCGAAACCAGGAAAGCGGCGGCCACGGCAGGGCCACAGGCGGCAAGGCGCCAAGCGGGGTGTGCCGTATCAAAAGACGACGCGCCGGACAACAGATCCTGGCTAAGCTGTGGCGGCAGCGGCGTGCAATGACGTGCCGCTTTGATTCCGCCGTGAATGGTGCACCGCTGGCGGTGCGCGTGGCTCAGGCGCCCGGCCCGAAGGGGACGCGCTGAAAGTGGCTGGCATCGCAGATGCGCTGGCCGTGAGACGCGGACGGGTGCTGGATATGAAACGTTGATCCCACCGCGTCTGCTGGCGCCGTCCGCAAGGATGGGGCAGGAGGCGCCGAGGCCGGCATTATAGCATCGGCCGCCCTTTCTCCCCCGTTTTATTGCGCCCTCTGTTGTTGGTTCGCGCCCCGCCAGGCCGCCAAAACACTGAAAAAGGCCGCTTGCCACGCTGCAGGCGTTGCCGCGTCATCTATAATGGTTCCTTTTGCCAATCACACGCCAAATCATGGAATTAGCCAAGTCTTTCGAGCCCGCCGACATTGAACAATTCTGGCGCACCGAGTGGGAACAGCGCGGTTACTTTACCGCCACCCTCGATGCCGGAAAACCTTCCTTCAGCATCCAGTTGCCGCCGCCGAACGTCACCGGCACCCTGCACATGGGCCATGCGTTCAACCAGACCATCATGGATGGCCTGACCCGCTACCACCGCATGCTGGGCCACAACACAGCCTGGATTCCCGGCACCGACCACGCGGGCATCGCCACGCAAATCGTCGTGCAGCGCCAGCTGGACGCGCAAAAGATTTCGCGCCATGACCTGGGCCGCGAGAAATTCGTGGAAAAAGTGTGGGAGTGGAAAGAAAAATCCGGTTCCATCATCACCGGGCAAATGCGCCGCCTGGGCGCCTCGGCCGACTGGCAGCGCGAATACTTCACGATGGATGAGCCGCGCTCGAAAGTCGTCACCGACGTCTTCGTGCGCCTGTTCGAGCAAGGCCTGATCTACCGCGGCAAGCGCCTCGTCAACTGGGACCCCGTGCTGGGCACGGCTGTGTCCGACCTGGAAGTGGTGTCCGAAGAAGAAGACGGCTCCATGTGGTACATCAAATACCCGCTGGCCGACGGCAGCGGTTTCCTGACGGTGGCGACGACCCGTCCTGAAACCATGCTGGGCGACGTGGCCGTGGCCGTCGATCCGACGGACGAGCGCTACACGGCGCTGGTGGGCAAGATGCTCAAACTGCCGCTGACGGACCGCGAAATCCCCATCATTGCCGACGAATACGTCGACAAGGAATTCGGCACCGGCTGCGTGAAGATCACCCCCGCGCACGACATGAACGATTACGCCGTGGGCCAGCGCCACAAACTGGCGCAGATCGTCATCCTGACCCTGGACGCGAAGATCACCGACGACGCGCCGGCCGCCTACCGCGGCATGGACCGTTTCGCCGCGCGCAAGCAGATCGTCGCCGACCTCGATGCGCAAGGCTTGCTGGAACAAGTCAAGCCCCATAAATTGATGGTGCCGCGCGGCGACCGCACGGGCGTCGTCATCGAGCCGATGCTGACGGACCAGTGGTTCGTCGCCATGAGCAAACCGGCCCCGGAAGGCACCTTCTTCCCAGGCAAGTCGATCGCCGAGACGGCGCTGGACAAGGTCGCCAATGGCGAAATCAAGTTCGTGCCGGAAAACTGGAGCACCACCTACAACCAGTGGCTCAACAACATCCAGGACTGGTGCATCTCGCGCCAGCTGTGGTGGGGCCATCAAATCCCGGCCTGGTACGACGACAAGGGCAATATCTTCGTTGCCAAGACGGAAGCGGAAGCCATCGCCAAGGCGCAGGCCGCAGGCAGCACGGGCCCCTTGAAGCGCGACGACGACGTGCTCGACACGTGGTTCTCGTCCGCTCTGGTGCCGTTCTCGACCATGGGTTGGCCTGAAGAAACACCGGACATGAAGGCCTTCCTGCCGTCGTCCGTGCTGGTGACGGGTTTCGACATCATCTTCTTCTGGGTCGCGCGCATGGTCATGATGACGGCGCACTTCACAGGCAAGGTGCCGTTTGAAACCGTCTACGTGCACGGCCTGGTGCGCGATTCGACGGGGCAGAAAATGTCCAAGTCGAAGGGCAACACCCTGGACCCGATCGACCTGATCGACGGCATCGACCTGGAAGGCTTGATCGTCAAGCGCACCACGGGCCTGATGAACCCGCGCGACGCGGAAAAGATCACCAAGGCGACGCGCAAGGAATTCCCGGAAGGCATTTCCGCCTACGGCACGGACGCCGTGCGCTTCACCATGGCCAGCTATGCCTCGCTGGGCCGCAACATCAATTTCGACCTGGGCCGCTGCGAAGGCTACCGCAACTTCTGCAACAAGATGTGGAACGCCACCCGTTTCGTCATGATGAATACAGAAGGCAAGGATTGCACCCCGAACGACGCCGACCTGTCGCAAGCGGACAAGTGGATCATCTCGCTGCTGCAAAAGGCGGAACTGGACGTGGCCAAGGGCTTCGAAGACTTCCGTTTCGACAATATCGCCGCCACCATCTACAAATTCGTGTGGGACGAGTATTGCGACTGGTACCTGGAAGTAGCCAAGGTGCAAGTGCAACAGGGCACGGAAGGCCAGCAGCGCGCCACCCGCCACACCCTGCTGCGCGTGCTGGAAGTGGTGCTGCGCCTGGCCCATCCGATCATCCCCTTCGTCACGGAAGCCCTGTGGCAGACGGTGGCGCCTTTGGCCGGCAAGACGCTCAAGGCGGAAGGTGATTCGATCATGATGCAGCCGTATCCGATCGCCAACACCGACAAGATCGACGAGTCGGCCGAAGCGTGGATGCAGCAGCTGAAAGCCTTGACGGATGCGACGCGCAACCTGCGCGGTGAAATGCAGATCTCGCCTTCCGTGCGCGTGCCGCTGATCGTCGAAGCGGGCAATGCGGCGGAAAAGGCCGCGCTGGCGTCGTACGCACCGTACATCCAGTCGCTGGGCAAGCTGGCCGAAGTGCAGATCGTCGACGCGCTGCCGGACTCGCCCGCCGCCGTCGCCATCGTCGGCACCACCAAGCTGATGCTGAAAGTGGAAATCGACGTGGCCGCCGAGCGCGAGCGCCTGTCGAAAGAAATGGCACGTCTTGAAGGCGAGATCAACAAAGCCAACGGCAAACTGTCGAACGAAAGTTTTGTCGCCCGCGCACCGGCTGAAGTGGTGGCGCAGGAAAAAGCCCGCGTCGCCAACTTCTCCGCGACGCTGGAAAAGATGCGCGAGCAGTTTGCCAAGTTGTCAGCGTCCTAAGAAAACCCAAGCAATGTAGCAGTTGAAAAGCCGCCCTACCGGGCGGCTTTTTTTTGGCCATGCGCCTATGCTGTCATGGCTAGGCGATTAATTTAGTAGAAAATAGTACGACCGGTCATTTATTTGCTACACTCGACAAACAAAAACCAATGAGGAGACTTACCATGAAATTTGCCGCATTTGCCATCAGCGCCATGCTGTGCGTCGCCCCTGCCCTCGCCTTGGCCGCAGATGTATCGCCGGTTGGCCTGTGGAAAAACATCGACGATGAAACTGGCAAGCCAAAGGCGCTGATACGCATCACGGAAAACAATGGCGTACTGCAAGGCCAGATTGAAAAGCTGTTCCGCGAGCCGAATGAAGACCAGAATCCAAAGTGTGAAAAGTGCGAAGGTGCGCGCAAGGATCAGCCCGTTATCGGCATGGTGATCCTGACTGGCCTGAAAAAAGATGGCAACGAATTTACCGGCGGTGAAATCGTCGATCCCAAAAATGGCACTGTCTATAAAAGCAAAATCAGTCTGAGCGATGGCGGCAAGAAAATCAGCATGCGCGCTTACAAGGGCATACCGATGCTGGGCCGCACGCAAACCTGGCTGCGTGAAGAGTAATCGCTCCCCTGCGCTATCGAAGCCGGCCCTGCGCCGGCTTTTTTGTGTCTGTTTTCCGCACACGGCCGTTGTTTTCCAGGCTGAATCGCGCGCGTTTTCGGCGATTTCCCGTCAAAGACAAGCTAAGCGCGCCAGCGCACATACCTCCAGTTTCCTAAATGAAATAGTGCATGCCTGTGACGCCATCGCCCTGTAGCGAAAGGCGGCATGGCTCTGCCGGATGACCTCATCCGCGGATGCCCGGCAATGATTGCCATGCAAAAAGGAACTATATGAATCTCTTCAAGCGATATCTGAACCCGCTGCTCATCTCGGCAGGTTTGCTGGCCATGGGCGCCCTTGCCGGTTGCGGCGGCGGCGATCAGGGGCGCGAGCCCATCCTCGGCTTGCCGGGCGCCACCTTGTCCAGCCTGGCCGTCACGCCAGCCACGGCCACGGTCGCCATCGGTGCCGGCCAGCAATTCACGGCCATCGCCACGTATAGCGACGGCTCGTCGCAAGACGTCAGCGCCAAGGCAGCCTGGACCTCGGCCACGCCGGCCAGCGCCACCGTCAACGCCAGCAGCGGCGTTGCCGCCGGCGTCACTGCCGGCAGCAGCAGCATCAGCGCCACGTTCGGCGGCAAGAGCGCCGCGGCGCAACTGACCGTTTCGCCAGCCACCTTGCGCGCCATCGCCATCACGCCGCTCACGCCATCGATCGCCATCGGCGGCACGCAGCAATTCGCGGTGACGGGCAGCTTCAGCGACAACAGCACGCGCGACGTCACTGCCGTGTCGACCTTCGCCTCGGCGACGCCAGCAACGGCAAGCATCGCCGCTGGCGGCTTGGCGCTGGGCAAAGTTGCCGGTGCCACGCAGATCACGGCCACCACGGGAACGTTGACCGCCAGCACCGTGCTGACCGTCACGCCTGCCGTGCTGCTGTCGATCGCCGTCACGCCGCAAAATCCGACCGTGCTGATGGCCGCGACGCGCCAGCTGACGGTCATCGCCACCTACTCGGACGGCACCACTCCTGACGTCAGCGCCAGCAGCACCTACAGCGCGGCCAATGCAGCGTCGGCCACGGTCGGCGCCAACGGCCTGGTGACCGGCGTCGCCTTCGGTACCAGCGTCATGACGGCCAGTTTCGGCGGCAAGACCGCCAGCACCACCGTCACCGTGCCTGCCGCTACTTTGGTCAGCATCGCCGTCACGCCAGCCACCGCCAGCATCGTCGTCGGTGCCCAGCAGCAATTTGTTGCCACCGCCACCTATTCGGATAACTCGACCGCCAACATCACGGCCAGCGCCCTGTGGACTAGCGCAGCGCCAGCCACGGCCACCGTGCTCAATACGGGTACCGCTACCGGCATCGCTGTCGGCGTCGCCAACATCTCGGCCACGTCCGGCGCGCGCTCGGGCAGCGCCGCCCTGACGGTGACGGCAGTTGTCGTGCCGCCGCCCGTGGTACTGCTGTCGATCGCCGTCACGCCGCAAAACCCGACCGTGCTGATCGCCGCAACGCGCCAGCTGGCCGTCATCGCCACCTACTCGGACAGCAGCACCGTCGACGTCACCGCCAGCAGCGCCTTCGTTTCCGCCACGCCTGCCTCGGCCACCGTCGCCAGCGGCGGCCTGGTCACTGGCGTGGCCTTTGGCAGCAGCGTCGTGAATGCCAGCTTCAACGGCAAGAACGCCAGCACCACCGTCACCGTGCCTGCCGCCACCCTGGTCAGCATCGCCGTCACGCCAGCCACCGCCAGCATCGCCGTCGGCGGCGTACAGCAATTCGTTGCCACGGCAACTTATTCGGACAGCTCGAATGCCGTCATCACCAACAGCGCCACCTGGACTTCGGGCACCATCGCCGCCGCCACGGTGCTGAACACGGGCATCGCCACCGGCATCACGGCCGGCACCAGCAATATCACGGCCACGGCCGGCGGCCAGTCGGGCAGCGCGCTGCTGACCGTCACGGCAGTCGCCATCCCGCCCGTCCTGAACCCGATCATCCTGGGCCGCGCGGCACCGTTCGGCGTGCTGGCCGGCACCTCGATCACCAACAACTCGGGCGGCACCACCCTGATCACGGGTGACGTCGGTTCGCCATCGCAAACGGTCGATCCGACCCAGGCGGCTGGCTATACCAACTACAAGTCGGGTGCCATCCTGGCCGGCGCCATGACGGACCTGCAAGCGGCGATCACGGACGGCAACAGCCGCAGCTGCGACGTCAGCTTTGCCGGCGGCATCGACCTCGGCGGCCAGACCTTCGGCCCCGGCGTGTACTGCTATGCGGGCGCCATCAGCATCACCGGCACGCTGACCCTGAACGGTCCCGGCGTGTACATCTTCCGCACGGCATTGACGCTCGATTCGACCGTCAATTCGGTGGTGGCCCTGAACAATGGCGCCACGGCCGACAACGTCACCTGGCTGCCTGTCGGCCCGACCACCCTCGCCGCCAACAGCGTCTTCAAGGGCAATATCCTGGGCCAGTCGGCCGCCATCACGGTGGGCGACAACACGACCCTGCTCAATGGCCGCGTGCTGACGGCCGCTGCCGTTACCCTGCGCAACAACCAGATCACCAAATAAACGGGACATGACCATGACTATCGCACACACACTGGGCGCACTGAGCGTGATGGCCGGCGCCTTGCTGGCGGCGCAATCGGCGCAGGCGCAGGACAACACCTTCATCAATCCGGACTGGGCCAACAGCGCCTGGTACATCGGCGCGGGCGCGGGCCAGTCGCGCGCCACCATCGACGAGCCGCGCCTGCGCGCCAGCCTGGCAGCCAACGGCGAAACCGTCACCGGTTTCAGCAAGGACCAGCGCGACACCGGCTATAAACTGTTTGTCGGCCGGCAACTGAACCAGTATGTCGCCGTGGAAGCCGGTTACTTTGACCTGGGCAAGTTCGATTTCAAATCGACCACCAGCGGCAACGGCGTACTCAACGGACAAGCGGCCTTTCGCGGCGTGAACCTGGACTTGCTGGGCCAGCTGCCGCTGTCGCAGCGTTTGTCCCTGCTGGGCCGTGTCGGCATGCATTACACGAAGACGAACACGGAGTTCAGCGGCAATCGCCTGCTGGGTTCGACCAATACGCATGCCAGCGAGCGCAAGCTCAATGCCAAGCTGGGCCTGGGCCTCGAATACAAGTTCAGCGAAGCGCTGGCCCTGCGCGGCGAAGTCGAGCGTTATCGCCTGAACGACGCCGTCGGCAACCGCGGCGATGCGGATCTGTATTCCGTCAGCCTCGTGTATAAACTGGGCCGCCCGGCCAGCGCCACGCCAGCCTACCAGCCGGTGCCGGCGGCATTGCCACCGATCAGCGAAACCATGCCGGCCCCTGCGGCCGAGGCAAAGCCGGCGCCGGCGCCCGTCTCGGAAAAAGTGTCGTTTGCTTCCGAAGCGCTGTTTGATTTCGATCAATCGACGCTCAAGCCGCAAGGCAAGGCGGCACTGGACCAGCTGCTCGGTCAGTTGACCGGCATGGACCTGGAAGTCATCGTCACGGTCGGCCATACGGATGCCGTCGGCTCCGACGCCTACAACCAGAAGCTGTCCCTGCGCCGCGCCGAAGCCGTCAAGGCTTACCTGGTGGCGCAAGGCGTGGAAACGAGCCGCGTCTACACGGAAGGCAAGGGAGAAACGCAGCCCGTGGCCGACAACACGAGTGCCGCCGGCCGCGCCAAGAACCGCCGCGTGACGGTGGAAGTCGTAGGCACGCGCAAAGTCATGCGTTAAATTGCATGCGCATAAAAAAACCGGCTTGTTAGCCGGTTTTTTTACGTCTGCGGCGCTGCCGGCTTGCGGTGATGCTTGCTCAGATGCCGGTCCAGGCTGTTGGCGAACTGCTGCCGGTCCGACTGGCTGAAGGCGGCCGGGCCGCCCGTGTCGACGCCGCCGCTGCGCAGTTCTTCCATGAAGGCGCGCATCGTCAGTTGCTGGGCGATATTGTCTTTCGTATAAAACTCGCCACGCGGGTTCAGCGCAAAGCCGCCCTTGGTGAGCACGTCGGCGGCCAGCGGGATGTCGCCCGTGATGACGAGGTCGCCGGGATTCAACAGCCGCACGATTTCCTGGTCGGCCACGTCGGCACCGGACGGCACTTGCACGGTGCGGATGAAACGCGACGGCGGCACGCGCAAGCCCTGGTTCGCTACCAGGGTGAGCGGCAACTCCAGGCGGTCGGCCACGCGGTACAGGATTTCCTTGATGACCACGGGACAGGCATCGGCGTCGATCCAGATCTGCATGCCCACGTTCGCTTGCACACCAGCTTCCGCCATCACAGTTCCCACGCTTCGCCGCCCGGGCCCATGCGCGGCGCGCTGACGCCGAAGTGCAGATACGCGGCCGGCGTGGCGACACGGCCACGCGGCGTGCGCTGCAAAAAGCCTTGCTGGATCAGATACGGTTCCAGCACGTCTTCGATGGTATCGGCCGCTTCGCCGATGGCCGCCGCCAGGTTGCCGATGCCGACGGGGCCGCCGCCGAACTTGAACAGCACGGCTTCGAGCAATTTACGGTCCATCACGTCGAAGCCGGCGGAATCGACGTCGAGCATGGCCAGCGCGCGGTCGGCCACCACCTTGGTGATGTCGCCATTGCTTTTGACTTCCGCGAAATCGCGCACGCGGCGCAATAATCGATTGGCGATGCGGGGCGTGCCGCGCGCGCGCTGGGCGATTTCATGCGCGCCTTCCGGGTCGATCGGTGCCTTCAGCAAGGCGGCGCTGCGCGTGACGATCTTCGTCAGCTCGCCCGTGTTATAGAACTCCAGCCGCGCGACGATGCCAAAGCGGTCGCGCAGCGGGTTGGTCAGCATGCCCGCGCGCGTGGTGGCGCCCACTAATGTAAACGGCTGCAGATCGAGTTTCACGGAACGGGCGGCCGGGCCTTCGCCGATCATGATATCGATTTGATAATCCTCAAGGGCCGGATACAAAATCTCTTCCACCACGGGCGACAGGCGGTGGATTTCATCGATGAACAGGACGTCGTTCGCTTCCAGGTTCGTCAGGATCGCCGCCAGGTCGCCCGGGCGCTCCAGCACGGGCCCGGAGGTCTGGCGCAGATTGACGCCCATTTCGCGCGCGATGATGTGCGCCAGGGTCGTTTTGCCCAGGCCTGGCGGGCCGAACAGCAAGGTATGGTCGAGCGCTTCCTTGCGCTGGCGCGCGGCCGTGATGAAGATTTCCAGCTGGTCGCGGATCTTTTCCTGCCCCACATACTCGTCGAGCTGCTTGGGGCGCAAGGCCCGTTCGATGGCCTCTTCGTTGTGCGAGATGGGCGCCGCGTCGATGATGCGCTGTTCCGTGAAGCTGTCGGTCTGGATGCTCATGCCCTATCAGCCTTTCGACAGCGCTTTCAGCGCCAGTTTGATGCCGTCCGAGACGCCGCTGCCGGCCGGCACGTTTTTCACGGCCGCCAGCGCTTCCTTGTCCGAATAGCCGAGCGCGACCAGCGCGTTCAAGATGTCCGATTGCGCATCCGGCGCCGCGTGCGTGCCGCCGGCGCCGATGTCGGCCCCCAGCTTGCCCTTCAATTCCAGCAACAGCCGTTCCGCCGTCTTCTTGCCGATGCCCGGCACTTTCACCAGGCGGCCGGAATCCTGCAGGGTGATCGCCTGCGCCAGATCGGCGATCGTCATGCCGGACAGGATGGACAGTGCCATGCGCGCGCCCACGCCCGTGATCTTGATCAACTGGCGGAACACGGCCCGCTCGGCCGCATTGCCGAAGCCAAACAGCAAATGCGCATCTTCGCGGATGGCCTGGTGCGTGAACAGCACGACTTTTTCGCCCACGTGGGGCAAGTTGTAAAACGTGCTCATCGGCACGTCGACTTCATAGCCGACGCCCTGGCAATCGACCAGCAATTGTGGCGGATTTTTTTCAAGCAAAATACCGGAGAGACGGCCTATCATCGCGTGTTCCTAATGAAATTAAATTGTAAACAAAAGCGTATTGAAGTGTTGCGGCTGTCAGGCCATGTTCAGGGCAAGGCGCACTGCCGAAGACAGTACGAATAGTACGGCAAGGCAGTGCAACGACGCCATGGACGTGGCATGGCAGTCGCAACTATCCGACCAGGCGGCCGCGCTTCATACGCAAGCCCTGCAACTGGGGCGCCAGCGCACCGATCATGGCCAGCGCATCGATGCTGTTGGCATGGCAAATGGCCACGCCCAGGGCATCGGCCGCATCCGTGCCGGGCAAGCCGGGCAGCGACAACAGCCGTGACACCATGTCCTGCACCTGCTCCTTGGCCGCCTTGCCGTGGCCCGTGACGGCCTGTTTCACTTGCAGCGCCGTGTATTCGGCCACCGACAGGTCGGCGTGGACCAGCGCGCAAATGGCCGCGCCCCGTGCCTGGCCCAGCAGCAGGGTCGATTGGGGATTGACGTTGACAAACACTTTTTCGATGGCCGCGCAATCGGGCTGGTAGGTGCCGACGATCTCGCTCACGCCCTGCAAGATGATCTTCAGGCGCGGCGGCAATTCCCCTTCGGAACCCGTCTTGACGGTCCCCGACGCGATATAGCGCAGCTTGTTGCCGTGTTTTTCAATGACCCCAAAGCCGGTCGTGCGCAGGCCAGGATCGATGCCAAGAATAATCATCGCCAGATTCTATAATGAATACGGCAGGCACCGGTGAATAACCGGTGCCTGCCGCTGAGTACCTTATCGAGAAGCCGCATGTCGGATTACGCGTACCGCTAATCCGACCTGCTCTTCACTATCAATGACGGAAGTGACGCGTTCCGGTATACAACATCACGACGCCGCGCTCGTCCGCCGCATCGATCACTTCCTGGTCGCGCATGGAGCCGCCCGGGTGGATCACGCAGGTCGCGCCCGCGTCGACGACGACGTCGAGGCCGTCGCGGAACGGGAAGAAGGCGTCCGACGCCACCACGGAACCGGTCAGCGACAGGCCCGCGTTTTGCGCCTTGATCGAGGCGATGCGGGCCGAGTCGATACGGCTCATCTGGCCTGCGCCCACGCCCAGGGTCATGTTATTGCCGCAGAAGACGATGGCGTTCGACTTGACGAATTTCGCCACTTTCCAGGCGAACATCAGGTCGGACAATTGCTGCGGTGTCGGCTGCAGCTTGCTGACCACGCGCAAGTCGCCGATGCCGACGTTTTTCGCGTCCGGCGATTGCACCAGCAAGCCGCCACCGACGCGCTTGAAGTCCATGGCGTTGACGCCATTGCCCAGCGGAATTTCCAGCATGCGCACGTTTTGCTTGCTCGACAGAATTTGTTTCGCTTCGGCGGAGAACGACGGGGCGATCAGCACTTCCACGAACAGCTTGGCAATTTCGCCGGCGGTGGCGCCGTCCAGTTCGGTATTAAACGCGATGATGCCGCCAAAGGCCGAAGTCGGGTCCGTCTGCAGGGCACGCGCATACGCTTCGGCCGCGTTCTTGCCCAGGGCCACGCCGCATGGGTTCGCATGCTTGACGATGACGCAAGCGGCGCTTTGCTCGAAGCCGCCCAGGCTCTTCACGCATTCCCAGGCCGCATCGGCGTCGGCGATGTTGTTGTACGACAATTCCTTGCCCTGCAGCTGGCGGTAATTGGCCAGCGCGCCGTCGGTGGTAACGAGGTCGCGGTAGAAGGCGGCGCTCTGGTGCGGGTTTTCACCGTAGCGCATGTCTTGCACTTTCTCAAATGCAACGTTCAGGATTTGCGGATAGGCGCCGCGCTCAGCGTGCACCTTCGTCGGGCCCAGGCTGGTCAGGTAGTTGGTGATGGCGCCGTCGTATTGCGCCGTGTGCGCAAAGACTTTTTTCGCCAGCATGAATTTGGTGTCATAGCTGACGTCGCCGGCCTTGCCGTCGGCCGAGCGGATTTCCGCCAGCACCGCGTCGTAGTCGGTCGGATCGCAGATGACGACCACATCCTTGTGGTTCTTGGCCGCCGAACGCAGCATGGTCGGGCCGCCGATATCGATGTTTTCGATCGCGTCTTCCAGGGTGCAATCGGCCTTGGCGACCGTGCCCTGGAACGGGTACAGGTTGACCACCACCATGTCGATGGTCGGCATGTCGTGCTCGACCAGTTTCGACATGTGTTCAGGGAAATCGCGGCGCGCCAGGATACCGCCATGCACCTTCGGGTGCAGGGTCTTCACCCGGCCATCGAGCATCTCCGGGAAACCCGTGTAATCGGCAACTTCCGTGACGGGAACACCGTTGTCTGCCAGCAATTTGGCGGTGCCGCCGGTGGACAGGAGGTTGACGCCGAGGGCGGACAGGGCACGGGCGAAGTCGAGAACGCCGGTCTTGTCGGAAACGGAGAGGAGAGCTTGTTTGATCATGGCTGTGGCTAGGTGGTTAAGTGTTCTTGGCGAATGGCGCAGCAGTCAGCTATCAGGCTGGGCCCGCTGCGGCGGATTCAAATCTTGGCGTCACTTGCATGCCGGCATTACAGCAAACCGTGCTCCTGCAATTTCTTGCGCAGGGTATTGCGGTTAATGCCCAGCATCTGCGCGGCGTGCGACTGGTTGCCATCGGCGCGTGTCATCACGACTTCCAGGATGGGCTTTTCCACGGTCAGCACGACCATGTCGTAGATATTCGATGCTTGCTGTTCGCCCAGGTCATTGAAGTAATCTTCTAGACTTTTCTGTACGACTTCCTGAATGCTTTCTTTGCTCATTTTTATGCTTCAACCGGCTGAACACCTGGCTATCCGGTGCCGCGTCGCTCATGCGGTCCGCGTGCTGCCCTCTTGCCTCGGTGTTGTAATTAATATTGCATGACGCTCTGTATAGGCGCTCGCCCTTGTACTGCTGGTAACTGATTTAACCTGCTTGTTGCTATCTGCTCATGCTGCCGTGGCCGCAGGTTTGATCACATCGATCAGGCCACTTTCACTGGATTCGGAGAGGCGGTATTGTAACCGTTCGCCAAATTTCCATTGCGACTCAAAAAATTGATCGACGGCCAGCAATTGCGCATCCGTCGACTCCAGCAAGTTCATTTCCTGGCGGAACGCTTCGCCGCCTTCCAGATCCCTGACATACCAGCCGATGTGCTTGCGCGCCGTGCGCACGCCGAGGAATTCGCCATAAAACGCGTAATGGGCGCGCAAATGTTCATCCATCAGGGTACGCACTTCATCCACGTACGGCGCCGGCAACAAGGTGCCGGTGCGCAGGAAATGGTCGATTTCGCGGCAAATCCACGGCCGGCCCTGCGCCGCGCGGCCGATCATGACAGCATCGGCGCCCGTTTGATCCAGCACAAAACGGGCCTTTTCCGGACTGGTAATGTCGCCGTTGGCCACCACGGGGATGCCCACCGAGGCTTTCACGGCAGCAATCGTTTCATATTCGGCATCGCCCTTGTAGCCATCGGCACGCGTGCGACCGTGCAGGGTCAGCATCTGGATGCCCGCTTGCTCGGCGATGCGGGCGATGGTGAGGGCATTCTTGTTGGAACGGTTCCAGCCCGTGCGAAATTTCAGGGTGACGGGCACGTCGACGGCATTGACGACGGCGTGCAAAATCTTTTCGACCAGGCTTTCATCTTGCAGCAGGGCCGAACCGCACCAGCTGTTGCATACCTTCTTCACGGGGCAACCCATGTTGATGTCGATGATCTGCGCGCCCCGGTCCACGTTGAACTTGGCGCAGTCGGCCAGGTCTTGCGGATCGGCGCCGGCGATCTGCACGGCTTTCGGCTCCATTTCGCCGTCGTGGTCCGTGCGGCGCGCGCTTTTTTCCGTTGCCCACAGGCGCGGATTCGACGCCGCCATCTCCGACACGGCGTAGCCGGCACCCAACTGCTTGCACAACTGGCGGAAAGGCCGATCCGTCACGCCCGCCATGGGAGCGACGAAAACATTGTTGCGCAGAATGTGAGGGCCGATTTGCACTGAAGAACCTGGAATGGACGGAGGAACCTGCTATTTTAACCGATTCCCTGCCTATTTAATAAGCACTATTTTTTTGGCTCAGTGCGTCAGAGTGAGGATGGGGCCTTAGCCCAGCTCGTCCATCGCGGGCGCGCTCAGGTGTTCGATATTTCCCCAGTGCACTAAATGCAGTTTGCCATCCGCATACGAAAAACGGTTGACGCTGGCATTCTTGACCTGGAAGTCGCGCGGACTGTCGAGCGTCATGCCGACCGCCTCGCGGTAGGCGCACTCGAGCACGCCGCCATGGGCCACGATGGCGATCGTCTGGCCATCATAGCGTTCGGCCCAGCGGGCGATGGCGCCATTCGCGCGTGCATAGAACTGGCGGAAACTCTCCGCGTCGCGCTCGCCCGACGGCATCACGGCATCGATCTGGCGCGATTGCCATTGCGCATACTCGTGCGGATAGCGCGCAGCGATGTCCGCGTACAGCAAGCCTTCGAAGGCGCCATAGCAGCGCTCGCGCAGCAAGGGGTCCGTCTGCACGGGTAAATCTTTCAATTGAGCAACGGCTTGCGCCGTCTGCTGCGCGCGCTGCAGATCGCTGGCGATGATGGCGGCCAGTGCTTCGTCCGCCAGCGCCTGCCCCAGCGCCCCCGCTTGCGCCAGGCCCGCCTCGTTCAGGGCGATGTCGATATGGCCCTGCAGGCGGCGGCCCGCATTCCAGGCCGTTTCGCCATGGCGTATCAATAAAATCGTGGTGCTCATGCGTTATTTCTTCAGGGTAAGTGCCAGCTCGGGATTGAGCGAGTAGGCGACGACGAGCTGGACTTCGTCGAGGATGTGGCCGTAGAGCGCGGCATGCGCTTGCTGTCCCGTGAAACGCTCGGGCAAGGCCAACTTTGGCACGTCGAGCGCATACAGGCGGAAAATATAGTGGTGGATGCGCTCGTCATTCCATGGCGGGCACGGGCCATCATAGCCGTAATAATCGCCGGCCATGGCGGCATCGCCGGCAAACCAGCCCGTGTAGTCGTTGATGCCCTGGCGCAGCCCAGTACCTGCAGCCTTGCCGCGCGGCGTGATGCCGCTGGAAAATTCCCCGGCAGCAATAGAACGCATGGCGGGCGGCAAGTCGAGCAAGCTCCAGTGATAAAAGTCGCCGCGCGGCGCCGTCAGCGACAGGGATTGGTCGTCGCGGTTGGCCAGGCTGGCGTCTTGCGGCGCATCGGGGTCGATGCAGAACAGGGCCAGCGACTCGGTGCCGTTGGGCACCTCGTCCCAGGCCAGATGGGGATTGCGGTTGCCGGCGAGGCGCACGCGGCTGGCCGGATCGATCTCGGCAAAGGCATAGTCGGCCGGCATCAGGCCGCCATCACGAAACGTCTCGCTCCACAATTTCATCGCTTGCTCCCCTTATCGTTATTGTTTGACGTTCACTTGCAGCCAGAAGGTGACGGGGCCATCGTTCGTCAGCGACACCTGCATGTCGGCGCCGAACTGCCCCGTTTGCACGGTCGCATGGCGGCTGCGCGCCTGGTCCACGAAATGCGTGAACAGGCGCAAGCCGTCCTGGGGCGCGGCCGCCGGCGTAAACGACGGGCGCGTGCCGGACTTGGTATCGGCCGCCAGGGTGAACTGCGGCACCAGCAGCAAGCCGCCGGCCACGTCCGTCACGCTGCGGTTCATCTTGCCCGCCTCGTCGGCAAACACGCGGTAGCCGAGCAGCTTGGCCAGCAGGGCGTCCGCTTCCTTTTCCGTATCGCCCCGCTCCGCGCACACGAGCACCATCAGGCCGGCGTCGATGGCGCCGATGGTGGCGCCGGCAACGTCGACCTTGGCCTGCGTGACTCTTTGCAGCAGCGCGATCATGCCGTCAAGGTGACGCGCGCGAAACTGCGCTTGCCAACTTGCAACACGAACTGACCGGCTTCCACTTGCAGCGCCTTGTCGCTAATGACGGTGCCGTCGATGCGCACGCCGCCCTGGTCGATCTTGCGCATGGCTTCCGACGTCGACGGGCACAGGCCCGCCTGTTTCAGCAATTGCGGGATGCCCAGCGGGGCGCCGGCCAAGGTCACTTCCGGGATATCGTCGGGAATGCCGCCCTTCGAGCGGTTGACGAAATCGGCCAGCGCATCTTCGGCCGCCTGCTGCGAGTGGAAACGGGCGACGATCTCTTGCGCCAGCGCAACCTTGGCATCGCGCGGATTGCGGCCCTCCTCGACTTCGCGCTTCAGTTGCGCCAGTTCGGCGATCGAGCGCCACGACAGCAGTTCGTAGTAGCGCCACATCATGACGTCGGAAATGCTCATCAGCTTGGCGAACATGGTGTTGCCCGGTTCCGTGATGCCGATGTAGTTATTCTTCGACTTGGACATTTTTTCCACGCCATCCAAACCTTCCAGCAGCGGCATGGTCAAAATACACTGCTGCTCCTGTCCGTACTGCTTTTGCAGTTCGCGGCCCACCAGCAGGTTGAACTTCTGGTCCGTGCCGCCCAGTTCCAGGTCCGATTTCAGGGCCACCGAGTCGTAGCCTTGCATCAGCGGGTACAGGAATTCATGCACGGAAATAGGAATGCCGCCCTGGAAGCGCTTGGTGAAGTCGTCGCGCTCGATCATGCGCGCCACCGTGTAGTGGGAAGCGAGCTGGATGATGCCGCGCGCGCCCAGCGGATCGCACCACTCGGAGTTATAACGGATCTCGGTCTTGCTGGCGTCCAACACTAAAGATGCTTGCGCGAAATACGTCATCGCGTTAATCTCGATCTGTTCCTTGGTTAGCGGCGGACGCGTGACGTTGCGGCCCGAAGGGTCGCCGATCATGGAAGTAAAATCGCCGATGAGGAAAATGACTTGATGGCCGAGGTTTTGCAGCTGGCGCATCTTGTTCAGCACGACAGTGTGGCCCAGATGCAAGTCGGGTGCCGTCGGGTCCAGGCCCAGTTTGATGCGCAGTGGAACACCAGTTTTCTCGGAGCGCGCTAATTTTTGCGCAAATTCGCTTTCGATCAAGAGTTCGTCGACGCCACGCTTGGTAATCGCGAGGGCTTCTTGTACTCTGTCCGACAGTGGAAGCGCGGTCTGAGCGGCGTTAGCCTTTGTAGGCGATGCGGTGGTGTTGATTTCCATAAAATTTGACTGTAGATCTCAAAATGGTAGTAGGTTTGCGGAGTTTGCTATAATGCTCGATCCCATCAATCTTGCCGTATGAAAACGAACCAAAATAACAATAACAAAGAGCACTAGTTCACGAATCGTTCAAGGGCAAATTTTAACTGATTGCATGAACCCTATACATAAAATCACAGGCTCACGCTTGTACACACAGCTGACGACGACACGCAAGGCACGCATTATCGGCGCGTCCGCAGTGCTGCTCGCCGTAGCCGCCTTCGGCGCGGTCGCTGTGTCGCCCATGGCGCCCGACGCATCGGACTTGCCGGTCACGTCCATCGCCCAAAACCTGGAAATGCCTGATCTCACTTCGCAAATTTCCGCGATGGAACAGGTAGACCAGAATTTCACCCACGAAGAAAAAGTCCGCGCTGGCGATACCCTCGCCACCCTGCTGACCCGTCTCGGCGTGGATGATCCGGCGGCCGCCAATTTCATCAAAACCGACAAGATCGCGCGCGGCGTGATGTTGCTGAAATCGGGCAAGCGCGTGCAAGCGCAAACGACCGAAAACGGCGACCTCAACTGGATGCGTGCCACCCTCGTCGACGGCACCGACAAATCGGTCAAGAACATTCTGATCACCCGCAAGGGCGACAAGTTCGTGGCCACGGAAGTGGCAGCCCAGCTGGAACGCCGCGTTGAAATGCACGCGCGCAAGATTACTTCCACCCTGTTCGCCGCGACCGACTCCAGCCTGGACGGCACCCGCCTGCCAGACTCGATTTCCGCGCAAATCGTGGAAATGTTCTCGACCAATATCGACTTCCGCTCCGACCTGAAACGCGGCGACTCGTTTAATGTTGTCTACGAAACATTCTGGCAAGATGGCGAATTTGTCCGAGCGGGCCGCATCCTGGCCGGTGAATTCACCAACCGCGGCACGACTTACCAGTCCGTTTGGTTCGAAGACCCAGCCAGCAAGCAAGGCGGCGGTTACTACAGTTTCGACGGCAAGTCCCTCAAAAAAGCCTTCCTGAAATCCCCCCTCGAATTTTCCCGCATCTCGTCCGGCTTCTCCATGCGCGTGCACCCGATTTCCGGCAACTGGAAAGCGCACAAGGGCATCGATTTCGCCGCAGCAACGGGTACGCCCATCCGCGCTTCCGGTGACGGCGTGGTCGATTCCGTCGGCAGCCAGAACGGCTACGGCAATGTTGTTGTCCTGAAACACTGGGCCAACTACAGCACCGCCTACGCGCACATGAGCCGCTTCGCTTCGGGCTTGAAAAAAGGTCAAAAAGTCAGTCAGGGCGATGTGATCGGCTACGTCGGCACCACCGGCTGGTCCACGGGCGCCCATTTGCACTATGAATTCCGCGTCGGCGGCGTGGCACAAGACCCAAGCAAGCTGAACGTACAAGCCCAGGCGCCGTTGACGGCTGCCGAGCTGAGCCGTTTCCGCATGGTCTCCGCCGACATGATGCACCGCTTCACCCTGCTGCGACCGAACGACACGGCACTGGCGTCGCGCTAAGCGACACTGCCTTCGGGCAACATACAAAGGCACCGCCCATGCAGATGGCCGGTGCCTTTGTTTTTTCCCCCGCGCTTTTGCGTCCGGCACAAATGCGGCACAATGCACTTCTTCACTGACGCATTCAAGGAAATCCCCATGCTGTATATCGGTTTGATGTCGGGCACCAGCCTGGACGGCGTTGACGGCGCGCTGGTCGACTTTTCCGACGATGGCGGCACGCGCAGCCTGGGCGACGCCTATATTCCCTTTCCCGCCAGCCTGCGCGCCGACCTGATGGCCTTGCAAAGTGCCGGCCAGAATGAAATCGAACGCGAAGCGCTGGCGGCCAATCAACTCGTGCGCCATTACGCCGACTGCGTCGCCATGCTGTTGAGCGACGCGGGCATCGGTGCGGACGCCATCGCCGCCATCGGCGCGCATGGCCAGACCATCCGCCACCGCCCCGAGCTGGGCTTTACGCGCCAGCTGAACAACCCGGCCCTGCTGGCGGAACTGACGGGCATCGACGTGATCGCCGACTTGCGCAGCCGCGACGTGGCGGCCGGCGGCCAGGGCGCGCCGCTGGTGCCCGCTTTTCACCAGGCCATTTTCAATTTGCCCGGCCACACGCGCGTGCTGGCCAATATCGGCGGCATCAGCAATATCAGCGTGCTGCACGCGGACGGCACGGTGACGGGCTACGACACGGGTCCCGGCAACGCGCTGATGGATGGCTGGGTCTTGCAGCACCTGGGCCAGCCCTACGACGCCAACGGCGCCTGGGCCGCCACGGGCAAAGTCTTGCCTGCCCTGCTGGCAGATTTGCTCGACGATCCCTATTTTGACTTGCCGGCGCCGAAAAGCACGGGCCGCGACCTCTTTCACGCAGATTGGCTGCAAGGCAAGCTGGCGAATCACCGTGGCGCCCAAGCCGCCGACGTGCAGGCGACCCTGACCCAGCTGACGGCCGCCAGCCTGGCGCACGCCATCGCGCGCGACGGAGCGCAGGCGGAAACGGTGTACGTGTGCGGCGGCGGCGCGCAGAACGCCAGCCTGATGGCGGCGCTGGCCGATGCATTGCCGGGCATGGCGGTGGAATCGACGGAAGCCTTGGGCGTGGCGCCCAGCCAGGTCGAAGCGCTGGCGTTTGCCTGGCTGGCCTGGCGCTTTACACAGCGCAAGCCGGGCAACTTGCCGGCCGTGACGGGGGCGCAGGGCTTGCGGGTACTGGGCGCGCTCTACCCGCGC
The DNA here is from genome assembly GCF_051380695.1 of Janthinobacterium goodfellowi. Taxonomy (NCBI): domain Bacteria; kingdom Pseudomonadati; phylum Pseudomonadota; class Betaproteobacteria; order Burkholderiales; family Oxalobacteraceae; genus Janthinobacterium; species Janthinobacterium goodfellowi. The sequence continues at coordinate 85,976 of NZ_JBNYXN010000008.1, read as the reverse complement.
TAAGCGGGCGCAGAAACACAAATAGCGGATCGATGATCCGCTATTTTTTATATTGCGCCTGTAAACCGGCGCGCCTGAAAAACGCTCAGGGCAAGGCGCGTTGCCGAAGACAGTACGAAGAGTACGGCGAGGCAATGCAACGCCGCCATGGACGTTTTCTCAGGTGTGCTCGCTTATACGGAGAACGACGAACCGCAACCGCAAGTCGACGTCGCGGTCGGATTCTTGATCACGAACTGCGCGCCTTCCAGGTCATCCTTGTAGTCGATTTCCGCGCCGACCAGGTACTGGTAGCTCATGGAGTCGATCAACAGCTGGACGCCGTTCTTGACCATGGTGGTGTCATCTTCGTTGACGATTTCGTCGAACGTAAAGCCGTACTGGAAGCCGGAACAGCCGCCGCCCTGCACGAAGACGCGCAATTTCAGGTCGGGATTGCCTTCTTCTTCGATCAGCTGCGCGACTTTTTCGGCGGCGCTATCGGTAAAGATAATAGGGGAAGGGATCACATCTTGCATTTCAGCGACGGCATTCATATCAGGCACTCCTACTAGAAAACATTAAGTCATTATAGACTGTTGGCGCAACTCGCGCTGCGGCCGCCGCTGGCACGGCTGGCTGGTGTTGTTCCTGCTCACATTTCCGACACGGCCAGGTGCAGCACGGGGTCGGCGCTGTCGTGGCGACTGAGCTTGCCTTGCACCAATGCGCCGCTGTGCATTTCCAGCACCTTGTAATAGACCTCTCCTACAATGCGGGCTTTTGGCTGGATTTCAAGCATTTCGGACACGTACACGGGGCCGTTGATCTCGCCGCTGACAACCAGGCTCGAGCAGCGCACTTCACCATCGATGCGGCCCGCCTCACCCAATACCACATGCGTGGGCTCGCCCGCCTCGCCCGTGACGTTGCCGCGTACATGACCATCGATGCGCAAGCCGCCGCAAAACAGCAAGTCGCCCTCGATCCGCGTGGAGGCGCCGATCAGGGTATCGATGGGGTTTTTCGCGTTGCGCTCGAACATGAACGTCATCCTGTTGGTGTACGTGGCAGTCCAATTTAGCACAGGTCCGGCAAAAAGGCGCCGGACCTGCGCAAGCACTGCTGCCTATTTTTATGGCAGCAATGCGATATGTTGCAAACCGGCCGTTTCTTTCAAGCCAAACATCAAGTTCATGCACTGCACGGCCTGGCCCGAAGCACCCTTGACTAGGTTGTCCTGCACCACCAGCACGATGACGGTATTGCCGCCTTCGGGACGGTGCAAGGCCAGGCGCAGCGTGTTCGAGCCGCGCGTGGAGCGTGTTTCCGGGTGCGAGCCGAACGGCATCACGTCGACGAAAGGCTCGTCCTTGTATTGCGCTTCGAACAAGGCTTGCAGCTCTTCATTGCTGACATCCTTGTTCAGCTGCGCGTACAGGGTCGAATGCATGCCGCGGATCATCGGCACCAGGTGCGGCGTGAAGGTCAGCGCCACTTTCTCATCCGTGAAACGCTGCAGCTGCGCCGTCGTTTCCGGCAAGTGGCGGTGGCCGGCCACGCCGTAGGCCTTGAAGCTGTCGCTGCTTTCCGAGAACAGGATGCCGATTTCCGCCTTGCGGCCGGCGCCGGACACGCCCGACTTGCAGTCGGCGATCAAGCCGCCCGCGTTGACGAGACCCGCCTTGAGCAGCGGGTAAAAGCCCAGCTGCATGGTGGTCGGGTAGCAACCGGGGTTGGCGATCAGCCTGGCCTGCTTGATGTCTTCGCGGTTCAATTCCGGCAAGCCGTACACGGCCTGTTCGATCAGCTCGGGCGCCGTGTGGGGAATCTTGTACCACTGCTCGAACTTGGCCTGGTCTTTCAGGCGGAAGTCGGCGGCCAGGTCGATGACTTTCACGCCGGCGGCCAGCAGGGCTGGAGCTTGCGCCATCGCAACACCATGCGGGGTGGCAAAGAAGACCACGTCGCACTGTTCCAGCTTCGCCTTGTCCGGCGAAGTAAACGCCAGGCTCACGTGGCCGCGCAGGGAAGGATACATGTCAGCAACGGGCAAGCCATCTTCCTTGCGCGAAGTAATCGCCGTCAACTCGACATCTGGATGGGTTGCCAGCAAGCGCAGCAACTCCACGCCCGTGTATCCAGTGCCGCCGACGATGCCAACTTTGATCATGTTCTTTCCTTGTGTATAGATTGCATAAAGATGAAGGGAAACGCTACCCATGGGTGTTTCCGCGTATTTTACAGCGCAACGGCACATCCCGCTGAAATGCAAAAAAGCCGCGGGACCGAAGTCCAGCGGCTTTTCGAGCAGCACCCCGAAAGGTGCTGTAGCGTGGAAATTAACGCTTCGAGAATTGCTTTGCGCGACGTGCTTTGCGCAGACCAACTTTTTTACGCTCGACTTCACGTGCATCGCGGGTCACGAAGCCGGCTTTCGCCAGTTCCGGTTTCAGCGCTGCATCGTAGTCGATCAGAGCGCGGGTGATGCCGTGACGAACTGCACCAGCCTGGCCCGACTCACCGCCGCCATGGACGTTGACTTTGATGTCGAAACGCTCAACATTGCCGGTCAGTTCCAGTGGTTGACGGATGACCATCAGACCCGTTTCGCGCGAAAAGTATTCGTTTGCTGGTTTGCCGTTAACAACGATCAAGCCTGTGCCAACTTTGATAAAAACCCGAGCCACTGCACTTTTGCGACGGCCGGTTCCATAATTGTAATTACCGATCATGTCAGTTCCTTAGAGAACAAGTGCTTTAGGTTGCTGAGCAGCGTGCGGATGGGAACCTTCCGCGTACACTTTCAGCTTCTTGATCATTGCGTAGCCGAGTGGGCCTTTAGGCAGCATGCCCTTGACCGCTTTCTCAAGCGCGCGACCTGGAAAACGCTGTTGCATTTTCTGGAAGTTGGTTTCGTAGATGCCGCCTGGATAGCCAGAGTGACGGTAGTAAATTTTCTCAGTAGCTTTGGTACCGGTCACACGCAGTTTGCCTGCGTTGATGACGACGATAAAGTCGCCGGTATCGACGTGAGGAGTAAATTCTGGTTTGTGTTTGCCGCGCAGTCGGAGTGCCACTTCGCTGGCAACACGTCCGAGGACTTTGTCCGTCGCGTCAACCACGAACCAATCGCGCTGGACTTCATGTCCTTTAGCGGAAAATGTTTTCATGTTGACTTCCTAATAGATTACACGCTCAAATGGTGGTTCCGCCGATGCTGCTATGCGGACTCTGCCTTATTTACTTTTCCTGAGCGAACGGAAAGCCGACAAGTATAAGCGGCTTTGCCCTGCCGCGTCAAGCCGCAATGCAGACAGGCTGCGGGCTGGCGGCCGGCACATGGATGAGCATTCCTCTATTACAATACAAAACGCTTACAATTTTCGGAGAGTACGATGGAATGCAAAGTCAGCTGGAATGGCCCGTCGGGCATGAGTTTTCGGGCAGAAACCGGCTCCGGCCACCTGGTAACCATGGATGGCGCGCCCGAAGGCGGCGGCCACAACCTGGCGCCACGCCCCATGGAAATGGTCTTGCTGGGCACGGGCGGCTGCACCGCCTATGACGTGGTGCTGATCCTGAAGCGGGGCCGCGAAGCCGTCAGCGGCTGCGAAGTGACCCTGAAGGCCGAGCGCGCCGACACCGACCCGAAAGTATTTACCAAGATCCACTTCCACTTCACCGTGCGGGGCAAGGCCCTGAAACCGACGGCCGTGGAACGGGCCGTGACTTTGTCGCACGACAAATATTGCTCGGCGTCTATCATGCTGGCGAAAACGGCGGAAATCACCCACTCGTTCGAAATCATCGAGGAGTAGGTCGGATTAGCGCGTGAGCGCGTAATCCGACGACACCAACGGCGCCAACAATGTTGTCGGCTTACGCGCGGAATTGCCGCGCTAATCCGACCTACAGGTAATACGCGGTTTTCGTCATCACTTTCCCCATGATGCCCATCAGCGCCTTCACGGGCGCCGGGGTGTCGATGGCGCCCAATCGCTGGGCGGCGGCGCCGTGTTCCACTTCGTCGATGGCCATCTGCTTGACGATGGCGCGCGACTTGGCGTCCTGCGGCGGCAATTCCTGCAGGTGACTGGCCAGGTGCGCTTCCACCTGGCGTTCCGTTTCCACCACAAACCCCAGGCTGCGGCCGTCGCCCATGCGCGCGGCGATGGTGCCCAGCGCAAACGAACCCGCATACCACAGGGGATTGAGCAGGCTCAGACGCGAGCCCAGCTCCGTCAGGCGCTGCGCCGTCCAGGCCAGGTGGTCTTCCTCTTCGCGTCCCGCCTCGTCGAACTGGGCGCGGATGGCCGGGCTGTGCGCATAGCGCGCCTGCGAGTTGTACAAGGCTTGCGCGCACACTTCGCCCACATGGTTGACGCGCATCAAGCCGGCGCTGTGGCGCTGTTCGGCCGGGCTCAGTTCCGCATCGGGCGCATGCGCGGCCGGCGTGGGGCGCGAGGCCGAGGCCACGCCCGCGATGACGCGCAAGGCCTTGTCGGCGCCAACAATCAAACGATCCAGGGGGTCAAAATGGCGGTTCGCGGTCATCGTGGGCTATTCATGTAAGGGAAAACATGAATTATAGGATGATAGCGGCCAGCCGTCCCCACGCCGTGCGCAGGGCGAACGGGGCTTTATTGACCTGTGCGCGCTTTTTCCTGCTCGATCCAGTCCACCACGGGGCCGACGGCATCGAGGCCGGACAGGCTTTTCGCCACGCCCAGGTTCAGTGAAATCAGGAAAGAAATGCTGTCGACGGGGATGTCCGGGCAGTATTCGGCAAACGCGGCACGAAAACGCTCCGATTGCAGCACGCGCAAGACTTTTTCGCCGCTCATGAATTGCAGCACGCTGGCGATGCTGTGCCCGCCGCCTAGCGAGTGGTAAATAAAACGGTTGTACTTCGCGTCGATCAGCTTGAAATCGAGGGTTTCCTCCGTCATCAGGCCGGCCAGATAGTACAGCCCCAGGCTGACGCGGAAGAAACCGATGGCTTCGGCACTGGTCATGCCGGCGCGGGCCACGGCCAGTACCTTGTCCTGCATTGCCTGATCGATCGTTTGCATCGCGCTCTCCCGCGCCGTCCGCCGGCGCCCACCGGGCCAGCTTGCATGAAGATGCTGTTTTTTTCAATAGACCAAACGATATTTCCGCCTTGCAAGTTACATTTTTTGCATGCTACTCTCGTTGTTCACCGTCGAATGGATGAAACACATGATAGAGGTCAAGCACCTGGCAAAACGTTTCCGCATGCCGCCCCACAAGGGCAAGGGCGTGCACGTCAGCGATCCGCGCGAACACGAGGGCTGGTTCCACGCCGTGCGCGACGTCAGTTTCAGCTGCGCCCCCGGCGAAGTGCTGGGCTTGCTGGGTCCGAATGGCGCCGGCAAGACGACCACCTTGCGCCTGCTGTCGACGGCCTTGCAGGCGGACGCGGGCAGCGCCCTCGTCAATGGCGTCGACGTGCTGCGCCAGCCGCTGGTGGCGCGCCAGAGCATCGGCTTCCTGTCCGGCTCGACAGGCTTGTACGGCCGCCTGACGGCGCGCGAGAACGTGGAATACTTTGGCCGCCTGCATGGCATGCCGGCCGACAAGCTGAAACGCCGCTGCGACGAACTGTTTTCCCTGCTGCACATGGAAGAATACGGCAGCAAGCGGGCCGATCAGTTGTCGACGGGCATGAAACAGAAGTGCGCGATCGCCCGCACCGTCGTGCACGAGCCGCAGGTGGTGATCCTCGACGAGCCGACCACGGGCCTGGACGTGATGTCGGCCAAGATCCTGCTCGACTTCATCGCCAGCTACAAGGCGCTGCGCGTGCCGCTGATCTTTTCCACGCACCACCTGCACGAGGTGGAAAAACTGTGCGACCGCGTCTGCATCATCAACCGCGGCACCACCGCCTTCCATGGCACCGTCGACGAACTGCGCCACCTGGGCGGCAGTGCCGATCTGTACGACGCCTTCGTCAGCGTCATCAACCAGGGAGCCTGAGTCATGTGGACCATTTATCTGAAAGAGCTGCTGGAACTCACGCGCGACCGCAAGACGCTGATCTTCACCATCCTCATCCCCATCTTTGCCATGCCGCTGATCTTTGGCGGCTTTGCGTATGTCTCGAACAATATGTTCAAGAACGCCAAGACGGCGGAAATGCGCTATACGCTGTTCGGCAAGGACCATTCGCCGGGCTTGAGCGCGCGTTTTGCGCAGCAGCACAACCTGCGCGAAGTGCCGCTGGCCAGCGAGGGGGAGATCCGCCGCGCCATCGGCGACGACACCATCAAGTTTGCCGTCGTCATTCCGCCCCGGTTTGAAGAGGCGCTGCAGCAACAGCAGCAAGCCAAGGTCACCTTGCACTACAACAGCGCCAGCACGGTCGACGTGACCCAGCAGCGCGTGCGCGAGATCGTCGAGGCCTACAACGCCAGCCTGCGCGAAAGCGCGCTGTCTGCGCTGAACCTGAGTCCGGCCCAGCTGGCCTTTGCCCTGCACCCCATCGTGCTCGACAAACAATCGACGGCCAACGAGCGCGAGCAGATGGGCGCCATCGTCGGCGGCATGCTGCCCTATCTGCTGCTGATGGTATGCCTGACGGCGGCCATGTACCCGGCCATCGACCTGGGCGCCGGCGAAAAGGAGCGGGGCACCCTGGAAACGCTGCTGCTGGCGCCCGTGCCGCGCAGCGCCATCGTGCTGGCCAAATTCCTCGTGCTGTTTACCGTCGGCATGACCTCGGCCGTGCTGATGGTCGGCAGCATGGGCGCCCTGCTGGCCATCTTCGGCAGCTCGCTCGAAGGCAGCATGGCCGTCATGGTGCGCAGCATCGGCTTGCCCGACCTGGCCATGGTGACCCTGATGCTGGTGCCGACGGCCGCCATCTTTGCCTCGCTGCTGCTGTCGATCTCGATCTACGCGAAAAGCTACAAGGAAGCGGCCGGCATGATCACGCCTTTGATGCTGTTCGTCATCCTGCCCACGGTGGCGGCCATGCTGCCCGGCGTCGAGCTGAACTGGATGTGGGCCATGGTGCCGCTGACCAACGTGTCGCTGGCCATGAAGGAACTGGTCAAGGGGACCATGGATTACCGCATGTTCGGCGTGATCCTGGCCTCGACCACGGTCATCGCGGGCGCCCTGCTGATGCTGTGCCGCTGGTGGTTCAACCGGGAGTCGGTGTTGTTCCGTAACTGATACTCTCATGGCGGGCGAAAGGGCCACAAGCGGCCCGCCGTCCACCCCCGCCAACTGCACTCTGGGCATACGAAAATGCCGTGTATCGCATGCAACTGCCCAGTACGTCTTAAATTCAATACAATGCCAGCATAGAGAAGTCCCGTCACATGGGATTGCAACAGCATGAGCAAGGAGTTGTATGGAATTGCAGATTCGCAAATTGTCGAAGACCTACGCGAATGGCGTGGTGGCGCTGGACAACGTTTCGCTGACGATACCGCCCGGGATGTTCGGCTTGCTGGGACCGAACGGCGCCGGCAAGTCGACCCTGATGCGCACCCTGGCCACCTTGCAGGAGTGCGATTCCGGCTCCATCTTCTTCGGCGATTACGACGTGCTCGACGACAAGGACGAGATCCGCCGCATGCTGGGCTACCTGCCGCAAGACTTCGGCCTGTACCCGAAAGTGACAGCTTACGAGCTGCTCGACCACTTCGCCATGTTAAAAGGGCTGTCGCAGCGGGCGCGCCGGCGCGAAGTCGTCGATGGACTCTTGCAGCAAACCAATCTGTTCGACGTGCGCCACCAGCGCCTGGGCGGCTTTTCCGGCGGCATGCGCCAGCGCTTCGGCATCGCGCAAGCCCTGCTGGGCGACCCGAAACTGATCATCGTCGACGAGCCGACGGCCGGCCTCGATCCGCAGGAGAGAGTCCGCTTCCATAATCTGCTGTCCGACATCGGCGAAGACAAGACGGTGATCCTGTCGACCCATATCGTGTCCGACGTGGCCGACCTGTGCGCCAACATGGCCATCATCAACAAGGGCCACTTGCTGCTGTGCGGCAAGACCCAGGAACTGATCGACGAAGTCAGCTGCAAGATCTGGGCGCGCTTTGTCGAAAAGAAAGAACTGGCCAGCTTCCAGCAGCGCCACGCCGTCATTTCCACGCGTTTGCTGTCGGGCCGCACCCTGATCCACGTCTACAGCGACGACGACCCGGGCGACGGCTTCGAGGAAGCCATCGGCGACCTGGAAGACCTGTATTTCGCCACCATTGCCGGGCGCCACCGCGTCGCCCCGCAGTGCGACTGAGGGGGCGGCCATGTTTGCCATCGCCCGCTTTGAAGCGCGACAGCGGCTCAAGCTGCTGTCCACCTGGGTGTATTTCGCCATGTTCCTGGCGCTGGCCATGCTGTGGATGGCGGCCGCCGGCGGCGTCTTCAAGGAAGCGAGCATCAGTTTCGGCGGCAAGTTCCTGATCAACGCCCCCCGTTCGCTGGCGTTCACGTGCAGCCTGCTGGGCTGCTTCGGCGCCGTGGTGGTGGCCGCCATGATGGGCCGCTCGGTGCAGCAGGATTTCGAATACGGCATGCAGCATTTCTTCTTCAGCGCGCCGATCAAAAAATACCAGTACGTGTTCGGCCGCTTCCTCGGCGCCTACCTGGTGCTGGCCGTGGTGTTTTCCAGCATCGTGATCGGTGCCTGGCTGGGCGCCTGGCTGCCCGGCATCGACCCGGAAAGGCTGGGGCCGCAACGGGCGCTGGCCTACCTGATGCCGTATGTATTTACCTTGCTGCCGAACCTGTTCATCTTCGGCGCCATCTTCTTCGTCATCGCGGCCCTGACGCGGCGCATGCTGCCCGTGTACATCAGCTCGGTAGTCATGCTGATCGGCTACCTGGTGGCGCCGTCGCTGGCGCGCGACCTCGACTACAAGACCCTGGCCGCCCTGATCGACCCTTTCGGCACCACGGCGCTGATACGCCTGACGGAATACTGGCCGAACGCGGAGCGCAACGCGCGCCTCGTGACGCTGGAAGGCGTGTATCTGCTGAACCGCGCCATCTGGTCCGGCTTCGCCCTGGTCGCCTTGCTGCTCGGCTACTGGCGCTTCCAGTTCCACGCGACGACGGACGCGGGCGCCACCCGGCGCCGCAGCGAGGGCGAGGCGCCGCAGCGCCTGTCGAACGCTTCGCTGTCCACGCAGGAAACGCCGGACTTCGCGCAGCGCAACCTGGCCGCCCTGCTCCTCAAGATGAGCTGGCTGAACCTGCGCGAAACCATCAAGAACATCTATTTTGTCGTCATCGTGCTGGCCGGCGTGCTGACCATGTATGCGGGCGCGCTGGACATGGGTTCCATGTACGGCACGAATACCTATCCCGTGACGGAAAAGGTGCTGGACATGGTCAGCGCCTCGTTCGCCCTGTTCATGCTGATCATTACCACCTTCTACGCGGGCGAGCTGGTGTGGCGCGAACGGGAAGCGGGCACGTATCTGATGCTCGACGCCCTGCCCGTGCCGAACTGGCTGCCCCTGCTTTCGAAACTGTGTGCGCTGGTCGGCCTGCAAGCCTTGCTGAGCCTGGTCATCATGCTGTGCGGCATGTCGATCCAGGTCTTCAAGGGCTATTACCGCCTCGACCCCGGCCTGTACGTGGAATCGCTGTTCCTGTCGCACCTGCCCTACTATGCGCTGGTCGCCGTGCTGGCCATCTTCGTGCAGGTGCTGATCAATCAGAAATACCTGGCGTATTTCGCCATGATTCTGTACCACATCGCCAGCATCAGCTTTTCCTCGCTGGGTCTGGGCGACCCGCTGCTCTTGTACGGCAGCACGCCCGATGTCGTGTATTCGGCCATGAACGGCGCCGGCCACTTTGTGTTGCGCGAGCGCTGGTACTTGCTGTACTGGAGCGGCGCGGCCGTCATGCTGACGGTGCTATCGCTGCTGTTCTGGCCCCGCGGCGCGCAGGACAGCTGGCGCATCCGCCTGCGCCTGGCGCGCCACGGCCTGACGCATGGCGTGCTGGCCAGCTTTGCCGTCGGCGCCCTGATCTTCGTCGGCGCCGGCGGCGTGCTGTTTTACGTGTTCCACGTGGCCAACGATTACCAGTCCGAATTTTCCCGCGATGCGGACCGCGCCAGCATCGAGCGCCAGTACCGCAAGTTCGCCGCCACGCCGCAGCCGAAAATCACCGACGTGAAACTCGACGTGGCCATCTACCCGGCGCAGCGCACCCTGGCCGTCACGGGCCGCTATGTGCTGCAAAACAAGACCAGCTTGCCGATCAGCCACATTTTTGTGCAACAAGACCCGACGGCCACCATGCGCCTGCGGTTTGACGCGCGCGTGCATCCCGGCCTCGATGACGGCAAGCTGGGCTTTTACAGCTACCGCCTGGCCGCGCCCCTGGCGCCGGGCGCCACCCTGGGCCTCGATTTCGACATCCGCTACGCGCCGCGCGGCATCTTCGGCCTGGGCCAGGACACGCCCGTGGTGGCCAACGGCACCTTCTTCACGAATGCCGTGCTGCCGCACATCGGTTACCAGCCGCAGCAGGAATTGACGGACCCGCGCGACCGCAAGAAACACGGCTTGCCCGCACGCGAACGGGCCTTGCCGCGCGACGACCCGAAGGGATTGGCCGACAACTACATCAGCAACGACGCCGACCGCATCAACTTCGACGCCACCGTCAGCACCGTCGACGGCCAGACGGCCATCGCGCCGGGCATGCTGGACAACGACTGGATCGCCAAGGGCCGCCATTACTTCCATTACACGATGGACCAGCCGATCCTGAATTTCTACGCGTTCCAGTCGGCCCGCTACGCCGTCAAGCACGAGCGCTGGCAAGACGTGGCCATCGACGTGTATTACCATCCTGGCCATGAATACAACCTCGAGCGTTTCGTGCGCGGCAGCAAGGAAGCACTCGAGTACTACACGAAGAACTTCGGCCCCTACCAGCACAAGATCCTGCGCATCGTCGAATTCCCCCGCTACGCCACGTTTGCGCAATCGTTCCCGAACACGATACCGTACTCGGAAGGCCTGGGTTTCATCGCCAAGGTGGACGACAAGAACCCGAAGGATATCGACTATCCGTTCTACGTCACGGCGCATGAAGTGGCGCACCAGTGGTGGGCGCATCAATTGGTGGGCGGCAATACACGGGGCGCCACCGTGCTCAGCGAAACCCTGGCCGAATATTCAGCCCTGATGGTGATGAAGAAAACCGCGGGACCGGCCAAGATGCGCCGCTTCCTGCGCTATGACCTGAATCAATACCTGATGGGGCGCAGCGAGGAACGCAAGAAGGAATTGCCGCTGGCCGAGAATGAAAACCAGGCCTACATCCACTATCACAAGGGCAGCCTGGCCATGTACTTGCTGCAAGACATCATCGGCGAGGACAAGGTCAACGGCGTGCTGCGCGAGCTGCTCAAGACCTACGGCCAGAAAGGCCCGCCGTATGCGAGCGTGACGGCGCTGGTCCAGGGCTTGCGCCAGGTCACGCCGCCCGAGCAGGCTTACCTGATCGATGACCTGTTCGAGAAAATCGTGCTGTTCGACAACCGCGCCCTTGCCGCCACGGCCACGAAACGCAGCGATGGCAAATACGCCGTCACCATGAAGGTGCAGGCAAGCAAATTGACGGCCGGCGAACAGGGCGAGGAACACGACGCGCCGCTGCACGACTGGATCGAGATCGGCGTCGACGACGCGAATGGCCATCCGCTGCTGCGCGAACGGCTGCGCATGACGGCGCGTGAAGCGAGCTACACCGTCATCGTCGGCAGCCGCCCCGGCAAGGCCGGCATCGATCCGGACAACAAGCTGATCGACCGCAAGCCCGATGACAATATGGTCACCGTCGAGCTCGACGAGCCATGACGAAAAATGGCCGCCCGTTTCAATGATGGGCGGCCATTTTTTTGCGTGTCACACGGGAATCAGGCTGCGGCGCAGCGCGTCACCAGGCTCAGGCTGATGCCCATTTCCGTCAGGTGCTGCATGTCGGCCAGGCTCAGGTCGAGCGGCGCATCGACCGTGTCGTCACCGTTCAACTCCAGTTGCAGCTCGGCCACGATGCGCGGCATGGTGAACGTCACGCCGCGCGAGCGGCATTCGGCCAGGTAGCTGCGTATGCGCGAGGGCAACACTTGCGATTTGGGCGCCTGTGCGATCAGCACTTCGAAGCCGGAATCGAGATGCACGCGATTCGCGCCCTTCGCCTCGCCCTTGCGCCATTGCCGCTCCGGATCGGTAGGCAAGACTTCGAGGATGGATTTGAGCGTGGGGTCGTCCCCATGCACGCACAGCTTCGCCATATTCATATTGCAAGACTTTCTAGTCAGGACGCCGCCAGGAAGGCGGCGCGATCATCAGACCGACAAGTCTACGCATGGATATCAAATATGTCCATACGGCAATATTTGATATCAAGCTCTAATTTGTGCCACATCAATAACAGGCGGAACAAGCAAGTTCCGCCTGCAACACGCAATTACAGGGCCACGCCACGCGCCTGCAGGGCGGCCCGCACGCCGGCGCCATAGGCTGGGTCGGCCCGGTCGAAGTGAGCGAGCTGGCGCTGCAAGGTTTCCGGCCGCACCTGACTCAAGGGGCCGGCCAGGTTGTCGAACAGGTTTTGCTTGGCCTGGGCCGACATCAAGCGGAACAGATTGCCGGCCTGCGTGTAATCGTCTTCCACGCCGCGTCCATCGTAGCGGGCCGCGCCGCCAGCCAGCGCCAGCGCCGGCTCACCATGGCCCAGCCCTTGCGGCTGCGTGCCTGCCGCTGCCACGTTCGCGTAATTCTGCGCCGCGCCGCCGTTGTGGATCGCCATGCCGCCATCGCGCTGCTGGTTATGGAAGGGGCAACGGGCCGCATTCACGGGCAAATGCTGGTGGTTCGTGCCGACGCGGTACAGCTGGGCATCGTGGTAGGCGAACAAGCGGCCTTGCAGCATCTTGTCCGGCGAGTATCCCATGCCGGGCACGGCGTTGGCCGGCGAAAAGGCGGCTTGTTCGACTTCCGCGTGGTAATTGTCCGGATTGCGGTTCAGCTCGAAAATACCGACGGGCAACAGCGGGAAGTCCGCGTGCGGCCACACCTTCGTCAGGTCGAACGGGTTCCAGCCCGTGCGCTGCTCCCAGGCATCGAGTTGCTCCTGCGTCGCCACCTGCAGCTTGACTTCCCACTGGGGGAAATCGCCGCGTTCGATGGCGCCGAACAGGTCGCGCTGGGCATAGTCGGGATCGGCACCGGCCAGGCGGCCCGCCTCCGCCGCAGGCAAATTCTTGATGCCCTGGCGCGTCTTGAAGTGCCATTTCACGTACACACGCTGGCCGTCCGCATTGATCAGGCTATACGTGTGGCTGCCGAAGCCATCCATGTGGCGGTAGCCGTCCGGCGTGCCCCGGTCCGAGAACAGCATGGTAACCTGGTGCAGGCTTTCCGGCGCATGGCTCCAGAAGTCGAACATCATCTCGGCCGATTTCAGATTGCTTTGCGGATCCCGCTTTTGCGTGTGGACGAAATCGGGGAACTTGATCGGGTCCTTGATGAAGAACATCGGCGTGTTGTTGCCGACCAAGTCCCAGTTGCCCTCTTCCGTATAGAAACGCACGGCGAAGCCGCGCGGGTCGCGTTCCGTGTCTGCACTGCCGCGTTCGCCGCCGACGGTGGAAAAGCGGGCGAAGGTGGCCGTCTGCTTGCCCACTTCGCTGAACAGCCTGGCCTTGGTGTAGCGCGAGATGTCGTGCGTGACGGTAAAGGTGCCGTAGGCGCCCGAGCCTTTGGCGTGCACGACGCGCTCGGGGATGCGCTCGCGGTTGAAATGCTGGAGTTTTTCGATCAGGTGGAAGTCTTGCAGCAGCAGGGGGCCGCGGGGACCGGCGCTGATGGAGTTCTGGTTGTCGGCGACGGGGATGCCCGAGGCGGTACTGAATGGCGGCTGTTGGCTCATGACTGCTTTTCCTTCGTTGTTGACTAATGAAACCAGTGTAACGAGGTCAACAACAAAGGAAAAGTTAATTGATTTTATCGAACCGATAGCTATTTACAATGCACAACCGTGGCCATCGCACACGCCGCCCAGTTCCGCCTGCAACTTCGCCGGCTGGCCCAGGAAGCCACCGATATCGATCACGGACAGCTTGCCGCTGCCATCGTCGAGCACGAACGTGGGAAAGCCCTGCCCGCCCACCTGCGCCAGCAGGGCGCGGCTGGCATCGATGTGCCGTTGCGTGGCGGCGCCCGTCTGCCGCGCATACTCGGCCTGGAATGCCGTCCCATCCATGCCCAGATCTTGCGCCAAGGACACCAGCACGGGCACGTCGGCGATGCGCAAGCCGTCCACGTAATGGGCGCGCTGCACGCGCTGCAGCATGTCCAGACCCTTGCCGGCCAGCGATTCAGCCGCCAGGATGGCCGTGATCGGCGGTTCGGAATCCATCATGGCCGTCGTATCGTTCAGCAAGCCGTTGATGTAGGCGTCGCCGAAGGGCTGGCCCGACAATTGCTCGATGCGCCGGTCATGCGGCAGCACATAGCCTCGCCATGCGGGCGTGATCTGGCGGCGATTGCTGCCCGTCATCATGCCGCCGCCGTGGAAGGCCACCGTCAGGCCGGGCACGGCGCGCGCCGCCTCGACCAGCGGCGCGGCGCCGTAGCACCAGCCGCACAGGGGGTCGAAAATGTAGTGCAGTGTGGGCATGGAGACCTCCTTGTTGCCGCTTACCATTTCATTTCACCCTTTGCCACCTTGGCGCTCGTTTCCAAAGCGCCATCCAGGCCGAGTTGCGGGTAGTGCTGTTTCATGGCGGCGATCAGGGCGGCCGAGTTGGCGGCCTTGGCCGTTTCCGCTTCGAACGTCACCAGGTAGTCACGCGTAAAACCGATGCTGTCGGGCGTCAGGGACGAACCGACCTTGAAGTGGCCAGGCACGACGGTCACAGGTTTCAGGGCCGCGATACCATCGAGGGTCTTGAGCCAGTCCTGGCGCGATTGCACGCTTTGCGTATCGGCCGTCCACACGTGCAAGTTGCCAAACAGTACCACGCCGCCGACGACGGCCTTGATCGATGGAATCCACACATAGGTGCGCGCTGGCGTCGGGCCGGCGATGTCGAGCGACTGGCCTTCCAGGCTGATGCGCTTGCCTTTCAAGGCTTCGGGAATGACGATGGCGTGCGGCGCATTGTCCTTCAAAATCGGGCCCCAGTAGGCGACCTTGGCGTCGGCCTTGCGGCGGATCTCGGCCACGGTTTCCGGCGTGGCGACGATCTTTGCCTGCGGGAACGCCGCCTTGATCACATCGAGGCCAAAGTAAAAATCGGGATCGCTGTGGCTGATGTACACGGTCGTCAGTTTCTTGCCGCTGGCGCGGATCTTTTCCACCAGCTTTTGCGCTTCGGCGCGCGAAAACTGCGCATCGATCAGCACGGCGTCATGCTTGCCCGCCACCAGCACGGAAGCGACGGGGAAAATCGCCGCTTCGCCCGGGTTGAATACTTCCAGGCTCAAGGGAGCGCTGGCGGCGGCCGAAGCGGCGCCGGCGGCAAACAGGGTGGAAACAAGAACGCTGCTGATGGATTTGGAGAACATGATGTGCCTTCACAAGATGATTGGGATGAGGACATCTTACGTTGCTTTATTCGGCAGAAAAACCCGCTAAATCGCAATAGTTTGTTGCTTATTTCGATGTAATCTACCGATGGCGGACACGGTACGGTGTATTTTTCCGGCGTAGACGTGCGCGAAAGCCACGCCGCTGCGGCGGTGTGGCGCCGTCACAAAACATGTCACAGCGTCATGAGGGTGTCACATTGGATTGCTATCTTGCTAGCTCTTTCAAACCTAGCCGGATGAACCACATGACACGCAGAAAATTTTCCGTCGCTGGCTGCAGCGTCGCCATCACCCTGATGCTGGCCGCCTGCGGCAGCGATGCCAAAAAAGAAGAGGTAGTGGCTGAAGCACCGCCGAAAAACGTCATCTTCTTCCTCGGCGATGGCATGGGCCTGACCACCATGACGGCCGCGCGCATCTATTCGGTGGGCGAAGACGGCTCGCTGACCATGGATACCCTGCCGGAAACGGCCTTCGTCAAGACGTTCTCGAACGACGCGCAAGTGACCGACAGCGCGCCATCGATGGCCGCCTACATGACCGGCGTCAAGATGAACAATGAAGTCATTTCCATGTCCGCCAACACGGTCGCCATCGATCCGGGCACGGATGCGAACGGCAACAAGCTGGTCAACAAATGCGGCACCGGCAACGGCACGCCCGCCACCACCCTGCTGGAACTGGCCAAGGCCAAGGGCTTTGCCGCCGGCGTCGTCAGCACGGCGCGCGTGACGCACGCCACGCCGGCCGCGACCTACGCGCACATCTGCCACCGCGATCTGGAAAACGATATCGCCGCGGCCCTGGTGCCAGGCGGCACGGGCTACAACAGCGCGCTGGGCACCACCGGCCTGGAAGTGGTTCTCGGTGGCGGCGCGCAATTCTTCAAACCGTTCAAGGATGGCGGCAAGCGTTCCGACGACCGCGACCTGGTGGCCGAACTGAAAGCGAAGAGCTACACGGTCGCCAATAACGCCACCGACTTCAAGGCCGTCGATCCGGCCAAGACGGACCGTCTGTTCGGCGTGTTCACTTCCAGCCACATGAGCTACGACCTGGACCGCGATGCGGCCAAGGAACCTAGCCTGGCGGAAATGACCACCAAGGCCATGGACGTGCTGGCCAAGAACAAGAAGGGTTACTTCCTGATGGTCGAAGGCGGCCGCATCGACCATGCGCTGCACGAAACGACGGCCAAGAAGGCGCTGCAAGACACGGTCGCTTTCGACAACGCCATCAAGGCCGCTATCGAAAAAGCCAAGCTCACCGATCCGACCCTGGCCAATACCCTGATCGTCGTCACGGCCGACCATGACCACACCCTGGTGCTGAACGGCTACGCCAAGCGCACGGGCAAGACGGCTGCCGGCAACCCTGGCGTGCTGGGCGTGGTGAAGAACTACGTCACCGGCGCGGTCGAGAAGGACCTGGACGGCGCACCGTATTCGATCATCGGCTTCGGCAATGGCGAAAACCGCACGCAGTCGAGCCGCGCCGCCATGGCCAGCCTCGATGAAACCGTCACCAGCGCCAATACCTACCACCAGGAAGCGGTGATCCGCACCACGGCAGGCAACGAAACCCACGGCGGCACCGACGTCTTCCTGGGCGCCATCGGCAAGGGTTCGGAAACCTTCCTGGGCACCATCGACAACACCAAAGTATTCGGCCTGGTCAAGACCGCCGGCGGTCTGTAATCCCCAAGAGACAAGAATTGGACAAGCACATGAAACTCGCATTGAAACCCGCCCTGAAACTCTCCTTGCTGACCACGCTCGTGGCCGCCAGCGTCGCCAGCGCCTACGCCGCCGATGCCAAGAACGTCATCTTCTTCCTCGGCGACGGCATGGGCCCGTCCGTCGTGACGGCGTCGCGCATCTACAAATACGGCGAAGACGGCAGCCTGACGATGGACACGCTGGAACGCACGGCGCGCATCAAGACGTTCTCGAACGATGCGCAAACGACGGACAGCGCGCCATCGATGGCCGCCTACATGACCGGCGTCAAGATGAACAATGAAGTCATCTCGATGGCGCAGGACACGATCGCCAAGGAACCCGGCCGCGATGCCAACGGCAACCTGGGCGTGGACAATTGCCCGGCCGGCGGCAAGACCGTACCGACCATCCTGGAACTGGCGAAAGCCAAGGGCAAGGCCGTGGGCGCCATCACCACCACGGAATTGACGCACGCCACGCCGGCGACGACGTTCTCGCACATCTGCAACCGCAATGCGCAATACGCGATCGCCGCGCAAACGGCGCCAGGCGGCGCCGGCTACAACGCAGCCCTCGGCGATGGCGTCGACGTGCTGATGGGTGGCGGCCGCAACCACTTCACGCCTTGGTCGACGAGCAACAAGTACGGCCGCGCCGATGGCCGCAACCTGCTGACGGAATTTGCCGCCAAGGGCTACACCGTGGCCGCGACGAAAGCGGAAATGGCGGCAGCGCCGAGCGGCAAGAAGTTCATCGGCCTGTACAGCACCCGCAGCCACCTCGAATATGAACTGGACCGCACGGCCACGCCGCCGCTGGGCGAAGGCGCGACCCAGCCTAGCCTGTCGGAAATGACGCTCAAAGCCATCGACTTGCTGTCGAAAAACACGAACGGCTACTTCCTGATGGTCGAAGGCGGCCGCATCGACCACGCCTTGCACGGCATCAACGCCAAGCGCGCGCTGACGGACACCATCGCCTTCGACGACGCCATCAAGGCGGCCATCGCCAAGATCAAGGAAACCGACCCGACCCTGGCCAATACCCTGATCGTCGTCACGGCCGACCATGACCACACGCTGGCCTTCAACGGCTACGGCAAGCGCGGCAACCCTATCCTCGACATCAACCGCGGCTACAAGGATAACCAGCCAAGCAAGGATGCCGATGGCAATACCTACACCACCCTGGTCTTCGGCAATGGCCCGAACCGCCCTGATTTGCGCAGCAACGTCGACAGCGCCACGGCCCTGAAAGACAACTACCTGCAAGAAACAGGCGTGCGCCTGGCCAGCGAAACCCACGGCGGCGGCGACGTCAAGCTGCTGGCCACGGGCGCCGGCGCCAAGTCCTTCAAGGGCACCCTGGACAACACCAAGGTGTTCGACTTGCTGAAGGCGGCCTTCGGCTTCTGATCCGCATCAACACGGTAACCCCACCGGGGCGGATGGCGTATGCCCTCCGCCCCTCTGCACGTAAAGGCAACACCATGAAATCGTCCCTGATCGCCGTCCTCCTGGCCGCCGGCTTTGCCGCCAGCGCCCAAGCCGCTCCCGCCACGCCTTCCGCCCCTGCCGACCTGGACCTGGGCATCACCTATTACAGCCGCGTCCTGACGCCGGAAGGCGTGACGCGCGAAAGCCGCTACGAAGAAAAGATGCTGCGCCGCCCCGGCCACGTGTGGGTCGAGCGCGTGCTGGCGCCATCGACGGACGCGCATGCGGGCCACAAGCATGGCGACAACACCAAGGTGGCCCTGAAAACGTCGACTGCGGCCACGCAGCATGAACACAAGCACTTCAATCCCGTGCTGATACCGCGCCACGTGATGCTGGAAAAGAACACGGTGCGCGTGGAATACATCGACGCGCATGACAAGATCGTCGTCTCGATTCCCAAGGCCGAGTACGAAAACGTCAATTTCGACGGTTCCTGGGAAAACAGTTTTTATCTGCTGGACCCGAAACTGGTGGCCGCCATGCCGCTGTCGAAACAGGCATCGAACGTGACGGGCGCGCGCTGGCGCGAAGTGGAAAAGAATGGCGTGTTCCAGCGCATCCTGTGGGATGAGCAAAAGCAGATTCCCCTGATCATCGAAAGCGGCGACCGCGCCAACACGTTCTATCGCCGGGTCGACGTCAAGCTGCAGCCGACCATCAGCAAGGCGCAGCCGTGGGCGAATTTGCAGAATTACGCGCAGCGCGAATACTCGGACTATCTCGACTAAGCTTGACCACCCCATGCCGGCTCGCTAGTATCGAAAACGTACAGCAACGGGAGCGCGGCATGGATGAACAATTCGAGAATGGTTTGCGCATGCGCAAACAAGTGATGGGCGACGCCTTTGTCGAGCGCGCCTTTGCCCAGGTGGACGCCTTCACGGCGCCCTTGCAGGACTTCGTCACGCGCAATGCCTGGGGCACGACCTGGTGCCGCGACGGCCTGGACTTGAAAACGCGCAGCCTGGCGACGATCGCCATGCTGACGGCCCTGGGCCGCGCCCAGGAGCTGCGCGGCCACGTGCGCGGCGCCGTCAACAATGGCGCCTCCATGCAGGAAATCCAGGAAGTGCTGCTGCACGCGGCCGTGTATTGCGGCATGCCGCTGGCCATCGACGCCTTCCGCTCGGCGCATGAAGTACTCAAGGAAATGGGCCTGGTGGCGCCGGCCACACCGCCAGCCTGACCATTGCCCCATCAAATCGGGACGTAAAAAAAGCCAGGGAAATCCCTGGCTTTTGTCTGGCTGGCGTCGAATTACTCCGCCGCTGCCGCCTTCTTCGCCGGCGCCTTCCTGGCGGCCGGCTTTTTCACGGCCGTGGCCTTCTTGGCTGGCGCCTTTTTGACGGCTGCCGCTTTCTTGACGGCCGTTTTCTTCGCTGGCGCCGCGCCTTCTTCGCCTTCGACCTCGGCCGCTGCGGCCTTGGTCTTGGCGCCCGGCTTGGCCTTGCGCTCTTCAAACTCGAAGCTCACCTTGCCATCCTTGCCGCGCACGAGGAAAGCCTTGAACGGACGGCGCGTGCGCTGCGATACAAAGCCCGGCAGCAAGTCCGTCTTGCCATCGTTGAGCAGTTTTGCCATTTGTTCCGGCAAGATTTCCTGCTGCAAGATGATGCGGCCGCTGCGGAAATCGCACGTCTTCGGCTTGGCCACGCTGTGTTCACACACATAGGCCAGGCCCATTTCATACACGCCGGCATTGCACTTGGGGCACGGTCCCACAGGCGTCTGGCCCGTGAAATCGACGCCTTCGCCATCTTCGCTCTCGTCGTTCTGGCCGAAATCGAATTCCAGCTTGAAGTTCTTGATCTCTTCATCGCGCACGATGCGCAGGATGGCGGCGAACGGACGGCCCATCTTCGAGCGGAAGCCTTGCAGCGGGCCGATGGTGCGGTCCTTCAGCAATTGCTCCACTTCGGCGATTTCGAACTGGCGCGAGCCCGGTGTCTTGCTCATCGAGAATTCGCACTTGGTGCAGGCGAAACGACGGTAGTTTTCCTTCACCACGCCGCCGCAATTCGGGCACGGCGTTTCCAAGGTGGCATAGTCGCCGGGAATCGTGTCGTTGTCGTATTCCTTGGCGCGCTTGACGATGATTTGCGTCATTTGCGCGATTTCACGCATGAATTCTTCGCGCGAAATCTTGCCTTTTTCCATCTGCGACAGCTTGTATTCCCACTCGCCCGTCAACTCCGGCGCCGTCAATTCGTTGACGCCCAGGCCTTTCAACAAGGTCATCAGCTGCGACGCCTTGGCCGTCGGAATCAGTTCGCGGCCTTCGCGGATCAGGTAGCGTTCCGTCAGCAAGCCCTCGATGGTGGCCGCGCGCGTGGCCGGGGTTCCAAGACCCTTGCCGGCCATCGCGTCGCGCAGCTCGTCGTCGTCGATCAGCTTGCCGGCGCCTTCCATGGCCGACAGCAAGGTCGCTTCCGTGAAGCGCGCGGGCGGCTTCGTCACCAGGCCGTTGGCGCTGACACTTTCCGTCTGCACCTTCTCGCCCTTGGCCACGGGCACCAGGTTGCCGTTGCCATTGCTTTCCTTGTCGGCGTCCGTCGACGCTTCCTTGCCGTAGATAGCCAGCCAGCCCGGATTGGTCATGACCTTGCCTTCAGTCTTGAACTGATGGCCGGACACTTCCGTGTAGCGCGTGGTGACCTGGAATTCCGCAGGCGGGAAGAACACGGCCATGAAGCGGCGCGTGACCAGGTCGTACAGCTTCTGTTCCGGCTCGGACAGATTCTTTGGCGCGATCGTCGTCGGGATGATCGCGAAGTGATCCGAGATCTTCGTGTTGTCGAAGATGCGCTTGTTCGGCTTGACCCAGCCCTTGTCGATGATCTGCTTGGCGAACTGGTGGTAGTTGCTGTTTTCCTTGACCGTTTCCAGCGCCTGCAGCACGGTCGGCATGTAGTCTTCCGGCAAGTGGCGCGAATCGGTACGCGGATACGTCAATACCTTGTGCTTTTCATACAGCGCCTGGGCCAGGCCCAGGGTGTTCTTGGCGGAGAAGCCGAAACGCGAGTTCGCTTCGCGCTGCAGGCTGGTCAGGTCGAACAGGCCCGGCGCCATCGAGGTGGTCGGTTTCGATTCTTCCGTGACGGTGCCTTGGCGGCCGCGGCAGGCGGTGGCGATCGAGTCGGCAGCCGTCTTGCTCCACAGGCGCTCGGCGCGCTTCTCGGGGTCGTTCTCGTCCTTCTTGAACTTCGTGTCGAGCCAGCGGCCTTCATAGATGCCGGCCGCGCAGACGAATTCGGCGCGCACTTCCCAGAAGTCGCGCGGCACGAATTTCTTGATCTTGTCTTCGCGTTCGACCACGATGGACAGGGTCGGCGTCTGCACGCGGCCCACGGTGGTCAGGTAGAAGCCGCCTTCTTTCGAATTAAACGCCGTCATGGCACGCGTGCCATTGATGCCGATCAACCAATCGGCTTCCGAACGGCAGCGGGCCGCGTCGGCCAGCGGCAGCATTTCTTCGTCGCTGCGCAGGTGCGAGAAACCGTCGCGGATGGCGCCCGGCGTCATCGACTGCAGCCACAGGCGCTTGACCGGCTGTTTGGCCTTGGCGTTTTGCGCGATCAGGCGGAAAATCAGCTCGCCTTCGCGCCCCGCATCGCATGCGTTGATGAGGGTGCTTACGTCTTTGCGTTTGATCAGCTTGTTTAATACTTTGAGGCGCGCTTCCGTCTTGGCGATCGGGTTCAGCGCGAAATACGGTGGAATCATCGGCAAGTGCGCGAAACTCCATTTGCCGCGCTTCACGTCGAATTCTTCCGGCACGGCGATCTCCAGCAAGTGGCCGACCGCCGACGACAGGACGTATTCATCCGATTCAAAGTACTCATCGTGCTTGGTGAAGCCGCCAAGCGTCTTCGCGATATCGTTCGCGACAGAAGGCTTCTCGGCGATGATGAGGGTTTTTGTCATATTTTTTAGTCTCGAAAAATGCTCTAGGATAGTTTCAGCATGCGCATCATACAGTGCATTGCCAGGCGCCGACGCTTTTGTCTGCGCAAGGCCCTGTGACTTGTGGTCTTGTCAAGCGGCCAATGATAAGCGCCTATTGAAGAATTCGGCAAGTTATCTGCAAGCAAGAATGCGCAAGCGCAAACACAATGGTCTGGCGTGCGCGCCGGTGCAGTGCATCTTAAAGGGGATGGCGCGGCAGCGGCGCCAGGGTCAGGCCAACAGCCGCAGCGCAGCCAATGACGACACTATATATTAGTGCAATAAGCGGGGAGGCAAGTCTTCGTCGTCGACGAACAGGTCATCGAACATCAAGGCGTCCGGTTCCTTGCCCTGGCTCCACAGCAGCATCAGCACGATGACTTTCAGCTTGCCCAGCGACACGGGTGCCTCGTCGAGCGCCAGCGCCCGTTCGATGACGATTTCGCGCTGCAGCGGCGAGAGCACCTTGGCGCTTTCCAGGAACTGGATGAAACCGATGGCGGCCGTGCCCAGCACGTCGCTTTCCTGCTGCACATAGAAGCGCGTGCCCGTGGAACTGGCCGTCAGGGTTTGCTCGGCGCCGGCCATGGCGTTCAAGTCCGTCAGCCAGACGAGCGCTTCGGAAATCTCCACGTCGTCGAAACCGACGGCCGACAGTTTGCGCGCCAGGACGGCCGGCTCGGGGCAGGCATCGGGGCGATAGTAAGTCTCGTAGAGGTACACCAGGATATCGAACATGGCTCTACTCTAGCAGCTAAGTTCGCTAAGACACAAGGGCGCACACCGACAAAGCGCCCCCGTGCGGCAAGGCCGCCACACAAGTGACAAGCTGTCATTTGCAGCGTTGAAACAGTCCTCCCGGCAAGCGTTCAACCAGGCCCGCCAGCTCCAGCGCCAGCAATTCCCCCATCAACGCGCCCATGGCCAGGCCGCTGCGCGCAGCCAGGGTATCGGCATCGTGCGGGTCGTGGCCCAGCGCGGCCAGCAGCGGCGGTTCGTCTTCCACCGCGGCCTGCACGCTGGGGACGCTGCCCAGCCATTGCAGCTCTTGCAGCACGTCATCGGCCGACTCGACCAGCTTGGCGCCCTGCTTGATGAGCGCATGGCAACCCTTGGCCAAAGTCGAGTGGATGGAACCGGGCAAGGCGTACACGTCGCGCCCCTGCTCGCCGGCCAGGCGCGCCGTGATCAGGGAACCCGATTGCGCGGCCGCCTCGATCACCAGCACGCCGCGCGCCAGGCCGCTGATCAGGCGGTTGCGGCGCGGAAAGTTCCCCGGCATGGCCGGCAAGCCCAGCGCGTATTCGCTGACGATGCAGCCTTGTTCGGCAATTCTTTGCGCCAGATCAAGGTTGCGTCGTGGATACACCAGATCGGCGCCTGTGCCGATCACGGCGACGGTGCCGCCCGCGTCGCGCAAGCCGCCCTCGTGCGCGTGCGTGTCGATGCCCAGCGCCAGCCCGGAAATGATGGTCAAGCCTGCCGCGCTCAGCGCTTGCGCGAAGGCGGCCGCATTCTGCATGCCTTGCGCGCTGGCATTGCGGCTGCCGATGATGGCCACGCCGGGACGCGACAGCAGTTCCGCCCGCCCCCGCACATATAACAACAGCGGCGGATCGGCGATTTCCAGCAGCAGGGGCGGATACGCGGCATCGGCCAGGGTCAGCACGGCATTTCCAGGCCGCTGCAGCCACTGCAGGGTGAGTTCCAGCTGGCTGTTGGCCACCGGCTTGGGCGGCTGCACGATGGCGCGCGCCACGCTGGCCGGCACCACCTCGCGCAAGGCCTCGAACGGCGCGGCAAAGATATCCGGCGGCAAGCCGAAGCGGGCCAGCAAGGCGCGCGCCGCCACCGGCCCCACGCCGGGCAGATGCTGCAGGCGCAGCCAGCCCGCCAGTTCCGTGGCCGTGTCCGCCCTCGTTGCGATTGCATGCATGACAACCTCGTTGTGTACTGTGCCATCCCATGCTAGCGCCATGGCGCGCACGCGATACCGACGCGCGCAAGGATGCGTGCAATGGCGCCGCAAAACGGCCCGCCGTCCACAGGGCCATGGGCGTCTGTGATAAAATTTCCCTTTGCAGCAAACGAATAGCGCACTGGCAAACGCATCTGCCGCGCCGTTGCGCCACACGCGCCCAACCGTAGCGTACTCAAAAATAAAATAGCCCTGCCATCGTCCGCATGGCCCAGGCATGAATAATCCGGCGCACCGGCGCCCACCTTAACCAGTCGAATCCGTATGTCCATATTAAATATCCTGCGTTACCCCGATCCTCGTCTGCACACGATCGCCAAGCCCGTCACCGAGTTCGACGCGCGCCTGCAAACCCTGATCGATGACATGGCAGAAACCATGTACGACGCTCCTGGCGTCGGCCTGGCCGCGTCGCAAGTGGACGCGCATATCCAGATGATGGTGATCGACATCACCGAAGAGAAAAACCAGCTGCAAGTATTCGTCAACCCGGAAATCACCTGGGCTAGCGAAGAAAAGCAGGTCTACGACGAAGGCTGCCTGTCCGTGCCCGGCGTCTACGATGGCGTCGAGCGCCCGGCCCGCATCAAGGTGCGCGCCCTGGACCGCCACGGCAAGCAGTTCGAGCTGGAAGCCGATGGCTTGCTGGCCGTCTGCATCCAGCATGAGATGGATCATTTGCTGGGCAAGGTATTCGTCGAATACCTGTCGCCGCTCAAGCGCAACCGCATCAAGACCAAGATGATCAAGGAAATCCGCGGTCTCGAGCGCGAAGCGAGCCTGCGCGCACAGAACCGCCGTTTCTAAGCTACTGCTGATAGACTAAGCAGCAACAGTAGTCGTTACACCACGCCAGCCTGGCGCCCTCGGGCGCGGGCCTGCGCACCTCACGTCAAGGAACCATATGAAAGTGATCTTCGCAGGCACGCCTGAATTCGCCGCCACGGCACTGAAAGACTTGCACGAAGCGGGATTTGAGATTCCGCTGGTGCTGACCCAGCCCGACCGCCCCGCCGGACGCGGCATGCAGCTGCACGCTTCGGCCGTCAAGCAGTACGCGCAGCAGCATGGCATCGAGGTGCTGCAGCCGCTGTCCCTGCGCATGGACAGCAAGGATCCGCAACGCGCCGCCGAGGCAAAGGCGGCCCACGAACGCCTGCTGGCCCTTGACTACGACGTGATGGTGGTGGCGGCTTACGGCTTGATCTTGCCGCGCAGCACGCTCGACATCAAACCCTGCATCAATATCCACGGTTCCCTGCTGCCGCGCTGGCGCGGCGCCGCACCGATCCACCGCGCCATCGAGGCCGGCGACGATGAAACGGGCGTGACCATCATGCAGATGGAAGAAGGCCTCGACACGGGCCCCATGCTGGCCATCGAGCGCACGCCCATCGAAGCGGGCGACTCCACCGCCACCCTGCACGACAAATTGGCCAAACTGGGCGGCAAGATGATCGTCGAGACCCTGCGCAAGATGCAGCAGCAGCCGCTCGAAGCCGTGCCGCAGCCGGAAGCGGGCGTCACCTATGCGGCAAAGATCGCCAAGGAAGAAGCGGCGCTCGATTTCAGCCAGCCTGCGCTGGAACTGGGCCTGAAGATCCGCGCCTTCAATCCGTTTCCCGGCGCCTGCGGCCAGGTCGATGGCACCACCATCAAGATCTGGGCCGCCGAGGTACTCGAAGCGGACAGCAAGGAAGCGCCGGGCCAGGTGCTGGCGGCCGACGCCCAGCACGGCATCGTCGTGGCCTGCGGCAATGGCTCCCTGCGCCTGACGGAACTGCAAAAACCGGGCGGCAAGCGCTTGCCCGCAGCCGAGTTCATCAAGGGATTCCCCCTCGAAGGCAAGCGTTTCGTTTAATTCAGCCATCGATACCGGCCGCAAGCGCCCGTGGACCAGCTGACCGCCCTGCGCGCCTTGCGCCGCGTCGTGGAACTGGGCAGTTTCACGGCCGCCGGCGCCGCGCTGGGCATTTCCCACTCCATCGTGTCGCGCCAGATCCGCCAGCTGGAAAGCCAGCTGGGCGCCCAGTTGCTCAACCGCACCACGCGCCGCTTCGCCCTGACGGCCGCCGGCCAGGCATATTATCTGGCCAGCCGCGACATCCTCGACGCCCTTGATGCGGCCGACCGCGCCGTCGCCATGCACCAGGCACAGCCGTCCGGCAACCTGCGCATCAATGCACCGATGGCTTTCGGCACCCTGGAACTGGCCGCCTGGCTGCCCGACTTTACGCGCCGCTACCCGCACATCCACATCGATCTGGTCTGCAATGACCGGATCGTCGACCTGATCGAGGATGGCTTCGACGTGGCGCTGCGCCTGGCGCGCGGCTTGCCCGATTCCACCCTGGTGGCGCGCCAGCTGGGCAGCAGCCGCACCTTGGCCGTCGCCTCGCCCGCCTACCTGGCCCGCCATGGCCATCCGGCCACGCCGCAAGACCTGGCGCAGCACGATTGCCTGCTGTACAGCTCCGGCGAGAAGCCGGCCGAGTGGTCGTTCACGGACGCAGGCGGCGCCGCGCACAAGGTAGCCGTACGCGGCAGCCTGCGCGCCAATACCAGCGTCGCCCTGCGCGAGGCCGCTGTGGGCGGCATGGGGATCGCCGGCGCGGCCGACTTCATCGTGCGCGACGCGCTGCGCAGCGGCCAGCTGGTGGAAGTCTTGCCCGGCTACACCTTGCGCCCACGCACCTTGTACGCGCTGTATCCGCACAGCCGCCAGCTGTCGCCGAAGGTCAGGGTCTTCGTCGATTTCGCCGTGCAACACTATCAAAATCGCCACTGGGATTGATCAAGCCTGCTGCAGCGCCTTGTACACGGCGCGGAACTGCTGCGTCAAGCCGCCGTAGCCCCAGGCTGCCTGGCGCGCGTCGTGCACGTGGATATAGCTGACGTCATGCAAGGCCCCGAGATGCTCGCGCATGGCGGCGAACACGGCAGCGATATACGCGGCCTTTTCCGCCGCCATATTCGTTTCATCGCTGATCAGGATATCGAGGAAAAAGCTGGCCTTGCCCTGCACCTGCAGGGATGGCCCGCCGACAAACCAGTGCGCCGCGTCAAGATGGCTGATCGCCACCGATGTCAATGCGGGCGCCTTGTGCAGCAACTGTGCCGTCAAGGTGCTCAAGGTGGCGGCGATGGCGGCCGACTGGCGCGCATCGGGCGTGGTGGACAAACGCAGGTTCAGGATGGGCATGGGATGCTCCGCAAGTGGATGAAGCCCCATTCTAGGCAGGCGGAAGGTAAAACGGCAGCCCTCGCCAGGTACAGGATCTGTGCATATTCCACACACACAAAAAAGGGCTTGCCGCGGCAAGCCCTCGTTGCATCCAGCCCGCTGGCTTAGCGGCGCTGCACCTTCATCAAACGTCCGCCCACGGACGACGACAGGCTGACCTCGAAGCGGCCACCGGCCGGCAAGGCGCTGACATCGACGCTGGCTTTGCCACCCGTCAAGTCACTGGCGACCACCGTCTTGCGGCCATCGGCGGCCACGTGCAGTACGGCGGCGTAGGGTTCCGCCTCGGCATTCCAGACCAGCGCCAGCTTGCCGCCGCTTTGTGCCGCGTCGAACGTGGCATCGTTGGCGGCGGCCTTGCTGCGGCGCGCCGGACGCTCCAGCTTGGCCAGGGCCTTGCCATTTTGCAGCACTTGTACATCGCTGATGTCGCCCGGATTGGCGAAGCTGACGCGGAAATGGCTCATGGCGCTGCCGCCATGGTCAGCCACGGAGACCCCATCGAAGGGCAAGTCGATAGTCTGTCCCGACGCCATCAACACGCGCAGGGTATATGCATGGCCGCTGCCACTGGCGGCGCCGCCGGTGCGCGTCGACGAAGCCACGGCAGGGCGCAGGGCCACGCCCGTCGGCGTGATGCGGCCGGAAATGGTCAGATAGCCGTTCTCGGCCACGGACATGCTGGCGGCCAGCACATTGCTGCCCGTCGCCAGCGTGCTGCGGCTTTCCAGGAATTGCTGCACCCGCACATAGCTGTAGTCGGAGAACCAGGCGCCGCTGCAATAGCTCATCACGTCCTTCATCGGCGTGCTGCCGTAGACTGCCTTGCTCAACTGGCCGATGCCGCCCGCATAGCTGCTGTTGTACAGCGGTTGCGGCCCCAGGTCGCCGTTTGCATACGGGTAGTCGGTGACCGCACCGGCCGGGCCGCCGCAAGCGACGTGCTTGAGCGAATGATTGTGGCCCAGCTCATGCACAAGCGTGGTCAGCCATTCAGGCCAGCTATTGCCGAACGGATCGACAGAGGCAATGCTGCTGAACCTGGCGTCCAGGCCGATGGCCGCCGTAAAGGCGCTGTCGCTGC
Organism: Janthinobacterium goodfellowi; assembly: GCF_051380695.1. Classification (NCBI taxonomy): domain Bacteria; kingdom Pseudomonadati; phylum Pseudomonadota; class Betaproteobacteria; order Burkholderiales; family Oxalobacteraceae; genus Janthinobacterium; species Janthinobacterium goodfellowi. The sequence goes on along the minus strand of NZ_JBNYXN010000008.1, from coordinate 56,918 downwards.
CAGCCGGATTGACATATGCCAGACCGGCGGCACGCGTGGAGGACATTTTCGGCACGAAGCCATAATAATAGGCGCCGTTATCTTCCTGGGCGCGCTTGCTGTTCAGGGCTTCCAGGGTCGTGTTCCACCAGCTGTCGGCCGTGCTGCTGCCCGGCACGCTCAGCGGGGCGCGCGTGGTAATGCTGATATTTTCCGCCGCATACGGATACACGCGGGTCAGCGCGGTGCGGATCACCTCGGCGTCAGGCAGTTGCGCCACGCCATCGTCGGTGCTCAGCGGCACCAGCACCAGGTGGATTTTCGCCGCGCTGGCCACGACGGGCGCCGCTTCCTGGCTCACTTGCGTACCATCATTGCCCACGGCCGTCACGCGCACGCGCACGCCGGGCAAGATCCAGCCAGCAGGCAGGACGGCGCTGAAGTTGCCGTTGAAACTGTAATCGCTTTTCACCGTCGGCAAGACCGATGGACCGCTCATGGTGATGCTGCCCAAGTTGCTGCCATTGGCGGCCGTCGCATTCAAGACCACGGCCGGGCTGGCCTGGCCCGCTTGCGTAGCGAGCACGGACACGCGCACGGCGGCCGACTTGCCGCGCGTCAGGCGCAAGGCTGCATCGCTGGCGTTCAGGTTCAGTACCTGCGCGAAATCAATGCTGCCCAAGGTAAAGGCCGATACCGTGCCCGCATTCACGGCGATGCGCGCAGCGGCCGACAGCATCACGCTGCCCGTTGCCGAGGCTGGCGCGGATAATACCAGTTGGCTGGAACTGGCGCTGACGATGACGGCTGGCGTACTGCCCACCGTCGCCGCGCTGACTTGGTCGAGATTGCTGCCCTGCACTGTCACTGACAAGGTCGCGCCGTTGACGGCCGACGTGATCGATGTCACCGCCACGCTGGCCAGGACCGTGTACGTGTCGCTGCTGATGACATCGTTGTACGGACCGCGCACCGTCAGCGGTCCCGTTGCCGCGCCCGCAGGCACCAGCACCGTCACGCTGCCCGCCGTCTGGCTTTGCGGCGTTGCCGCCGCGCCATTGCCGAACTGCACCGCCGTCACGGCGCCCATGCCGCCGCCCGCGATCGTCACGCTGGAACCGACACCGCCCGTCGCCGGCGCAACGCTGCTCACGCTCAGCGGCAGGTACACGTTCACGTTATAGCTGGTGGCCGCCGTGCCGCTGGCGCTGACCAGGCTCAAGGCACCCGTGACGGGTACGCCCGGCATGGTCAGGGTCACGCTGGTGTCGCTGACGGCAGTGCTGGCAACCGTCACGCCCCCGACGTGGAAGGCCGTCACACGGCTCAGATTCGTGCCCGTCACCACCAGGCTGCCACCGACGGCAACGTTCGCCGCCGAGACGGCCGTCACGGCAGGAATCACGACGGGATTGCCCGACGTGGTCGCCACCACCGTGTCACCACCGCCACCGCCGCCCCCGCCGCAAGCGGACAAGCCCAGCACGACAAACAAAGCCACAAGCAGATGGTTTTTCATGGCTGGCAACCATGTTGGTGCAGCGCGATGCCGGGCAGGACACGAGAGAAATGTGACATATTGGTGACTTTTGGTGAGAATTTAAGTTCGAAGAACCAATATTATGGGTTAATTCGATTCCCAAAGACAACTATTAATGCTTTTGATTCAATTGGTTTTGATAATAATTAAGATATCTGCTTAGAAATTTTTATTCTGGGAATTATTCGCGTCACTCTGTATTGTCTTAAATCAAGATTATTTTCCTTTGCAGCTATTGCTATTCAATTCATTAAAAATATCTTGAGATAGCGCAAATAATGTGGAAATTTTTCCACAGCCTAGACGTCGTGCCTTCCTGCCAATTTTGGCGGAAGAATTAACGTTTTGAGTAAGATTTTCAGGAATGTAATTTTCAGCAGCGGGGGCGGGGCAAGGCGATGTGTTGCAAGAAGGCCTGCCGTGGGGCGAACGGCCGCTTTTGCTTAAAACCAAAGCAGCCTGATGCCGTATAATTTTAGACCCGGTGAAATCAGGCGATTGCCACCTTCTGCCTGCCCTACCCGGCCGGCACTCTCCGTCAGCTGATCCTGCTGGCCCGCAACCGCCCCGTACAGTCTTGTCGCCGCGCCGCCGCCCGTTTGCCTATTGAAAGCATGAAATGAACGATACCGTGATCCCCGCCATGTCCCCGACCGAAGCCACCTTGCGCGCCATCCTGGCGCAGCGGATCATGATCCTCGACGGCGCCATGGGCACGATCATCCAGCAGTACAAGCTCGACGAAGAAGCCTACCGTGGCGGTCCTGCCGGCCGCTTCATCGATTTCGCCGCGCCGGCCGACAGCGGCGCGCGCGAACTGTTCGTCAAGGGCAACAATGAGCTGCTGACCCTGACGCAGCCGCACATCATCCAGGAAATCCACGAGCGCTACCTGGCGGCCGGCGCCGACCTGATCGAAACGAATACCTTCGGCGCCACGACGATCGCGCAGGACGATTACCACATGGCCCACCTGGCCTATGAAATGAACGTCCAGGCGGCAAAACTGGCGCGCGCCGCCTGCGACAAGTATTCCACCCCGGACAAGCCGCGCTTCGTCGCCGGCGCCCTGGGACCCACGCCGAAGACGGCGTCGATCTCGCCCGACGTCAACGACCCGGCCGCGCGCAACGTCAGTTTCGACCAGCTGGTGGCCGCCTACCTGCAGCAGACGCAGGGCCTGGTGGAAGGCGGCGCCGACGTACTGCTGGTGGAAACCATCTTTGATACGTTGAACTGCAAGGCGGCCCTGTTCGCCATCGACCTGTACTACGAGCAGAATCCGACCGTCGTGCGCCTGCCGCTGATGATTTCCGGCACCGTCACGGACGCCTCGGGCCGTATCCTGTCGGGCCAGACCGTGCCCGCCTTCTGGAATTCCGTGCGCCACGCGAAACCGCTGACCATCGGCCTGAACTGCGCGCTGGGCGCCGCCCTGATGCGCCCGTACGCGGAAGAGCTGGCCAAGATCGCCGACACCTTCGTCTGCATCTACCCGAACGCGGGCTTGCCCAACCCCATGAGCGACACGGGCTTCGACGAATTGCCGGCCGACACCTCCGCCTTGCTGCGCGAATTCGCCGACGCGGGCTTTTTGAACATGGCGGGCGGCTGCTGCGGCACCACGCCCGAGCACATCGCCGCCATCGGCGCATTGCTGTCGAAAAACACGCCGCGCACGGTGCCGGCCCCATCGCACGACTTGCGCCTCGCGGGCCTGGAACCGTTCGTCGTCAACGACGAGTCGCTGTTCGTCAACGTGGGCGAGCGCACCAACGTCACGGGCTCCAAAGCGTTCGCGCGCATGATTCTCAACGAGCAATACGACGAAGCCTTGTCCGTTGCCCGCCAGCAAGTGGAAAACGGCGCGCAAGTGATCGACATCAATATGGACGAGGCGATGCTCGATTCGCTGGCCGCCATGACGCGTTTCCTGAACCTGATCGCCTCGGAACCCGATATTTCGCGCGTGCCCATCATGGTCGACTCGTCGAAATGGTCGGTCATCGAAGCGGGTTTGAAATGCGTGCAGGGCAAGGCCATCGTCAACTCGATTTCCATGAAGGAAGGCGAGGAAGAATTCCTGCGCCAGGCGAAACTGTGCCGCCGCTATGGCGCGGCCGTGATCGTCATGGCTTTCGATGAAAAAGGGCAAGCCGACACCTTCGAGCGCAAGATCGAGATTTGCGCGCGCGCCTATCACTTGCTGATCGATGCGCTGGACTTCCCGCCCGAAGACATCATTTTCGACCCGAACATCTTTGCCGTCGCCACCGGCATCGAAGAGCACAACAACTACGCCGTCGATTTCATCAACGCCACGCGCTGGATCAAGGAAAACTTGCCGTACGCGAAGATCTCGGGCGGCGTATCGAACGTGTCGTTCAGTTTCCGCGGCAACGATCCCGCCCGCGAAGCCATCCATACCGTCTTCCTGTACCACGCCATCAAGGCGGGCATGACCATGGGCATCGTCAACGCCGGCATGGTGGGCGTGTACGACAATCTGGACCCGGAATTGCGCGAGCGCGTGGAAGACGTGGTGCTGAACCGCCGCGAAGACTCGACCGAACGCATGATCGAATTTGCCGGCACCCTGAAGGCGGGCGGCAAGGCCGAGGCGCAAACCCTGGCCTGGCGCGAAGGCACGGTACAGGAACGCCTGTCGCACGCGCTGGTGCACGGCATCACGCAATTCATCGTGGAAGACACGGAAGAAGCGCGCCAGCAGCTGCTGCACAATGGCGGGCGCCCCATCCACGTGATCGAAGGCCCCTTGATGGCCGGCATGGACGTGGTCGGCGACCTGTTTGGCCAGGGTAAAATGTTCCTGCCGCAAGTGGTGAAATCGGCGCGCGTGATGAAGCAGGCCGTGGCCCATCTGATTCCGTTCATCGAGGAAGAAAAACTGCTGGAAGAGCAGCGCACGGGCATCGTCGCCAAGCCGAAAGGCAAGATCATCATGGCGACCGTGAAAGGCGACGTGCATGACATCGGCAAGAATATCGTCACGGTAGTCTTGCAATGCAATAACTTCGAAGTGGTGAACATGGGCGTGATGGTGCCGTGCTCGGAAATCCTCGCGCGCGCCAAGGTGGAAAACGCCGACATCATCGGTCTCTCGGGCCTGATCACGCCATCGCTGGAAGAAATGGCGTATGTCGCCAAGGAAATGCAGCGCGACGAACATTTCCGCATGCTTAAGATTCCCCTCTTGATCGGCGGCGCCACCACCAGCCGCGCCCACACGGCCGTGAAAATCGCGCACAACTACGAAGGTCCCGTCATCTACGTGCCGGACGCTTCGCGCTCCGTGTCCGTGGCGCAATCATTGCTGACGCCGGAACAGCGCGACAAATACGTGGAAGACATCGAGCTCGACTACGCGCGCATCCGCGAGCAACATGCCAACAAGAAGGCCCTGCCCATATTGCCGCTGGCGCAAGCCCGTGCCAACAAGATGGTCGTGCCCTTCGATGGCGCCTGCACGCCCGTGAAGCCGAAGTTCATCGGCCGCCGCGTGTTCAAGAATGTCGACCTGGCTACCCTGGCCAACTATATCGACTGGGGCCCGTTCTTCCAGACCTGGGACCTGGCCGGCCCCTTCCCCGCCATCTTGACGGATGAAGTGGTGGGCGACGCAGCCACCAAGGTCTATGCGGAAGGCCAGGCCTTGCTGAAAAAACTCATCGACGGGCGCTGGCTGACGGCCAACGGCGTCGTGTCCCTGCTGCCGGCGAATAGCGTCAATGACGACGATATCGAGGTGTACACGGACGATACGCGCAGTACCGTGGCGTTCACGTACTACGGCATGCGCCAGCAAGGTGTCAAGCCCGTGGTCGACGGCGTGCAGCGTCCGAACCAGTGCCTGGCCGACTTCATTGCGCCAAAGGCATCGGGCGTGAAGGATTACATCGGCATGTTTGCCGTGACGTCCGGCCTGGGCATCGAAAAGTATGAAAAACGCTTCGAGGATGCGCACGACGATTACTCGTCCATCATGTTGAAGTCGCTGGCGGACCGTCTGGCCGAGGCGTTTGCCGAATACCTGCATGAGCGCGTGCGCAAGGATTTGTGGGGCTATGTGCCGGACGAGCATCTGGGCAACGACGACATGATCGCCGAGAAATATGTCGGCATCCGCCCGGCGCCCGGCTACCCGGCCTGCCCCGAGCACACGGTCAAGAAACAGATGTTCGAGGTCATGCAGGCCGAGGAAATCGGCATGCAGCTGACGGAATCGTATGCCATGTTCCCCGGCGCGGCCGTGTCCGGCTTCTATTTTGCCCATCCGGAGTCGAAATACTTCGTCGTCGGCAAGATCGGCATGGACCAGGTGGAAGACATGGCCAAGCGCCGTGGCGCCAGCATCGAGGACGTGGAACGCTGGCTGGCGCCGAATCTGTCGTAGTGCCATAATATAAGCACAAGGCGCGCGGAACTTATCGCGCGCCGAAGCGCACTAACGCAGTATGCCGGCTGGCATGCTGCATGCCCGCTCCGGCCCGTTCCCCAACTGGCAAGGAGGTAATATGGCAACCAACTTCAAACTGAAACGCTGGCAGGATCAGGTGATCCTGTTGCTGGGCCTGTGGCTGCTCGTCTCGCCCTGGGCCTTTTCCTACCCTGAAGGCTCGCCGCAGATGATCAACGCCTTTATCTCGGGCCTGGTCGTCGCCGTGCTGGCCGCCTTCGATCTGTACAAGACCTATTTCTGGGCCGTCGTCGTCAACCTGCTGGTGGGCGTCTGGGTGGCCGTGTCGCCGTGGGTACTGCGGCTGGCCGATCAGCGCGTCGTCATGTGGAACGAGCTGATCGTCGGTATCGCCGTCGTCGTGCTGGCCCTGTGGGAACTGCGCACCGACCCCGAACTGCACAAGCACTGGCCCGGCGCGGCAGCGTAGCGGCGTAAAAAAGCCCTGTCACGGCGACGCCGTGCAGGGCTTTTATGAACAACACAGCTGATACGCGACGTCACAGCGCCTGGCATGAGCGTAGCGAGCGGAAGGGAGAGGTGGCTAAGAAGCGCAACCGTACTAAAGTACGGTGAGCATCGCAGGCCGCCTATACCGACGCGCAGTAGCTCAGGTCAGGCGCCATTACAAAGCATACCTGACAACGTTATCGCTCCATTCGTAGGCGGCCATTTCCAGCTCCACCAGGTCGTCCGGCGACATGGCCAGGTCGCGCAAGGTCGGCACGATCTCGCCTTCCATGTCTTCGATGCGCTCGATGCATTCGGCCAGGCGCAGCAGGTCGCCGTAGAAGCCTTCGCGCGACAGCAGCGCTTCGGCCACTTCGTCGATGACTTCGATCTGGCTGAGGATTTCCGACATCGGCACGCCGAACAGGGTATCCATCAGCGACATGATGCCGACCGTAAAGGCGATATCGGCTGAATGGGCATGGTTCGGGCGCAGTTTATGCGCCAGCAGTTCCAGCAGGCGGCCGCGCGTGGTGGCCAGCATCAGCAGCGGCGTCATGCTATGGCCGCGCTTGCTTGGTTCCGCGTACAGCATGATCTGCAGCCAGCGCTGCAACTGCCGGCGGCCCAGCACGGTCACGGCCTGGCTCAGCGAATCGATGCGCTGGCGCGCGCCCACGGCCGGCGTATTGACTAGGCGCAGCAGGTTCAGGGCCAGCGACACGTCGCGCTTGATGGCGCGCTCGATCTCCATGTTGTCGGCGTCGGACGTCACCAGCGTCATCAGTTCCATGACGGCCAGTTGCGACGGCGACAGCTTCTTGCCCGTCATGATGGCGGGCTTGGCAAAGTAATAACCCTGGAAATAATCGAAGCCCAGGTCCAGGCCCGACTTGAATTCTTCGCGCGTCTCGACCTTTTCCGCCACCAGTTTCTTGTTTTCCTGCTTGAAACGGGGTGCCAGCGCTGCCAGCACTTTCGGATCGACCGTGCTCATGTCCATCTTGACGTATTGCACCAGCGGTAACAGTTCCTGCACTTGCGCCGTATCGGAGACGACGTTTTCCAGCGCGAAAGTAAAGCCGTGACCCACCAGTTCGCTGATGCGCGCGCGCACTTCCGGCGTGACGGGCATCGATTCGACGATTTCCAGCACCACTTTTTCACGCGGCAGGAACACGAAGATGTCGCTCATGATCACGTCGGCATCGACATTGACGAAACCGAGCGCATCGCCGATGACCTTTTCCATGCCCAGCTGGGAGGCGTGGGCGATCACGGATGCCGTGGCGGACAGGTCGCTGGTAATGTTGGCGGGGCCGACCGGAGCGTTGCGGAATAGCAACTCATAGCCGAACAGGGCCTGGTTGCGGTCGAGGATAGGTTGTCGACCCAGATAGAACTCGCGCACGCGCAAGGGTTTCGGGGTGATGTCGTTGCTGGAAATATCGATCATTAACTCTTCATCAATCACGTCGAGTGACACCGGCCGCGCGGCGCCCGCATCAAGGTTCACTATTGACAATACTTTAGCTGAATTTCGCCCGCGCTGTGGGTATTTTGGCAGCAATCCAGCGTATTGTCGTCAACAAATTAGACCGCTGGCGTGTCTTGCACCACGCCGTCGACAAATAATTTCAATTCGCCGGGCGCAAACGCCGTCCATTGCTCATTCGTCGTCAGCGGCTGGGTAACGATCACGGCAACTCTGTCCTGGGGCGTCGTCACCTGGGAAAAGTCCACGCTCAGGTCTTCATCGGAGAGTTTAGCAGTTGGAAACGGATGTTGTCGCACCAGATAGTGCAAGCTGGTCGAGCAATGGGCAAACAGCGCCTCGCCGCTCGACAGCATCATGTTGAACGTGCCGTGGGCCGCGATGCTGGGCAACAATTCCGCCAGCGCGGCATGCAGTTGCGGCAAGGCCGGCGGGGCGTCGCCAAAGCGCGCGTGCAATTCCTGCAGCAGGTAGCAGAAGGCCCGTTCGCTGTCCGTGCAGCCGACGGGGCGGTAACTGCCCGTCAGCACGGGGTTGAATTGCTTCAAGTCGCCATTATGGGCAAAGACCCAGTAGCGGCCCCACAGTTCGCGCACGAACGGGTGGCAATTTTCCAGCGCCACCTGGCCCTGGGTCGCCTTGCGGATATGCGCGATGACATTGCGCGACTTGATGGGGTAGCGTTTGATCAGTTCGGCCACGGGCGAAGCGATGGCCGCCTGGTGGTCGACGAAATGGCGCACGCCGGCACCCTCGAAGAAGGCGATGCCCCAGCCGTCATGGTGGGTATCGGTATGGCCGCCGCGCATGGCGAAGCCGGTAAAACTAAAGACAATGTCCGTAGGGACATTGCAATTCATTCCGAGAAGTTGGCACATGGTCTGTTTGCAGCGGGATAACATGCCCACCATACCATGCCGCCTTGCGGATTGGTATGGTGGCGATCGCCATCAGACAGCCAGAATCAGTGCAACAGGACCGGCTGGCTCATGAGGGAATCATAGCTGCCCAAAAATTCATCGATCTCTTCCATGCTGGGTTCGCTGGCAATCAGTTCCGTGACGTCGCGGCGGAAGTTTTGCGCGAGGATTCCCGCGATGAAAGTCTCGCGCTTGCCGCCCTTGTCGACGATTTCATAACCGCCGAAGCGCAGGGCATCCAGGTCGCCATCGACGCCGAATTCCACGACGCTGTATTGTTCGCTGTTATAGATCAGGTTCATTTTGCATCCTTCGCTCAAGCAAGAGAAACTCTTGCGGTTTCAGGACAGAGGTGGGGTTCCCACGCCGCCATTTCAAGCGGCCAGGCCACCCTGCGGGCTACAGAGTTGTAACGAGATGCAAACTGCGACTGCGGTAATACCGTCAGGCAACCACGTTCAGGAAACAAGCAGGTCGGGTTCCAGCGCCAGCAGGACATCGTAGGGACTGGCCGTCAGCCAGGTGCGCAGCTGTTCAATGTGCGAGGCGTCGGCCAGGCTGATGAACAGGCGCGCGGGCGGATGGCGCAGCAGACGATTTAATGTTACACGCAATACGAGATTGCCGCTGCAGCACAGGCAACCGGGCGCGATGCGCAACAGTTGCAATGGAAACGATGGAGAAGGGGGAATTTGCTCGGCCAGGTCGGCCAGGATGGCATTGCCGTCAGCGAGGCCTTCGAGGATCACGGCGGCCGGCTGGCCAGGCTGCAAGGCTTGCGCGATGGCCGCCTCGCGCTCGGCGGCGCGACCACCGCTGACCAGGGTCAGCGGCGTTGGACGCCGCACGGCTGCCGTCACAGGCCTTTCTTGGCCAGCTTGCCCGGTTCGACACCCAGCTGTTTCAGCTTGCGGTACAAATGGGTGCGTTCCAGGCCCGTTTTTTCCGCCACGCGGGTCATGCTGCCGCCTTCGCGGCCCAGGTGGTGTTCGAAATACATGCGCTCGAAGGCGTCGCGCGCCTCGCGCAGCGGCAAGTCGAATGACAGGTTGTAGCCATGGCCTTCGGCCACCGCCGGTACGGCGATGCCTGGGCGCACCATCAGCTGTTGCGGCGCGCTGCCGCCAAAGCTGGGCACGGGATGGCTGCTTTCCTCGGCCACCACGGGTGCCACCGGACGCGGCGCCACGCTCGGCGCGCGCACGGTTTCCTGTGCCCGTGTCAAGCCTTGCTGGACTGCCTTCAGCAGTTTTTGCAGGGCAATCGGTTTTTCCAGGAAGTTCATGGCGCCGATACGCGTCGCCTCGACTGCCGTATCGATGGTGGCGTGACCCGACATCATGATCACCGGCATGGTCAGCAAGCCATCGCGCTGCCACTCCTTGAGCAAGGTGACGCCATCCGTGTCGGGCATCCAGATATCCAGCAATACCAGATCCGGCGCACCGGCGGCACGCGCTTCGCGCGCCTGCTGCGCATTTTCGGCCAGCTGGATAGCATGTCCTTCGTCGCCCAAAATTTCCGAGAGCAACTCACGGATACCCATTTCATCATCCACTACGAGTATGTTTGCCATTCGTGTCTTGCCTTCCTCATTTCGCCGGCCGTCGCGCACAAGATGTACGCGGCGGACAACTATGATTTTATTAGTGTTTTAAATACTAAACCAGACCCTCACGCCAGGAATTCCTGGGCAGGAGTGTCGGGAGCTAACTTTAACAGCAAAATGACCACCGAAGCGCCATTGCCGTCGACCCGGTTCTCGATATCGATGCGTCCGCCGTGTTCATCGATAATTTTCTTGACCATCGCCAGGCCCAATCCCGTGCCGCGCGCCTTCGAGGTCACATAGGGCTCGAAGGCCCGCGCCAGGATTTTTGGCGCAAAACCAGGACCATTGTCGGTGATGGCCAGCCGTACGGCGATATTCACGCCGCCGTCCGCACTGCGATAATGAATTGCTTCCGTCCTTACGTCAATCCGCGGATGCGGCGAGTCCGGCGGCAAGTCGGCCATGGCATCCTGCGCGTTCTGCAGCAGGTTATGGATCACCTGGCGCAACTGGGTCGGATCGCCCATCACCATCGGCAGATTCGGCGCCAGCAGCGGGTGGATGATGTCGCCATCGTCGCCGCGCAGGTACAGGTTCAATATCTCTTCGATCAGCTCGTTCAGGCGCAAGGGCACGAGCACGGCCGGCGGCGTGCGCGCATAGTCGCGGAAGTCGTCAACCATGCGCTTCATCGCATCGACCTGCTTGACGATGGTGGTGGTGGCGCGGCTGAGCAGTTCGGCGTCGCGCGGCTCCAGCTTGTCTTCGAGCTTCATCTGCAAGCGCTCGGCCGACAGCTGGATGGGCGTGAGCGGATTCTTGATTTCATGCGCCAGGCGGCGCGCCACCTCGCCCCAGGCGATCGAGCGCTGCGCGGAAATGACGTCGGAAATATCATCGAACACGACGATGTAGCCGCTGCCCGACTCCAGCGGCAGGCGCGAGCCGCGCGCCAGCAAGGTGATGTCATGCTCGTCGGCACTGCTGCCCAGGCGGCGCGGAATCTCGATTTGCCGCTGCCAGTGCAGGCGCTGCTGCCGGCCCGACGCCGATTGCGCGCTTTGCGCCGTGAAGGCACTGATGATGGTGCCGCCAAACTCTTCCATTCCAGCAATATGTGCCAGCGGCTGGCCCACCATGCTCATGCCCGAATGCTGGAGGATGCGCTCGACCGACTCGTTGCAGGTGACCAGCTTGAAATCGCCGTCGAGCACCATCACGCCGGCCGACATGTTCGCCAGCACCGATTCCAGGTGGGCCTTGGCGTTTTGCAGCGCGGCGCGGTTGCTTTCCACGGCCGTGCGCGCATCGAGCAGCTGGCGCGTCATGATGTTGAACGATTGCGTCAGGGTACCCAGTTCATCCTTGGTGGCGACGATGGGACGCGGCGACAGGTCACCCTCGGCCACGGCGCGCGTGCCCTCCGCCAGCAGCAGCAGCGGTTGGGCCAGGTTGCCGGCGATCAGGAAAGCGCTGCCGATGGCGCCAAAGATGGCCAGCAGCAAGGTCAAGGTGAGGATTTCCATGTACATCTTGCGCAATCCCACGCGCGCGACGAAACGTTCCTTGTATTCGCTGTAGGCGGCGCGCAGCACTTCGCCATTCGTCGCCAGCTTGGGCGGCACCGCCTGCAGCAGTTGCAGGTAGCGGGGCGAGACGGAGGGCCCCGGCACGGCCACCAGCACGCGCAGGCGCAGGCTGGCCGCCGTTTCCAGCGACGCCGGCAGGCCCGAGCGGAAACCGCCGCCGCCCGACTCCGTGCCATCGTCATGCAGCTCCAGCCCGCCCTCTGCGGAGGCATAGCCGGCCGGCAAGGCTGCCTGCACCAGCATGGCCGGCGTCGGCAAGTCGGCCGCGCTGTGCGGCCCGGCGCTGGCCAGCAGCACACCGTCGCCGCTGACGAGCATGACGTTTTGCATGCCCTCTTCGCGCAGCAGGCTGGTCAGCACCGCCGGACCGGCCACCGGATCGGCGCCCAGTTCCTCGACCGCCTTGTGGCCCCGGTGGTCGAGCTCGACCAGGGCCGCATCGAGGCCGGCGCGGCCCAGCTCAATCCCCGATTCCAGCGCCGCTTCGATCTTGACGTTGAACCAGGATTCGATGGAGTGGGAGACGAATTGCACGGAAACGAGGAAAATCACCAGGCCCGGCAGGATGCCGACGGCGGCGAACAGCATCACCAGGCGCGTCATCAGCTTGGAGCCGAACTTGCCGCTCTTGTAGCGCGCGTACAGGCGGGCCAGGGAAATGCCCACCAGCGCCAGCAGCGACACGGCCACGGCCGCGTTCAGGCCCAGCAGCCAGGTGTAGTAACGGTCGAAAAAGCCGGAATTATCGGAAGCCGACGCCAGCAGGAACAGCAGGATACTGACTATGCCGCCGCCCACCACCAGCAGATAGCGCAATGCTTGACTCACTACTCCGCCGTATACAAGAAGGTTTTTTTATTCGAAGCCAGGCGCCAGTCGCTGTTATTGAAGGCATTGACCTGTATCGGCTTGGGTAGGTAGTCGCGGTCCATGCCCATGCGCAAGGTGACGTTATATGTCTGCCCCACTTTCAGCTCGCCGCGCCGCGCCACCAGCCAGCGGCTGGGACGGCGGATCAGGAACAGCGCGTCGTCGAGCGTGGGGAAGCTTTGCTGCAAGCCGCCGCCCGACACATGATACTGGCGCGTGAGCACGTTGTACGACAGCTTGCTGGTCTGGCGCGCCACGATGGCTTTTTCATCGAACCAGTACCAGCGGGGCCGGGTCAGTTCAATTTCCGTCGTGAAATACAGCGGCACGCCATGTTGTACCGCATCATCGAGGTCGTGATTGAGCTCGAAGGAATACGTGGCGGCCAGCTTGTAGCCCTCTTCGCTAGCCTCGATGTAGGCACGGGTGATCTCGACCATGTCGGCAGCATGCGCGCGTGGCATGCTACATGCCAGCATCAGCAACAGGGCCAGGAGTCGGAAGAGTCGTGTTGTCACAAGTGTGCCGATAGTGTCCGTAGGAAAAGGTTCGACGAATCGCTCAAGCCGCATTTTTTTGGAATAGCGCATAGAACAAACCGTCGTGGTCCTGCTCCGCGCTGCCAGTTGGCAACAGCTGGCCAGGCGCTGTCAATCGGGTCGCATTATTGCGCACCGCAAATGCCGCCGCCTGTGCCTCGGACTCTTGCGGCCACAATGAACAAGTCACGAACAGCAATTTACCATCGGGGCGCAGCATCTGCCACAGGTTGTCCAGAATTTTGGATGAAAGTGTTGCAAGTTGGAACGCGTCACCCTTGCGGCGCAACCAGCGGATGTCGGGATGGCGGCGCACGATGCCCGAGGCCGTGCACGGCACGTCGGCCAGGATGCGGTCGTACTGCTGGCCGTCCCACCAGGCGCTCGATTGCGCGTCCTGCGCCTTCAGCGTGGCGTCCAGGCCCAGGCGCTCGAGGTTTTCCGCGATGCGCGGCAGGCGCTTGGCGTCCGCATCGATGGCCGTCACGTGCACGTCGGCCAGCTCGAGGATGTGGCAGGTCTTGCCGCCCGGTGCCGCGCAGGCGTCCAACACGCGCATGCCGTCCTGCAAATCCAGCAGCGGTGCGGCCAACTGGGCGCCAGCATCCTGCACGGAGACGACGCCCTGCTCGAAGCCGGGGATCAGCGCCACGCCGATCGGCTTATCGAGGCGCACGGCAAACGGTCCCACCTGACGCGCGGCGATACCCGCTTCCTGCAACACGGCCAGGTAGGCTTCGACCGTGCTCTTGCGGCGATTCACGCGCAACGTCAATGGCGGTACGGCATTGCCGGCCGTCAAAATGGCTTGCCAGTCGCGCGGATAGGCCAGGCGCAGCGAATCGATCCACCACTGCGGATAATTCCATTGCGCCAAAGGTTGCTGCAGGGCCGCTTCCAGCAACGATTTGCGCTCGCGCAAGAAGCGGCGCAAGACGGCGTTGACCATGCCCTTGGCATGCGCCAGGTCAGGATGCGAGGTGGCCACCGTGACAGCCTGGTCGACCACCGTGAATTCTTCGTACGGCTGCTCGCCCGGCTCGGCCGACATCAAGGACAGCGCGCAGCACAGCAGGGCAGCAAGCATCGGCGGCTCCGGCGCCTTCGACGTCATCAGGCCGACCAGCGTTTCGCTGCGGCCCAGCTGGCGCATGGTGCGGTAGGAAATATCCTGGATGGCGCCGCGCGCCTGCGGGCTGGCGTTCGATTGCGCAAACACCTTGGCCAGCGCCTGCGGCAGGGCCGTGCCCGTGCGCACTTGCGCCACGGCATTGGCCGCGCCCAGCAGGCAAAACGCCAGCGAGTCGGCGCGCAGATCGGGTTGGAAGCCTGGCTGCAAGACCGGTTTCAGGTCGGGATGATAGCTGGGACGCAATTTCGGTGCGGCAGGGGCAGGAGCCTGGCCTGGCGCCGGCTTGGTTTTCAATTTCAGCGTGGGGCGCTTGTTCATAGTTATCCGGTGTGGCTGCGCGCGGCGGGCTGCATGGTGGCAAAGGCGCGGCCGCGCGTCATCAATAAAGGGTCGATTGTAGCGTTTGTGGCGCCCTCTGGCCCAAGCGATTGCAGCGATACATGTAAATTGCGGCAAAAAACTGCATATATACAAGCAGAATGCACCACGCTGATGTTTTCGCGCACCAACATGGGCATGCTGTCCTGATAATATCGTGAAATGCGCCGCCACGGGAAGCTTGCCGGCAAGCGTATTGTTCCCGGCGGCAAACCAGTATAATTAACGCAGTCTGGGCGGCTTGGGTACTTGCCGTCCGTTTTGCTTTTCGATTCATTCTATTCATTCTTAACGCGGTTCCACCGCCATCCTGCTCATGCTCGCCCAACAGAAACAAGAAATCATCGCCCTGTTCCAGGCCGCCCTCGCTCCCGTCCTGGCCGGCACTTCGCTGACGCCATCCGTGGTGCTCGAGCGACCACGCGATGCATCGCATGGCGACGTCGCCTGCAATATCGCCATGCAACTGGCCAAGCAGCTGAAACAGAACCCGCGCGAACTGGCGCAAACCATCGTGACGGCCGTGCTGGCCAACCCGGCTGGCAAGGGCCTGATCGAGGCAGTGGAAATCGCCGGCCCCGGCTTCATCAACGTGCGCGTCTCCGCCGCCGCCAAGCAGGCCGTGGTGAAAACCATCTTGAGCGAGGCCGACAGCTATGGCCGCAGCACGGCAGGTGCCGGCAAGCAAGTCATCCTGGAATTCGTCTCGGCCAACCCGACCGGTCCGCTGCACGTGGGCCACGGCCGCCAGGCGGCCCTGGGCGACGCCCTGTCCTCGCTGTTCGACGCGCAAGGCTACCAGGTGACGCGCGAGTTCTATTACAACGACGCGGGCGTGCAGATCCAGACCCTGGCCAATTCCGTGCAGGCGCGCGCGCGCGGCTTCAAGCCGGGCGACGCCGAATGGCCCGAGTCCGCCTACAACGGCGACTACATCGCCGACATCGCCAACGACTTCAAGGCCGGCAAGACGGTATCGGCCAGCGATGGCTTGCCAGCCACGGCCAACGGCAACGTGGAAGACATCGATTCGATCCGCCCCTTCGCCGTCACCTACCTGCGCAACGAGCAGGACATCGACTTGCTGGCCTTCGGCGTGAAGTTCGACAATTACTACCTCGAATCGTCGCTGTACGCGGACGGCAAGGTCAACAGCGCCGTCGACACCTTGATCAAGGCCGGCCACACGTATGAACAGGATGGCGCGCTGTGGCTGCGCACGACCGACTTCGGCGACGACAAGGACCGCGTCATGCGCAAGACGGACGGCACCTACACGTATTTCGTGCCCGACGTCGCCTATCACCTGGTGAAATGGCAGCGCGGTTTCGTGCAGGCCATCAATATCCAGGGCAGCGACCACCACGGCACCATCGCGCGCGTGCGCGCCGGCCTGCAGGCCGTCGACATGGGCATCCCGCAAGGCTACCCCGACTACGTGCTGCACAAGATGGTCACCGTCATGAAGGACGGCGAGGAAGTCAAGATCTCCAAGCGCGCCGGCTCCTACGTGACCGTGCGCGACCTGATCGAATGGTCGGGCGGCGGCGACATCGCCAAGGGCCGCGACGCCGTGCGCTTCTTCCTGATCTCGCGCAAGGCCGACACGGAATTCGTCTTCGACGTCGACGTGGCGCTGAAAACCACCGATGAAAACCCCGTCTATTACGTGCAGTACGCGCATGCGCGCATCTGCCGCATCCTGGAAAACTGGGGCGGCGATGCAAGCACGGTCGCCGGCGTGGACTTGTCCCCGCTGACGGCGCCGACCGAAGCGACCCTGCTGGCGACCCTTGCCGCCTACCCGGAAATGCTGGCGCGCGCGCAAGCGGAACTGGGTCCGCACCAGGTCGCCTTCTACCTGCGCGACCTGGCCGCCAACCTGCACAGCTTCTACTTCGCCGAAAAAGTGCTGGTCGAGGACGAAGCCGTCAAGATGGCCCGCCTGGCCCTCGTCATCGCCGCGCGCCAGGTATTGCGCAACGGCCTGGCACTGATCGGCGTGTCCGCGCCAAACAAAATGTAATCGCGAAGGTCTAATCGTCAATGAATCATGCTTCCCGCTTCTCTTCGACCCGGCGCCAGCAGGGCAACACCCTGGTCGGCATCATCATCGGCCTGGTCATCGGCCTGGGCATCGCCGTGGTGGTCGCCCTGGTGATCACCAAGGGCGCCTCGCCCTTCACCGACAAGTCGGGCAAGGCCGGCAAATCGGCCGAACCGACGGCCGGCCAGATCGCCGACCCGAACAAGCCGATGTACGGCAACAAGGAAGCGGCCAAGGAAGCGGCGCGCGACTTCTCCAAGGAGCCGCGCGAGATCGTCACGCCGACGCAGCCAGCCGCACCGGCGCCGGCGCCAGCACCCGCGCA
The DNA here is from genome assembly GCF_051380695.1 of Janthinobacterium goodfellowi. Classification (NCBI taxonomy): domain Bacteria; kingdom Pseudomonadati; phylum Pseudomonadota; class Betaproteobacteria; order Burkholderiales; family Oxalobacteraceae; genus Janthinobacterium; species Janthinobacterium goodfellowi. The sequence continues at coordinate 39,625 of NZ_JBNYXN010000008.1, read as the reverse complement.
GCAGCCGAAGGCCCCGCCGCCGGACGCGCTGCAGGAATTGATCGGTACATTGAAGGACAAGCCGGCGCCGAAAACGCCGGCGGCAGCGCCCGCGCCGCAAGCCAAGGCCGACGTGAAAGCCGAGGCCAAGTCCGATGCAGCCAGCGACAAATGGATTTATTATCTGCAGGCCGGCGCCTTCCATGACATGTCGGACGCCGAAAGCACGCGCGGCAAACTGGCGCTGCTCGGCTTCGAAGCGGCCATCAGCGACCGCAGCACCGATGCCGGCGTGCTGCACCGCGTGCGCATCGGGCCGTTCAACCAGCTCGAAGCGATGAATCGCGCGCGCACCAAACTGTCCGAAAACGGCATCGATGTCGCCGTCGTCCGCAATCAAAAATAAGGAATCAGCATGCGTTTTCTGAAGAAAATCCTGTTCGCCGCCGCCCTGTGCAGCATCGCCCTGGGCGCCTCCGCCTCGCCGGCCGAGCCGAAGAACGGCGTCGAATACGAAACCCTGCCCGCGCCGCAGGCGACGGAATCGGGCAAGAAAATCGAAGTGACGGAATTCTTCGCCTATTACTGCCCGCACTGCAACGTGCTCGAGCCGCAGCTGGCAGCCTGGGTCAAGAAACAGGGCGACAACATCGTCTTCAAGCGCGTGCACGTGTCGCGCGACGAGAGCGTGGCGCCGCAGCAGCGTTTGTTCTTCACCCTGCAAGCCATGGGCCTGGTCGACAAGCTGCATACCGGCGTCTTCCACGCCATGCACGTGGAGCGCAACCGCCTGAACACCGACGACGCCGTCTTCGACTTCGTCGCCAAGCAGGGCGTGGATCGCCAGAAATTCATCGACACCTACCGTTCGATGGGCGTCTCGGCCCGCGTGCGCCGCGCGGACGCCATGATGCAGGGCTATAACGTGACGTTCTGGCCCATGATCGCCATCGACGGCCGCTACATCACCTCGCCTTCGCAAGCCGATCAGGGCAGCAAGTCGGCCAAGAACGAAGAACAACTGAACGCCCAGGCGCTCACCGTGATGGACGTGCTGGTCGCGAAAGCCAAAGCGGAAAAGAAATAAGCATGGCCACTTCCCTGGCGCGCCCGGGCATCGCCTGATGCACAGCGTTTTCATCACGGGCGCGTCGAGCGGACTGGGCGCCGCCCTGGCGCTGCAGTACGCGCGCCAGGGCGCCCAACTGGGCTTGCTGGCCCGCCGCGGCGACGCGCTGCAGCAACTGATCGCTTCCCTGCCCCACCCTGAACGCCACCGCGCCTACGCCGTCGATGTGTGCGACCACGCCGCCCTGAAAGGCGCAGCACAGGACTTCATCGCCCATGCCGGCCGCATCGACGTCGTCATCGCCAGCGCCGGCGTGTCCTACGGTACCTTGAGCGAACACGCGGAAGACCTCGACGCCTTCGCGCGCCTCATCGCCATCAACGTCACGGCCACCGTCGCCACTTTCGCCCCCTTCATCGCCGCCATGAAAAGCCAGGGCAGCGGACGCCTGGTGGGCATCGGCAGCGTGGCCGGCATCCGCGGCCTGCCCGGCGCCGAAGCCTACAGCGCCTCGAAGGCGGCCGTCATCAGCTACTGCGAATCGCTGCGCCTGGAATTGAAACCGGCGGGCATCAAGGTCGTCACCATCACGCCCGGCTACATCGACACGCCGATGACGCGCCATAACGCCTACCGCATGCCCTTCCTGATGCCGGCCGAAAAATTCGCCGTGCGCGCCGCGCGCGCCATCGCCGACGGCGACAGCTACCGCGTGATCCCGTGGCAGATGGGCGTCGTCGCCAAGCTGCTGCGCGCGCTGCCCAATGCCGTCTACGACCGGGCCTTCGCCAACGCGCCGCACAAGGCGCGCAACTGAACCAATCACCATGACGAAGCACTCAGACTTGAACAGCGCGGCCATTGCCGCCCATTGCGCCACGGGCGCCTCCCACGTGGCCATCGAAGTGGTCGACGAAACGGGATCGACCAACGCCGACCTGCTGGCGCGCTGCGCCACCCTGGCCGGCCCCACCCTGCGCATCGCCGGCCAGCAGACGGCCGGACGGGGGCGCGCCGGACGGCCCTGGGTGTCGCAGGCGGACGCCAGCCTGATGTTCTCGCTGGCCTGGCGCTTCAAGGGGCCGCTGCACCAGCTGGTCGGCCTGCCGCTGGCCGTCGGCGTGGCGCTGGCCGAAAGCATGACGGCGCTGGGCGTGCCGGTGCAACTGAAATGGCCGAACGACCTGCTCAAGGATGGCCACAAGCTGGCCGGCATCCTCGTCGAGACGCAGCAGGCGCAGGACGGGGGCGTGTGGGCCGTCATCGGCTGCGGCATCAATCTCTTGATGCCCGATGCGCTGGAACGGCAGATCGGGCGCAGCGTCTCGGCCGTGCCCTGGCTGGCGCAGATGGAGCGCAACACCCTGGTGGCGGCGCTCCTGAGCCGCCTGGCCGGCGTGCTGGCCGAATTCGACGACACGGGCTTTGCGCCGTTTACGGAACGCTGGAACCTGCTGCACGCCTGGCAGGGCCAGCACGTGAAAATCCTCGACAACGGCCAGTTGCTGCAGCAAGGCGTGGCGGCCGGCGTGGATCTGCTGGGCCGCCTGCTGCTGCGCACCGATGGCGGCCTGCAGGAAGTCATGTCCGGCGACGTGTCCTTGCGCCTGGTCGGGGAGTAAGCGCATGCTGCTGCTGATCGACGCCGGCAATACGCGCATCAAATGGGCGCTCGTGGCTGCCGACAGTGCCGCCGGCGGCTGGCTGGCCAGCGGCGCCGTCGCGCATGCGCAGATCGACACCCTGGCCGCGCAGTGGGCGCCACTCGCCATCAGCGAAGCGCTGCTGTCGAACGTGGCCGGCGCGGTCATCGGCACGCGCCTGCGCTCCATGCTGCCGGTAGCCCCCAGCGATTTTGCCTCGCTGCCGCAGCTGGCCGGACTGACGAATGGCTACCGCGCGCCGTCGCAGCTGGGCTGCGACCGCTTTGCCGCCGCCATCGGCGCGCACGCGCTGGCGCCTGGCCAGGCCGTCATCGTCGCCAATTGCGGCACCGCCACCACCATCGACGCCATCACGGCCGACGGCGTTTTCCTCGGCGGGATGATCTTGCCGGGACTGGGACTGATGGCCAGTTCGCTGGCGCGCAACACGGCGCAGCTGCCGCAAATCGCCAGCGACGCCGCGCTGCCGGCCGGCTTTGCCGACAATACGGACGACGCCATCCTCTCCGGCTGCCTGGCGGCGCAGGCGGGCGCCATCGAACGGGCCGTACGCATGCACGGCGCCAGCGCCTGCCTGCTGTCGGGCGGCGCCGCACCGCGCATCGCACCGGCCCTGGCGCTGGCGGTGCCGCTGCATCTGGTCGATAATATCGTCATGATCGGCCTGCAGACGGCCGCGCGCGCCGGGGCGGCAGGAACACAAGGAAACCACGTATGCTGAAATTCGTCTTCTGGCTGCTGGCCGGCGTCAACCTGCTGGTGCTGGCCATCGGCCAGGGTTATCTGGGAAGTTTTCGCAGCGAGACGCGCGAACCGGCACGCCTGAAAAACCAGCTGCAGGCGGGCAAGCTCACCTTGCTGACGCAGGAGCAGGCGACCGCACCGGCCGTGGCCACAGCGCCTGCGCCCGTCGCCGCGGAAACGCCAGCGCCGCCGCCATCGTATGCGTGCACGGAAGTGGGCAATTTCCTGCTGGCCGATGGCCGCCGTTTCGAGGCGCAAGTGGCCGCGCTGGACCTGGGCGACCGCCAGTCGCGCCGCAACGTGGCCGGCCAGGACATTTCCAGCTACATGGTGTACATCCCGCCGCAAGGCAGCAAGGAAGGTGCCGACCGCAAGGCCGGCGAATTGAAGCAGCTGGGCGTGACGAATTACTTCATCATGAACGAAAGCAGCCCGCTGCGCTGGGGCATTTCACTGGGTGTATTCAAGTCGGAAACGAGCGCGCAAAGCCAGCTGGCATCGCTCAACAAGCAGGGCGTGCACAGCGCCCGCGTCGCGCCGCGCTACAGCGCCAGCAAGCAATTCGCCTACCAGTTCCGCGACCTCGACGCCGCCACGCGCGCGCGGCTGGCCGAGATCACGAAGCAGTTCGAAGAGCAGGAACTGCGCTCCTGTAAATGACACCTGACAATCGTGTCGGATTACGGCGCTTGGCGCCTGATCCGACCTACGCTCATCGCTCGCTTACCTCTCAATGACGATGGGCTTGATACCCGTCGATTCCGGCAAATTCGCCGCCGCCCGTGCCGCCTCGGCGCGGCTGGAGAACGGTCCGCCGTACAGGCGGAACAGGTTACCGGCCTGCACCACGCCCAGGGTCCCGAGCGCTGCCGCGTACGGCGCCAGGCGCGAACGGCCCGTTTCCGCATTGTCGGCGCGCGAGTAGGCACCCAGCTGCAAATAAAAGCCGCTGGCCAGCGCCGCCGGAGCAGGCATGGCCACCGTCGCATCGACGGGCAGCATCTGCGACGACACTTCCGGCTGCACCACGGCGCCCGTTTCCACAGGCGTATCGATGGAGATGGCCACCACCGACGGCACCGGCTTGGGCGCCGCGCGGGCAGCGAGGATGGCGTCGATATCGGCCGGCAGCAGGCGTTCGACGACCACCTGGTGGCTGCCCTTGCCGAGGAAGCCCAGTTTCAGCGCCGCCGTGTAGGACACGTCGATCACCCGCGTGGCGTGGAACGGGCCGCGGTCGTTGATGCGCACGATCACCTGCTCGCCGCTGTCGATGCTTGTCACGCGCGCATACGATGGAATCGGCAAGGTCGGATGGGCCGCCGTCATCTTGTACATATCGTAGATTTCGCCCGACGAGGTGCGCTGGCCATGGAATTTCTTGCCATACCAGGTGCCGGTCCCCGTCTGCTTGAATGGCTCGTTGTCGGTGATCGGCGTGTACGTCTTGCCGAAGACGACATACGGGCGGTTCGAGCGCGTCGAATACGGCTCGTTGCGCACTTCCGCGTCGGGCACGTCGCGCAGGTTGGCCGGCGGATTGTCGCCCGGGCCGTCGTCCTTGTAGTAGCCGCCGCGCCCGGAGCCGGCCGCCGGCAATGCCGGCAAGGTGGGGTCCTGGCGCACGGGCACCTTGACCTTGCCGCCCGACGGCAGCGGCACGTTGTTCGATGCGGGCTTGTGCGGCGCGGTGCCGCAGGCGGCCAGGGCCAGCAAGGCCGCCAGGCTCAGCCCGCGCATGGCGAAGGTATCGACAGGCGCCCGCATCAGGTCTGCACCAGCTTGCGGTGGCGCTGAATACTCATCAGGATACCGGTGGCCACGCCCAGGGTCAGCAGCGCGGTGCCGCCATAGCTGAGGAATGGCAGGGGGACGCCGACCACCGGCACGATGCCGCTGACCATGCCCATGTTGACAAACGCATACGTAAAGAAAATCATAGTTATCGCTCCTGCCAGCAGGCGAGTGAAAAAACTGGGGGCGTTGGCGGCGATCATCATGCCCCGTCCCACCAGCAGTAAATACATCAGCATCAGAATCAGATTACCCACCAGGCCGAACTCCTCCGAATACACGGCGAAGATGAAGTCGGTGGTGCGCTCCGGAACGAATTCCAGGTGGGCCTGCGTGCCGTGCGTCCAGCCCTTGCCCGTCATGCCGCCGGACCCGATGGCGATGATGGACTGGATGATATGGAAGCCCTTGCCCAGCGGGTCCTTGGTCGGATCGATCAGCATCATCACGCGGTCGCGCTGGTAATCATGCAGGTGCGACCAGGCGATCGGCAGGCAGGAAACAAAGGTGATCAGCAAGCCGGCCAGCACCTTCCACGACAGACCGGCCAGGAAGATGACGGTAAAGCCGGCCGCCACCACCAGCAGCGCCGTGCCCAGGTCGGGCTGGCGCGCGATCAGGTAGACGGGCACCAGCAGCAGCACGGCCGCCATCAGGAACGACTTCCAGCGCAGGGCGCCCGCATTATGCTGGAAGAACCAGGCCAGCATCAGCGGCGTGGCGATCTTCAGGAATTCGGACGGCTGGATGTCGATCACGCCGATATGCAGCCAGCGCCGCGCACCGAGCTTGATGGTGCCGAACAGCGCCACGGCCACCAGCAAGATCACCGATACCGTGTACGCCGGCACGGCGATGCGCATCATCATCTGCGGCGTCACGTTGGCCGCCACCCACATGACGAAAAAGCACAGCAGGATGTTGCGCAGGTGGTCCTCGATCTTGCCGGGGATGCCGATGCTGGCCGAATACAGGGTCAGCAGGCTGGTGCACAGCAGCATCAGGATGATGATCATCAGCGGCGGATCGAATACCGCCAGGTAGGGTTTGGCGCGCCGCCACAGCGAGCGCCTCTCGTTAATGGGCATGTGCTTCCTTATTGCCTGGCAGGCGGCGCCGGGGCGGCCTGCTCGTCGGTGATTTCTTCCAGGGTGCGCACTTCGTCGACATCTTCCTTGGGCACCTTGGTGGTGTCCTTTTCCTTGTCGCTCGGGCGCTTGCCCAGCAGGTAGTAGTCGAGCGCCTTGCGCGCGATCGGCGCGGCCACGCCGGCGCCGAAGCCCGCGTTTTCCACCACGATGGCGATCGCGATGCGCGGCTTGTCGGCCGGCGCGAAGGCCGTAAACAGGGCGTTGTCGCGCAGGCGTTCGGCCAGCAGCTTGGCATTGTACTTCTCGTTTTTCTTGATGCCCACCACCTGCGCCGTGCCCGTCTTGCCGCCCACCGTGTACTGCACGCCGGTGAAGATGCGCGCGGCCGTGCCGCCCTGCTCGCTGGTCACGCCCACCATGGCGCGCTTGATGATGTCGATGTTTTCCTGCTTGAGCGCGATGCGGTAGCTTTCCTTCGGCACCGTCAGGGTGCGCGCGCGCGTGGCCGCGTCTTCGATGATCTTCACCAGATGCGGCTTCATCACCACGCCGTTATTGGCCAGGTTGGCCGTCGCGTGGGCGATCTGCAGCGGCGTGTAGGAATTATAGCCGGAGCCGTTACTCACCGAAATCGTGTCGCCGCCCACCCATTTCTTCTGCTGCGGCGTCTTGAAGCGGTTGCGCTTCCATTCCGTCGACGGCAGCACGCCCGTCTTTTCGTTATTCAGGTCGATGCCCGTCAGCTGGCCGAAGCCGAACGGCTTCATGAAGTCGTGGATGGCGTCGATGCCCATGTCGCGGCCCAGCTGATAGTAATAGGTGTTGCACGAGACGACGATGGACTTGTGCATGTCCACCGTGCCATGGCCGCCCACCTTGTCGTCGCGGAAGGTATGGCCGCCGAGGATGAAGAAGCCGGGATCGGAAATCGACTGGCTCGGCGTGCGCTTGCCCAGTTCCAGCGCGGCCAGCGCCATGAAGGGCTTGAAGGTCGAGCCGGGCGCGTAGGTGCCCGACAGGGGCCGGTTGACCATCGGCCGGTCGAGCGAGGTATTGAGTTCGTTCCAGCTTTGCTGGTCGATGCCGTCGACGAACAGGTTGGGATCGTAGCCTGGCTTGGAGACGTAGGCCAGGATGTCGCCCGTGGCCGGGTCGATCGCCACGGCCGCGCCGCGCCATTCGCCGAATGCTTCCTCGACCACCTTCTGCAGTTCGATGTCGATCGACAGGATCAGGTTGTTGCCGGGGGTGGCCGCCGTGCGCGACAGGGTGCGCATGGCGCGCCCGCCGGCCGACACTTCCACTTCCTCGTAGCCGGTGATGCCATGCAGCTGCTTTTCATAGCTCTTTTCCAGGCCTTCCTTGCCGATATGGTCGGTGCCGTTGTAGTTGGCCGCGTCCTCGCCCTCTTCCAGCGCCTTGGCTTCATTGCGGTTGATGCGGCCGATGAAGCCCACCACGTGCGAGGCGATTTCGCCCATCGGATACTGGCGGAACAGGCGCGCCTGCACTTCCACGCCGGGGAAGCGGAAACGCTGCGCCGTGAAGCGCGCCACTTCCTCGTCCGTCAGGCGCGTGCGCAGCGGCACGCTGACGAAGTTCTTCGATTCTTCCAGCAGCTTCTTGAAGCGGCGGCGGTCCTTGATGTCGATCTGCACCAGGGTCGACAGCTCGTCGATCACCGAATCGAGGCTGGCGCTCAATTTCGACGGCGTGATCTCCAGCGTGTAGGCCGAGTAATTGCGCGCCAATACCACGCCGTTGCGGTCGAGGATCAGGCCGCGCGTGGGCACGATGGGCACCACGGCGATGCGGTTGTCTTCGGCCTTGGTCGCATAGTCCTCGTGCTTGATCACCTGCAGCCAGATGAAGCGCGCCAGCAGCAGCGAAAAGCAGACGAAGACGAGCGCGCCCAGGATGGTCAGGCGCATGCGGAAAAAATGCAGTTCGCGCTCGGTATTTTTCAGTTCGGTCATGGCAGGCGCCCGTCAGATCGGCCGGTTATGGTCGCGGTCCACGGCACGGCGCTGCGGCGCCAGCAGGATCCACGTCACGAAAGGCCACAGGGCGACGGCGACGAAGCTCTCGATGAAATTGAGCCAGCCGGGGAAACGGCCAGAGACGATCAGCCGCGTCAGCAATTGCAGCGCCTGCGTCAGCAGCAGCAGCGGCAGCACGTGCAGCGCCTGCGTCAGGATGGGGAACCACAGCACGCGCCGGTGCATCATGATGGCGAAATACGACAGCAAGGTATAGGCCAGCGCATTCTCGCCCAGCAGGGTCGAGTCGTGCACGTCCATCATCAGGCCCATGAAGAACGCGACGCCGATACCGACCTTGCGCGGCTGGTGAATGCCCCAGAAGACCAGCACCAGGGCGACGAAATCGGGCACGCCGACGAACTGCCCCCATGGCAGCAGGTTCAGCAGAAAAGCGCACAGCAGGGAAAAACCGATGAACACGGGGCTGACCGGCAGCAGGATGTAATGCGGGCGGTTCATCGTGTCGCTTCCTTCGGTGGCACGGCGGCAGGTGCTGGTACAGGCGTTGCCGGCGCGGCCGGTTTCGGCACGGGGGTGGCGGGCGGTTTCGCGGCCGGCGCGGGCGCGGCGGCAGCCTCCTTGGCGGGGTCCTTGATCGGCGCCATCTTGCCGGCGATCTTGCGGCCCGTCTTGACATCTTCGGCGGGCGGGCGCGGCGGAATCTCGGGCGACGTCATCAAAATGAGCAATTGGGTGTTGCGTTCGATGCCGGCCAGCGGCTGGCACACGACGCGGCCGAACGGGCCATGCGCATTGCGCTCGACCAGGGTCACGCGCGCCACGGCCAGGCCGGCCGGGTACAGGCCGTCGAGGCCCGAGGTGATGACGATGTCGCCGATCTGGATGTCGGCGCTGGGGGCCGTGAAGCGCAGCTCCATGGTGCCGGACTTGCCGCGCCCGATGGCCACGCTGCGCACGCCATTGCGCAGCAGCTGCACGGGAATGGCCTGTTCTTCATCGGTCAAGAGGGTTACTTCGGAGGTGAACGGGAACACGCGCGTGACCTGCCCCACCACGCCCAGGTTGTCGATCACGGGGCGGCCCAGTTCCACGCCGTTCTGGATGCCCCGGTCCAGCACGATCTTGCGCGAGGCCGAGTCGCGCGTGTCATACAGCACTTCGGCCATCAGGGTCTTGACGGGCACGCGCTCGCGCGCTTCCATCAGCTTGCGCAAGTGGTTGTTTTCAACGATGTTGAGCTGCGCCTGCTGCAGGATCTGCGCCGAGGCGATCTGTTCGTGCTTCAGGTCGCGCACCTGTTTTTCCAGGGCGGACAGCGAAGAAAAGTAGTTGCCGACGCCCAGCGCCACGTCGCGCGGCACCAGGGCCGCCATCTGCACCGGATACAGCACGGTGCCGACGGCCTGGCGCACGGCCGTCAGCGCGTGCATGCGCGAATCGACCAGCAGCAGGGCGATAGAAATGCCGGCGAACACCATCATCTTGACGCGGGCGGAGGCGCCTTGTTTGAAAAGTGGCGGAGGACTGTATTCCATGACTTCCAATAATCAGGCCAGGCGCAGTGCGCCAACGTGCAGGCCCCGGTCAAACGCCGGCGCCAAAACCAAAAAAAGGCCGGAATGGTTTCCGGCCCTTCTGTCAGATTATTCGTAGGAGAAGATCGAGCCGAGCTTGTCCATACGTTCCAGTGCCATCCCGGAACCGCGCACCACGCAGGTGAGCGGGTCCTCGGCCACCAGCACCGGCAGGCCGGTTTCCTCCATCAGCAGGCGGTCCAGGTCGCGCAGCAGCGCGCCGCCGCCCGTCAGCATCATGCCTTTTTCGGCGATGTCGGCGCCCAGTTCCGGCGGCGTCTGTTCCAGCGCGTTTTTCACGGCCGAGACGATGTTGTTCAGCGGGTCGGTCAGCGCTTCGAGGATCTCGTTGCTGGAAATGGTGAACGAACGGGGGATGCCTTCGGACAGGTTGCGGCCCTTGACTTCCATTTCCTTCACTTCCGAACCGGGGAAGGCCGAACCGATGGCCTTCTTGATGGCTTCGGCCGTCTGTTCGCCGATCAGCATGCCGTAGTTGCGGCGGATGTAGTTGACGATGGCTTCGTCGAACTTGTCGCCACCCACGCGCACGGAACCCTTGTAGACCATGCCGCCCAGCGAGATGATGCCCACTTCCGTCGTGCCGCCGCCGATGTCGACCACCATCGAGCCGGTCGCTTCCGACACGGGCAAGCCCGCGCCGATGGCCGCTGCCATCGGTTCTTCGATCAGGTACACCTGCGAGGCGCCGGCGCCCAGGGCCGATTCGCGGATCGCGCGGCGTTCGACCTGGGTCGAACCGCACGGCACGCAAATGATGATGCGCGGCGATGGACGGAAGAATTTCGAGTCGTGCACCATGCGGATGAATTGCTTGAGCATCTGCTCGGTCACGGTGAAGTCGGCGATCACGCCATCTTTCATCGGACGAATCGCTTCGATATTGCCCGGCACCTTGCCCAGCATCTGCTTGGCTTCCTTGCCGACTGCCTGAATGGTCTTCTTGCCATTCGGACCGCCTTCCTGGCGGATGGCGACGACGGATGGCTCGTCCAGGACGATACCGAGGCCGCGTACATAAATAAGGGTGTTGGCCGTGCCCAAGTCAATGGCCAGATCGGTGGAGATATACCTGCGTAAAAAACCAAACATGAGTGTCCTGTAGCGCATCGAGCTGCGCAAAAGCTGTTTATGGGGAGTTTCAAAGCGGGCGCTTTCAGGCACCCTGAAAATCCATGAAGGCGATTTTTCCGGGTTTCGCTTGGCGCTTGCGCAATCTTTTCTATGCTGCGGCAGCGGTCCATCAGCGCCGGCAACGCATTAACCCGCCATTCTACCTTATAATTTGAATGCGATTTGCTCAAAAACCATGGAAAAGTGCGACTCTTGCAGCCGCGAGTTACGCGGCATTCCTCGATTTTTGTGAGCAAAATAGCAGTAAATACCCGCGTTTTATCAAAACGCCAACTTAATACTAATGCGCGGCACTCCGCGCCATTCGCCATGTCCCTGACACTCTCCGACGTAAAACGCATCGCCCACCTGGCCCAACTTGAAATGGCCGACGACCAGGCCGTCACGTCTTTGGCCCAATTGAACAAGATTTTCGCACTGGCGGAACAAATGCAAGCCGTCAATACCGATGGCGTGGCGCCCCTGAGCCACCCGCTGGCCGCCCACATGGACAATATCGCCCTGCGCCTGCGCGAAGACGTCGCCACGGAACAGAATCGCCGCGACGCCTACCAGGCCGTGGCACCGAAGGTACAGGATGGACTCTATCTCGTTCCCAAGGTTATCGAATAAACACGCCGTTGCGCCGTTCCCGCCTTCTTGCCGAATATCACAATAGAAACGCCATGCATACAAAATCCATCAAACAGCTGTCCACGCTTTTGCAGAACAAGGAAATTTCCGCCGTTGCACTGGCGACGCATTTCCTCGACCGCATCGAAGCGGACAACTCGAACGCCTTCCTGCACGTCGACCGTGCCCTGACCCTGGCGCAAGCTGCCGACGCCGACGCGCGCATCGCCGCCGGCACGGCCACGCCGTTGACGGGCGTGCCGATCGCGCACAAGGACTTGTTCGTCACGAAAGGCTGGCGCACGACGGCCGGCTCGAAAATGCTGGCCAACTACGCCAGCCCGTTTGACGCCACCGTGGTGGAAAAATTCCAGGCCGCCGGCATGGTCACCCTGGGCAAGGTCAATTGCGATGAATTCGCCATGGGTTCCGGCAACGAGAACTCGGCCTTCGGCGCCGTGCGGAACCCGTGGGATAAAACAGCCGTGCCGGGCGGCTCGTCCGGCGGTTCGGCCGCCGCCGTCGCGGCCGGCCTGGCGCCAGCGGCCACCGGCACCGATACGGGCGGCTCGATCCGCCAGCCAGCCGCTTTTTGCGGCATCACCGGCATCAAGCCGACGTATGGCCGCGTCTCGCGCTTCGGCATGATCGCCTTTGCCTCGTCGCTGGACCAGGGCGGCCCGATGGCCCGCTCGGCCGAAGACTGCGCCCTGCTGCTCACCGCCATGGCCGGCTTCGACGAACGCGACTCGACCAGCCTGTCCCCGGAACAAGGCGGCGTGGCGGAAGATTTTTCGCGCGACCTGGAGCAACCCCTCACTGGCTTGCGCATCGGCGTGCCGCGCGAGTACTTCGGCGAGGGCCTGGCCAAGGACGTGGAAGCGGCCGTGCGCGGCGCGCTGGCGCAGTATGAAAAGCTGGGCGCCACCCTGGTCGACATCTCGCTGCCCAACACGGCCCTGTCGATTCCCGCCTATTACATGATCGCGCCTGCCGAAGCGTCGTCGAACCTGTCGCGCTACGACGGCGTGCGCTACGGCCACCGCGCCGCCGAGTACAAGGACTTGCAGGACATGTACAAGAAGTCGCGCGCCCAGGGCTTCGGCCCGGAAGTGCAGCGCCGCATCATGGTCGGCACCTATGTGCTGTGCCACGGCTACTACGACGCCTACTACCTGAAGGCGCAAAAGATCCGCCGCCTGATCGCGCAGGATTTCGACGCCGTATTAAATGGCCCGAACGCCGTCTGCGACGTCATCATGGGCCCCGTCGCGCCGACCGTCGCCTGGGACCTGGGCGACAAGACGGACGACCCGGTGGCGAACTACCTGGCCGACATCTACACCCTGTCGACCAGCCTGGCCGGCCTGCCCGGCATGTCGATACCGTGCGGCTTCGGCGCAGGCGAAAAAAACAGCAAGCGCCCCGTCGGCCTGCAAATCATCGGCAATTATTTCGGCGAAGCGAAGCTGCTGAACGTAGCCCACCAGTTCCAGCAAGTGACGGACTGGCATACGCGCAGCCCTGACGGCATTTAAGAAAATTAAGAAAAAATTCGCGCCGCCCAGGCGGCGCCACCAAAAAATAAGCGAGAACACTATGCAATGGGAAGTCGTCATCGGTCTTGAGAACCACGTGCAGCTCACGACCGAATCCAAAATTTTCAGCGGTTCGCCGATCAAGTACGGCGCCGAAGCCAACACGCAGGCGAGCCCCGTCGACCTGGCGCTGCCGGGCGTGCTGCCGGTGATGAACAAGCAAGCCGTCGACCGCGCAATCCGTTTCGGCCTGGCCGTCGGCGCCACCGTCGCGCCGCACTCGGTCTTTGCCCGTAAAAACTATTTTTATCCCGATTCGCCCAAGGGCTACCAGATCAGCCAGTTCGAAGACCCCGTCGTCATCGGCGGCGCCCTGACCTTCGGCTACGAAAAGGATGGCGAATTCGTCACCAAGACGGTGAACCTGACGCGCGCCCACCTGGAAGAAGACGCGGGCAAATCCCTGCACGAAGACTACGCGGGCATGAGCGGCATCGACTTGAACCGCGCCGGCACGCCGCTGCTGGAAATCGTCTCGGAGCCGGAAATCCGCAGCGCCGCCGAAGCCGTGGCCTACGCCAAGGCCCTGCACTCGCTGGTCATGTGGCTGGGCGTTTGCGACGGCAACATGCAGGAAGGCTCGTTCCGCTGCGACGTCAACGTCTCCGTGCGTCCCGTCGGCCAGAAGGAATTCGGCACCCGCTGCGAAATCAAGAACCTGAACTCCTTCCGCTTCATCGAGGAAGCCGTGCACGTCGAAGTGCGCCGCCAGATCGAACTGATCGAAGACGGCGGCAAGGTCGTGCAGGCCACGCGCCTGTACGATCCGGACCGCAAGGAAACGCGCGAAATGCGCAGCAAGGAAGACGCCCAGGACTACCGCTACTTCCCGGACCCTGACCTCCCGCCGCTGGTCATCTCGCAAGCGTGGATCGATACGGTCAAGGCGTCGATGCCGGAACTGCCGGCCGCCATGCGCGCCCGCTTTATCAGCGAATACGCGCTGCCGGACTACGATGCGCTGGTGCTGACGCAATCGAAAGCCATGGCCACCTACTTCGTCGCCGTGGTCGAGAAGGCCGGCAAGGAAAACGCCAAGGCCGCCGCCAACTGGCTGATGGGCGACGTAGCGTCGACCCTGAACCGCGAAGGCGTGGACCTGGACGACGCCCCCGTCTCCGCCGCGCAACTGGCCGCCATGCTCAAGCGCATCGCCGACGGCACGATCTCGAACAAGGCGGCAAAGGAAGTCTTCGCCGGCATGTGGGAAGCGAAATCGAACGACGAGCACCTGGTTGACGCCATCATCGACGCCAAGGGCTTGAAGCAGATCTCGGACTCGGGCGCGCTCGAAGCCATCGTCGATGAAGTGCTGGCGGCCAACGCCAAGTCGGTGGAACAGTACCGCGCCGGCAAGGAAGCGGCGATCAATGCACTGATCGGCCAGGCCATGAAGGCGTCCAAGGGCAAGGCCAACCCGGCCCAGCTGACGGAACTGCTGAAGGCCAAGCTGGCGGGATAATTTTCACTCGCCCCAAAAAAAGACGCTGCGGCGTCTTTTTTTTTGCCCATCGACCGCATTTATAAACAGCCTTGTCTAGACTTTTCCCCTGCTATGAATGCTGCTTGAAGGCCTGCGAAAATTAAAGTATACATTTTTGTCTATAAGGTTTAATCTAGCCCTATTGAATTTCAGGCAAGAGGAAAACCGCATGGCCAAGACGCACGACATCCCGAAACCGACGGCAGCCGAACTCGATCTGCTGCAGACACTGTGGCCGCTGGGCGCCGCCACGGCCAAGCAGGTGCACGAGGCGATGGCGCTGGCCAAGCCGGCCATCACGTATGGCACCGTGCTGCGCCTGATGCAGATCATGCACACCAAAGGCTTGCTGATCCGCGACGAAAGCCAGCGCTCGCACGTGTATGCGCCGGCCCAGGCCCAGGACAGCCTGCAGACGAATTTGCTCAAGGAATTGATGCAGAAAGCCTTTGCCGGTTCGGCCAAGGCGCTGGTGCTGGCGGCGCTGCGCACGGGCGTGTCGCGCGCCGAACGCGCGGAAATCGAAAAAATGCTCAAGGACGATCAGTCATGAGCGGCTTCGTGCCGGCGCTGGGCTGGACCCTGCTGCACTTCCTGTGGCAAGGCTTGCTGATCGGCTGCGCCACCGCGCTGGCATGGGCCGCCTTGCGCAATGCGCGTCCCGAGGCACGCTACGCCGTCGGTTGCGGCGCCCTGCTGGCCTGCCTGGCGTGGCCGGCGGCGGGCTTGTATCTGCGTCTGGCCGGGGCCGATGCCACTGGCGCCCTGTACTCCAGCGCCTTGCTGCCCGCCGCCCTGCTGGCGCCCGACAGCCTGCCCGACCTGGATCTGCTGCTGCGCGCCGTCGTCGGCGTGTGGGCCTTGTGCGCCGCCGTGCTGGCCGTGCGCATGGCGCTGGGCATGCTGTGGATAGAGCGCAGCGCCAGGAACACGGGCGCCACGCATGCACAACTGCAGACAAGGCTGTCGCGCATGGCGCACGATGCCGGCGTGGCGCGTCCCGTGCGGCTGCGCGTGCTCGACAACATCGCCAGCCCGCTCACGGCCGGCATCTGGCGCCCTATGGTGCTGGTGCCCGCGGCGCTGCTCACCGGCATGCCGCCGCACCTGCTCGATGCGCTGCTGGCGCATGAACTGGCGCACATCCGGCGCCACGATTATCTGATCAACCTGCTGCAAAACGCCATCGAGGCGCTGCTGTTCTTCCACCCTGCCGTCTGGTGGATTTCACGCGGCGTGCGCCTCGAACGCGAACACATTGCAGATGATTTCGCAGCAAGACAACTGGGCGAACCGCGGCGTCTGGCTCTTGCACTCTCGGAACTGGAACGTCTCCAGTTCTCAACCCACCACCTGGCCCAGGCGGCCAACGGAGGAGATCTTATGTCACGTATCAAACGATTGCTGCGCCCCGCACCGCAAACCCTGAACTGGAAGGCGGCCGTACCGCTGCTGGCATTGGCCGGTGCCTGCCTTGGCATCTACGGCCAGGCCGTCGCCGCCGACAGCGCACCCGTGCTGGAGCGCCGCCCCATCATCGACTTTGGCGTGTGCGGCAAACCGGCCTGGCCGGCCGCATCGCTGCAGGCGAAGGAAGAGGGCACGGTCACCATGTCCTTCGACGTGAATGCCAGTGGCAAGGTATTGAACTCGAGCGTGGTCAAGAGCAGCGGCCATCCGGCCCTCGACGAGGCGGCGCGCAGCGGCATTGCCAAATGCACGTTCAAGCCGGCCCTCGCTGGCGGCAAGCCTGTCAGCGCCAGCGTCAAGGTGCAATACGTCTGGAGCCTGAACTAATGTATCAGCGGCAGCATCGCAACAGCGGAGCTGCCGCCCGCTTGCGGGTATGATCATGGATTCTTCCACGCACCTGTGAATCCGCCATGAACAAGATCAAAACCGGCCTGGTCGGCTACGGCTTTGCCGGCTCCACCTTCCACGCTCCCGTCCTGTCCACCATCGATGCCCTGGAATTAACGGCCGTCGCCTCCAGCAAGCCCGAGCTCGTGCACAAGGATTGGCCGCACGCCACCGTGTATGCGGAGCCCGCGCAGCTGTTTGCCGATCCGTCCATCGAGCTGGTCGTCATCGCCGCGCCCAACGAGGCGCATTTCAGCCTGGCGCAAGCGGCCCTGCAAGCGGGCAAGCACGTGGTGGTCGACAAGCCATTCACCATTTCCAGCACCGAGGCGCAGAGCCTGATCGCGCTGGCGAAAGAGCGCCAGCTGGTACTCAGCGTGTATCACAACCGGCGCTGGGATGGCGACTTCCTGACCCTGAAAGCGCTGCTGGCGCAAGGCACCCTGGGGCGCATCGCCAGCGTCGAATCGCATTTCGACCGTTTCCGCCCCGAGATCCGCCAGCGCTGGCGCGAGTCCGGCGCACCGGGCGGCGGCTTGCTGTACGACCTGGGCCCGCACATGCTGGACCAGGCCATGCAGCTGTTCGGCAAGCCGGAAAAGCTGTATGCCGATATCGTCCTGCAGCGCGATGGCGCGCAAGCCGTCGACTACATGCACATCGTTTTGTACTATGACCGGCTGCGCGTGGTGCTGCAAGCGGGCTGCCTGGTGAAGGCGCCGACGGCGCGCTTCGCCGTGCATGGCGACAAGGGCAGTTTCGTGAAATTCGGCCTCGACCCGCAGGAAGATGCCCTGAAGGCGGGCGGCAGGCCGGGCCAGCCCGGCTGGGGCGTCGACCCCGTGCGCGGCGCGCTGCACCTGGGCACGCAGCCGGACGGCCATTGCGAACACCTCGAAATGCAGGCGGGCCGCTACCAGGATTTTTACCAGGGCATGGCCGACGCCATCCGCCACGGCGCACCGGCGCCGGTGGCGGCCGAGGATGCGGCAGCGACGATACGCCTGATCGAACTGGCGCTGCAAAGCGCCGCCGAAGGGCGCGTGCTCGCGGTCAGTTGATGACGAAGGCCAGCACCACGGCGCCCAGCGCCAGCAGGGCCAGGCCGCAGATGAACAGCAGCTCGCCCCACGATTCGTAGCGCAAGCGCGAATGGCCGGGGCGCAGCGACATGAACGAGAGCACGGCGCTGACGAGAAAGACGATGGCATCGACGGCGAGCAGCTTGTCGATGGCCACGCGCACCTCGCCGCGCGGCGCCAAATGCCCGATTGACAGCACCGTCATGCACACGCCGACCATCGTCGCCGACGTTGGCAGGATATGCGCCGACAAGCCACGCGCCGACAAGCCCAGTTCGGGCGCCTTGCCGTCGCCAGGCATCAAGGCCGGCCCTGGTTCGTTCCCGCCGGCCAGACCAGCTCCACGCGCGCGGAACTGCCCGCCTTGATCTGCACCTTGCGTTCCAGCGTCTTGCCGGCCAGGGTGGCGCGCAGGCTGTAGCTGCCCGGCGCCAGTTTCGCCAGCAGGAACGGTCCGCTGGCCGTCGTGTCCAGCACCGGATTACCCTTGGCATCGCGTATTTCCAGCTTCACGTCGGAGGCAAATTCCGCCTTGCCCGCCGCCTGCACGGAAAACACGAGACTCAAGGGCCAATGCCGGCTGGCGCTCTTGATGGCCGTCGACTCATCGAGGCCGATGCCGCCGCTCAGGTACTCCACCGCCCCGCTCTTCTGCACGGGCGGCAGTGCGCCGTCGGTTTGCGCCTGCGCCGCACTTCCCAGCAACAGCCCGGCGGCCAGCATCGCCGCCGCCAGGCCCAGGGTACCGCGTCTGTTTAATGCCATCTCACTCTCCTCATGTCGGTTGAATCAAGATAGGAAGCGCAGCTTAGGCCAGCCTTAGAACACGCTTAGCGCCGGCGCATGGCGTCGGCGATTTTCTGGTCCGTCTTGTACTGGCTCAGCGCATACACGGCCCAGATCGTGGCCGGCAGCCAGCCGATCACGGTGATTTGCAGGATCAGGCAAATGATGCCGGCGATCGGACGGCCGATCGTGAAAAAGGTCAGCCACGGGAGTAACAGGGCAATCAGCAAGCGCATCGTTCGTTCCTTGAGTATTCCCCTGTGCCGCGGGGACCGGGCCGGCATGCGCCGGCGGTAAATGCAGTTAATCCGATTATAACGATACCTGGCCCTCACGCCTGCACGGGTGCCAGCAGTTTTTCCATCCAGGCCAGGATGGCGGCAAAGATCGCCTCGCGGTTCACTTCATTGAAATTCTCGTGATAATTGGCCGGATAAAAATGATAGTCGAGCAAGCCATCGGGCACGCTGCGCAGCAGGCTTTCCGTGGCGCGGCTGTCGGCCAGCTTGTCGTCGCCCGCCACCACGGCGAACAGGGGGAAGCGCCAGTCCGACAAACCGCCCGCCAGCGCCTTTTGCGCCGACGTCAGCGCATGGGCGAAGCGCACCGACGCCGCACTGGCGCGTATGCCGTCGCGCTCGTCCTGGAAATGGCGCGCGGTGATGGTTTGATCGTGCGTGAGCAGCATGGTCAGGTTGCCCAATGGCACTTTCATCGTCGGGAAGCGCTGCGCCAGCCAGCCCGACAGCATCTGCAGCACCTTCGGCACGGGAATCGCATTCACGTAATACGGCGATGAAATCACAAATCCCTTGATGGCCGGGTCGCCCGCAAAGCGCCATAGCCCCAGGTGCGTGGCGATCAGGCCGCCCATGGAGTGGCCCATGACGAACACGGGCACGCCCGGATACGTCTGCTTGATCCAGGCGAGGAACAGCTCTTCGTCGTCGAGGAAGGCGTCGAACGAGGGGATATCGACCTTGCGCTTGCCATCGTGGCCCACCATGTCGAAGCTGACGGTGGCGATGCCGTGCTGGCGGAAGTATAGCGCCGGCGTGACGTAGTCGCCCGCATGCGCCATGCCGCCGTGGATCGCCAGAATCACGGCGCGGGGATGCTCCGGCTGCCAGATGTGGATGGGCCGCTCGACCTGGTCGCTGCACAGCAGGCTGGCCATCTTGTCTTCTGAAAAATGCATCGCTGCTCCTGTCATGCCCTGTCACGCCTTCAGATGATCGATCAACTGGCGCGCATACAGGGGTAATTCACTGAACTGGCGCACGCAGATCGTCAGATTGCGTACGGACCAGGGATCGGATAATTCCAGGCAACGCAGCGCCATCGTCTGCTGGCAGCGGCTGGCCGCCGCCAGCGGCACCACGCTGATGCCCACGCCGCTGGCCACCATGCGGCACACGGCATCGAAGCTGCGCAGGCGCACGCGCACCTTCAAGGGGCGCCCCAGGCGCGCCGCATGCATGCCCAGGTACTGCTGCATCGCGCTGTCGTCGGCCAGGCCGATGAAATCGTGATCCAGCAGCGTGGAAAACGCGACGACGCCATCCTGTCCGAGTGCGCGGTGATGCACGCCGTCGGCCGCGGCGATCACCACCAGCCGGTCGGGACGGAACAGAAACGTCTGCAAGCCGCGCATGTCGACCGAGTCGGACACGATGCCCATGTCGGCCAGCCCTTCCGAGACGGCCTTGACGATATCGTAACTGAGGCGCTCTTCCAGGTCGATGGTCAGGTTCGGATGGCGGTCGAGAAAAGCGCCTAGCGCCTCGGGCAAAAATTCGCTGAGCGCGGCCGTATTGCACAGCAGGCGCAACTGCCCTTTCAAGCCGCGCGCAAATTCACCGAGTTCGCCACGCATTTTCTCCATTTGCAGCAAGACGAGGCGCGCGTGATGCAGCAGGGTCTGGCCCACGGGCGTCGGCTCCACGCCACGCCGGCCGCGCAGCAGCAAGGGCATGCCCAGCATCTCTTCCATGCCGCGCACGCGCGCACTGCTGGAGGCCAATGCGAGATGGCTGCGCGCGGCGCCCGCCGTCAGGCTGCCCGCTTCCACGACGTTGACGAACAGCTGTAAATCGACCAGATCAAAGCGCATGACGGCTCCCCTTTTCAGCATCTTATCAGCCTTCGTATTTTACTGAGGCTGACTCAAAATAATCCACCTTGGCGAAACCACCCAGCGCGCGCAGAATTCACGCAATTTACTGTGGAATAGAAAAAATGGAGACGTCATTCCTGCTGGCCGTCGGCGCCAGCTTCCTCGTCGCAGGCTTCGTCAAGGGCGTAGTCGGATTGGGTCTGCCGACGGTGGCCATGGGCACGCTCAGCCTCGTCATGCCGCCCGTGCAGGCGGCGGCCCTGTTGATCGTGCCGTCGATGGTCACGAATGTCTGGCAACTGGCGGCCGGCCCCGGGCTGCGCGCCCTGCTACGGCGCCTGTGGCCCATGCTGGCGGCCGTCATGGCCGGTACCTTGGCGGGCGGCGCGCTGCTGCCGGCCGACAGCGGCGCCTGGGCCGTCGTCGCGCTGGGCGTGGCGCTGATGCTGTATGCGCTGGCGGGCTTGTTTTCGCTGCAGCTGCGCGTGCCGGCGCGGCACGAAGCGTGGCTGGGGCCATTGGCGGGCGCGGCGACGGGACTGGTGACGGCCGCCACGGGCGTATTCGTGATCCCCGCCGTGCCGTATCTGCAGGGACTGGGCCTGGCGCGCGACGCGCTGGTGCAGGCACTGGGCCTGGCCTTTACGGCTTCGACCGTGGCGCTGGCGGCCAGCCTGGCTCTGCACGGCGACTTCAGCCTCGGCGCGGCCGGCGCATCCGCGTATGCGCTGCTGCCGGCGCTGGCCGGCATGCTGGCCGGTCAATGGCTGCGCGGCCGCATCGCGCAGCTGGTATTCAAGCGCTGCTTTTTTATCGGCCTGTTCGCCCTGGGCCTGCATGCGGCGGTCAAACCATGGCTGGCGTGATGCGGATAGACTGGCAAGGGGACAGCGCGCTGTGCGCATGGATCGACGGCCAGCAGGTGGCCATGCTCGACTTCAGCAGGAGCGCGGACGAGGTTACGGTCAACATGCTGTTCGTGAAACCGCCGTTCCGGCGGCGCGGCATCGGCGCCGCGCTGCTGCGGCGGCTCTTGCAATGCCATCCGCAGGCCAGCGCCGCCTGCAGCGACCCGCGGCTGCGGGCGCTGCTGGAAAAGTAGTGCGATTTAAAGTGCTCAGGGCAAGGCGCAGCGCGGCAGACAGCACGCTAATGCGGCAACGCGCTGCAACGCCGCCATGGGCGCTTTAAATCCCGTAGCGCGCGCGGTAGGCGGAAACGGCCTCTTTGTGCTTCAGCAGTTCCGGATCGGCGCCCGCGCCGTTCAGGTAGCCGAACAAGTCGTCCAGGTTGCCGATCGAGATGACGGGGATGCCATACTGTTTCGACACTTCCTGCACCGCCGAACTTGGCGACAGCTGGCCGTCCGGGCCCGAACGCTCCATGCGGTCCAGGGCGATCAGCACGGCGCATGGCTCGGCGCCGGCGGCGCGGATCATGTCCACCGATTCGCGCACCGAGGTACCGGCCGAGATCACATCGTCAATGATGACAACCTTGCCATGCAGTTTGGCGCCGACGATGGTGCCGCCTTCGCCGTGATCCTTGGCTTCCTTGCGGTTGAAGGCGAACGAGGTGTTGCGGCCCTTGCCAGCCAGCGCCACGGCGGTGGCCGACGCCAGGGTGATGCCCTTGTAGGCGGGGCCGAACAGCATGTCGAATTCCACGCCCGAGTCGAGCAGGGTCTGCGCATAGAACTGCGCCAGCTCGGCCAGGGTGGCGCCGTCATGGAACAGGCCCGCATTGAAGAAGTACGGCGACTGGCGCCCGGCCTTGGTGGTGAACTCGCCAAACCGCAAGACTCCCTTGGATACTGAAAACGCGATAAACTGCTGGCGTAAATTATTCACATTAGCCTCATTTTTTAAAAGTGCCTGTATTTTAATCCGCGCGCAGCGGCGAGACAATCGCCATGCCGCGCCCGCCGGCCCCGTCCAGCGCCCTTTTCACTTTCGACCTATGCCAAAAATTATCTCCGCCAACCTGAACGGCATCCGTTCCGCCGCCAAAAAAGGCTTTTTCAACTGGATGGGCACGCAGACGGCCGATTTCATCTGCGTGCAGGAATTGAAGGCGCAGCTGCCCGACATGACGCCGGAATTCCTCAACCCGCACGGCTACCATGGCCATTTCCACTATGCCGAGAAAAAGGGGTATTCCGGCACGGGCGTGTACAGCAAGGTGGAACCGGACGCCGTGCATATCGGTTTCGGCAGCCCCGAATTCGATGCCGAAGGCCGCTACGTGCGCTGCGATTTCGGCAACCTGTCCGTCATTTCCGTGTACTGCCCCTCCGGCTCGTCCGGGCCGGAACGCCAGGAAGCCAAGTTCCGCTTCATGGAACTGTTCCTGCCGCACCTGCTGGAATTGAAGGCGCTGGGCCGCGAAGTGGTCATCTGCGGCGACTGGAACATCGCCCACCACGAAATCGACCTGAAGAACTGGAAGGGCAACAAGAAGAATTCCGGCTTCCTGCCCGAGGAACGCGCGTGGCTGACGCGCGTCTTCGACGAAGTGGGCTTCGTCGACGTGCACCGCGGCCTGGACAAGCGCGAAGACCAGTACACGTGGTGGAGCAACCGCGGGCAAGCCTACGCGAAGAACGTGGGCTGGCGCATCGATTATCACGTCGCCACCCCCGGCATCGCGGCCCAGGCGCATACGGTCAGCGTCTACAAGGACGAGCGGTTTTCCGACCATGCGCCCTTGATCATCGATTACACGGTCAAGGGCTGATCTTTGACACGTCGGCGCTGGTGTCGGCTTACGCCAGCACGCGCCGGCTTTCGAAATGGCGCGGCTCGCCGCTCAAAGGGTCCGTGAAATCGATGGCGCGCGCCAGCAGCTGCAAGGGCTGCGACATGTCGTCTTCCTTGCACGGCAGGGCCACCGGGTAAAACGCATCGTTGACGATGGGGATGCCTAGCGAAGCCAGGTGCACGCGCAGCTGGTGCTTGCGCCCCGTGTGCGGCTGCAGCCGGTACAGGGCCACATCGCCGCGCTCTTCGATCACGTCGATGACGGTTTCCGAGTTCGGCTCGCCCGCCTCCTCGCGCATGAGGAAAAACTGCGCGCCCTCGACCATGCGGCTGCGGTAGGTAAATGGAAAATCGCGTCCCGCCAGCACGGGCGCCAGCGCCTCGTACGTCTTGCGCACCTCGCGGCGCTGGAACAGCGACTGGTAGGCGCCCCGGCTGGCGATCTGGCGCGAAAAAATCACCACGCCGGCCGTCTCGCGGTCGAGGCGGTGGATCGGCGTGAGGTCGGCGCTATCGAGCCGTTTCTTCAGGCGCGTCAGCAAGGTCTCCTGCACGAAGCGCCCGCCCGGCGTCATGGGCAGGAAGTGCGGCTTGTCGACGACGATCAGATGCTCGTCCTGGAACAGGATCTCTTCCTGGAAGGGAATCGGCGTTTCCCGCTCCAGCTCGCGGTAGTAAAAAATGCGCATGCCGCGCTTGTATGCGCTGCCGGGCGCCAGCACGGCGCCGTCGCCATCGACCACTTCGCCGCGCGCCATGCGGTCCCGCCATTGCGCGGCGCTGATCTGCGGGTAGCGCTCGACCAGGAAGGTGAGCATGTCCGGCCACTGCCCTTCCGGCAGCCACAGGTAGCTGGCTGCCACGCCGTCGCGCATGGGCAAAGGTGAGGCCGCGTGACGCTTCGGCATCCTAGCGCTGCGCGATGGCGGTGCTGCGGTATGGCGGCAAGGCGTCCACGCTGACGCCCTTGCTGCGCGCGTACAGCGGCAGCACTTGCGCCATGTGGCTGTTCATCTGCGAGATGCGGTCCTTGCCCGACGGGTGCGTCGAGAGGAATTCCGGCGGTGCGCCCTTGCTCACTGCCGCCATTTTCTGCCACAGGATGACGCCGGCGCGCGGGTCGAAACCGGCGCGCGCGGCCAGGTCCATGCCGATCAGGTCCGCTTCGCGCTCATCGTCGCGCGAAAACTTCAGCATCACGCCCTGCGCCGCCATATTCGTGGCGGTGCTGGTGATGCTCGGATCGACGCCGAGCCAGGCCGACAGTCCGGCGCCGGCCAGCTTGGCGCCGACGGCGGCCAGGTTGCCCTTGCCCGCCTGCGCCTGCGAGTGTTCGCGCAGCGCATGCGAAATCTCATGCCCCATGACGATGGCCACTTCATCGTCGGTCAAATTGAGCTTGGTGATGATGCCGCTGTAAAAAGCGATCTGCCCGCCCGGCATGCAAAACGCATTGACCTGGTCGGAATTGAGCAGGTTGACCTGCCAGTTCCAGTCGGCCGCCGCCTCGTTCCAGCGCGTGGCGAACGGGATGATGCGCTGGGCGATGGCGCGCAGGCGTTTCACTTGCGGATCGCTGTCGGGCACCAGCGCATTTTTTTCCTTCGCCTCGTTGACCAGCTGCGCATATTGCTGCTTCGATTGTGCATTGAAATCGGCGCCGCCGGCAAAGATGCGCGACGTCGACAGGGGACGCACCTTGATGCCGTCCTGGACCGTCGCCTGCTGGGCGTGGGCGGACAGGGGCGCCAGCGCGGTGGCCGCGCACAGGCTGGCCAGGATGGCGTAACGTTTAAGGGATATTGGTGCCATTGGCAGACCTCCATGGAGCAATTTTAGGCAGCATCATCATGGCCGGGAAGGCCAGGAAGAAGCACACGATGAAAAACGAGAACCAGCCCAGCTCGGCGACCAGAAAGCCCACGGAGGCATTGATCAAGGTGCGCGGCACGGCGCTCAGGCTGGAAAACAAGGCATATTGCGTGGCCGTGTAGCGCGGGTCCGTGCTGCGCGACAGGAACGCGACAAAGGCGGCCGCGCCCAGGCCCAGGCTGGCGAACGCTTCAAAACCGATCACGGCACTCAACAACACAGTGTTCGGCCCCACCTGCGCCAGCCAGGCAAAGCCGAGAATGGCGATCGCCTGCAGCGCGCCGAATACCCACAGGCCCCGGTTGATGCCCAGCTTGAGCATCCACACGCCACCGACCACGCCACCGGCCAGGCTGGCCCAGAAACCCGTGGTATTGGCGGCCAGGCCGATCTGCGTCATGGAAAAACCCAGGTCCAGATAGAACTTCGTCGCCAGCGCCGTGGCCATGCTGTCGCCGATTTTGTAGAGTAATACGAAGGCGAGTATCCACATTGCGTTACGCCAACCATCGCGCGCGATGAATTCCTGGAATGGCAGGATGATCGCTTCGCGCATGGTCTTCGGCGGCGAACCGTACACGGTGGGCTCCTTGATCAGCAAGGTGCAGACGAGGCCCGGCAGCATGAAGGCGGCCGTGATCCAGAACACGGGCTGCCACGGCATGCGGTCGGCCAGGATCAGCGACAGCGCGCCCGGCACCATGCCCGCCACTTTATAGGCGTTGACGATGACGGCCGCGCCCAGGCCCTGCTCGTTGTCGGACAGGATTTCGCGCCGGTAGGCGTCGATGACGATATCCTGGCTGGCCGACAGAAAAGCCACGCCGCCGGCAGCGGCCGCGATCAGGCCGATCTGCGTGAGCGGGTCCAGCATGCCCATGCCGCCGATGGAAAAGAACAGCGCCACTTGCGTGAGCGCCATCCAGCCGCGCCGGCGTCCCAGTCCCAGGATGCGGTAGCGGTCCATCAGGGGCGCCCACAGGAATTTCCAGATGTAGGGGAACTGCACCAGGGCGAACAGCCCCAGCGCCTTGACGTTCAAGCCCGACTTGGCCAGCCATGCCTGCAGCAGGTACAGCAGGATGAACAGGGGCAGGCCGGAACTGAAGCCCAGCACCAGCACGGCCAGCATGCGGCCATTGGCATAGGAACGCCAGCCAGGCGCCGGGCTTGTGCTCATCAATGCACCGCTTTTTTACGCAGGCGGAAGACGGCCAGGTCGCCACGCAGGTTCGGCAGCACGGAAACCATCTTGCCTTCGGCCAGCGCCACGCATTCGATCACTTCCAGGCCGCATTCCTCGGCCAGCTCGCGGAAATCGTTGATGGTGGCGCAGCGCACGTTGGGCGTGTCGTACCACTGGTAAGGCAGCGACTTCGACACGGGCATGCGCCCTTTCAGCAGCGACACGCGGTGCGGCCAGTAGGCGAAGTTGGGGAACGAAACGATGGCCTCGGCACCCACGCGCACGATGTCGCGCAGCAGCGGCTCGACCTGCTTCATCATCTGCAGCGACGACAGGCACAGCACCGTGTCGAAGCTGTTGTCGCCGAAAATGGCCAGGCCCTTTTCCATGTCCTGCTGGATCACGTTCACGCCGCGCAGGGTGCTGGCCAGCACCTTGTCGTCGGCGATCTCGATGCCGTAGCCGCTGCACTCCTTGTCGCTTTGCAGATACTGCAGCATCACGCCTTCACCGCAACCCACGTCCAGCACATGCGCGTTGTTCGGCACCCAGTGGGCGATGAAGGCCAGGTCGGGGCGCAGCGCGCTCAATTCGTCAAAAGTCATGCGGTCTCCTTGGCGCCCTGGCGGACGGCGGTGTTCTGTACTGCGGCGGGCGCGCCCGCCCCGATGTCGTTCCAAACCTGGCCATAATAGGCGCGCACCATGTTCATGTAGCGCGGATCCTCCAGCAGGAAGGCGTCGTGGCCGTGCGGCGCGTCGATTTCGGCATACGTGACCTGGCGGCGGTTGCACACGAGCGCCTCGACGATCTCGCGGCTGCGCTCGGGCGAAAAACGCCAGTCGGTGGAGAACGAGGCGAGGAAGAACTTGGCCTTGGTGCCCGACAGGGCCTTGGCCAGGTCGCCGCCATGCGCGCGCGCCGGGTCGAAATAGTCGAGCGCCTTGGTGATCAATAAATACGTGTTCGCGTCGAAGTACTCGGAGAACTTGTCTCCCTGGTAGCGCAGATACGATTCGATCTCGAAATCGATGCCGAAGCCGAATTTGTAGTCGCCCGTTTGCGCCGCGTCGCGCAGCTTGCGGCCGAATTTCTCGGCCATGTCGTCGTTCGACAGATACGTGATGTGGCCCACCATGCGCGCCACGCGCAAGCCGTTCTTCGGCACCACGCCGTGCGCATAGAAGTCGCCGCCACGGTAATCGGGGTCGGACAGGATGGCCTGGCGCGCCACGTCGTTGAAGGCGATGTTTTGCGCCGACAGCTTGGCCGTCGAGGCGATCACCACGCAGTGGCGCAGCCGCTCGGGGAACATGATGCTCCACGCCAGCGCCTGCATGCCGCCCAGCGATCCGCCCATCACGGCGGCGAACTGGATGATGCCCAGTTCATCGGCCAGGCGCGCCTGGGCGCTGACCCAGTCTTCCACCGTCACGACGGGGAAGGCGGCGCCATACGGCTTGCCGGTGGCGGGATTGGTGTGCATGGGGCCCGTCGAGCCGAAGCAGGAGCCGAGGTTGTTGACGCCGATGACGAAGAATTTGTCCGTGTCGAGCGGCTTGCCGGGGCCCACCATATTGTCCCACCAGCCCGTGCTTTTCGGCTCGTCCGCATAGACGCCGGCCACGTGGTGCGAGGCGTTCAGGGCGTGGCAGACCAGCACCGCGTTCGATTTGTCGGCGTTCAGGGTGCCGTAGGTTTCATACATCAACATATAGTCCCGCAGCGATGCGCCGCTTTGCAGCTGCAGGGGTTGCGCAAAATACATGGTTTGCGGCGAAACGATTCCAATGGATGACATGTGTGTCGGTTTATAAAAGGGAGGCGGCCCCACGGGCCATGGTCGATGCAGCACCGCGATGATAGGTGCTGCAACTTTAGCATCAGGACACCTCTTGCCGCGCGCGATGTGTCCTGATGCCGATAAGGTGACAGTTTACATGAGCTGCAACTGTTGTACGGCTTCCGCGATCACATTTGGTTCCATCGACCGCATAATTTTGCGCATTTGTGGCGCAATCAGGCCCAGGTCGCTGTTGAGGATCTCTTGCTTGACCGCCAACAGCTGGGCCGGATGCATGGAAAACTCGCGCAGCCCCATGCCCAGCAGCAAGCGCGTGAGCTTCACGTCGCCCGCCATTTCGCCGCACACGGCCACGTCAATGCCCGCCTTGTGGCCGGCCGCGATCGTCATGGAGATCAGCTGCAGCACGGCCGGATGCAGCGGATTGTACAAATGCGCCACCTCGTAATCGACGCGGTCGATGGCCAGGGTGTACTGGATCAGATCGTTCGTGCCGATCGACAGGAAGTCCATGCGCTTGACGAACATGGGCAGGGCCAGCGCGGCGGCCGGAATTTCGATCATGGCGCCCACTTCGACCTCGTCGTCGAACTTGACGCCCTCCTCGCGCAGGCTGGCCTTCGCCTGCGCGATCATGGCCAGCGACTGGTCGATCTCGAACGCGTGCGCGAGCATGGGGATCAGGATGCGTACCTTGCCGAAGGCCGAGGCGCGCAAAATCGCCCGCAGCTGCGTCAGGAACAGCTGCGGCTCGGCCAGGCAGTAACGGATGGCGCGCAAGCCCAGGGCGGGATTCAAGGCCGTATGGTCGGACTGGTCGAGCGGCTTGTCGGCGCCGATGTCGAGCGTGCGGATGGTGACGACTTTTCCCTTCATCGACTGCACCGTGTTGCGGTAAGCCTCGAATTGCTCGTCCTCGGTGGGAATCTTGTGGGCGCGGCCCATGAACAGGAATTCGGAGCGGAACAGGCCCACGCCGCTGGCGCCCGACTCCAGCGCAAACGCGCAATCCTCGGGCAATTCGATATTCGCCAGCAGGGTGACGGGCGTGCCGCACTTGGTGACGGCCGGCGTCTTTTTCAGCTTGCCCAGCTTCTTGCGCGCGCGCTGCATGGCCAGCTGGCGCTCGCGGTACTGTTCCAGCACCAGCGCGCTGGGGTTGGCGATGACGACGCCGGCATCGCCGTCGATGATCAGCCAGTCGTCCTGCTCGATCAGCATCGACGCCTGCGACATGCCGACGGCGGCGGGAATATCGAGGCTGCGCGCGACGATGGCCGTGTGCGAGTTCTGCCCGCCCACGTCGGTAATGAAACCGATGAAGGAGCGGTCGCGGAACTGCAGCATGTCGGCCGGAGAGATATCGTGGGCGACGACGATCATCTGCGCCATCAATTCGTCTTCGGCCGCGGCCTTGGGCAGCAGCTGCTCCGTGCCCAGCAAGACTTTCAATACGCGCTCGGCCACCTGCTGGATGTCGGCCTTGCGTTCGCGCAGGTACGGATCTTCGATTTCGTCGAACTGCGCCGACAATTCATCGATCTGCGTCAGCAGCGCCCATTCGGCGTTGTAGTGGCGCTTGCGGATGATGTCGAGCGGCGCTTCGGAAATCATCGGGTCGGAGAGGATCAGCGCATGCACGTCGATGAAGGCGCCCAGCTCCGTGGGCGCATCCTTGGGCAGCTCGTTCCACAGGGTTTGCAGTTCCTTGTGGACGGCGGCGATGGCGCTTTGCAAGCGCTGGACTTCGGCTTCGATCTGTTCCTGGGCGACCAGGTAATGTTTGACGTCAAGGGCGGCCGGCGCCAGCAGATGTGCGCGGCCGATGGCGATGCCGCGGGAAACCGGGATGCCGTGGAGCGTGAAAGATGCCATGGGTTGACCTGTCGGAATGCGGCTGCGGCTGCGTTCGGCGGGCATTACTCGCCTTCGCCAAACCTGTCATTAATCAGGGCGGTGAGCGCATCGACACATGCCTGCTCATCATCGCCCTCGGCTTCCAGGGTCACTTTCGCACCCTTGCCGGCGGCCAGCATCATCACGCCCATGATGGACTTGGCGTTGATGCGGCGCGCGTTGCGGGTCAGCCAGACGTCGCTCTTGAACTTGGCGGCGAGCTGGGTAAATTTGGCGGAGGCGCGTGCGTGCAGTCCCAGCTTGTTGATGATTTCGAGTTCTTTTTGAATCATTTTTGTATGGTCTCTATCCCTGAATGCACTACGCTGATGACAATCTTGGCCTATAAAACCCGCCGCCTTCAGGGCGGCGGCCATCTACTTCCTTACTCGCCCACGCGAATGCGGTTATCGACGCGCACGGCGCCGCTTTGCGCACCGGCCAGCGCCATCTCCACCACCACGTCGAGCGTGTCGCGGCGATACGTGATGGCGCGCAGCAGCATCGGCAGGCTGATGCCGGCGATGACTTCCACCCGGCCCGCATCGGCCAGCTTGTTGCAGCAGTTCGACGGCGTGCCGCCCTTCACGTCGGTAATCACCAGCACGCCGGAGCCGTCGTCGAGGCGGCAGATGGCGTCCGACGCCAGCTTTTGCACTTCCGCCAGGTCCTGGTCGGCGACGACGTCGATGGCTTCAAACCGTTCCGTTGGCCCGCGAAACACATGCGCGCAGGCGGCGATGAAAGCCTGTCCCAGCGGTGCATGTGTCATGAGCAAAATCCCTACCATAGTCAGTCCACCTTCTAGCGCTGCTGCGCTTGCGCAACGCCATGCTCGACGGCATCGACAAACATGGCAGCCACATCAAAACCCGTCTGCTGCATGATTTCCTGGAAGCAAGTCGGGCTGGTGACATTGACTTCCGTCAGATAGTCGCCGATCACGTCCAATCCTACCAGCATCAGGCCACGCGCGGCCAGGATGGGGCCCAGCTTTTCTGCGATTTCCAGGTCGCGCGCCGTCAACGGCTGCGCCACGCCAGTGCCGCCGGCCGCCAGGTTGCCCCGTACTTCGCCCGCCTGCGGGATGCGCGCCAGCGAAAACGGCACCGGCTTGCCGCCGATGACGAGGATGCGCTTGTCGCCCTTGACGATGTCGGCGATGAAACGCTGCGCCATGATGGTCTGCGCGCCGTTCTCGCTCAAGGTCTCGATGATCGCGCCCAGGTTCAGGCCATCGGCCTTGACGCGGAAGATGCCCGTGCCGCCCATGCCGTCGAGCGGCTTGAAGATGACGTCCTGGTGCTTGGCGTGGAAGGCGCGCAGGCGCGCTTCATCCGACGTCACCAGGGTCGGCGACGTGAATTCGGAAAACTGGGCAATGGCCAGCTTTTCATTGTTGTCGCGGATGGCGGACGGCTTGTTGAAGACGTGCGCGCCCTGCTTTTCCGCCAGTTCCAGCAAATACGTGCCATACACGTATTCCATGTCGAACGGTGGGTCCTTGCGCTCGATGATGGCGTCCAGGGCCGACAGGCGCACTTCCTCGGTGGAGACGACCTTGTACCAGTCGTGTTCGTCGCCGGTCAGCTCGATGTGGTTGACCCGTGCCGTGACGATGCCCTCTTCCAGCGCCATGTCCTTCTGTTCGAACGCATACACGGCGTGGCCGCGTTTGGCCGCCTCGCGCATCATGGCGAAGGTGGAATCTTTGTAAGTCTTGAAGCCTGCCAGCGGGTCGGCAAGGAATGCAATTTTCATGGTGCGTCCAATCGGGGAGCCTGATAAGGAATGCTTGATTCTAGCCGAGATCGCCAGGCACAGTGGTCACCGCGCCCGGCAAGCCGCAGGGAGCGATCAATACACCTCGGGATTCGGGTCCGTGCGCTCCATTTCCAGCGACGCGGCCAGCAAGGCCAGGCGCGCCACCACGCCATACACATAGAAGCGGTTCGGCGCGGCCGTTCCCGGCTTTGCCTTCAAATCCGGCACGGCATGCTGCTGGGCAAACGCCAGCGGCACGTACTGCGAGCCGGGCGCGTTCAGGTTCTGGTCGACACCCTTTTCCGCGTGCACGCGGTAGAAACCGCCCACCACATAGCGGTCGATCATGTAGACGACGGGTTCGGCCACGGCATCCTTGATGCTCTCGAAGGTTGGCACGCCTTCCTGGATGATGACATCGGTGACGACCTTGCCGTCCTTGACGATGGACATCTTGTCGCGCTGCTTGCGCGACAAGTCGCGCACTTCGCTGGCGTCGCGCACCGTCATGATGCCAGTGCCATACGTGCCCGCATCGGGCTTGACGATGACGAACGGCTTTTCCTTGATGCCGTATTCCTTGTATTTCTTGCGGATCTTGGCCAGCAGCACGTCGACGCTGGCGGCCAGCGCGTCTTCGCCCTCGCCTTCCTGGAAATTGACGTCGCTGCACTTGGCGTGGAAGGGATTGAGCATCCACGGGTCGACATCGATCATCTTGCCGAATTTTTTCACCACTTCATCGTAGGCCGTGTAGTGGTTGCTCTTGCGGCGCAAGGCCCAGCCCGCGTGCAAGGGCGGCAGCAGGCTTTGCTCATGAATATTTTGCAAGATATCGGGAATGCCGTCCGACAGGTCGTTATTCAGCAGAATCGTGCACGGGTCGAAATCCTTCAAGCCCAGGCGGCGGCCATTGTTCAGGCGCACGAGCGGCTCGATGACGAGCATGTTGCCATCTGGCAACGCCAATGGCGTCGGCTGGGTGATGTCGGGCGACCATGAACCGAAGCGCACGTGCAGCCCCGTCTGGCGGAAGATTTGCATCAGGCGCGCCACGTTCTGCAGGTACTGCGGCGTGGTGTTGTGCAATTCCGGCACGATCAGCAGGTTGCGGGCGTCCGGGCAATACTTGTCGATGGCGGCCATGGCCGCCTGCACGGACAGGGGCAGCATTTCCGTGGCCAGGTTATGGAAACCGCCAGGGAACAGATTGGTATCGACGGGCGCCAGCTTGTAGCCGGCGTTACGCAAGTCTACCGAGCAATAGAAGGGCGGCGTGTGCTCTTGCCACTCCATGCGAAACCAGCGCTCAATGGCCGGCGTCGCGGCCAGAATCTTTTTTTCGAGGTCGAGCAGCGGTCCGGTCAGGGCCGTGACGAGATGGGGAACCATAGTTACATCCTTAAATTATGTGCAGTATTCAAAAAAGCACACAGAACTGCCGACTATATTACCGTGTAAGTACCCCAAATCGGGGCAAAAGCCTTGTTTTAAAGACCTTTTCCATTCCCACAACGAAAAAAAGGCACCTCAATGAGGCGCCTTTTCCGGCCGGACATGCCGCGCCGGGGCGCTGGCATGCCAGATCATTGCTATTTAGCCATGATACGCTTGCTCGCCATGGCTCGTGATATCGAGACCTTCGCGCTCTTCTTCTTCCGGTACGCGCAAGCCGATGACGATGTCGACCAGTTTATAGGCGACGAGGGAGACCAGGGCCGACCACAGGATGGTGGTGCCGACCGCTTGCGCCTGCACCCACACCTGGTGGCCGATCGAGTACGGATCGGCCGACATCTTGTTGGTGACATAGTCGAAGATGCCCTGGCCGCCCAATTGTGGTGCAGCAAACACGCCCGTCAGCAAGGCACCGAGGATGCCGCCTACGCCATGCACGCCGAACACGTCGAGCGAATCGTCGGCGCCGATCAGGCGTTTCAAGCCATTCACGCCCCACAGGCAGATGACGCCGGCCAGCAGGCCGATGACCAGGCCGCCCATCGGGCCGACAAAGCCGGCCGCCGGGGTGATCGCCACCAGGCCGGCCACGGCGCCCGATGCGCCACCGAGCATGGATGGCTTGCCTTTGCTGATCCATTCGCCAAATACCCACGACAGGGTGGCGGCGGCAGTGGCCAGCAAGGTGTTGACGAAAGCCAATGCCGCCACGTCGCCCGCTTCCAGCGAGGAACCGGCATTGAAACCGAACCAGCCCACCCACAGCAGCGAGGCGCCGATCATGGTCATCGTCAGCGAGTGCGGCGCCATCGATTCACGGCCGTAGCCGACGCGCTTGCCGATCATGATCGCGCCCACCAGGCCGGCGACGGCGGCATTGATGTGCACCACGGTGCCGCCGGCGAAGTCCAGCGCTCCTTTTTGCCAGATCCAGCCCGCTTTCAGGGCTTCGCTGGCCGAGGTGGCGGCATTGGTGATCAGGTCAGGACCGGTCCAGAACCACACCATGTGGGCCGCTGGCAGGTAGGCAAACGTGAACCACAGCACGACGAAGGCCAGCACGGCGGCAAACTTGGCGCGCTCGGCAAAGGCGCCGACGATCAGTGCGCAGGTGATGGCGGCAAACGTGCCCTGGAAAGCCACGAAGACGAACTCGGGAATGACGACGCCCTTGCTGAAGGTGGCGGCGGCGGCAAACGTGCCCTTGGCCGGGTCCCAGATACCGTTCAGGAACAGGCGGTCGAAGCCACCGAAGAAGGCGGTTTTTTCCGTGAAGGCGATCGAGTAGCCGTAGATACACCACAGCACGATGACCAGCGCGAACACCATGAACACTTGCATCAGCACCGACAGCATGTTCTTCGAGCGCACCAGGCCGCCGTAGAACAGGGCCAGGCCGGGGATGGTCATCAAGATCACCAGCAAGGTGGAAATCATCATGAAGCTGGTATCGCCCTTGTTGGCGACGGGCGCGGCGGCTGGCGCGGCAGCGGCCGGGGCCGGAGCGGCGGCAGGAGCAGCCGCTGCGTCAGGCACAGGCGTGACGGCGGGGGTGGCGACGGCGGCAGTCGTGGCCGCCTCCGTCTTGGCGGGAGCATCGGCAAAGCTCGGCGTGGCAACGCCAAACGCACACAGACAGGCAAACCCAGCGAGCAATTTTGTTATATTTTTACGCATCAATATTCCCCTTAGAGCGCTTCGTTGCCGGTTTCACCGGTACGGATGCGGATGACTTGTTCCAGGTTGTAGACGAAAATCTTGCCATCGCCGATTTTACCGGTACGCGCGGCACCTTCGATCGCTTCGATGGCCTGGTCGACAATCGCGTCATCGACGGCCGCTTCAATTTTGGTTTTTGGCAAGAAATCAACGACATACTCGGCGCCACGGTAGAGTTCCGTGTGGCCTTTCTGACGGCCGAAACCTTTGACTTCGGTGACGGTAATGCCTTGCACATTGATAGCCGACAAGGCTTCGCGCACTTCGTCCAGTTTGAACGGTTTAATGATTGCAGTAATCATTTTCATGACAGTCTCGCTTAAAAGGTTTTGGATACGGTCAGCACGAGACCGGATTTCGCCAGATTCTTGCCATTCGGTGCCAGCGACGTGATATTGGCTTTGACGTAGGCCAGCGCAACAGTTGCCATGCCGAAATCCTTGGTGACACCGAGCTTGTAATCGGTATAGCTGAGGGCATCGTTATGTTCGACCTTCTGGCGGCCCACATGCAGGTTCAGCAGATAGCCTTCGTACATATCGATATTCGCGCCCACATCGAGGTAGCCGCTGTTCTTGCTGTCAGGCACGCCAAACAGATTGGTCGTCGAGTGCGAATATTTGATGTAGGCCGGGCCATAGCCGAGCTGGCCGTACAGCTCGAAGGTGTTCGCATTCGTGCTCAAGCCATTCGATGGGTAGAAGTAATACAGGCCGCCCACGTCATAGGTGAAATCCTTGCTGATCTCGCCCCGCTTGCCGGCATAAATATCCCATTCCAGGTTCGTATCGCCGCCGCCGTCCTTGATCCATTTGATGCTCGACAACCAGGTTCCCACATACAGGCCCGTCGGATTGTGGGTGTAGTCGGCGCCGCCGCTGATGGCAGGGTCGAGACGGCTTTGCGACACGCCACGGTAGCGGTAATCGCTGGTCAGCGCCACGTTGTAGCTCACCACGTTATCAGGTACGGCTTCGGCTGCAGCAGGCGCCGCCACTGCCTCCTGGGCCATGGCGCTGCCGCACAAAGCGGTCATGGCCAGTGTCAACGCGGCAGCTAAAGTCATGTTCTTGGACAGATTCTTCATGGCGATTCCCTTTTATTGAACTTTTAAAGCGGTTGAGGTTTAAAATCTTGGCTGGAGATCACAAAGCGTTCATACCTTCTTTAGCAGAATACGTGCCAGCTCTCTTGCCACCTTGACAGGTGCATTTCCGTCCATACATACCCTGCACACGGCCAGGAATGCGGATACGGACTGCTGAAGCACAATGAGTTGCCCAGTTTCGCACCAGATTAACGCCGCTGTGCACCGCAATGGTGCGATGCACAGGCCGCACCATAAAAGGACTGACCATGGACATGAATACCTTCTTTAACGACTTGCAAGGCAAGATCCACCAAGCCATCGAAAACTCGCCGGCCAAGGATATCGAGAAAAACGTGAAGTCGATGATGACGCAAGGCTTTGCCCGCCTCGACCTCGTCACGCGCGAGGAATTCGATATCCAGGCGCAAGTGCTGGCCAAGACCCGCGCCAAACTGGATGCACTGGAATTGCGCCTGATCGAACTGGAAACGCGCCTGAACGAGCCCAAGGCCAAGGTGTAAGGTTGTAAGGTCCCGCCAGCCAGGCCCTGTTATTGACGGCCTTGCTGGCATACCTCAAACCTGACGGCGCTTCAAACGCTAGACTGATCCTGCGCGCGCCCGCGCCACAGGGGGAGTCTGATGAGCTTGGCCGTCCTGAAAAGCCGCGCCCTGGCCGGCATGGAAGCGCCCGAGGTAAGTGTCGAAGTCCACCTTGCCAATGGCTTGCCCTCCTTTACCATAGTCGGCCTGCCGGATACGGAAGTGAAGGAATCGCGCGACCGCGTCCGTGCCGCGCTGCAAAACTGCGGCTTCGAGATGCCGGCGCGGCGCATCACGGCCAACCTGGCGCCGGCGGACCTGCCCAAGGAATCGGGCCGCTTCGACCTGCCCATTGCCCTGGGCATCCTGGCCGCCTCCGGCCAGTTGCCAGGCGACCAATTACACCACTATGAATTCGCCGGCGAACTGTCGCTGTCGGGCCAGCTGCGCCCCATCCGCGGCGCGCTGGCCATGACCTTCGCCATGCAGCGCAGCGGGGCGGGCGCGCCACGCGCCTTCATCCTGCCGCAGGCGAACGCGGACGAGGCGGCGCTGGTCCGCGATGCCTGCATCTATCCCGCCCACAGCCTGCTCGAAGTCTGCGCACATTTTGCCGCGCACGCCAGCCACACGGCCCTGCAGCGCCACCAGCCCAGGCTGGCAGCGCACGCTCTGGCCTATCCCGACTTTGCCGACGTGCAAGGGCAGCAGCAGGCGCGGCGGGCGCTGGAAGTGGCAGCCGCGGGCGGCCATAACGTCCTGATGGTGGGGCCGCCGGGTGCGGGCAAGACCATGCTGGCCAGCCGCTTCCCCGGCGTGCTGCCGCCCATGAGCGACGAGGAAGCGCTGGAATCGGCCGCCGTGCATTCGCTGGGCGGCCACTTCAAGGTGGAACACTGGAAACGCCGCCCCTACCGTGCCCCGCACCAGACGGCGTCCGGTGTGGCCCTGGTGGGCGGCGGCAACGTGCCGCGCCCGGGAGAAATCTCGCTGGCCCACTGCGGCGTGCTGTTTCTCGATGAAATCGCCGAATTCCAGCGCCGGGTGCTCGATGTGCTGCGCCAACCCATGGAATCGGGCGTCATCAGCATTTCGCGCGCGGCCCGCCAGGCCGAGTTTCCGGCCCGCTTCCAGCTGATCGCCGCCATGAATCCCTGCCCGTGCGGCTATCTGGGCCACGCTTCCGGCCGGTGCCGCTGCACGCCGGACGCCGTGCTCCGTTATCACAGTCGCCTGTCCGGCCCGCTGCTCGACCGTATCGACCTGCAGATCGAAGTGGCCGCCATGCCGCCGGCGGCGCTGGGCCGGCACGCCGGCGCCGGCGAAAGCACGCAAGCCATCGCCAGGAGGGTCGCAGCAGCCTTTGCCTTGCAGCTGGCACGCCAGGGAAAAGCGAACCAGCGCCTGAACAGTACGGAAATCGAACAGCATTGCCGCCTGGAAGCCCATGGCGAACAGCTGCTGCATGGCGCCATGGCGCGCCTGCACTGGTCCGCGCGCACCTATCATCGGGTACTGCGCGTGGCGCGCAGCATCGCGGACCTGGCGGGCAGCCCCGGCATCACGCAAGCGCACGTCGCCGAAGCGATCCAGTACCGGCGCGTGCTGCGGGAAATATAGGGCGGCCGGTGAGCACCGCACGTGCGCGATTGCGCGCGATTGGCGGCGCTGCTACCATCTGCTGATGAAAAAACCATCACTTGCCCTCTTTCTGGCTACGCTCGCGGCCGCCAGCGTCTTGTCCGCCTGCAGTCCGAAATTCGACTGGCGCGACTATCGCAGCCCCGACGCCCAGTTCACGGCCCTGTTTCCAGGCAAGCCAGCCGTGCTGACACGCGAGATCGATCTCGATGGCAAGAAAGTCAGCCTGACCATGACGGCGAGCGAGGTCGATGGCAATACCTTCGCCATCGGCAGCGCCGTGCTCGACAGTGTAGAACAGGCACAAGCGGCCCTGCCCGCCATGCAGGCAGCCTTGTTAAAAAATATCAACGGCAGCGTGCGCGGCGAAAAATCGGCATCGGCGGCCAGCAGCACGGCGGCCGGAACGCACCAGCGCAGTTCGCTCAGCATCGAGGCCAGGGGCACGCAGCAAGGCAAGCCTGTCTTGCTGGTCGGCCGTTTCGTGGCGCAGGATAAACGGATTTTCCAAATCATCATCCTCGGTGAAGAAAGCAAGCTGTCGCGTGACACCATCGATACCTTCATGGACTCGGTGAAACTGGATTGAGACTTAACGATCGCTTAAACGGGTGTTTTTACGGTGAGCAAGCTCTTGTAAATGCGTGCGTTGTCCAACAGATGGCCCTATCCGGCTTGCAAATGTGCAATCCGGGCAATCGGACGGCCTGTGCGAGATTTCAAGTCGTGATATTGTTTCGACACTAACAACAAGTTTCAGAAAGCGCTTATGTTGATCTCATTCAAATCCAAATCCTCCCCAGAAGTACTGATGTACCAGGAACATGCCCAGCGCATCCTCGACATCCTGCACAAGAACCCCACGCGCGGCGTCATCACGCCAGCGGAAGCGGGCGATGCCCTGGCCCTGCTGGAAAAAGAAGTCGCGGAAAGCAAACTGCATCCGGAAAACGACATCGAACACGATGCGCATACCCCGGAGACCTTGGAAGATGGCGAAACGGGCGCCCATGCGCGCGCGCAAAAAGTGCATTTCTCGCAGCGCGCCTACCCCTTGATGGAAATGCTGCGCTCGGCCAAGGCGGAAAATG
Organism: Janthinobacterium goodfellowi; assembly: GCF_051380695.1. Lineage (NCBI taxonomy): Bacteria > Pseudomonadati > Pseudomonadota > Betaproteobacteria > Burkholderiales > Oxalobacteraceae > Janthinobacterium > Janthinobacterium goodfellowi. The sequence continues at coordinate 193 of NZ_JBNYXN010000008.1, read as the reverse complement.
AAAGCATCACCTGGGGCATCTAGTCCGATGAATGCTGCAGACGAAAAAAAACCCCGCACCTAGCGGGGTTTTTTTATATAACAAGCCTGACGATAACCTACTTTCACACTGGTTGCAGCACTATCATCGGCGCAAAGTTGTTTCACGGTCCTGTTCGGGATGGGAAGGGGTGGGACCAACTTGCTATGGTCAT
>NZ_JBNYXN010000007.1:0-383073 GCF_051380695.1 Janthinobacterium goodfellowi | reverse complement strand
GCGTCCCGAGCTGCGCGCTTTCGTGACCTACGGCAAATGGAACGATGCGGCCACCGCCTCGGTCAATGCGTCGAACAACGGCGGCCCGATCTACAACAACAATACCAGCGGCACCTCCTACGGCTTCCAGGTAGAAACCTGGTTCTAAACACCGAACCAAACCTGCTGCGCGGCGCGCTTTGCGGCCTGCGATGCTCACCGTGCTCTAGCACGGTTGCGCTTCTTAGCCACAAATCACTGCCGCTCGCGACGGTTTTGTCCGGCGTTTTACTACACAGAAAGCTGCATAAAAAAGGGCGGAACCTCGGTTCCGCCCTTTTACTTTACGGCATCAACAACTTACGGCAGGGCCACCGGCAGTTCCGGATATTCCTGCGTCAAGGCGTACTTGGTGCCGCCCACGGTGACCGTGTAGTTGGCCGGTCCCGAGATCGGCAGGCGGTAGTTCAGGGTCAGCGCCACGGAGCCGCCCGGCGCCAGCGATTGCCAGGCGGGAATCGCGAAGCGGGCCCGGTTGTAGTTCTTCGTGAAGCCGCCGATATTGTTCGGCCCCGTGTAGCCGGCATTGACCACCGTCAAGCCGAAGCCGGACTGGTCGCTCATGTCCGACGGCGCCGAGACGGGATAATCGAACTCCACCACGGTGCCGCCCGGCAGGGTCTACGCCGTGTTGTTCTTCACCGTCATCACCGGATTGATGGGGAAGTTGTTGTCGCCCAGCTTCCAGCCGCCCAGGGTGATGCTGACGTTGGCCGCCGTGCCCGGCATGGCGATTTCGGCGCGCTTGTTGCCGTACACGCCAGCCGTGCGGAAGGCCTGGTACAGCACGTCCGTCAGGGTGGTGCCCATGAAATACTCGCCCTTGCCGCCATTGCGCGTGGCATCCCAGGCATAGTCGCCCGCCATTTCCCAGATCATCACGCCGCCGATATTGTTGTTGACGATGTACTGGGCCTTGGCCGCGATCGACTGCGTGGTTTCCGTGGAAATAAAGACTTTCTTGGTCGCATTCCACAGCCACGGCGCCACCATGGTGCTGCTGTAGTACGGCACATAGGTGCCCACCAGCGCCTTGTCCGTGACTTTATACGCGTCCAGGTAGCTCGGCACGATGCCGTTTTGCAAGTTCAGCGCATGCCAGATGGGATTGCCGCCGCCTGGCGTCGGTTTGCCCTGCGAATCGAGGTCGTACCACACGTTATCGATGCCCGTGGCGCCCATGCCGCAGGTTTTTACGCCAGCGCAGGTGACCGTGGAATTGGTCAGCGCCGTCGTGCCCCACAGGCCGTTGGTGCCGCCCGTCACATCCTTCCAGCCCCGCGTATAGAACGGCACGCCGATATTGATGCGGCCCGCCTGCATGGCGCCCCGGTAGTAGCGGTACGCCCAGTCCGTGTTCAGGTAGCCGATGTTCTGGTACTGATAGGCGTTCCCGGCCCGCAACTCACCATCGTTGCCGTCGTCAAACAGCGCCGCGTTCGGTCCCACATACTGGTTCCACGCGCCGTGCAAGTCGTAAGTCATCAGGCTGGCGTAATCGAGATATTTCAATCCCGACATATTTTCCTCGCCACGCAAGACCCAGCCCGAGGCGGAACCGGCGATGGTGAGCAGATAGTATTTATTGTCCTGCACGGCCGCTTCGTCGAGCTTCTGGCGCAGCACTTTCAGCAGCACGTTGTAGCTCGTCATCAGCCCGGCCAGCCGCGGTTTCGAGACGGCGAAGTCGTTCGGATTGCCCGCTTCATTGTTGGTGGTCGGGTGTTCGTAATCGACATCGACGCCATCGAAGAAATTATATTGGCGCACGAAGGCCACCATCGAGTCGGCCAGGGTGTTGATGCCGGCCGTGTTGATGCTGCCGTCCGCATTCGTCGTGGCCGTGTAGAAGCCGCCGCTGCCGGCCCAGCCGCCCACGGAAATCATCAGTTTCACGCCCGGATACTTCTTCTTGTATTGCGCCAGCAAGTTGAAGTGGCCCTTGTACGGCAGGGACGGGTCCATGGCCGCGGCCGGCACGTTCGGCCAGGTCAGGCCCGTATCGGGATTGGCCGCGCCGCTGCCGATGGCGATCTTCGACGTGGCCGGATCGACGGAAGCGAACGCATAGTTCAGGTGGGTGATCTTGTCCCACGGCAGGTTATTCACCAGGTAAGTCGGGCTGCCATCGACACCCGTGCGCCAGCTGGCGAAATAGCCGACGATGCGCCGGTTCAAGCCATTGCCCAGCACTTCGCGCCCATTCGCGTCATATACCTTGCAATACGGCACATTCGGCACGGCCGAAATCAGGCCGTCGGGACGGCAAGCCGTGGGGGTCGGCGTTGGCGTTGGCGTTGGCGTCGGAGTTGGCGTCGGAGTCGGCGTCGGAGTCGGCGTTGGTGTCGGAGTCGGAGTCGGCGTTGGCGTTGGCGTTGGCGTTGGCGTTGGCGTTGGCGTTGGCGTCGGCGTCGGTGTCGGCGTTGGGGTTGGCGTATCCGTCACGGCCCATGGGCCCCACTGGTCGGCCGCGCTGGGGACATTGCCTTGCGTCCACCATTTGGCCTTGTAGGTGACGCCCTGGTACGTCACGCACTGGCCGCCCGTGTAGACGGTGGCGGCATCCCAGACGGCGCACGCTTCCACGGCGGCGAGCAAGGTGTTCGGGGTGGCGGTCGTGCCTTCCTGGCCCCCGCCGCAAGCGACGAGCACGCCGCTTAGCAGGGCCATCAATAATGCATTCGATTTCATGTGGTGTCTGTCTCCGTTATGGTTATACATCGAGGGCTTGTTGCAGGCCTTTTGAAGGCTCTTGTCAACTGTTATCCCTGGCCGGCTTTCCTGCATAGACTGCTACTGCAACTTCACATTCCAGTTTGCTTCCACGCATTTCACGTAGTTCCCGGCCAGCAAGGCGCTGTACGGGGTTTGATAGCTGACCAGCTGGCATTGGTTCTCGCCACCGGCGCTCCAGTTCTTTTCCCAATAGATGTTGTAGGAAGCGGAACTGGCCGGGGTGAAGCGTTGCATGTTGGCGCACGACAATTGTTCGCCGGAATAATCCCAGCCCATGTCGGCGGCAAACTGCTTGTAGTAATCGATGCGGTTTTGCGCGGCCTGCTTTTCCGTGCCCTGCCCGCATTCGGCATTGATGATCATGATGGTGGTGGCAAAGTTATTGCCGGCCCCGGCTGTCGTATCGGCCGCGTTCGGCACCCAGGTGCCGTCGAGCACATGCAGCATCGATGGCTTCGGCGGTTGCGGATAGACAAAGAAGAACGTGGCCGACGCCAGGTTCAGCCAGGTCGAGGCGACGAGGTCCGGATTCTTCAGCAGCACGGACTGGTCGCCGTCATGCATGGCTTGCGAAAACGGACCGTAGTTGTAGTTATAGGACAGCTGCTTGGCGCCGCGGCCAAAATACTTCTTGAAGCTGCCGTCGGCATTCTTGCCGCAAGTCCACACCTTGTTGAAGACGGGATCGGCGCACTCGATGTTGTAGCCGCAGCCGGCGCCCGTTTCGTCGCAGCCCAGCTCGCGCAAATATTTCAAGCCCTGGCGCCATTGCGGCAGCGGGCTGCTGGCGTTATGGTCGCCCGTTTCCTGCCCGAAATGGGCGAACATGGTGGCCAGACTGTGGCGGCAGATGGCGTCCGCGTTGCGCCCGTCGCTGTAGTCGTCGCATACGGCGGGGAACTTGGCCACGGCTTGCAGGAAGCGCTGATAGGTGTAGCTGGCGTCGCGCGCGGCAAAATAATAATCCCACTTCGCCGCCGGCAGCAGGCGTTCGACGCGCTTGACGTTGAGCGGATTGCTGGCCAGGCCAGGCTGGACGGCCTCGACGGCCACATTGCCCAGGGTGCGGATCGACGCCTTGACCTTGCGGAAGAAATCGTTGTTCGTCAGCGCCGCCTCGTTCGCCTCGGCCTGGGCCTTGGTGGGCACGCCTGGCGTGGGAGTAGGCGTGGGCGTCGGTGTCGGGGTGGGCGTCGGGGTGGGCGTTGGTGTCGGCGTCGGGGTGGGCGTCGGGGTGGGCGTTGGTGTCGGCGTCGGCGTCGGCGTCGGGGTGGTGGCGTCAAGGCTCCACGGTCCCCACTGGTCGTTGCTCGGCGCCGTGCCCTGCACCCACCATTTGGCACGATACACCTTGCCGTCATAGACGGCGCACTGGCCCGCCGTGTAGACGGCGGCGGCGCTCCAGGCCGCGCAATTGTCGCTGGCGGCCGTGGCGGCTAACAGGGTCGATGGGGGTTCGGTGGTGGAATTGCCGCCGCAAGCGAGCAGCGCGCTGCCCAGCAAGCCAGCCATCAAGGGCGAGGCCAGCCGGCTAATTTGCCGTGTCTTCACAATGTCTCCTGAACGTTATACGAAAACTATCGAAGTAGCTTTTTATGTTGTACGTAAAGAAAGCACAGCGAAGCGTCGGCTTTCTGCACAGAGAATGCGACGCCCCAAATTGGTAGTCAAGTGGTTTTATACAACGGTGTTTTTTACAATACCAGTGACTTCGGGCGGTCCGGCTATGGCATGGGAAGCAAAGAATGAGGCGTGGAAAAAAAGCAGAGTTTGCAGCAACTGCCGGCAATACCGCGCCGGCAGCTGTGCGGCAAGTGGTATTAGCACTGCCGCAAGTGTTTTCAGGCCGATGGCGTCGCCGCGCGTTGGTGTTGCGGATAATACAGCTCATAAAACCAGCCATACGCATCTTCGATTTGCGCCTGGATGCGCGGCGATATCGCATGCGGCCTGGGCGCGCTGATGGTCGCTTGCTGGCGGTGCGTGTACTTCATGCGGTAATGGCTGTCGCTTTCCTGGATGCCCACGGCCAGATCGTGCGGGTCGATCTGGAATGGCGCCAGGCCCAGCCATGCGTACAGGTGCGACATGCATTCCACCGGCCGCGCCATCAAGTCTTCGAAGCGCACGAAGTACAGCTTCTGCTGCACTTCGGCAGGCAGGTCCAGCACGGCATGCAGGGAACTCAGGGGAGCGCCGATGGTGCGGTCCTTGGCAAACAGCATGTCGGCACGGCCCAGGCGGTCGAAATCGGCCAGGTGATCGACGAAGTCGAGCAGGATGGTGCGCTGGTGCTGCGCTTCGATGGAGCCGTAGACTTGCCCCAGCTCGCGCACGCAGACGATGATTTTCGCTTCCGGCGCCAGCTGCAGCAACATCTCCACGCAATGCAGCCAGGCGCGGTTCTTGTCGACCACGCCCTGCTTGCCGCAATCCTGATACCAGCCGCGCAGGAAACCCTGCATGGCCGTTTTCAGATGGCCATAACTGGCATCGAAGGTGCTGTCGAGCTGCGACAGGAAAAAGGCGTCGTCGCTGACCATGCGCCGCATACCCAGCAAGGCGTTGCACAGCGGGGAGCTATTGCCTTCGCAATGCAGGTCGGGATGCTGCGCCAGCAACTGGCACAGCAAGGTGGAACCGGCGCGTGGCAAGCCGGCCACGCCGATGAAATTGGATGTCATGCGATTGTACTTTCTGTTCAGCGCTGCTCTTCTGACGGAAATCAAGGATGGTGCAGCAATTATAAGAGCGCGGAGGCAATGCACCGGTAAAAAAAATGCCGCTTCGGAACACGAAGCGGCATCTCCGGCGCCACCAGACGGTGACGCCGCGTGCTTTACTGGCTGTCCTGGCGCGTGCCGACGGAAACTTCGACCGGCAGGCGCAAGCCGCTGTCGACCACGCTCAGGCGCAGCCCCGGAAGGACATTGCTGACGACATTGCCGGCCAGCTGCACCACCGGCGCGCTGCCTGCGCCCCCCTTCTCTTTCTCCGGCGCGGCGGCGGGCTTGCCTGGCGCCGTCTCGCCGCTGACGATCATGTCGGCCTGCACCATATTGCCCTGCGATGGCGCCACGGCGACAGCCGCGATCACGTTCGCGACGGCGCTTTGCAGCGCTTCCGTCGGATTGACTTTCAGCACGCCGTCAACATAGTTCAGGGCGTAGTTGTTCGACGCCTGGCCCGATGCCGATACCAGATAGTTGCCAGCCGCAGAAGCCGTCGTCGCCGGCGTGCTGAACGCCAGGTTGCCGCTCACTTCAGCCGCCACCGTGTCGCCACCAAGCAAGCCGCTGTAGCTGGCGCGGAAATCGGGATTGGCGCGTCCCTGGTCTTTTTCAGCGTTGTCGACTTTCACCGTCAGCGCCGCCTGCGAGATCGTGGCCGTGGTGCTGGCAGTGCTGTTGACCACGTAATTGCCCGCATCCGCGCCGCTCAGGCGTATGCCGGCCACCGTCACCGTCTTGCCCACGCCCGCATTCTTGTCGCTGAAGCTGGCGCCATTGCTGGCAATGCTCAGCTGATCGTTGCCGATACGGTTGTCGCGCAAGGAAACGGCGGCATTCGTGGTGGCGTCATACACCTTGTTGACGCCGCTGGCGCTGACCGTCAGGGCAGCTGGGGTAATGGTGGCCGTGGTGCTGGCCTGGTTGCTGGCCAGCACATAGTTGCCCGCATCGGCACCGGCCAGGCCCAGGCCGCTGATGGTCACGGTCTTGCCGATCGCCGCATTCTTGTCGCTGAACGTGCCAATCACTGGACCGGCGGCCAGGCTCAAGGCGTCGCCGGCCACCATGCCATTGAAGCTGGCGCCGGCCAGGTTCAGGCTGGCCGCCGTGCCGCCGTCATACACCTTGTTCGCGGCCACGATACCGGCAATGGCGCTGATGGACGCCCGCGTGATGCTGGCCGTCAAGCCGGTCGGGTTGCTGACCGTGTAGTTGCTGGCTGAGCCAGTGCCGTCGAGCAAGGTCGTGCCGCTGACCGTCACGGTTTTGGCATTGCCCGCATTCTTGTCGGCAAACGCCGCCGTCTGCCCGCCGATGGCCAGGGTTTCGTCGCCCACCAGGCCGCTCAGGCTGCCGCCGCTCAGCTGCGCCACCGCATTGCCGTCGTAGACCTTGTTGCCTGCTACCTGGCCCGTCACCGTCAGGGCTTTCGGCGTGATGCTGGCCGTCAAGCCGGTCGGATTGCTGACCGTATAATTGCTGGCCGAGCCGGAACCGTCGAGCAAGGTCGTGCCGCTAACCGTCACGGCCTTCGCATTGCCCGCGTTCTTGTCGGCAAACGCCGCCGTCTGCCCGCCGATGGCCAGGGTTTCGTCGCCCACCAGGCCAGCCAGGCTGCCGCCGCTCAGCTGCGCCACCGCATTGCCGTCGTAGACCTTGTTGCCTGCTACCTGGCCCGTCACCGTCAGGGCTTTCGGCGTGATGCTGGCCGTCAAGCCCGTCGGGTTGCTCACCGTGTAGTTGCTGGCCGAGCCGGAACCGTCGAGCAAGGTCGTGCCGCTGACCGTCACGGCCTTCGCATTGCCCGCGTTCTTGTCGGCAAACGCCGCCGTCTGGCCGGCGAAGGCCAGGGTTTCGCTGCCCACCAGGCCGACGAGGCTGCCGCCGATCAGCTGCGCTACCGCATTGCCGTCGTAGACCTTGTTACTTGCCACCTGGCCCGTCACCGTCAGGGCTTTCGGCGTGATGCTGGCCGTCAAGCCGGTCGGGTTGCTGACCGTGTAGTTGCTGGCCGAACCGGAACCGTCGAGCAAGGTCGTACCGCTGACCGTCACGGTTTTGGCATTGCCGGCATTCTTGTCGGCAAACGCCGCCGTCTGGCCGCCGATGGCCAGCGTTTCGCTGCCCACCAGGCCGACGAGGCTGCCGCCGATCAGCTGCGCTACCGCATTGCCGTCGTAGACCTTGTTACTTGCCATCTGGCCCGTCACCGTCAGGGCTTTCGGCGTGATGCTGGCCGTCAAGCCGGTCGGGTTGCTGACCGTGTAGTTGCTGGCCGAGCCGGAACCGTCCAGCAAGGTCGTGCCGCTGACCGTCACGGCCTTCGCATTGCCCGCGTTCTTGTCGGCAAACGCCGCCGTCTGGCCGCCGATGGCCAGCGTTTCGTCGCCAACCAGGCCGGCCAGGCTGCCGCCGATCAGTTGCGCCACCGCATTGCCGTCGTAGACCTTGTTGCCCGCCACCTGGCCCGTCACCGTCAGGGCTTTCGGCGTGATGCTGGCCGTCAAGCCCGTCGGATTGCTGACCGTATAGTTGCTGGCCGAACCGGAACCGTCCAGCAAGGTCGTGCCGCTGACCGTCACGGTTTTGGCATTGCCCGCGTTCTTGTCGGCAAACGCCGCCGTCTGGCCGCCGATGGCCAGCGTTTCGTCGCCCACCAGGCCGGCCAGGCTGCCGCCGCTCAGCTGCGCCACCGCATTGCCGTCGTAGACCTTGTTGCCCGCCACCTGGCCCGTCACCGTCAGGGCTTTCGGCGTGATGCTGGCCACGCCGCTGGAGGTCGTGCCGACCAGAATGTAGTTACCCGCGTCCGCGCCGCCCAGGGTGATGCCGCTGACATCGACGGTCTTGCCCGTGCCCGCATTCTTGTCGCTGAAGACACCGCTGCCGGCCACCGCCAGGCTGTCGCCGTTCACCATGCCGGTGAAGGTCGCCGCGCCATTCAGGGTGGCCGTTCTTTGGCCATCATAGGTCTTGTTGTTGACGCCCACGTCCGACACGCTGCTGATGCTGGCCTTGGCGATGTCGGCCATGCCGCTGGACGTCGCGCTGCCCAGAATGTAGTTGCCTGCGTCCGCGCCACCCAGGGTGATGCCGCTGACGTTGACGGTCTTGCCCGTGCCCGCATTCTTGTCGCTGAAGACACCGCTGCCGGCCACCGTCAGGCTGTCGCCGTTCACCATGCCGGTGAAGGTCGCCGTGCCATTCAAGGTAGCCGTTTTCTGGCCATCATAGATCTTGTTGTTGACGCCCACGTTCGACACGCTGTTGATGGTTGCCTTGAAAATAGCGGCCGTCACCCCGCTGGCGTTGCTCAACGCATAATTGCTGGCCAGGCCCGTGGTGCCATCCGAGATGGTCGCGCCCGTCACGCTGACGACCTTGCCGCCGCCCGCGTTCTTGTCGGCGAAAACGCCGGTCTGGTTCGTCAAGTCCAGGTTCAGCGTCTCGCCGCTGACCAGGCCGCTCAATGCGCCGCCCGACAGCGCGGCATTCCGCGTGCCGTCATAGTCGCGGCTTGCCGCCGTCACGCCCGTCACCGTCAGGGCTTTCGGCGTGATATTGGCCGTCACCCCGCTCGCATTGCTGAAGGCGTAGTTGCTGGCCAGGCCGGTGCCATCCGAGATGGTCGCGCCCGTCACGCTGACGACCTTGTTATTGCCCGCATTCCTGTCGGCGAAAACGCCGGCCTGGTTCGTCAGGTCCAGGGTCAGCGTCTCGCCAGCGACCAGGCCGCTCAATGCGCCGCCCGACAGCGCGGCATTCCAGGTGCCGTCGTAATCGCGGCTTGCCGCCGTCACGCCCGTCACCGTCAGGGCTTTCGGCGTGATATTGGCCGTCACCCCGCTCGCATTGCTGAAGGCGTAGTTGCTGGCCAGGCCGGTGCCATCCGAGATCGTCGCGCCCGTCACGCTGACGACCTTGTTGTTGCCCGCATTCCTGTCGGCGAAAACGCCGGCTTGGTTCGTCAAGTCCAGGGTCAGCGTCTCGCCAGCGACCAGGCCGGTCAATGCGCCGCCCGACAGCGCGGCATCCCGCGTGCCGTCGTAGTCGCGGCTTGCCGCCGTCACGCCTGTCACCGTCAGGGCTTTCGGCGTGATGGCGGCCACGCCGCTGGACGTCGTGCCGAGCAGATTGTAGTTGCCGGCATCCACGCCAGCCAGGGTGATGCCGGTGACATCCACGGTCTTGCCCGTGCCTGCATTCTTGTCGCTGAATTCGCCGCTGCCCGCTACCGTCAGCGTATCGCCGGCGATCTTGCCATTGAAGGTTGCCGTGCCATTCAGCGTGGCAGTAGCCGAGCCGTCATACGTCTTGTTGTTGACACCCACGTTCGACACGCCGCTGATGGTGGCCTTGCTGATGTCGGCAGTCACGTTGCCCGGACTTGTGAAGGTGTAGTTGCTGGCCAGGCCAGTGCCATTTTGCAAGGTCGTGCCGCTGATCGTGACCACCTTGCCCGTGCCGGCATTCTTGTCGCTGAAGGTGCCGACGCCGCCGATGAAGCCCAGCGTTTCACCACTTACCACGCCGGTCAAGGTCCCACCCGACAAGACTGCCGCCGTCGTGCCATCGTAGACTTTATTGCCGGCAGTCACACCGGAGAGCGTGACGGCCTTGGGCGTGATATTGGCCGTGGCAGTGGCCGAATTATTGGTGAAGTTATAATTTCCCAGGTCGCTGCCGGACAAGGAGATATTGGTAATATTGACGGCCTTATTGCTCCCCACGTTTTTATCCGTGAACGCGCCGCTCGCACTGAACAACTGCACATCGTCGCCGGCAATCTTGCCATTGATCACGGCCAAGGCAGGGCTGAGGCTGACGTTGAGGTTGCCGTTATAAATCTTGTCCAGGGCGCTCAAGCCCGTGATGCCGGTAATTGTCGCCTTCGCGATATCGCCAGTCATGCCGCCAGGGGCACTCACCGTGTAGTTGCCGGCCAGGCCGCTGCCATCGCTCAGGGTCACGCCGCCGATCGTAATGGCCTTGCCCGTGCCCGCGTTCTTGTCGCTGTAGCTGGCGCCCTGCACGGTAAAGCCCAGGGTTTCCGCATTGACCAGGCCATTCAAGATGCCGCCGGTCAGGTTCGCACTGGCTGTGCCGTCGTAGACTTTATTGTTGCCGCTCAAGCCCGTCAGCGTCAGTGCCTTGGCAGTGATATTGGCGCTGCCGCTGGCCGTGCTGCTGGTCAGGTTGTAGTTGCTCGCGTCCGTACCGCCCAGCACGATACCGCTGATGTTGACAGTCTTGCCATTGCCCGCATTCTTGTCGGCAAAGCTGCCGCTGGCGGCCGATACGTTCAGGCTGTCGCCACCGACCATGCCCGTAAACGATGCCCCTGCCGTGTTCAGGCTGGCGGTAGCGCTGCCGTCATATACCTTGTTGCCAGCCACGATGCCCGTCACGCCGCTGATGACGGCCTTGCTGATATCGGCGCTGCTGCTGGCCGTGCTGCTGGTCAGGTTGTAGTTGCCCGCGTCCGTGCCGCCCAGAACAATCCCGCTGATGCTGACCGCCTTGCCGTTGGCGGCGTTCTTGTCGGCAAAGCTGCCGCTAGCGGCCGACACGCTCAGGCTGTCGCCACCGACCATGCCCGCAAACGTGGCGCCCGCCGTGTTCAGGCTGGCCGTGGCGTTGCCGTCATACACCTTGTCGCCGGCCACGATGCCCGTCACGCCGCTTATGGTGGCCTTGCTGATATTGCCCGTGCCGGTGCTGGTGCTGCTGTTCAGGTTGTAGTTGCCAGCGTCCGTGCCGCTCAACACAATGCCGCTGATATTGACCGTCTTGCCATTGCCGGCGTTCTTGTCGGCAAAGCTGCCGCTGGCGCCCGACACGCTCAGGCTATCGCCACCGACCATGCCCGTAAACGATGCCCCTGCCGTGTTCAGGCTGGCGGTGGCGCTGCCGTCATATACCTTGTTGCCAGCCACGATGCCCGTCACGCCGCTGATGGCGGCCTTGCTGATATCGGCACTGCCGCTGGCCGTGCTGCTGGTCAGGTTGTAGTTGCCAGCGTCCGTGCCGCCCAGAACAATCCCGCTGATGCTGACCGCCTTGCCGTTGGCGGCGTTCTTGTCGGCAAAGCTGCCGCTGGCGGCCGATACGTTCAGGGTGTCGCCGCCCACCATGCCCGCAAACGTGGCCCCAGCCGTGTTCAGGCTAGCCGTGGTGGTGCCGTCATATACCTTGTTGCCGGCCACGATGCCGGTCACGCCGCTGATGCTGGCCTTGCTGATGTTGCCCGTGCCGGTGCTGGTGCTGCTGCTCAGGTTGTAGTTGCCCGCGTCCGTGCCGCTCAACACAATGCCGCTGATGTTGACGGTCTTGCCGTTAGCAGCGTTCTTGTCGGCAAAGCTGCCGCTGGCGCCCGATACGCTCAGGCTGTCGCCGCCGACCATGCCCGTAAACGTGGCCCCTACGGTGTTCAGGCTGGCAGTGGTGCTGCCGTCGTACACCTTGTTGCCGGCCACGATGCCCGCTACGCCGCTGATGGTGGCCTTGCTGATATCGGCGCTGCTGCTGGCCGTGCTGGTGGTCAGGTTGTAATTGCCCGCGTCCGTGCCGCCCAGAACAATCCCGCTGATGCTGACCGCCTTGCCGTTGGCGGCGTTCTTGTCGGCAAAGCTGCCGCTGGCGGCCGATACATTCAGGCTGTCGCCACCGACCATGCCGGCAAACGTGGCGCCCGCCGTGTTCAGGCTAGCCGTGGCGCTGCCGTCATACACCTTGTTGCCGGCCACGATACCGGTCACGCCACTGATGGTGGCCTTGCTGATGTTGCCCGTCAAGCCAGCGACAGGCACGAGCGCATAGTTGCCGCCGGCGCTGCCGCCCAGGGTGGCATTGGTCGTCACGGCGATGCCGTTGCCCGCATTCTTGCTGGCATACGTGCCATTCACGGTCGAGCTCACATTGGCCAGGTCGCCAGCCAGCACGCCGCTCAGGGTGCCGCTGATGGACGCCACGGTGGTGCCGTCATACACCTTGCCGGCCACCGCCGCACCGCTCAGGGTGACGGACTTGGGCGTGATCACCAGGCCGCCATCGATATAGCTGATCGCATAGCCGGACTGGCCGCCCGAGGAGTACAGGCCGCTGGCCGACACGCCATAGGTGCCCGCATTGACGGCGCCCGTGGCATTGCCCGCATAGACGGGCGTGCCCAGCAGGTTGGCGCCATCCACCGTGTTCGAGTAAGTGACGCTGTTGCTGCCGCCGGCGTAGGCCACGCCGTCATACACCTTGCTGTCGTAAGAAACGCGCACGGCGACCTGCTTCATGAACGAACGCAGGAAAGGCCCGCTCTGGCCATCGTAGACCACCCACATCTGCGCCAGTTCCCAGCCCGCACCCGTGTAATTCGACAGGTTCTTCAGCTGCGCCGTCGTCACTGCCGTGCCGCCCGCGCTGACTGCCTGGCCGCTGGCCACCGTATCCCAGTAGCTGCCCGTGACGCTGCCCGCACCGGCGCCCGCCAGGCCGCCCACATTGCTGGAACCGCTCACGCTGCCGTTCGCATAACTGTTGGCGATGCTGCCGCCATTGCTGCCCACCAGGCCACCGACGGTGGCCGTGCCGCTCACGGCGCCGCTGGCATAGCTGTCCACGACCGTGCCCGTATTGCTGCCCACCAAGCCGCCGCCTGTGGAGGTGCTCGTCACGCCGCTGGTGGCAAAGCTGCCGCTGATCGTGCCCGCATTGCGGCCGGCCAGCGCGCCCACGTTCGTGCCGCCCGCCACGCTGCCGCCGGACAAGCCCACATTCGCCACCACGCCTCCGCTGCCGATGGCGCCGAACAGGCCCACATCGCTCGCGCCCGCCTTGGCGATGTTCAGGCTGGAAATGATATGGCCGGTGCCGTCCAGGCTGCCCGTGAAGGCCGAAGCCGCCGTGCCGACGGGAATGAAACCCGTGGTTCCCCAGATATCCTTGCCATTGGCCGCCGTCGTGGCGGCGCTGAAGCTGCTGCCCAGCGTGTAGCTGGCCGCCTTGTTCATCGCCATCAATTGCAGCTGGTGCGTGGAATTGATGGTATTCGACCACTCCGATGCCAGCATGGGGCGCGTGCCGGCGGTCGCGCCATTGATCGAGCCATCGCCGCTGACGAGGGCCCAGTTGTTGCCCGTCGCGCCGGCCGTGGTCGTGAAATTGAAGCCGACATAATTGCTCGATACCAGCATCTGCGCCGTGCTCAGCCCTTGCGCATTCGAGGTGGCGCCATTGAAGCTTTGGCCGATGCCATTCAGGCCGGAATTAATCGTGCTGTCAAAATAGGCGCGGTTGACGGAGCCCGAATTGTGCTCGCCGACGATGGCGCCGACACTGGCGCCGCCGCCCGTCACCTTGCCCGTCGTATACACATTCGTGATGACGCCGCCCACGTTATAGCCGACGATGCCGCCTGCCAGCCCGGTGGTCTGCACGTCGCCCGTCGCGTAGCTGTTGTTCAAGGTTCCGCGCAACAGCCCTACCAGGCCGCCGACATAGCCGCCGGTGGAAGTCACCTTGCCCGTCGCATAGCTATTGCTGATGGTCGCGCTGGCGCTATTATTGGTCCCTACCAGGCCGCCGGCACTGCCCGTGGCATTCATCGCGCCTGTCGCATAGCTATTGTTGATACTGCCGTTATTAAAACTGACCAGGCCGCCGCCATAGTTGGCTCCTGCGTTCACGGTGCCCGTTGCATAGCTATCGCTGATCGTGCCGGAATTGTTGACAACCAGCCCGGCCGCGACGTAGCGGGTGGAGCTCGTGGTGGCGGAGCTGGAACTGTTCTTGATCAGGCCGCCTACGGCGTTGAGGCCGACAAAGCCGCCTGCCGCGCCATAGCCGCCCGGCCCGGGATCCCCCGCAGAGACCACCGTGCCGGAGACGCGGCTATTGCTGATCGTGCCTGCATTGATGCCGACCAGGCCGCCCAGATTGACATAGCCGGAGCCGCTCACGGCACCGCTGCTGTAAACGTTATCGATTTTGCCATTATTGGCCGCAGCCAGCGCGCCAATGCCGGCGTAGCTGGCGCCATAGGTCGCTGCCGAGCCCGCAATGTTGACATTGCTCAAACTCAAATTGCGCACGGCACCCGCGGTGCCGATACTGCCGAACATGCCGACGGGTACGTCAGAGCGGTTGATCGTCAATCCCACGATTTCATGGCCAAGACCGTCGAGCGTGCCCGTGAAAGGCGTCGCATCGCTGCCGATGGGCGCGAATCCCTTGCCGCCATCCCAGCCGGAGGTGCCGCGCGCATCGATATTACTGCCCAGCACATACTTGCCGGACAAATTGCCCTGCAAGCCCTGCACATCGTTGCCGCTCGTGCTGTTGAAGGCGCCCAGGCTGTTGATGACCTGGTACACGGTCACGCTGCCGTTACTGCCCAGCTTGGTGCTGAAATTATTACCCGATGGCAGGTCGACTTCCGCCTTGACGTTATAGGTCGACAGGTTGCCGGCGGCGAGCCCGCTCTGGCCATATTCGAGGGCCAGGCTGGCCGTGCCCGCGCCGCGCATGGCCTTGTTGATGTTGATATTGTTTTGCGCCGTCAGAGTCAGCTTGTTGGCCGTCCAGTTGATGTTATCGTTGACGTTGATGTTGCCCTGCGTGCCGCTGCCGCCCGACACGCTCTGGATTTGCACATTGCCCGATTTCAAGGAGTTGCTCAGGAAGGTACCCGTCATGTCGCCGCCGGAGACGGCGATATTGAAGTCGGTCGGGTCGATCAGCCAGGTGCCGGACAGGCCCTTGGCCGACGCCGTCGTCACCTTCAGCGCATCGTCGATCTTCACGTGCGCGGCCGAGGTGTCGATGAAGCCGCCATTGCCGCCCGCAGGCGCGCTGGCGTCCAGCGTACCGGCCGCGTTCACCGTGCCGCTTTGCATGTCGCCCAGCAACTTGATCGTGCCGCCGCGCGTGTCGATGCTGTGCGCCTCGATCACGCCCGTGTTGTTGACGACGGTTTTCAGCAGGTCTCCCGCCGCTTGCGCCGTCAGGACCACGCTGCCGCCATCGGCCTTGATCATCCCGCCGTTATGCACCAGCGCACCCACGGCGCCCTGGTCCACCGCCACGTTGAGCAAGCCGTCGCCGGCCACGTCCAGGGTGATGGCGCGGCCCGCCGCCAGGGCCACCGAACCCAGGCGTGCCTGGATCGTGCCTTCGTTCGACACATTGGCGCCCAGCAAGGCCACATAGCCGCCTGGCGCGCTGATGCTGCCCTGGTTCAAGACCTTGCCCGTGCCATTGCCTGAAAACTGGTACTTGCCCGCCATGAAGTCGGCATTGGAAATATCCAGGGTGGACGCCACCAGGCCCGCCGTGTTCACGGAGGCGCCCTGGCCGAACAGCACGCCGTTCGGGTTAACGATGAACACCTTGCCGTTGGCCGACAAGTTGCCGAGGATGGTCGTGCCGTCGCTGCCCAGCACCCGGTTCAGGGCCACCGCATTGCTGTTGGGCTGCTGGAACTGCACCGACTCGCCCTTGCCGATATTGAAACTGGACCAGTTGATGACGGCATTCTGGCTGCCCTGCCTGATCACCGTGGCGCCCGGCGCACCATTGATGGAAGCCTGGCCCGCCACCACCGTGCCGCCCGCCGGCCCCGCCAGGGCCAGCGAGCCGTAACCGAGCATCAGCGCCGCCGCCATGCTCTTCAAGGCGAAATGCGCCCCGCCCCCGCTGCATCCTGGCATCGAGCGCTTGCCGGCGGATTTGACGTTTTCGGAAACGGCGGCGTAAGCGCCGGTGGCCTGGTTCCAGATGGAGCGGTAGATGCGGTTCATGGCAATGTCCTGATGTTTTTATTGATGTAGTAATTTAGAAATATTTGATGGCTTGCAGCCAGAAGCGGCCTGCCGCATCCGGTGCCGAGGTCGCCTTGGCATTGCCCAGCTTGCGCGCGTAATACGCCTTCAGCACGAGCGCATTGGCGCCCGTCCACGTCACGCCCACGCCGGCGCCGCTCAGGGTGCGGCGGTTCTCGCCGGCGCTCCAGGCATCGCGGTTCAGCTTGACGGTGCCCGTGTCGGCAAACGCCAGCACCTGCAGCTGGCCGGGAAAGGCCGTGAACGCCGTCACGTTCTGGCGCAATTCCAGATTCAGCACATAGCCCTGGTCGCCATACGCCTCGCCGCCCGGATAGGCGCGCACGCCGCCCACGCCGCCGATGCCCATCTTTTCAGAGACATCGAGGTTTTTCGACGCCGCCTGGCCGCTGATCACGCCGAACAAGCTCGTCTCGCCGCCCAGGCTTTGCACGCGCGCCGCGTTGAAGGCGAGCTTGTTGAAGTGGCCGTTGCTCTTCACCGTCAGCTGGTCGATCAGCAAGGCTACCGGCGTCTCGATATCGATCTTGCCCGTGGTGTAGGTCAGCGAATAGGTGCTGACGCCACCGCCGCCCCAGCCATCCTTGCCGTCGCCGTTCAGGTTCAGCATCCACACCTTGGCCTTCTTGTCGTTGACGGTGCCCGTCGATTCCGTGCGGTCCTGGAAGGTCTTGTCGTCATAGCTCACTTGCGCATACAGATTGTTGCTGCGCGAGCGGATCAGCGGATAACTGCCGTAGGCGCTGGCGATCTTCGCCGTCCCCTTGGCGTCGAGCACGGCAAATTCCTTGCCCAGCTTGTAATCCATGTAAGTGTAGGCACCGCCCAGGCGCAGCAGGCCGGCCTGCCCCTGATAGGCCAGGCGGCCATAGTTCAAGCCGTCGGCCGACGTGAACGCGCGCACGGTGGCCACGTCGCCGATGCCGGCCAGTTCATTGATGTTCAGGGTGGCGCCGATGCGGTTGCGGCCCGTGTAGCGGTTGCCCTGGTTATCCAGGTCGATGCTGCCGTTGAAACGCGAGCCCGGCTGCACGTCGACGATCAGGTCGGACGCGCCCAGCGAGGCACCGGGCGCCAGGGTCGAGCTGACCTGCACGCCGGGCAAGTCCGACAGCAGCAGCAAGCGCCGCTCGAGCGGCGGCGTGGAAATCACTTGCCCGTCCAGGCCCGCCAGTATCGTGCCGGCCAGGCCGTCGGACAGATTGCTCTGGTTGCGCAGCTGCACCTGGCCATATTGGCCCGGCAGCACGTTGATGGCGACGATGCCATCGTGGATGTCTTGCGCGGGCAGATACGCCTGCGCAAGGAAATAGCCGCGGTTCTGGTAATAGCTGGCGATTTTGGACGCCATGGCGCGCAGTTCGCCCAGGGTCAGCTCGCTGCCCGGGGTAAATCCCGTAGCGGCGACCAATTCGCTTTCGGTGAAGACGGGCGGCGCCGTGATCTGCAGGCGCTGCACGGCGATGCGCGTGGTATCGCCCACCGTGGTGGCCGGCACATTGCCCTGCTGCACGCGGATGGCGGGCGGCGCTTTCGGCAACTGGGGCGCGGCGGGAATCTGCTGCAGCTGGCTGCCTGCGTTCGGCGGATCGACGGCCCAGGCGGCCTGGATCAGCGCCAGCAAGGTCAGTGGAAGTAATTTGGTGTTCAAGGTCATCCTTTCAGGCGGCGCGCCCGCGCCAGGCATGCCGCTTCCGGCTGCACCGACGGGGAATACAAGAGCTGGAAGAACAATATTTATTTGACATCAATGTTAAATATAATGCCAACTCAAAATAAAATTCTCACCAGCAACATTTATTCATTTTAGCGCGTCGTGAGACGAGAGAATACCCATCTGGAAGGCTAATTCACTACATTGGTGCAACCGAAACACGGGCGTCCGTAACATCTGCAAAGTCGTTTGAAAATGCATCTTTCCGCCCAAAAATTCGTTGTCTTCATGCAACAAAACTCCCGCCACTTCACTATCAACATGCTACTTTGAGCAGCACAAATATTTGTTTCAGGGGCAACCTATTGATATTGCCGCAATATAAAACAATGTTATGATTTACATACAATGAGTCTCTGTTTAGGACACAATTTTTTGCGCCATGAGAACATGTAACATTCTTGCAAAAATGAATTGCCAATGAATTAATTCAGCAGTGAATGTGAAGGGAAGCGGCGTGACTGTCAGCCGGCATGTCGAACGCAAGGCTGACATGCCGGCTGGCCGTGGAGAGGAAGGGAGTTGAAGTGTGCCAGCGCGCCGGTCTGGCCAGGCGCTACCTGGACAGCACGTATTTCGCCAGGGCCGCCGCATCGGCTTCGCTGAGCTGGCTGAATGGCGGCATGGGCACGGGGCCCCATTTGCCGGCGCCGCCACTGCGGATGTTGGCCGCAACGGCGGCGACACCCTCCTTGCCCTTGTACCTGGCGGCCACTTCCGCAAAGCCGGGGCCGACCACTTTCTGGTCGAGGGCGTGGCATGCCATGCAGCCATTCGCCGCCAGCAAGGTTTTGACATCCTTGCCGCTGGCGGCCGGGACAGCGGCGGCCACGGGTTTGGCGACGGTCGCGCCCGTCGCTGCGGCGCCCCGCTCCGCGCCATAGGTTTTCACCAGGTAGTCGACCATGGCCGGCATGTCCGCGTCGTCAAACTGGGCGCCGAACGGCTTTTTCATCTTCTTGACGGTCGCTTCCCAGTAGGCGCGCGGCGAGGCAGGCGGCTGGCTCGATGCATACTGGGCCGCATGGCACGTCATGCAGTTGCGCTGCACCAGCTGGTAGCCGGGCAATTCGCTGGGTTTATACGTCGCTGTTTCCGGCGGCAAATGGATTTCCAGCGCGCCGGCGCTGCCGGCAAGCATCAGGGCCACGGCGGCGGCGAGTGTTCTTATCAGCATTGGATTCTCCTCACACTGCCTGGATGCGCGTGGTTTCCACCACATTGCGCATATAACCCATGGGATTCCACAGGGCTTTCATCGGCTGGCTCTGGCCGATGCGGTTGACGGCGCGCACCATCAGCACGTACTTGCCCTTGCGCGGCGCCTTCATGACCATCGTCCACTCGCGGAACGAGAAGCGGCCCAGGTCCTTGCCCAGCGTTGCTTCCTGCCACGTCTGGCCGCCGTCTGTCGACACCGTCACCTCGCTGATGCCGTGACCGCTGTCGAAGGCGATGCCGCGCATGGCCAGGTCGCGGCCCGCCTTCACTTGCGCGCCATCTTGCACGCTGGTGATGAAGGAGCGCACGTTCAGGCGGCTGATGGGCGTCGTCTTGCCCACCGGCGCGCCCGGCTCGATGAAGCCGGAACCATTGTCGGGAATGCGATAGCCCGTGCTCATCCAGAAGCCGTCGAATGGCTTGTCCAGCACGGTGATGTCGCTCAGGTGCTTGACCCAGTAGGTACCATAGAACCCCGGCACGATCAGGCGCAGCGGGTAGCCGTTCAGGAAAGGAATGTCCTCGCCATTCATGGCCCAGGCCAGCAGGACGTCGCCGGCCATGATGTGCTCGACGGACAGGGCTTTCTGGAAGTCTGGACCATCGCCCACGGGCGGCGTTTCCAGGCCATTGAAGGCCACTTGCACGGCATTGGCCGCGATGCCGGCCTTTTCCAGCACGGTTTTCAGGGGGATGCCTGTCCAGCGGGCATTGCCCATGGCGCCATTGCCCAGCTGCCCGCCATTCGCGCGCGGGGCGAAGAAGCCGCGGCTGTTGCCTGAGCATTGCGTCACGGCCACCACGTCGACAGGCTCTGCCAGCTGTTTCAGCTCGGCCAGCGACAGCTCCAGCGGCGTCTTGACGAGGCCGGCGATGCGCAGCCGGTAGCTGTCGCCGTCTATGCTGGTCGGCAAACCGCTCCAGTGGTAGCGCACGAAAAACGCATCGTTGGGGGTAATCGCGCCCTCATTGAACACGCTGAACGGCGTTTCCAGCTGGGGCGGGCGGCTGGTCAGCAGGATCAGCGGGCGCTTTTGCGGGAAAGCCACCAGTTCGCGCTCGCCATTTTCAAACGGCAAGGTAACGGAAGCGGCCAGGGAGGGGCCCGCCACGGCGGCGGCGCCCAGGGCCGCCGTCGTGCGCAGGAAACGGCGCCGGCCGGCCGGCAACAAGGTCGTATCAGACATGTTTGAGCTCCACTTTGGTGTCGGCCGCTTCGCCGCCGTTACGGTCATCGTTGACCAGTTTCTTGATGTAGTACATGACGCTCATGATGACCACGCTCAACAGGCCGAACCAGAACGACACGCGCTGCTCCGTATCGGACGACACGCTCATGGCTCCCAGGATCACCAGCATGGCGAAGATAGTGAAATACGTCAGGTAGGGAAACAGCCACATGCGCACCTTGATGCGTTCCGGGCATTCGCGTTCCAGGCGACGGCGCAAACGCAATTGAGATATCGCAATGAGCAGGTAGACGAACAGGATCAGGATGCCGTAGGAATTGACGATGAAGGGGAATACGAGGTCGGCCGACACGTACGAGACGGCAATGGCGAAGTAGGCGAACAAGGTGCTGAACAGGATGGCGCGAATGGGCACGCCATTCTTGCTCAGCTTGACCAGGCCCGTGGGGGCGTCGCCGCGGCGCGTCAGCGCAAAGATCATGCGCGACGAAGCGTACAGGCTGGAATTCAGCGCCGACAGCACGGCCGTCAAAATGATGGCGTTCATGATGTGGGCCGCGTACGGGATGTTCATGACGGTCAGCGCGCTGACGAACGGCGTGGCGATGGCCGGCGAATCCCAGGGCACGATGCAGACGACGACGAACATGGAACCGACATAAAACATCAGCACGCGGGTGACGACGGAATTGGTGGCGCGGGCGATGGCCTTGGCCGGGTCCGACGTTTCGGCGGCGGCGATGGTGACGATCTCGGCGCCCGAATAAAAGGCCGTGGCGGCAACGGCGCCACTGAGCACGGGGCCCCAGCCGTGGGGCATGAAGCCGCCATGGCTGGTCAAAAAGCCCAGAGTCGGGATGCTGTTGGGCAAACTGCCCGTGATGAACAGGGCGCCGACGAACAGGAAGACGACGATGGCGACGACCTTGATCGAAGCGAACCAGAACTCGAATTCACCGAACGCCTTCACCGAAAACAGGTTGAGCACCGTCATCGACACGAGCAAGACCAGGCTGATGGCCCACGAGGGCACGTCGGGCAGCCAGAAATTGACCAGCTTGGCGCCGGCGATGGCTTCCAGGGCCACGACGACGACCCAGAAATACCAGTACATCCAGCCGCTCATGAAGCCGAGGAATTTCGAGACCTTCGGCTTGTCGTCGAAGGCCAGGCGCGCATATTCGTAAAAGGAGCCGACCACGGGCAGGGACGAGGCCAGCTCGCCCAGCATGCGCATGATCAGGACGACCAGGCCGCCCGTGAGCAGGAAGGAAAGGATGGCGGCCGGGCCGGCGGCCTTGGCGATGACGCCGCTGCCGACAAAGAGGCCGGCGCCGATCACGCCGCCGATGGCGATCATGCTCATGTGGCGTTGCTTCAGCGAATGCTGCAAGCCCGTATTGTTGTGGTTGTCGCTAATCATGTGTGTCTCCTAGTAATATCTGAAGCTCGGTGCGCCCTGGCCTGCTGCGGCTTGTTCCTGCCGCGCGGCTTTGTTTTATTTGGGCAACACCGTCAAGCAGCATCGATACATCATCAAATCAGTCTGGTTGGCTGCATGCCATAAGTCAATCTGGAAATGCAGCGGCCCGGCGCGGCGCCCAAGGGGCAAGCGCGCTGGAGGATACGTACGGGGTATGGCTCAGTTATTGCTGGTTAAAAAATGGGAGCGGCGGCAACACTTGTGGCATTAGCGCCACTCCCGGGAACGTCTTACACCTTGCCCTTCCATGGCACGAGGGTACGTTCGAGGTAGCGCATCATCAAATCAAACAGGAAAGCGAAGAAGCCGATCACGATGATGCCCATGATCACCACATCGCTGGCGAGGAACTCGGAAGCGCTGAGCACCATGTAGCCCAGGCCACGCGTGGCCGCCACCATTTCTCCCGCCACCAGGGTGGTCCAGCCCACGCCGATGCCGATGCGCATGCCGGTAAGGATTTCCGGAATCGCGGCGCGCAGGATCACGTGCACGATCACCTGGAAACGCGTGGCGCCCATCGAATAGGCAGCGTGGATTTGCTCCAATGAAACAGAGCTGACGCCGGCGCGGGCCGCGATGGCCATCGGCGCAAAGATGGCCAGGAAGATCAGGTAGACCTTCGAAAACTCGCCGATGCCGAACCAGATGATAACCAGTGGCAAGTAAGCAAGTGGCGGCAGCGGCCGGTAGAACTCGATCAAGGGGTCGAAGATGCCGCGTGCCACGCGGTTGACGCCCATCATCACGCCGACGGGGATGGCAAACAGGCAAGCCAGGCCAAACGCGCCGAACACGCGCACCAGACTGGCGACGGTGTGTTCCCACAAGGTGGCGCCGCCGAAACCGGTGGTGGCCGCCATGATGAATTTTTCATAGACAGCTTGCGGCGACGGCAGGAACAGCGGTTTCACGAGGCCGCTGGCCGTCACGCCAAACCACAGCAAGAGCACGGCGATGACGGTGACGGTGGCGATGCGGCTGGAATTGCCCTGCCCCGGCGCGCCGAACGCTTCGCCGGGCATGGCGCAGCGGGGAGCGAACAGGCGGCCAAAAAAGCCGGCGCGCTTGGCGGTAGTGGGAGGAAATCCCACGACGGATGGGCTATGCATGGGACACCTCCAGCTCTTTATTGACGGCGCGCTCGTCGCCATAAATGATGTTGAGCACGGTTTCGCGCATCTTGATGAAGTCCGGGCTCGATTTCACGGCGCGCGCATCGCGGCATTCGAGGAAGCGCTTGTTGAAATCGAGTTCATACGTGTGCGTGATGCGGCCCGGACGGGGCGACATGACGATCAGCCGGTTCGCCAGGAACAGCGCCTCGTCGACGCTGTGGGTAATGAAGAAGAACATGGTGCTGGACTTGGCCCAGATATCGAGCAGCAATTCCTGGATGGTTTCGCGGGTCAGCGCATCGAGCGCCGCCATCGGTTCATCCATCAGCAGCATGGCGGGATTGCTGGTCAGGGCGCGGGCGATGCCCACCCTTTGCTGCATGCCGCCCGACAATTGATAAATCATATTGTCGTGAAAGTCCTTCAAGCCGACCAGCGCCAGGTTCTTGGCCGCCTGTTCGCGCCGCACGGCTTTCGGCACGCCTTGCAGCTTGAGGCCGAATTCCACGTTTTCCATCACGTTCAGCCATGGCAGCAGGGCGTGTTTCTGGAACACCACGCCGCGGTCGGCGCCCGGCCCTTCCACTTTATTGTCGCCGAGCATGATTTCGCCCTTGGACGGGGCGATAAAGCCCGCCATCAGGCTCAGCAAGGTTGTCTTGCCGCAACCGGAAGCACCGAGCGCGACGACGAAGTCGCCGCTATTGATGGTGAGATTGATATTATTTAAGGCATGTACGCGTTCACCGGCCGTCTTGCCCGGATAAATCACGCTGACATCCTTGACGTACAGATTTTCCATCGTGTCCCCACAGTTCTGTTCAACGCACTCTGTTCAGTCAGCGCGCCCGCAGGCGCGCCATCGCACAACGTTTACTTCAGCAGGCCGGCAGCCTGTGCATACTTGGGTGTCACATATTTGGCGTAATCGGGAGCCAGGCTGTCGATCTTGCCCTCAGCTTTCAAAAATTGCGCCGTGGCCAGCAAGGCTTGCGCCACGCCGCCCTTCGCGCCGCCACCGAGCCAGGCCGGCGAGGCCTGTTCCTGCAGCGATGGATAGGCGTACAGGGCCACGGAAGCGGCCACATCCTTGGCAGCAGCGCCCGAATGCTTGACGTTGGCTTTCACTTGCGGGGAATCGATGGTCCACGCCTTCGGATTGGCGCGGTAATCGGCGTCGGCAGCAGCCATCACCTTGACGAACTTGGCCATGAAGTCGGCGTTCGCTTCGCCCCAGGCGCGCTCGACGGCCATGCCGTCGAACGTGGCCTTGCCCTTCTTGCTCAGTTCGCCGGAAGTGACGAGCACCTTGCCGTTTTGCTTGAGCTTGCTCAAGGCCGGGTCCCACACGAAGGCGGCATCGATGTCGCCCCGTTCCCAGGCGGCGGCGATCTGATTCGGCTGCATGTTGAGCAATTTCACTTCCGTGGGCTTGATGCCCCATGTTTCCAGCGCGAACATGGTGTGGAAGTGTGTAGTGGAAACAAACGGCACGGCGATCTTCTTGCCGCGCAAGTCGGTCGGTTTGCTGATGCCGGCGCCATTGCGGGCCACCATCGCTTCGGCTTCATTGATGTCGTCGATGATCCAGAACAGCTGGAGGTCGACGCCGCGGCTGACGGCCGCCGTCAACGGGCTGGAACCGATGACGCCGATCTGCACGTCGCCGGACGCCATGCCGGTGGCTACCTTGGCGCCCGAGTCGAACTTGCGCCAGTTGATTTTATAGCCGGTGGTCTTTTCCACTTCGCCGCTGGCGATCGCCACCAGGAAGGGACCGTTGATTTCCTGGTAGGCAATCGTCACTTCCTTGCCTTGTGCGAAGGCCGTGCCGCTTGATGCGACCGCCACGCCCAGCACCAGGGTGCCGAGGACGGCGCGGCGCATCGTTGAAAAAACCGTGTTTTTGCTCGTATTAGTGTTCATGTCTCACTCCAAGATTTATTGTTATGTGTGAACGTTCGGGCAATCTCATCCCTTGCGGGAGGCGCCGCTGGTTGCTCTTTGTCAACCATGCGACGGCTTAGTACGGCTACTGCGATTACTATTTAAAACACTTCATCCTTCAAGTGATACCAGCGGTACAGGAAGCGCTGGCCCAGGCGGCGGAACGGAGCGAACGCTTGCGACTCGACCAGTTCCATCATGTTCGGGTACGGCAGTTTCGAATTGAAGATCGGCAAGCCCGTGTCGCTGGCCTTGCCCGCGATGCGTTCGGCCATGCGCCGGCCCGCCTGCGCCGAGTACATGACGCCGTTGCCGCCGTAACCGAGCGAATAGAAGATCGATTGCCTGGGGTCCGGTTGCACGATGCGCGGCATCATGTCGTGGCTGACGTCGACCCAGCCCCACCACGAGTAATCGATGCCGATTCCGGTCAGCGCGGGGAACTTGCGGTGCAGGTCATTGATCAAAAACTGTTTGTACTTGTCGTCCGGCGCGTCGGCGCCCGTGATGGCGCTGCGGCTGCCGATCTGCACGCGGTTGTCCGGCATTAAACGGTAGTAGTGGCGCAGGATGCGCGTATCCGTGATCACCTGGTGGGTGCGGAAGTTGCACGCCTCGATTTCCGCCGGGGTCAGTGGCCGCGTGACGAGCGAATTCGACAAAATCGGCAGCAAGCGGTTTTTCACTTGCGGATGCAGATGGGGCGAGGTGTAGCCGCCCGTGGCCACGGCCACGGATCGGGCACGCACCACCCCGCCCGGCGTTTGCAGATAATGCACGCCGTTGCGCGTTTCCCAGCCCATCACGGGGCTGGACGGGTGCACCTTGGCGCCCAGCGCGCGCGCCTTGCGCAGGTAGCCGAAGGCCAGCTTGCCCGCGTGGATACCGATGCCTTCCGGCTCGTGCAGCGCGCCGGCCGCTTCCTTGTCGTCGACGAATTCCCGCTTGACGGTGTCGGCGTCGAGGATGCGCGCGTCGTACTTGAAGATCTCGCGCATGACCTTGGCTTCCTTTTCCAGCGCGGGCATGGCTTTCGCCTTGTGGGCGATGTACAGGTGGCCACCCGGTTGCGGGTCGCAATCGATGTCGGCCGTGATCTTCTTGAATGTCTGCATCGCGTCGCACACTTCCGCGTGCAATTTGAGGGCCGTGTCCATGCCGTAACGGGCGATCCACTGCGAGCGCTTCAGGCGGCCCGTCGTGCATTGCGCCTGGCCGCCATTGCGCGTGCTGCAGCCCCAGCTGACCCGATTCGCTTCCAGCACGGTGGCCTTGATGCCGTGTTCCTGGGCCAGGAAGATGGCGCAGGACAAGCCCGTGAAGCCGGAACCGATGATGGCCACGTCGACGTCGATGTCATGCGTGATGGGGCCGTCGTCGGCGGGCGGCTCGCCGGCCGTGCCGATCCAGTAGGTGGGCGCGTAGGCATTGCCGTGGCCGGGGCGCTGGGCCACCAGCGGATCGAAGGCGGGATCGTAGGGCGTGCGGGCGGCGGTGCTGTTGCCCAGTACGTCAGATGGGGTGTCGACAGGTTTGTTCATGATCATTCCTGGTGAACGTACTGGCTTAAGCTTTGACGACGGGTGGACGATCCTTGCGGAAGGCATTCTTCACGGCGATCTTGCCGTCGCGGAAAGTGAAGATGTCGACCATGCGCGCTTCGATGCGCGTGCCGTCCGCCTTGGTGCCGGCAAAGGTCGATTCCGTCACGCCGCGCTGGCCGCTGACGAAGTGCTCCGGGTTGAGCCAGGCGGCGTCGGGAAAGGTTTGCCAGGCCAGTTCGAAACCGGCGCGCACGGCGTCGCGGCCGACAAAACTCTTGCCCAGCAAGTCTGGGCCGGCCACGGCGTGGAATTCGCAGTCGTCGGCCATGGCGGCCATCAGGGCCTCGATATCGTGACGGTTCCAGGCATCGCCGAAGGCTTGCAGGAAGTCGATGGTGACGGCGTCGGTGTGCGGTACAGGGTGGTTCATGGTGGTCTCCGTAAATCGTTTTTGATACGCTACGTTCCGTTTTTTGTCTTTTATTGAATTTAAGCCTTAAGCATGGCCTTGTCAAATCAAATAATCCAAAAAACGGGACGCCTTGTATTCTTTAATGAAATTATGATGTTTCCGTGACAATCTGTGAGAATTTGGTCACAACGCTTTGTCGGATGACGCCGGGCTTTCGCCCGGCTAATCCGACCTACGCCAGCGCCACGCGTACATTGGGTAGGTTGGATTAGCCTGAAAGGCGTAATCCAACAACACCCGTTACATCAAACGTAGTCTTTATATTTATCCAGGTGACGAATTGGTTTACTCAGCGCATCGCGGCGGAACGGGTCGCCCAGCTCGCGCGTGCACATGATTTCGATGATGGTCGTCTTGCCTTCATTCATCTGCATGTCGATCGCCTTCTTCAGGGCCGGACCCACGTCTTCCAGCTTGTCGACGGTGATGCCTTCGGCGCCCATGGCCCGCGCGATCTCGGCAAAGCTCTGGTTGTCGAGCTCGCCGGCCACGAAGCGGCGGTTGTAGAAATCGACCTGGTTCTTCTTTTCCGCGCCCCACTGGCGGTTGTGGAAGACCACGGCGGTGACGGGAATGTTGTGGCGCACGCAAGTCATCGTTTCCATCAGGCTCATGCCCCAGGCGCCGTCGCCCGCATACGACACGGCCGGACGGTGCGGCGCGGCAACCTTGGCGCCGATGATGGTCGGGAACGCGTAGCCGCAGTTGCCAAAGCTCATTGCCGCAAAGAAGCTGCGCGGCTTTTCAAAGCGCAGATAGCTGTTCGCCACCGAGTTGATGTTGCCGATGTCGGTCGACACCATCACGTCTTCCGGCATGGCTTTTTCCAGCTCGCGCAGCACCTGGCGCGGGTGCAGATAATTGCCCGGCTCTTTCTTCTGCTCTTCGATCATGTCCAGGCTATACGCATCTTTCTCGTGCGTCCAGTTCGTCAATTCCTCTTCCCACGCGGCCTTCTCCGCTTGCACGGTGGCATAGCGCTCGTCGCGCGTGGCGTCGCAGTCCAGCGTCTTGCCGTCCAGGCGGGCAATAATCGCTTTCGCGGCCGCCTTGGCGTCGCCGCAGATACCGACCGAAATCTTTTTGACCAGGCCCAGCATCTTGTTGTCGGCATCGATCTGGATGATCTTGGCATTTTTCGGCCAGTAATCCATGCCGTGCTGCGGCAAGGTGCCGAACGGTCCCAGGCGCGAACCGAGGGCGACGACGACGTCGGCCTTGGCGATCAGTTTCATGGCAGCCTTCGAACCCTGGTAGCCGAGCGGGCCGCACCACAGCGGGTGGCTGGCGGGAAACGAGTCGTTATGCAGGTAGCTGTTCACGACGGGCGCACCGAGGCGCTCGGCCAGGGCCTTGCACTCGTCGATCGCTTCGCCCATGACGACGCCGCCGCCGGAAATAATCACGGGGAACTTGGCCTTGGCCAGCAGTTCCGCCGCATCGTTGAGGCTTTGCTCGCCGCCGGCGCCGCGGTCCAGGCGGTTCGGCTTTGGAATCTCGGCCTTGATTTCGCCATAAAAATAGTCGCGCGGGATGTTCAGCTGCGTCGGGCCCATTTCCGACATGGCGCGGTCAAAGCAGCGGCCCGTGAATTCCGCCATGCGGGCGGGATTCGTCACGTGACCCTGGTATTTCGTGAATTCCTCGAACATCGGTAATTGGTTCGCTTCCTGGAAACCGCCCAGGCCCATGCTCATCGTGCCCGTTTCCGGCGTGATGATCACGACCGGGGTATGCGCCCAGTAGGCGGCGGCGATGGCCGTGACGCAATTGCTGATGCCGGGGCCGTTCTGGCCGATGACGACGCCGTGGCGGCCCGAAACGCGGGCATAGCCGTCGGCCATGTGGCCGGCGCCCTGCTCGTGCACGACGGGGATCAGCCGGATGCCGGCGGGGGCGAAGATATCCATCGGGTCCATGAAGGCCGAGCCCATGATGCCGAACATGTCGGTCACGCCATTGGCGGCCAGGGTTTCCACGAACGCTTCGGAAGGCGTCATCTTTTGCGGCCCGGTGGGGGTGGCCGCTGCGGCGGCGGCTTTTTGCTCGGTCATGTCATTCATGGGTGTCTCCTGGTCTGTGGTAATGAACTGCAACGTATTTATCAACTTATTTATCAAAAAACGGTATATTTTGTTCCGAAATTTGATATACAATTCAATTTAAGCGTTCGGCAATCAAAAGTCAAACAGAATTTCGAGGAAACGGTACAATTTGAGTTCGAAAATGAAATAAGCTGATGTAACACTCAGATACCCAACCGAGGCCACCATGGACATGATTTCATCCCCAAAACTTGAGCCGGAAAAACTGGAAGGCGACACGCCCACGATGCGTTTGTTTGCCTTGCTGGAAGTGATTGCCGAAAAAGACCAGTTGCTGTCGCTGCAAGCGCTGGTGGAAGAAACGGGACTGCCGAAGCCCACCCTGCACCGCATGCTGCAACAGCTGGAAAGCGTGGGCGTGCTGCAGCGCGAAAGCGACGGCCGCCACTACAGCACGGGCGTGCGCCTGCGCCGCCTGGCGTCGAACCTCTTGATTAACAACACCTTCCATGGCGCCCGCCGCATGGTCTTGCGCCAACTGGTCGAGGAAGTGGGCGAAAGCTGCAACCTGACGGCCTTCAGCGGCAGCGAAGTGGTGTACCTGGACCGGGTGGAAACGGCGGCGCCGCTGCGCTTCTACCTGCATCCGGGTTCGCGGGTGCCCGCGCACTGCTCGTCGAGCGGCAAGCTGTTCCTGGCGCAAATGACGCCCGTGCAACGGCGCCGCCTGCTGGGCCACATGGAATTGACGCGCTTTACGGACAAGACGGAAACGGACCCCGTCAAGCTCGAGCGCGAACTGGAACTGGTGCGCCGCAACGGCTATGCGCTGGACGACGAGGAATTCCTGCCCGGCCTGCTGTGCGTGGCCGTGCTGGTGCCGAACCCGAACGGCCGCTCGAACCTGGCCGTGGCCATCCAGGCGCCCATCATCCGTTTGACGCACGACAAGGCTTTACATTTCTTGCCAGCATTGCAACGCGCCGCGCAAGCCCTGGCCGCCATCGAATCGGAAACCATGCCGACGACGGGCGGGGACGACGACGCATTGCAGGCAGGTAATTCATAACCCCGTAGCGCCCCCGCTGCGGTTTCACAGGAGAACAAGGTGCCAGATTCACGCCAACATCCCCCCGCCGCCGCAGCGCAATCCTTGCAGTCCGTGCGCAGCCTGTTCCATATCGACAGCGACCTGCTCGTGCCCGTCTTCACGGAACGCGATCCGCACGTGCCCGACATTGATCCCGCCTACCGCTTCAACAAGGACGTGACCCTGGCGATACTCGCCGGCTTCACCCACAACCGCCGCGTGATGGTGCAAGGCTTGCACGGCACGGGCAAGTCCACGCATATCGAGCAAGTGGCGGCGCGCCTGAACTGGCCTTGCGTGCGCGTCAACCTCGATGGCCATATCAGCCGCCTGGACCTGGTCGGCAAGGACGCCATCGTGCTGCGCGAACAGCAGCAGGTGACGGAATTTCAGGAAGGCATCGTGCCCTGGTCCTTGCAGCGCCCCGTGGCACTGATCTTCGACGAGTACGACGCGGGCCGCCCCGACGTGATGTTCGTCATCCAGCGCATCCTCGAGCGCGACGGCAAGTTCACCCTGCTCGACCAGAACCGGGTCATCACGCCCCATCCCCATTTCCGCCTGTTCGCCACCTCGAACACGGTGGGCCTGGGCAACCTGAACGGCATGTACCACGGCACGCAAGTGCTCAACCACGCGCAGATCGACCGCTGGAACATCGTTGCCACGTTGAACTATTTGCCGCAGGACGAAGAAACGGACATCGTGCTGGCGCGTGTCCCCGCCATGAATGACGCGGCGGGCCGCCAGCTGGCAAGCCGCATGGTGGCCGTGGCCAGCCTCACGCGCCACGGCTATGCGGCGGGCGACCTCGCGTGCCTGATGTCGCCGCGCACGGTGATCACCTGGGCCGAGAATTGCCAGATCTTCCGCGACCCGGCCCTGGCCTTCCGCCTGTCCTTCCTCAACAAATGCGACGAGGCCGAGCGGCCCATGGTGGCCGAGTACTACCAGCGCTGTTTCAATGAGGAATTGCTGGCGAGCCAGGCATGAGCACGGAAACGACCGCGCCTGCCGCCTACACGCGCGAGC
The DNA here is from genome assembly GCF_051380695.1 of Janthinobacterium goodfellowi. Classification (NCBI taxonomy): domain Bacteria; kingdom Pseudomonadati; phylum Pseudomonadota; class Betaproteobacteria; order Burkholderiales; family Oxalobacteraceae; genus Janthinobacterium; species Janthinobacterium goodfellowi. The sequence goes on along the minus strand of NZ_JBNYXN010000007.1, from coordinate 351,878 downwards.
AGCAGGAAACGGACGAGTTGTGCGCGGGCGCCATCCGCGCGCTGAGCGGCGTTGCCTCCATCCGCTACCGGGGCCGGCGCCTGCACGACGGCCACCGCCCCCTGCCCATCCACGCCGCCCACCTGCAGCCCGATGTGGCGCTACAGGATTTACCCTCGCTGCGCGGCGCGGCCGACAGCGTGGCACTGCGGCTGTTGCATACGGACGCTGCCCTGCACAGGTCGCTGTGCCCGCTTGACCCCGTGGCGCGGCTCGTCTTCGAGCTGCTGGAGCAACTGCGCGTGGAAACCCTGGCGCCAGAGCAGCATGCGGGCGTCATCGCCAACCTGCGCCACCGTTTTACGGCATGGTCGCACGCGTTCTACGATTCCGGCCTGGCCGAGGGCGCATCGGGCTTGCTCTTGTATACAGTGTTCCAGATGTGCTGGTCGCGCCTGACGGCCCGGCCCGTGCTGGAAAAGACGGAAGATTTTATTGAAGCGACGCGCTGGTCCCTATCCTCGCAACTGAGCGGCGACCTGGCGGGCTTGCGCCGCCACCGCGCCGACCAGGCGGCCTTTGCGCGCCACGCGCTGGCCATCGCTCACGCCGTCGACGCCATGCTGAAAGAGGCGCAGGCGGCGCGCGACGGCAGCCAGGACGACGCGGGCGACGCCAAGGCGCAGGCAGCCTTCAAGCTGCTGCTCGATTTCGACAGCGACAACGACCACCTTCCCGATGCCGCCCCGCTGGGCGACAGCCGCGCCTTCAGCGATGGCGATGGCGGCTACAAGGCGTACTGCACGGCCTACGACCGTGAAGACAAGGCGGGCGAGCTCGTGCGCCGCGCCCTGCTGCTCGAATACCGCGAACGCATGGACGCGCGCATCGCCAGCCTGGGCATCAACACGGCCCGCCTGGCGCGGCGTTTCACGCAACTGCTGGCCGTACCCCAGCGCGACGGCTGGTCGTTCGGCGAGGAAGAGGGATACATCGACGGCCGCCGCCTGGCCCAGCTGATCAGCTCGCCGTCCGAGCGTAGGCTGTTTCGCAAGGAACAATTCCTGCCGCAGGCCGATTGCCTCGTCACTTTTCTTGTCGATTGCTCCGGTTCCATGAAGACGCACGCGGAATCCGTGGCCGTGCTGCTCGACATATTGCTGCGCGCGCTGGACCAGGCGGGCATCACGACGGAATTGCTGGGCTTTACGACGGGCGCGTGGAACGGGGGAAGAGTCAAACGCGACTGGATGCGCGCCCGCTCGCCCGCCAATCCGGGCCGATTGAACGAGCTCGTGCACATGGTGTTCAAGGATGGCGAGACGAGCTGGCGCCGCGCGCGGCCCGATATCGCCGCCCTGCTGAAGGCGGACCTGTACCGCGAAGGCGTCGATGGCGAAGCCCTGGATTGGGCGTGCACGCGCATGCTGGCGCGGCCCGAGCGGCGGCGTATCCTGCTCGTCGTATCAGATGGTTGCCCGATGGATACGGCCACGAATCTGGCGAACGACGAGTTTTACCTGGCGCAGCACCTGAAACAGGTGGTGGTGCGCCGCGAAGCGCAGGGCGCCGTGGAAATCTGCGGGCTGGGACTGGGCCTGGACCTGGGCGCCTACTACAGCCGCAGCCTGGCTACCACCCTGCCCGCCTCGCTGAACAATGAGTTGTTCAGCGAGATCGCGCAATTGCTCGCCGGGCGCAGCCGACGCTGATCAAGCGCGGGGCTTGCGGCGGCGCGCCATCACGCCGGCCAACGCCAGGCCCGTCAGCAGCATCACATAGGTTTCCGGTTCCGGCACGGCACTGATGTATTCATACGTCACTTCCACGCGGCCGGAGGCGGCCGTCTGGAACTGCGTCAGCAAATTACCGGAACCGCTGCCTGTCGAGGAACCGAGGGCATTCAAACCCAGGTAGATCAAACCGCCGCCCACCGAAGAAAACAGGGCGAAGTCGCTGGCGCTGCCGCTCGTGTAGCTGTTCGACCCCGTGCTCGAACGGGGGCCCGTGCTGGCGCCCGACGTCCCCGCGAAGTCGATGCTGCCATCGAAGGCGCTCAGCGCGAACGTTTGCGTGAACAGCGGATTGGCCACCAGCAAGGTGGAGTTGTCGGGACGGTACAAGGTCAGCAGCGAGGCCAGGCTCAGGGTCACGTCGGACGCCCCGGCATCCAGACTTTCCGCCTTGCCGCTGCCCTGCACGCCCCCTTCCAGATGGAACTTGATCGACGTCAAGGTACCCAGGTTGCTGTCGAACTTGCCCAGTCCCAGGGTATCTGACCAATTGGTGGCACCCAGGGCGCGGTCGGCGCTGAAGCTGATGGTCTGGGTGGCCGCCTGGGCGGAAGATGCGGCGCCAAGGCCTAACGCGGCGGCGGCGGCCAATGCGATGAGAGATTTGTGCATCGATGACTCCTGTTCATTCAATGAGGGGACGTGGATCATGCAGTGATTCACACGGGGAACGCGAGGGTATCCCCTCGCGCCGCAGCCCGGCAATGCGGCTATCCAGGCAATTCATTGTAATAAATGAAAGAGTCGCAATATACTCAGTTTGTTGCAATTTTAAAAATAAGTATTGTTATTTTTATTTCCCAGGAAACGATCAAACAAGAGGACGAATGAAGCGCAGCACCTTTGCTGGCGCCTCAATCGACGCAGTAACGCACGGCATGCGCTTCCATCGGCAGCGGGATTTCCCAGTTCCACAGCATCGATTGCAGCTTCTTGTTGCTGAGCGACGTGTCGCGCTGGCCGTTGCGCCGCAGTAATTCCTTGCGCGGCTGCTCCAGATACACGAGCTCCACCTGTGCATGGTATTTGTACAGCAAGTTGAGCGTCTTTTCGCGCATCAGCTTGGACAGGTGCGTGGCGTTCCACACGAACGGTTCGCCCTTGCGCAACAGCTCGCGCGCCCGCTCTTCCGCGTAATCCCCCACCTGTCCTTCGTTCTTGCCGTGCTTCAAGCCCAAGGCCGTCCGCGCATCGTCGAAGGACACGACGGGCAGGCGCGGGTGGTGCTTGTCCACCCACGTATTCTTGCCCGACGCGGGCAAGCCCGACATCACGATCACGTGCGAGCCCGGCTCCTGGAACAGGGGGTAGTCGGGATGCGCCTCGGCGCCGCGAAAGTATTTGACGCGCGTATGGTCGTCGACGAAGGCCCTGCGCTGGCCATAGCAGCCTTCCTCGCGCGCCAGCTCGCGGAACAGCTCGATGGCGTCGAGAATGCGCTGCGGGTCGGGACAGATGCGGCCGCGGATATCGGCTTCGGCCAGCATGGCCAGCAGCCGGATATCGACCTGCCACGACAGTTCGCGCACGGTGAACTCCGGCGTGACGCCGCGCCGCGATTGTTCCAGCGCAAAGAACGGCACTTGATGGACGTTAATAAGGCGGCAGATTTCCTCGCGCACGGCAAACGGCACGTCAACATCCCACAGGGCGATGCGCGCATCGAGGGCGCCCTTGCGCGAGTGACCGGGCTGGCCGATGGCGCCCGTCACCGGGTCGATCACTGTGGTGCTGCACTTGGCCACGTCGTGCAGCAAGGCGGCCAGGAACACGATTTCCTGCTGCGCCCGCGTCGCTTGCTGGTAGTCGGGCATGGCCAGCAGAGATTCCACCACCATCATGGTATGCGTCCACACGTCGCCTTCCGCGTGATACACGGGGTTTTGCGGCGTCGTCTTCGCCAGCTCCAGCTGCGGGAAGGCGGCCAGGCAGGCACTGAAATCGGGCGACTGGCCCGCCGTCGGCACCAGTTGTTGTAACTGTTTCCAGTTCATCTTGTACTCCTTGAAAATATTGCCAGTTCGTCCAGCGACTGGCAGGTATGCAAGCCCAGGCTCTCCCACGTGACGAGCGGCTGCGGCGCGTACAGGTCGACGCCGTCGGCCAGCTGGTTCGGGATCAAGGGCCGCGTGCTGTGATGCGAGCCGCTGTCGAGGATGGTTTGCGTAAAGTCATGCCGGACCAGCTTGTAGCGGGCCAGCACTTGCTCGTCGTCTTCCACTTTCAGGTACAGGCCTTCCGCGTGATCGGACTTGTCCGTCTGTTTCCAGCACAGGTCCAGCGGCAGGCGTTCGCGCGCCACCACGTTTTCAAAGGCGTCGCGCCACAGCAGGGACTTGGCCAGCGAATGGCGCAGCAGCTGCCACAGCTGTTTCGGCGACGCGGGCATCAGCCCAGCGTACAGCACGGGCACGGACAGCACGGGCGAGCCGGCCAGCATGGCGTGGCGGCGCGCCGTCGACAAAAACATCTGGCTGCGGCGGCAATACACGTCGAACTCGTTGAAGTAATGGGGCAAGCGGTCGTAAAACACGGAATGCTTGCTGTAAGACCATTCGCCAAACAGCACAAACTGGTCTTCCAGCAAGCCCAGCAAGGCGTGTTCATGCGCGTGCGCCCACGGTTTCAACAGGTTGAACTGGCGTTCGCTGCCGCCGCCCGCCAGGTAATGGCCGCGCGACTGCAGCAGCACCTCGCCCGCATCGCTGAATGACACGGCGGAGTTGGCGCCATCGATTTTTTCCTCGATGACGACGTACCGGCCGGCCAGCTTTTTCAGCGGCATCTGGTCGGAACCATCGTCGCCGTCCTGCAGGCGCGAGCCTTCCAGGTGCGGCGTGCGCGGGTATTTGAATAAAGGCAAAGATTGTAAAAACATAGCGTCCCACGCCGCGTTCACCGGGGCGTGTCCATACAGGGTCAGGGGTGCTGACGACGTGTTCGGGCGTGGACGATCAAGACCTGGGTCTCGGATACGTGTGCGGAAAGAGCAAAAACAGTGCCGCAGCAATCGGGGGCGTCAACGCGCCGAACGATGCTGCAGAGAGCATTTCGTCAGCGTTAGCAGGTGATGGCGAAGTAGCGAGGCACTTTTGGCTCCAATAAGGAAGAGGTTCGAGAAAGAACCGCGAATATAAAGCCTGTTTGATTATTTTGCAAGTACCGCACGATTAGTGCAGCAATTGCGGCACGGCCGCCGCCATCAGCGACAGGCCGATCAGGGTCAGCACGGCAAACGCGATGCGGCGCATGCCGCGCTGCGCGATCGGCGGCGGGTAGCGCTTGCCAGCCATCGTGGCCAGCACGCCCACGGGCAAGGCCAGCGCGCACAGCAGCAACACTTTCCCATCGAGCTGGCCCTGGCTGCCCGCCATCAGCGAACGTCCGCCCGCGCTGATGGCGAACAGAAAGATCAGGCTGTAGCGGATGGTGGTTAAACTCATTTCCTGGCGATAAAACTGATACACGAGCGGCGGGCCGGCCAGCGAAAACAGGCCCGAGAACAGGCCGCCGCACACGCCGCTGATGAAAAAGCTGCGTTTATCCGCCGCGCCCGGTCCCGGCGGCGCCTGCAGCAGGATGCTGACGCCGCCATACACGATGGCCGCGCCCAGCAACAGTTTCAGCACGGGCGCATACGCCTGGTCCAAATATCCCAACAGCAACACGCCGGCCGCCATGGCCGGCAGCAAGCCGATGCTGGCCGCGCGGATGGCGCGCCAGTCCAGGTGGTGCAAGGCGCCCGGCAAGGCCACGAGGCAATTGGCCAGGGACAACAAACTGACGAGGGCCGCCAGCGCGGGCACGGGCGCCAGGCCGAGGCCGCTGGCCACGCCCATGACGATCATGCCCAGGCCAAAGCCCGTGACGGTCTGGAAATACGTGCCGGCCGCCACCACGCCCAGCAGCGCCAGCACGGGCAAGCTGAACAACTCAGCGCCCACCCTGGGCCTGCACGGACGTGACGGCAATCACGTTATACACGTCGTCGGCGCTGCAACCGCGCGACAGGTCGTTGGCGGGTTTCTTCAAGCCTTGCAGCAAGGGGCCGATGGCGACGGCGCCGCCCATGCGCTCGGCCAATTTATAGCCGATATTGCCCGCGTCGAGGTTCGGGAACACCAGCACGTTCGCGCGGCCGTTGACCACGGAATCCTTCACTTTTCTCTGCGAAATCTCGGCCACGATGGCCGCGTCGAGCTGCACGTCGCCATCGATGGCCAACAGCGGACGCTGGGCCTTGACCCGGTCCGTGGCCGCATGCACCTTGTCGACGGCCGCGTGGTGGGCGCTGCCGCTGGTGGAAAACGACAGCATGGCCACGCGCGGTTCTTCCATCAGCAAGGCTTGCGCGCTGTCGGCGGCGGCCATGGCGATGTCGGCCAGTTCCTCGGCCTTCGGGTCCACGACCAGGGCGCAGTCGGAAAAGATGAAGCCGCCCTTGAGGCTGTGAAACGGTTCGCACAGCATCATCAGGAAAAAGCTGGACACGAGCTTGAAGGCCGGGTCGACGCCGATGATCTGGATGGCGCTGCGCACCACGTCGGCCGTCGTGTGCACGGCGCCCGCCACGCAACCGTCGGCGTCGCCCAGGCGCACCATCAGGTTGGCGTAGCACAGCGGATCCTGCACGGCGATGCGCGCCTGCTCCACCGTCATGCCCTTGGCCTGGCGCAGCACGAACAATTGCTGGGCATAGTGTTCCGACTCGTCGGACGTTGCCGGGTCGACCAGGCGCACGGCATCGAGGTTCAGCCCGTGCTCGTGCGCCAGGGCCAGGATGGCGGCCGGCTTGCCGACGAGGGTGATGTGCGCCAGGCCTTCGGCAGCCGCACGCGCGGCCGCCCGCAGCACGCGCGCATCGCCGCCCTCGCACAACACGATGTTTTTCGGCACGGCACGGGCTTGTTCGATGATGCGGTGCAGGGCTTTCATGGCGACTCCAATTCAGTAAAAAAAGTGCCGGAACCATGGAAGCATAAAGATGGTTCCGGCACATAAAACCCGGCAAGCCGGGGTCATACAAGGATCGGTCAGGGTAGTGTCGGATGACGCCGGGCTTTGCCCGGCTAATCCGACCTACGCCAGCACCACGCGTCAATTGCGTAGGTTGCGTAGGTTGGATTAGCCTGAAAGGCGTAATCCAACAACACCCGTTACATCAAACGTAGTCTTTATACTTATCCAGATGACGCACCGGCTTGCTCAGCGCATCGCGGCGGAACGGGTCGCCCAGCTCGCGCGTGCACATGATTTCGATGATGGTCGTCTTGCCTTCATTCATCTGCATGTCGATCGCCTTCTTCAAGGCCGGCCCCACGTCTTCCAGCTTGTCGACGGTGATGCCTTCGGCGCCCATGGCGCGCGCAATTTCCGCGAAGCTCTGGTTATCGAGCTCGCCGGCCACGAAGCGGCGGTTGTAGAAATCGACCTGGTTCTTCTTTTCCGCGCCCCACTGGCGGTTGTGGAAGACCACGGCGGTGACGGGAATGTTGTGGCGCACGCAGGTCATCGTTTCCATCAGGCTCATGCCCCAGGCGCCGTCGCCCGCATACGACACGGCCGGACGGTGCGGCGCGGCAACTTTCGCGCCGATGATGGTCGGGAACGCGTAACCGCAGTTGCCAAAGCTCATCGCCGCAAAGAAGCTGCGCGGCTTTTCAAAGCGCAGATAGCTGTTGGCCACCGAGTTGATGTTGCCGATGTCGGTCGACACCATCACGTCTTCCGGCATGGCTTTTTCCAGCTCGCGCAGCACCTGGCGCGGGTGCAGATAATTGCCCTGCTCTTTCTTCTGCTCTTCGATCATGTCCAGGCTGTACGCATCCTTTTCATGGGTCCAGTTCGTTAATTCCTCTTCCCACGCGGCCTTCTCCGCTTGCACCGTGGCGTAGCGCTCGTCGCGCGTCGCGTCGCAGTCCAGCGTCTTGCCATCGAGGCGGGCAAGAATCGCCTTGGCGGCCGCCTTGGCGTCGCCGCAGATGCCCACGGAGATTTTCTTGACCAGGCCCAGCATCTTGTTGTCCGCGTCGATCTGGATAATTTTCGCGTTCTTCGGCCAGTAATCCATGCCGTGCTGCGGCAAGGTGCCGAACGGTCCCAGGCGCGAACCCAAAGCGACGACGACGTCGGCCTGGGCGATCAGTTTCATCGCCGCTTTCGATCCTTGATAACCGAGCGGGCCGCACCACAGCGGGTGGCTGGCGGGAAACGAGTCGTTGTGCAGGTAGCTGTTGACGACGGGGGCGCCCAGGCGCTCGGCCAGGGCCTTGCACTCCTCGATCGCTTCGCCCATGACGACGCCGCCGCCCGAGATAATCACGGGGAACTTGGCCTTGGCCAGCAATTCGGCCGCATCGTTGAGGCTTTGCTCGCCGCCGGCGCCGCGGTCCAGGCGGTTCGGCTTTGGAATCTCGGCCTTGATTTCGCCATAAAAATAGTCGCGCGGGATGTTCAGCTGCGTCGGCCCCATTTCCGACATGGCGCGATCAAAACAACGGCCCGTGAATTCCGCCATGCGGGCGGGATTGGTCACGTGACCCTGGTATTTCGTGAATTCCTCGAACATCGGCAACTGGTTCGCTTCCTGGAAGCCGCCCAGGCCCATGCTCATGGTGCCCGTTTCCGGCGTGATGATGACGACCGGGGTGTGCGCCCAGTAGGCGGCGGCGATGGCTGTCACGCAATTGCTGATGCCGGGGCCGTTCTGGCCGATGACGACGCCATGGCGGCCCGAAACGCGGGCATAGCCGTCGGCCATGTGGCCGGCGCCCTGCTCGTGCACGACGGGAATCAGCCGGATGCCGGCGGGGGCGAAGATATCCATCGGGTCCATGAAGGCCGAGCCCATGATGCCGAACATGTCGGTCACGCCATTGGCGGCCAGGGTTTCCACGAACGCTTCGGAAGGCGTCATCTTTTGCGGGCCTACTGGAACGGCAGCGGCGGCGGCTTTTTGGTCGGACAAATCGGTCATGGCTCAGTCTCCTTACGGTTTTATAAAAAATCGGTATATTTTGTTCCGATATTTGAAATACGTGTTCAATTTAACGGTTGCGAAATGCGCTGTCAATGAAAATTCATGAAAAATCGGACTGTTTCATTCCTGAATCCGGAATCCGTGACTTAGGTCCACTCCTGAAACAACGATGGCGGCTTATCCGCAACAGACAAGCCGCCATCGTTTTTCTACGCCGCCGCGCTTAGAACTTCAGGCGCATGCCGGCCGTGAAGGCGCTCGAGTTATGGCCCGGCAAGGGCACGCTGCCGCCGCTCGATGCGTCGCCGACAAAGTTGGTGCCTGCGCCATCGTTGCTGATGCGCCCGTACGAGGTGTACAGGTTGGTGCGTTTCGACAAGGCGTAGGTGTAGCCGATGGCCAGCTGGCGCCCGCCGCGGTGCGCATTCGTGCGGTCATCCTTGCGGATGTACGAGGCCATCACGCTGCCCGCCGCGCCCACGGGGGCCGACACGCCCAGCATGTAGTCGCGGAAATCCGTGCCCGCATCGTCCTTGTCCGTTTCATACGCGGCGTGCAATTTGGCAGGGCCGAAGTCGTAGGTACCGCCCAGCAAGGTGACTTTCGCCGTGTTCAGCGGCGTATCCTTGCGGTTGTCGTGCGCCAGGGTCAGCACCAGCGGGCCGTTGGCATAGTCGATGGAAAAGTCGATGGTGCGGCCCAGGGTATTGCTGTCCGGCTTTTCGCCCAGGCCATACATGACGGCGGCCGACAAGCCGTTCACCTTTGGCGTCTCGTACATGATGGAGTTTTTCGTACGCAGGCTGGCCACGCTCATCAGGTTGATCGAGGCGCCCGTCATACCCGTCTCGAAGGGGTCGATATTGTCGAGCGCGGTGAACAGCGGGTTGTGCTGCAAGCCCAGGTTCACGGCACCGAAGCCGCCCGACAGGCCCACATAGGCCTTGCGCCCGAACAAGGCGCCCTGGCGGTAGGCGCCCGTGTCGAGATCGAGGCCATTTTCCAGCAAAAAGTTGGCCTTTAAATTGTTGCCCAGGTCTTCCGTGCCCTTGAAGCCGATGCGGCTGCCCGACTGCACGCCGGTGGCCAGCTTGGTGACGGAACCGTCCGCGCCGCCGTGCTCGGACGTGAGGCCCGCGTCGAGCAAGCCGTACACGGTGACGGACGACTGGGCGCCGGCGCTGCCGGCGGCGAAGGAAGCCAGGATGGCTGCCGCTACGAGTGTGTGTTTCATGTCATCTCCAGGTATTGTGGTTTTTATGGGTGCTTCAAACAGAATCAACAACGGTGCTGCAGACTGCGGTAAATGCGGCAACTCAGGCGATCAGCCCGGCCATCGGCGACGAGGGCGAGGCGCTCATGACGCCTGCTCTCCGGGGCATGCGTCCGGCCAGATAGGCCTCGCGTCCACCCTGCACTGCCAGTTTCATGGCGCGCGCCATGCGTATCGGTTCGCGCGCCGCCGCGATGGCGGTATTCATCAAGATGCCGTCGCAGCCGAGTTCCATGGCGATGGCCGCATCCGACGCCGTGCCCACGCCTGCGTCCACCAGCACGGGCACACGGGCTTGCTCGATGATCAGGGACAGATTCCATGGATTGAGAATGCCCATGCCCGAGCCGATCAGGGATGCCAGCGGCATGACGGCGATGCAGCCGATGTCTTCCAGCATGCGCGCCTGGATGGGGTCGTCGCTGCAATACACCATCACCTGGAAGCCGTCGCGCACCAGCTGCTCCGCCGCCTTTAACGTTTCCGGCATATTCGGGAACAGGGTCTTTTCGTCGCCGAGCACTTCCAGCTTGCACAACTGGTGGCCGCCCAGCAGCTCGCGCGCCAGCTGCAGGGTGTAGACGGCGTCGCGCGCGTTGTAGCAGCCGCCCGTGTTGGGCAGGATCGTGTATTTCGACGGCGGGATGAAGTCGAGCAGATTCGGCTCGCCCTTTGCCTGGCCGATATTCACCCTGCGGATGGTCACGGTAACGATCTCGGCGCCGCTTTCCTCGATGGCGAGGCGCGTCTCCTCGAAATCCTTGTACTTGCCGGTGCCCACCAGCAGGCGCGACTGGTAGGTGGTGCCGGCCAGGGTCAGGCCGACGGGGGGTTGGCTGGGGGTGGCGTCGTCTCTCATCGTGGTGCTCTCCTAAGTTGAACCAAAGCGGCTTCTTGCCGGGGTGGCTCGCCGCAAAACGCAAAATCGACTTCCGGCCGCCGTCCCGACACGAGGTCGGCGATCGCCCTGCCCGCGCCGCAGCCCATGGTCCAGCCCAGGGTGCCGTGGCCCGTGTTGAGATAGAGCTGGCGGTAGCGCGTGGCGCCGATGTAGGGCACGTTCGAGGGCGTGAGCGGACGCAAGCCGGCCCAGTAGACGGGGTCGCTGTAATCGCAGGCATGGGGAAACAGCGTTTGCACGCGGCGCGTGATGGCGGCGCAGCGCACGGGATTGAGTTCGCGCGTGTAGCCGTTCAGCTCGCACGTGCCCGCCACGCGCAGGCGCTCGCCCAGGCGCGAAAACACCAGCTTGTGGCCATCGTCCGTCAGCGACACGCTCGGTGCGCTGACGGGGTCGATGATCGGATAGGTGGCGGAATAACCTTTGCCCGGATACAGCATCAATCGGATGCCCAGCGGCTGCAGCAGCGGTGCGGAAAAGCTGCCCATGGCCACCACGACGGCATCCGCATGTTCGAGGCGATGACGCCCCTGCGCATCGATGCATTCCACGCCCGTGATGCGTGCGCCATCAGCCAGCAGCCGCGTCACCGTCGTGCAGTACTGAAAATCCACGCCGGCCGCCGCCGCACGGGCAGCCAAGGCCGTGGTAAACAGATGCACGTCGCCCGATTCGTCGCTGGCAGTAAAATCACCGCCCACGATGTGGCTGCGCGCATGGCGCAGGGCCGGTTCCAGCCGGATCACTTCATCGGCGCTGACGGTATTGCGCGGACAGCCCAGCTCGCGCAAGAGCGCGGCGCCCGCTTGCGATTTATCAAACTCCTGCTGGTCCGTATAGAAATGCAGGATGCCCCGCTCGAGATGGTCATAGGCGATGCCCGTCTCGCGGCGCAGGGCTTGCAGGCTCTGGCGGCTGTACTCGGCCAGGGCGACGATCTGGCGCATATTGCGTGACACCCTGGACGGCAGGCATTCGCGCAGATAATGCAGCGCCCACTGCCATTGCAGCGGGTCCAGGCGGGGACGGAACAGCAGCGGCGCATCGTCCTTGCCCAGCCAGCTCACGACCTTGCGCAGGGTGGCGGGATTGGCCCACGGTTCCGCGTGCGAGACGGAAATCTGCCCGCCGTTGCCGAAACTGGTTTCCTGCGCGGCGCCCGCCTGGCGCTCGAACACGCGCACGTCGTGGCCCGCCTGACGCAAGTACCAGGCCGATGCCGTGCCGACCACGCCGGCGCCGAGAACGAGGATCTTCATGGCGGGGCCGTTCCGTTTAACGCGTCAGCAGGACGGCGATGGCGACGAAGGCGGCGATCCACACGGTCTCCATCACGAGCATGATGACGGGACGCCAGCCCAGCGAGGCCAGCGACTGGAACGAGGTTTTCACGCCCAGGGCGGCGATGGCGATGACGAGGCAGGCGCGCGAGGCATTGTTGATCCAGCCATTCACTTCCTGCGGAATCAGGCCCAGGCTGTTGGTGATGACGAGCCAGACAAAGCCGATCAGGAAAAACGGCACCAGCGGCGGCGCATCGACTTCGCTCTTGCCGTCCTTGCGCTTGAACATGATCGACAGGCCCAGCACGACGGGTACGAGGCAGGCGACGCGCGTCAGTTTCACGAAGGTGGCGACGTCGCCCGTATGGTTGCTCACCAGATAGCCGGCACCGACCACTTGCGCCACGTCGTGGATGGTGCCGCCGATGAACACGCCCGCTTCCGTCGGGTCAAAACCCAGCAGCTTGACCAGCAGCGGGTAGACGATCATGGCCAGGGTGGACAGCGAGGTCACGCCCACCACCGTCAGCAGGGTGAATTTCTCGTTTTCCTTGGTTTGTGGCAGCACGGCCGAGATGGCCAACGCAGCCGAGGCGCCACAGATGGCCACGGAGCCGCCCGACAAAATGCCTTCCGTGATGGGGCGTTTCAGCCATTTGGCCAGCAGGTAGCCGAAGCCCAGCGTGGCGATCAGGCCGCCGACGACGATCAATAACGGCGTCACGCCCACGGAAGCGATCTGGTTGAAGGTGATGCGCGCGCCCAGCAAGGCCACGCCCGTACGCAGCAGCACCTTGCTGCAAAACTCGATGCCGGGCTTGCAGGTGGGGTCGGACGCGAGGAAGTGGAAGGCCAGGCCGAAGAACAGCGCGTACAGGAGCTGGGGGCCGCCGTAATTGCTGGAAATAAAGGTGGCCGACAGGGCGATCACCAGCGCGATGGCCACGCCGGGCCAGCTGCGCAGCACGGCCCGGGGCCGCCAGATGGCGATGGCGGAAGACAGGTAGGGGATGTTCTTGTCGACAACGCGTGTTATCGCTGAGGAGTTAGTTTTCATGCTGGTCCGCTCATAATGTTTTAAAAATTGGGACATTTCATCTCGTTTTTTAATAATACACGATGAGCTAGCGAAGTCCATGCTTTTCCATGAAAATCGAAACCAGATGTTCCGGAAACTGACGTTTTAATGATGTCAGCGCCGTAAACGACAAGCGGCGCGGCCCTTGGCAGGGACGCGCCGCTCTTTACTTAAGAGTTAAAAAGTTACTTTTTGTTCAAGCGCGTGATCAGGCTGGAGGTGTCATAACGGTTGCCGCCCGCCTGCTGCACTTCGCCATAGAACTGGTCCGTCAAGGTCGTCACGGGCAAGTCGCTGCCGTTGCGCTTGGCTTCGGCGAGGCAGATGCCGAGGTCCTTGCGCATCAGGTCGACGGCAAAACCGAAGTCGAACTTGCGCTCGATCATGGTCTTGCCCCGGTTTTCCAGCTGCCACGACTGTGCCGCGCCCTTGGAAATCACGTCCACGACCAGGGCCGCATCGAGGCCCGCGTTTTCCGCAAAGGCAATGCCCTCGCTCAAGGCTTGCACCAGGCCCGCGATGCAGATCTGGTTGACCATTTTTGTGAGCTGGCCGGAACCGGAGGCGCCCATGTAGGTGACGGCGCGCGAGAACAGGGCGATGACGGGCTCGGCACGTGCATACGCTTCCGCATCGCCGCCCACCATCACGGTCAGCTTGCCGTTTTCCGCACCGGCCTGGCCGCCGGATACGGGCGCGTCGAGGAAGAACACGCCCTTCTCTTTCGCCGCCGCGTGGATGGTGCGCGCCGCTTCGGCCGAGGCCGTCGTATGGTCGATCAGGATGCTGCCCGGCGCCATGGCGGACAGCAAGCCACCCTCTTCCAGGATGACTTGATACAGATCGTTATCGTTGCCGATGCAGGTGAAGACGAACTCGGCACCGGCAGCGGCGGCGGCCGGCGTGGCGGCGCTGCTGCCCTTGTGCTGCTCCAGCCAGGCGGCCGCGCGGGCCGGGTTGCGGTTGTACACGGTGACGTCGTGCCCGCCCGCCGCCAGGTGACCTGCCATGGGGAAACCCATGACGCCCAAACCGATGAATGCCACTTTTGCCATATTGTCCGTCCTGTCGATGAATGAATCCGATTATTGTTGCACAAACAGTCGCCGCCGGCAGCATCAAGGCGCGGGAGCGCGCCGATAATACATGTCGAACTCTTCCTCGCCATCGGGCACGAAGCCGTGACGCACATAGAAGCGGTTCGCCTCGCTGCCGCGCAAGGCGCCCACGCGCACGCTCTTGCGGGCCGCATCGGCCTCGGCAAACACGCGCGCCAGCACGGCCGCGCCCATGCCTTGCCGCTGGCATTCCGGCGCCAGGTAGAGGTGGTCGAGCAGCAAATAATCCGCTTGCGGGCGCAACACATAAAAGCCGGCCAGCGCGCCGCCAAGGCGCAACTGCCAGGTGCAATCGGGGTCGTAGGTGGACAGGAAACGCTGGCGCGCACGCTGCGGATCATAGCGGCCGATGCGCTCCAGGCTGTCGCGCATGGCGGCCACGCGCAGGCTGGCCAGCGCCTCGCCATCGGCGATGCTGGCAGGTACGAAGGTCAGCATGGCGTCACAGCAGGTCGCACAATGCCGCCATCAACGCCGCGCACTCAGCCGGATTACCGATGCTGATGCGCAAATACTGGCTGATGCGCGGTGCATTGAAATGGCGCACGATCACGGAGCGGGCGCGCAAGCCGGCCGCCAGTTGCGCCGCGTCATGCTGCGGATGGCGGGCGAAGACAAAGTTGGCCACGGACGGCAGTACCTCGAAGCCCAGCGCAGTCAAATCCGCCGTCAGCTGTTCGCGGCTGGCGATCACGGCCTGGCGCGTCTGCTGGAAATACGCTTCGTCGTGCAGCGAGGCCACGGCGCCAGCCAAGGCCAGCCGATCCAGCGGATACGAGTTGAAACTGTTCTTCACGCGCTCCAGCGCCTCGATCAGGTCCGCATGACCGAAGGCGCAGCCGACGCGCAAGCCGGCCAGCGAACGCGACTTCGAGAACGTCTGCACCACCAGCAAGTTCGGATACCGGTCGACCAGGGCCACGGCGCTCTCGCCACCGAAATCCACATACGCTTCATCGACCACCACCACGGCGTCGGGATGGTCGCGCAGCAAGGTTTCCACGCCGGCCAGCGGCAAGTCCACGCCCGTCGGCGCGTTGGGATTCGGAAAGATGATGGCGCCGCACGGCCCCCGATAGTCTTCTGGGCGGATGCGCATGGTGTCGTCGAGCGCGACCGTGCGGTAATCGATGCCGTACAGCTTGCAATACACGGGATAGAAGCTGTAGCTGATGTCGGGGAACAGCAGGGGCGCGTCGTGTTTGAGCAAGGCCATGAAGGCCAGCGCCAGCACTTCGTCGGAACCGTTGCCCACAAACACTTGGTCGCTGCTGAGGCCATGGTAGGCGGCCAGGGTTTGCTTCAGTTCGCTGGCCGCGGGATCGGGGTAGAGGCGCAGGCTGTCGTTGGCCGCTTCGCGCAGCGCGGCCAGCACCTGGGGCGACGGACCGTAGGGGTTTTCGTTGGTGTTGAGTTTCACCAGGTCGGGCAGTTTCGGCTGCTCGCCCGGGACGTAGGGGGTCAGCTCGCTGACGATGTTGCTCCAGAATCGGCTCATTGCTTGGGTTCGCGGGATGGGGGATCGGGTAGATTAACATAGGCTGAGCAGGGTCAAGGCGGGCGCCATCGGCGAGAGGTAGCGTGGACAGCATCGGCATCGGCCCCAAGCGAAGAGGACGTGGCATGAACAGCATGCACAAGCTGAGCGTACGCAGGTGCGGCAAGGCGCACTGACGCAACAGGCGCGCCAGCGCAAGATCGAGGCATGGATGCGGGTTGCTACCAGCCTCGGCGAACAGATCGCCGTCGAATTGCAGACTGCCACGGGTCAGCTACAGGGCGAAGGAGTGGCCGACTTGCAGCGCGTGACGGGGCTGGCGCAACGCTTGGCAAGCAATAGCAAAGCCATGCGCGATACCCTCGGGACACTGTTTGACAGCGGTGAAAAAAGCGAGGAGCATGCAGTGACAAGCACGGAGGATTGCGCCATGGACGAGCAAGTCAACGCACTGGGAAAAGACATGGCTGGTGTGAAGCTGGACGTTGCTGATTTGAAGGTTGATGTGGCTGGCATCAAGGTGGATGTGGCCGGTCTGAAAACGGATGTCACTGGCCTCAAGGTGGATGTTGCTGGTCTGAAAACGGATGTCGCTGCTCTCAAGACCGATGTCGGCGTTCTCAAGACGGATGTCAGTGGCTTGAAACTGGACCTCGCTGTGGTGCGCTCCAATTATGCGACCAAGTCAGATGTGGCTGAGGCGAAATCGGCTGTCATCCTGTCGTGCGTGGGGACGATCATTGCCATGTCGGGCGTCGCGTTTGCGGTGGCCAAGCTCGTGCACTAGCTTGCGGTAGTGGGGACGCTGGCTTTCAAAGTCTGAATGGAGGAAAAAACGCCTTGCGCTGCGCGCTTTGGGCGGTTTTTTCTACCTGCATTGATACGTTGGTGGTTTTTTGGCGTTGCGGGTATAAAAAAAGCTCCCTTGCGGGAGCTTCTCTTATGTATTCTGGCGGAGAGGGTGGGATTCGAACCCACGGTACGATTTAACGTACGCTTGATTTCGAGTCAAGTACATTCGACCACTCTGCCACCTCTCCGTTTACTGCGGTCTATTCATTCAAACTGGCATGCCTGTTTGAACGAGGCGCTATTTTAGCATGGGTGTTGTTGGGTTGGGTAGAGGTTTATTGGTGATTTGCAACTGATTGCTGGCAAACCAAAACCTATCTGGGCGATTCGGGGAGCCTCGCGCGAGTACGCGCTCGTCTTCGAATCCCACGCGTACGCCCCGCAGGGGGCGTACTCCTCTTCGCCGCCACAAATAAAAAAAGCTCCCTTGCGGGAGCTTTCTCTATTTGTTCTGGCGGAGAGGGTGGGATTCGAACCCACGGTACGATTTAACGTACGCTTGATTTCGAGTCAAGTACATTCGACCACTCTGCCACCTCTCCATTTGCTGCGGTCTTTCCTCGCATTGCTGCGAGAAGGCAAGATTATAGCAGCCGCTTGAAAAAATGGAAGGACTATTTTGCGCCTTCCATTCATCCGGCTGCCCTAAGCTTTTAAGCCTTCAGATGCGTCAGGCCGCCCATGTATGGGCGCAGCACTGGCGGGATCTCGACACTGCCGTCCGCTTGCTGGTAGTTTTCCAGCACGGCGACCAGGGTGCGGCCCACCGCCAGGCCGGAGCCGTTCAGGGTGTGGGCCAGTTCCGGTTTGCCTGCGGCATTGCGGAAACGTGCCTGCATGCGGCGGGCCTGGAAGGCTTCCGTGTTCGACAGGGACGAGATTTCACGGTAGGTGTTCTGCGCCGGCAGCCACACTTCCAGGTCGAAGGTCTTGCTGGCCGTAAAACCCATGTCGCCCGTGCACAGCGACATCACGCGGTATGGCAGGCCCAGGCGTTGCAAGATCGTTTCCGCGTGGCCCACCATCTCTTCCAGCACCTGGTACGAGGTGTCCGGGTGCACCACTTGCACCATTTCCACCTTGTCGAACTGATGCTGGCGAATCATGCCGCGCGTGTCGCGGCCGTAGCTGCCCGCTTCCGAACGGAAGCATGGCGTGTGGGCAGTCATCTTCAGGGGCAATTGATCGAGCGCCAGGATTTCATCGCGCGCGATGTTGGTCAGCGACACTTCCGACGTCGGGATCAGGTAGAAGGTCTCGCCCTCGCCTTCCACGCCGCCTTTTTTCACCGAGAACAGATCGGCTTCGAATTTCGGCAGCTGGCCCGTGCCGCGCAGCGAATCGGCGTTGACCATGTATGGCGTATAGCATTCCGTGTAGCCGTGCTCGTCAACATGGGTGTTGAGCATGAATTGCGCCAGTGCGCGGTGCAGGCGGGCGATGCCGCCCTTCATGACGGAGAAGCGCGAACCGGTCAGCTTGGTGGCCACTTCGAAATCGAGGCCCAGCGGGGCGCCCACGTCGACGTGATCCTTGACTTCGAAATCGAACGTGCGCGGCGTGCCGACCTTGCGCACTTCCACGTTGCCCGACTCGTCCGTGCCTACCGGCGCCGATTCGTGCGGCAGGTTCGGCACGGCCATGATGAATTCGCTCAGCTTGGCTTGCACCAGGGTCAGGGCCGCTTCATCGGCTTTCAGTTCATCGCCCAGGCCAGCCACTTGCGCCATCACGGCCGAGGTGTCTTCCCCTTTGCCTTTCAACATGCCGATTTGCTTGGACAGCGCATTGCGCTTGCCCTGCAGCTCTTCGGTGCGCGTCTGGATCGCCTTGCGTTCGGCTTCGAGGGCGGTAAAACCTGCCACGTCGAGCTGGAATTTGCGCGTCGCCAGGCGTTCTGCGACGTTTGCGATGTCTTTACGGAGAAGTTGGATATCTATCATGGGTGGATGGCGGTGCCGATGTATCGAAAGCACTCATTGTACCAAGACCCGTTCAGTTCTTTATGAGTTTTGCACACGCCCTGCCATCGTCATGGCGGCATGGCCGGGCACTCGCGCCCGCTTTAAGGCCGATGCTTAGATAAAGGCGGCTTTTTCGGCAGCGGTCAGACGGCGGGCGCTGACGGTGACGACGGGCATGGTGCTGTCGGCGGCCTTGGCAATCAGGGTCGACGTGGCGCTCACTTCCACCGTGTTGGCGCCGGCGGTGGCGAAGCTGCTGCCGATGGCCAGGACGGCGGCGGCGATAAAGGCGATTTCCATGTTTTTCAGTGCGTTCATGATGTTACTCCTGGTTGGTTTGCGTCGTTGACTGCTGCTGGTATGGTGGTACTTTAGCCAACGGCGGCAAACAAGGCCACCGGCTTGCGACCGGCGGCGAAAAACAGGGAGCGAACGGTGAAAAACAGGGACTGAAACGCAAAGAATAGTTACAAGGCCTCATGCACCAGGCGGCCCAGGCGGCCGATGGCCTGCTCGATGCGCGGCGTCCAGGCATTGCCGCAATTGAGGCGCAGATAATTGCCGAACTTGCCCGAAGCCGAGAACAGCTGGCCCGGCATATACGCCACGCCGTCGGCGATGGCCTGGCCATGCAGGGCCAGCGCATCGACTTGCGGCGGCAGCTGCACCCACAGCACGAAACCGCCCTGCGGCTCGGACAGCATGCACTCAAGCGGAAAGCTGGCCGCCACGGCATCGGACATGCGCGCGATGCGCTGCACCAGGGTGCGCCGCATCTTGCGCAGCTGCTGGTCATAGCTGCTGCCTTCCAAAAAATCGGCCAGCACGGCCTGGAAGAAATGGCTGGTGGCGCCGCTCGACACGGTTTTCAGCAGGGCCACTTCCTGCGCGAAACGCCCGGCCAGCACATAGCCCACGCGCGCGGCGGGCGTGATGGCCTTGGAAAACGAGGAACACAGCAGCACATTGCCGCTCGTGTCGTAGGCCTTCACGGGCCACGGGCGCTGCGGCGCAAAACACAGGTCGCCATACACATCGTCTTCCACCAGCGGAATATTGAATTCCGACAGCAGCCCCGCCAAGCGCTTCTTGTTGGCTTCCGGCATGACGCAGCCGAGCGGGTTATTCGCGTTCGGCACGAACAGGCAAGCCTGCACGAGGCCGGCGCGCAAAGCCAGCTCCAGCGCGTCAAGCGACGGCCCCGTCTTCGCATCGGTGGGAATTTCCAGCGCCTTCATGCCCAGGCTTTCGATCATCTGCAGCAGCACGAAATACGTGGCCGACTCGATGGCGATGGTGTCGCCCGGTTTGGCCACGGCGCGCAGGCACAGGCTGATCGCTTCCGTGCAGGAATTCGTCACGACGATCTCGTGCGGGTCCAGCTTGCCCCAGTCCAGCGCGCGGCGCGCGACCTGGCGCAGGAAATTGCCTTCGCTGACGTCATAGCAGCTGACCTTGCTCAACAAGGCGGGTTCGCGCCGCGCCACCGCGCTGATGGTGCGCTGCATGCGCTTGATGGGCAGTATCTCGTCGGGCGGCCAGGCCGTGCCCAGCTGTACGATGCTGGGCGTCTCGTTGTCCTTCAGCACGCGCATCAACAGATTGTTGATGCCGACAAAGGCCGGCTCCTTCAAATGCTGGGCGTCCGCGCTGCAGGGCCGGCGCGGCGCCCGGTGGCGCACGAAATAGCCGGACTGGGGCCGCGCATCGACCTGCCCGCGGTCTTCCATCAGGCGCAAGGCTTGCATCACGGTGCTGACGGAAATGCGCTTTTGCTGCGCCAGGTGGCGGATCGACGGCAGACGGTCGCCGGGCGCGAACACGCGCGCGTCGATCAGGGCGCCCAGCTCGTTGGCCAGGTGCTCGTACAGATTCAAAGACGCATTCATGTTCATCCCTTCAGTATGCGGCTGCCGCGCGCGGCACGCACAGATACAGTTGCCCGTTTTTTTGACAAGCACAGTGTACGACGAAGCACACTGTATGCATGACAATTTCGGTTTCCTGCATCTGTCATGGTTCTATCCAAGCGCCTAAGCTGTTCCTGTCAGCACAACAGGAGCGATGCCATGCAAACCGACCACGAATTACGCAGCGAACGGCCCTTGCGCCTGGAAAAAGCGCGCGCCAGGGTCATCGAATGCCTGTCCGGCACGGCCTGGATCACGGCCTACGCCCAGTTCGAGGATTGCGTGCTGCGCAGCGGCGAACGCTACACGATCCCGAATGACGGCCTGGTGCTGATCGAAGCCGTGGGCAGCGGACGCATCCGCGTGCACGGGACGGCCGCCCCGCGCCCCGCCCTGCTGCGCTGGCTGAACCTGGCACTGCCACACACACTCAATACAAGGAATACATGATTCAACAACCTTTGCGCGTCCTCGTCACGGGCGCCGCCGGCATCATCGGCACCGCTTTCTGGAAGCGCCGGCACGGGGAATTCTCCCTGCGCCTGGCCGACCTGCACACAGGCAAGCTGGCCGAAGCGCCCTGCCCGTCCATGCAGCTCGACGTCAGCGACCATGCCGCCTGCCTGGCCGCCTGCATGGATATCGACGTGGTGCTGCACCTGGCCGGCGTGCCGCACGCCAGCGCCGATTTCGACACACAATTGCTGCAGCCGAACATCGTCGGCACGCACAACATCTTCCGCGCGGCACAGGCGCAGGGAGTGAAAAAAGTGGTATTCGCCAGCAGCGCGCAAGCCATCGAAGGCTATCCGCTGGACGTGCAAGTGCACGAAAGCATGCCCGCGCGTCCGGCGAACATGTATGGCGCCAGCAAGGCCTTCGGTGAAGGCGTGGCGTCGGCCTTCGCGCACCAGCATGGCATGACGACGATCGCCGTGCGCATCGCCAACGTGGCCCGGTTTGCGCCAGGTCAACAGCACAGCGCGCGCGACATCGCCGCCTTCATCAGCGAGCGCGACGTGGTGCAGCTGCTGGCCCGCTGCATCGCGGCGGACGTGCCGGCCGGCTACCACGTCGTGCATGGGGTGTCGGACAACCGTTATAAACGGCTATCCATTGACGCGACGCGCCGGCTGGTCGGCTACGCGCCGCAGGACGACGGTTTCAGCTTGCTGGGCCTGTAGCCTCAGCCCTTGCCGGCCGGTTTTCCTGCTTTCCTGTCCAGCTCGCGCAGCCATGCCAATTTGTCGGCTATTTTACTTTCCAGGCCGCGGGGCACGGGCTGGTACCAGCCCGGTTCCGCCATGCCGTCCGGAAAATAGGTTTCGCCGGCCGCGTAGGCATCGGGCTCGTCGTGCGCATAACGGTAGGCGTGGCCGTAGCCGAGTTCCTTCATCAGCTTCGTCGGCGCATTGCGCAAGTGCACGGGCACTTCCTTCGATTTATCCTTCTTGACGAATGCCATGGCGGTATTAAAAGCGTTGTAGCCGGCATTGCTCTTTGCCGCAATCGCCAGGTAAATCACGGCCTGGCCCAGCGCCAGCTCGCCTTCGGGCGAACCGAGGCGCTCATACGTTTCCGCCGCGTCATTGACCATCGTCAAGGCGCGAGGGTCGGCCAGGCCGATGTCTTCCCAGGCCATGCGCACGATACGCCGCGACAGGTAGCGCGGGTCGGCACCGCCATCGATCATGCGGCAAAACCAGTACAGGGCCGCGTCGGGATTGGAACCGCGCACGGATTTGTGCAGGGCCGAAATCTGGTCATAGAAATTGTCGCCGCCCTTGTCGAAGCGGCGCGAATTCAAGGTCAGCGCATTGTCGACGAAGGCCGCATCGATGGTGGTCGTGCCCGTTGAGCTGGCGGCCGTCTCGGCCTGTTCCAGCAAATTCAAAAAGCGGCGCGCATCGCCATCCGCGTAGCCGATCAGGGTATCGGCGGCCGCTTCGTCGAAGCTCAGGTGCGTCAGCGCCGTGCTTTGCGCCTTGGCCAGCAGCTGCTTCATCTCGTCTTCGTTGAGCGATTTCAACACATACACTTGCGCGCGCGACAGCAGCGCCGAGTTCACTTCGAAGCTGGGGTTTTCGGTGGTGGCGCCGATGAAGGTCACGAGGCCCGACTCGACGAAAGGCAGCAAGGCATCCTGCTGCGATTTATTAAACCGGTGGATCTCGTCGACGAACAGCAAGGTGTGCTTGCCGAACTGGTCCAGGCTGTGGCGGGCCTGGTCCATGGCTGCGCGGATATCTTTCACCCCTGCAAACACGGCCGACAGGGCGATGAATTCGCTGTCGAAGGCGTTCGCCATCAGACGCGCCAGGGTCGTCTTGCCCACGCCGGGCGGCCCCCACAAGATCATCGAATGGGCCTTGCCCGCCTCGAACGCCAGGCGCAGCGGCTTGCCCACGCCCAGCAGATGCGTCTGCCCGATGACTTCGTTGAGGGTCGCAGGCCGCAAGGCTTCGGCCAGCGGCTGGCGCGGTGCGGTGGAAAAGAGATCCGCCATAGTATGTACCGGGTAAGAATGCAAAAGCCCCGCATCGCTGCGAGGCCGGTCAACAGCAAGACGTCAACAATCAGTTATTAATGACGTCCGCGCCTTTTGGCATCACGAATTTGAAATGGTTCGCGGCCAGCGCGGGATTTTTCTGGAAATTCTTGAACGCCAGCACCGACGTCTGGCCGAACGAATCGCGCAACTCCATCGCTTCCGGCACGCCGTTGCGCAAGCCGATGGTGATTTCGTCAAACGTCGTATCCTTGGCCTTCGGCGTGGCTTTCAGCCATTCCAGGCCATCGCGCGTGCCCGCTTCGGCCAGGGTGAAATTCTTTTCCAGGTCGTTGCTGCCAAACAAGATCGCGGCCGGCGAGGAACCGAGCGCGTCACCCAGTTTCTTCACCGTCACCTGGCTCAAGTCCTTGTCGTAGATATACAACTTGTCGCCATCGGCTTGCAGCAACTGCTCGTACGGTTTCAGATAGGTCCAGATGAACTTGCCCGGACGGGCAAACTCGAAGGTGCCGCTGGCCGGCGTCGAGACTTTCGCCTTGCCGCTGGCGTCCGCCTTCTTGACCTGGCGCTGCACGAACTCGCCCTTGGCCGACTTGGTGCCGGCCGCAAAGCTCTTGAACTGTTCCAGGGCGCTGGCCGAGGCGCTGGCCGCGAACAGCAGGCTGCAGGCGACGCTGGCCGCGCCGATGATCATTTTTGCTGCGAAAGTCGTATTCTTCATTCCGTTACCCTTGTTCACTACTCGCCGCCGGCACCAGGATTTCCCTGTTGCCATTGGATTGCATGGTTGAGACCACCCCGCTCTGCTCCATCTGCTCGAGCAGACGGGCCGCGCGGTTGTAGCCGATGCGCAAATGACGCTGCACCAGCGAAATCGAGGCGCGGCGGTTTTTCAGCACCACCGCCACCGCCTGGTCATACAGGGCATCGGCCTCGCCGCCGCCCTCGCCCGGCGCGCCGCCTTCGGCGCCATCGCCTTCCAGGGTGCCGCCTTCGAGGATGCCCTCGATGTAATTCGGTTCGCCCTGCAGCTTCAGATGGCTGACGACCCTGTGGACTTCCTCATCCGACACAAACGCGCCGTGCACGCGCATAGGCAGTCCTGTGCCGGGCGGCATGTACAGCATGTCGCCCATGCCCAGCAGGGTTTCCGCGCCCATCTGGTCGAGAATGGTGCGCGAATCGATCTTCGACGAGACCTGGAAGGCGATACGCGTCGGGATATTCGCCTTGATCAGCCCCGTGATCACGTCTACAGATGGGCGCTGCGTGGCCAGAATCAAGTGCAAGCCGGCGGCGCGCGCCTTTTGCGCGATACGCGCGATCAATTCCTCGACTTTTTTGCCCACTACCATCATCAGATCGGCCAGCTCGTCGATGATGATGACGATGGTCGGCAGTTTTTCCAGCGGCTCCGGCGAATCCGGCGTCAGGCTGAACGGATTCGGGATGTGTTCTTCGCGCTTTTTCGCGTCGGCAATCTTCGCGTTGTAGCCGGCCAGGTTACGCACGCCCATCTTGCTCATCAGCTTGTAGCGGCGCTCCATCTCGTTCACGGCCCAGTTCAGCGCGTGGCCCGCCTGGCGCATGTCCGTCACGACGGGCGCCAGCAAGTGCGGGATGCCTTCGTAGACGGACATTTCCAGCATCTTCGGATCGATCAAAATCAGGCGCACGTCGAGCGGGTCGGATTTGTACAGCAGCGACAGAATCGTCGCATTGATGCCGACCGACTTGCCGGAACCGGTGGTGCCGGCCACCAGCAAGTGAGGCATCTTGGCGAGATCGGCCACGACGGGCTTGCCGGCGATATCCTTGCCCAGCGCAATCGTCAGGCTGGACACGCCATCGTTGTAAACCTTGGAGCCGAGGATTTCCGTCAGGCGCACGATCTGGCGTTTACTATTAGGCAATTCCAAGGCCATGTAATTCTTGCCGGGAATGGTTTCCACGACACGAATCGACGTCAGCGACAGCGAACGGGCCAGGTCGCGCGCCAGGCCCACGATCTGGCTGCCCTTCACGCCCGTGGCCGGCTCGATTTCATAGCGCGTCACCACAGGGCCGGGGTAAGCGGCCACTACCTTGGCATCCACGCCAAAGTCCGACAATTTCTTTTCGATCAGGCGGCTCGTAAATTCCAGGGTTTCCACGGACACCGTTTCCACCACGGGCGGCGCTTCGTCGAGCAGCGACAAAGGCGGCAGCTTGCCATCGCCCAAGTTTTCAAACAGGTGCGCCTGGCGTTCCTTTTCCACGCGCTCCGATTTCACCACGGTCACGACTTGCGGCTCGATCTTGACGGGCGGCGCAGCCACGTGCTTTTCCACGTGCTTGGCCCGCTCGATGACCACCACTTCGTCGCGGCGCACGGCAGCCACTTCGCCCTGGCGGCGGTCTTCGCGGTCCTGGTAGCGCAGCACGAACCAGTTGAAGGCGTCTTCGATGGCGCCGCCGATGCGTTCGGCCACTTGCAGCCAGGATACATGGAAGAACAGGCTGAAACCGAGGCCGAACAGCAGCAACAGTAATAAAGTAGCGCCGGTGAAACCGAAAGCCACGTGGGCCGAGTGCCCCACCAGCTGGCCCAGCACGCCGCCCGGATCGCGCGGCAGCTGCACGTGCAGGCTCTTCGCCATGCGCAGGTATTCCAGGCCCATGCTGCCGATCAGCATGATGGAGAAGCCGACGATGCGGATCAGCATCTCGACATGGTGCTCGCGTTCCACGTCCTCTTCTTCCAGCAGGAAGCGCTTACTCAGGCGGCGGTAGCCATTCCACACGGTGCGCAACAGCCAGACGCACCACCACCACGCGGAAAAGCCGAAGATATACAACAACAGATCGGAGAAAGTCGCACCGAGCTTGCCGCCCAGGTTGGCGACCTTGTCGACATTGGTGGCATGCGACCAGCCGGGGTCGAGCTTGTTGAAGCTGGCCAGTATCAACACGAAATACAGGGCAAACGCGGCCAGCGCGAACCAGCGCGCCTCGGACAGCAGCCGTACCAGCCGGTTGGGCAAGGGCCGGCGTTCGACCGGTTTTCGGGTGTAGCTATTTTGATTGGCCTGGGCTGGTTTAGTCATTCTGGGAAGCGCTGCAAGGTGAAAAATGTTTCTGAAAGGGAATTTCCCATAATAAGGAAGTATTCTAAGCCATATATGCCCCGGACGGCCCCACGATTCGTCGCTACAGGCGGCTTGGTCTATAATCGTGGATTGCTTGCGCAAGCGCAATACGCCCTTGTTCTTCGCGCGTATGCCCCCAATTCGGATAGACCCCACTCATAGAGAAGCCTCATTATGACCACTACCAAACACGCCCGCGTTTTGATCCTCGGCTCCGGCCCAGCCGGCTACAGCGCCGCCGTCTACGCCGCCCGCGCCAACCTGAACCCGATGCTGGTCACCGGCGTGGAACAAGGCGGCCAGCTGATGACCACCACCGACGTGGAAAACTGGCCAGGCGACCCCATGGGCGTGCAAGGTCCGGACCTGATGCAGCGCTTGCTGCAGCATGCCGAGCGTTTCAATACGGAAATCGTGTTTGACCACATCCACACCACTTTCCTCAATGAAAAACCGATCCGCCTGAAGGGCGACAGCCACGAATACACGTGCGATACGCTGATCATCGCCACGGGCGCATCCGCGCAATACCTGGGCCTGCCGTCGGAAGCGGAATTCATGGGCAAGGGCGTGTCCGCCTGCGCCACCTGCGATGGTTTCTTCTACCGCAACCAGGAAGTGGCCGTCGTCGGCGGCGGCAATACGGCCGTCGAGGAAGCGCTGTACCTGTCGAACATCGCCAATAAAGTCACGCTGATCCACCGCCGCGACAAGTTCCGCGCCGAAGCGATCTTGATCGACCGCCTGAACGCCAAGGTTGCCGAAGGCAAGATCGTGTTGAAATATAACCACACTCTGGATGAAGTGACGGGCAACGAAGGCGGCGTGACGGGTCTGAACATCAAGTCGACCATCGACGGCAAGGTCGAAGCATTGAGCGTGCATGGCGTGTTCATCGCCATCGGCCACAAGCCGAACACGGGCATCTTCGAAGGCCAGCTGGACATGCACAACGGCTACATCAAGACCAAGACGGGCCTGGAAGGCATGGCCACCGCCACCAGCGCGCCGGGCGTGTTTGCGGCCGGCGACGTGCAAGACCATATCTACCGCCAGGCCATCACCAGCGCTGGCACGGGTTGCATGGCAGCACTGGACGCCCAGCGCTACCTGGAAGGCCAGGAGTAAGCGTCGCATGGCGTCGATGAAAGACTTTGCCGACCTGAAAGCGGTCAGCAAGCAGCTCAAGGAACAGGCCGATGCGCGCGCAGCCGAGCAAGCGGCGCGCGCCCAACAGGCCAAGGTCCAGGCCGTGGAAAGCAATCTGTTCAAGGCCAGCATCGGCGGCGTCAAGCGCCTGCCCGAGTCGGACCGCTACGTGCCCAGCCTGCCCAAGGCGGGCGCCATGGCGGCCCAGCAGCCGGCCCGCAAGTTGTCTCCGGAAGAGGACGATGCGGCCGTGCTGCGCGAATCGCTGTCGGACTTGTTCGAGGTCGACCATTATCTGGAAAACGATCCGGCCCTGAACTACGCCCGCCCCGGCGTGGGACCGGACGTGGTCAAGAAGATGCGCAAGGGCCACTGGCCCATCCAGGATGAGCTGGACTTGCACGGCTTGCGCCGCGATGAGGCGCGCGACGGCATCGGCGCCTTTCTGAACCAGGCGACACGGCGCAAGCTGCGCTGCGTGCGCGTGATCCACGGCAAGGGTTTCGGCTCGAAAGGCCAGGAACCGGTCTTGAAATCGATGGTGCACAGCTGGCTGGTGCAAAAGGAGGAAGTCATCGCCTTTTGCCAGGCGCGCCGCTCCGAAGGGGGCGATGGCGCCCTTGTCGTGCTGCTCTCGGCAGCGCTGCAGCCCATCCGCTAGGATAGATAGCAAGAAATTACAATTCAGTAACAAGTTACACCCTGCGCACGGCCCCGTTTGTCACCATTCGGGGCCGTGTCATGTTAACCTGTGACAATTATTTCCTGCTTAGCGTCTCGTGCACGCGCTCCACCCATGATGCCACCCCAATTGCCGCCTGGCTCGCTGATCAAGATCATTGAGGTCATCGCTATCCTGGTGGGCGCGTTTTCCGGTTTCATCGAAGCGCGCCGCAAGCGCATGGACCTGGTCGGCGTGTTCGTCGTGGCCTTCATCACGGCGTTCGGCGGCGGCACCTTGCGCGATATCCTGCTCGACAAGCGGCCTTTGTTCTGGGTCTCGCACCAGGAATACGCGATCCTGATCTTCGTGCTGGCCCTGACGGCCGCGCCCTTGATCCAGCATTTGCGCCAGATCGTCTCGGAACGCCTGATCGTCATCGCCGACGCCATCGGTCTGGGCATGTTCGCCATCGCCGGCGTGGCAGAAGCCATGCGCGCCGGCATGCCGATCTTCATCGCGTCGATGATGGGAGTCATTACGGGAATTTTCGGCGGCGTGATGCGCGACATCGTCTGCAACGAAGTGCCGATGGTGTTTCGCGACGGCAAACCGTACGCCATCTGCGCGTTCTTCGGCTGCTGGGCTTATTTATTGCAGATGCACTTCGGCGCCGAGCACGACTTTGCGCTATGGACCAGCGCCAGCGGCATCACGATACTGCGCCTGATCTGCTGGAAATTCGACATGCGGCTGGGGCGCTAAACAATAGCTGCATAGCGCCTGCCAGAAGCGTAGCGAGCGACAGCGATTTGTGGCTAAGAAGCGCAGCTGTGCTGAAGCACAGCGAGCATCGCAGGCCGCAAAGCGCGACGCGCAGTAGCTTATGGCTGGTGCTATCTATACG
Organism: Janthinobacterium goodfellowi; assembly: GCF_051380695.1. Classification (NCBI taxonomy): domain Bacteria; kingdom Pseudomonadati; phylum Pseudomonadota; class Betaproteobacteria; order Burkholderiales; family Oxalobacteraceae; genus Janthinobacterium; species Janthinobacterium goodfellowi. The sequence continues at coordinate 322,893 of NZ_JBNYXN010000007.1, read as the reverse complement.
GCGTCAGGGCCCGTTTCACCCGTGCGGATGCGGATGACCTGCTCCACGTCGCGCACGAAGATCTTGCCGTCGCCGATCTTGCCCGTGCGGGCCGCCTTGATGATGGCGTCGACCACCAGTTCCGACACGCTGTCGTCCACCACCACTTCGACTTTGACTTTCGGCAAGAAGTCGACCACGTACTCGGCGCCACGGTACAGCTCGGTATGCCCCTTCTGGCGGCCAAAGCCCTTCACTTCCGTCACAGTCAAGCCCGTCACGTTCACGTCGGCCAGCGCTTCGCGTACTTCGTCGAGCTTGAATGGTTTGATGATGGCGGTAATCTGTTTCATGGCTTCTCCTTATTGGTAATCGTCAGTTCTTCATTAGCTGGCTTAACGGGACCCCGCAAAACCGTAGCGAGCAAGTTCAATACCGGGTTGAGTAGCGGAGCCGTACTTTAGTACGGTGAGCAACGGATGCCCGGTAGTGAGCTGCGCAGTAGGTTTGGCGGGGTTCCCCACGTTATTCGTAAAATTTCGACGTAATCGGGTAACGCCAGTCGCGGCCGAAGCCACGGTGCGTGACGCGGATGCCCACCGGCGACTGGCGCCGCTTGTATTCATTGATCTTGATCAGGCGCGTGACCCGGGCCACATCGGCCGGCGGGTAGCCAGCCTCGATAATTTCGGCGATCGGCCGGTTTTCTTCCATGTACAGCTGCATGATGCCGTCGAGTACGTCGTATGGCGGCAAGGAATCCTGGTCCAGCTGGTCGGCACGCAGTTCGGCCGACGGTCCGCGCGTGAGGATGCGCTCGGGTATCACGTCGGACACCCCGTTGCGGTACGCGCACAGGCGGTACACGAGCGTCTTGGCAATATCCTTGATCACGGCAAAGCCGCCCGCCATGTCGCCGTACAGGGTGCAATAACCGACCGCCATCTCGCTCTTGTTGCCCGTCGTCAAGACGATGCTGCCATGCTTGTTCGACAGGGCCATCAGCAAGGTGCCGCGGATGCGCGCCTGGATGTTTTCTTCCGTCGCATCTTCCGCCAGCCCCGCGAACTCGTCCGCCAGGGTGGCGCGGAAGGCATCGAAGGTTTGCTTGATCGGAATTTCATCGTAGCGCACATTGAGGCGTTTTACCATGTCGCGCGAATCGATCCACGAGATATCGGCCGTAAATTGCGACGGCATCATCACGGCGCGCACCTTGCCGGCGCCCAGCGCATCGACGGCGATGGCCAGGGTCAGGGCAGAGTCGACGCCGCCCGACATGCCGATCAGTACGCCCGGGAAACCGTTCTTGCCGATATAGTCGCGCACGCCCAGCACCAGCGCCTGGTACACCTGCGCCTCGGTCGTCAGCGGCGTGGCCAGCGGCTGCGGCACGGGCGTGGCACCGTCGAATTCGACCAGTTGCAAGTCTTCCTCGAAATGGCGCAGCTGGGCGCAAATCGTGCCGGCCGCATCCATGACAAACGAGTCGCCGTCGAAAATCAGCTCATCCTGGCCGCCGACCAGGTTGGCATACACGAGGGCCATGCCTTGCGCGCTGACGTTCTTGCGCATGGTTTCATAACGCAGGTGCTGCTTGTTCATGTGATAGGGCGAGCCGTTCGGCACCAGCAGCACTTGCGCGCCGGCCGCGCGGGCACGCATCGGTGCATGCTCGAACCACGTGTCTTCGCAGATATTGATGCCGAAACGCACGCCCTTCACGCCAAACACGAAAGCCTGGTCGGACGACGTAAAGTAGCGTTTTTCATCGAAAACGGTGGTGTTCGGCAAGTCGTGCTTGCGGTAGGTGCCCAGCACTTCGCCATTGACCAGCACGGACGCGGCATTGTGGCGCACGCCCTTCTCGTCCTGCAGCGGCAAGCCCACCACCACGTGCATATCCTTGAACTGGGCCAGCTCGGCCGCCAGCCCCGCAAACGCTTCCTGCGTTTTTGCGTAGAATGCATTGCGCAGCAACAGGTCTTCGGGCGGATAGCCGACCAGCGACAGTTCCGGCGTGAGCACGATATCGGCGCCCGCTTCAAAGGCGCGGCGGGAAAGGTCGACGATCTTGGCACGGTTGCCGGCCAGATCGCCGACCGTACTATTCATTTGAGCAATTGCGACTTTGACTGTCATGATGGTGGAAATTTCGTTTTATTAATTTTATTAAACAAGAACAAGACAGGGGCGCGCAGGCCGACGGCGGCGCCCCGAGAGTGATGAATGCACACTAGAACAATGAATTATCGCACGGCTATCGTCTCTACTCTGGCTGAAATTGGCGAAGCGGCCTGGTCTGAACTGCTGGCGCGCCAGGCGGATAGCAATCCCTTCCTCTCGTATGCCTTCTTGCACGCGCTGCACGAGTCCGGCTGCGCCAGCGCGGACACGGGCTGGCAGCCGAATTACCTGGCGCTGTGGCAAGGAGACACGCTGGCCGCCGCCCTGCCCCTGTACCTCAAAATGCACTCGTACGGCGAATACGTATTCGACTGGGCCTGGGCCGATGCCTATCAGCAGCATGGCCTCGAATATTACCCGAAACTGCTGTCAGCGATCCCGTTTACGCCCGTCAGCGGCACGCGCCTGCTGGCCCGCGACGGCGAAGCGCGCGCCGCCCTGCTGGCCTTTTTGCAGGCGCAGCAGCAAGCGTCTGACGTGTCGTCCTGCCATATCCTGTTCCCGCCGGAAAGCGAGGCGCGCCTGCTGGCGCAAGCCGGCTACCTGATGCGTAGCGGCGTGCAGTTTCACTGGCTCAATCCCGGCTACACGGATTTCGAGCAATTCCTCGCCAGCCTGGAACACAAGAAGCGCAAGAATATCCGCGCCGAGCGGCGCAAGGTGCGGGAAGCGGGCGTGACCATGCGCCAGGTACGCGGCATGGACGCGACAGATGCCGACTGGAAGCTGTTTCACCGCTGCTACAGCAATACCTATGTGGAGCACCGGTCTTCGCCCTACCTGTCGCTGGACTTCTTCCTGCGCATCGCCGCCAGCATGCCGCAGAACATTTTATTGGTGATCGCCGAGTGCGAAGGCCGGGCCATCGCCGCCTCGCTGGTGATCCACACGGCCGACACTCTGTATGGCCGCTACTGGGGCGCGCTCGAGCACGTACCCTGCCTGCATTTCGAGACGGCTTACTATCAGCCGCTGGAATTTTGCATCGCCAACGGCATCGCCACCTTCGAGGGCGGCGCCCAGGGCGAGCACAAGATGGCGCGCGGCTTCCTGCCGCAAAAGACCTGGTCCGCCCACTGGCTGGCCCACCCTGCCTTTGCCGACGCCGTGCAGCGCTTCCTCGAGCGCGAACGGGGCGGCATCGATGCCTACCTCGATGAATTGAACGAGCACAGCCCGTTTCGCGCGTAAACAATGCTCCCGGCCGGCTGGCGGGGAGCATTGTTCATCGCGTGCACAACGGCGATCAGGCGGCCGAGCGGCCCGGCGTGGAAGCGGCGGCACCATCCTTCTGCAGCTTGTAGGCGCGCCACGCCAGGGTCAGCAGCAAGATGCCCGTGAGCAAGGCATACACGCCTATCATCCACACGATGGCAAACGTGCCGGCGGCGGGAAACAGCAGGATCAGGATGCCGAAAGCGATGGAAATGATGGCGTTGAGCACCAGCAGCCACTCGCCCTCGATGGCCTTGCGCAGGCGGATCGCCAGCACGATATCGAACACGCCGGAAACGAGGGCATTGACGCCGATCATGACGATCAAGGCAAACGTCGTCACCAGCGGGTTGATGATGGTCAATATGCCCACGGCCAGGCCGCAGATCCCGAGCAACAATAAAGCCCACCAGTCGCCGCCATGCTTGCGGTTGCTGAATGCGCCCACGACGGACGCGCCGCCGCCGAGCAGCGCATAGGCGGCAAACACCATCAGCAACGACAGGACGGTGACGCCCGGCCACGCCAGGGTGATCGCACCAAAGACGATGGCCGCCAGCCCGCGCAAGGCCAGTACCCACCACGAACGCATGAATAAATGCCCGGTATGCATATCGACCTCCTTATCAATTATTAAAAATTAACTTTCTTATAATAAATTGAGCACGATGAAACAGCTTCATCCTCGGCAAGCATGATATGGATGGCAAAAAAAACGCCTCCTGCCATGATAGCAGGAGGCGTTTTTTACTCGCACACGCGAGGAAACCGGCGGCAGGCCCCGGTTTTCCTGGCGCGGCGGCTAATCAGGAAGCGGCTTTTGCAGCATCTGCCTTGTAGGCAGCGACGCCGCCCAGGATTTCTTCCTTGGCCACGTCAGGACCGTACCAGCCGTCGATCTTGACCCATTTGCCTTTTTCCAGATCCTTGTAGTGCTCAAAGAAATGCTGGATCTGGCGCAAACGCAGTTCGTTCAAGTCTTCCGGCTTTTGCCAGTGGCTGTAGATCGACAGGACCTTGTCGACTGGCACGGCCAGCACTTTCGCGTCTTCGCCCGACTCGTCGGTCATTTTCAGCACGCCGATAGGACGGCAGCGCACGACCACGCCCGGGATCAGCGGGAACGGGGTGATGACCAGCACGTCAACCGGGTCGCCGTCCGGCGACAGGGTGTTCGGCACGTAGCCGTAGTTGCACGGGTAATGCATGGCGGTACCCATGAAGCGATCGACGAAGATCGCGCCGCTTTCCTTGTCGACTTCGTACTTGATCGGATCGGCATTCATCGGGATTTCGATGACGACGTTGAAATCGTTCGGCAGGTCGCGGCCGGAAGAGACGTTATTCAAACTCATGGGGTTCCTCATTAGCGGATGGTGTTTTAACCGCGCAATTATAGCGAAGTACAGGCCGCTTGTGCGATGCAGCAGCGGCGCGGCGGCGTTTTGCGCGTCCAGCCAGCAACAGTGGCGTGCATGGGCCTCAGGCACGCGCAAGCTGCCGTCGAGAGAATAAACAGAGCACCGAACATAATAAGTAGAAACACTTAAGCACTACTACGGTCAGCCCGGAGTTAATACCTTGAATAGCTGCATATTTTCATTTCAATATTACCATGCCATGAATATGGTTATTAAAATAGGCATTGCATTTTTTGCAGCCAATTATAACAACAGTTTGATTGCCATTCATCCCGCATTACACTGGCATTATGACGCGACCATTCCAACATGCCCCGTTCGCCGCCCGCCGTGCGCCCTGCCAGCCCGGCACCTCCCTCATCCAGCATAATATTTGCTTTTATTTGAAGGTTTTATTTGATTCAAATGGCGGCCTTGCCAAAAAATGGCGCAACCGGAAGACCATCATCAATTCTGATAAACTATCACATTCTGGTGATTCCAAACTTTGCATATTCTGCAATCGACGCCTTCCCTGAATTCAATATGGCGCTTTCAACGCGCCACCGATAAATCCTTGCAAAAAGGAATATGATGATTCCCTCTTTCCGGCCCGGGCCTTTATTAAAGGTCACCGGCGTTATTTTCATTCTGTTTGGCCTCGCCCTGCTGGGCGGCGGCATCTGGCTGGCCACGCTTGGCGGCTCCTGGTACTACTTGCTGGCCGGCATAGGCATGCTCGTTGCCGGCGTGCTGGTGTTCCAGGGCAAGCGCAGCGCGCAACCGTGCATGGCGCTGCTGCTGCTCGCCACCCTCGTCTGGTCCGTCGTTGAAGTGAAATTCGACTGGTGGCAATTGCTGCCGCGCCTGGACATCTGGTTTGCCGCCGCCGTCTGGCTGCTGCTGCCCTTCGTCAGCCGCCGTCTGGCGCCACCTGCCGCAGCGAAACAGGGGCAATTGGGCAAGACGGCCCTCAGCGCCGCCGTGGCCCTGACCGTTATCGCCGGCGTCATCGCCCTGTTCCAGGACTACCATGACCTGCATGGCGACGTGCCGGCCGAAAATATGGCCGCCACCGCCAGCGCCGACTTGGCGCCCGGCGTCGAGCACAATGACTGGTCCGCGTATGGCCGCTCCGGCTATGGCGACCGCTATGCCCCGGCCGCGCAGATCACCCCGGCCAATATCTCCGGCCTGAAAGAAGCCTGGACCTACCACACGGGCGACTTCAAGGGACCGAACGACCCGGGCGAGATCGCCAACGAAGTCACGCCGCTGAAGGTCAATGACATGCTGTATCTGTGCACGCCGCACAATATCGTCATCGCCCTGAACCCGGACACGGGCAAGGAAATCTGGCGCCACGATCCGAAGATCAACCGCGACGCGGCCAGCTACCAGCACATGATCTGCCGCGGCGTCGCCTACTGGGACGTGAACGCGGGCCGCGCCAAGAACAACCCGGCGCCCGAAGCGGCCGGCATGGAATGCCCGCGCCGCATCCTGGCGCCGACCATGGACGGCACCATGATCGCCGTCAATGCCGATACAGGCGAGTCGTGCAAGAGCTTTGGCAACAACGGCGTCGTCAACCTGTATAAAAACATGGCCATGATCAAGCGCGGTTTCCTGATGCCCACTTCCCCGCCGGCCGTCTCGCAGAAAATGGCCGTGATCGCCGCCAGCGTGACGGACAACCATTCGACGGAAGAACCATCGGGCGTGATCCGCGGCTACGATCCCGTCACCGGCAAGCTGATGTGGAACTGGGACCCGGCCACGCCGGAAGATACCGCGCCCTTCCCAGAAGGCAAGAACTACACCAACAACTCGCCCAACTCGTGGGGCGTGGCCAGCATCGATGAAAAGCTGGGCATGGTCTACATTCCGATGGGCAATGAAACCCCCGACACCTGGGGCGGCAACCGCAACAAGAATGGCGAGAAATTCAACAGCGCCATCGTCGCGCTGGACCTGGCAACGGGTAAAGTGCGCTGGGTCTACCAGACCGTACACCACGATATCTGGGACATGGATATCGGCGGCCAGCCTTCGCTGGTCGACATCGATACGCCGAAAGGCAAAGTGCCATCCGTCGTGGCCACAACCAAACGGGGCGACATCTATGTGATCGACCGCCGCGACGGCAGCCTGGTCGTGCCGGCGCCGGAAAAGCCCGTGCCAACGAGCAATCCAGCCGCCGGCGACACCCTGTCGCCCACACAGCCGTTCTCGGCCCTGACCTTCCTGCCTGAACGCAATATCAGCGAAGCGGACATGTGGGGCACGACGCCGTTCGACCAGCTCGCTTGCCGCATCATCTTCAAGGAACGCCGCTATGAAGGCCCGTTCACGCCGCAAACGGCCGGCAAGGGCGCCGTTATTTCCCCGGGCCCGCTCGGCATCTTCGAATGGGGCGGCGCGGCCATCGACCCCGTGCGCCAGTTGTTGATCGTCAACCCTGACTACATGGGCTTCCTGGAAAAACTCGTGCCGCGCGCCGAAACGACGGCCAAGGGCGGCACCGGCGGCGAAATGGGCTTGCAGCCGCAGACGGGCGTCCCGTTCGCCGTGGAAATCAAGGCCTTCCTGTCGCCGCTGGGCTTCCCATGCCAGGCACCGCCGTGGGGCTATGTGGCCGCCGTCGACCTGCGCACCATGAAGAAAGTGTGGATGCACAAGAACGGCACCACGCGCGACAGCGGTCCCGTGCCGATTCCCCTGCCGCTGGGCGTCCCCAGCCTGGGCGGCATGGTCACCACCGGCGGCGGCGTGACTTTCCTCAGCAGCACGCTCGACTACTACATCCGCGGCTACGACGTCAGCAACGGTAAAGTCATCTGGAAAGCCCGTTTGCCAGCCGGCGGCCAGGCCACGCCGATGAGCTATGTATCGAACAAGTCGGGACGCCAGTTCGTCGTCGTCATGGCCGGCGGCCACGGTTCGCTGGGCACCAAGATGAGCGATACCCTGATCGCGTATGCCTTGCCCGAAGGCACTGCGGTACCGAAGAAGTAAGTCAGTAAGGCAGCAGCGCACTCCGCCATGGGGTGCGCCCATAAAAAAAGCCGTTCAGTCTGCACTGAACGGCTTTTTTACGTCTGGAGAAACAGCTTACAGGATGGTGGCCAGCGCGCATTGGCGGTAATGGGCGGCAGCCTGTTCCGTCTGCTGCAAGGCATCGTGCATCTGCGCCAGTTTCAGGTGGGCGTCGCGCACCATCTGCGGCTCGTTCGCGTCCGACAAAGCCTGCTCCAGGTGGCGCTGGGCCTTGCCCCACAGTTTTTGCTTGAGGCACAAGGTACCGAGGGTCAGCGCCAGTTCCGCGTCGAGCGGACGCTGCTTCATCCATTGCTCGCAATGCTCGATCTGCAGCAGCAGGGCCGGCGTGCCAGCGGGCGCCGCCGCTTCGCGGTAGGCGCGCACGACGCGCTCGTCCCAGTCGGCGGCCAGCGACTCTTCGCACACGAGGCGCGCTTCGTCATGCAGGCCGCGCGCATTCAGCGCGGTGGCGGCGCGGCAGGCGATATACGGCTTGACCCGGTCCGCGCTCGGCACGGTGGACCACACGCGCATCAGCGATTCGGCGTCATGCGACGGGTCGGACAGCAAATGGTCGTAGGCCAGCTCGCGCAGGCGCGACGACAGAGCCGGATGCAGGGCGCGATGCTTGTCGAGCGAACGCACGAGGCGCAGCACTTCCGGCCAGTTCTTCGCCTGCTGCTCGGCTTTCAGCGACCATTGCAGCGCGTGGATATGGCGCGTGCCGCTGGCATTGAGTTCGCGCACGGCGGCCAGGGCCGCTTCCGGCTGGTGGTCGTCGACCAGCAATTCCGTCACCGTCATCAATCGGGCCGTCTTCAGGCTGGCGTCGCCTTCGACGCGGGCCAGCCAGCTGTCGCGGCGTTCGGACTGGCGCATGCGGTGCGCGGCGCGTGCGCCGATCAGCGCGGCCAGGCCGGCGTTTTCGTCCAGTTCGGCGGCGCGCAGGGCGGCCTTCTCGGCATGGCCGAAACGGCCTTCGAACAGGGCTTTCAAGGCTTCGCGCAAACCCTTGTTGCCATCGCGCTCACGCTTGCGCTGGCGGTAGGCCGCCACTTGCGCGGGCATGCGCACGGTGGCGCGCACGGCGCGCACCAGCAGGTACAGCAGCACGAACAGCACGACCTGCAGCAGCAGGAAGAAGTTCAGCGACAAATCGATGCGGTACGGCGGATAGAACAGCACCACGTTGCCGGGATTGAAACGGGCCGTCACGGCGATACCGATCGCCGCGGCCATCAGGGCGAGTAACCAGAGAAATAGACGCATGGGCTCAGGACTTCGCTTTGTAGTTGCGCACAGCCGTCAGGCTGTCGGACAAGGTTGGCATTTCGATGGCCAGGTTGCTGCCCTGCACCTGGCGCAGCAAGGCTTGCGCCGTCTGCGTGCTCTTGGCGCGGGTGTCGAAATACTTGGCCAGCGCATCCTGGGCGGCGATCAAGTCGTTGCGGAAAGCCGTTTCATTGCGCGACAACAAGGCCATGCGGGCATTGAGCAGGCGCAGCTTGACGTTTTCGCGCAAGAAATACGACTGCGTCGGCGACAGCATCAGCGCTTCCGGCGTATCGACGCGGCGGATGCGGATCAGCTGGCGCACGTCGGCCCACATGTCGCCGCTCCAGGTATTGAAGCCGTCGCGCACTTTTTGCAGCAGCGGTTCCGGCGCCGGCGGTCCCACCAGCTTGCCGCTGGCATCGCGCACCGCCTTGGCCTTGCCCGGTTTTTCCGGCGCGGCCGGCAAGGCCGGCGTTTCGTCGGACAGCATCGGCAGCGCGTCGATCTGGGCGATCACGGCGTCGAGACGCAGGGCCACGCCCGTCGAATCGACGCTGGGCAAGGCCTTGAGTTTTTCCATGTCGCGCCCGATGGCGCGGCGGATGGTGATGAATTGCGGCTTGTCGGAACGCGACAGGCTGCGGTCGGCGTTTTGCAGCGCGATCAGCGCGCCCGGCACGTTGCCGGCCAGTTGCAGCTGCTGGCTGGCCGTCGACAGCACTTGCTCGATTTCCGTCAGCGCCCACTCGTCGCGGTTCTTCGACAAGTCGTTGTACAGCTGTTCCAGCGCAAGCTGCTGGCTCTGCGTTTCGCTCTGGCGGTTTTCCAGCGCGCCCACCTTGATTTGCAGCTCTTTCGTGCCTTCTTGCACGTTGCGCGCCAGCACGCCCGTTTCGGCATTGCTGACGTCGCCCTTTTGCAGGCGCTTGGCCACTTCTTCGCGCAGGTTGCGGATCTGCTTGCTGGTCGACCAGCTTTGCGCCGCCAGCAGCACGGCCAGCACGATGACGGCGATGCTCATGGGCTTTTGCAGCTGTTCCAGCAGGGTCGGCGCGCGGCCGGCAGGTTGGTCGGCCGCCTGCGGCGCCGTCTTCACGGCGCTGCCAGGCGTTGCATTCGGTTCGGAGAGTGTAGGCATTTCGTTCATGGTCGTGATTGTAACGCGGCGAGCACTCCTGCGTCGCCTGATCCTGTCAAGGTGACACGGGCAAAACCCAGGGCCGCCGCCGTTTGTGCAATGCGCGCGTGCGGCACGATCAGATGCTGCTGTTGCATTTTTGCAACAACCGTCTTTTCATCGCCCATTTCGCCCAGCAGCGCCAGCAAACCGCGCAGCGCTTCCGAACTGGTGATGATCCAGTCATTATTATGCTGCAACAGCTTTTCCAGGGTCGCCCGCAAGGCCGGCGTCAGCTTGGGCACCTGGCGGCGGTAGGCCGTGACGAACTCGACTTCGGCACCGGCCGCGCGCAAGCCATCGGCCAGGAAGTCGCGTCCGCCATCGCCGCGCACGATCAGCACTCGCTTGCCGCGCAGGGCCGGCAAGTCCAGCGCCAGCAATAAATGTTCGGAATCGCTGCGCGCCGTGTCAAATGGGCTGGTGATGGCCGCGTTGGCGTCGGTCACGCCGTGCGCCGCCAGGGCCAGGCGGCTGCCCTCGCCCACCACGGCCAGCGGCACGCCGGCTGGCCAGGCGGACAGGTGCGCAAAGACGCAGTCGATGGCGTTCGGCGAGACGAAGGCCACCAGGTCGTAATCGCTCAGGCGCGCCAGCACGGCTTGCAGCTGCGCGCATTCATCGTCGCCATCGAGTGCGTGGATTTCCAGCAGCGGCAGCAGGGTCACGGGCCAGCCCAGCGCCGCGATCCGGGCGGCCAGCGGCCCCGCTTGCGCCGCTGGCCGCGTGATCACCACGCTGTCAGGCATGCGGCGCCAGGCCTTCATGGTTGTCCGGGGTGACGGCGCACGAGGCGAGAATGCCGGCGGCGTCCTGGCCGCGCAGCAGTTCGGCCACCCGTTCGCCCAGCAGTTCGGGCGCGCCGGCGGGGCCACTGACGTCGGCGCTGGCCATGCGCGCGCCGTCCGGCGTGGCGACCATGGCGCGCAGGCGCATGTTGCCGCCCTCGACGGTCGCGAAGGCGGCCAGCGGAATCTGGCAGCTGCCGCCGAAAATCTTCGAGACCTTGCGCTCGGCCGTGACGGCTTGCGCCGTGTCAGCGTGGTTCAGCGGCGCCAGCAGGCGCACCAGGTCGGCGCCGTCTAGCCGTCCGCTGCGGATCTCGATCGCCATGGCGCCCTGGCCGGCGGCCGGCAGGCTGTCTTCCGGCGCCAGCACGGCGCGGATGCGCGATGCGAGCCCCAGGCGTTTCAGGCCGGCGGCGGCCAGGATGATGGCGGCGTAATCGCCACGGTCCAGCTTGCCCAAGCGCGTATCGAGGTTGCCGCGCAGGGGCAGAATCGTCAGGTGCGGATAGCGCGCGGCGATCAGCGACTGGCGGCGCAGGCTGCTGGTGCCGACGACGGCGCCATGCGGCAGCTCGGCCAGGCTGGCGTAATCGTTGGACACGAAGGCGTCGCGCGGGTCTTCGCGCTCGAGGATGGCGGCCAGGGCAAAGCCTGCCGGCAGTTCCATCGGCACGTCCTTGAGCGAATGCACGGCCAGGTCGGCGCGGCCCTCTTCCATCGCCACTTCCAGCTCCTTGACGAACAAGCCCTTGCCGCCTACCTTGGACAGGGCGCGGTCCAGAATCTGGTCGCCGCGTGTGGTCATGCCGAGAATTTCAACGCTACACTGCGGATACAGGGCGGCCAGGCGCGCACGCACGTGCTCAGCTTGCCACATGGCAAGACGACTCTCGCGCGTGGCGATCACCAGGCGGGCAGGAATATTCAATTCGTTCGGGGTCAATTCGGATGCTTTCAAAACAAGTTCTTTCGCTGTGGCTGTCGTTGTCGTTGCCAATTCGCCCGTCCGATATCAATTTGTATCGGAATGGCGCCCGGCCTCGCTATAATCGTTATCCCTTAGCCTAGAAGGCCAAGTCAGGCTAGCGTCCATGTTGAAGACCACAAATTTTATCATGCGCCCCCTCCCCTCTGCGGCCAAACGCCCGGTGCGATCCTCATTCCCTTGCTTTTACACTTACTTTGGTTCTTTATTATGCTCAATGACGCAGTAGCACCAGAAATAGTTCCAGCGGCCGGCTCCGACAAGGACGCGCCACTGAAAGAAGATATCCGCCTGCTGGGCCGCCTGCTGGGCGACGTGCTGCGCGAACAGGAAGGCGATGCCGTCTTCAATGTGGTGGAAACCATACGCCAGACATCCGTGCGCTTCCGCCGCGAAGCGGACGCGGGCGCCGCGCTGGAACTCGATGCCATGCTCAAGGAACTGAGCCGCGAACAGACGATCTCCGTCGTGCGCGCCTTTTCCTACTTTTCGCACCTGGCCAACATCGCGGAAGACCAGCACCACATCCGCCGCCGCCGCGCCCACCTGCTGGCCGGCTCGCCCGCGCAAAAGGGCAGCGTCAGCTTTGCGCTGAAAAAACTGCGCGCCGCCGGCGTGCCCCGCAAGACCGTCGACACCTTCTTCCAGGATGCCCTGATCGCCCCCGTGCTGACGGCCCACCCGACGGAAGTGCAGCGCAAGAGCATCCTCGACGCCGAGCACGACATCGCCCGCCTGCTGGCCGAGCGCGACCTGCCGCAGACGCCGAAGGAGCGGCAAGCCAACATGCAGCTGCTGCGCTCGCGCGTGGCCACCTTGTGGCAGACGCGCATGCTGCGCTACTCGAAGCTGACGGTGGCCGACGAAATCGAAAACGCCCTGTCGTATTACCGCATCACCTTCCTGCGCGAACTGCCGGGCCTGTATGACGACATCGAGGACGATATCGCCGCCGAGTACCCGAACGGCAACGGCACCATCGAACCGATCAGCGCCGCCTACGTGCAGATGGGCAGCTGGATCGGCGGCGACCGCGACGGCAACCCGAACGTCAATGCGGGCACCATGCAGCATGCGCTGGCGCGCCACGCCACCACCATCCTCGACTTTTACCTGGACGAAGTGCACACCTTGGGCGCGGAACTGTCCGTCTCGACCCTGATGGTGGGCGTGAGCACGGAACTGCAGGCGCTGGCCGACCAGTCGCCGGACGCCTCGCCGCACCGCAGCGACGAACCGTACCGCCGCGCCCTGATCGGCATCTATGCGCGCCTGGCCGCCACGGCCCGCGCGCTGGGCGCCACGAATATCCTGCGCAAGGAAGTGGGCGCGGCCGCCGCCTATCCCGACGCGGCCGCCTTTGTCGCCGACTTGCGCACCATCGTCGCCTCGCTCGAAGCGCACCATGGCGCGGCCCTCGTGCGCCCGCGCCTGGCCACCCTGGCGCGCGCGGCCGACATCTTCGGCTTCCACCTGGCGTCGCTCGACATGCGCCAGACGTCCGACGTGCACGAGCGCGTGCTGGCCGACCTGTTCGCCAAAAGCGGCGTGGCCGCCGATTACGCGGCCCTGTCCGAGGAAGACAAGCAGGCGCTGCTGCTGAGCGAACTGGCGCAGCCGCGTTTGCTGTACTCGCCCTACATCGCCTACGCCACGGAAACGGATTCCGAGCTGGAGATCCTGCGCGCGGCGCGCGACATCCGCCAGCGCTACGGCGCGCGGGCCATCCGCAACTACATCATCTCGCACACGGAAACCGTGTCCGACCTGCTGGAAGTGTTGCTGCTGAAAAAGGAAACCGGCTTGCTGCGCACCGACTGGCAAGCAGGCGACAGCACGTGCGAGCTGATGGTCATCCCCCTGTTCGAGACGATCCCCGACCTGCAGCGCGCGGCCGGCATCATGGGCCAGCTCATGGCCTTGCCTTTGGTCAAACAATTGATCGCCAAGCAGGGACAGTTGCAGGAAGTCATGCTCGGCTATTCCGATTCGAACAAGGATGGCGGTTTCCTGACCTCGAACTGGGAACTGTACAAGGCGGAACTGGCGCTGGTGTCCGACTTCCAGAAGGCCGGCGTCAAGCTGCGCCTGTTCCACGGCCGCGGCGGCACGGTGGGCCGTGGCGGCGGCCCCAGCTACGAAGCCATCCTGGCGCAGCCGCCGGGCACCGTCAACGGCCAGATCCGCCTGACGGAACAGGGCGAGATCATCGCCTCGAAGTTTTCCAATGCGGAAATCGGCCGGCGCAACCTGGAATTGCTGGTCGCCGCCACCCTGGAAGCGAGCCTGGCGCCGCAGGCCGCCAGCCCGGCCCATGCAAGCGAGCTGGCGCAGTTCGAAGCCGTGATGGCGCAACTGTCGGACCTCGCCTATCACGCCTACCGCCACCTCGTGTATGAAACGCCGGGCTTCACGGAGTATTTCTTCTCGGCCACACCGATTGCGGAAATCGCCGAGCTGAACCTCGGTTCGCGGCCCGCCTCGCGCAAGGCCAACCAGCGCATCGAAGACTTGCGCGCCATTCCCTGGGGCTTTTCCTGGGGCCAGTGCCGTTTGCTGCTGCCGGGCTGGTTCGGTTTCGGCAGCGCCGTCGCGGCCTGGATCAACGATGGCGAGCCGGCATCGAAGGATGACAGGATCGCCACCCTGCGCGCCATGTACGCCCGATGGCCGTTCTTTGCCACCCTGCTGTCGAACATGGACATGGTGCTGGCCAAGACGGACCTGGCCATCGCCTCGCGCTATGCGGAACTGGTGGCGGACCAGGACTTGCGCGAACGCATCTACAAGCGCATCACGGACGAGCATGGCAACACCCTGCGCTGCCTGGAGCTGATCACCGGCAATACCGAGCGCCTGGCGGGCAATCCGCTGCTGGCCCGCTCGATCCAGAACCGCTTCGCCTACCTCGACCCGCTGAACCACTTGCAGGTGGAATTGATCAAGCGTAACCGCGCCCTGTCGGCGGAAAGCCGGATCGACGAACGCGTGCACCGCGGCATCCAGCTGTCGATCAACGGCGTGGCAGCCGGCCTGCGCAACACGGGCTGACCAGGCCCGGCCGCCATCAACATGCAGGGGCCGGCACCGCAAGGGCCGGCCTTTTTGCTTGCCTGATGGAAAAATATTCTCAAGAAAACAACATTTGGTATTACACTAGCGTCGGATACTTTTCCCACTCCGGCGCCATGCGCACCGCAGCGGCCAACCATGACGCCAGGAACGCTGATGAGCAAATGGTCGATTGAAACCTTGAGTACGGCATGTGCCGCCCTCATCCTGATCATGCTGGGCTGGCTGGCCGGTGTGGCCTGGCAGGAACTCGACTTCTGGGAGCATATCTGGCTGTCGCTGCTGCTGGCGGCCGTCGCCGGCACGGCCATGTGGCTGCTGCGCACGCTGCGCGCCCACCTGGCCAGCACGCGCAAGCTGCTCGACGCCAGCACCATGCGCTACCGCGAACTGAGCGAAGCGGCGCAGGACGGCATGTGGCAAACGGACGCGCACGGCCGCATCCTGCACGTCAACCAGCGCCTGTGCGACATGCTGGGCCTCCCCGCCGAGCTGCTGCTGAACCATTCCATGGCGGAATTCCACGACGAGGCGACCTTGCTGCGCCTGTGTCCGCTGCGCCAGACAGCTACGGATAGCAGCATGGGAGAATTGCATTACCAGCACAGCGACGGCTCGGAACGCTGGGCCATGATCAGCGGCCGCCGCCTGTACGACCAGCAGGGCATGCTGACGGGCGCGCTCGTGCTGGCCAGCGACATCACCGAACACAAGCGGGCCGAACACGCGCTGAGCGTCGCCCATGCGGAACTGGAAAGCCGCGTGGCCCTGCGCACGGCCCAGTTGCTCGACGTCAATCTCCAGCTCTCCGCGGAAATCGCCATGCGCGCGCAAACGGAAGCGGCCCTGGCGCGCAGCGAAGAACGGCTGCAGGACATCATTTCCATGATGCCCCTGTCGCTGTTCCTGAAAGATGCCGATTCGCGCATCGTGCTGATGAACCAGGCATGCGAGCAGCAATGGGGCGTGCGCCACCAGGACATCGCCGAAGGACGCGACTTGCAGCATTTTCCAAGCGACCAGAACGTGGGCTTCCACGCGGCGGACCGGGAAGCGTTTGCCAGCCGCAAGGTGGTGATACGCGAAGAACTGGTATGGAACGCGCAGCTGCAGGAAAATCGCCTGGTGCAGACGCACAAGAAACCCGTGTTTGACGCCCAAGGCCGGCCGCAGATGATCATCGCCATGGCCGTCGACATCACCGACAGCAAGCGCAACGAGGAAAACCTGGAGCACACCCTGGCCCAGCTGCGCGAACTGAGCGACCACCAGCAAACCATCAAGGAAGAGGAACGCCGGCGCATCGCGCTCGACATTCATGACGACCTGGGCCAGAACCTGATGGTGCTGCGCATCGATGTGTCGCTGCTGCACGCGCGCACGGCAGCTTCGCACCCGCGCCTGCACCGCCACGCGCAGCGCGTGCTCGACACCATCGACGCCACCATCCGCTCCGTGCGCACCATCATCAATGACTTGCATCCGAGTACCCTGGAGCTGGGACTCGGTCCCGCCGCCGAATGGCTGATCCGCCAGATGGAGAGCCGCGGCACCATCCGCTACCGGCTCACGCTTGACAGCGAGGCAGCGGACCTGGGCCTCGATCAGCGCCAGACATCGGCCATCTTCCGCGTGCTGCAGGAATCGCTGTCGAACATCGTGCGCCACGCCCAGGCCAGCGAAGTGGAAGTGGCGCTGGAGCAAGATGCGGATTCCATCGTGCTGCGCATCAGCGACAACGGCATCGGCATGCAGCCGGGCGACGACGGCAAGCGGGCCGCCTTCGGCCTGAAAAGCATACGCGAACGTGTCCACGCGCTGGGCGGCGAACTGCGCATCGACAGCCAGGCGGGCCGGGGAACGGCGCTGCTCATCTATCTGCCTCACGCCGGCAGGCACGCCATGCCGGCCATGCCTAAACACAAAAATTACCAAAAACAGTAGCAAATTAGGTATGCTTTTTTGGCAAATAAAAGTATAGTAAGTTTTTTCCTTGAGGAAACTATCATGCTGCCACGGTTCGCCCGCCTCTCCGCACCATTGCTCGGCCTGCTCCTGCTGGCTGCCGCCCCCATCGCCAGCGCCGCCATTTATGCCGAACGGGGCTTTGGAGAAAAGGATGGCAATGGCAGCATCGCATCCGACCTGAACCCGGCCGGCCTGGTGGCCGGCATCATCATGGAAGAAGAAGGACGGCGCCGCGCCGTGACGTACCAGCACGGCCGCATCCGCGAGCTGGGCACCCTGGGCGGCGATGAAGGTTTTACCAAGGCCATCAATATGCATGGCGTGGTGGTGGGGTCGGCGCAGACGCCAGCCGGCGCCTGGCACGCCTTCCGCTACGACGCGGCGGGCGGCATGCGCGACCTGGGCACCCTGGGCGGCACCAGCAGCTATGCCACGGCCATCGCGCGCGACGGCCAGGTGGCCGGCTATGCCGATACGAGCGGCGGCGATTTCCACGCCTTCGTGACGAAAGCGGACCACAGCCTGCAAGACCTGGGCACCCTGGGCGGCGCCAGCAGCTATGCCAGCGGCCTGAACAGCCATGGCGTGGCGGTGGGCACGGCCCAGCGCGGCGATGGCTACCGCCGCGCCTTCGTCTACCGGCCCGGCGCGGGCATGCAGGAAATCGGCACCCTGCCCGGCGGACGCATCAGCTCGGCCACCGCCATCAATGACGCGGGCCTGATCGTGGGCGCCTCGGAAACGGCAAAGCGCCGCTGGCACGCGTTTGCCTGGGACGGCAAGCGCATGCTCGACCTGGGCGCCATGATCGGCCAGGGCGACAGCTACGCCACGGCCGTCAACGCGGCCGGACACGTCGTCGGCAGCGTCAACATCAACGGCTTTGAACCGATGACCTTTGTCTACAAGGAAGGCGTGATGACGGTGCGCCGCCGCGACGACGGCCTGTACCTGACCAACAAGATCACGGACGCTGGCCTGGTGGTGGGCGCCATCTACACGGGGCATAAATTCCAGGCCTTTGCCGTACCGTCGCAAGCATCGCCGGCGCCGCCGCGCCGCAACCCGCTGGACTGGTTCTTCCTGACCGTCATCGCCGCCGCCTGCGGCGCGGCCGCGTTCCGCGCGCGCCAGCACTTGCGCGCCGGCCTGCTGGGACAGCGCCGGCATTTGCTGTAAATCAATACGGGTACGGACGAAAAAAAAGAGGCTTGCGCCTCTTTTTTTATTGCCTGCTGACCGCTTAGTTTTGCGTCAGGAAAGTTTTGAGTTTATCCGAACGCGAAGGCTGGCGCAGCTTGCTCATGGCTTTCGCTTCGATCTGGCGGATGCGCTCGCGCGTCACGTCGAACTGCTTGCCCACTTCTTCCAGCGTGTGGTCGTTCGACATTTCCACGCCGTAACGCATGCGCAGCACCTTCGCTTCACGCGGCGTCAGCGAGTCCAGCACTTCCTTGATCACGTTGCGCATCGATGCGTGCAGCGCGGCGTCCAGCGGCGCCAGCGTCGTGTTGTCTTCGATGAAGTCGCCCAGTTGCGAATCGCCGTCTTCGCCCATCGGCGTTTCCATGGAAATCGGTTCTTTCGCGATCTTCATGATTTCGCGCACCTTGTTTTCCGGCATTTCCATCTTGACGGCCAGGGTCGCCAGGTCCGGCTCGCTGCCCGTCTCCTGCATGATCTGGCGCGAGATGCGGTTCATCTTGTTGATCGTTTCGATCATGTGCACCGGCACGCGGATGGTGCGGGCCATGTCGGCGATCGAACGCGTAATCGCCTGGCGGATCCACCAGGTGGCGTAGGTCGAGAACTTGTAGCCGCGGCGGTATTCGAATTTATCGACGGCCTTCAGCAGACCGATGTTGCCTTCCTGGATCAAATCGAGGAATTGCAAGCCGCGGTTGATGTATTTCTTGGCGATCGAAATCACCAGACGCAAGTTGGCGACCGTCATTTCGCGTTTCGCGTGACGCGCGCGCTTTTCGCCGGCAGCCATCTGCTTGTTGATCTTGCGCAAGTCCGCCAGCGGCAGGGCCACGCGCGCTTGCAGGTCGATCATCTTCTTTTGCAGTTCCTTGACGGCAGGCACGTTGCGGCTGAGGATGGCGCTGTACGGATACTTGCAATCGACTTCGCGGTCGACCCATTCCAGGTCGCATTCATTGCCCGGGAATACTTTGATGAAGTGGGCGCGCGGCATGCCGCATTTGTTCACGCACAGTTCCAGCACGGCGCGCTCGATGTGGCGCACTTCTTCCATCTGGCCGCGCAAGGTGTCGCACAGCTTTTCCACGACCTTGGCCGTGAAGCGGATACCCAGCAATTCCTGCGAAATGGCTTCCTGCGCCTTGATGTAGGCTTTCGAGTTGTAACCCTCGGGCGCCTTGCGCATCTTGTCGTACTGCGTCGAAATGACGTTGAATTTCTCCAACGCATTCTTTTTCAGCTGAGCCAGTTGCTCGCTGGAGAAACCGGCCGCGCCGCCATTGGCGTCGCCGTCTTCTTCCTCGGCTTCTTCTTCCTCTTCCTCGTCGTCACCGCTGGCGGCGACGGGCGCGGCGGCAGCGGCAGGCGCCGGGGCATTGCTTTCGTTCAAATCGACAAAGCCATCGACCACTTCATCGACCTTGATTTCGTCGCGCGCGATCTTCTGCGACAGGGCGACGATTTCGCCGATGGTGGTCGGGCAGGCGGAAATGGCCTGGATCATGTCCTTCAGGCCGCCTTCGATGCGCTTGGCGATCTCGATCTCGCCTTCGCGCGTCAGCAGCGCCACGGCGCCCATTTCACGCATGTACATGCGCACGGGGTCGGTGGTGCGGCCGAAGTCGGAGTCGACGGTGGACAAGGCGGTCGCGGCAGCCGCTTCCACTTCATCGTCGCTGGTGACGGTGGCGACGTTGTCGGTCAACAACAGGCTTTCCGCGTCAGGGGCGCGCTCGTAGACGGCGATGCCCATGTCGTTGAAGGTGGCGATGATGCCTTCGATCGCTTCCGGATCGATGATGTTTTCCGGCAATTGGTCATTGATCTCGGCATAGGTGAGGAAACCGCGTTCCTTGCCCATGTTGATCAAGCCGGTGATCTGCTTGCGGCGGCGTTCCAGGTCCGCTGCCGAGGCTTCCGGATCGCCGAGCGCGTCCGCCAGGCCGCCCTTGGCCTTGCGGTCGCGCGCTTTCGACACGGCCTTCAGTTCGGCGCGTTCGACGGCGTTCAGTGCTGCCACTTCATCGTTTTCCGGCGTGAATTCGCTCGGCTTGCGGCCGCGGCGGCCCGGCACCTTGACGGTCGGCAAGAAGTAATTCGAGGTATCGATGGCGGCCAGGGCATCGGCGTCCGTGGTCTTGCTGACCACTTGCGCGCCGGTGATGATGGTTACGGGCGCCGCTTCTGGCTTGGCACGCACGACTTTCGAACGGGCTGCCGTCACCACTTTGTTCGTGGCGGCGCTTTCGCTGACCTTGCGCGGCGCGGCCGGGGCCTTGGCGCCGGGGGCGATCTTCACGCTCGGCGTCTTGACCGGTGCGGCGTCGGCCACTTCGGTCACTTCGGCAACGGCTTCGACAGCCGCCGCTGGCGCTTCGGCAGCCGGCTCGGCCGGCGGCACGGCAGCCAGGCGCGAGCGGCTTTTCTTCACCACGGTGACGACGGTCGGCGCCGTCGTGACGGTGGCTTCCGGATTCGCTTGCGCATTATCGATGAAGTAAGATAAAGTCGTTTTGGGTACGGCAAGTGGTGCCGCAGCTGGGCGTGGCGCCTTGGCGGACAACGTTAAAGTTTTTGGCGTATTCTTCATGAGATATCTCTTAATGCGAGACCAGATGGTGTCGGCGCGAAGTGAATGATTCCACCTAAGCCTGCGAAACCGGACTCGATGGAGCGTATTGTTGCGGCTGCCGTCAAGGGCAGCGGCGCCTGTCTATCGGGACGTTCAAAGCCCGCGCATCCAGCGGCGGCGGGGCCGAAGCCGGGTCAGATAAATAAGCGATGTACATTGCGGAATGAAAAAAAGCCCGTACCAGAACGGGCTTGAATCTATTGTTGTTCAGTGAAGACACAGCGGAGAGCAAGATTATGCACGAAGGCCAGTTATCTGGATAATTGATAAGCAAAATATCTGATATCAAAAATGTCAATAATGATGACCCTGCACCGCACTGCTCCTATCCCCTGCACACCTGAGCCAGACCGTCAAATACGGGGTCCAGTCATCAGCGCAAGCCGACATTATACACATTTCCCGCATTTCGCGCTGCGTCCGCTGTAGGGCGGACCCGCTTGTTACAGCGCAAGTTGCCAAAAAAGACAATGCACTTGCCTGTGGCGCGTGCTATGCTCCCCTTTTATAGCCCAACCAATGATGTCGATGACCAGCTCCACGCCAGACCAGCAAGCCACCACTCCTGACACGCCAGTCGATGCAGCCCCAGCGGCGGCACCGGCCGCAGCGACGACCACGCCGGCGCCTGCCGGCCTGACCGCGCGCGCGCTGCTCAAGCAGTTCCAGGAGCAATTCCCGCCATTCCGCGATTGCCTGCCCTTGTCGATCGGTATCGACAAGCAGATCCTGGCGCGCCTGCCGGACCTGGACCGCAAGCTGATGCGCACGGCGCTGGGCATCCACACGGGTTCGCTGCGCTACCTGCGCGTGATGGAAAAAGCCAAGATCCGCTACGACCTCGACGGCACTGCCGGCGCGGAAGTGACGCAAACGCACCGCGACCACGCCACGCAAGTCTTGCAGCAACGCTTCAAGAAGGAAGCCGAGCGCAAGAAAGCCGAGCGCGACGCGGCCGCCGCCGAAGAAGCGAACCGCTTGCGCCTGGAAAAACTGAATCAGCTGACCGCGAAATTCTCGCGCAAAGGCTGATCCGGTTTCATGGACACAGCTGCCGCACCGCCACTGCCCCCCTATCAAGGCATCGCCCTCGACCACGTCAGGCTGGTACGCACCAGCGATGAGGCGAAAGCGGCCATGGCTGCCCTGCTGGCAGCGGACGCCATCGGCTTCGATACGGAATCGAAGCCGACGTTTGTGAAGGGCGAGTCCTCCACGGGACCGCATCTGATCCAGCTGGCCACCGACGACATCGCCTACCTGTTCCAGGTAGGCAGCACGCCGGCGCCGGCCCTGGCCGAACTGAAAGCCATCCTCGAGTCGACCACCACCCTGAAGGTGGGTTTTGGCCTGTCCGACGACGTCAAGCGCCTGCGCAACAAGCTCGGTATCGCGCCGGCCCAGGTGCTCGACCTGTCCGTCGCCCTGCGCGGCGGCCAGCGCAACGACCTGGGCGCGAAGACGGCCGTGGCCAAGTTCTTCGGCCTGCACCTGCAGAAATCGAAAAAGATCTCCACCACCAACTGGGCCACCTCGCGCCTGACGGAAAAGCAGATCCTGTACGCGGCCGACGATGCGCAAGTGGCCCTGCGCGTGTACCGCCGCTGGATCGCCGACGGCGGCAAGGTCGCACCGCAAAAGCCCCCGCGCGCCAGCATGCCGCCGGCCCCGCCGCCGGTCGCCGCCTGAGCCGGACGCCTTCCCGCAAGGTGAGCAGGAACAAGTCCATCGGCACCACGCTTGACGCGATCGCCGCCGCCGAACAGGCGCTGGGGCGATCGCTGCCTGCCTCCTACGCGCAATGGTTATTGGTCAACAATGGCCGCGCGCTGGGCGCCTTGAGCATATTTCCCGTCTACGACGCGGCCAATGCGCGCAAGACGTGGGAATCGATAGCGCGCCATTACGAGACGAGCTGGCAGGAATGGCTGGAGAATACGGGCGCGAACGGCAACGAGGCCAGCGCCCTGCTGCCCTTTGCCCAGTTCGGCACGGGCGATTACTATTGTTTTGATTATGCGCAAACGGGACCCACGGGCGAGCCGGTGGTCGTGCTGTGGTCGCACGAGACAGGGGCAGCCACCGCGGTGGCGCCCGACTTTGCGTCATTCCTGACACTGCCCGGCCGCCCGGGATAAAACCCGGCGGCCGGCGCCAGCTTATTTGACGGGACGCCAGGTCAGCGGATAGCGATAGACGACGCCATTGCTGGCCTTGACGGCGGCAATGATGGAAAACACCAGATTGCCCAGCGCCACCAGCCAGAACATGAAGATGCCGATGATGACGAAAGTCAGGATGAAGCAGACGATGTACCAGAGGATCAGGGTGATCTGGAAATTGAGCGCTTCGCGGGCATTCTCGGCGGAGAACTTATCCGCATCATCCTTCTTGATCAAGTAAATGATCAGCGGCGCCACCCAGCTGGTGAACAGGCCGCCAATATGGGACAGAATGGCAATCGTCGTATCTTGCGTACGACCCACTTCCGGCTGCGTGTTATCCATTATCATTCCCATCATTAGTTATAGATACATCAATATAACAGTAATATTTCTTTTTGGAATGAAACACTTGCTGCCGCAAGGGATTTTTTTTCATGTGCCGCGTGCCGCCGCCAGCGCCAGCCGTCCCAGGGTCGCGATGGCCGCTTCCAGCTGCGGGCTCCACGGGTGGCCGTAATTGAGACGGATGCAGTGGCGAAACGCGCGCGTGGCGGAAAAGATGGGGCCGGGCGCGATGCTGATGCCGGCCGCCAGCGCGCTGCGGTGCAAGGCCAGCGCATCGATGCCCACCGGCATCTCCACCCAGACGAAATAGCCGCCCTGCGGCCGCGTCACCCGCGTGCCGGGAGGAAAATGCACGGCAATCGCTTGCAGCATGGTGTTTTGCTGCGCCGCCAGGGTCAGGCGCAGCTGGCGCAGATGCCGGTCGTAGCCGCCCTGCGCCAGGTAATCGGCCAAGGCCATCTGCAGCGGGATCGGCGCCGACAGGCTCGTGGTCAGCTTCAGGCGCTCGACCTGGCGCGCGTAGCGGCCCGCCACGGCCCAGCCCAGCCGGAAACCGGGCGCCAGGGTCTTGGAAAACGAGCTGCAATGCATGACGAGGCCCGCGCTGTCGTGGCTTTTCGTCAAGCCCGGGCGCTGCTTGCCGAAATACAGCTCGCCATACACGTCATCCTCGATCAGCGGCACGCCATGGCGCGCCAGCAGTTCGACCAGCACGCGCTTCTTTTCCGGCGGCATCAGGCTGCCCAGCGGATTCTGAAAACTCGTCATCAGCCAGCACGCCTTGGGCTGGTGCCGCTGCAGCAATTCCTCGAGCGCGGCCAGGTCGACGCCGTCACGGGGGCTGGTGGCAATTTCCACCGCCTTGAGTTCCAGCCGCTCCAGCGCCTGCAGGCAGGCATAGAAGCTGGGCGACTCGATCAGCACCGTGTCGCCGGGCCGCGTGACGGCTTGCAGGCACAGGTTCAGCGCTTCCAGCGCGCCGTTCGTGATGACGATGTCGTCGCTGGAAACGGGCGCGCCGCCCTGCTGGTAGCGCAGGGCGATCTGGCGGCGCAGCTCGGCATTGCCCAAGGATAAATCCGTGACGGTGCTCCACGGGTCCAGACGGCGCATGCTGGCCGACACGGCCCGCGCCAGCCGCTCCATCGGGAACAGGTGCGGGCTGGGAAACGCGGAGCCGAAGGGCACGATATCGCGCGCGCCCACGGCGCCCAGCACCTCGAACACGAGGTCGCTGACATCGACGGTGGTGCTGGCGTCGAGCGGGTGGGAACTGTCCGGCTCGGGGGCCAGCGCGGCGCGCTGCGGCGCCACGTAATAGCCGGAGCGGGGGCGCGAGACGATCATGCCGCGCGCTTCGAGCAAATAATACGCCTGGAACACCGTCGACGGACTCACGCCCCTGCGCGCATGCTGCTGGCGCACGGAGGGTAACTTGTCGCCAGGCAGCAGCAGCTGCGTGGCTATCATGGCGGCGACTTCTTCCGCCAATTCCTCATATCGTTTCAACCCTGCTCCTCAAACTGATCCGTAGTTTTATTGCACAACTGATCCTGTCACAGTAACAGCACCCGGTATATGCTAGGGTAACAACATCCGGGCAGCAACACCGGCACGCCATACGAGACAGGTTCCTTTCCCATGCGACTTTCCATGCTACTGCATTCCCCTCCCGTGCTGGTGCTGGCCCTGGCTATCGCCCTGCCCGCCATGGCCGCGCCCGCCCCGCTGCCGGCTGGCCACGACAGCCTGGAACAGCGCATCAAGGCGTGCACGGCCTGCCATGCGCCGAAGGAACGCCACGACGCCTTCTTTCCCCGCATCGCCGGCAAACCTGCCGGTTACCTGTACAACCAGCTGCTGAACTTTCGCGAGGGACGGCGCCAGTATCCGATGATGAACTATATGGTCGAACACTTGCCCGACGATTACCTGCGCGAAATCGCCGAGTATTTTGCGGCGCAGCACCCTGCCCCGCCGCCGGCCCAGCCCAGCAGCGCCGGCACGGCGGCCCTGGAACGCGGCAAGCAGCTGGTGCTGCAAGGCGATGCCGGCAAGAAGATTCCCGCCTGCATCGCCTGCCATGGCGAGAAGCTGGCCGGCGTGGCGCCCACCATCCCCGGCTTGCTGGGCTTGCCGCGCGACTATATCAACGCCCAGCTGGGCGCCTGGAAGAACGGCATCCGCCGCGCCCACGCGCCCGACTGCATGGCGCAAGTGGCGCAGCGCCTGTCCGACGCGGACGTGGGCGCCGTCTCGGCCTGGCTCGGCACGCAGGTGGCCAGCGCCGACGCGCGCCCCGCCAGCAGCATCGCCCTGCCCTTGCCCCTGCATTGCGGCGGCGTGCCGGGCTCCAGCGCGCAGGTGGCGCCATGAAAAAATGGATGATCGCGGCCGGCCTGGTACTGGTCGCCGGCGGCAGCGCCAAGTTCCTGCTGTACCCGGACGACGACATGGGCCCGCCCGCCGTCGCCAGCACCCTGAGCCAGGAACAGCTGGTCGCGCGCGGCGCCTACCTGGCCAAGGCGGGCGACTGCATGGCCTGCCACACGACGCGCGGCGGCGTACCGTACGCGGGCGGACGGGCCTTGCAGACGCCGTTCGGCAAGGTACTCTCGCCCAACATCACGGCCGACAAGGAAACGGGCATCGGCAGCTGGACGGCCGACGATTTCTGGCGCGCCATCCACAACGGCAAGTCGAAAGACGGCCGCCTGCTGTATCCGGCCTTTCCCTACACCAGCTACACCAAGGTGCAGCGCGAGGACAGCGACGCCCTGTATGCGTATTTCCAGAGCGTGCCGCCGCACAAACAGACGAACGCGCCGCACGCGCTGCGCTTCCCCTACAACCAGCAGATCGCGCTGGCTGCCTGGCGCGCCTTGTATTTCAAGCCGGGCGTGTATCAGCCGCTGACGGGCAACAGCATGGAATGGAACCGTGGCGCCTACCTGGTGCAGGGCCTGGGCCACTGCAGTGCCTGCCATAGCAGCCGCACCACCCTGGGCGGCAGCGACGACGGCCTGTCAGGCGGCCTGATCCCCGTGTTGGGCTGGTATGCGCCGTCGCTGACGTCGGACGCGGAAGCGGGCCTGGGCGACTGGGACACGGCGCATATCGTGGAATTGCTGCAAACGGGCGTCTCGCCGCGCGCCACCGTCTTCGGCCCCATGGCCGAGGTGGTGCGGCAAAGCTTGCAGCACATGAGCGGCGCCGACGTGCAGGCGATGGCCGTGTACCTGAAAAGCCTGCCCGGCCCCGCCCAAGCGGTCAAGCGGACGCCGCGCGACACGTCGGAGCAAGCCCGGCAGCAACTGGCGCTGGGCGCGAAACTGTATGAAGCGCAATGCGCGAGCTGCCACCAGGCCGACGGCAAGGGCGTGCCGCCCGGCTACCCGCCGCTGGCCGGCAACCGCGCGCTGACGACCGTTTCGGCCGTGAACGCCATCCGCCTCGTGCTCAACGGCGGCTTCGCACCCGGGACAAAAGGCAACCCGCGTCCCTACGGCATGCCGCCGTTCGGCCCCGTCATGGATGACGCCGAAGTGGCCGCCGTGGTCACGTATCTGCGCGCGTCGTGGGGCAATGATGCGCCGGCGGTGTCGGCGCTGGAGGTAAACAAGTACCGCAGCGTGCCGCTGGAGTAGCGCCGTTTGACGATTATCTCAAATTGAGATAATCCGTACATCACGATATCACTTCGTCACGGCATCGCTTTGACATATGCGCATCGTCGCCAACAAGGCTTTGATGGATTTCGCCAGAAAACACCCCCTGGCGGGCGAACCCATGCAAGCGTGGCGCAAGATCATCGAATCGCGGCCGTTTGCCAATTTCGCCGTGCTGAAGTCGACATTTAACGCCACCGATCGCGTCGGTGATTACTATGTTTTTAATATCGGCGGCAACAAGTACCGGATCATCGCCGCGATTCACTTTAATCGCCAGCTGCTATTCATCCGGGAAGTATTGACGCATAAGGAGGATGACGCATGGCAACCCTGATGCATCGTGAAATGATTACGGAAATCACTGTCCACTATCAAGCCCTGTCCAAGCTCGTTCCTCTGCAGGCAATTCCTGATGCGGCCGCTTATGAACAGGCTGTCAGCGTATTGCATCATCTGTTGGATGCCGGGGCGGCTGATGAACAGCATCCGCTGGCCGGTCTGGTTGACAGTATCGGCCGGCTGATCGGCGACTACGATCAGGAGCATTTTCCGCCTGCCGCCATCTCGCCTGCCGCGACACTGCGCCTGTTGATGGAACAGCATGCGCTGACGCAATCCGACCTGCCGGAAATTGGCACCCAGGGCGTCGTCTCTGAAATACTCAGCAGCAAGCGAGCATTGAATGTGCGGCAGATCAAGGCCCTGACACAACGGTTCAATGTTCCCGCCAGTGTGTTCATGGCGTAAGCCAATAAAAAAACCGGCCAGCGCCGGTTTTTTCACGTCAAGCAGCTGTTCTCAGCGAAACTTGCTCTTGTGCCCCGTTTTGAGGTCCAGCGCATAGCGCACGCCGTTGTCCGTCAGCATGACTTCATCGGGCGGTTCCTCACCGGCCAGGGCGCCGTCGATCAGGGGCAAGCCTTCGCCCTTGCGCATCAGGTCATCGCAGCGCTCATACACGTTGACGCAGCCCGTGGACGCCATCAGCGATTGCACGATGGCCACTTTCCACGCGTCGACGCCGCCGGCGTTGAATTCGCAGATCAGATAGCCTTGCACGCCGCCAAACAGTTGCACTACCAGGCCGGGCAAGCCCTCGTCCTCGCCCTTGATCAGGGTCAGCAGCTGGTTGTCGCCTGCCTTTTTGATGGCTGGCAGTTTTTTCTCGATGGCGGCCTTGACCCTGCGCTTGATCAGCGCGTGGTCGACCGGTTCGTCTTCCTTGAAGCTCCAGATGCGCGCGCGGATCTGCGACTTCGAATTGTAGGCGGCGCGGGCAATGAATTGTTTCGAAGAACTCTGCACGATGGCCGTCGAGCCGGGCTTCATTTTTTCCTGCGGCTTGCCTTCGACTTTTTCAATCGCGGACGCGTAAATCCACGATTGGCCCAGCAAGCTCTTTTCCTTGCCCTGTTTGATGGTGATGATCAGCATGTAATTCCAGTAGTGTGAGCGGCGCGTGCCCCTCGTCGTATGTCCAATACCGGCATGATACCTCATGCCATCCTGTCGCATCCTCCTGCATTCCATGCCGCTGCCGGCGCAGTCTGTCGCAGCGCGCTACGCAGGCGCGGCCGGCTGGCATACCATGCATGCAGTCCAATTCAAAACAGGGAGCAAGAATGACACAGCCACTTTTCCACCGCCGCCGCGCCAGCGCCGCGACCGCCCTGCTGCTGGCCGCCTGCGCGCTGGCCATCCCGGCCGCGCCGGCGCTGGCGTCGCCGCTCGACTGGATTTCCAGCAACAGCATCCAGGGCAGCGGCAAGCTGCAAAAGCAGACGCGCGAAGTGGGCAGTTTCCATGCCGTGGCGCTGAACGTGCCGGGCACGGTCGAACTGCGCATCGGCAACACGGACAGCGTCACCATCGAAGCCGACGACAATATCCTACCGCTGATCGACACGGCCGTGGAAAACGGCACCCTGCGCATCCGCCCCGCCAAGCGCAACGCCAGCTTCCGCCAGAGCAGCCTGACCATCGTCATCCAGGCGCGCCAGGTGGAGCGCGTCAGCGTGGGCGGCTCGGGCAACATCACGGCAACGGGCTTGCGCGCCGAGAATCTGCGCTTCGACGTGGGCGGCTCCGGCTCCATCAACGCGCGCGACCTCGACAGCCGCCAGGTGTCCATCGCCATCGGCGGCAGCGGCAGCTTCAAGGCCAGCGGCAAGACGGAGCAGCTGACGGCCTCGATCGGCGGCTCGGGCAACATCCAGGCAGGCCGCCTGGCCGCGCGCGAGGTCCAGGTAAGCATCGGCGGCTCGGGCGAGGCGCAAGTGTGGGCCAAGGATGACTTGACCATCAGCATCGGCGGCTCGGGCGAAGTGAGCTACTACGGCGACCCGCGCATCAGCCGCAGCATGCAGCGTTCGAGCAGCATCAAGCGCCTGGGCAGCGCGCCGAATTGATCAATCACAATGCAAAAAGCCCGGAGCGATCCGGGCTTTGTGCATTTCAGACAGCCAACATCAGCGTGCCGGCTTCACCGGTTCGCGGTCGATCAGCACCGTGTTGACACTGTCCGTCAGCCAGATCTGGCCATCCTGGATCGTGCATTGCAGTTGCATGCTGCGCTGCGCCAGCTTGCTCATGTCTTGCGCCGCCTCGGATGGCAGGTTGATCACGGTCAGGTTCTTCGCCCGTTCCAATTTATTGGCGATCTGCTTCCACCAGATGTGGCTGGTTGCGCCGTAGCTGTAGACGATGACCTGCTCCGAACGACCGCAGGCCTTCAGGATGCGCTTTTCATCCGGCTGGCCCACTTCGATCCACAGCTGGATGGCGCCCGTCAAGTCCTTCTGCCACAGGTCGGGCTCTTCCGTATCGAACAGGCCCTTGGTGAAGGTCAGCGCCTCGTCGGCGTGGATGGCGAACGCCAGCAGGCGCACCATCATGCGCTCGTCCGTTTCGGACGGGTGGCGCGCCAGGGTCAGCGCGTGATCCTGGTAGTAGTTGCGGTCCATGTCGGCGATCTGCAGATCGGCTTTGAAAATTGTTGCTTTGAGGGCCATCGTGTTTCTGTCTCGGTAAAGTGAATAGTGAAGTCGGTATCAGCGGAAAACCACCGTCTTGTCGCCATTTTTCAGGATGCGGTGCTCGACGAACCATTTCACGGCGCGCGCCAGCACCACGCACTCGACGTCGCGGCCGATGGCCGTCAGGGTTTCCGCATCCATCGCATGGTCGACGCGCTCGACGTCCTGCTCGATGATCGGGCCTTCGTCCAGGTCGCCCGTGACGAAATGGGCCGTCGCGCCGATCAGCTTGACGCCGCGGTGATGCGCCTGCGCATACGGCTTGGCGCCCTTGAAGCTGGGCAGGAAGGAATGGTGGATATTGATGGCGCGGCCGTCGAGCGCCTGGCACAGGCCGGGCGACAGGATCTGCATGTAGCGCGCCAGCACCACCAGGTCGATCTTGTGCGTGTCCATCAGTTCGATGATCTTCGCTTCCTGCGCCAGCTTGGCCGCTTCCGGCGCGCCGGCCGCCAGCGGCAGGTGGTGGAAGGGAATATTGTAGCTGGCCGCCAGCTGGTAGAACTCCATGTGGTTCGACACGATGGCGGGGATTTCCACGTTCAGCAAGCCGCTCTTGTAGCGGAACAGCAAATCGTTGAGGCAATGGCCGATCTTCGACACCATCAGCATGACGCGCGGCTTGACGCGCGCATCGTGCAGTTGGCCATGGAATTGGCCATTGAGCTGCATGACTTGCGACAAGTCGGCGAAGTCATTGCGCAACTGGGCGTCGCTGACGGCGCCGTCTTCCAAGGCGAAATGCACGCGCATGAAGAACAGCTGGGATTCCTGGTCGCCGAACTGGGCGGAATCGAGGATGTTGCAGCCGTGATCGGCCAGGAAGCCGGAGACGCGGTGCACGATGCCGCGCTGGTCCAGGCAGGACAGGGTCAGGATGTATTCGGGATGCGTCATGGTCGCGGAATAAGGCAAAAAAATTAGGGCTATGCTCGACTCAGCCACGCGCGCCGGCCATCGGCTGCGCTGCCGCGAGCCGGCTATTGTCGCACGGCCGGGCCTGTAAACCTGCATTTTCCGCACAAGCAACATGGCTGCCGGTGGCGCCAAGCCGATTGACGTTCATTTGATCTAGCGCAAAGTCATCGTATTTTTCCACCTGCCGGGCCCCATTCTCGCGCCAAACCGGTACCTGGCGTGGAACCTGGCACGCCATCCGGCGTCTATCTCTTTGCTTGTTTCACCATACGCCGCATCCGGTGCACCGGATGTTTTCTGGATCAGCTTTTCATTGAGGTAGAACATGTTCACAAACAGTATTTTCCCCAGTCTCAGCCCCGCCCTGAAGTCCCATCTCGAGGCCCAGTGCAATTTCGCCACGGAACTATCGCGCAAGATGTTCGATACGGCGCAGCAATTGAGCGAGCTGCATCTGCGGCTGGCGCAAGACTTGCTGCAGGAGTGGAGCAATGCCAGCCAGCGACTGCTGGGCGCGCGCGACACGGGCGAGTTCATGTCGCTGGCCGCTGGCCAGTTGCAGCCAAGCAGCAACAAGCTGCACCAATACCAGCAGCAGCTCGGCAATCTGGTCGCCAACGCCAATGTCGAGATGAACCGCACGGCAGAGAACCACCTGCCCGAAACGAGCCGCACGGCCGTGGCCTTCGCTGACGAAGTGGTGCGCAAGACGGCCGAGGAAACGGAAAAAGCCACGCAGCGCCAGCGTGAAATGATCGAAAAAATGCACGCCACGGGCCACCGCGACGGCGCGGGCCGCAGCCACGATACCAGCAGGCAATCCGATCAGGCGCATTGAGCGCCTGCACAGACCACTTGACCCCCACTCGACAGCAAGGAGAGCGACATGGCTAGCAATCAAGGTAATGAACAGGGCAAAGGCGCTGGCAGCAGCCAGAAAGCCAGCGAATCGGGCAGCGCCAAAGGCACGAGCAAGCGCGGTTTCGCCGCCATGAACGAGGAGCAGCAACGCGAAATTGCCAGCAAGGGCGGCCAGGCAGCCCATCAAAAGGGCACGGCGCATGAATTCGACTCGGAAGAAGCACGCCGAGCCGGGCAGAAAGGCGGTGAAGCCGTCAGCCGCAACCGCGAACACATGGCGGAAATCGGCCGGAAAGGCGGCGAAAGCCGGCAATCGGCCCAGCGCGCCAATGAAAGCCGCAGCGGCACGGCGGCGCGCAGCGGCGGCAGCGAGCAGGGCCGCACCGGCCGGCAGGGCGGCAAGGACGAGGACGACAAGGGCTGACCGGCAGGCACGGGGCTTGGCGGCCCCGTGCAAGGGCCGGCGCAGCGCGGGGCGCGGCGGTATGGTACATTCTCGCCTTACCGACACATCCGCGCCCCGCCCCGCCCTTCCCCGCATGCAGCCATCCCTGAAATACCTGAGCGCCTATTCCGAACAAACGCAAGCGCAAGTGCAGCAACTGATCGCACAGGACAAGCTGGGCGACGTCCTGTTAAAACGCTATCCGAACGCGCACGATGTGCGCAACGACAAATCGCTGTACCAGTATGTGCAGGACTTGAAGAATGAATTCCTGCGCAATGCCGAGCCCATCAACAAAGTGGCGTTCGACAGCAAGATCCACGTGATCCAGCATGCGCTGGGCTTGCATACCTCGATCTCGCGCGTGCAGGGAGGCAAGCTCAAGGCCAAGCATGAAATCCGCGTGGCCACCATGTTCAAGGAAGTGCCGCTGGAATTCCTGCGCATGATCGCCGTGCACGAACTGGCGCACGTGAAGGAAAAGCAGCACGACAAGGCCTTCTACAAGCTGTGCACCTATATGGAACCGCAATACCACCAGTACGAATTCGACGTGCGCCTGTACCTGACCCAGCTCGACCTGTCAGGCCAGCGCCTCTGGTCATGACATCCTGGTCATGACATCCACGTAAAAATGCCGCCCGGCATACACTGGGCGGCATTTTTATTGATGCGCCGGCATCGCCGGCGTCATGATCCGGCTCAGGCGGCGTTCTTGCGGCGAAGCATGAAGCCCAGCAAGCCCAGTCCGCCCAGCAGCATGCCGTAGGTGGCCGGTTCCGGCACGGCGCTCACGCTGGCGGCGATATTATCGACCTGGAAGGTGTGCAAGGCGCCCTCTTTCCACGAGGCCGACAGCAGATTGCTGAAACCCGTAAACGTGTAATCGGCAAAGGTGTGGCCGCCGCCGAGGCTGAAGGTCTGGGTCACCGTGCTGCCGCCCACCTGGTGGCCGACGAACGTCACGTCAAAGGAACCGGGCAAGCTCACGAAGTCGGCCAGGCTGATCGAGCTCAGCGAGAAAGCGGCGCCATCGGCACGGCTCAGGGTCGTCGTCGACAGGGGCGTCGCGCCGAGACCGGCCGAGCCGGCATAGGCGAGGCTGTCCTGGTGTGCCGAGCTCAGCAAGCCTAACCAGCTGCTGTCGAAGTTGTAGCCGCCTTCGGAATAGGATTTGAAGAAGGAAGCAAAGTGGCCGGGTTGTTCCAGCGCATCGAAGGTGATCGTGGTGCTTTGTGCCTGCGCACCAGCGGAGGCAGCGAGAATGGCGGCGACAGCGGTCGCTCGCAAGAGGGTCATAGATTTCAAAATAGCATCCTTTCGAGATGATGAAGTAGCGTGGCTGTGGCAACTTGAAACGGATCGGCACCTTTTTTTGGGAGTCTGTACTACGCTCGTCGGTGTCCGAAATTCCTAACTTTTGAACCCTGCCAGTAGACCACAGCCATGCTTAAAAAGCATCTTCATTTTCAAAAAAACATGCTAACAGTGCAATATTATGGCTATATTTTTATTAATGAAGTCGCCAAGCCCGATCAGTTTTCCCGTGCGGAAATAAAAAAGCCATGCAGTGCTCAGTGCATGGCTCTCTTCAAGCGACAGGAAAAGTGTTGACCGGCAAAGACCGCACTGCCAGGCAACAACGGCGTTACGGCGCACACTCCTTCAGGCGCTGCACCAGCGCGGCAGGATCGGCGTCGGCATTCAGGAACGCCGCGTGCTGCGGGCGGATAAAGCCCTGCTCCTTGCCGTTTTGCACGAAAGCGATCAAACCGTCATAAAAACGGTCGACATTGAGCAAGCCGATGGGCTTGGCATGCAAGCCCAGCTGGGCCCAGGTCAGCATCTCGAACAGCTCTTCCAGCGTGCCATAGCCGCCGGGCATGGCGATGAAGGCATCGGACAGGCTGGCCATCATCGCCTTGCGCTCATGCATATCCTTCACGATGAACTGGCGCGTCAAACCCATGTGCCCCACTTCGCGCTCCACCAGCTGGGTGGGAATCACGCCCGTCACCTCGCCGCCCAGGCGCAGCACTTCATCGGCGATCACGCCCATCAGGCCCACCTTGCCGCCGCCGTACACGAGCGAGATATTTTCCGCCACCAGCACGCGCGCCAGTTCGCGCGCCGCCACCGCATAGTCCGGCGAGACGCCCGCATTGGCGCCGCAATACACACATAAAGCCTTGATCACAGTAATCCTACCCTTTCAATTCATCGATCGCCGCCTCGACCTCGAGGCGTTCCTTGGCGTCCAGTGCCACGCACTCGGCCGCCTTTTCATACAGTGCCAGCGCTTCCGCCAGCTTTTTCTTCCCGTCGAGCATGTTCAACGCGCGCGCATATTCGCTGTGCGCCAGCGCCGAATATGGTGTCAGGGCCAGCGCCGTCTTGAAGTGCTGGTAGCCGTCTTCCTTGTTGGCGCCGTAGGTCAGGCCGCCGATCATCGCGCCGACCTTGTCGATAATTTCCGTATGATAAATCCCAAACGCGATATGCGCTTCCGCATGCATGGGCGCGATCGTCATCGTGCGGTCCAGGCTGTTGCGCACGCGCGCGCCCATGCCTTGCGCCAGCGCCTTGACGACGGACGTGCCCAGCGCGTAGCGGCCCAGGCTGTAGGCATGCCAGTAGTAGCCGGCCGGATTGTCCGGCTGCTCGCTCTGCTGGCGCTCGCAGCGCTCGGCCACTTCCTCGTACATGTCGAGTTTCTGGCTGTCGTTCACTTCCAGATGCGTGGCATAGATGCAGGTCGCCTTGTGCGCGACCGCATAGCCGGGCACGCCGACGGCCAGGCCCAGCTTCACGGCGCGCTCGAAGTCGCCCGCATGGAAGGCCAGCCAGGCTTGCACCAGCGCCGGGTGGGTGGGAAATGGTTCCACATCGCCCGCATGCAGGCGCGACCAGGCCGCTTCCAGGGTTTGCGGCGTGTAGACATACGCTGCGTCCGGATAGGGGAATTGTTTCCAGGCCATCTCTCTCTCCTGTAAATGACGACGCGGCGCCAGCAGCCGCGTCAGTCGTTCTTGAGTTTGGTCACATACTCTTCCGACAGTTTGCGAAACAGCAAATGCGTTTCATTGCGCAAATAGGGGCCGATCAGGGACAGCACCTGGTAGCAGCCGCGCGCCAATGCATCGGACATCGATTGCTGCTCGCTGTACTTGCGCGGATTGCGCACGTACTCGTACGACAGCCAGTAGGTGGCAACGACCACCATATTCGTCGCCATGGCAGCCACTTCCATGTCCGATGCCTCGAGCGACTGTTCGCTGCGCAAATCTTCGCACAGCTGCGTGGCCACCTTGATCTTGTGCGCCAGGATCAGTTTGAAGTGCAATTCCAGCTTGCGGTTGCGCGACAACAAATCATTGAGGTCGCGATAGAAAAAGCGGTAGCGCCAAATCAGTTCGAACATCAGGTGCAGGTACAGCCAGACGTCCTCGATATTCGAGCGGCGCCCGTCAGGCACGGTCAGGATGCGTTCGATTTCCGCCTCGAACTGGACGAAGATCGAGTTGACGATGTCGTCCTTGTTACGGAAGTGGTAATACAGGTTTCCCGGCGAAATGTTCATCTCTTCCGCAATCACGGTCGTCGTGATATTCGGCTCACCAAACTCATTGAACAGGCGCAGCGACAACTCCAGGATGCGTTCGCGGGTACGGCGTGGTGCTTTTTGTAGCATGGCGGGCAATCTCTCTGTGTTCTGCCTCAAGCATACCACCTAAGATAGCCGTAATGAAACACTCCGCCCCACGGCACCGGCGAATAAGGCAGGCAAAAAAAAGCCTGCTCGCGCAGGCTGGAGGAATGCTGCGCCGGCTCAGGCCGGCGGCGCTTTTTTCTTCGCCGCCGGCCTGGCGGCGGGCTTGCTCACGGGCTTGGCTGCGGCGCGCGGCGCCGCCCTGGCTGTCGTCCTGGCCGCCGGCTTGGCCGGCGCCTTGGCGACGGCCGCTTTCGCTGCGGCTTTCGGTGCGGCCTTCGGTGCCGTTTTCGGCGCCGCCTTCGCGGCAGGCTTGTTGGCCACGGCCTTCGGCTTGGCCGCCGGCGCGGCCTTGCCCGGCAGCGCCGCCACCTGCGCGCTTAAGGCATCGATCCTGGCGTGCAGCGCGGCGATGTCGTGTTGCATGGGCACGCCGATGGTGGCCAGCGCCCGCGCCACGCGCTCTTCAAACACCTGTTCCAGCTTGTCCCAGGAACCGCTGGCCTGCTTGCCCACGCCATCGGCCAGCTTGCTGACGCTGCCGCTGACATCGGCCACCTTGTCTTCGGCGCGCTTCTGGAATTCCGTGCCTTCCTTGACCAGCTTGGAAAACACGCGTCCGCCCTCTTCCTGCGCCTTGGCGAAGGCGCCCAGGCCCGCTTGCCAGATCTGCTGCGCGGACGAGCGCACGGCGCTCGCCAATTCCGTGTCTTCCGCCAGTTCCTTCAATTTCTTCACCATCGCCAGCTCCCGTCATGTGAAAGGCCATGCCACTTCATGGATATTTTTATTCTAGTGAGCAAAACTAGAGACGGGAGTCTAATTCGCCGGAAAACTGCTTCCCAAGGTGCGCCAGCACACACGGCGGCCCGTGGACTGCGCCGCCAGCGCCTAGGCCGCCGCCTTCACCGGGCCATGCAGCAGCTTGTGCAGGCGGAAGCCTTCGCGGATATTCTCGCGCAGCACGGCGCCTTTCCACGGCTTGGTATAGAAGCGGTCGACGGCGCCGCGGTTGATGGCCGCCATGATGGGCGTCAGGTCCGCAAAGGCCGACAGCATGATGCGGAAGGTGTCGGGGCACAGGTGCTTGACCCGCTCCATGAATTCGGTGCCGCTCATGAGCGGCATGCACTGGTCGCACAGGATCACCTGCACCTTGTGGCGCGCCAGGATGTCGAAGCCCTCGGCGGCCGTCTGCGCCGTCAGGATGCGGTAGCCGTCCTGCGCCAGGAAGTCGCTGAGCACGTCGAGCATGAAGACATCGTCGTCGACGATCAGCAAGGTTTGCTGCTCCTCGCCGCCATCATCCTGCGGCGCCTGCAGCAGTTTGCCGCCCATCAGCATCTGCTCGAACTCTTCCTGCGGCACGGGGCGGCTGAAATAATAGCCCTGCATCTCGTCGCAGCCGTGGCGCCGCAGATAGGCCAGCTGCGCATCGTTTTCCACGCCTTCGGCGATCACGTCCAGTTTCATGCTGTGCGCCATGCTGATGATGGCCAGCACGATGGCCGCGTCGTCCGGGTTGCTGGTCACTTCGCGCACGAAGGCGATGTCGATCTTCAGCTTGTCGATGGGGAAGCGCTTCAGGTAGGCCAGGCTGGAATAGCCGGTGCCGAAATCGTCGATCGATATCTGGATGCCCAGCGCCTTGAGGTTGCGCAGCACGGCGATGGTTTCCTCGGCATTCGACATCAGCGAGCTTTCCGTCAGCTCCAGCTCCAGCAGGTCGGGCGCGATATCGTGCTTGCGGATGGCCTTGAGCACCTCTTCTTCCAGGCCGCCGACGAAGAACTGGATGCCCGAGACGTTCACCGACAGGTGCACGGGGCCGATGCTGCTGGCGCCCCATTCGCTGATCTTCTTGCAGGCCTCGTCGAGCACCCAGTTACCGACGCGCACGATGAGCCCCGTCTCTTCCAGCAGGGGGATGAACAGGGCCGGCGACACCATGCCGTGGCCGGGACGGCGCCAGCGTATCAGGGCCTCGGCGCCGCTGATGCGCCCCGAGATGATATTCACCTTGGGCTGGAAGAACAGCACGAATTCCTCGTTATCGATGGCACGCCGCAGGGCATTTTCCATGTCCAGCCGCGCCATCGACTGCGCGTTCATTTCCGCCGTGAAGAAGCGAAAGGCGTCGCGGCCCGCCTCCTTGGCGCGGTACATGGCCGTGTCGGCATATTGGATCAGAGTGTCCGCATCGGCCGCGTCATCGGGGAACACGGAAATGCCGATGCTGACCGTCACCGTCACCTCGTGGCCCTGCAGGTCGAAGGGCTTGCGCATCGCCTCGCGGATCTTGTCGACCACGCCCACGGCATGCTGGGCGCCTTCGGGCAGCAGCAGGATGGTGGCAAATTCATCGCCGCCAAAACGGCCAATGGTATCGCGCACGCGCAGGCAATCGACGAGACGGCTGGAAAACTGGCGCAGCAGGTCGTCGCCGATGGTGTGGCCCAGGGTATCGTTGACATTCTTAAAGCGGTCGATATCCATGAACAGCACGGCCACGGCCCACTGGTGTTCGGCCGCCTGGGCCAGCGAATGGGTCAGCGAGGCGTAGAACTGGCTGCGGTTCGGCAGCCCGGTCAGGGTGTCGAAATGGGCCAGCTTCATCAGGCGCTGTTCGGCATCCTTGCGCTCGGTGATGTCGCGCGCGACGGCCACCAGGATCCAGCTCTGCCCCGAGCGCAGGGTGCGCCGCTGCACTTCCACCGACAGTGGCGAGCCATCCTTGCGCTGCAGCTGCAATTCCGCCATCGGGCCGCCCTGGTCGCCGGCCAGCAGCTTGTTGTACAGCTCTTCCAGCTGGGCTTCGCCCTCGTGCTCGCGGCCCGGTCCCACGCGCAGGAAATCCTCGCGCTCGAAACCGAGCATGCGGCAAGCCGTCTGGTTGACGTCGACAAAGCACATGCCGGCGCGATCGACGAGGAAAATCGCGTCGGCCGTGGCGTCCATCGCCAGGCGGAAGCGGCGCAAGTCTTCATCGAGGCGGATGCGCGCCGCCATGTCCAGGGTCAGCTGCTCGTGGTGGCGCTTGATTTCATCGTACAGCAGCAGGTTGTCGTAGGCGACGGCGATCTGCGCCGCCACCGTTGCGGCGACCCGCTCGTCGACTTCGGAAAATTCATTCGCCCCCAGCTTGTCGACCAGATACAGCCAGCCGTGGCTGCGCTCGCGCGAAGCGATGGCCACGCCCAGGAAGGAATGCACGGGAGGATGCGTGTCGGGCAGGCCCAGCGCGCCGGGGTCGCCCTTCAAGCCATTGACCCGGTAGGGCTGGCGCTGTTCCAGCAAGCGGTTCAGGATGCCCGTGCGCGGCGTGCTGGCGATGCGCTCGAGGTTCTTCTCGGCGCCGCACGAGGAAAAATAGCTGAGCTTTTCGGCGCCCTCTTCCAGCACGCCGATGCAGGCGTACTTGGAGACGCAGATATTCTGCGCCACCTTGCAGCCCGCCTCGATCAGGGCGCGCGGATCGCGTTCGGCGCCCAGCTCGATGCCCAGCTCGATCAGGGCCGTCAGGCGCAGGCTCACCGCCTGCAGGCTGGACAGCGAGCGCGACAGGCGCTCCGTCATGACGCCCAGGTCTTCGGGGATGGCGGCATGGCCCTCGCGCTGGCTGGCCAGTTGCGAAATCTGCTGGCTGCTCGATTCGAGTTCGTCGAGGTAGCCGCTGACCTGGTGTTCGATGCCGGCCAGCTTGCCCGTGGCGGGAGGCGCCGCAGCGCCGCCGGCGCCCGGCGCGGCCGGCACCTGGGCCGCCGGCGGCATCAGTCCCAGCGCCTCGTTGACGGTGCGCACGATGACCTCGGGATCGGACGGCTTGGGCAGCACCCAGCGCACGCCGCAGGCCTGCGCCAGCAGGATCGCTTCCTGCTCGCGGTAGGTGGCCGTATAAAAGATGATGGGCACGTCAGTCAGCGCGGGATCGGCATGCACGCGCGTGACGAATTCGTAGCCGTCCATGTTCGGCATGAGGATGTCGGAGATGATCAGGTCCGGCCGCTCGGTGCGCAGGATTTCCAGCGCGTCGGCGCCGTTGGCCGCCTCCAGCAGCCGGTGGCCGCCGTAGCCCAGCAGCGCGGTCAGGAACTCGCGGTTCAGTACATGATCATCGACGATCAGGATGGTGGCTATGTCGTTTTTAACTGGCGTCGACGGCGCCCCGGGTAAAAAAGACTCCAGCTCCGCGACGAACAGGTCGGGCTCGATCGGCTTGCCGATGTAGCCATTGAAGCCCGCTTCGAGCAGGCGTTCGCGGTCGCCCACCATGGCCAGCGCCGTCACGGCCAGGGCCGGGATCTTGCGCAGCTGCGGGTCTTTCTTCAGCTCCGCCACCACGCCATAGCCATCGAGCTTGGGCAAATGCACGTCGCAGATGATCAAGTCCGGCAATTCGCTGCGCGCCATGCGCACACCCTCTTCGCCGTCGTAGGCGGCCAGCGGCGTGTACCCGAAGGCGCGCAGCAAGTACACCATCAATTCCATATTGGTGGCGTTATCTTCGATAATCAGGATACGTGCGGACAATTAGCGCCCCCAATAAAAGCTGCATGGACTCATTTTCTGCCTGCGTTCAACTTTCCGCTTGCGCGGCCACCATAACAATCCTACAACATCTTGCCATATATTCAGAGAAATAGGTGGGCGCCGGATGTCTGCGGAGCGGGGCAAGCGGCCTCAAGAACAAATTTTCACCGCCTGTCTTTCGACGTTAGCTTAATACAGTACGCCAGTGGAAAACAGCATTATCTGCCCCTGGCGTTGTTAAACAGGGGCAACAGCAGAGTCAAAAGAGACAGTCTTGCCATGCAGATAAAACACAACAGGGCTCAGGCAAAATGCGGGGCCGAAGGGGGCTGGGCGACTACGTTCTTGATAGTGATTTCCGCCAGCAGCTGGCGCAGCACGCGCGCGTCGCTGGCCAGCGCCACGTGGCCGATGCCGCCGAAGGCGAGATTGCGTGCGCCGGGCAGCTGCGCGGACGCTTGCGGCGCGACGATATTGTCGTGATGCGAATACATCGACGTGATCAGGGCGCGCGTTTCCGGCGTCTCGCTGGCGGCCAGCTGCGCCAGCCAGGCGCTGGGCGCGCCATCGATACGGCTCATCTGCCGCGCATTCGCGCCCGCCGCCAGGTTGGCCAGCGCCGTGCCGTGGTGCGGCGTGCCGATGGTGACGATGCGCGCCACGCGGGCCGCGCCGTAACGGCGCAGCCAGGCGCGCGCCACCAGGCCGCCCATGCTGTGGGCGACGATGATGACGCGGTCGCTGCCCGTGCGCGCACACAGCGCCCCGATGGCCTGCGCCACCTGCGGCACGAAGTCTTCGATGTCGGCGCCTATCGGCTCCAGGTCGACGCCGTCGTGCGCGATGCCGGCACGTGCCAGCTGGCGGCTCAGCTGCGCCCAGTAGCCGCGGTTGCACACATAGCCGTGCACCAGCAGCACCGGCACACCCTGGCCAGCGACATTGTCGGCAGCATGCAGGCGCGGATGCAGCATGTCCCACGACGAGGACCGCAGGGTGGCGCGCAGCTCGCCGAAAAACAGGCGCGCGGCGCCCATGGCGCCCAGCTGGTATTGCGCTGGCACGGGACTGCCCAGGCGCCGGCTCTGCTGGAAATTGCGTGCCACGATCAGCGCGCGCACGGCCAGCAGCATGGCGGCCGCCAGCAGCAGGGCCATGGCGGGCGAGGCGACTCCCCACGCCTGCATGGCCAGGTACGCCAACCCCAGCACGGCCAGCACCTGCAGCAGCATCAGCCATTTGAGGATGCGCGCGATCATGCCGTCGTCGCAGCAGAAACGGGAACGGGGGCAGGCTTACCCGTCAGCTCCCGCGCCAGCCCGCTGGCCAGGCGCGCGGCCAGCGCATAGATCGTCAGTTGCGGATTGGCGCCGATCGACGTGGGAAACAGCGCGCCGTCGTGCACGGACAGGTTGCGCACGCCGTGGTAGCGGCCGTCGGCGCCCGTCACGCCCAGGCGCGCATCGTCGGACATGGCGCAGCCGCCCATCACGTGGGCCGACACCACGCGCGCCAGCAGCGCCTTCATCGGCAAAGCGCCGATGGCCTGCTTCGCCTGCGTCCAGCTCGTGTAATGGCTGGCCATCTCGTGCACGGGATATACGCTTTTCGCGCCGGCGGCGAACTGGATTTCCGCCATCGACAGCAGCGCGCGCCGCACGCCATCCCAGATGAACGGCGTGAGCGGATAGTCGAGCACGGGCGCGCCGAAGCTGTCGAGGGACACGCTGCCGCCGACGGCCTCATGGTGAAAGCCGTCGCGCAGCAGGGCCAGCAAGGCGTGCGCATGGGGAAATTCGCGCATGGTGCGCGCGTGTTCATCGCCGAAGCCGCCCATGGTGGTGGCCATCAGCAGCGGGTGCAAAGGCGGCGCTTCGAGCTTGTAGCCGATGGGGCCATCGATGGGCGCCACGTGCAGGAAATGGTCGGAATAAATCGTCTGCGGCGCGCCCGCATAGGCGTCGACGCGCTGTGTGAACAGGCCCGCCGACACCACGGTCGGATGCAAGAAGGTGCGCCGGCCCAGCAAGCCGTGCGGATCGGGCGCCTGCGAGCGCAGCAGCAGCGCCGGCGAGTTGATGGCGCCGCCGGCCAGCACAAAGTGCTTGGCGCGCAAGGTGAGGCGCACGCCCGTCGGCGCCTGCCCGGCCGCGTCCAGCGCGGTGACTTGCAGACTGTCGACGCGCCCGCCCTTGAAGGTAAAGCGCTCGGCGCGCGCATGCACGAGCAGGCCGGCGCCCAGCGCCAGCGCCGACGGAATCGTCGTCACCAGCATCGACTGCTTGGCGTTGGTCGGGCAGCCCATGCCGCAGTAGCCGAGATTCCAGCAGCCGTTCACGTTGCGCCGGATGGCGGCCGTGGGGATGCCCAGCGCCGTGGCGCCGCGGCGCAATAAATCGTTGTTTTCGTTGGGCGGCGCGGCCCAGTCGCTCACGTGCAGGCGTTTTTCCATCATGGCGAACCACGGCGCCATGGCGTCCACCGAATAGCCGGACAAGCCAAAGTGCCGGCGCCAGTATTCCAGGGTGCCGGGCGGCGTGCGAAAGCTCGAGGTCCAGTTGACGGTGGTCGAACCGCCCACCGTGCGCCCTTGCAGGATATTGATCGCCTTGTCGCGCGTCTTGCGCGCGGCCGATTCCTGGTACAGCGCGGGATAGGCGTCCGCTTCGCGCATCTTGAAGTCTTTCGATGACTTCAAGCCGCCCTCCTCGACGATCAGCACTGTCAGGCCGGCCAGCGCGAGGATTTCCGCCGTCACGCCGCCGCCGGCGCCGCTGCCGATGACGACAACGTCCGCCTCCAGGGTACGGTCGGTGCCCAGGGTGCTGACGTCGGTGACGTTCCAGCCTGCCGCAATGCCGGCGGCGATGGGATCAAGAATGGGGGATGTGCTCATGGTGGCCTTATGCGCTCAGTTCGGGCAGCGGTCCCGGATAACCGATGGCGGCCCAGTGGGCGGCATCGGCATACCAGGCGCCGAGGATCAGGTCATGCAGGGCCAGGTAAGCCGTCTGCAGGGTGGCCAGGCGGTGCGTGCGCCACGCCTGCAAAAAGGCGGCCACCTGGGCCGGATCGGCCCCGACCCAGCCATCGTTCACGCCGGCGACGAAGCGCCGCGCGGGCGCCAGCGCCAGCAAGCCAAACAGATCCTGCACTTCCTGCTGCGCCGCCAGGGGCAAGCCATGGATGGCCGTGTCCACGCCGGCGATGGCGCCGTCCAGCGCGGCGGCGCGCGTGCCCGTATCTTGCGGCAGCGCGCTGCCCAGCATGGCCGGCACGATGGCCGCCAGCGCCGCGCGCGCCTCGCCGTCGAGCACGAAACGGCCAGGAGGCGCCGGCCCGCGCACCAGGCGGTACGCGGCGCCGCCGGCCGCCAGCGCACAGGCCCCAAACACGCCCAGCTTCAAAAACGATCTGCGTCGCATTCCCATGTCTCCCCTTGTTTTGTACCGCCTTTTGCAGGCCAGTGTACGCCAAAGGAAGTGCGCTTCCGCGCGCAAAAACTAGAGCGAGCCGTCTAGTTTGCGCGACTGGAAGCACAGCAGCAGCATGGCCAGCAGCGCCGCCAGCGCACCGCCGATGGCGATGCCGGGCAAGCCGAAGGCGACGATCAGCACACCGCCCAGCGCCCCGCCGGCAGCCGTGCCCGCATTGAAGGCGGCGATATTCAAGCCCGCCGCAACCGCGTCGCTGCCCGGGCAATGCTGCTGCGCCAGGCGCAGCAGCCGCATGGTCGACAGGGTCACGAGGGCGAAGAACAGCAAGCCCAAAGTGCCGCACAGGGCCAGCATGGCCAGGGGATGGGCGCGCAGCAGATAAAAGGCCAGCAGATTGAGCGCCAGCGCGGCCAGGGCCAGCATGGTGGCGCGCAGCGCGGACGGGCGGTCCGCGCACCAGCCGCCCAGCAGGTTGCCGCCGATGGCGCACGCGCCAAAGCACAACATGGCGGCACTGAGCCAGCCCGCATCGAGCCCGCCCAGCTGCAGCAGGAACGGCGAGACGTACGTGAAAAAGCTGAAGGTGGCCACGCTGACCAGCGCCGCCACGCCGGCCGCCAGCAGCAGGGGCTTCTGCAGGATGGCGCGCAGGCTGGCCAGGGCCGACGTGGCAGCAAGCTGCCGGCGCGCGGCGGGCATGGCGAAGCGCAAGCCGGCGCCGCCGCACAGGGCCAGCGCGCCGATGGTGAAAAATACCCAGCGCCACGACGAGACGGCGCCCAGCCACGTCCCCAGCGGTACGCCGCCGGCCAGC
This sequence comes from Janthinobacterium goodfellowi, assembly GCF_051380695.1. Taxonomy (NCBI): domain Bacteria; kingdom Pseudomonadati; phylum Pseudomonadota; class Betaproteobacteria; order Burkholderiales; family Oxalobacteraceae; genus Janthinobacterium; species Janthinobacterium goodfellowi. Next base: position 278,037 of record NZ_JBNYXN010000007.1, on the reverse strand, counting down.
GCCAGGGTCAGACCCAGCCAGACGATGGACAGCGCCCGCCCCGCGCGGGAAGGGTCGACCAGGCTGGTGGCCGCATGCGAGGCGACGGCCATGAACACGCCATGCGCGAGGCCCACGGCAAAGCGCACCCCCAGCAGCGCGCCCAGCGCCGGCGCCGCCGCCATGGCCACGCTGCCGGCCGCCAGCACGAGCATAGTGGCCACCAGCACCTGGCGCATGGGCCGGCGCGCCAGCAGGGCCGTCAGCACGGGCGCACCGATGGCCGCCCCCAGCGCATACGCGGCAATGGCGCCGCCGGCCGCCGCCACGCTGGCGTGCAGGTCGCGCGCCATGGGGGTCAACAGGCCGGCGGCGATGAATTCGCACAAGCCGAAGGCAAAGCTGCACAGGGACAGCCAATAAATGGAGGAAGGTAGCGCGCGGCGGCGCGGCGTAACGTTGGACATGGCATTCCCGACAATCAAAACGCCATGCTGGCCCTTGGGCCTTCATCTGTAAAATATCTTATTTATCTTGAAATGAGACTATATACATCTCATTGAGCAGCGGACCGCCGCAATTGCGCCAGCAGCCGTTCGCGCACGGCGGACGTGCGCTGCGGGTCCCACGCCATGTACAGGTCGAGCTGGCGCAAGGCCTCGGGCGCGCTGCTTGCCAGCGGCAGCATGACGACACCGGCCGGCGCGCACGCCGCCAGGCTCGCCGGCAGCAGGGCCACGCCAAAGCCGGCCGCCACCAGGCCCAGCACCGTTTGCAATCGGCGCGCCTGCTGCGCCACGTGCGGCACGAAACCCGCATGCAGGCACAGGCTGGCCAGCTGGTCATGAAAACCCTGGCCCAGCTCGCGCGGCGAGGCGACGAAATCGTCACCGGCCAGGTCCGCCAGGTCCACGCGCGCCTGCCCCGCGCAGCGGTGGTGCAACGGCAGCGCGATCACGATGTCTTCGCCGGACAGGCGCTCGAAGCGCAGGCCGGGCGTGCTGCGCCCGGGGGCGCGCAGCAGGGCGATATCGACCTCGCCCCGCTCCAGCCACTCGACCTGCTGCTGCGTCGACGCCTCGCGCAAGGTAAATTGCACGGCCGGCGAGGCGGCGCGGAAGGCGCGCAAGGCGTCCAGCACGTGGGCGTAGGGCGTAATGTGGATGAAACTGAGACGCAGATGGCCTTCGATACCCTGGGCCACGCGGCGCGTGGCGGCCACGCCCTCTTCCAGGCTGGCCAGCACCTGGCGCGCCGTGGCCAGGAAAGCATCCCCCGCCGGCGTCAGGCTGACCTTGCGGTTGGTGCGCTCGAATACGGGGTAGCCCAGCGCTTCTTCCAGCCGCAGGATCGCCTGCGACAGGGGCGGCTGCGCCATGTGCAGCCGTTCGGCCGCGCGCCGGAAATTGAGTTCCTCGGCGACGGCGATGAACTGGCGCAGCAGCCGCGTCTCGATCATGGGCCTTTTTTGGCCACTGCCAGGATATGCCGCGCGATGCCGCGCAGGATATTGACTTCTTCCGTCTCCAGCCCCGTGCGCGAAAACAGGCGTTTCAGACGGGGCATGAGCTTTTTCGGATTGTCCGCGTCGAGGAAATCGATGGCGACCAGCGCCTGTTCCAGGTGCGCATACATGCCGTCGACCTGCGCCAGGCTGGCCGCGTCGCCATGGAAGCCGACGGGGCTAGCCGCCTGGGTATCGCCGAGCGCCGCCACGCGGCACTCATAGGCGACGACCTGTGCCGCCTGCGACAGGTTCAGCGAGGAATACTCGGGATTGGCGGGGATGTTGATCAGCACATTGCACTGCTCGACGATCTCGTTGGGCAAGCCGAAACGCTCGTTGCCGAAGATGACGGCCGCGTGCAGGTCTTCGCTGGCCGCTAATTGCGCCGCGATGGCGCGCGGGGCCGTGACGGGCGGCGAGAATTCGCGCAGACGGGCCGACACGGCCGCCGCGTAATTGCAGCCTTCGAGCGCCTCGGCGATCGAGCCGACGATGCGCGCACCGGACAGAATATCCTGCGCGCCGCTGGCGAAGGCCACCGCTTCCGCATCCGTCAAGGCGTCGGGAAAACGGGGATTGACCAGCACCAGATCGGAAAAACCCATCGTTTTCATGGCGCGCGCGACGGCGCCAATGTTGCCAGAGCGACTAGTTTCGACAAGAATAAATCGCAGGCGTTTGAAAAGAGACGTGTTGATTTCGGGCAGATTCATTTAAAATAGCGCTATTGCGCGGTATCGATACAGGAAATTTCGGGGAAACGGAGTCACAAAACGCTGACTCCAGGCCGGGATTTTAACCACTTCGGCACCGCTCCGCTCTTTAATTCATTCTTGCACTCTATCGTACCGGCGCCGCAAGGCAGTCATGGGCGGTCGCGTGCTTTTAACGGAAGCTCACATGCACCCAATGCTCAACACGGCGATCAAAGCCGCCCGCCGCGGCGCCGCCGTCATCAATCGCGCCTCTTTTGACCTCGACCGCGTCGTCGTCACGGAAAAACAACATAACGATTTCGTCACCGACGTCGACCAGGCGGCCGAACAAGCCATCATCGAGGTGCTGTCCAAGGCCTACCCGGACCACGCGTTCCTGGCCGAGGAATCGGGAGCTTCCGCCAACTCGCACGACGAGAATGAATATCAGTGGATCATCGACCCGATCGATGGCACCACCAACTTTATCCACGGCTTCCCGCAATACTGCATCTCGATCGCCCTCGCGCATCGCGGCGTCGTCACGCAAGCCGTCATCTACGATCCGGTGCGCAACGACCTGTTCACGGCCACCAAGGGCGCCGGCGCCTACCTGAACGAAAAACGCATCCGCGTCACCAAGCTGGACCGCATTTCGAATGCCATGCTGGGCACCGGTCACGGCGCCGGCCCGCGCGCGCTCGACGAATACCTGAAGATGTACCAGATCATGGCCGAACGCAGCCAGGGCGTGCGCAGTGCCGGTTCGGCCGCGCTGGACCTGGCCAACGTCGCTTGCGGCCGTCTGGACGGCTTCTACGAAAAAGGCTTGAAGCCTTGGGATATCGCCGCCGGCGCCCTGATGATCACGGAATCGGGCGGCATCGTCGGTGAATTTTCCGGCGAATCGGACTACCTGTACAAGGGCGACGTCATCGCCGCCAGCCCGAAGATCTTCGGCCAGATGATCACGCTGCTGGCGCCTTTCGCCTGATAGCGCAGGCTTGTCGGATTACGCTACGCTAATCCGACCTACGTACAGCGCGAGCGGCACCCACAAAAAAACCGGCCTTGGCCGGTTTTTTTGCATTCAGGAGCCGAACTGCCCCGCCACCACAAACCCCAGGGTCATGGCCACCACCATCGCCGCACCCGTGGGCGTGGGTGGCGTGGGCGACGGCAGGTCGAACCAGCGGCATACCGCGCCCACCAGCAATCCCAGCACCGAGCCGGCCAGCATGACGTTCATGGCGCCTCCCGTTTTTCTGCCTGCTCGCGGCGCTGCAGGTACAGCCCCGTGAGCCAGTAGCCGCAGCTGGTCAGGAACACCAGCAGCGCGGCGCCGAGCACGGGCGGCGCCGGCACGGGAATGCGCGCCAGCTGGCACACGAAGCCCACGACAAAGGCCAGCAGCAGGCCCAGGATGACTTTCTTGCAGCGCATGATCCTCTCCTCTTTCAGAAAGCGAAGCAGCTGCAGCCCAGCGTGCCCCAGAAACCGGAAAAGTCACTGATTGGCACGGCCGACTTGCGCGCCCGGTCGTGCGCATGCGCATGCACGCCGCAGGCACCCGCGCACTGGTGCGGCAGCATGGCTTGTGCCGGTTTGGCCGCGGGCCGGTAATGGCCGGGCACCGTGCGCACGGGCGACCACTCGGGCAGCACGGGAATCGGTGGCGGCGCCAGCGCCGTGAATTCTCCCTGGCCATAGACAACCTTGCCGCCCACCATGGTCAGCACGGACTCGATCGACTTGATCGATTCTTCCGGCACCGTAAAGTAATCAGCCGACAGCACGCTCAAATCGGCCAGCATGCCCTCGCGGATGCGCCCCTTCTTGCCTTGCTCGCTCGAGAACCAGGCGCTGCCCGCCGTCCACAGTTCCAGCGCCGTGTCGCGCGACAACCTGCCCGCCGCATCCGTCAAGGCCAGGCCGCCCACGGTGCGCCCCGATACCAGCCAGTACAGCGCCGTCCACGGGTTGTAGCTGGCGACCCTGGTCGCATCCGTGCCGCCGCCCACGGGCACGCCCGCGTCCAGCATGCGCTGCACGGGCGGCGTGGCCTTGGCCGCGTCGGCACCATAGCGCTCGACGAAGTACTCGCCCTGGAAAGCCATGCGGTGCTGGATGGCCAGGCCGCCGCCCAGCGCTTTCACGCGGTCGATATTTTTCGGGCTGATGGTTTCCGCATGGTCGAACAGCCAGTGCAAGCCGCCGAACGGCGTGTCGCGGTTGACCTTGTCAAACACGTCGAGCATGCGGCCGATCGATTCGTCATAGGTGGCGTGCAGGCGGAACGGCCAGCGCTGCTCGACCAGGTGGCGCACGACCTTTTCCAGCTCATCCTCCATGCCAGCCGCCAGCTCGGGGCGCGGCTCGAGGAAATCCTCGAAGTCGGCGGCGGAAAACACCAGCATTTCGCCGGCGCCGTTGTGGCGGTAAAAGTCGGTGCCGTCGCCGGGTTTCACCATGCCCGTCCATTTCTGGAAGTCCTGCAATTCCGCGCCCTTGTTTTGCGTGAACAGGTTGTAGGCGATGCGGATGGTCAGCTGCTCCTTTTGCGCCAGTTCCTCGACCACCGCGTAGTCTTCCGGATAATTCTGGAAGCCGCCGCCCGCATCGATGGCGCTGGTCAGCCCCAAGCGATTGAGTTCGCGCATGAACTGGCGCGTGGAGTTCACCTGCAATTCCAGCGGCAGCTTCGGGCCTTTCGCCAGGGTCGCATACAGGATCATGGCGTTCGGCCGGGCGATCAGCAAACCCGTGGGGTTGCCGGCCGCGTCGCGCACGATTTCGCCGCCGGGCGGATTCGGTGTGTTCTTGTCGTAGCCGACGGCGCGCAGGGCGGCCCGGTTCAAGAGGGCGCGGTCGTACAGGTGCAGGATGAAGACGGGCGTGTCGGGCGCGGCCGCGTTGATTTCATCGAGCGTGGGCATGCGCTTTTCCGCGAACTGGAATTCCGTCCAGCCGCCCACCACACGTACCCATTGGGGGTTCGGCGTGCGCAAGGCTTGCTCCTTGAGCATGCGCAAGGCGTCGGCCAGCGAGGGCACGCCTTCCCAGCGCAGTTCCAGGTTGTAGTTCAAACCGCCGCGGATCAGGTGCAGGTGCGAGTCGTTCAGGCCGGGAATGACGGTGCGGCCAGCCAGGTCGATCAGCTGCGTGGCGGGACCGCGATGGCGCATCACGTCTTCGACGTCGCCCACGGCGAGGAATTTGCCATCGGCGATGGCGACGGCGGACGCCAGCGGCTGCGTCCGGTCGACCGTGTGGAAACGGCCATTGAGCAAGATCGTGTTTGCGTGCATGAGAACTCCAGAATCAAATGAAAACACGGCCCCGCCGGCGGGCGGCGGAGCCGGAGTCAGTGAAAAATCAATGGCCTTCGCTGGCGTTGAACATGGATTTGGCGTAGATCAAGCCCAGGCCATAGCCGCCGCCGTGCGCCACGGCCGTCGCCACCGTCTCGTTGTAGGTCTCGCCGCGAGCCCAGTCGCGCTGCAGTTCCAGCAGGTATTGCACGGACGTCATCGGCTGCGCGCCCGCCTGTATCATGCGCTGCATGGCCATCGCATGGGCTTCGTCGGAGACGTCGCCGCTGGCGTCGGCGATCACGTACACTTCGAAGCCCTGCTCCAGCGCCGACAAGGCTGGCCCCACGATGCAGACGGAGGTCCACAGGCCGGCCAGCACGATCTTGCCCTTGCCGTAGCCGTTCACCTTGTCGGCGATGCGCGCGTCTTCCCAGGTATTCATGCTGGTGCGGTCGATCGGCGCCTGCTCGGGGAAGACGGACTGGATTTCGTCGAAGATAGGGCCGGAGAAGGATTTGGCGGCCACCGTCGTCAGAATCGTCGGCACCTTGAATTCCGCCGCCGCCTTGGCCACCAGGGCCGCGTTGTTGCGCAGCAGGGCCAGGTCGATCGAGCGGGTGGCGAACGCCATCTGCGACTGGTGGTCGATCATGATCAGGGTATGGTCGTTCGGGGTCAGCAGTTTTTGGGCGGCTTGGGCGGTGGCGATAGGCATGATGTTTTTCTTAGTGAAAATAATTGAATATGAAAAAAGCGAGGTCCTTGTACGGTGTTTCTGCTCCTGCCCTTGCGTCACGCTGTGTGTGCCGGGCCAGTGCTATGCAGTATGGACGAGATACTTTGAAAACAAAAACGGAAAGAATGCCAAGCTATATGCAATTTTTTCGATGATATAAAATAAGCGCACCGGCATACGCACAAGGGGAAGAACATGGGATTTGAATTCAGGATCACGGCCAGCCTGGCGCAGGACCAGCGCCAGCACATCGCGCAGTTGCTCGAAGCGTCGGCGCCGCGCGCGCCCGGCGCCGCCATGCCCGACACCGACGCCAGGCTGACGGACGCGGGCCTGTATATATGCCAGTACCTGCGCCCCGACCCGTGGCACGGCCTGGATGCCGTGCGCGGCTACCTCGATGCCCAGAGCGTGCGCTACGCCGTCGACGAGATCGACGACTAGCCACCCTTTTCTTTACTTGCGGCATTGCAAACCTGAAACAAAACAGGCGCGTTTTTGCCAGGCTGTTATACTTCGCGTGTGCGGCACATATGACCAGTCCCCTTGCCGCTGTCTTTCGACCCCTAATCTGATTGCCTGCGACTGGCGCCCCACGATGGCGACAGGCCGATCTCACAATAAAGTTACCATGTCCTTTTCCTCCCTCGGATTGTCCGACGCTATCGTACGTGCCGTTACCGAACACGGCTACACCGTGCCGACCCCGATCCAGTCGCAGGCGATTCCCGCCGTGCTGGCTGGCGGCGACTTGCTGGCCGGTGCACAAACCGGTACCGGCAAGACGGCCGGCTTCACGCTGCCCGTGCTGCACCGCCTGTCGACCGACACGAATGGCGCTGCCATCACCAGCAACACCTCGACGCGCCCGATCCGCGCCCTGATCCTGGCACCGACGCGCGAACTCGCCGCGCAGGTCGAGGAAAGCGTGCGCGCCTACAGCAAGTACACCAAATTGAACTCCACCGTGATCTTCGGCGGCGTCGGCATCAACCCGCAAATCAAGCAGCTCAAGCACGGCGTCGACATTCTCGTCGCCACGCCGGGCCGCTTGCTGGACCACATGGGTCAGGGCACCGTCGACCTGTCGAAAGTGGAAATCCTCATTCTCGATGAAGCCGACCGCATGCTCGACATGGGCTTCATCCGCGACATCAAGAAAGTGCTGGCCGTGCTGCCGCCGAAACGCCAGAACCTGCTGTTCTCGGCCACGTTCTCGGAAGAGATCAAGGCCCTGGCCGACGGCTTGCTGAACAAGCCGGCCATGATCGAAGTGGCGCGCCGCAATTCGACCGTGGAAGTGATCAAGCAAAAGATCCATCCCGTCGACCGCGACAAGAAGCACCCGATGCTGTCCTACCTGATCAAGTCGAACAACTGGACGCAAGTACTGGTATTTACGCGCACCAAGCATGGCGCGAACAAGCTGGTCGAGCAGCTGGGCGCGGACGGCATCGGCGCCCTGGCCATCCACGGCAACAAGAGCCAGTCGGCACGCACGCGCGCCCTGTCCGAGTTCAAGGACAACACCCTGCAAGTGCTGGTCGCCACCGACATCGCCGCGCGCGGCATCGATATCGACCAGTTGCCGCACGTCGTCAACTACGACTTGCCGAACATTCCGGAAGACTATGTGCACCGTATCGGCCGCACGGGCCGTGCCGGCGCCAAGGGCGAAGCCGTGTCGCTGGTCTGCGTGGACGAGCACGAAATGTTGAAAGACATCGAAAAGCTGATCAAGCAAACCTTGCCGCGTGAAGTCATCCCAGGCTTCGAGCCGGACCTGAACGCCCGCGCCCAGCCTGTGCAATTGCGCAGCGGCACCGGTGGTCACCGCAACAACAGCCGCGCGCCAGCAGGCGCCGTGGTGCGCGTGAAAACGGGCGGCAGCGGCGCCAAGCCACGCAGCGCCGGCCCATCGGGCGGCGGTGGCGGCGGCAACCGTTCCGGCAATGCGCCGCGTTCGGCAGCGTCGCATCGCTCCGGCGGCCGCGGCCGCTAAAACGCGGCCTTAAAGCTACTGCGCGGGGCGCTATTGCGTTTGCGTTGCTCGCCGTACTTCGGTACGGCTGCGCGACTCGACGCAATATCACTCCCGCTCGCTACGCTTTCAGGCGGCGTTTGTCTGTGTCAAAAAGACGACAAAACCGTTCCAGGACTTGCTTCTGGAACGGTTTTTTCATGCACGCCACCTTTTGCCGATTTGGGCTAGGATAGTGTCCATCTTCCACACCTGCGTGCCGCCATGCCGAACTTCGCTGCCAATCTCAGCATGATGTTTACCGAACTGCCCTTCCTGGACCGCTTTGCCGCCGCCAGGGAAGCGGGCTTCGATGCCGTCGAGTTTCTATTTCCCTATGCCGTTGAGGCGCGGCAGATCGCCATGCGGCTGGAACGCCACCATCTGCAGCTGGCCGTCTTCAACTTTCCGCCCGGCGACTGGGAACACGGCGAGCGGGGCATCGCCTGCGACCCGCGCCGAAACGAGGAATTCCGCAGCAACGTGCAGCTGGCGCTCAACTATGCACTGGCGCTGGGGGCGAAACAGCTGCACTGCATGTCCGGCATCGTGCCACCCGGCATGAGCCTGGAGCGGGCGCGGCAAAGCCTGATCGGCAACCTGCAGTTTGCGGCCGACGTCTGCCGTCCGCACGGCATCAACGTGCTGATCGAGCCGATCAACCGTTACGACATGCCCGGTTACTTTCTGAACCATAGCCAGCAGGCGGCCGACATCATCGCCGACTGCCAGCGCAGCAATATCTTCCTGCAGTACGACATTTATCACATGCAGCGCATGGAGGGCGAACTGAGCAATACCATCCGCGCCCTGCTGCCCCTGATCCGCCACATCCAGATCGCCGACACGCCAGGCCGCCACGAACCGGGCACGGGCGAGATCAATTACCGCCACCTGTTCAAGCTGCTCGACCAGGTCGGCTACGCGGGCTGGGTCGGCTGCGAATACCGTCCCGCCAGCGACACCGCGGCCGGACTGGGCTGGCGCGAGCAATTGACGAGCACAACGGGCACGATGGGCGCCTGATCGCAGCGCGCTTGCGCCCGCACAAGGCGGGCAGCGCAGGCCGGCACGACAATACCTTTCCATACAGTACTCCCTGTCGAGAGGTGACGTGTCCGCCCTGCCCGCCCGCCTTCGCCGCACCCTTTGCCCTAGCCTCGGCCTGCACCTCTGCCTGGCCATGCTGCTGTGCGGCTGCGCCAGCCCGCGCACCGACCTGGCGCAAGTGCGCGCCCTGGCCGCCCGCGCCGATGCCTTGACCGCCTTTGGCGAACTGTCGCAGCGCCACGTGGACAGCTACCAGCGCGCCCGCCCCTATCTGTCGCCCGCCGAAGATGCGCGCGAACGCCTGCTCGATGCGCAGCGCCGCGCCGCGCAAGCGGACGTCGCGCGCCTGACGCAAGCCGTGCGCCTGTACCTGCAGGCGCTGGGCCGGCTGGCGAATGCCGATGCATATGACGTGCAGCCGGAACTGGCCGGCGCCGGCGCCGCCATCCGCGCCTGGCCGGGCAGCGGCATCGACGACCGCCATGTCAGCGCCTACACCGTATTGCTGCAGCAACTGTCGCGCCTGGGCGGGGCGGCCAGCCAGCAGGCGCACCTGGCGCAAGTGCTGCACGACGGCGACGCGCCGCTGCAAGCCCTGCTGGCAGCGCTCGACAGCTTGCTGGCGCTGTACGACAAAAGCGGCGATAACGAGCGCGACATGGTGCTCGGCCTGCTCGACGTGGAAATCGCGTATGCCGATACGCCGCAGCAGCGCCTGCTGGCCGTGCTGGCGAAAACCCTGCAGCAAAGCAAAACCGAAGAATACCGGCTGCTTGGCCTGCGCCACACCCTGGCGCGCCGGCAACTGGCGGCATTGGCGCGCGACCACGCACAGCTGGCCGCCGCCCTCACCACCACGGAGGCAAGATGGACGGATCGGTAGGCAGGAGCAGCAGCGAACGCCGCGAAGCAGCTCTCAGCAGCGCCATGCGCGTCGAACAACTGGCCGACAGCCTGTCGCAGGCGGCGGTCACCCTGCACGGCGCCGTCATGCGCGCCATCCGCAAGCGCGCCAGCCAGGGAGAAAACGGCATCAGCCACAGCCAGGCACAGGCTGTCTTCGCCCTGGAAGTGGCCTTGCGCCAGCAAGCCAACCAGCTGTATGCCGATGCCGCCGGCCATACGGTGGCGGGACTGGAAACGGCGCAGCGCCAGCTCAGCGGCCTGCTCGACATGGTGCGGCTGCGCATCGCCCGCAACGACGACGTGCGGCACTGGATCAGCCTGGCGACGAGTTTGTTGCACCTGGGCAGCGCCGTCCTCGCCGGCAATCCCGAGCGCATCCTCAGTACCTTGGGCAAGGTGCGTGAGCGGCTGCAAGTGATGACGCCGGACTGATTGAAATCGGCCGGCGAGCGCCTATACTGGGACGTCCCCGCCTGGCAATCGTGCCGGCGGGACCACCAGAGGAGGCCAATATGCGTATCGAACCGTATTTGCAATTCAGTGGAAATTGCGCGCAAGCACTGGAATACTACCGGCAGCACCTGCATGGCACGGACCTGTGCCTGATGCCGTTCCGCGGCTCGCCGGGCCAGGAGCAAGTCAAGGAAGACTGGTACGACAAGATCATGCACGGCTCCGTGCAGCTGGGCCCCACCATGCTGATGGGCTCGGACGGCGGCTGCCAGGAAGATGGCGCCAAGGGCATGAGCGGCAGTTCGATCTGCCTGACCGTCGATACGCCGGAAGAAGCGGAACGGGTCTTCGCCGCGCTGGCGCGTGACGGCACCATCCAGATGCCGCTGGAAGAAACGTTCTGGGCCAAACGCTTCGGCATGTTGAAAGACCAGTTCGGCGTGGCCTGGATGGTCAACTGCCTGAAAGAGCCAGCATAGAACGGCCCGCGCCTGCCTGCGCCGCATCAAACGCGGCGCGGGTAGTAGCGCAAGCAGAGGCGCCCATCCTGGACTACCATAGAGGAGAAACTCCTATCGGGGACAGCCATGAATGGATTGCCGCAAGACCAGCTACAGCGCCTGCAAGGCGTGCTGGAGCAACGCAAGCTGGCGTTGCTGGAACAGATCGAGAACGAAGCGGCCGAAGCGGACGCGCGCGCCTCGCTGCTCAATGAAATCGAAGCCTCGCCGGCCGACAACGCCAGCGTGCGCACCTTGAACGCCCTCGTCAGCGAAGCGGCCGAGCACAATCAGGCGCAGCTGGCCATCATCAAGCACGCGCTGGCCAAGTTTGCCGACGGCAGCTACGGCCTGTGCGACAACTGCGGCGAAGCCATCGGCCTGTCGCGCCTGAACGCCCGCCCCGAAGCGCGGCTGTGCATCGATTGCCAGACGCGGCTGGAAAAAGCCCGGCGCCCGGTACCATGACGGCAGCATGACGGCGGCACAACAACAAAGGGAAGGCATCGCTGCCCTGCCCCCTGTTTTCCAGCGTGACGACCATACTGCCTGCCGTCCTCCGCCAGCGTCTATGCGCCGGCTGGGTGGACGGGTCTCCTCTACTGCCATTGCCCTGCTTCAATTATCCAGCTGCACGCCCCATCAACTCATGTGCTGTCCGCCATTGATGGCGATGTTGGCGCCCGTGACGAATGCCGCCTCGTCGGAGGCCAGATAAGCCACCAGGGCCGCCACCTCGTCCGGCTCGCCCAGGCGGCCCAGGGGAATCTGCGGCAGGATCTTCGTTTCCAGGATGTCGGCCGGCACGGCCGTCACCATCTGCGTGCGCAAATAGCCGGGCGACACCGTGTTGACGGTGATGCCGTGGCGCGCCACTTCCAGCGCCAGCGCCTTGCTGAAGCCATGCACGCCCGCCTTGGCGGCCGCGTAGTTGCACTGGCCAAACGCGCCCTTCTGGCCATTCACGGAAGAAATGTTGATGATGCGGCCCCATTTCTTTTCCAGCATGGGTTCCAGCACCTGCTTGCTCATGTTGAACAGGCTGTCGAGATTGGTCCGCATGACCTCGGACCAGTGCGGCAATTCCATCTTGCGCATGCTCTGGTCGCGCGTGATGCCGGCGTTGTTGACCAGCACGTCGATGCGGCCGAACTGCGCCAGTACCTTGCCGACGGCTTCGCTGCAGGCAGCGAAGTCCGTCACATCGAGTGCCAGCGGGTGAAAATAATACTGCTGCGCCTGCTGCTCGTCGAGCCAGCTTTCCACCCGTGTATTGCCCGGCGTATGCGCCGCCACGACGGCAAAGCCCGCCGCATGCAGGCGACGACACAAGGCCGTGCCCAGGCCGCCCATGCCGCCCGTCACCAGCGCTACCTTTTGCTCTTTCATTGCTGTCTCTCCCCGCTTGTTATGGTTGTTCTGCGTGGGATCAAGTGTAGGTGGCACTTTTGAAGCTGGCATTGCGCCAGATCAAAGGCTCGGCCTGCTTATAGCCGCGTTCGTCTGCGCTGTGTCCATATGTAAAAAATTATCAAAATTACACTCATCAAAGAGGTGATGGCACCTCGGCAGGCAAGGCGGACAGTCCTTGCCTGATGGCATGATCCAAAGGAGAACGCGATGGAAATCCAGGACGACACAGAAGCATTGAGGGACTTGTTCAACGAGATCAATCCCGGCATGAGCGACGTGGAATCGCTGCATCAGGCGGAACTCGATCCCCACCATGCGCTGGCCCTGATGGCCAACCCGAAGGCGGCGCTGAAGGCCATGGGCATCCCCGTCAGCGACGCCTCGCAAGTGCAGGTGACGATGAAGAACCGCGCCGACCGCGCCATGATGGAGGTGGCGCAGCGGGCTGCGCAATTGCGGCGCATCATCATTATCGTGATTCATTACCGCAACTGCGACGCCGACATCATCATCATTGGCATGAGCTGAAACGCCAGGCGCCGGCCGCACGCGTGCGCGGCCGGCGCCCCGGACTGTGCCAGAATAGGGCTTACTCCACAGCGAGAGGCCAGGCCATGACGTACAAGACCGTATTGCTCCACATCGACGACAGCGCCGGGCGCGCAGCGCGCATCGAAGCGGCGGCCAGCATCGCCCAGGCATGCGGCGGCCACCTGACGGGCGTGGCACTGACGGGCGTGTCGCGCCTGCTGTACCAGCACCAGCCCGACCTTGATGCCGACCCGAACCTGAGCTTGCATCTGAGCTTCCTGCGTGACCGTGCCACGCGCGCCCTCGACGGTTTCGAAGCGCAGGTGCGGGCGGCCGGCGTCGCCTCGTTCGAACAGCGCGTGCTCGACGACGAGGCGGCGGGCGGCATCAGCCTGCTGGCGCGCTATGCGGACCTGGTCGTCATCAGCCAATACAATGCCAAGGATAAATCGCCGTCCGTGATGCGCGACTTTCCCGCCTATGTGCTGCTGCATTCGGGCCGTCCCGTACTGATCGTGCCGTATGCGCCGCCGCTGCCCCTGCTGGCGCCGCCGGCAGCGGCGCGCAATGTGCTCATTTCCTGGAACGCCAGCAAGGAAGCGAGCCGCGCCGTGACCGCCGCCCTGCCCCTGCTGCAGCGCGCCGGGCAAGTCCACGTCGCCATCTTCGACGCCCAGGTGCATGCCGCCGAGCACGGCGAGCAGCCGGGCGCCGAACTGGTGCACTACCTGGCGCGCCACGGCGTGGAAGCGCGGCTGCATTTGCTCGATGGCGGGGGCGTACGGCGCGGCGATATCGGCGAGGCGCTGCTGTCGCATGCCGCCGACCTGTCGGCCGACTTGCTGGTGATGGGAGCGTATGGCCATTCGCGCCTGCGCGAAACCATCCTGGGCGGCGTCACGCGCACGATTTTGCAGAGCATGACGATCCCCGTGCTGATGGCGCACTAGGCCTTTGGCAAGACGACAGGGCTAGCCGCCCTGCCAGGGCTGGCTGCGGATCTTCGCCACCTGGCGCTGCGCCAGCCATTGCCACAGCTGCAGCGCGTCGTCCTGCGGCAGGGCCGACATGTGGCGCGGACTGGCCAGGGCGATTTCGCAATCGCGGTCCGACCATTCCTCGAAAGTGACTTCGCCTCCGCTAGCGACTTCGACCTGATACATCAAGCCATCGTCGTAGCCAAAGCGCAACAAGACGGCGGCCGGACTGCCATCCGGCGTGACGGCGCCGCCGCGGTACACCTCGGCCAGCGCATCGGCCAGCTGTGCCGGCGAGGGCGCGCAGATGTCGCGCCCGTCGGCCCGTGTCAGAATGAACCATGCCTGTGTCATGACGCGCCCTCCTATCCATACTCGTTAGCATGCGAGGCAAGTACTACGGGCAGTCACCTTGGTCCAGTGTCACTTCGGGCACGCGGAAACTATCCCTGTCGGCATTGTTTACCAATAATTACTAATACTAACAAGGATCATACCTAAATTTCGTGCAGCGCGGAATTTATGCATATGGCACCACAGAGGGGTTGATTCACGCCACCAGCACGGGAATACTGAGCGGATCGAAGTCATGCCAGTCGCCATTGGCGATCGTGCCTTCCGCTTCCTCGATATGCTCGGCGCCCAGCCGGTGCAGTGTCTCGAGCGCCCGTTCACGCTCCTCGAGGCCGCCCAGCGCGACGGCGATCAGCATGCCCGGATGCCGCGGCTGGCGGCGGTTTTCACCGTTGTTTTCGCCATTCTTCTCGGCTTCACCCGCCTCCTTCATCTTGTTGAAACTGTAGAGCGAGCCCACGTGGGCGCCCACCAGCGCGCCCACCACCGGGCCCAGCGGCCCCGTTGCCAGGGTAGTGGCCGCGCCGATGCCGGCACCGACGGCCGCCCCGACGGCCACGCCCTCGACCACGCCTTCCGGCGTCTCCTTGGCGCCGGGCGAGATGTCGCGGTCGCCGCCAAGCGCATGCAAGTCATGCTGGCCCGGCTGGTTGACAAAGAAGGCGCTGATGCGGCTGTCAGGAAAGCCCGCCTGGTTCAGCGCGGCGCGCGCGGCGTCTATCTGCTCCTGCAACTGAAAATGACCTGCGATGATGCGTGACATGATATGGCCCTCCTGGTCGGCTGCGGGCGCCCCGTGCGCCCCCCAATAGCGTGCGCCGGACGGCGCCAACAGACCGTTCGCTTGCGCACACAGCCACACCATCATGCGCTCATTCATGCGCTCGCGCTGAACGGGCTGCGGATATCGGCCAAGAATTGCTGTGCGCGTGCATGTTGCGGCCGCACAAAGAACTCCTCGGGCGTGGCCCGTTCCAGCACTTGCCCGTGATCCATGAACCAGACACGGTCCGCCACTTCGCGCGCGAAACCCATCTCGTGCGTCACGCACACCATCGTCATGCCGCCGTGCGCCAGGTCGCGCATCACTTGCAGCACCTCGCCCACCATTTCCGGGTCCAGCGCGCTGGTCGGCTCGTCGAACAGCATCAGCGGCGGCTGCATGGCCAGCGCGCGGGCAATCGCCACCCTCTGCTGCTGCCCGCCCGACAAGGCCGCCGGCATGGCGCCCGCCTTGTGGGCCAGCCCCACCCGCTCCAGCAGGGCCAGCGCCCGCTCCTCCGCTTCGCGCCGGGTGAGGCCGCGCAAGCGCTGCGGCGCCAGCGCGCAATTGTCCAGCACGGACAAATGCGGAAACAGGTTGAATTGCTGGAACACAAAACCGATATGCGAGCGGAAGGCATTCACGTCCAGCCCCGGTGCGTGAATATCCTGGCCCGCCACCGTGATGCGGCCCGAGGCGATCGCCTCCAGGCGGTTGATGGTGCGGATCAGGGTCGACTTGCCGGAGCCGGACGGCCCGCACACGACCAGCACCTCGCCCTTGGCGACGTGTTCATTGATCTCGCGCAAGGCGTGATAGTCGCCATAATATTTGTTGACGTTGTCAAAGGTAATCATGCTGCCGCTTTCAAAAGACGCGCCTGGCGCCGCTCGAGCCAGAAGGCGGCGCGCGACAGGCTGAAACACAAGACAAAATACGTCATGCCCAGCAGGAAATACACTTGCACGGGCTTGGTCAGCACGAGGCCGTTCACTTGCGAAGCGATGAACGACACCTCGGCCAGGCCGATGATGTAACCGAGCGAGGTTTCCTTGATGGTCGAGACGAACTGGTTGACCAGCGAGGGCAGCATGTGGCGCAGCGCCTGCGGCAGCACCACCGAGCGCATGCTGTCCAGATAATTCAAGCCCAGCGAGCGGGCCGCCTCCACCTGCCCGCGCGGCACGGCTTGCACGCCGGCGCGCACGATTTCCGCCAGATAAATGCCGTCGAAGATGACGAGGGCCGCCAGCATGGTGCTGAATTGCCCGCTTTCATGTCCCGTGATGCTGGGCAGGAAGAAATACGCCCAGAAGATGACGAGCAGCAAGGGAATCCCCCGCACCACGTGGATCAGTACGGCGACGGGCCAGCGCAGCAGCCGCCAGGGACTCAGGCGTGCCAGGCCCAGCAGCAAGCCGAACGGCAGACTCAGCACCAGCGCCAGGCTGGCCAGCACGACCGTCAGCGCCAGGCCGCCCAGCGGCCCCTCGGGATAGCGTCCCACGAGAAAATACAGCCAGTAATCATGGAGGAGTTCCAGCATCAGGACACCTTCCTTTGCAGCAAGGCCGCCAGGCCCGCGATCAGCAGGGAGACGGCCAGGTAGGCCGCGCTGGCAAAGACGAAGGCATCGACGCTGCGGAACGAGGCCGCTTCCACGCGCTGCGTCTGGTACATCAGCTCGGCCACGCCGATGACGGTGGCGATGCTGGTGTTTTGCCACAGGGTCAGGGTTTGCGACAGCAGCGGCGGCGCGGCCAGCCGCAGCGCCTGCGGCACGATGCACAGGCGCATGGTGGCGAGAAAGCTGAAACCCAGCGCCCGGCCCGCCTCGAATTGCTGGGCGGGGATGGCGCGGATGCCGCTGCGGATGTCTTCCGCCATGTAGGCGGCCGTATATAAAGTCAGGGCCGTGACGGCGCTGGCGGCTTCGATATTGCCGGCATACAAGCGCTCCTTCCACGCATCGGGCAGCAATTCGGGCGCGCCGAAATACCAGAACAGGAAGTGGGCCAGCAAGGGCACGTTGCGGATCAGCTCGACATACGCGGCGCCCAGGCCATTGAGCAGGCGCGACGGGGCGAGGCGCAGCATGGCCACGCCGCAGGCCAGCGGCAAAGACAGGAGCAAGGTGATGCCCATCAGTTGCAAGGACAGCAGCAAGCCGGAAACGAGCCAGTCGCGATAGTCGCCGGACAGCAAAAAGGTCAGATCAAACATGCGGCAGCATCAACCGAGGTTCAGGCGTCGATCTTGTCTGACTCAATCTTGAAATTGCGCTTCTGAAATTTCACATTGCTCGTCGGGCCATACCATTTGAAGAACAGTTTTTCCGCCTCGCCCGATTTTTCCAGCCCGCGCAGCACCTGGTCGACGGCTGTTTTCACGCCCGTCTCGCCCTTGCGGATGCCGAAGGCAAACACTTCCTGGCTGATGTTTTGCGGCAGCACAAGGTAATCGTGTTGCGCGGCGCCCAGCTTGGCGTAATTGTTGAGCAGCGAGACTTCATCGTCGACATAGCCAACGCCCTTGCCTTGCTGCAAGCCCAGATAAGCCTGGCCCGCCGTCTCGAACGTCACCACCTCCACGCCGGGCACGGCCTTGCGGATATTCGGTTCCTGCGTGCCGCCCTTGACGGTCAGCACTTTCTTGCCGGCCAGGCCAGCGACCGTCGTGATATGGCTGCTTTTTTTCACCAGCACGCGCTGGCCCGTGTAAAACGTGGACAGGGAAAAATCGACGAGCGCCTCGCGCTCCTTGTTGTGCGTCAGGGACGCCGTCAGGATATCGACGCGGCCCTGCTGCAATTCGGGAATGCGGGCAGCCACGGCCAGTTGCTTGATCACCGGTTTGACGCCCAGGCCCTGGGCGATGGCGCGGCACAGATCCACTTCATAGCCAACCAGCTGGCGCGACTTGGCATCGATGAAACTGTTCGGTTCGTCCGTGCCCAGGGTGCCGCAGACCAGCTCGCCCTTCGCCTTGATGGCGGCCAGCTGGTCCGCTTGCGCCACCTGCGTGAAGGCGATGCTGGTGAATAACAGGGCGGCGAAATGAAGGCGGGTCTGCATGGGATTCCTCTGGTGGATAACGAATGCCGCCATTAAACCGCAGCGCCCTTATTTCCAAAAAGGAATCTTTTCAGCCTTGCTTATAAAGAATTCATCTAAGGCGTCGTCTAAGGTGCCAGCGCCTTCGTCTCGCCGCCCAAGCGAATGATCGCCGCCCTGGCGCCCACGGCGCCCGGATAGCGGGGATCGAGCTGCAATGCCTGGCGGTAAGCCTCGACGGCCTGCGGGCGCAAGCCTTGCCCCACATAAAACTCGGCCAGGCTATCGTGCAGATTCGCGTCGCGCGGATGCAGGCTGACAGCCGCCTGCAGCACGGCCATGCCTTGCGTCACGGCGCCGCAGCCTTTCAAACGATAGGCTTCCTGGTTCAGCGCCGCCGGGCTGGCCGCGCCCAGCGGGTCGCGGGCCAGAGACACGCGCAGGGCAGCGAGAGCCGGTTCTGTCTTGCCGGCGCGCAGCAAGGTCAAGCCCTGGAGCGCATGCGCGCCGTCGCTGAGCGGATACAAGGCCACGGCCAGGCGGCCGGCCGCCAGCGCTGTATCTGTCTCTCCGCGCACGGCCGACGCTTGCGCCAGCTCAAGCAGCTCGGGCACGAAATCGGGATACGCGCGCTGGCCGCGGAAGGCCGCGCGCAGCTGGCTATCGAGTGCAGAAATGGACGCGGAGGCGGGTGCGGCCTGCCAGGCGATGGCAGCCGTGCGGTCCCAGCTGGCCGCCAGGGCCACGATGGCGTGCTCGAAGGCGGGATCGAAGCGGGGCATGGTGCCGGCCGTCGCGCCTTGCGACAACACGATATAGTCGCGCGCAAACGCCAGCGCGCCGCCGCGCGAGTATTGATGCAGGTCGGCGCCCGATGCGCGCAGCGCCTCGGCCATGCTGGCGCCGGCCGTGAGGAATACGCGGCCGCCGGCGGGATGGCGGGCCGCCTCGATGTAGGGGCGCGCCGCCTGGGCGTCCGGCGCCAGCGCTTGCAGGTTGATCTGCGTGAAGGCCGCGCGCGTGGCGGCCGCACCGGCATAGGGTTCATGCGTGCGCTCGGCATGGGCGCGTCCCTCCTCGAACAAGCCTAGCGCCACCTGGTAGGCACGCTGCGCGCCCGCATCGGCGATATACGTCTTCAGCTGCCACGCTTCGCCCGTGACCACCTCGAACAGGCGCTGCACGAAGCCTTGCGGATTGACGCGCTCGAGATTGGCGGCGACGGCGATGGTGAGCTTGCGCGAGGGGAAACTGTACAAATAGGTGACGGTTTCCGGCTGCTGGCCGCCGTGGGCGATGGCGTAGCGCCCGCCCGTGGGCAGGATTTCCCAGCCCATGCCATAGTCGGTCAAGCGGCCGGCGCGCGTGGCCATCGGCTGCACCATGGCGGCCACGCTGGCTGGCGACAGGATCTTGCCTGCATGGATGCCCCTGCCGAAGGCCAGCATGTCGGGCACGCTGGCGCGCGTGCCGCCGGCGGAAAAGCGGCTGCTGATGTCGACGAATTCCGAGTTTTTCAAGGCCTGACCGTCGAGCCGGTAGCCGCGCACGCGGTGGGCGATCACGGCGTCCGGGTCGTCCATCACGGTGGCGTCCATGCCCAGCGGCCCCCACACGTGGCGCCGCATGTAGCCGCCATAGCTTTCGCCCGACGCGCCCTCGATGACGGCGCCCAGCAGGTTGTAGCCATAGCTCGTGTAGCGGAAGCGCGTGCCCGGTTCGGCGATCAGGTCGAACTGCTCGAAGACGGCGAGGGACTGGCGCGTATCCTTGTGTTCCTTGAAATGCTGTTCCGCCTGGCTGTTGCGGTAGGCATCGATGCCGCCCAGGTGGCCCAGCAGCTGGCGCACCGTCACGGGAAACGGCTTGACGGGAAAATACGGCACATAGGTTTGCACGGGCGCATCCAGGTCGACCTTGCCCTGCTCGACCAGCTGCAGGACGGCCACCGCCGTCATGGGCTTGGTGACGGACGCCAGCCGGTAGCTGGAGCTGGCCATGGCCGGTACGCGGTTTTCCAGGTCCGCATAGCCATAGCCTTTTACCCATTCCACGTCGCCCTGGCTGAAGCCGACGGTCACGCCCGGGATGCGCTGCATGGCCATACGCCGGGCCACCCAGCCATCGAAATCGGCCAGGCGCGCGGCCAGCGCGGGAGCGGGAGCGGGAGCGGCCTGCGCCACGCCGCACAGCAGCGCCAGCACGCCGGCGAAATATATCTTGCCTTGCATAGTCGTTATTCCATGGTGAGGCCGCGTCCACCACGCGGCGCTGATGCATGATAAGCATCATGACAGCGCCATAGGCGGCCGGTGCACGAAATGCACGCGGACTGCATGAACGGCACCGGAGAGCATGAAAATGTTGCAAAAGAGCAGCTACAATGCCCGCCATGCCCTCCTTCTTCCGCTACCTGCCGCGGTATTGCCTCGCTTGCTGCCTGGCCTGGCCCTGTTTCGCCATGGGCATGGACAGGCTATCGCTGGGCGAAGGCTGGCGCGCCTGCGGCGCGGGTCCCTCCGCGCCCGCCGCCGCGCTGCACCAGTTGCTCCGGCCGGGCCAGCTGCTGTGCATCGAGCGCGAACTGGTCCTGGCCGCCACGCCGTCGTCGACGCAGCTGCTGGTACTGTCGGCGCTCGCCTCCAGCGAACTGTGGCTGGATGGCAACTTGATCGGCAACAATGGTCAGCCGGCCCGCCAGGCTGTCGATGACAGGCCGGGCGACATCGATTTCGCCATCCACCTGACGCCACAGCAGTTGACCGCAGGCAAGCACCACCTGCGCTTGCTGCTGTCGACGCAGCAGGCGCCGGCCCGCCTGGCGTCGCCATTCTATGCGCTGTACCTGGTCGACCGGCAAGACTACCGCGCGGCGCTGGCCTGGTACCGGCTGCCGCCGCTGCTGCTGGCCGGCGCGCTGGGCGCCGTCGCCCTGCTCTTCCTCGCCTTGACGGTGCTGTACCAGCGGCAGCGGCACTGGGCCATGTTTGCCGCGCTGTGCCTGGTGGCGGCGCTGCTGCTGGTGGTGGAACTCTGGCGCAGCGTTAGCGGCTACGCCTACCCCTGGCACTTGCCGCGCCTGTATGCCGTCAGCGCCCTGACCTGGCTGTTTTCCGCCCTGCTGCCCCTGTATTTTTATACGGCCTGGCGCCTGCCCCGTTGGCCGCTGGCGGCGGCGGTGTTGCTGGCGTGCATAGCACTGGCCGGCGCGCTGCCCGCGCATTTCGATGCCCGCTGCTGGCTGATGTTTCTGACGGGCCTGGCAGCGAGCCTGCTGCTCAACCTGGGCGCCCTGTGGCGCCGCTTGCCGGGCAGCCGCGGCGGCACCTTGATCGCGCTGGCCTCGTGCGTCCTGTTCCTGCTGACGGGCAGCCAGTTTGCCGAGGGCGGCTTCGCCCTCGTCGTGTGCTTCTTGCTGCTGCCCCTGTGCGCGCAATTGCTGGCGCAGCTGCTGCAGGAACGCAGCAAGGCGGCGCGCGCCCGGCAGCTGGAAAACCAGCTCTTGCGCAAAAGCATGCAACCGCATTTCCTGATGAACTCCTTGAGCCTGATCGGCGAACTCAACGCGCAATCGCCGCAGGCGGCCGAAACCTTCATCGAGGCGCTGGGGGCCGAGTTGCGCATGCTCAATGAATTTGCGCAGCAGCCAAGCATTGCCCTGACGCAGGAACTGGCCCTGTGCCAGAATTACCTGAGCATCATGGGCACGCGGCTGCAGCAGCCGTGCAGCCTGCAGCTCGATGGGGAGGCAGCGGGCATCACCGTTCCGCCCGCCATCTTGCTGACGGCGCTGGAAAATGGGTTCAGCCACAACCGCTACCGCCACGGCGCGGCCTTTATCCTGCGCATCGCAAAACATGCGCAAACGCACGTGCTCACTTTGCTGATGCCCGAGGGCGAAGCGCGCCCGCACGCGGGCAGCGGCGTGGGCGAACAGTACATCCGCGCCAGCCTGCATGCCGTGTTTGGCGAGAGCGCCCGCTATGACATTGAGCAACAGCAACAAGGCTGGCTCGTCACCTTCACCCTGCCGGCGGTCCCATGAACGTATTGATACTGGAAGATGAACCGCTGATCGCACAAGGCCTGGAACGCGAGGTGCGCGCGCATTTCGGCGCGCGCCTGGCAACGCTGGCATTGCACGACAATGTGCCGCAAGCGCTGGCCGCCCTGGCACAGGACAAGATCGACTTGCTGCTGCTGGACTTGAACCTGCATGGCGCGGACGGCTATGACCTGCTGCGCCTGGCCCAACAAGCCCCGTTCCAGACCATCATCGTCTCGGCCCACGCGGAACGCTCGATCACGGCCTTCGAGTTCGGCGTGCTCGACTTCGTTGCCAAGCCCTTCAGCCGCGAACGGCTGCACAAGGCGCTGCAACGCTATACGGGGCGGCATGCGCAAGCGGCCTCGCTGGCCGTCAAGAAACGCGGGGCGCTGGAATGGATCGCCATGGCCGAGATCGACCACGTGCAAGCCGATGGCCACTACAGCAACATCGTGCTGCGCAGCGGCGAACAGTGCTTTCACGACTTGCCGATCGACAAGCTCATGGCCCTGCTGCCGCCCCACTTCCTGCGCGTGCACCGCTCCTACATCGTCAACAGCCTGGGCTTCAGGCGGCTGCAGATCGCCGCGGGCGGAAAATACGCGCTCGATACGCAAACCAGCACGGGCATTCCCGTCTCGCGCAGCAGCTATCCCGCGCTGAAACAGCGGCTGCTGGGCTGAAGCCCCCGCTTACCAGTGGGGCGCGTAATTGGGAAACGGCGAGGCCATGTGTTCGGCTTCCACGGGTGGCGCCATCCAGTCGCGCGGATCGACCTTGTAGTACTGTAAAAATTGCGCATACAGTTCTTCGTGGTGCTCGGCCATCTGGTACGGCTTTTCAAAGAAGGTTTCCGTGGCCACGGCAAAGAATTCGGCGGGATTGGTGGCGCCGTAATGGTCCATCACGCTGTGCTGCTGATAGATGGCGTCGTGGCGCAGGTTATCGAAGTCGCGCGACAGCACGGTGGCCCAGCTGCGGTAGCTCGATACGCTGGGCAGGTAGGGCGCGCCATTCGCGGCGCCCGATTCGCTGTCGAGCTGGTGGGCGAATTCATGCAGCACGACGTTGTGGCCATCGGTCCAGTCTGCCGCGCCGCGCTGCACGTGGTCCCAGGCCAGCACCACGCGGCCATCGCCCCAGGATTCGCCCAATAAACCATTGGCCGATGGCGTGACCACGCCGCCCGGGCCCACTTCATTGCGCGTGACGATGAATTCTGTGGGATACACGAGGATGGTGTCGAGCTCCGGATACACCTGGGTCTGGCGATTGAGCAGCAGCAAGCACGCCTGGCCGGCGATGGTGTAGCGCATCTCGTCCGTGATTTCCAGGCCGCCGCAACCGACGAATTTCTTCTGGTACAGGAATTGCACGACCAGACGGCGCAATTGCTGCTGCAGCGGCGCCGGCATGCGCGGATACACGGGAATATTTTTTTCCAGCACGGCCAGACCTTCCGGCGGCAAGGGCCTGGACAGGGCACGCTTCAAGCGCCAGCGGGGGAACCATAATGAAAAGACGATGGCGACCGTGACGAGGGCGATCCACAGCAGCGGGTTCATGCGGCGACCCGTTTCAGGCAACGCAATGGCGGGAACGATAACAGGGCGGCGTAGGCAGACAAGGACAAGCTCTTTCAAGTGAACCCGCGCGTTGCGGGCAGCAGTCCAGCCCACATGGGGTTGATTAACATCTTTTCAATCCGCCAAGATGAACGGGAGAGCACCAACGCCAAAAGCCGGGTCGCAACCCGGCTTTCATTACAACATCACAGCGCCCGACAACGATGTCGGGTGCTACTCGGCCGACTTTTGCTGCGGCGCACCGAACAAGGCGGCGACCAGCGGATCGCGCGTCACGGGACCGCGGTTGACGCGGATGGCGTAATGCGTGTCATCGGCCAGGATGTGGAAGTGGCGGCCGCTGCCTGCCATGCTTTGCTCGCGCAGGCCGGGACGGTCCTTGCGCGGTGGCGCACCTTCGCGTTTCGGCTGGACGATGGCGGCCAGGAAGGCGCGCACGCGCTCAGGATCCGGCGTCAGCTGGTACACTGCCTTGCCCAGGTAGGTGGCGGTGCCTTCGATGTAGCGGGCCAGTTCGATCACGCCCGCTTCGCGCAGGTCGCGGATATATTTGCGGGCGCCCGATGGCGAAAACTTGAGGAACCAGGCGATTTCATCGGCCAGCATCTCGTGCAGCGACAATTCGCCGATCAGCTTTTGCATGTTTTCGATGCGGCGCAGGGTGGCCGACGTCGAACGCACGCGCTCGATCGGTGCCATGGAAATGGGATTCATGCGTTCCGGGGGGATGGGTGCTGCGCGTTCGACCATTTGCGAGCCTTTTTCGGGGCTACGAAGTTCCTGGTGCGCTGCCTTTAATTCGCTCTTCACGTGAGACTGAGTCATTGCATGCATTTGAATACTCCTTTTAAACGATTGCCGGTAGCCCGGATTGTTAAGTTCTTGGCAATTTTTATACCAAGACATCACGAATCCTGAGCGTCTGGGCACAGAATGCCATCCTGCTCCTCACTGGTCTGTGCGTTAACGAACATTAGAAGCAAGAAAGTGAAAAATATTGCCTTGCTGAATTATTTCCCTCGGGACATCTATAAAAGACATCTCACAATGCCGTACTCCCATGCGCGCACAAAGTGAAATGGCGAACAGAAGCGTCGGCATTCTTGCAATAAATTCAAGCTTCGCGCGCGGCACCCGCCGTCCGCATCGCGCCAATCTTGATACTTTGCAAAGGAACCATCATG
This sequence comes from Janthinobacterium goodfellowi, assembly GCF_051380695.1. Lineage (NCBI taxonomy): Bacteria > Pseudomonadati > Pseudomonadota > Betaproteobacteria > Burkholderiales > Oxalobacteraceae > Janthinobacterium > Janthinobacterium goodfellowi. The sequence continues at coordinate 252,968 of NZ_JBNYXN010000007.1, read as the reverse complement.
AACATGCCTACTCTGCTGGCCGCCGCTGCCCTGGTCACCCTGTCCGCCTGCAAAAAACCGGCCGAGGCGCCGCTGCCTGAAACGGCGCCCAACCCCGCTTCCGCCCCGCAGGTACTGCCCGCCCCCGTCACGCCGCCCACGCCGGAAACGGGCCCGGGCAGCACGACGCCGCCTGCCCCGCTGACCGATCCGGCCACCGCGCCGGCCCTGCCGCCCGCCACGGCGCCGAAATAAGGCCGTCAAAGCCCACCGATCAGGCGCCCGCGCGGCGCCGTCCCTACTCCACGGGGGAGTTACGCGTTGCCAGCCTGTTTGCAACGCGTTTTTTTACGATTGGAGTCGGCCGCGCCATTTAGGTTCACCCGCATGCGCGGCGCCGGCCAGCATCGAATCGCTCCTCCCAAAATGCGGTAATCCGCACAGCTTTTCCCTGCGCCGTGCGGAAAAGCGGAATCTCACCATTTCCCACTTTCAATAGATTCAAATTAAACCTTTATAAACAATCACTTGCAATAAACGCCAAAATGCGCTCCACTGGCACGGAAGATGCTTTTATATTTTCATAACCGCCACCAGAGCGGCAGCCTTACCCAATATAAAAACCATCTACCTTTTTTGGAGACAACAGCATGGCAAGCACCTTCCGCATCTCGTCCTTCCTGAACACCAAGGCACTGGCCGTGGCCGTCGCACTGGCCGCGCAATTCCCGCTGGCCGTCCATGCGGCCGACCTGGTCCGCCTGGGCAACCTGAAATTCGCCCATTACGGCGCCGTCGCCTACATGAAGGAAATCGCACCGAAATACGACTTGAAGATCGAAGAGCGCATCTTTGCCAAGGGCCTCGACATCGTGCCGGCCATGATCGCCGGCGAAATCGACGTCTCCGCCAGCGCGCTGGAAGCGGCCATCACGGGCCGCGCCACGGGCTTGCCCGTGTACCTGGTGGGCGGCTTCGCCAAGGGCGGCGTGCAGATCGTCGGGCGTCCCGACCTGAACATCAAGGATATTGCTGGCCTGAAAGGCAAGAAAGTCGGCGTCACGCGCGGCGGCCCGCAGGAAATCCTGCTGTTTGCCGAATTGACCAAGGCCAAGCTGACCTGGTCCGACAAGCCGGGCAAGGACGTGCAGATCCTGTACATGGGCTACCCTGACCTGAACCAGGCGCTGCTGACCAAGGATATCGACGTCATGAGCCAGTCCGAACCGTATTCGACGCAGGCGATCCACAAGAAATACGGCGCGGCCATCATCAAGCCCTACGACACGCCGCTGGGCGAGCCCGTGCGCGCCCTCGTGATGACGGAAAAGATGTACAAGGAAAAGCCGGCCGTGGCGCAGCGCTTCATGGATTGCTTCGTCGCCGCCACGCGGGCGTTTTTGGCCGACCCGAAACTGGCGGAAAAATACGTGCGCGAATCGATGTTCAAGAACCAGATCACGAGCGAGGATTACCGCGATGCCATCGACAACGCCATCTTCACGGAAGACATCACGCAAAGCCACGTGCAGCTGACCACCGACTACATGATGAAATTCGGCGTGGGCCGCATGGCCAAGGCGCCCGCGGCACAGGATTGGGTCAAGCTGGATCTGCTGGAAAAAGCCAAGAAATCCTACGCACCTCGCTAATCTGAAAGTGTCACGATGAATATTCAAATGATGAAACGCTTCGCGCACGGCGCCGCCGTGCCCGCTGCTGCATTGCTTCTTTGGCAAGCCATGTCGACCTTCGGCTGGATCAACCCGCAAATCCTGCCCTCGCCCGTGGCCGTGCTGGTGAAGTGGTATGAATACCTGATGCCGATGCAAGCCTACACGCCCGAAGCGGGCAGCTACCTGGTATGGATGTTCTCCGGCGAATTGCCGCATGACGCCTGGGCCAGCCTGTCGCGCGTGCTGGGCGGCTTCGCCATCGGCGCCGGCCTGGCCTTGCCGCTGGGTCTGCTGATGGGCACCAACAAGACCATCTATAAACTGTTCGACCCGCTGGTGCAGGTGCTGCGCCCGATTCCGCCGATCGCCTACATTCCGCTGGCGATCCTGTGGTTCGGCCTGGGCAACCCGCCCGCCTTCTTCCTGATCAGCATCGGTTCCTTCTTCCCCGTACTGATGAATACCATCGCCGGCGTGCGCCAGGTCGACGGCATCTATATCCGCGCCGCGCGCAACCTGGGCGCCAGCCAGATGACCATGTTCCGCCGCGTCATCCTGCCGGCGGCCACGCCGTATATCCTGGCCGGCGCGCGCATCGGCATGGGCACGGCCTTCATCGTCGTGATCGTGGCGGAGATGATCGCCGTCAACAGCGGCCTCGGTTTCCGCATCCTGGAAGCGCGCGAGTATTTCTGGTCTGACAAGATTATCGCCGGCATGTTCACCATCGGCCTGTTCGGCCTGGCCATCGATATGGCCATGAATGCCCTGAATAATCATTTGCTGCAGTGGCACCGCGGCCTGGAACACTGAGAGGAACGGCCATGACCACGATCAATATCAATGCAGTCAATAAAATCTTCACCACGGGCGGCGCGGACGTCATCGCCCTGAAGGATATCAACCTGGAAATCGCCAGCGGCGAGTTCATCTGCCTGCTGGGGCCGTCCGGCTGCGGCAAGTCGACCCTGTTGAACGCCATCGCCGGCTTTTCACAGCCGACGTCGGGCCAGATCCTGGCCGGCGGCAAGCTGATCACCGAGCCTGGTCCCGACCGCGGCATGGTGTTCCAGGAATACGCGCTGTTCCCATGGATGACGATTGAAAGCAATATCGCCTTCGGCCTGGAAATCGCCGGCAAGACGCCTGCCGAGATCAAGGAACGGGTCGACATGCTGCTGAGCATGCTGGGCTTGACGGAATTCCGTGCCCGCTACCCGAAAGACTTGTCCGGCGGCATGCGCCAGCGCGTGGCGATTGCCCGCGTGCTGGCCCTCGATTCACCGATCATGCTGATGGACGAGCCGTTCGGCGCGCTGGACGCCTTGACGCGGCGCAACCTGCAAGATGAATTGCTGAAAATCTGGAAAGTCTTCGGCACCACCATCGTCTTCGTCACGCACTCGATCGAGGAATCGATCTACCTGGCCGACCGCACCATCGTCATGACCTACCGTCCCGGCACCGTCAAGCGCGACGTGGCCATCGAACTGCCCCGCCCGCGCGACCCGAGCGACCCCGAGTTCAACCGCCTGAAGCGCATGCTGGGCGAGATGGTGATGGAAGAGCAGCAAAGGCACCATAACGCGGAAACCATGGCCAGCACTGCTGATTAATCACCGCGCAAGCTAACCCGAAAGCAAGTGCCGGGGTCGGACCTTAAGGTCCGACCCCAGTCTTTGACTTGCGGGTTTCAGCCTTACAATACCGTCGTAATTAACCCGACACACGGAGCACCATGGCATTCGGCAAATGGACCCTGAGACCCGCGCTCGGCCCCCTGCTGGCCGTGGGCTCGCTGGTCGTGCTGACGTGGGCCTCGTATGCCTGGGTCAAGCAGCGCCAGCTCGATGAATTGCACCGCACGCTAGATTCGCGCGCGGAACTGTATGCGGCGTCCATCGGCGGCGCCCTGAACAAATACGAATTCCTGCCCCTGGCCGTGGCCCAGAGCGATGCCGTGGCGCAATTGCTGGAGCAGCCCAGCGCCGATAAAGTCACGCAGATCAACGCCTACCTGGTCGACATGAACCGCCGCGCGGGCGCCTTTGCCGTCTACGTGCTCGACGACAAGGGCACGACCCTGGCGTCGAGCAACTGGCAAGACCGCAGCTCGTACGTGGGCGTCAATTACGGCTTCCGTCCGTATTTCAAGAACGCCATCGCGGGCGGCATCGGCCGCTTCTACGGCATCGGCTTTTCCACCTTCGAAGCCGGCTATTTCATTTCGCAGCCCGTGCAGCGCGACGGGCGCATCATCGGCATCGTCGCCGCCAAGGTCAACCTGGACTGGATCGAGCAATCGTGGCGCACGCCGGGCGCGGGCGAACAGATCTGGGTCAAGGATGCGAATGGCGTGATCATCCTGGCCACCACCCCCGCCTTCAAGTTCAAGACCCTGGCCCCGCTGTCGCCGGACGCCAAGAAAGACATCAGCGAACAGCGCCAGTTCCTGCAAGAAAATCTACCCATCCTGCCGCACAAGGTGCAGCGCCAGTTCGCCGATGGCGCCAGCGTGATGACGCTGGAACGCCCGCAGACGAGTGACTCCCCCGCCCTGTCCGGCAATGCCGACTACCTGGCCGTGAACCGCGCGCTGGGCCCGCTGCAATGGCAGATCACCGTGCTGGCCGAGCTCGACCAGGTCAACGAGGCGGCGCGCAACGCGGCCATCGCCGCCGCGCTGGGCTGGGCCTTGCTGCTGCTGGCCCTGATGTATGCGCGCCAGCGCCGGCGCCGCATCGCCGACAAGCTCAATGCACAACAGACGCTGGCCCGCGCCTACGAACAGCTGGAAATCAAGGTCGAGCAGCGCACGGCCGACCTCGTGCACGCGAACGGCCGCCTGCAGGCGGAAGTGGCCGAGCGTGAACGGGCCGAGCAGACCTTGCGCTACGCCCAGGCGGAACTGGTGCAAAGCGGCAAGCTGGCGGCCATCGGCCAGATGGCGGCCGGCGTCACGCACGAGCTGAACCAGCCGCTGGCGGCCCTGCAAACGTTTTCCGACAATGCCAAGGTCTTTCTGGCACGCGGCCAGATCGATGACGCGCTCGACAATCTGTCGACCATTTCCGACCTCGTCAAGCGTCTCGGCTATGTGACGTCGCAATTGAAAGGCTTTGCGCGGCGCAGCGACGATGCCCGCAAGCCCGTCAGCGTGCGCCAGGCGTTTGCGCAAACCATGCTGCAGATCCGCACGCGCAAAGGCTCGCAGCGCCTGACCCTGCATGAAAGCTGGCTTGAGGACGACATCATCGTGCTGTGCAACGCCATCGGCCTGGAACAGGTGTTTACCAACCTGATCACGAACGCCATGGATGCCGTGCCGGAAAGCGAGCCCGTGCAGATATGGTTCCAGGTGCGCCGCGAAGGCGGCCTCGCCGTGCTGCATATCACCGATAATGGCCCCGGCATCCCGCTGGCCTCGCTCGACAAGATCTTCGACCCTTTCTATACCACCAAGGAACACGGGCTGGGCTTGGGATTATCGATCAGCGCTGGCATACTGCGCGCGGCCGGCAGCGCCCTGGCCGTGCGCAACCGCAGCGCGCAGGAAGGGGGCGGCGCGCAATTTACCATCACCCTGAGCTGCGACCCGGGAGTGAGAGACAAGGAAACATCTGATGCACGAGAATAATTTTGAAGGCATGCAAGTGCTGCTGGTGGAAGACGACGCCGTCGTGCGCAAGGGCGCCCGGCAATCGCTGGAACTGGCGGGCCTGCAAGTGACGGCCGTGGCCACGGCCGAGGAAGCGCTGCCCTACCTGGTGCCCGAATTTGCCGGCATTTTATTGAGCGACATCAAGCTGCCCGGCATGGATGGCTTGAAACTGCTCGATATCGCCGTGGCGCAGGATGCCAGCCTGCCCGTGATCCTCGTCACGGGCCACGGCGACGTATCGATGGCGGTGGGCGCCATGCGCCGCGGCGCCTACGATTTCATCGAAAAACCGTTTTCCGCCGACCTGCTGGTGGAAGTGTGCCGCCGCGCTCTGGATAAACGCCACCTGGTGCTGGAAAACATGAACTTGCGCCGCCAGCTCGAACAGCGCGTCGGCATCGAGGCGCGCATCGTGGGCCGCAGCGCGGCCATGGCCAAGGTGCGCCAGCTGGTGCTGAACCTGGCGCCGAAATCGGCCGACATCATCATCCTCGGTGAAACGGGGACCGGCAAGGAGCTGATCGCGCGCTGCCTGCACGACTTCAGCGAGCGGCGCGACCACCCGTTCGTGGCGATCAACTGCGGCGCCCTGCCCGAATCGATCTTCGAATCGGAACTGTTCGGCCACGAGGAAGGCGCGTTTACGGGCGCGCAGCGCCAGCGCATCGGCAAGATCGAGTACGCGAACGGCGGCACCCTGTTCCTCGATGAAATCGAAAGCATGCCGCTGGCCCTGCAGGTGAAACTGCTGCGCGTGCTGCAGGAGCGCCAGGTGGAACGGCTCGGTTCCAACAAATTGATATCCGTCAATTTCCGCGTGATCGCCGCCGCCAAGGAAGACCTCAATGTGCTGGCCGAACAGGGCAAGTTCCGGCCCGACCTGTATTACCGCCTGAACGTGGCCAGCCTCACGCTCCCCGCCCTGCGCAACCGGCGCGAGGATATCCCGCTGCTGTTCGAGTTTTTCGTGCTGCAGGCGGCCCTGCGCTATGGCCAGCCGGCCGCCCTCGTCAGCGGCGAACTGATCGCGTCATTGATGGCGCAGCGCTGGGCCGGCAATGTGCGCGAATTGCACAACGTGGCCGACCGCTTCGTGCTGGGCTTGCTGGACGAGACCCTGAGTCCCGCCGGCTGCCGCGAAGCGTCGCTGGCCGAGCAGGTGGACACCTTCGAGATTTCCATCATCGAGGAAGCCTTGCGCCGCCACAATGGCAACGTCATCGACGCGGCCGCCAGCTTGAATATCCCGAAGAAAACCCTGTACGACAAGCTCAAGCGCTTTGATATCTCGACGGAGCAGTTCCGATAATCAGTAGCAAGTAGCCGACACAGCCATGCGGCGGCGTCCTACCCGTGCGGGCGATCTCCTGTGTGAGAATGCAAGCTCTTATTCATTTCTGCACAGGACACCGCCATGAAAACCGCCGCTCTCTTGCTGGCCGCCACCCTGATGACCATCGGCGGCGCCTGGGTGCAAGCCCAGTCGACGACGAATGTGAACCAGACGGGCAACCACACCAATAATCCCAACGATCCGGGCCAGAAATCGGACCAGTCCGACAAGCTTGATAACAAAGGCAAGCTGGTTCATGACGGCAAGGCCACCAAATCGCGAACGGACAAGCGCACGCGGCGCGGGAAGCCGACGGCGCCGCCAGCGTCCACACCCGCTGTGCCCAGCATCCCTGTCGCCCCTGCAAAATAAGATCAGCGCTGCGCCACATTGCTCCAAGGCACGCTATCATCGCGCCTTTACAAGATAGCCGGGATGACAATGAAAGCAGCATGGCAAGTGTTGGTGGCGGCAGGCGTATTGGCGGCCGCGGGCGTACAGGCGGCTCCCACGGTGGGCGAGTGCATGGAACTGACGACGGGCGTCAAGTTCAGCAAGAACAATGGCGACGCGCAAGTCAACGTCGAGGAAGTCTTCGAAGGCAAGAAACTCAAGGGTATCCAGCTGATCCTCGACGGCGGCGTGCTGCTGGCCACGTCCTACCAGGACATCCGCGACGGCCAGGTATTCCTGACGGGCACGGTCCATTACAACGAAGACGGCACTGTGCGCAGCAAGAACGTCTACGCGCCGCAGTCCGCCATCCCCGCCAAAATGCGCCCGGGCCAGGAAGTGCGCGTGCAGTTCACGGACACGCAAACGAGCACCCACTACCCGCTGGCGGGCCTGTCCGACAAGATCACCACCTCCACGCGCACCGATCAACGCGATTTCTCGATCACCTTCCTGGGCTGGGAACGCCTGAAACTGGGCGGGCGCCGCTTCCCCGACGCCTGCAAGTTCGAACTGCGCGACGTCGGTGGCAAGAGCAAAGGCAAGAGCGGCGAATACGTGTGGTACGCGCAAGGTTACGGCGTGATCATGACGGACAAGCTGGACAAGGATGGCGACGTGCAGCCCGCGTATCGCATTGCGCTGACGAAGATCCTCAGCGCGCCTTGACGATTTCTGGGGGAGCCAGACCACTGCTCCACCGCCTGGTGCCCAGCGCCCCTTCCGTCATGCTCATGCGGCGGCCAGAGGCTGTGCTGGACGTAATTCCACGACCTTTCCTGCTTGCAATCCAACGACGCGTTCGGCAGCGTCGATCGTTTCACGACGGTGCGCCACCATGATGCGCGTGAGCCGCATCTGGCTTAGTACGTGATTGACCTTGCGTTCATTATTCATGTCCAGATGGCTGGTTGCCTCATCCAGTGCCAATATGCGCGGCTGCTTATACAAGGCCCTGGCCAGCAATATGCGCTGCTTCTGCCCGCCAGACAGGCTGCTTCCCATGTCCCCAATCAGGGTCTGATAACCCATCGGCATCTGCGCAATTTCATCATGGACTGCCGCCTGTCTTGCGCAGCGCTCCACGACGTCGCGCTCGGCGCGGGCATCAAAGAACGCGATATTGTCTTGTAACGATCCGGCCAGTAACACATCGTCCTGCATCACCGTGCCTACCAGTTGACGGTATGCACGCAGCCCGATCTGTGTAATGGGAACATTGTCGATCAAGACTTCACCCTCGCTGGGCGCCAACAAGCCGAGAATAATCTTGCATAAGGTCGTCTTGCCGCAGCCGCTGGGACCGACCAAGGCCAGGCTCTGGCCGGCAGGGATATGCAAGTCGATGCCATCGAGTATCCAGGGCTCGCCTTCCGCATAGCGAAAGCGGATATTCTTCAGGGTCAGGCTGCAATCAAAACGATGCAAATCCGTTTCCTGCTCATGCAGCGCTTCGACTGGTTCAAGCACAATGTCGGCCAAACGCTCGGCATGCAAACTCAGCATCTTCAAGTTGACCAGCAAATCGACCAGACTGAACAGCCGCGAGGAAAAAGTTCCCGCGTAGCTGGAAAAAGCCATCAGCATGCCTATCGTCAGCGCATTCTTCATGACCAGTTCGGCCCCGACATAGAATAGGGCCAGCCCCTGCACGCTGAAAATGGTGGTGCTGCTTACCTTGAACAGGATGCTCAATTTCTGCGTCTTGACGTCACGATTGATCACATCCTGCTTCAGGTTTTGCCAACGTACCCGCCGCTCCGCTTCCTGCCCAAACAGTTTCAACGGCATGATGGCACGAATGGTTTCCAGGAAGTGACTGCTTTCTTTTGCCGACAAGATCAAGCGTTCCTGGGATGCCTCGCGCAACGGCTGATAAAAGGCCCAACGCAGCAACACATACAACAGGACGGCGGCTAACACCAGGAACGATAACTTGGGGCTATACATGAACATCATGCCCAAGGCCAGCATGGCCATCAACCCATCGAGCGCACTTTCAACAAACAGGCTGGTCAGTGTCCCCTGTATCGAGGCGATACTGCCAAAACGCGAAACGACATCGCCCAGATGCCGCTTCTCGAAGAAAGACAACGGCAGGCGCGTCAGATGGGCAAAGATACGCACTGACCATTGCAACCCTATATCCATGCTCCAGCGCATCAAAAACCAGCTACGTGCCAGGCCGATCGCCGTCTGCGTCACAATCAACAACGCAAAACCACACACCAGCACCTTCAGCAAGTCCTGATCACCGCTGACGATCACTTCATCAATGACGAACTGATTGAACAAAGGGGAAGCAATCGCAAAAATCTCCAGCGCAAGCGCAAGCGCCAGTATCTGCACCAGCGCACGACGCAATCCAAGTACATGTCCAGTCAAATCACGTATGGCAACTTTGCGGCGCTCATCGGCCACGACAAAATCTGCATTCGGCGCCAGCTCCATGGCCACACCTGTGAAATGCTTCGAGACAACGCCCAGCGGCAAACGGCGTTCGCCGATAGCAGGATCGAGCAGCGTCACCATGGTCACGCCGCGCCACGTCTTGCTGACTTTTTTCAGGACAACGAAGTGATTGAGATTCCAATGCAAAATACAGGGAACCTGCAACTTCGACAACTCATCAAGCTCGAGACGCAGCGGACGCGCCGCCAACTGCATCGATGCGGCATGGCGCATGAGTTGCTCCAGCGTGACCCCTTTCAAGCTGATGGGAAAGCGGCGGCGCAATTCGGCCAGGTCCGTGTGATGGCCATAATGGCTGGCCACCATGGCAAGGCAGGCCAGCCCACATTCGCTGGACTCCGTTTGTAGAACAGTGTGCATAAATTGGATAATGAGGAACAGGGCTTGCCGCAGACAAGCCCGAAAAAAGACGCGCGACGCCTGACCCCTTCGACAACTAGCCTTCGTCGAAAACCGATGTTGCGAATGGGATGAGAAATACACTACCTGGCGGCATGATCAATGAATCAGCCCGGCGCGATCGGCAAGAATGGTTCTATGCTGGCGAATATTCCTTGCTAGAATTCATGGCGATCAAACAGCCATATGCCATCTCTCTTCACAAATACAAAGGTATCACGATGAACGCCGGCATCAGGCGGCATGCCGCGGAAATCCACGGTCAAGGAAATAGTTTGCGAATCATGCACCACCCAATTCCACATTTTTTTCGATATATAATAATTTATGTTATCTATTTTGGGAGGAAATCGCATCTGCTTGATCCCGTTACTTGTAGCAAGCGCGGAAAATGATGCCTGTGTTGCTCGAACCTGGCTATAAACCTGGAAAAAGTCCATTACTTGGTTAATAGATTCTTTCACCACAGCCAAATCTTCGGCAGTCTTAATTTCGGACAGATCTACCCTGTTTTTTATCTTTCGATTAGGTGGCTCTTTCATGAAGCCAAAATCCAATGCTCTGACATTGACTGTTCTTTCCGCAGCACCTACTATTTTCTCGGCAGCTTGCCCTGGCAGCATCATTGTCCCGAACCCCAAAAAAACAACGATAAAATAAAATTTCAGCAACTGAATCTCCACAAAATTATTTCTGCAATTTATTTCTCAGCATAAAAAAAAGGGGCAGTATTTTTCATACCCCTTCTCCAGGCCACGGACTCTAATTACATTTCGTCATTGATTATTTCAGAAAGATACTTAGAACCGGTGATGCCACCATTTGACCCACCACTCGATCCACCATTGCCCTCGTAAAAGGCGCCGCCAAACAAGGATACGCCGGCGCCATAAATTTCCGCCATCACGTTGCATCCGAACGAATCGTTATAATTTGTCGCGCAAATATTGTGCATATCTGCCTTGAACATCGAGTCAGCGTCTGCCCGGCTTACCATGGAACCTGCGGAATAGTTATCATCGTGCCGATCACAGGCGCTCCGGAAATCATAGCCAAACGGTGCGTCCGGCACCAAGGTGCAACCGTCGCCGCCACCCGCTACCACGGCCAATTCTTTTAATACAATCATGCGCATTTTTGTTATCCTGTTTCAAGGTTGAGTTGACCATCCGGAAAGATGGTTTGATACCGCCGGTCAGCGTGCTGTCACACGCTGACCGGTTCTTAGCAAAAGCAGAGCGGATGGGATTATGTCCCGTTCGTTCTGCTCCCTACTAACACTTGCTATCGCGCCAAGGCGCGACTGCCGAGATGATTAAAACAACATTGGCGACGCCGCATGACGGCGGCCTAACTCGTCATGGCCAGCAATGGTTCCGCAATCCATTCCCATATTTTTCGCTTGTCCTGTATTACATCCGCTTCCAGCGTCATTCCTGGCTTGAGTGCCTGCACTTGCCCATAAGCGTCTATCGTCTGGCGCTCGAGCTTGACCTTGATGCGATATAACGCTTCATTGCCATTAAATCCGGCAATGTTTTGCTGGGCATTGGAGAGGATGGTGCTGGCAATATTCTGTGGCAATTCGGCAGGCGCAAACGGCGTCTTGCTCACATCAGTCACGATGCCGCGCTGCAAGCCAAACTTTTGATAGGGATAGGCTTGATAGCGAATCTGCACAAGCTGCCCAATCGCAACGAACCCTGCGGTACGGCTCGGCGCATACAGGTGTACTTCCAGAGCGGGGCCCTGCTGCTGTAAGCTAGGTCCGGAGGCAAGCGATGTTGCTTGTGGAATCAAGGTTGCCAGCGCCTGGCCAGCATTGACAGCCTGGCCCGGTTGATAGGTGATGGTGGTAATGGTTCCTGGCTGCGGTGCAGTGATCAGACTCGCCTTACGGTTGCTGTTCTCCGCAACCTCTTGCTTTAATACGGCCTGCGCCCTTTGCAGTTGAGCAAGATCGGTGGACAAGGTATTCGACAAGGCCGCCAGCTCAGCCTCGAGGTTGAGTCGGTTAGCCTGCAACTGGAGACGGGTTCTGGTCAGGCTGGAGACGCGCACACCCAGATCAATGAGATCTTCCTGCTTTTGCTGGGTTTGTGCTGGAGAAACGTAGCCATTTGCCTGCAAGGTTTCATATTTTTTTAAACTCTCTTGCGACAAACTATAACGCCGCTCTGCCAGCTCGATTTCCTGTGCAAGCTGCAACATCTCTGTTTCCTGATTTTTCAAGCGGACAACAATTTCCGCTCTTTTATCATCATGCTGTGCAATACGAACGCGTTGTTCAGCATCAAGGCTTTGCTGCCTGCTGGCTAATTGTTGAGCGATTAATACCGTCAACTCACCACTGCTGCTTTGACGCTCTGTCGATAATTCGAACAATGTCTGGCCAGCGAATACTCGTTCGCCTTCACGCACCAGGCTGCGAATTAAAATACCTTCATTGGGTGCATGAATTCCAAGACTTCCCGTATCCGGAACCAATATCCCAGCCGTGCGTGCTTTTTTTGTCACGCTCCCCATCACAACAAAAACAATCAATGCACCTGCAATCATGATCGAAAAACCTGCGATTAACCAGCTGGATAAAGGCTGCGCCAATCGAATGGCGCCCAAGCATTGTTGATTTGACGAGGCAACAACTTCCGACCGAAATAAGGGTAATTCGACTTCATTATTCATCGACATAGGAATGCGGAAAATCTAGCGGTCTTGGACCAGAAGACAGCGAGAATATACTTTCCCAGTGGAAATGTAAATATTTTTTGCTAACTTTTTTTAAAACCTTTTATCTACATATTTCCGCCGATATTTTTACTTTGCTATTCCAGCGACTATTCCGATAAAGACAGCATCCACGACAGGCGCAGCGCCTCATTTTTTCTGACAAAATGGATAAATGCGCATGATTCAAACAGCAGGACAAGCGAATGGCAGCCGCAACACCTCGGAACTAATACAGCTGCGCCAGCGCATTCCCCCGCACCTGGAACGCCACCTGCGCCACCGTCTTGCCCGCGTCATTGACGAGGGCCAGCGCGTGCTTGCCCGGCACGGGGCGCCAGCTGATGCTTTCCGCCGCGCCGCCCAGGTCCTTGCCGTCGAGCACCCAGCGCAAGGCGTGGCTGCCTTGGGCCTGGAAGAAGACGCGCTGCAGGGCGGGCGGGATGTCGGGGTCGATGGCGAGGATGCTGTCCTCGGCCGGATACACGATGGCGGGCGGCTTCACGGTGTCGCCCAGCACGGCGATGACGGGGCTTTCCGTGCCAGCAATAAACCATTCGCGGCGCGGCGCTTCCAGCGCGGGCTGGTACGCCACCATCTGCTGCAGCACGCCGGGCGGCGCTTTCGGGGCATGGCTGGGCACGTTCCTGTGCAGATAATCCATCACGTCGCGCCACACGGGCGCGGCGCCCGTCACGCCCGACACGTCCCACATGGGCTTGCCATCGAAATTGCCCACCCACACGCCCACCGTGTAGCGTTCCGAGTAGCCCATGCACCAGTTGTCGCGCATGTCCTTGCTCGTGCCCGTCTTGACGGCGCTCCAGAAATTCGTCCCCAGCTCGTTGCGCAAGCCAAACGTCATGCTGCGCGCGGCGCGATCGGCCAGGATATCGCCGACGATGAAGGCGGCGCCCGCTTCCATCACGCGGCGCCTGTCCTTGCCAGCCTGCCCCGGCTGCAGGCTGGCCGTGCTGTACAGCCCGCCGTTGGCCAGCGCACGGTAGGCGTTGGCCAGTTCCAGCAGGGTCACTTCGGATGAGCCCAGCGCCAGCGAAGGGCCGTAGTATTCGGCCGGTTCCGTCAGGCTAGCCAGGCCCACGTCCTTGAGGCGGTTATAAAAACCGTCCTGCCCCGTCAGCAGCACCGTGCGCACGGCGGGAATGTTGAGGGAACTGGCCAGGCTGGTGCGGGCGCTGACGTACCCCTTGAAATTGCGGTCGTAGTTTTGCGGCGCATACATGCCCGACGCCGTGGCGACGTCGAGCGGCGAGTCGTCCATGACGGAGGCGGCCGTCATCAGCCGGCGCTCGATGGCCAGTTCATATAAAAACGGTTTCAAGGTGGAACCGGCCTGGCGCAGGGCCGTCACGCCATCGACGTGGCTGCCGCCCGCATTGCCGACATAGGCGAGGATCTCGCCGCTGCGGTTATCTAGCACGATGATGGCGCCATCGTTGACATTGCGCTCGCGCAAAGATCCCAACTGCTGGCGCAGGTTTTCCTGCGCGAAGCGCTGCAAAGGGCCGTCCAGGGTGCTGGCGACCTGGGCGCCCGGCTGTTTCAGCAGTTGCTGTGCCACTTGCGGCGCCGGCGCCAGCTCCGCATACAGCGCGTTGCGCTGCAAGGCCGTCTGCACGCGCTGGCCGATCAGCTGGCAACTGCTGTCCATGCGCCACTCCTTCGCCAGCGCGCAAGCACGGCGCGTGACGGTGGCCGGCGGCGCATTCGGCGCGCGCACCAGGCTGGCCAGGATGATGCCATCGGTCTGGTTCAGGCCCGACGGCGCCTTGCCGAACAGGCTGTACGAGGCGGAGGCGATGCCTTGCAGTTCTCCCCGGAACGACACGAGGTTCAAATAGGCTTCGAAAATCTGCGCCTTGCTCCAACTGGATTCTAACGCTTGCGCGGCGCGCATCTGGTCCCATTTCTGGCGCAGGCTGCGCCCTCCCGAGGACGCCTGCAAATCCGCATCGAGCTGGCCTGCCAGCTGCATGGTGATGGTCGAGGCGCCCCGGGGCTTTTTCGAAAACAGATTATCCCAGGCGGCCGTGGCCAGCGCGGACACATCCACGCCGCCATGGCGCATGAAGCGCTGGTCTTCCGCCAGCAGCACGGCCTGCTGCACGGCGGGAGAGATATCGGCCAGCGGCACCCACGGCAAGCGCCGCACCTTCATGTCCACGCGTAACGATTGCAGCGGTGCGCCGCCCCTGTCCAGCAATTGCGCTTCCGAACTGCGGTAGGCCGCCTGCACCTGGGCCGGCGTCAGGACCGCCTCGGCGAAGACCGGGCCGGACAGCAGGCAGCTCATGGCAAAGATGGCACTCCTCACTGCCCCACCTTCACGTTCGCGTTCGGCGACTCGCCAAACATTTCGGGCGAATACATGGCCTCGATGCGCGTGGCCGGCAGGCTGAAATCTCCGGCATTGTTCAGGCGCACCGTGTATTCCACGCTCCAGTTACCTTTCGGCACGAAGGCGTAATACGCGCGGAAAGCGTCAAACGCGCGCTCCTCGAACGTGGGCCAGACCCAGCCCGTGGATTTCTCGCCGGCCGTCAGCAGCTGCGAATCGCGGCCCAGGCCGTTGCCCAGTACCGTGGCGCTGGCGGGTATCGGGTCGTCGACCACCACCCAGCTCATGTCCGCCTGCGCCGACAACTCCAGGCGCACGCGGTAGACGTCGCCGCGCGACCAGGCGCCCGCCGTCTTCTGCTCCACGGGCGTGATGGTTTTCCTGATCGTGTAACCGCTGGACACGGGCGCCTTGAGCGGGATGGCCGCCAGGCTTTGCACGGTGGCCCACGGCTTGCCCGTGCCGCTGTGCGCCAGGCCCAGCGTATCCGTGCCCTTCGGCCACGCCTGCAGCACGGGGCCCACTTTCGCCGCGCCATTCCACACGAGCGCCTGCGTATCGCCGCCCAGCTTGACGGCGCTGGCGCCCGTCACCGGCGTCGATTCGAATTTGGCCGAGAATTTGGCAATCGCCAGGGTGCCCCAGGCGTTGGCCACCGTCGTATCCCAGCGGCCCTTCTTCTGGCGACCCATGCTGCCGCGCACGAGGCGGCCGATATCATCCTTCCACGCCGGGTCGTCCATCACGGCCAGTAATAAACGGTTGGCGTTGACGTCGCCGGAGACCATCAGCCACCACCAGTTATCCTTGCGCTCGGTGGAAAAGCCCATGGTCGTGCCCTGGAAATTCAGGCGCGAACGCAGAATCTGCTGCGCCTCGGCCAGCAGCGCATCGCGGCGCGCCAAGCCAGGCGTGCGTTGCAGCAACAAGCTCCAGTCGATGACGGCGGAAGTGGGCCACAAATTCGGGCTGATGCTGATGCTCTCCAGCGCATCGGGCGGCACTTTATTCGAACGCGACAGCGCTTCCAGCGCCGCCAGCTTGCGCACGGCCAGGTCGGTCGTGGCCAGCGCGGAACGGCGCACGATCTTGCCCTGCACAAAGGCAGTCAAGGCTGCTTCCATGCGGTTCTTCGTCTGTTCCGGAATCGCATAGCCCGCCTCTTTAGTTGCCGACAGCACGTAGGCCGTCAGGCTGTCGCTGCCTTGCTCCATGATGGGGAAGTATTTCAGCAAGCCGTCGCCGTCCAGGTAGGCGGGCAGGCTGGCGGCCAGCTTGTTCCACGCCTCCTGGTCTTGCAGGGCGATGGCCTTCGACGTGTTTTGCTCGAAGCAGGTGTACGGGTAGGCGGCCATGTACTCGCGCACGCCGGGCAGCTCGCCGCCCAGCTTGGCGACAAAGCTGGTCTGCAGGCCGCCCCGGCCCGGCAAGGCGCCGGCTGGCATTTGCACGGACATATTGATGGGCTTGTCGATCTGCTGCAAGGTGGCTTGATACGTGCGCACGGGCGTGGCCTGACCTACCTTTTGCGTGATTTTCAGTTTATCGGTATGGTTTCCCGCCTTCGCGACTATCTCCCACACGATATTCTGCGCGCCGAGCGGCACCTGGTAATCCCAGCCCGTTTCGCGCGCTTCGCCCGCCGCCAGGCTCAAGCTCTGGCGCGGCAGCGCCTTGCCGGCCGCGCTGGCATTGAGTTCCACGCTCAAGGGGGCGGCCGAGGTGTTGCGCACCGTGAATCCCGCGCGCAACTGGTCGCCTTCGCGCACGAGGGCCGGCAAGCCCGACATCAAAATCAAGTCTTGCGAGCTGCGGATATCCGTGCTGCCCGTGCCAAACAATTCCTTGCCGGCGCTGGCGATGGCGACGATGCGGAAGCCCGTCAAGGAATCGTTGAGCGGCACCTGCACCGTCGCTTCGCCCTTGGCGTCGAGCTTGACGGTGCCTTTCCAGAACAGCAGGGTGTCGAACAGTTCGCGGCTGGCGCCCTTGCCGCCGCCACCGCCGGCTGGGAAGGCCTTGCGGCCGAAATGGCGCTTGCCGATCACCTGCATCTGCGCCGTCGCCGTTTCCACCTGCAGGCTGCGCTGCGCCATCATGGTGTCGAGCAACTTCCAGCTATCGTTGGGCATCAGTTCCAGCAGCCCCGTGTCCACGGCCGCCAGCGCCACTTCGGCGCCCGCCGGCAGCGGCTTGCCATCGGCGCGGCGCACGCGCACGGACACCTCCGCCTTGTCGCGCATTTGATACACTTCCTTGTCGGACACGACCATGACGTTCAGTTCATGCGCCTGCCACCCCACGTTCAGCGGCGCGATGCCCATCTTGTAGGCTGGCTTGCCCAGGTCGACCAGGGCCGTCGGCTGCACGCCATCGACACGCCCCCGCACGACAAACACGGACACATACACATTCGGTGCGTAATTCGGTTTGACCGGAATGGCCACCACCGGTTCCCGGCCATTGAGCTGGCGCACATAGGTGTCGAGGATGCCTTCGCGCTCGACCGTGATCAGCGCCGTGCCCGAACGGAATGGCATGCGTACCTGCAGGCTGGCCTCCTGGCCCGGCTCATAGCGTTTCTTTTCCGGCAGCACGTCGATGCGGTCATTGTCGCTGGCATTGAACCACCAGTCGCCGCTGCCGGCCACCCAGGTTTCGCGGTTGGCGACGGCCGTGTTGCCGGACGCATCCTGCGTGCGGGCGCGCAACACCAGATTGCCGCTGGCCGGTGCCTTCACGTCGCAGATCAACAGGCCTTTATTATCCGTCTTGCCATTGCAAGCGGGACCGAGCTTGACCACTTCGCTGCTGTTTTCATACGCATAGAAGCCGCCGATCAGGCGCCGGCGGTGCGAATAGCTGTTGCGCTGGAAGAAGTCGACGGCGACCGGGGCGTTCGCCACGGGCTTGCCATTGGTGCCCAGCACGGCCACCGTGAACTTGAAGGCATCCTTGCTCAAGGCCCAGGCGTCGGGCTTGATGCCGATCACATAGTTTGACGGCCACAGCGGCACGCGCGTGGCAACCGAGGCCGTCTCGCCATTTGCATCCTGGAAAGCCATTTCCGCCACCAGGTCGCGCGGCACGGACAGCTGCGGCAACTGGTCGATGACGATGCGCGCGCCGCCCGCCTTGTCCAGGGTCAAGCTTTGCGTGCGCGCAGCCGTCGCGCCAGGCCCGGCTGCTCCGCCACGGCCTTCGTCCTGCCACTCGCCCTCATCGTCGTCATAGCCCGTGCCCTGTTTCACCAGGCCTTCCTTCACGTCGCCATTGCTGAAGCTATAGTCGGGATAGTCGGCAAACGTCACGCTCTTGTCTTGCAGTACCGTGCGCAGCTTGACGGGCGCGTTGGTGGCCGCGCCGCCGGCAAGATACGTGATTTGCGCATCGAGGGCCAGCTGCTTTGCCTGCACGGCGGGCGCCTTTGGTCCCTGCAGCACGGCTTTCATGGTCGGCACGCGGAACGCTTCCACGCGGAAACTGCCGGATGGACGGCCCGCCATCGTTACGCTGTATTCGCCCTGCTTGGCGTCGGCGGGGATGACCCAGTCGCTTTCCGCCGTGCCGCTGGCGGACCAGCGCAGCGGTAACTGGTAGTTCTGGTCGCTGCCCTGGTGCGTGATGACGATGGAGGTGGCGCTGCCGGGACCGTTGTTCTTGTCGACCAGGCTCATGCCTTCGGCCGTGTGCTTGCGGATGAAATGCTTCATGTGCACGGTTTCGCCGGCGCGCAGCAAGGTGCGGTCGAAAACCGTGGCCAGCAGGGTGTTGTCGGCGCGCGTGTCATCCGTGGGCAGGTTGAAACGCCAGGCTTCGATGCCGCCCACCCAGTCCGACAGGGTGAACGTCATGTCGCCGCCGCTACGCGCACTGATAAAGTAGCGGCCATTGTTCTTGCAGCTGGAATTGGCCAGCTCGCCGGGAATGTGCGCCACACCGTCCGCGCCCGTGGCGCCTTGCCACAGCAGCTTGCCGGCGCAGTCGCGCACGGCCACTTGCGCTTTCGCAACAGGTGCGCCCTTGTCCAGCGACGTCACCCACACGAGCGACGATTGCGCGCCATGCTTGAAGTGGGCCGCCAGGTTCGTTACCAGCGCGGCCGTGCGGATATACGCGGTCGTCGGTTTGCCCAGCAACGCCTTGCCGAGGATGGGGCTGGCCAGCTCGACGACATAAAAGCCCGGTTTCAGCAAAGGAATGCCGATCACTTCAAAGGATTTCTTGCCATCGGGACGCGGCAGGCTGATGGGGCGCGTGCCGGCGGCGTCCGCCAGCACGGATTTGCCCATGTTGCCCGCATATTGGGCGTACGGCTGCCAGTATTCGCCGCCGTCGCCATTGCCGGCCAGGCGCTGCATCCACTCGATGATGAACTTGTCGTCATTGTCGGGCACGCGCAAGGTGGCGCCCGTGGCGGCAGCCGAGGCTTGCGCGACTTCCTTGCCCGACAGCACGGGCTCAATATTGCGCACGGTGACGGGCAGCAAGCCGTCGCCCTTCGCTTCGATGATGCCGAACGGGGCCGGGAACTTCAGCAGCGGCGGCTGTTCGCCCGTGCGCACCGTCATGGGGAAGCGCGCGCGGTTGAGCAAGGCGCGGCCCGCATCGTCCTTCAAGCCCGGCGGCAAGCTCAGCACAAAACTGGCCTGCACGGGAAATGGACCATTGAAGACGGCACCATACAGGAATTCCGCCTTTTCTTCCTCTTTTGAAATCGTCGGCGCATAGGTCTTGCCGCCGCCCTTCAGGGTCATGGCGCGCACCAGCGACGCGCTGACGGGCGCGGAAAACTGTACGCGCATGGGCAGGAAGGGGATGCACTGCTCCTTCGGATTGCTGCGCTCGCAGCTGAACTTGGCCGTGAAATCGGGACGCGTCTTGAACTGCAGGGTTTGCGCCTTGTCCGTGGCGATGCCGCTGGCGCTGGCAATGCCCTCGCCCCACACGAGCGACACCTTGGCGTTGGCGGGGAAGCTGCGCTTGCATTGCAGCACGGTGACGGGCAGCGGCGGCGCGCCCTTGCTGGCGACGGGCATGCCCGCTTTCCAGAGCGTGCCCCGCTTCTTGAAGTACACGGTCAGGTAGCGGTCGAGAAAACTCTTGCGCAGAGTCAATACCTGCTCCAGTTCCTTGCCTTTGAGCAGGCGCACGGGAATCTTTTCATTGATGCCATCGGCGCGGCAATACGCATTCGCGGCCACGCTGGCCTCGTTCGGCGCGGCGTCCAGGCCCAGCACGAAGATCTGGTTTTCATCGATGTACGGCTGGCCGTCATACGGTACGGCCTCGACGATGGCCGGGCCGCCCGTGGAAAAGCGGTATGCCGCCGTGCCCTGCAAGGCCTGGCCCGCCAGGTCCTTCAGCCCCGGCTTCAAGGTAAAGCTGCACGCCACGCCGGCCGGCAAGTCGCGCTCGAAATCGAAGTTCCAGTTGCGCTCGTCGGCCCAGCGCCCCGCGCCTGCCACCACGGCCGGCTCGGCCTTGCCGCAATCGATGGCGAACGGCGCGGGCAAGCCCATGTCGCCGAACGGCACCATCGGCGTGGCGAACTGGGCCCGCACCTGGCGCACGGCCTTGACCGTGCCGCTGGGCGAAAACAGGGACACGCCGCTATCGGCCCAGACCGGCGCCGCCAGGCCCAGCGACAGCAGCAGGCACAGCGGGCCCAGCTTGCCAGGCAGCGGGGAAGTAAGAACACGGGACAGGTCAGGCACGGGTAACTCCTTGATGAAAAGTGGCGGAGCTGGCTGCGGCGCGCAAAAGTTGCCTGGCGGAAGCACTGAAAAGCAACAGAACGCGGCAGGAATACAACATCAATGTAATATTAGTTATCAAGCTCATCATTGTTGCTAATATACAGTGGCATGCAGGTAACAAGTCGTACGATTGCCTCTTGCCGCGGCGCCAGAAATGGCCGTAAAAGTTTCACCAAGCAAATTAGTTTTTTTCAACACCAAAGTATTTGTCGTGAATCTGCAACACTATTGATATACCACAATGCTTTGTGCGCCAGCGCACCGACCACCTGAACCTGCAACCGTATTCTCTAGTCCAACAGCAGTGCATTTATCGCAAGAAAGCGCACCTGGAAGTGTGGTCTATCTCTAGCAATAGCACGTGTAGCAAGATGTCGTTTTGATGCTGTAGAGAAAATCTCTTATCAACGTTGGGAGTTACTTGTGAATAATCTAAAAAAAATCGCCGTTGCCGCCGCAGTCCTGTGCTCCGCCCTCGGCGCACAGGCCCAGGAAATCAATCCCTCCTGGTATATTCAACCTAGCATCAACGCACTCAAGCCAGATTCCGACTTTTCCGCGGATAAAACCGGCTATGGCGCAGGCTTGCGCTTCGGTAAGCCTGTTTCTCAGGACTGGGATATCCAGCTGGGTACCACGTATGCCCGCTCCAAGGATAACGGTCAGCGCTACCAGCAAAACACGCTGGGCGTAGACGGCTTGTACATGTTCTCGCGCAAAGCCTTCCGCCCCTTCCTGCTGGTCGGTGCCGGCATGCAGCGCGACAAGGACACCAGCTTCGCCTTCGGTGAACGCAGCAAGAGCTCGCCGTACGCCAGCCTGGGCCTGGGTTTCCAGTCCAGCATCACGGATCAGCTGTCCATCCAGGCCGACGTGCGCAATGTGCACGGCTTCCTGCGCGGCAATACCTTCGATCCTAACAGCAAGAACAACAACTACTACGTCACCGTGGGCCTGAACTACGCGTTCGACAAACCGCCTGCACCAGCTGCGCCACCGCCTCCGCCGCCACCGCGCGAGGAAGTCGTCGTAGTCGTGCCGCCGCCACCACCGCCACCGCCGCCAGCACGCTTTGAAAAAGTGACGATGTCGGCAACGGAACTGTTCGCGTTCGACAGCGCCAAGCTGGGTCCGACACAGACCAAGCTCGACGAAATCGCCCGCGTGCTGAACGCATCGCCGGACGTCAACAACGTCGTCATCAGTGGTTATGCCGACCGCATCGGTTCGCCCAAGTACAACCTGAAACTGTCGCAGCAGCGCGCTGATGCAGTCAAGGAATACCTGGTCGCCCACGGTGTGGCAGCCAACCGCCTGACGGCCGAAGGCAAGGGCTCCACCAATCCGGTCGTGGAATGCAACAACAAGAAACGTGCCGACCTGATCAAGTGCCTGGAACCTAACCGCCGCGTTGAAGTGGAACAGATCACCATCGAACGCCGCGTGCAGTAAGCTCGACAGTGGTACGCCACTTGTGAATAAAAAAAAGGGGCGCGAGCCCCTTTTTTGCATTGAAAGCCACCATGAATTTCTCTACCCGCTATCCCATACTGGCCGGCCTGGCGCCGTTCAGCAAGCAGATGCGCAGTGTCATCGTCTGCTCCGTCACCGAATGGCTGGAGCACCGCGCCTCGAGCAAGGGCGCCGCCCTCGCCTATTACACCCTGTTTTCCATCGCCCCCATCCTCGTGCTGGTGATCGCCATCGCCGGCTTTTTCTATGGCCCCGCCGCCGCGCGCGGCGAGCTGATGGGGCAATTGCAGGGTTTGCTGGGCACGCAGGGCGCCGAAGCCATCCAGCTGGTGCTGGCCGGCGCGAAAAACCATGAACAGGGCCGCATCGCCACCCTGATCGCCAGCGCCCTGCTGCTGTTTGGCGCCACCAGCGTGTTTGCCGAGCTGAAGGCCAGCCTCGACGAAATCTGGCAAGTGCCGCCCCTGAAGGAAGCGGGCGCCTGGGATATGGTGCGCACGCGCTTGCTGTCGTTCGGCCTGGTACTGGTGCTGGCCTTCCTGCTGATGGTGTCGCTGGTGGTCAACGCCGCCATGGCCATCCTCGCCAACTTCTGGGAAGGCGTGTGGAAGGACACGGCCGTGCTGTTTACCATCCTGTCGAACCTGATCGGCTTTGCCGTCATCGCCAGCCTGTTTGCCGTCATCTATAAGATGCTGCCGCGCGTGCGCCTGTCCTGGCGCGACGTGGTGATCGGCGCCGTGGGCACGGCTTTCATGTTTTCACTGGGGAAATATGCGATTGGCGTGTATATCGGCAACAGCGGCGTGGCCAGCAGCTATGGCGCGGCCGGTTCGCTGGTCGCCCTGCTGCTGTGGGTATATTACTCAGCGCAAATTTTCTTCCTGGGCGCCGAGTTTACGCGCCAGTTCGCCCTGCAACTGGGCAGCATGAAGGATATGCCAAAGACGGACGACGGCGACGTGCAAGTGAAGATCCTGAAACGCCACCAGTCGTAAATCGGCGTTCCGGATGCAACAACGGCGCCCGCGGGCGCCGTTGTTCTTGGCATTGCCGCAAGCTATTCGCCCAGCAGTTCCGCCACCACTTCCATGCCTTGTACGCGCTCGGCCACGACCTTCACGATGACGATGATGGGCACGCCCAGCAGCAAGCCCCAGACGCCCCACAGCCAGCCCCAGAACAGCAGACTGACGAACACGGCGGTGGGATTCATGCGCGCGATGCGCCCCGTCATCCAGGTGGTGACGAAGGTGCCCACCAGGGTGGCGATGGCCATCGACGTACCCGTCACCAGCAAGACCATTTCCAGCGATTCGAACTGCAGGAAGGCGACCAGCCCCGTGGCGATGGTGATGAGCAAGGGGCCGAAGTACGGCATGATGTGCAGCAAGCCGGCCACGATGGCCCAGGCGCCCGCGTTTTCCAGGCCGATCACGCGCAGGGCGATCCACATCAGGACGGCCAGCAAGACATTCGTGACGAGCAGCATGAACATATAGTTCTGGATCGAGGTATTGATGTCTTCCAGGATGTGCACGGTGACCTTCTTGCGGCTCAGCGACGGTCCCGTCAGCTTGACGAGCTTGCGCTTGAAGGTGTCGCCCGACAGCAGCAGGAAAAACACGAGGAAGATGACCATGGTCGCCTGGCTGAGAAAGCCCACCAGGCCCAGCGACCCGGCCCAGACCCAGTCCATGATCTTGAAGTTGGGCGCCTCGGCGGCGGCGGCGCGGCGGTTGTTGCGGCGCGCTTCGGCGCCGGCGGCCACTTGCTCGATTTCATTGGCCACGGCCTGCATTTTCTGGAAGGTGCTGTTCTTGCCGCCCGTATTGGCGGCGATCAGCCGCGACAATTTATGCGTGGCAGCCGGCAACTCTTCCACGATGGATTCGAATTCGCCCTGCACGCGTTCGACCACGACGATGGAACCGAACAGTATCAGGGCCGTGACGGCCGTGGCGCCGATGGCGCGCGGCAGGCGCAACTTTTCCAGCCAGGCGACGACGGGATTGAGGGTATAGGCAATGAAAATGCCGAAGATGACGGGAATGAGGAATTTCTGTGCCCACTGCAGCGCATAAATGAAGCTGACGGTGGCGATGATGCCCAGGGCCATGCCACGCGCATTGACGTGCAGCGGCAAACGCAAGGTTGAGTCTGGCTGCTCCACGGGCGCGCCGGGAGGTGGCCCGACAGGCTCGGTGGAGGCAGCCGCCACCGGCTCGGGCGGGGTATCTGTAGGCTGGATATGCATGCGATTCCCGCGACGGTCGGTGGAGGGCCGCAGTGCCAGCCGTGGGGCTGGCCGCTGCGGCAGGTCAGGCCATTACTTGACGCGGATGTCGTTTTTTACCGACTTCACGCCCTTGACGCCACGGGCAACTTCACCCGCTTTGGCGGCATCGGCTGGCTGGGCCACGAAGCCGCTCAGCTGAACCACGCCCTTGAAGGTTTCAACGTTGATTTCCGTCGATTTCAGGGTAGGCTCGTTGAAGATGCTGGCTTTCACCTTGGTGGTGATGGCCGCGTCGTCGATGTACTCGCCCGTGCCTTCTTTGGTTGGGGTCGATGCGCAGCCTGCAACGGCGAACAGGGAAGCGACGAAAAGGCCAGTAGCGATAGATTTAGTGAATTTCATGGTTTTTTCCTTAGGAGTGGTCAATCAATGTGCTCACAATGAGCTTCTTATACCAGTGTGGTGACTGCGCGCCGGACGGAGCTCAGTAGCCAAACTGGGTTTTTGCAGCCTTGATACAGTCATCCTTGGCTGCGCCGGCTAATGCATCGCATTTTTCTGTCGCGACCTTGTACTCGGCTTTTCTTTTTGCTTCACGCGCATCGCTGCGCGCTTCGATGACTTTCTTGTCTGCCTTGGCATCGGCCAGGGCCGCCACCTTGGTGGACTTGGCCAGCTTGACGCAGACATCCTTGTCGTTGCCCGTCAACGCATTGCAGCGGGCCAGGTCGACGTCGTAATTGGCATCGGCAATCTTGATGCGCGCCTTGGTGTAGGCACGCAGGGTATTCGTGTATTGCGCCTGCGCCACTGCTTCATCGTAGGCGCGCACGGCCTTCGCTTCGGCGATGCAGACATCCTTCGGGTTGCCCGTGATTTTTTCGCACTCGGCATGCGCCAGCTTGTAATTCAGGCCCGCCTGTTCATTGGCCGCCTTGTAGGCTGCTTTCGCTTCCGGCGTGGCAGC
Organism: Janthinobacterium goodfellowi; assembly: GCF_051380695.1. Taxonomy (NCBI): domain Bacteria; kingdom Pseudomonadati; phylum Pseudomonadota; class Betaproteobacteria; order Burkholderiales; family Oxalobacteraceae; genus Janthinobacterium; species Janthinobacterium goodfellowi. The sequence continues at coordinate 227,471 of NZ_JBNYXN010000007.1, read as the reverse complement.
CACGGCCTGGCCGCCCCAGGCGGCACATGCCAGGCTGACGACGATGGCGGTGAAAAGCTTATTCTTGTTCATGTTGTATTTCTCCCTGGTGGTACCAAGCATGTCTGCTTGGCATGACTACCGTTTTACGTGGATCGTCTCCGTTCTTCTGTACGCTGCCGTACACAAGCAATTTATTTTGAAACAAGCAGGCAAGTAGGGGGAAATAACAACGCTTGTGCAGAAATCCGGCCATGCAGCGATCGCGCCGGCAGCAAATAAGTACGTGCGGCAGCGTACAGACCAGGGACAGGGCCGTGACTAAGATGGCACTACACCCTCACCTCGTCAGGAGAATAAAATGAAAACCAACGCCACCTTGGCTGCACTGATGCTTGCCGCCACCGCCGTATTGAGCGGTTGCGCCACCGGTCCTTCACAGTCACAACAGTATTACCCGGCCAACCAGCCTGAGTCCGCCATGTACGGCACCGTCGATTCCATCCAGATCGTGCAGGGTGGCGGTCAAACCAGCGGCGCCGGCGCCGTGGTCGGCGGCATCGCCGGCGCCCTGCTGGGCAATACCATCGGCTCGGGCGGCGGACGCACGGCCGCCACCGTCGCGGGCGCCGTCGCCGGCGGCGTGGTGGGCAACCAGGTGGAAGGCCGCAGGCAGCAAGCCCAGGCCTACCAGATCAGCGTACGTCTCGACAACGGCGAATACCGCACCGTGGTGCAGGACAACGCGAACGATTTGCGCCCAGGTAACCGCGTGCGCGTCGTCGACGGCCGCGTCTACCGCTATTAATCCCCTGGCCAGGCTTGTCCGCAAGCCTGCGCCGGACCATGCACCAACTAGGAGATACCATGGGCACCATCATTCTGATCATCTTGATCCTGGCCCTGGTCGGCGTCCTGCCTACCTGGCCGCATAGCCGCAACTGGGGTTACGGCCCCAGCGGCATCGCCGGCCTGGTCGTAGTGATACTGATCCTGCTATTACTGACGGGCAGGTTGTAAAAAAAGGCGCTGCGGCGCCTTTTTTATTTCAAGGAGGAAATATCATGACTATCCACAACACACTCTTGGCCACCCTGTTCGCCTGCAGCGTGGCGCCGCTGGCATTGGCACAGACGGCCACGCCGCAGCCGGGCGATCCGCAACGCTGGTACCAGGAAGACAGCACGGCGCAAGCCCAGCTGCGCACCCTGCGCAAGGAAATCACCGCCGCCCTGGCCGAGGCCAAAAAAGCATGTCGTTCGGAACCGTCCGCCACGCGCGCCACCTGCCTGAAGGACGCGCAAGATACTTACCGGCAAGACATGGCGAACGCGGAAAAACTGCGTGTAGCGGCGCATCCGCAGCAGTAATCTATGGCAACGCGGCCTGATCAGGCCGCGTCGCGTTCGTATGGCGGCAACTCGTGCACCACGAGCGGCGTGTCTTCCGTGACAAAGGCCAGCCAGCCGGCCGCCTTGATCGCGCGCAAGCCATCCTGGTAGCCCTGCTCCCAGCGCCACTCGATGGAGCCCTTGGAGAAATTGATATCCTTGGCCGCCATGTGCCAGTCGCGCCCCGCATACGGCAGGCGCACGATGTGCATGGTGCTGTCGCAGCCGAGCGCCGCCAGTTCTTCGGCCTGGCGCTGGCTGTGCGCGTCCTCGGGCAGGCGGGCATACAGTTCGCGCAGCTTGTGCTGCATGGTATGCATGTTGACGTAGTCCTCGATATGGCGCTTCGAACGCGAGGCGAAGGTGACGTCCTTTTGCCGCGTCTGCACTTCATCGAGGGTGGTCGGTTCCGGCCCTTCGGAGCTCCACAAGTCCACCATGAAGACCAGGGTGTCGACGTGGGGCGTGTCGTCGAGCACGGTTTCCAGCGGCGTGTTCGAGTACAGGCCGCCATCCCAATATAAATCGCCCTCGACGCGCACGCCGGCAAAGCCGGGCGGCAAGGCGCCGCTGGCGCGGATATGGTCCGCCGTCAGCGGCTGCCGCTGGCTGTCGAAACTGGTGAGGCTGCCGCATTTGACGCGCAGGGCGTTGACCGTCAGGCGCATGCCGCCGGGCTGGTTCAGGTAATCGAAATCGACCAGCTCCTCGAGGGTGCTGGCCAGCTCGCTGGTGTCATAAAAGCTGGCCTCTTCCGGCTTGACGGCGATTCCCGCCGAGAACAGGCTGAAGATGCGCGGCTTGAAGAAGCCGGGCACGCCGCGCAGCACGGTATCGAGCGTGGCCAGCCAGATGTTCGAACGGCGCTGCTGGTCCGAAACGAGGTTCATGTCGACGCTGTCGCGGTGCGCCACGCGCTGCCAGAACTGTTTCAGACGCACGAGCCTGTCCTCGTGCTTGTTGCCGGCCAAAATGGCGGCATTGATGGCGCCGATCGAGGTGCCTACCACCCAGTCGGGCGCCAGGCCATGTTCGTGCAGCGCATGGTAGACGCCGGCCTGGTAGGCGCCCAGCGCACCGCCGCCCTGCAGCACCAGCACGATGCGCAGGCGCGAGGGATTTAACTGATTGATCGGTGTCTTTGAATTCGTCATCAAGATGGTCCCTCTATCCGCCGCGCGAAGTACGGCGTGAATCATTGTAAGGGATTGCGCCTGCCCGTGCCGGACGTTGGGCACGGGCAAAAAAAACGCCGTCAATGACGGCGTTCCTGTGCTACACGGCTGGCGTTCAGCGCTTGCGGCGCAGCCAGCTGGCGGCAACGGCGGCCACGGCCACGAGGACCAGGGCCGGCTTGACCAGCTTCTTGCGTCCGATAAACGATAGCGCCGTCAGCACGTAAGGCATGGCGCCTTGCAAACGCATGCCGCCCGGCGCCAGCAGGGACTCGACGCGGTGGCCGGCAAAGCCGACCGCCGTTTCGACCACGCCCTGCAGCAGCGATTCGGGACGCAGGGCATAGCCCACGTTGGCGCGCGCATGCACGATGCCCACGCGATACATCTCGCCCTGGGCGATCAGCATGCGCTTGCGGGCGGCTTGCACCGCCATTTTGTCGTTTTCCGACATGAATTCTCCTCGTAAGGCCGCTTACATCAGCATGTCGCGGTCAGCCTTCAATTCCGCCATGGTGGCGGGCATGGACAGCTTGCCTTGACGCAGCATGGCGCGCGCATACATGACCAGGATGATGGCCAGCAGTACGAACACGACCGTCATGATCGCCAGGATCTTCCAGCCCAGGCTATCCCAGGCCAGGAAGACGACCAGTACGCTGCCGTAAGCGATGGCAAACAAGCCCGCCACCGTCGCCAGCGCGAAAATGACCACCAGCTGCAGCATGTGATTGCGCACTTCCGACAGTTCGATGGTGGCCAGTTCCAGCCGCGACAACATCAGTCCGACGGCGTTCTTGGCCAGGCCGGCGACCGAGCCGATCAATCCCGGCCCCTGGTGAGACGAAGCAGACTTGTCCATATCGCTCCTGACAATGGATTACTTGCGGCCCAGGATGAAGCCGACCAGTACGCCGACGCCAGCGGCGACGGCTACCGTGCGCCATGGGTTTTCCTTGACATAACCGTCCGCCTGCGAGGCGAGCTGCTTGGTAGCGACGATGGCCGACGCTTGCGCTTCGTGCGCCTTGGCCAGGGCCGCGTCCAGGGTTTTCATGCCCTTGATGCGCACTTCGTCGGCTTTTTCGCCCGTCAGGGCGGCAGCGGCGCTGAACAGGGCTTGCGCATCCTTGACCAGGGTTTTGACATCGTTATTGACGGTGGTGATATTGTTTTCCAACATGGTTTAGCTCCTTAGCTGTGGATGAATGTAGTTACTATACCTACTTTACTCAAAAACACTATTCCATTAGATCGCGCATATCATCGGCGTGCTCTTCCTCGACAGCCATGATTTTGATCAACAAATGGCGTGTGGTCGGGTCCTTGTCGCCGATTTTGACGATCATCTGGCGATACGACTCGATCGCTACCCGTTCCGCGATCAGATTGGCACGCACCATGCTTTGCACGTCTTCGGAGTCATCATACTCGGCATGGCTGCGCGCAAGCAATGTTGCAGGATTAAAATCTGGCTTGCCATTCAATTGCACGATGCGTTCGGCCAGCCAGTCGGCGTGCTCTTGCTCCTGTTGCGCATGCTCAAGGAACTCGGCCTTGATGGTGCCATTGTCGCGCCCGCTCACGGTGTAGTAATGGCGTTTATAGCGCGCAATACACACCAGTTCGGTGGCCAGCGCCCCATTCAACAGGGTGATCAACTCCTGGCGGTCGCCCTGGTAGCCGGCCGTCACGGCGCCGTCGTCCAGGTTTTTGGCGGCAGCGCGGATGGCGGCCGTATCGATGCCAGCTGGAATCTCAACAGATGTTTGGGTCATGATGCTTCCTTTCAAGTATTGCATGGGTATCCACCGGCCAACTTTCGGCCGGTGCTGCCTTTCTACTGCCGCGTCAACTGGCGCGGCTTAGCGGCGGGCGGGAATGGCCGTGTTGTCCTCCGACAAGACGATTTCCACACGGCGATTCAGCTGGCGGTTTGCCGCCGTATCGTTGCCGGCGGCCGGATAGGCGGCGCCATAGCCTTTCGTGGCGATGCGGTCGCGGCTGATGCCTTGCTCCAGCAGCGCATTGCGCACGGATTCGGCGCGGCGTTGCGACAATTCCAGGTTGTGCGCGGAACCGCCCGTGCTATCCGTAAAGCCTTCGATCAGCACGGTACGCTGCGGGTTGTTTTTCAGCACGTCGGCCAGCTTGCGCGCCGTATTCATGCCATCGGCCGTCAGGTTCGCCTTGTCCGTGCCAAACAGCACGTCGCCCAGGGTAATGACCATGCCGCGTTCGGTTTTCTTGGCGGCCAGGTCGGCCAGCTGCGCTTCGAGTCCGGCGGCGCGCGCTTGCGCATCGCGGGCCGATGCTTCGGCAGCCTGAGCCTGGGCCTTGGCCGCTTCCGCATCCGCTTGCGCCGCCTGGGCGCGGGCCGTAGCCTGGTCAGCCTGCTGCGTGCGCGCATCGAGGCGCAACTGGTCGCGCTGCTTGCCGGCGTTGGCGATATCGGCTTCAGCCGCTTTCTGCTTGGCGACTTCTTGCGCCGTGGCTATTTTTTGCTTGGCCAGGTAGGCCAGCTTGTCGACTTTTTCGCTATCTTCCTGGCGCGTGGCGGCCGCGTTTGCCGCTTCCAGCGCAGCGCTCGCTTCGCGGAATTCGCGCGGCGCATAGGTCGATACCATCGGGTTCGATTGCGCCGCCATGTAGTCGCCGCGCGTCTGGTCGAGCAGGCTGGTGGTGGTCGGTGCGGAGCTGCAGGCGGCAACGAGGGCGGCCATGGCCAGCAGGCCGGGAATGGTGGTGTAGGTAGCTTTTTTCATGATGGGGTCCTGTTATTGTTGTTAGTTATTGTTTTGGGGCTTGCTGATTGGCACGGTCGAGTTCTTCGCGCATGACGCGGATGTTCTCGTTGATTTCATCGGCGGCGCTGGTGGCCTTGGCCGAGTTGGCCTTGCTTTGCGCCAGCTTGGCATCGGCTTGCGCCTGGTCGGCCAGGTCGCGCGCCGTCTTGTAGTCGCGGTCTTTCAGGGCCTGGTTAGCCATGCGCATTTTTTCGCGGGCCGAACGCATTTCATCGGGTGCCAGGTCGGCGGCGCCGGCGCTGGCGGCGTTATCGACAGCGGCGCGCGACACGGCGACATCGGCCGTGGCTGGCGTTTTCAGGCTGGAGCAGCCCGTCATCAGGACAACGGCCGTGGCGCAGGCGGCCAGGGCGGCCAGTGGGGAAATCTTGAAATCTCGGTTTGTCATTTTTTTTCTCCTGGAGAATTGTTAAGCGGTAGGTATCAACGTCGGCACATCTGGAATCAGGAACTGCGTTTGATGTATGACGTTATAGGCTCCGGTTCCCCGCATATCCGTTCGGTGCCGCACATAGAGTAAGAAATCGACAATACTTGCATCGGCAACGTGCGCCAGCGCACGTGCCGGACCGCAAAAGCGAGAAACGGGCCCTGCTTTGGAGCGATTCCTGTAGCATCGTGAATACTTGTCCAGAAAGAATCGTCCACCATGCAACTGTCCCGCCGCCAGAAAATCGCCCTCGCCAGCACTGCCGTGCTCATCGCCCTGCCCGTCACGGCCGCCGTCGTCCTGCTCAATATGGACTGGAACCGCGCCAAGCCCTGGCTCAACGCGCGCGCCAGCGAAGCGCTGGGGCGGCCCTTCGCCATTGCGGGCGACCTGTCGCTGACGTGGCAGCAGCCAACGGCGGCGGGGCAACAAAGCTGGCGCGCCTACCTGCCGTGGCCGCACTTGCAGGCAAAGGACGTGCGCCTGGGCAACCCGAGCGCCATGGCCGGGACGGGTGAGCAGGCGCAGCTGGCCAGCGTCAGCCAGCTGGCATTTTCGCTCAATCCTTTGGCCCTGCTGGACAAAAAGATCGTCATCCCCGAATTGCGTTTCGACACGCCGCAGGTGAATTTGCTGCGCAACAAGGACGGCAAGAACAACTGGACCTTCGACAAGCAGGAGCAGCCGTCGCCGTGGCAGCTGGAACTGCAAAGCGTGGTCTTCAGCAAGGGCACGGTGATGCTCGACGATGACGTGACGGGCACGGCCATGCGCGCCGATGTCGACACCATCGCCGGCGATACGCGCTACGGCATCGCCTGGACGCTATCGGGCAAATACCATGGCGAAACCATCAAGGGCGGCGGCAAGGCGGGCGGCGTGCTGTCGCTGCAGCAGCAAGGCACGCCCTTCCCCATCCAGGCCGACATGCGCGCGGGCGGCAGCAGCGTGGCCATCGAAGGCACCCTGACGCGTCCGGCGGACCTGGCCGCGCTCGACGTGCGCCTGAAGCTATCGGGGCCCAGCATGGCTCGGCTGTATCCCTTGACGGGCGTGTTGCTGCCGGAAACGCCGCACTTCAGCACGGAAGGCCATTTGACGGGCACGCTGGCACCGCGCGGCGGCGAATGGGTGTATGACAAGTTCAGCGGCAAGGTGGGTTCGAGCGACATCAGCGGCAAGCTGGCCTTTTCCGCCAGCAAGCCGCGCAAGCGCCTGACGGGCGAAGTCCACTCGCGCCTGCTGCAATTTTCCGACCTGGGCCCGCTGGTGGGCGCCGATTCCAGCGCCAGCAAGAAGGAGCGTGGCGTGCCGTCGACGCAGCCGGCCGGCCGCGTGCTGCCCGTGGAAACGTTCAAGACGGAGCGCTGGACCAGCCTGGACGCCGACGTGCGCTACACGGCTGACAAGATCACGCGCGACGCCGAGCTGCCGATCAGCAAGCTCGACACGCATGTGGTGCTGATGGACGGCGTGCTGTCATTGACGCCGCTCAATTTCAATGTAGCGGGCGGCACCCTGAGCTCGCAGATCAAGCTCGACGGCAGCGGCAAGGTCATCGCCAACGGCATCGCCGCCGAACTCAAGGCCAGCGCCCGCCATCTGCACATCCAGCAACTGTTCCCCCGCCTGCCAGCCCTGCAAGCGAGCGTGGGCGAAATCAATGGCGACGCTTCGCTGTCGGCCACGGGCAATTCCGTCGCCAGCCTGCTGGGCAGCTCGAACGGCGAAGTGCGCGCGCTGATCAACCGGGGCAGCATCAGCAAGCTGCTGCTGGAAGAAATGGGCTTGAATATCGGCAGTGTCGTGCTGGCCAAGCTGGCCGGCGACAAGCAGGTCAAGCTCAATTGCCTGGCCGCCGACTTCGCCGTCACCAAGGGATTGATGCAGACGCGCCAGTTCATCGTCGACACGGATGATGCCGTCCTGCATATCGATGGCACGGTGAACCTGGCCGATGAACGGCTGGACCTGACCTTGCGGCCGGACAGCAAGGGCTTGCGCATCTTCTCGCTGCGCTCGCCCCTGTACGTGCATGGCACTTTCAGCAAGCCCGACGTGAGCGTCGACAAGGGCGTGCTGGCCTTGCGCGCCGGCGGCGCGCTGGCGCTGGCCGTGGTGGCGCCCGTGGCGGCACTGCTGCCGCTGGTCAATACCGGCCCCGTCGAAGACAGCGAATGCGCGGCGCTGCTGGCCCAGGCGCGCGTCAAGCCGGTAGCGCCGAAGCCGGGCAAGACCGCGCGCAAACACCGCTGAACAAGAGGGAAAGAGACGGCAGCCGTGCACGATTACAATTGTTACACCCCTATGTGCGTTGCCGAACAGACCCTGCCTTGTCACAATCCTATTCTGTGATCGTGCCTGAAACACCCAAGACGTGGCGATACGAAGTCCCACCGGCTCATACCAAGCCGGCGCCACGAGGTCCGAATTCATAGGAGAACTATCATGCAAATCATTAAAAAAATCGCCGCTACCACTTCCGTTGCCGCTCTGCTGCTGAGCTTGACTGCTTGCGCCAACATGTCCGGCCAGGATAAAAACACGGCCATCGGCGCTGGTATCGGCGCCGTTGCCGGTTCCGTGCTGACGGGCGGCAGCGCAGTCGGCGCAGTCGGCGGCGCCGCCGTCGGCGGCGTAATCGGCAATCAGGTCAAGCCGAAGTAATCGGCCATCCGAAAAGCGGGGTGGGTGCCCAGGCGCCTGCCCCGCTTTTTTGCGTCCGGCTTCCGTTAAGGAAATTGAAAAGTTATTCTGAGGAAATTAGACGAAGACGTTGGCCATGCCGATCGCGCCGCTATCCTTGACCAGTTCGTAGCAGCGGCAAGAGACGGCTTCCAGGCCGGCGGAATCGAGAATTTCGATATTGCCGCGGCTGTAAGTAATCAGTTTTTGCTGTTGCAGCGCGCTGGCCGCCTTGGTCACGCCGACGCGCCGCACGCCCAGGGTATGGGCGAGGAATTCATGCGTCAGGTGAAATTTTTCGGACTGCAGGCGGTCGCGCGTGATCAGCAGCGAACGGGCCAGGCGCGCCTCGAGCACGTGGAAACGGCTGCACACGGCTATCTGGATGGCTTGCGCCAGCAAAGTGTCCGTGTAGCGGTACAGCAAGCGCTGCAGGGACTCGAGCTGGGCGAACTCGGCGCAAAAATCGGCCCGCGCGATGCGGCTGGCCGTGCCGGAACGTTGCACCACGGCCCGGACTTGCGCCAGGTCGTGGCCCAGCGCGACGGACGCGCCCAGCACGCCTTCGCGGCCGACGGAGCCCACTTCCAGCGTCATGCGGCCTTCCGCCACGGCCAGCAGCGAGATCAGGCAGTCGCCGGGGAAGTAGATGTGGCCGATAGGCTGGCCCGGTTCGTACAGCACCTCGCCCACCTCGACCGTGACGGTATCGAACAGCGCCGTCAGGTGCCGCAAGTCGTGCTCGGGCAGGCTGGCCAGCAGGCGGTTGCTGGCGTCAAGCGCGCCCGCAGGCGTGCCCAGGCCGGATCGGCCTGCATCGCGGGACAGGGTCATGCTGGCATTCGTTAGTGGCATTGCTTTTCCTTGGTGTCGTTACAACTCGACATAATTTTTACTTAGCCTACGGCGCCCTACCGTCCATGTATGTACGGTGACGCACGGAAGCGCGGCAAGCGGTACAGCACACTGGCAATACACGCGAATCGCACGGATAACACGCACTACCCATTTCATTATTTTAAAAAACAAGGAGCTCTCCATGACTACCACCACCAAATCCCTCCATCCGCTGGTACTGGCCGCCGCCGTCGCCGTCCTGCTGTTTTGCGGCGTGGGCACGGCGGCCCTGATGGGCTGGCTGCCCTCGTCGCAGGGCGATAGCCAGCCACTGGCGGCCAGCACTTCCGCCGAACAGATGGCCAACCTGCAGGCGAACCAGCCGCAAACGAACCTGCAGCCCGCCGGCGCACAGCCGCTGGCTGCCCTGCCGCCACAACAACAGCCACAGCAGCAGCAACCCGTGCGCCAGCCGCAGCAGCAACCGCAACAGCAGTACGCGGCCGCCCCGGCGCCGGCACCGCAGGTATGCGGCAATTGCGGCGTGATCGAAGCCATCCATGAAGTCAATACGCGCGCCGAAGGCAGCGGCGTGGGCGCGGCCGGCGGCGCCGTCGTCGGCGGCTTGCTGGGCAACCAGGTCGGCGGCGGCCACGGCAGGCAGCTGGCTACCGTGCTGGGCGCCGTTGGCGGCGCCGTGGCCGGCAACCAGATCGAAGGCAGCGTGCGCGCCACGCGCAGCTACAACATCGTCGTGCGCCTCGATAACGGCAAGACGCGCACCGTGCACCAGAGCGCCGCGCCGAACTGGCGCCAGGGCGACCGCGTGCGCGTCGTCAACGGCGGCTTGCGCGCCATCGGCTAAGTTCTTGGCGGCCAGCGCGCCGCCCGCCCGCGCAGCAAATCACACACGCCCGGCCTGTCCGGGCGTTTTCTTTTTGGCAATGTTCGTTGGCGTACAGATGAGCTTGCCGTCCCGCGAGATGATGCATTCAAGAAAGTTCAACGAATGCCTTCAAGGAGATGCGATGGAAAACGACAAGACAGGCAGTCGCCGGATCTGGCTCGGCTTTATCGGCGGCGGCATACTGGCTACCGCGCTGGGCTTCTGCGCGCTGGACCTGGCGCCCGCGGCCAGCAGCGCCCCCGTGTTTGGCGTCATGCTGCTGCTGACGGGCGGCATGGTCAGCTGCCTGGCCGGCGCCGTCGGCATGGCCGGCATGCTGGCCTGGATACCGGGCATGGATGGCGAGCAGGAACGCCGGCCTATGCGCGAGAGCAATATGGCCAAATACAGCAAATAAGTTGGGTAATCAGTCAGCTAAATAAGGCTTGTGTACGGCACCGTACAGAAAGTTTCAGAAACAAAGTAGACAATAAGTCATGGCATCAGCGTTCAGCGACCCAGTCGCCGCGCAATGACAAAAACCGATGACAGCACAAGGCCAAGGCAGTCGCCGTCATCCACACATTACTCTCGGAGGACACATCATGCTGTATACAATCGCCGTCGTACTCATTATTCTTTGGCTGCTGGGCCTGGTAACTTCTTATACCATTGGCGGCTTCATCCACATCCTGCTGGTCGTCGCGGTCATCATGATCCTGCTGCGCTTGATCAGCGGGCGCGGTTTATAGAGGCTGGCGCACTGGCCAGACAGGGCGGCGCGCGTGCAAACGGGCGCCGCTTTTTTGTCGCCTTGTGCGTCCATGTGCGCGCACTGGCACGCCGCCGCATTTTGCAGTAACGTGTGCAGGTAGTTCTGGGTATGTCCCAATAACAAAACTAGGAGAAAATCCATGAAAGAAGCATTCAAAAAAGGCCCTGGCGCCAAATCCCTGATCGGCATGCTGGTGATCGCGCTGGCCGCTACCGGCTGCGCGGACATGTCCTCGACACAACGCGGCACGGCCACGGGCGCCGGCATCGGCGCAGGCCTCGGTGCCTTGATCGGCGGCACCACCGGTGGCGGCAGCAGCGGCCGCACGGCCGGCGGCGCCCTGCTGGGTGCGGCCGCTGGCGCCGTAGTCGGCAATATCTGGTCGAACCGCATGGAAAACCAGAAGCGCGCGATGGAGCAAGCGACACAGGGTACTGGTGTGCAAGTGTCGCAGACGGCCGATAACCGCCTGAAAATGGAAATCCCGAGCGACATTTCCTTCGATACCAACCGCGCCGACATCAAGGGCAACTTCCGCCCCATCCTCGACCGCTTTGCCGCCACCCTGAACGAAAACACGAACACCACGGTCAGCATCATCGGCCATACGGACAGCACGGGCAGCGATTCCATCAACGAACCGCTGTCGGTGGAACGCGCCGCCCACACGCGCGACTACCTGGCCATGCGCGGCGTCTCGCCGACCCGCATCGTCACGGAAGGCCGCGGCGCCCGCGAACCGATCGCCTCGAATGCGGATGCAGCGGGACGCGCACGCAATCGCCGCGTGGAAATCTACGTAGCCGAAATGGCACCGCGCTAAGTTGATACGCATCAATAAAAAACCCGCTGGCAAGTGACCTTGCCAGCGGGTTTTTTCTATGTAAAACGGATTATTTCGACGTCGTTGCCTTGGCGCCGCTGTCGCCCTCTTTCGCCACCTTGGCAAAGTCGCCCGCCACCACCACCGACACGGCCGCCGGCTTCAGGTATTCGCGCAGGCCCTGGTTCACTTGCGTCAGGGTCAAGGCGGACACTTTCGCTTCCAGGTCCTTGTCGTAAGCCATGGTGCGGTCCTGCGCCAGGTAGCCGGCCAGTTCGCGCGCCAGGCCCGCGTCCTGCGTGCGGCCCACTTCTTCCGATTGCAGCCAGCCTTTCTTCGCTTCGGCCAGTTCCGCTTCCGTGAAGCCGTCGGCCAGCACCTTGGCGATTTCCTCGCGCAGGGCCGCTTCCACCTTGACCGTGTTTTGCGGCGCGCTGATGGCGTAGGCCATCCAGTAGCCGGCCGGTTCGCGCGACGGCACGGACACTTGCGAACCGACGCCGTACGACAGGCCTTCCTTCTGGCGGATGCGGTCGGCCAGGCGGCTGCGCAAGGCGCCGCCGCCGAGCATGTGGTTGGCGATCAGCAAGGCCGGATAGCTGGCCGCGTCATCCTTGAGGGGGATAGGCTGGATCGCGAACAGCACGCTGTTGGCCTTGTCCGGCGTTTCCAGCGTGACTTTCTCGCCGCTGACGGGCTTGACGGCATCAGGAATGCGCACATACGGCTGCTGCGCCTTCCAGCTGCCGTACAGGCTGGCCACTTGCGCCTTCAGCGCGGCCGGATCGAAGTCGCCCACGGCGGCAAAGGTGGCGTTCGAGGCGCCATAGTAGGCGCCGTGGAAGGCTTTCACATCGGCAACCTTGATGGCTTTCCATTGCGCCAGCTCGGCCGGCAAGGTGGCCACGTGGCGCACATGGCCTTCCGGCGTGGCGTCGAGCAGGCGGCGGAAGGCGTTCACGGCCAGCGGCTGCGGCTCAGGTAATTCCTGCTCCGCGCGGCCCACGCGCTCGCGCTGCAATTCCAGGAATTCCGTTTCGCTCAGGGCCGGCTTTTGCAGCACTTGCGCCAGCAGGTCCATGGCGGCCGGCAAGTTCTCGCGCTTGCCCGTCAGCATGGCGGTCACGCCCTCGGCGCCGCCCGTGATGGCCACTTGCGTGCCCAGCTGGTCGAACTTGTCCTTCACTTCCTGGCGCGACAGCTTATCCGTGCCGCGCGACAGCAGATTGGCCGTGTAGCTGCCCACTTGCGCCTTGCCGCGCAAGCTCTCTTCGCTGCCGGTCTGCAATTTCAATACGACGCTGACGGTATTGCCCTTGGTTTTCTTCGGCAGCAAGGCACCCTTCAAGCCGTTCGGCAAGGTGAAGCGCGTGGTGCGCGCCTCGATATTGTCGGGGCTGGGGTCGAACGCCTCGCCCTGCGCCACCACGGCGCGGCCCGTGTAGCCGGCCAGTTGCGGCGCCACGTCGGCGTAGGCCGGCACGACCGTGCGGTCCGGCGCATCGGTGGGGATGAAGCGGCCCAGGGTACGGTTCGAGCTCTTCAGGTATTTCTCGGCGGCCGCCTGCACCTGCGCCGTCGTCAGCTTGTCGAGCTGGTCGCGCTGCAGGAAGAACAAACGCCAGTCGCCGGCCGCCAGCGATTCCGTCAGGGCGATCGTCATGCGCGCCGTGTTCGAGGTGATCAGTTCCACCTGCTTGTTCAGCTGCTGTTTCACGCGCGCCACTTCCGCATCCGTGACCGGCTGCGACTTCAAGTCTTCCAGCACTTTCAGCATGGCCGCTTGCGCCGCGTCAAGGTTGCCATCGACGGGCACCAGCGCGCCGAACAGGTTGTAGCCCGGCTCCAGGTTGCTCACGGAGTTGTATTCGATCTTGCTGGCCAGCTTGGTTTCCACCAGCGCCTTGTGCAGGCGGCCGGCCGGGGCGTCCGTCAGCACGTGACCGAGCACTTCGAGGGCGACGGCGTCCGGGTTGCCGGACGGCGCCACGTGGTAGCCGGCGCCGACGAACTGCGTACCGCCGCTGCGGCGCACCGTCACGGCGCGCTCGCCATCCTGCACCGGCTCGGCCGTGTAGGTCGGTTCGATCACGCGGGTGGGTTTCGGAATCTTGCCGAACAGCTCATTGATCTGTGCCAGGACCTTCGCTTCATCGAAGCGGCCCGCCACCATCAGCACGGCATTATCCGGCTGATAGTATTTATGATAGAACGCGCGCAGGCGGGGGATGTTCACCTGTTCGATGTCGGAGCGGGCGCCGATGGTCGACTTGCCGTAGTTGTGCCAGTCGTAGGCGATGGCCTGGATGCGTTCGCTGGTCACGCCGATCGGATCGCTCTCGCCCATCTCGAACTCGTTGCGCACGACGGTCATTTCGCCCTTCTGCGTCTTCGGGTTCCACAGATCGTTCTGGTCGATGGCCGCGTTGACCATGCGGTCCGCTTCCATGGCCAGCATCTGGCGCAGGTTGTCGTCGTTGGCGGGGAAGGTCGCGTAGTAATTGGTGCGGTCGTACCAGGTGGTGCCGTTGAACTGCGCACCCGTCGAGTTCAGGATCTCGACGGGGGTCTTGGTTCCCTTCTTGACGCCGAAGTTGGCGCTGGGCTTGAACAGCAAGTGCTCGAGCAAGTGGGCCATGCCCGTTTCGCCGTAGTTTTCATGGCGCGAGCCGACCAGGTAGACGATGTTGGTGGTCAGGGTCGGCTTGCTGGCGTCCGGGAACAGCAGCACGCGCAAGCCGTTGGCCAGGCGGTATTCGGTGATGCCTTCGACGGACGTGACCTTGACGGCGGCGCCGCGGTTCGGCGCGGCCTTGCCGGCTTTCTGGGCCGGCGCGGCGTCGACCGGGGTGGCGGCCAGGATGAACGACGGCGAGAGGATGCCGGCGGCAAGCAGGAGGGCGGTAATTGGTTTCAAGTCGGAGTCCTGGTAGCACTGCGTTTAAAGATGCGCCAGCGCAGTGAAAGATACGCAAGCGCAATACGATACGAACGCAAGAATTGCCATGGACCCGCGCTGCGTCTTCGCCGCCCAGGGAAATCATTGCTCTCGTAATTTACGGCATACTTATCAGTTACGCAAGTGCCTGTCATCGAGCTGTTATGTGCCCGTGTTATACTCCACGGTTCCAGAACTATCTGCCTGTATATGAGACGAGCTCTCGTCCTGCTCTGCCTTTTTGTTTTCATCGCGTTACCCCAGGCGTTCGCCAGCATGGCTGACGCCAGCCCTTCCCCATTCCAGCACCTTGATGTGGCCGGCGTTGCCGCCACGCCTGCCGCCGATTGCCTTGAGCCCGGCGCCCATGCAGGCTTGCCCGGCGACAGCTGCGACACCGACGAATGCGACAACGACCCCATCACGCTATACCCGACCTCGCGCCAGGGCGCGCCGTTTTGCGCCATCATTTGGCAAGCGGGACCGGGGGCACTTGCCGAAGCGGACGCGCGGCAGGCCACCCGGCCGCCGCGCGTCCGCCGCCACATCACGCAATAGCAACACGATTCCCTGGGGCACTGGCCGCCAGGCAAGCTTGATACTTACTGACTTTACAAGGTTACACACATGGAATGGTTATTTGACCCGACAATCTGGGTCGGCCTGCTGACGCTGGTCGTACTGGAAATCGTACTGGGTATCGACAACCTGATCTTCATCGCCATCCTGGCCGAAAAGCTGCCGCCGCACCAGCGCGACAAGGCGAGGGTCCTGGGCCTGACCCTGGCCCTCGTCATGCGCCTGGGCCTGCTTTCGCTGATTTCCTGGCTGGTCACCCTGACGACGCCCTTGTTTTCCATACTGACCTTCTCGTTTTCGGGGCGCGACCTGATCCTGCTCGTCGGCGGCCTGTTCCTGCTGTTCAAGGCCACCAGCGAGCTGCACGAGCGCCTCGAAGGGGTAACCCACGCCCAGACGGGGCCGAAAGTCTACGCCGGCTTCGGCCTCGTGGTGGCGCAGATCGTCGTGCTCGACGCCGTCTTCTCGCTCGACGCCGTCATCACGGCCGTCGGCATGGTGGAAAACCTGTACGTGATGATGGCGGCCGTCGTCATTTCCATCGTCGTCATGATGCTCGCCTCGAAGGTGCTGACGCGCTTCGTCAACGCCCACCCCACCGTGGTCGTGCTGTGCCTGAGCTTTTTGCTGATGATCGGCCTCTCCCTGGTGGCGGAAGGCCTGGGCTTCCACATTCCGAAGGGCTATCTGTACGCCGCCATCGGTTTCTCGATCGTCATCGAGTTCTTCAACCAACTGGCGCGCCGCAACTTCCTCAAGCTGCAATCGAATGCGCCGCTGCGCGACCGCACGGCGCAAGCCGTGCTGAGCCTGCTGGGCGGGCGCAAGGGCCGCGAAGCCGTCGAAGAGCACGAAGTCAAGGAATTGCCCGACGTCTCCGCCTTCGGCGTGGAAGAGCGCAACATGGTCAGCGGCGTGCTGACCCTGGCCGAACGCTCGATCCGCTCCGTGATGACGCCGCGCGGCGACGTCTCGTGGGTCAACCTGAACGACAGCAGCGAGAAAATGCTGCAACTGCTGCGCGAGACGCCGCACAGCATGATTCCTGTCTGCAATGACGACCTCGACAATGTAGTCGGCATCGCGCGCAGCAAGGACCTCATCGAAGACCTCGTCTCGCATGGCAAGATCGATCCGGCCAGCATGCGCGAAGCCGTCGTCGTGCCGGAAGCGGCCGGCGTGCTGAAAGCCATGGAAACCCTGAAACGCTCGCGCGGCCAGCTGGTGCTGGTGGTCGACGAGTTCGGCACCGTGCAAGGCGTGCTCACGCCGATCGACATCCTGGAAGCCATCGCTGGCGAATTCCCCGACGAGGACGAGCAGCCCGACGTGGAAGTGCTGGGTCCCGGCCACTGGCGCATCGATGGCGCGACGGACCTGCATTACCTGGAGCAAGTATTCGAGACGGAAACGCTGGTCAGCGAAGACGGCGAGTACAACTCGCTGGCCGGCTTCCTGCTGGCGCATTTCGAAAACATGCCGGCCGTGGGCGAGGTGCTGGAACTCGATGGCTTGCGCTATGAAATCATCGAGGCCGACGAGCGCCGCATCGCCTGCGTGGACGTGCGCCGCATCGAGCCCGATCACAGTTTGTAACACAATGGCAAGCGTGCCCCGCTTGCCATGCCGTATGCTGGGGTCTGCCTTTTTTGGAGACGCCAACATGAAACACTCCCTGCTACGCCTGACCCTGCTCGCTTGCGCCGCCCTGGGTGCCCAAGCCAATGTCATGGCCGCCGCGCCATCCCCCTCCATCAAGCCGGGCCTGTGGCAAGTCGACAGCAAGATGGCGTCGCCGGACGCCGCCACCGACAACGCCATGTCCATGGTGCTGCAGCAGCTGGGCAACCTTCCTCCCGATCAACGCAAGCAGCTGGAAAGCATGGCCGCCAGCCGCGGCATGGCCATGCCCACCGTGGGTGCCGATGGCGCCGTGCGCGTGACGGCCTGCGTGACGCCGGACATGGCGGCGCGCAAGCAAATTCCCACGGGCCAGCCCGGCGACTGCAAGTCGAAGAACACCGACACCGCCGGCGGCATGAACGTGTCGTTCACGTGCGCGAATCCGAAATCGAGCGGCGAAGGCAAGGTGATGTTTACGGGCGACCAGGCGTTCAGCATGCAGCTGGCGGTGACGACCAGCGCGCGCGGCGCGCCGGAACAGGTGAATGTGACGAGCAACGGCAAGTGGCTGGGAGCAACGTGCCCGGCCCCATCGGCGGCCGCTGCTCAGAAGCCGTGACGGAAACCCATATTAAAAGCCGCGTCGCCGCGTCCCGCGTCGCTGGCATTGCCCACCGTGTAGCGGGCGCCGTTCTTGTTGTGGATCTTCGCGTAGGACGCGTAGAAATCGCTGCGTTTTGACAGGGAATACGTGAGGCCGACGGCCACCTGATTGGCGTCGCGGTTGGCCAGGTCGCGGTCATCCTTGCGCACGTACGAGGCCAGCAGCTTGAAGCCGCCTGCGGGCACGGACACGCCCAGCAAGGTGTCGCGGCTGTCCGACGACGACATCGACAGGGCCAGCGAGCTGTAGGCATTGTTCGGGTCCCACGGCGAGCTGCCGTAGCCCTTGTTCACGCCCACGGCGGCAAAGGCGGTGACCACTTTCAGGTCGATGTTCGCCGCGATCAGGGTGTTGCGCGACGACATGTCGATGGCGGGCAAGGTGCCAGAGGCGAGGATGAAGTTGTTCTTGCGCTGGTGCGACACGCTGACATTCACGGCGCCGGCCGAATAGCCGAGGGTGGCGCCATATGCGCGGTTGTTGGCGCTGCTGTACGGCGACTCGCCGAAGCTGTAGATGGCGCTGGCCGTCACGCCGCGCAAGGCGGGCGTCACGTATTTGACGGTATTGTCGTAGCGTTTCACGCTATAGCCGGCCAGGTTGCTGGCGCTGCCGGCCATGCCGCCCTTGAACGGGTCGGCCACGTCGGTCAGGGCCAGGTATTGCAGGTTGTACTGGCGCCCCAGGGTCAGCGCGCCCAGGCGGCTGTCCAGGCCCACGTAGGCTTGCCGGCCGAACAAGCGGCCCTCGTCCGACTGGCCCGTGTCGTTCTGGATGCCCGCTTCCAGGGTAAACACGGCCGAGACGTCGTTGCCCAGCGCTTCGCGGCCCTGCACGCCCAGGCGCGAGCCGGAGGCGACGCCGCCGGACACCTTGGTGCCGGCGCAACCGGCGGCACAGCCCCGTTCGGCAACGATACCCGCGTCGAGCACGCCGTACACGGCAACGTTGGTGGATGCGGCATTGCCCGCGCCATCGGCAGCCTGGGCCGTCGCGCCCAGCGCGAAAGGCCCCATCCCTATCACAGCAAGCGCAAAATACGAGGTCTTCATGATAAATATCTCGGTGACGTGAACAGTAAACTACCCGGTATTGATCAGGACATGCGCTGTGTGTCTGATCCAAGTGTTACCTTATCCTCGCTTTTTGTCCAGCCATCCGTGCGTTGTACAACAGAAACTTCAGCTTAGCCTCAAGAAACACGTCGCGCACTGACAACACGCAAGATTGACCATGTTTGTGCCAATATGCGGCAAAATGGCGTGAATTGCAGGCCCTGCCGTAAAGCAATGTTCGGTGGCGAACGTTGCGCGATCTGACGCAGGCGGTACACTACTGGTTTTACCGACAGCGGCTCGCCCGTTTTTTCTGCATGCTAGCTATCCTCGAACGCATTGACCCCAACTCCAGCAATATCGACTTGCTGGTGGAATTATTCAACTCACTGCGTCCCAAGCGCCCTCACGACAGCGCTACCGCGATTGCCAACGTGCGCACCCTGCGCCAGCTTCTCAAAGGTAACCCCGCGCAAGCGCGCGCCCTGCACGAATACGTGCTGCGCGTGCTGGCCGCGCGCCGCCACGCCAGCCTGTACACCGACATCGGCGTGCTGTCGAACAGCGGTTTCTTTACAGAATTAAAACGCCGCATCGCCTACCGCATGCTGCCGCCCGCCCTCGGCGACGAATACCTGAACGACGCGCTCGACCAGGTGCTGTACCTGAAGACTGATTATTTGTGGATCAGCAACGTGCCCGCCACGGACTGGCTGGAATTGTTCGACGTACTGACCAGCGACGAGGTCGAACTGGCCGTGGGCGACGGCAATATCATGTTGCCAGGCATGCTCGACGCCATCCGCACCCTGTCCTACCGCGTCTGCGCCATGGGCCTGGAACCGGAACTGACGCGTTTCCACAGCGAAATTGAAGTGTTCCAGTCGCCGTTCATGGTGCAGAACACGGAAGTGAACGCCTACCTGGACGCCTACACGAGCCTGCTGCAGGGCGATATCGAGCACATCGAGGATGCGCGCCATTTGCTGGTGATGCTGGACCAGTGCGACGCCGTCATCGCCAAGATCCGCAAGAAGGCGCTGTACCAGGGCACCAGCATTCCCCTCACGTATTTATTGGTGGCGCTGGCGCAAAGCATCGAGCGCCTGCGCAAGCTGCTGTTCCTCGTCGATACGAGCGGCGAGCTGCCCCCATCGAACAACGTGGACATCGCCGCCATCACGGTCGACGCCACGCAGGACTTGCTGCACCCGCAACCCGTCAGCCGCCGCCGCGCGGGCGCCGTCGGGCTGGCGCTGGAATTGATACGCGCGCACAACCACAAATACAAGGTCAGCGACCTGTTTTCCGACAATATCAACTTGCTGGCGCGCAATGTGACGGAAAACGCCAGCCGCACGGGCGAGCACTACATCGCGGAAAACCGCCGCGAAATGGGCGCCATGTTCCTCTCGTCCGCGGGCGCGGGCGTGATCATCGGCTTCATGGCCCTGTTCAAGATATTGATGTCGTATTTGCGCTCGGCGCCGCTGGTCGAAGCGTTCATGTTCAGCATGAATTACTCGATCGGTTTCATGTTCATCCACTTGCTGCACTTTACGGTGGCCACCAAGCAGCCGGCCATGACGGCTTCGCGCATCGCCGCCGGCCTGCACAGCAAGGATGGCCGGAATATCGACCTCGACAGCATGGCCGAACTGATCAACAAGGTCTTCCGCACGCAAAACATGGCCGTGCTGGGCAACCTGGCGACGGCCATCCCCACGGCGTGGCTGATCGCGCTCGGCTACAAGGCGATCACGGGGCACAACCTGGTATCGCCGGAAAAAGCCATGCATCTGCTGCACGATATCGACCCCATCGGCAGCCCCGCCATCTTCTACGCCATGATCGCCGGCGTGTGCCTGTTCGTGGCCGGCCTGATTTCCGGCTATTACGACAACCAGGCCCTCTACACGCGCTGGGCGCAGCGCATCGCGCAATTGCGCGGCCTGGGCCGCGTGATCGGCCAGGACCGCTTGCAGCGGCTTGGCCTGTACCTGGAAAACAATCTGGGCGGGCTGATGGGTAACTTCTATTTCGGTATCCTGCTCGGTTCCATCGGCACCCTGGGTTTCCTGATCGGCTTGCCCATCGATATCCGCCACATCACCTTCTCGGCCGCCAACTTTGCGACGGCCCTGGTGGGACTCGACCACAATATGAGCTGGCAGCTGGCCGTCAAGTCGCTGTCGGGCATCTTCGCCATCGGCACGGCCAACCTGCTGGTCAGCTTCGGCCTGGCCCTGTGGGTGGCCCTGCGTTCGCGCCAGGTGCGCTTCAAGCACGGCATGCAGTTGCTGAAGATTCTGGGCAAGCGTTTCCTGCGCTCGCCCATCGTCTTCTTCTTCGGTTCGAAAAACCCGCCGCCACTGGCACTGGCCGATGATACGGCAAACCTGTCACTGACAAACAAGGCTCAAAAATGACCGCTAGTCGCATGCAACCCTGTCTCACCGCCCTCCTGCTGTGCTGGACCCTGGCTGCATGCGCCTCGCTGCCCAATGTCAAGAACCTCAACACCACCTTGGCCCCCGTGGCCAAGCCCAATGTCATCACGGGCAAGGGCGCCATGCTGAACGTCAACAGCCGGGCCGCCCTGCTCAACAAGCGCTGGGCCAAGTCCGGCATGGACTTGAAGACCCAGGCCGCGCTGGAAGAGGCGGCCACGGGTGTGCCTCTGATCAAGGGCAACAAGGTGACCCTGCTGTTCGACGGCCCGCAAACCATGGCCGCCATGTTCCAGGCCATCAGCGAAGCGAAGAACAGTATCAACCTCGAAACGTATATCTTCGACCAGGATCCGCTGGGCCTGAAGTTTGCCGACATGCTGATCGAAAAGCAGCAATCGGGCGTGACGGTCAACGTCATCTACGACAGCGTGGGCACCATCGGCGTGCCGCAGGCGTTTTTTGACCGCATGCGCGCGGCCGGCGTGCACCTGGTGGCGTTCAATCCCGTCAATCCGGCCAAGCTCAAGGGCGACGACTGGAAGATCAACAACCGCGACCACCGCAAGGTGCTGATCGTCGATGGCACAATGGCGTTTACGGGCGGTGTCAACATCAGCGACACCTATGCCAAGAGCTCGCTGTTCCGCTCGAAATCGAAACCGACCGACAAGAAGGACGTGGGCTGGCGCGACACCCACGTGAAAGTGGAAGGCCCGGCCGTGGCCGCCTTCCAGTGGCTGTTCATCCGCACCTGGGCCCAGCAAGACCAGGCCGACTTGCCAGATGCCAATTATTTCCCCGTGCTTTCCGAAGTGGGCGACAAGCTGGTGCGCGTGGTGGCCAGCGAGCCGGACGGCGGCTTCGAAATCTACAAGGCGTATATCCTGGCCATCCAGGAAGCGAAGAAATCGATCCACATCACGTCCGCCTATTTCGTGCCCGACCAGCAGACGGTGGACGCGCTGGTCGCGGCCGCCAAGCGGGGCGTGGACGTCACCGTGGTGCTGCCCGGCGTGTCCGACAGCGGCCTCGTGTTCCATGCGGGACACGCGCTGTACGACCAGCTGCTGGCCGGCGGCATCCGCATCTTCCATCTGAAACTGGCCGTGCTGCACGCCAAGACGGCCGTCATCGACGGCGCCTGGTCGACCGTCGGCTCGACGAATATCGACATGCGCAGCTTCCTGCACAACAGCGAGCTGAACGTGATCGTGCTGGGAGACAGTTTCGGCCGGGAAATGGAAAACGCCTTCCAGGAAGACTTGCGCGACTCGCAAGAGATCACCAAGGCGAAATGGGAAACGCGGCCCATCTCCGACCGCATGAAGGAATGGGCGGCCCGTTTCATGAATTACTGGCTGTAAGCACCGATCAGGCGGCTGGATATTTGCACAAATATGCACTATATTGCACCAATAGTATGACGATCGTCGTACTGCTCATATCTGGAGTGGACCACCATGGGAACCGTGCGCAAGACCATTACCTTGACGGACCAGCAGGACGACTGGATCAAAGCGCAAATTGACGCGGGGCGCTATACGAACGACAGCGAATACATCCGCGACCTGATCCGGCGTGAACAGGAACGCAGCGCCGAACTCGATGCGATCCGCGCGGCGTTGGTGGAAGGCGAGGCAAGCGGCGAACCCCAGCCTTTCGACGCCAGGGCTTTCAAGCAGAGAATGCTGGCAACGCATGGCTGAATACCGGCTGACGCCCGCCGCCGAACGTGATCTTGAGGCGATCTGGGCGTATACGTCGCAGCGGTGGAGCGTGCAGCAGGCCAGTCTTTATCTTGACACCATGACGGCAGCCTTCGATGACCTGGCACGCGCGCCCGAGACGGCACCGGCATGCGAGCAGATTCGGCCCGGCTACCGGCGCCGCAAAGTCGGACGGCACATGATTTATTTCCGCATCACTCACTATGGCATTGCCATCGTCCGCATTTTGCATGACCGCATGGATGCGGCACGCCATCTGTAATTAAAACATCATCGGGCAAGACGCGGCGCCTCACAACGGCCGCAAGCTGGCCCACACGCCGCCCTGGCGTTCGAACGCTTCCGTGCTGACCTTTTCAAACTCGGCGCTGTCTTCATTCCAGCTGTAGCGCTCGACCCGGATGCAGCTGTTTTCCACGCGTAGCACATTGAAGGAGTTCGACTCGCCCCTGCCCCGCGTGGACGTGGCCGTGCCCGCCTGCACCATCAGGGCCGCGTAGCCGGCGATCTTGTAGCGCTCGGCCGTGTTGCCCGCCACGCTGGCATGCAAGTGTCCCGCCAGCAGCAAATCCACGCCGCATTCCGAAAACATCTGCAGCGCCAGCGGCGCACGGTCCACCAGGTCATCCTCGTCGAAGTGCTCGGGCAAGTCGAATGGATGGTGCGTGACGATGATGCGCGTCAAGCCGGGCGGCAAACGGCCCAGGCGTTCACGCAGGAAATCGATCTGCTCGTGGCTGATGCGCCCATCCTTGAACGTCAATGAGCGGGCCGTGTTGATGCCCAGCACGGCGATTTCCTCGTCCACGTATTCGGGCGACAAATCGTCCGTCACGTGGCGCCGGTATTTCACCAGCGGCGTCAGGAAACGGGAAAAGACGTTGTACAGCGGCACGTCATGGTTGCCTGGCACCACGATCTGCGGCCCCGGCAAGCTGTCGAGAAAGGCCCGCGCCGCCTGGAACTGGGCGCTGCGGGCCCGCTGGGTGAGGTCGCCGGAGACCACCACCACGTCCGGTTCCAGGCGCTCGACCAGCGCGCGCAAGGGCGCCAGCAAGTCCCCGTCGACCCGGCCGAAATGCAAATCCGATAAATGCACGATGGTACGCATGGCGCTCTCCTAGCTGGCTGCGGGCACGGGCGCCGGCACGATCACCGCGAGCGCGGCCGTGCGGATGCGGTAGCGCAGCGGCGTATTCATGACGGTCACTTCGCCATCGGTGGCCACGCGCAGGCGGCGGTGTCGCGTGGCGATCTCCAGGTCGGTGGCCGTCAGCACATCGAAATCCTTGGCCTGCGACAACTTGCCGAACAGCGCGTGCAGGGCCAGGCGCACGAGGCCCAGGCGGCCCGGACGCTGCGCCACGTACAGACTCAGCTGGCCGCCATCGAGCCGTTCGCGCTCGCCGATATTCAAGCCTTCCATCAGATATTCATTATTGCCGATGAAGACGAAAGGCGTGCGCCGCGCATGCACGGCGTCGTTGAGCTTCAGCTGCACGCTGAGAAAGGGATAGCGGCGCAAGGCGGCCAGCAGCGCCCAACTGAAGGCCAGCCACTTGCCCCGTCCCAGCCGGCGCTGCTGCTTTTCGCGGTCGCGCACGATATCGGGATACAGGCCCAGGCTGGAATTGTTCAGGAAGATGCGGCCATTGACTTCGCCCACGTCGACCTGGTGCTGCACGCCCTGCGCCACGTTGGCAATCGCCGCCTCCAGCGTGAGGGGAATGTTCAAATCCTTGGCGAAATGGTTCAAGGTGCCCAGCGGCAAGACGCCAAACGGCGTGCCGCTGCCCACGACGACGGAGGCGACGGCATTGATGGTGCCGTCGCCTCCGCCGGCCACGACGATGGGGGCGCCATCGCGCAAGGCTTGCTCGGCCGTGGCGATCATCTCGGCCCCGCTTTGCGCCAGGGTGATGGCGGCGTCGAGACCCACGGCCAGGAATTGTGCTTCAAGCTGCTGCGCCCAGTCCGGCGCATAGCCGCAGCCTGCGCCCGCATTGATGATGACGGCGATTTTGCTCAGGATCGTTCCCCTTATTTCGTTTGCCGGATATGCCGGCGGCGGCGCAGGGTCGACACGCCGGCGATACAGATGGCCAGCCAGCCATAGCTTTCCGCCATGGCCGCCAGCACATCGCTCAGGTAATGCGCGCCCAAATAAATGCGGCTGAAGCCGACGAGCGACGCCATCAGGAATGCGCCCAGCGCGATGGCGATGCGCTTGCCCCAGGCGCCGGGCGCCGTCTGGCAAATCAGGTAGGCGGCCAGCAAGCCGTACAGTGCTGTCGACGTGGCCGTATGGCCGCTGGGAAAGCTGTACGTGCTCAAGGCCGTCTGCAGGATGGGCTCGTCAAAGCTGGGCCGCGCGCGCACAAAAATGTACTTTAACAGCAGGTTCAAAAACATGACGCCCGGCATGGTGATGACCAGGGTAAACAGCCAGTAATCGGCGCCCTTGCGGTGCAGATACCAGCC
This sequence comes from Janthinobacterium goodfellowi, assembly GCF_051380695.1. Lineage (NCBI taxonomy): Bacteria > Pseudomonadati > Pseudomonadota > Betaproteobacteria > Burkholderiales > Oxalobacteraceae > Janthinobacterium > Janthinobacterium goodfellowi. The sequence goes on along the minus strand of NZ_JBNYXN010000007.1, from coordinate 202,163 downwards.
CAGCAAGACGGCCAGGGTAATGGCGCCGATCACCCCATGCATATGCGTGACGACCAGCAGGCAACTGGTGATCCACGGCACGGCATGCTGGTTGAACCACTGCGCCACCTGCAGGTCGATCACGGTGATGTGGGCCATGCCCATCACGGCTTCGGCGATCTCGTGGAAGACCACGATGGCCACCAGCATCAGGGCCACGCCCACCGTCATATGCAGGCCCAGTTCGCCTTCGGGCGACAGGCGCGCCTCGACGAAGCGGCGCAGTTTCATGGTCCAGCCCGTTGTCATCTCCATGTCATTTTTCTCTTGCAAACTGATCTCTCTTTCATGTTCCTGGCGATGATCAAAAAAACCACACCAGAAAAATAATACTGTTTATTCATACAGTAGCTGTGTATTCATACAGTAGTTATGCTATTCTGATGACTCGTTCAACACATCTCCCTCAAAGGAATTGTCATGGCAACATTGAATAGCGGTTTTGGCTCACGGTTCGGCCTGGAATACGCCCCAAGCTCTTTCCTCGTCCGCATGGGCAAGCGCGAAATCCTCGTCTGCCGCGACTTCCGCAAGCGCTACTACACCGTCAATCCCCTGATCGAGTGCGGTACGGGCATCGAGCCGGGCTATGTTGAAGTGCTGCTGATGCGCCGTTGGTTGTTGATCTTATCTAAAGCGCATTAAGTCCACCTTAACCGCGTAGCGGTCAAGGAGCTCCGTCCGGCCACGCCGGGAGCGCGCCAGTACCGGCCAGCGGCAACGCTGGCCGACCCCTCATTACTGCGTGCGTTCCGGTGCGGCCGGGCTGGCAGGTGTGTTCGCGCCTGCCTTGACAGGCACCACCTTGTCGAACACATTCGCCTCGTACCATAGGGTAACGAACAGCACCATCACGACGGGGCCGATGAACAGGCCCACGAGGCCCAGGGTTTCCACGCCGCCCAGGATGCCGAACAGCACGGCCAGGAAAGGCAAGCGGGTAGCGTTGCCGATCATGCCGGGACGCACGAAGTGGTCGGCCACGAACAACACCACGGTGCCCCACGCGGCCACGCCGATGGCGGCGCCCACATTGCCCTGGAACACCAGCAAAGCGGCCGCGCACAGGTAAGCGAGCGGCGCGCCGAACGGGATGATGGCCAGGATGCCGGTGGCGAACGCCCACAGGGCCGGCGACGGCAAGCCGGCAATCGCGTAGGCGAAGCCGATCAGCACGCCCTCGGCCAGGCCCACGAGCACCAGGCCGTTGACGGTGGCGCGGATGGCCGTGGGGATCTTTTGCGCATAGCGGCCCCAGCGTTCAGGGCGCAAGAAATGGCTGCCGACGGCCGTGATCTGGCGCGTCAGCGCTTCGCCATCCTTGTAGAAGAAAAACAGGCATAAGAAGGCCAGGCCGAAGTCGACCAGGCGGTGAAAGACGTCCGCGCCCAGCACCTTGAGCATGTCGCGCGCGGAGTGAAAGCCGCCCACGGCGCTGCCCGCAAAGAAGTGGCCGAGGCCGTGGGGCTGGCTCAGGGTGGCTTGCCACCAGTCGCCGATGGCGCTGCCGGCCAGGGGAATATGCGCCACCCAGTCCGGCACGGGCAAGCCGTCCGTATTCGCATGGACGACGAAATTGGCCAGCACGGGCACTTCGCGCGCCGCCTGCGCCACGCCGAACAGCACGGGGATGATGAAGATGCAGGCGAACGCCAGGGTCAGCACGGCCGCCGCGATGATGGTGCGCTGGCCCAGCGCCGCGCGCACGCGCAGGTACAGGGGCCAGGTGGCCACGCACAGGATGCCGGCCCATACGAGCGGCAAAAAGAAACGCTGCATGACGAAGGCCGTCACGGCGATCAGGGCCAGGGAAAAGCCTGCGCTGACGATGTCGCGCTGGGTATCGGTCATACCACTCCATTCGTGCCCCGCACACTTTAAAGGTGTACGGGCTTATAGCGCCTAACAAAACCGTAGCGAGCGGAAGGAAGTTGTGGCTGAGAAGCGCAACTGTACGAAGGTACAGTGAGCATCGCAGGCCGCAAATTACGACGCGCAGTAGGTTTTGATAGGTGCTAGGCTACGCGCCAGTTGCGCAGGCGTAGCGTAACACGGAGCCATGGAGATTTATACGAGCCCCAGCTCCACCGGTTTGACGCCGGCAAACACATGATCGAGTTGCGCCGGTGTCAAACCAAAGGTGCGGCGCAGCAAGCCGCCCAGCACGGCGCGGTATTCATTGAGCACGGGCATGTCGCGGTTCTGGAACAGCGTCGCCTGCGAAATCGCCACCTGCTCGCCCGCCACCTGCTTGCCCTTGATCCCGCCGCCGAGCACCCAGAAGACGCTGCCGTGGCCATGGTCCGTGCCGCGGTTGCCGTTTTCGCGGAAGGTACGGCCAAATTCGCTGACCACGACAACGACGGTATTGCGCCATTCGCTGCCCATTTCCTGCGAAAACGCGGCCAAGCCCCGCCCCAGTTCGTCGAAACGCCCCGCCAGGTAGCCGCTGGCGCCGCCCTGCCCCACGTGCGTATCCCAGCCGCCCACGTCGACGAAACCGAGGTTGTATTTGTCCTTCATCAAGCGGGCGATGCGCTGCGCTTCCAGTTCAAAGCCCTTGGTACTGATGGCGTTGCGGTTGGCCGCCTGCATTTCTCCCGTCAATTCCCGGCTCACGTCCTCGCGCACGGCAAAGCCCGCGCTGACCGGTTGCTGCAAGGGCGTGCCCTTGTACATGGCGGCAATGAGCTGGCTTTGACGCGCATCAATACCGGACTTGCCCACGGAGCGCAGCCCCATGTTCGGCACTTGCACGCCGCCCTGGAAGATCAGGGGCAGCTGGTCCGTGAAGGAAATGGCGTGATTGCCGCTGTTGAGGCTTTGCGCCAGCCGGTTCAAAAAGCCCGAGCGGAAATCGCGCCGGCCGCCCAGTTCCTGTCCCAGTTCGATGCTGTCCTGGGTTTCAAAATGGCTGCGCGTCAAATCCGTCGTGCCCGCAAACGGGATGAAGGCCGCCTCGCCGCCGGTAAACATGGGATAGATGGTCTCGCGCAAGGCCGGATGCAGGGCCCAGTCGGCGTTCAAGGCCAGCGCGCCGTTGTCCGCCCCCGGTTTCGCGATGGCGATATTCGGCCGCGATGCATAATAAAAATCGCTGCCGACCGGCACCAGCAGGTTGTTCGCGTCATAGCCGCCTCGCAAAAAGACGAACAGCAGCTTCGCATTCGTGGCAGGCGCGGCCAGCAAGCTGCCCGCGTGCGACAACAGGGGCGCGGCGGCCAGGGCTTTCAACAGGTCACGACGGTGCATGGCAGTTCCTTTCAATCTAACGGTGCATCATTTCCGGCGAAGACAACAGGAATGTGTTCCACTCCTGCGACGAGGCGGCCTGCTCCAGGGCCTGGCGCGTGGCGGGACTCAAGGTTGGCTGCAGCGACTGGTAGTACAGGGCGCTGGCCAGCTGGGGAAACGCGACCTTTTCCTGCGGCTGCGGCCCATCCGTCTTGAACAGGCCGGCACTGCCCGAACCGATGGTGCGGGCGATATCGAAGCGCGTCGTCATCTGGCCGGGGCTGGCCCAGGAGGCGTCCGTCAGCGGATAGCCATCGGGCGTCTGGCGTCCGTACAGGGGCTGGCCCATGCGCGCGAGCCAGCTCAGCATGGGACCCGCGTTCAGGATGGGCTTGTCGTCATAGCTGAGGCGCACGGCCGACACCACATAATGCATGGGGTCCTTGAATTTCTTGCCCAGCGACTGCCTGAACTCCGGGCTGGCAAACATGGTCTGCAGCACGTCGGCGATCATGCCGTCGCTGTGCCGGAAGGTGGCCTCCATGCGTGCCACCAGGGATTCGGGTGGATTGTCGCCGACGAAATACTGGGCCAGCTTGCCGCTGATAAAGTGCGCGGTGGCAGGACTGCGGCTCAGGCGGTCCAGCGCTTCGTCGAGTTCGGCCAGTCCCCTGCCCTTCACCGTTTGCCCCAGAAATTGTTTATCGCCGTAATCGTGGCGGTTCGGATTGAATTCGAACATGCCCTGGCGCACGTATTGCGATTGCAGCGCCGGTTTCACCTTCGGCGTATCCGGCCCCAGGTTGACGCCCACGCCCGTGAGGATGCGCGCCAGTTCCTGCACATCGGTCTGGCTGTAGCCGCCGTTCACGCCCAGGGTGTGCAGCTCCATCAGCTCGCGCGCATAGTTTTCATTGATGCGCTTGACGGCATTGGCTTCATTATCGAGGTAGCGCAGCATGGCCGGATGGTGGACCGTGGCGCCCAGCAAGTCGCGGAATTTTCCCAAGGCATGCGGCGCGATGGCGTTCGCCTCGTAATCGCCGACCATGGCGCGCAAGTTGTGCTTGCCCTGGTGCACGCTGAAATGGTTAAGCCAGAACCAGCTCAGCTGCTGCTGCAACTGGTTCGGCGAATACACATCGAGCAACAGCGAGCGCGTGGCCGCCTCGCGCGCCAGGCGGTTCAATTCCTGCTGGTACTCCTTTTGCGCCTGCTGCTTTGCCATATCGTCCATGACACCGGCCGATTCCTTGCGCTTTTGCTCCACGGACATGACGAGCTGATCGAGCGGCACCTGGCTGATAGTCATGGCGTCGATCTGCGCCTGCACGGCGGGCGGCAGGCGGGCTTTGCCGGGATGCAATTGCGCCTGCAGGTAAGCGTTCCAGCCTTCCTTTTGCAATTGGCGCACGCTGCCCTCGTTCACGCCCCAGCTGACGCGCTCGAGCATCGCGACGCCTTGTGCGGCATTGTCGGGCGCGGCGACGGCATGCTGCGCGGCCGGCGGCGCCGTCGCGGCACAGCCGGCCAGCAACAGCAGGGACATCAAGGTCGTCGGCAATAATCGGTTCGGGGTCATGGCGGTCCTTCAAGCGGTTTCATGCATAATGCCTGAGAGTACGCTCAGGTTGACCTGCGCATGATTGCCATTTGCAACGAGTTGTAATCAAGCATGGCTGCTCATTAGACAACTTCTCTCGGGTACGGGCACATGACTGATGAATAATCTCGGATAAAATGTTATCGAGAGAATTGCGTACTGCAATGGCAGCTCCGTATTTTCTCTTGAACCAGACATTATCCATACAATACGTCCACATTAAAAAGAAATGAAAATATTATTTATCGCTGCATTGGGAATGTTATCGCTCATACAAACGCCGTCAGCCTACGCGGAGAATCTGAATGGAAAAACGCTGTATGTCCAGCGATGTGCCGTGTGCCATGGAGCAGAGATCAAGGGCACAGGGCCGTTGGCGAATAAAAGCACGCCTCCCACGCCGGACCTGACAACGGCCGCTTTCAAGAAACGCCTGAAGGATTATCCGGGCGTGATCGTATCCTCGGTCATACTTCGTCCGAATGGCGATTTGATTCCAAAGACCTTGAAAGAGAATGGCGTCAAGATCGCGCCATACGCCTGGCGGGTAAAGGATTTTCGCGATTTGAATCAATACATGAGCGATGTGATTTTAAAGAATCGATGATATCAAGAGCCATGGCGGGCAACTCGCGCAGGCATAATCGTCACTCAATCATGCTGTTTCAATAACTCATCACACTTGTCACGCAGGAAATCGCGCAGCTGCAGCACCAGCGGCGTCACCTGCGCCCGGTGCATGCAGACCAGGTGCAGGGGCGTGGCCTCGCCCGCCACTTCGGGCAGCAGCACGTGCAGGCGGCCGGCGGCCACGTCGCCAGCCACGTCCAGCCGCGATTTACAGGCGATGCCCAGGCCCGCCACGGCCCAGCGCCGCACGAGTTCGGCATCGTCGGCGCTACGGTTGCCGCTGACGGCAATCGTCACTTGCTCGCGCTGGGGCAGGCGGTAAAAAGTCCAGCGGTCGTGCAAGCCGTCTTCCAGCGCGAAGCGCAGGCAATTGTGCTGCGGCAAGTCTTCCAGCGCCAGCAAGGGGCCATGTTCGCGCAGGTAGCCGGGCGACGCCACCAGCACTCTGTCGTTGGCCGGCGCGATGGGCATGGCGACCATGCTCGAATCGTCTTGCTGGCCATAGCGGATGGCCACGTCGACTTGCTGGCGCACCATGTCGGCCACCCGGTCGCTGACGCTGAGCTGGTATTGCAGCTTCGGGTGGCGCAGCTGGAACTCGTCCAGCCAGCCCAGCATCAGGTTGCGGCCCAGGTCGGAAGGCATGGCAATTTTCAAGGTTCCGCCGAAACTGTCCTTGCCGGCCAGCAGTGCGTCATGGCCCGCGCGCAGCAGGCGCAAGGCCTCGCGCGCATGCTCGAGGTATTGCGTGCCTTCCGGCGTCAGGCTCAGCGAACGGGTCGTGCGGGCCAGCAGGCGCAAGCCCAATTCCCCTTCCAGGCGCTTGACGGCGGCGCTGGCCAGCGCGGGCGAGATGCCGATCTCGCGCGCGGCCGCCGACAGGCTGCCCCGGTCGGCCGTGCGGACAAATACCTGCAAGTCATCGAGTCGCAGCAATTTTCAGCATTCCTTTGAAAGTGTTTCGGTACGCGCCCTCTTTTTCCCTGGCGAGAAAATGGCCATGATACGTCATCAAGCCTGTATGGCGTAGGTCGGATCAGGTCCGAAGGACCGTAATCCGACAACATTGTTGGCGTGGCCGATGGTGGTGTCGGATGACGCGCGGTACAGCCGCGCTAATCCGACCTACCCGACTCCATCACTGTTTTACCAAAGGAAGAATATGAAAGCCATCGCCTACCACCACAGCCTGCCCATCACCGATGCCGACGCCCTGCTCGACATCGAGCTGCCCACGCCCGTCGCCACGGGGCGCGACCTGCTCGTCGCCGTCAAGGCCATTTCCGTCAACCCCGTCGACACCAAGGTGCGCAAGAACCGCGCGCCGAAAGACGGCCAGCCGGAAGTGCTGGGCTGGGATGCGGCCGGCGTCGTCACGGCCGTCGGTCCCGACGTCACCCTGTTCCAGGTGGGCGATAAGGTCTGGTACGCGGGCGCCATCAACCGCCCCGGCAGCAACAGCGAATTCCAGCTCGTCGACGAGCGCATCGTCAGTCACATGCCGGCCAGCCTCGATTTCGCCCCTGCCGCCGCCCTGCCGCTCACGGCGATCACGGCCTGGGAATTGCTGTTCGACCGCCTGCAGATCAGCCGCGACAAGAATCTGACCGGCAAGTCGCTGCTGGTGATCGGCGCGGCCGGCGGCGTCGGTTCCGTGCTGGTGCAGCTGGCCCGTCAATTGACAGGCGTCACCATCATCGGCACGGCCTCGCGCGCGGAAACGGCCGATTGGGTCAAGGAACTGGGCGCCCACCACGTGATCGACCACAGCCTGCCGCTGGCCGCCGAAATCACGCGCCTCGGTTTACCGCCCGTCGATTACGTGATCAGCCTGAACCAGACCGACAGGCATTTCGAGCAAATCGTCGAACTGATCGCGCCGCAAGGCAAGTTCGCCCTGATCGACGACCCCGAGCACATCGACGTGCGCAAGTTCAAGGGCAAGAGCGTGTCGCTGCACTGGGAACTGATGTTTACCCGTTCGCTGTTCCAGACGGCGGACATGATCCAGCAGCACGCCTTGCTCGAGGAACTGGCGCAACTGGTGGACGCGGGCGTGATCAAGACGACCCTGGCCGAGCGCTTCGGCACGATCAATGCGGCGAATCTGAAACGCGCGCATGCCCTGTTGGAAAGCAATACGGCAAAAGGCAAGATCGTGCTGGAAGGGTTCTAAATTCAGGTAATCAAAATAGCCCGGAAATCATTGACATTCGTCAATGTCGGGCCCGTGATCACGGCGTCTCCCAGCGCCTGGAAGAAGCCGTGGCCATCGTTGTTGTCGAGGCTGTCGCGGGGCTTGATGCCCAGCGCCCAGGCGCGTTGCAGGGTGTCGGGCGCCAGACAAGCGCCGGCGATCTCTTCCTGGCCGTCGACGCCATCCGTGTCGCCGGCCAGCGCATGGATGCCCGCGTGTCCGTCCAGCGCGATGCCCAGCGCCAGCAAAAATTCCACGTTGCGCCCGCCGCGGCCGTTGCCGCGCACGGTGACCGTCGTTTCGCCGCCCGACAGCAGCACGCACGGGGCGGGAAACGGCTGGCCCCGCATCGCCGTTTGCAGCGCGATGCCGGCCATGACTTTCCCAACGTCGCGCGCCTCGCCTTCCAGGCTGTCGCCCAATATATACGGCGTGACGCCGGCCGCGCGCGCCACGGCGGCGGCCGCTTCCAGGGCCATCTGCGGCGTGGCGACCAGGGTCGTGCGCGTGTGCGCCAGCCGCGGGTCATCGGGTTTCACGGATTCGCCGCGCCCGCTTTCCAGCGCGGCGCGCAGGCTGCCCGGCAATGCGATCCCATAGCGGCGCACGATGGCCAGCGCGTCCTCGCACGTCGTCGCGTCGCCCACCGTGGGGCCGGAGGCGATATCGCCCAGCTTGTCGCCGGGCACGTCGGATATCGCCAACGTCACCACCTGCGCCGGATGGCAGGCGGCCGCCAGCCGGCCGCCCTTGATGGCGGACAAATGGCGGCGCACGCAATTCATTTCGCCGATGGTGGCGCCCGACGCCAGCAGCGCGCGGTTCAAGGCTTGCTTGTCGGCCAAAGTGATGCCATCCAAAGGCAGGGCCAGCAGCGACGAGCCGCCGCCCGAGATCAGGCACAGCACCGTGTCGTCCGCCTGCAAGTTGCCCACCAGGTCCAGCATGCGGCGCGCCGCCTGCATGCCGGCCGCATCCGGCACGGGATGCGACGCTTCCACGATCTCGATGCGCTCGCACGGCACGGCATAGCCGTAGCGCGTGACGACGAGCCCCGACAACGGCCCCGGCCAGTGCCGTTCCACGGCTTGCGCCATGGCGGCCGACGCCTTGCCGGCGCCGATGACGATCAGCCGTCCCTTGGGCGCGGGCGGCAGATGGGGCGGGATGCAATGCGATGGCTGCGCCGCCTCGATGGCGGCGTGGAACATGGCTTGCAGCAAGGCGCGCGGCGCCGCGGTGGTCGTCATTGTCAATTCCTCCGGTTCGATGGCATCAGCGGTTCACGATGCGCGCGGGAACGCGCAGCACCAGTATGGCGCCCAGCAGCATGACTGCGGAAAGAATATACAGGGCCACGTCGGTGCCGCCCGTCGCATCCTTGATCCAGCCGACGAGGAAGGGGCTGACGAAGCCCGCCACCTGGCCCAGCGAATTGATCAGCGCCAGGCCGCCGGCCGCCGCCGCGCTGTCCAGGAAGGCCGTGGGCAGGGGCCAGAACATGGGCAGACCGGACAGCGCGCCCATGGTCGCCAGCGACAGGCCGATGATGGCGATGAATACGGTGGGGATGCCTTGCAGCAAAAACATCCATTGCCAGCCGGCCAGGCCGCCGTGGCCCGCGAACGATTGCATCATCCAGCCCGACAAGGGGCTGCCCAGCAAGCCGGAAATGGGAATGGCCGACATGAACAGGCCCATGATGCGGCCCCGGCGCGAAGCGGGATACCAGTTCGTAAAGTACAGCACGATGCCGGGGAAGAAGCCCGCCTCGAACACGCCCGTGATGAAGCGCAGCGAGTAAAACGCGGCCGGCGTGGTGACGAACATCAGGCAGGCCGAAGCGATGCCCCAGGCGATCATCAGGGTGCCGATGACCTTGCGCGCGCCCAGGCGGTGCAGCAGCAGGTTGCTGGGCACGCCGCTGGCCACGTAGCCGATGAAGAAAATGCCCGCGCCCAGGCCGTACACGCTTTCGCTCCATTGCAGCGCATCGAGCATTTGCAGCTTGGCAAAGCCGACATTCACGCGGTCCAGGTAATTGAACAGGTAGCAAATGAAGATGAAAGGGATCAGATGCAAGGTGACCTTGCGGTAGGCGCCTTCGCGCACGCGGTCCTGCGCGGACGCGCCGGCGGGCAGGCTGGCGCCTGGTTGGGTGATCATGGTTGTCTCCTGAGTATTTTTTTATGGGATACGAGCAGCCCATCGTACAATCGCCGGCAGAAACAGTCATCGTGCGGATGCATGAAGAAATATAGCGTTTAATCCGATGATTCCATGCAAATGCACAAAACCATAAGGCGCACCATTCATGCCGAGCATCGATTTCCCCCTGGCGCAAGACATCGTCCGGCGCACCATGGCCATCATCCCGTTCAGCGTCAACGTCATCGATGCGCGCGGCGTGATCCTGGCCAGCGGCGACCCGCAGCGCGTGGGCGATCTGCATCCGGGCGCGCAACTGGCGCTGACGCGGCGCAGCGGCGTGGAAATCGGCACGGCCGACATGGCCAGGCTGCCCGGTACGCGGGCCGGCATCAACCTGCCCCTGACGGTGCGCGGCGAGATTTGCGGCGTGCTGGGCATCACGGGCGAGCCCGATGCCGTGCGCCAGTTCGGCGAGCTGGTGCGCGCCATGGCGGAAATGATGCTGGAGCAGGCGCGGCTGCTCAGCGAGTTGCAGCACGAAAAGCGCTACCGCGAGGAATTCGTGTTCCAGCTCGTCTACCGCACGGGCATTTCGGATGCCAGCATGCAGGCGTGGGCGGCGCGCCTGGCGCTGGACTTGCGCGTGCCGCGTGCCATGTTCGTGCTGGAAATACCCGATGCGGGAGAAGGCCCGGGCGAACGGCTGGACCAGGTGCTGACGCAGCTGCAGCAAGTGCAGTCCGACCTGTCGGCGCGCTGGCCTGCCCTGCTGATGGCCGTCGTCTCGCCGGGCGAACTGGTGCTGCTCGACGCCTTTCCCGCCAGCGGCCCCCAGCAGGCGCGCGCGGCGCAAGCCAGGCAGCGCCTGCTCGAACTGCACCAGGTGGCGCAGCAAGCCCTCGCGCCGGCCGCCACCCTGTCGATGGGCGTGGCCTTGCCCGGTCTCGATGGGGCGACGGCCTCGTATGAATCGGCGAAGCAGACGGCGCGCGTGGGGCGCGTCCGCGATGGCGCGCAAGCTACTTTTTCCTATCTGGAGCTGAGCTTGCCCGTGCTGCTGTCCGGCCTGCAGGACGGTTGGCAGGCGGAACAATTGCGCCAGACCCTGGCCCGCCTGCAGGTGCACGACCGCAAGTCGGGCACCCTGATGCGCACCCTGGCCGCCTGGTTCCGCCATCACAGCCACCCGATGGCCACGGCCAGGTCACTGCATATCCACCGCAACACGCTCGATTACCGGCTGCAGAAAATCGCCGAACTGACGGGGCTGGACCTGGACGACACGGATGACCGCCTGCTGCTGTATGTCGCCCTGCAACTCGATGCGCCGCAGCTTCATTAACAGATGCCCGTCTACAATGGCGGCTGACCGCACAACAGGAACACCATGAACGACGCCATCGAATGGACCAGTCTTGCCCGCACTTTCGGGCTGTTTACCGTCACGGCCGTGGCCGAACTGCTGGGCTGCTACCTGCCCATGCTATGGCTGAGCAACAAGGGCAGCGCCTGGCTGCTGTTGCCGGCCGCCCTCAGCCTCTTGATCTTCGTGTGGCTGCTGACCTTGCATCCGGCCGCCAGCGGCCGGGTCTACGCCACGTATGGCGCCATCTATATCGCCACGGCGCTGGGATGGCTGTGGCTGGTGGACGGTATCACGCCCGCCTGGACGGATGTGACGGGCGTGGGCCTGGCCCTGGCCGGCGCCGCCGTGATTGCCATGGGACACAAGGCAGCGTAATTACGCCGCGTGCTGGCGGAAATTCGTTTCCGCCGACCAGGCCGCGCTGGCGCGGGCCAGCAATACGGCTTCGCCATCGGCCAGCCAGTCGTCCGCGTCGGCAATCTTCCACATGGCTTGCAGCAGCTTGCGGCGCAAGTCCGGGTCCGTGATTTCATCGAGCAGGCTGTCGATCACGCCATGGGCCAGCTGCACGGCGCCATGCACGGTCGAGGTCAGCATGTCGTCGCACAGGTCTTGCAACAGCTGTTGAAAAGCGGCCGGCGCCAGGTCGATATGTTCGAGGATCTTGCTGCGGTGCATGGCTTGCAGCTCGGCGCTGGCCAGGTTGCCGTCGACCACCATCATCAGGGCCAGAATACGTCCCGCCGCCTGGGGACTGTTCGTTTCATAGGTACGCATAGTTTTTACTTTCCATTGTTGGTTTAAAAAGCGCGCCACCGCCGTGCGGGGCGCGCCGTACTGCAGTCTTACTTTTTGTCGCTGCGGGTGATGAACACGCTCGCCACGCAGCTCGACACGATCAGCACCGCCACCACCAGCAGCGAGGCTTCGACGGGCACGTGGTACCACGGCATGATCAGCATCTTGGCGCCGATGAACACCAGCACCATCGCCAGGCCATACTTGAGCATGTGGAAGCGGTCAGCCACGTCCACCAGCAGGAAATACAGGGCGCGCAAGCCCATGATGGCGAACAGGTTCGACGTGAAGACGATGAACGGGTCCGTCGTGATGGCGAAGATCGCCGGGATCGAGTCGACCGCAAACACCAGGTCCGTCACCTCGATCAGGATCAGCACCAGGAACAGCGGCGTGACATAGCGCAAACCGCCCTTGGCTACGAAGAAACGCTCGCCGTGGTCGCCGTCCGCTACCCGCAAGTGGCGGCGGGCAAAGCGCAGCACGGGATTGTTCGCCACATCCGGTTCCGCATCGGCCGCCACCAGCATGCGCATGCCGGTAATCAACAGGAAAGCGCCGAACAGGTACAGCACCCAGCTGAACTCGCTCACCACCCAGGCGCCGGCCATGATCATCACGGCGCGCATGACGATCGCGCCCAGCACGCCGTAGATCAGCACGCGGCGCTGGTACTGGATCGGCACCTGGAAGGCGCTGAAGATCAGCAGGAAGACGAAGACGTTATCGACCGACAGCGCTTTCTCGATCAGGTAGCCGGAGAAAAACTCCAGCGCCTTCTGGTTGGCGATCTCGGGACCGGCCGTGCCGTTCAGATACCACCACAGGCCGCCGTTGAACAGCAGGGCCAGGCTGACCCACACGAGCGACCACGTCGCCGCTTCCTTGACGCCGACCTTGTGCGCCTTGTTGCCGCCGAAGACGAACAGGTCCAGCGCCAGCATGAACAGGACGAATACGATGAAGCCGGCCCACATGGGTGCCGTTGCAATACTCTCCAGGCCATTCATCGGCGGCCTCCGCAACTGTCTGTCTGTCTCCTGATGCCCATGGCACTCTCCTTGCATGAATTGAGCAGTCATCATAGGCTGAATATAAACATCGAACAAATCGAATATAATTTATTAATACATCGAAAAACTCGATGTATTAATTTGCCGGGAACAAACATGTCCACACTCAACTTCAAGCACTTGCGCTATTTCTGGATGGTGGCCAAGACGGGCAGCATCGCCCGCGCGGCCGAGCAGCTGCACCTGACGCCGCAATCGATTTCGGGCCAGCTCAGCGACTTTGCCGACACCCTGGGCGTGGAACTGTTCCGCCGCAGCGGGCGCAAGCTGGAATTGACGGAGACGGGCAGGCGCATCCTCAGCCATGCGGAAGAGATTTTCAGCACGGGCGACGAATTGCTGGAAATCGTGCGCGACCAGTCGCGCACGGCGACGACCACGTTTCGCGTGGGCTGCGCCGATTCCGTGTCGAAACTGATCGCCTGCCGCCTGGTCGAACCGGCGCTGGGCCTGGCCGAACCGCTGCGCATGATCTGCCGCGAAGGCCGGCTGGCCAGCCTGCTGGCGGACCTGGCCGTGCACCGGCTGGACCTGATCATCGCCGACCGCCCCATGCCGTCGCACTTGAGCGTGCGCGGCTACAACCACCTGCTGGGCGAAAGCGGCATGACCCTGTTCGGCACGCCGGCGCTGGCCGCCACCCTGGAAGGCGGCTTTCCGCTATGCCTCGATGGCGCGCCGCTGCTGCTGCCGGGCGAGGACTTCGCCATCTATGGCCGCTTGCTGCAATGGCTGGGCGACAACCACCTGCACCCGCGCATCGTGGGCGAGTTCGACGACAGCGCCATGATGCAGGCCTTCGGCCAGTCCGGCGCCGGCCTGTTCTTCGCCCCCACCGTGATCGCGCCCCAGGTGTGCGAACAGCATGGCGTGGTGGCGCTGGGCCGGGTCGACAGCCTCGTCGAGCAGGTGTATGCGATCACTACGGAACGCCGCCTGAGCCACCCCGCCACCGTCGCCATCAGCCAGAGCGCGCGGCGCGAACTGTTCGTGTAAGCCCGTGGCCGTCCGGGCCGCAGCTGGCGCCGCAAGGGCGGGCGCTCGCCGATTTCCCGGCCGGAACAGACCTTCTGTTGCCAGCCGCCCACAGATAAATCAGATGAAATACATTTGGACAAATATAGCTTTATAATGGCACTCCTCCCCGACGCCCTGCGCGCCCCTTCCTGGACTTGCCGCAATGAAGCACTTGCACGACATCCCCTCTGCCTTCAAGCATGAATTTGCCAACCCGCGCCTGTGGTGGTCGCGCGCCGTCGTCGTCGGCATGGCCGCCATCGCGGGGCTCGTCGTCGTGGGCTTTACGTGGCTGGCGGAAACAGCGCTCGATTGTTTTCTCTTTTTTAACGGCAAGGCCTGGTGGTTCGCCCTGCTGTGGACTCCGGCTTGCGCCGCCCTGCTCGTCTGGCTGACGCGCCGCTATGCCGTGGGCGCGGCCGGCTCCGGCATCCCGCAAGTGATGGCCACGCTGGACCCGGCCGTGGCGCCGGAACAGCGCTCCTTGTTTGTCTCGTTGAAACTCAGCGCCGCGAAGATAGTCCTGACGGCGGGCGGCTTGCTGGGCGGCTTGTCGCTGGGACGCGAAGGGCCGTCCGTGCAGATCGCCGCCGGCGTGATGCTGGCCGCGCGCCGCTGGCTGCCACGCCATTCGCAGGTGAGCGCCCATTCGCTGCTGGTGGCGGGCGGCGCGGCCGGCATCGCGGCCGCCTTCAACACGCCGCTGGCGGGCGTCATGTTTGCCATCGAAGAATTGTCGCGCTCGCCCGAGCAGCGCAACAGCGGCCTCATCGTCGCCGGTATCGTGCTGGCCGGCATGATGGCCGTCTCGATCCACGGCAACGCCACGCACTTCGGCATCATCCATCCCGGCCCCATCGGCCTGGCGCTGGCGCTGCCAGGTTTATTGGTCACGTTGGTGGCGGGGGTGGCCGGCGGCCTGTTCGCCCGGCTGCTATTGGCGTCCGCCCGGGGCAATCCGCTGGGGAAATTATCTGCATGGAGAACAGGCCGGCCCGTGCTGTTCGCCGCCGTCTGCGGTGTGCTGGTGGCGGCCATCGGCATCGCCAGCCACGGCGCCACGTTCGGCAGCGGCACCGTGGCCACGCGCGCCATGCTCGAAGGCGCGTCCGAGACGACGCCCGCCTTTGTGGCCTTCAAATATGTGGCGACGTGGCTGACCGTCTGGTCGGGCGTGCCGGCCGGCATCTTCGCCCCGTCCCTGGCCATCGGCGCCGGCATCGGCCACGATATCGCCGTGCTGCTGCACTACCCGCACGCGCCGGCCCTGATCGCGCTGGGCATGGTGGGCTTCCTGGCCGCCGCCACGCAGGCGCCGCTGACGGCTTTTATTATTGTCATGGAAATGGTCGACGGCCACGGCATGGTGCTGAGCCTGATGGCCTGCGCCGTGGTGGCCAGCACCGTGTCGCGCGTGCTCAGCGAGCCGCTGTACGGGGCACTGGCGCAGCTGCAGCTGCAACGGCTGCCGCAGGCCAGCCGGGACACTACATCGTAAACGGAAACGGCTGCATGCCCGCCTGCCTGTCATCGGGGGCGACGACGGCCAGCAAGGCGTTCAAGCCCTGGTTCAGGTGCGCCAGGCTGTCAGGATCCAGCTGGGCCAGCGCGCTGGGCAGCAAGCCGCGCGCCGGCTGCGGCGCGCTGGCGATCACGGCTTGCCCTTCCGCCGTCAGGGTCAGGGTGACCACGCGCTGGTCGGGCTGGTCGCGCGCCTTGCGCACATAGGCTTTTTTTACCAGCGCCTCGACCAGGTTGCTGGCCGTCGTCTGGTGTATCGACATCTTGCCGGCCAGCTCGCCCATGCGCAGGCCCGGCCGCTCCAGCAATTCCTGCATCACCCACAGTTGCGCGCCAGACACGCCGCATTGCTTCTCGATCTGCGCCGAGTGCCGCTGCGCTGCGCGCATGACGACGCGCATGTTTTGCAAGGCCATACCTTGCGCCCTGGCCATTGCCGAAACGTCCGCTTCCACCACCATTGCCTCCATTATCCTGCCGGCTTCGCGCCTGCTGGCGGGCCGGAATCCCTGCATGATACCTGCAATGGCGGTCCGCTACTAACTGCCTGTTACTGGCAGCCCATCGCGCCAAGCCTGCTCCAGCACCAGCTTGCCGGCCTGGTCCCACTCGCGCTCGATGCCGTGCTTCTTGCCGTGCTCATACGGCACGATTTGCCGCAGGCTGCCATCGCTGTACCAGCTTTGCACCAAGCCGTGGCGCTGGCCGTCGCGCATGGGCGTGACACTGGCGCGCGCGCCGTTATCATGCCACTCCATCAGGTCGCCCTGCTCGCGCCCTTGGGCATCCTGCTGCCAGGCAACGGTCGGCTGGCCATTGCTGCCCCACTTTTGCATGCTCAGCAGCTTGCCCTTGCGGTACAGCGCTCTCTGCGCCAGCTGGCCATTGTCATGGCTATCGAACGACCAGCCGTCGGGCTCGCCATGGCGCCACGTCATGCTGGCGAGTACCTTGCCGTCCGGCGCCAGGGTGACGGCCTCGCCATCCTGCTGGTCATGGATGAAATGGCTGCGCTGGAACAGCTTGCCGTCGGCGTAAAACAATTGCTGCAGCCCATGCATCCTGCCGCCTTTCAGGAAGGCGCGGCTGCTCACCTTGCCATTCGGCCCGTACGACACATACTCGCCATCGGCCATTTGCTGGCCGTGGTAGCGGATGCGGTTCATCAGCTGGCCATTCTCATGGTAAGACTCGACAATACGGTCGCGTCCGTTCGGCAGCAGGGTCACCTTTTGCTTGAGCTGGCCGTTGTCATAGAACGATGTGCCGCCAGCCGGCGCCGGCGCCGGCGCCTGCGCCTGCGCCTGCGCCTGCGCCGCCAGCGGCAGCACCGTCATGAGCATTGCCAGCAGCGCCAGGCGCATTTTCTGTGCATACCGCATGCGCCCCCCTACTGCGCCGCCACGGGCTGGCCATCGTGCCACGTCTGTTCCAGCACCAGCTTGCCGGCCTTGTCCCACTGGCGCTCGATGCCGTGCTTCTTGCCATGCTCATACGGCACGATCTGCCGCAGGCTGCCATCGCTGTACCAGGTCTGCAGCAAGCCGTGGCGCTGGCCTTCGACAAACGGGGTCACGCTGGCGCGCACGCCGTTGGCATGCCAATCCGTCGTGTCGCCGTGGTCGCGCCCCTGCGCGTCTTTCTGCCACGCAAACTTGGGCTGGCCATTCGCCCCCCACGTTTGCAAGCTGAGCACGGCACCTTTCTGGTACAGCGTCTTGTTCGACACGACGCCATTGCCATGGCTTTCAAACGACCAGCCGTCGGGCTGGCCGTGCACCCAGACGGTCCTGGCCAGCACCTTGCCATCCTCGGCATACATGACAAACTCGCCCTCGCGCTGGCCATCGACGTGCCGTCCCCTTCGGAACAGCTTGCCATCCGGATAAAACGATTCCTCCAGGCCATCCATCTGGCCATGGCGTCGATACGAGCGGTTGCTGACGGCCCCGTTCGCGCCATACGACACTTGCTCGCCATCGGCCATCTCGTCGCCGTGGTACAGCGTGCGGCTCATCAATTGGCCGTTCTCGTGATACGTTTCCGAGATGCTGTCGCGCCCGTTCGCCAGCGGCGTGACCTTCTGCTTGACCTGGCCATTCTCGAAGTACACACTGCCGCCGAGCAGCTCCTCGCCCTGGGCATTGAAATAGGTTTCGCGCAGCAGCTGGCCATTTTCGTAGTAGTACTTGCGAAAACGCACGAACTTGATCTGGCTCAGGTCCAGGTCGGTGGCATAGGTTTCAAAGGCCGGCACGCCCGGCGTGTCGGGAAATTCGAGCCGCACATGCCAGGCGCCCAGCGCCTCGTCGCGCACGGGCGGCGTACGCAGCGCATACACGGCGCGGCGCTGATTGCTGGGCATGAAATTTTCATCCAAATACATGGTCCGGTCTTCCTCCTGTAAAGTTGGCGTCGGCGTTTTCCCTGCGGGCTGTGCCTGTGCCGCCAGCGGCGAGGCCAGGACCGCGCCCAGCAAGGCGGCCAGGGCCACGCGTGTCTTCTGTCGTGTGTGCATTGTGTTCCGTTGCAATGTTATCGTGCGGCGGCCATCATAATGGAAAGCAACGTTTTCCCCTGTCACGAAAGAAATCCATGCACTTGCCCTCCGCCCCCAGCGACACACAGATACTGGACATCATCGACGCCTGGATCGCCGACCTGGCGCGCGGCGATTACGCGTGCGCCCATGCGCGCACGGCGCACGACGCGTATTACGGCTGGACGCCGGCGCTGCTGCGCGCCGTGATCGAAGGGTATGGTTCGCCGCAGCCGTATGCGGATGGCAGCGTGTATCGCGTCACGCCGGCGGCGCTGGCCAGCGGCGCGCCGCACGAACGCTGCGTCGAGCGCCCGGCAAGCGAGGATGGCGGCGTGGCGATCGCCGAAGCGCGCCACGCCCTGCCACTGAACGGCGCCTGGTCGGACCTGACCGCCACGTTCCGCGTGGAAGGCACGGCGCTGGGCGCCACGCTGGTATTACAGGAAATTCACGTGTTCTAAGGCTCTAGCCCGCGCCATCCTTGACGGGCGACAACTGGCTCGCATGCAGCCGTGCATACGCGCCGCCCTGCCGCAGCAAGTCACCGTGGCTGCCCGACTCGACCAGGCGGCCGCCCTGCATGACGACGATACGGTCGGCGCTTTCGATGGTGGATAATCTGTGGGCGATGACGATGGTGGTGCGGTTGCGCATCAGCACTTCCAGCGCCGCCTGCACGGAGCGCTCCGACTCCGTATCCAGCGCGCTGGTCGCTTCATCGAGCAGCAGAATTGGCGCATCCTTGTACAGCGCGCGCGCGATGGCCAGGCGCTGGCGTTGTCCGCCCGACAGGCGCGAACCGTTCTGGCCCGCCTGGGTCGCATAGCCTTGCGGCAACTGCATGATGAAGTCGTGGGCGTAGGCGGCGCGCGCCGACGCTTCGATGCGAGCCATGTCCGGGGCCGGGTCGCCGTACGCGATATTCGCCGCCATCGTGTCATTGAACAAGATCACATCCTGGCTGACGAGGGCGAACTGGCGCCGCAGGGCCAGCAAGGCGTAATCGCGCACGTCGACGCCGTCGAGCAGGATCTGCCCGCCGCTGACGTCATAGAAGCGCGGCAGCAAGCCCAGCAAGGTCGTCTTGCCGCCGCCGGAGCCGCCCACCAGGGCCACCGTTTCGCCGGCGCGGATGTCGAGCGTGATATCGCTCAAGGCCGTGGGCGCATCGGGATCGTCGCTGTTGTAGCGGAAATGCACGTTCTGCAAGGACAGATTGCCCTGCACGGTGGCCGGGGCGATGGTGCCCGGGTCCGGTTCCAGCGGCGTGTCGATCAGGCCGAAGACGGATTCGGCCGCCGCCAGGCCCCGCTGCAGCGGCTCATTGATCTTGGTCAGATTCTTGATCGGCGACTGCATGGCCATCAGCGCGCCCATGAAGGCGACGAAGGCGCCCGGCGTGATGGCGCCGCTTTGCGCGCGCAGCATGGCGAAATAGATCACGGACGACAGGGTGATGCCGACGAGCATCATGATGAAGCCGGAATTCATGGCCGACGTGGCCGCATGCTTGACGGCCAGCTGGCGGTTGCGCTTGACGACGTCGACGAAGCGCGCCTGCTCGTAATCTTGCCCGCCGAAGATTTTCACCACGCGCTGGCCGCCGATGCTTTCGTCCAGCACGGACGTCAGCTCGCCCACCGCTTGCTGCGAACTCTTGCTCAGATGGCGCATGCGCCGGCCCGCCAGGGTCACGACGATGGCGACGATGGGCATCGAGGCCATGCAGAACAGGGCCAGCTTCACGTCGATGCTGAACAGCAGGATCAGATAGCCGATGGTGGCGACGGAATCGCGCACCATCACGTTGAGCACGTTCAAGCCCGCCTGCGACACCTGGCTGGCGTCGAAGGCCACGCGCGATTGCGTCAAGCTGGTGGTGGTGGTATCGAAAAAGCGGCTGGGCAAGCGCATGATGGTGGCGAACATCTTTTCGCGCAAATCGGCCTGCACGCGGCTCGATAGCCATACGGAGCCGTAATCGCCGGCAAAACTGGAGACCATGCGCAGCACGGCCAGGCCCAGGATGGTGGCGGGAATCACCCACAAGTCCACCTGCCCTGCCTGTGCTGGCAAGAAACGGTCGACCCAGCCCTGCAGCATGCCCATCA
The DNA here is from genome assembly GCF_051380695.1 of Janthinobacterium goodfellowi. Taxonomy (NCBI): domain Bacteria; kingdom Pseudomonadati; phylum Pseudomonadota; class Betaproteobacteria; order Burkholderiales; family Oxalobacteraceae; genus Janthinobacterium; species Janthinobacterium goodfellowi. The sequence continues at coordinate 181,881 of NZ_JBNYXN010000007.1, read as the reverse complement.
CGCCGGACACGGGCGCGACTTGCGTGCTGGCCGTCGTGCGCATGGCGTCGACGACGTTTTGCAACTGGCGGATTAACAACACATCGGTGGCGGACGCCACGCCGACGGCCAGCAAGGTGGCGGCAACGATGGCGCCATAGCGGCGAAACTGGCCGGCCAGGCGGAAGAACAGGAGGCGACTTTGCTGCATGCAGGTGACAAAAGTGAGGGTAAAGCGTGATTCTAACCGCTGCCAGACTTACCTATGAGAAAGTCGTCACCTTGCCGGCGCAGGACCGGCAAGGGAAAGCACGGACGATCAGCTCTTCGCCACTTTCCACGCGGCCGTGCCGGCCTTGCAGACTTTCAGCTTCAGGGTCTGTTCCTGGCCCTTGGCGTTCAAGCCCACCTGCACCTTGCGGCACGTTTGCGCATCCGTCTTTTCCGTGTCGCTGGCCGTGATGTCGGCGGCGATGCGCACGGAATTGCGCAAGCCTTCATTGCTCCATTGCACGGTTTCGCCATCCTTCTTGTCGTTGAGCACGTCGGTGACGGCTTTCACGAAGACGGGCTTGTCGTTCTTGTTCAGGTAAGCCATCGGCGTATCGGCCAGGAAACCCAGGCCGACGGCGGAAGCGGAAGCGCTGAAGACGACGCTGCCCAGTATCAAGGTGGACAACAGTGTGGCGGGACGAATACGCATGGAAAACTCCTGGTAAAGTAAAAAATAGGGACCGGGGACCGCCGGGGCGGCCCTTAGCCGGGATCCGCCGGCGAAATACCCACGGCCAGCAAGGCGTCGATGCTGGGCACGAAATAGATCGCCGACGACAGCGCCGTGGAAAAATCCAGCAGCCGGTCCGTCTGAGTGACGCCATCATAGCCTACGCCGTACATTTGCCGCAGCATGCCCATGGTCACCGTGATGTCCTTGCAGAAACCGACAAACATGACGCCCGCCTCGGTCGCATTGGCGTAATTGGCATTGCGGCGCACGATATCGACTTCCTCGCCATCGCGGATGAACTGGTTGCGGCCCACGTGGGAATCGACGGGCAACGGCGACAATTCATGGCTGCCGGCCTTGGTGCGGCCCCACACCTGCTCCGCCGCGTGCACGGGCAAGGCGCGCAGGCGCTCCACGTCCATGCGCCATTTCTGCAGCAGCACGGTGGAGCCGCCCGCGCCCGCCTCGCCATCGGGAATGATGGCCACGCCATTCGCGCGAAACGGATTCGGGTTGGCGACGCCGTCGGCAAAGCCGTCGAAGGTCACGTTATTGTGATACGGAAAACACACCTGCTCGCTGGCCAATTCGGCAAAGGGGCTCAGCAAGGTGAGCGTCGTGCGCATGCTGTCGTACAGGGTGGCCGCGTTCGACTGCGTGATCCAGACCCAGAAATCGTGCTGGCTGGCGGGCGCCGTCTTGCCGTTGGCGCCCACGAGGTCGTGCGCGAACGATGCCATGTTGTCCGGCACGCAGCCGGGGCAGGCCGCGCGCCACAGCTCGGGCTTGAATCCCAGCACGACGTTGGCCGTGCCGCCCGTCAACTGATGGTGGCGGTTCAGGGTGGGGTCGAGGATGCCCGTGACTTCGGATTCCCACAGCTTGCCCAGCACCCTGAACAGCTGCTCCGGTTCGACGCCGGCCTTCACATTGAACTGCAAATGCACTTCGTCGCGCGCGACGACAGACAGCATGCTTTGTGGAATTGCCATGACAGATGTTCCTTTTTTAGTTTTCTCTATGGATATTAAACCAGAAGTGCCGGATGGCAGTTTCATTTAGGCAACATGCGATATTTGTAACTATAGGTCGTCATGAATTGGACGATAATGCAATGACGTAGAGCAAGAATCAAGAATGGATACCAATGAAATTGTATGAAAAGCTCGTCGGCGACATCGAGCAACTGGTGGCCCAGGGCGTGCTCTTGCCCGGGGAACGCATCCCGTCCGTACGTCAGACCAGCCAGCAGCACAAGCTGAGCATCACCACGGTGCTGCGCGCCTATGTCAAGCTGGAAGGCATGGGCGTGATCGAAAGCCGCCCCCAGTCCGGCTACTTCGTGCGGCCCCGCGCCGGCGATGCGCAGCCGGCCGACCTGTGCATGCAGGCCTCCCAGCCGAGCACCGTGCCGGCCGAAGTGCACGTCAGCCGCCTGGTGCTGTCGACCCTGCGCTCGATCGGCTTGCACGACGCCATCCCGCTGGGCTCGCCCTACCCCGATCCCGCGCTGTTTCCGTGGGAACGCATCAACCAGTACGCGAGCGCCGTGGCGCGCCGCAATCGCGACTGGAGCGTGACGGACGACCTGCCGCCGGGCAACCCGCAACTGATACGCGAAATCGCCCGCCGCTACCTGGAGAACGGCCTGGCCGTCGATCCCGACGAAATCATCGTCACCGTGGGCGCCACGGAAGCGATCAACCTGTGCCTGCAAGCGGTGGCCAGGCCGGGCGACACCATCGCCGTCGAATCGCCCACCTTCTATGCCATGCTGCTGGCCGTCGAACGGCTGGGCATGAAGGTGGTGGAAGTGTCCACCGATCCGTACGACGGCATCAGCATCGAAGCGCTGGCCGACATCATGGCGCGCCAGCCCATCGCCGCCGTCATGGTGATGCCGAACTTCCAGAATCCGCTGGGCTTCCAGATGTCGGACCAGCGCAAGCGGGCCCTGTATCAGCTGCTGGAGCAGCACGACGTGCCCGCCATCGAAAACGGCGTCTACAACGAACTGTATTACGGCGACGCCCACCCGTCCTCGCTCAAGTCCTGCGACCGCAAGGGCCTGGTGCTGCACTGTTCCTCGTTTTCCAAGAGCCTCAGCGCCGCGCAGCGCGTGGGCTGGGCCCTGGCCGGACGCTACCGGGGCAAGGTGGAGGAACTCAAATTCCTCAACACGCTGACCACCTCGTCGTTCCCGCAACTGGCCATCGCCGAGTACCTGCAGAACGACGGCTACGAACAGCATCTGCGCCGCACCCGCAAGGCCTACGCCCAGCAGGCGCGCATCATGGCGGCCGCCGTGCTGCGCTTCTTTCCCGCCGGCACCAAAGTCTCGCAACCGCAGGGCGGCTACGTGCTGTGGGTGGAGTTGCCGGGTGACATAGACTCCATGCAACTGTACCGGCGCGCGCTGGAATGCAAGATCACGGTGGGGCCGGGGCGCATGTTTTCCGTCAGCCAGGCCTACAAGCACTGCATCCGCCTCAACTACAGCTATCCGTGGAACGCGGACGTGGAACAGGCGATCATCCTGCTCGGTAAACTTATCACCGAATTCCTGTAGACCATTCACCCGCCCACCAGCGACATGCGCACGGTGGGATATTGCTTGCGCCCACCCACCTGGGCCAGCGCGCCGCGCACTTCCGAGTAGCGGTCGCCACGGCGTTGCCAGTGCTGGCGCAGCTGGGCTTCCAGACCTGGCTCGGAATCCAGCTGGGGCCGCAGGTCGAGGCCGTCCTGGGCGAACAAACAAGTAAACAGCTTGCCATCGGACGAGACGCGCACGCGGCTGCAGTCGCCGCAGAACGGCTGCGACACGCTGGAAATGAAACCCACTTCGCCGCCGCCATCGAGATAACTGTAGCGGCTGGCCGTCTCGTGCAAGATCGGCTTGCCTTCGCCCAGCGACACGAGGGGAAATTCTGCCGCGATCAGCGCGCGCGCCGCGTCCGACGTGACGACGTGCGTGCGCGACCAGGCGCCGATGCCGCCCACGTCCATGAATTCGATCAGGCGCAGGATCACGCCCGTGTGGCGGAAATGGCGCGCCAGCGGCACGATCTGGCTATCGTTGACGCCTTTTTGCACGACCATGTTGACCTTCACGGGATGCAAGCCCACGGCTTGCGCCACCTCAATCCCGTGCAGCACTTTCTCGACGGGAAAGTCGACGCCATTCATGCGCTGGAAGATGCCGTTATCCAGGCTGTCGAGGCTGACGGTGACCCGGTCCAGGCCCGCCTCTTTCAGCGAGCGCGCCTTGGCCGCCAGCAAGCTGCCATTCGTTGTCAGCGCGATGCTCACGGCGCGCCCGTCCGGCGTGGTGAGCCGCGCCAGGCGCTCGATCAGCTGTTCCAGGTTCTTGCGCAGCAGCGGTTCGCCGCCCGTGATGCGGATTTTATCGACGCCCAGGCGCACGAAGGCGCGTGCCATCGTTTCGATCTGCTCGAAAGACAGGCGCTCGCTCGATGGCAGAAACGGGTAATCGCTGGGGTACAGCTCGGCCGGCATGCAATACGTGCAGCGGAAGTTGCACTGGTCGATGACGGAAATGCGCAAGTCCGTCAGGGGGCGGCCCAGCATGTCCACGCAGGGCGCGATATGGTCTGGCTGCCGGAGCGCCGGCTGCGGATACAGGATGGTATTCATTGTGCTTCCCCCTTGATGTGCATTCGTCAGGGTCCAGCATAAGCCCGAAGGCAGGTCGCAAGGAGGTACAGTCCGGCACCAGCCGATAGAGTACAGATGCGGCTTTACTGTGCCGGCGGCGGCGCGAACATGCTGGCGCACAGCTCGGCGCCCGCCGCGCTCAAGGATGCACTGCCGCCGCCGCTCTCCGCCGTCGTCACGCTCACCAATTGCGCGCTGGACAGCGCATTGAGCTGGCGCAGCAAGGTGCTCATCTGTACCCCTGCCCGCTTGGCCAGCTTGGCCAGCGACCACGGTTTCTCGGGCGCCTCCTGCCGCGCCTCCCACAGCAGCGCCAGCAGCGCTATCAGTGCCGCGTCGACTCCGTCTTCCTTGTCTTCCTTATGCATGTTTTTTCTCCTTGTCCACATCATAAATCAGCGCCGGCGCCGGCGCGACCGGCATCGTCTTCTTGCCATCTGTACTCTGTTTTTTTGTCCGGAACTGTGCGCCTACGGGACGGTCCGCCGACCCTACCATGTGATTGTCCCATCGCATATCACCAGGAGAGTCATCATGAGCAAGCCAAAGTCCGACGCGCGCATCGCGCCCTACACCCATGCCGCGGCCGGTTGGGGAGCACTCAAGTACGTGGCCATCAACCTGTTCAAGGAAAAAGTCAGCGCAGGCAATTACCGTTCGCTGTTCGAGCAAAACCAGCCCGACGGCTTCGACTGTCCCGGCTGCGCCTGGCCCGACCGCGAACACGCGTCGACGTTCGAATTCTGCGAAAACGGCGTCAAGGCCGTGGCCGCCGAATCGACGAGCAAGCGCGTGCGCCCCGAGTTTTTCCAGGAGCACACGGTCACGGAATTGATGGAGCAGTCGGACTATGATCTGGAACAACATGGCCGCTTGACGGACCCCATGGTGTACGACGCGGCCAGCGACAAATACCAGGCGATAGCCTGGGACGACGCGTTCGCCCTCGTGGCGCACCATTTGCACGCGCTGGACGACCCGAACCAGGCCGCCTTCTACACGTCGGGCCGCGCCAGCAACGAGGCGGCGTTTCTCTATCAACTGTTCGTGCGTGCCTATGGCACCAACAACTTCCCCGACTGTTCCAACCTGTGCCACGAAGCGACGAGCCGTGGCTTGCCGGAAACGGTGGGCATCGGCAAGGGCACCGTGCTGCTGGACGACTTCGAGCATGCTGACACCCTGCTGCTGTTCGGCCAGAACCCGGCCACCAATCACCCACGCATGCTGGGCGAATTGCGCGAAGCGTCGCGCCGCGGCGCCACCATCGTTTCCATCAATCCGCTGCACGAACGGGGCCTGGAACGCTTCACCAGCCCCCAGCATCCGCTGGAAATGCTGACGGGCGGCAGCACGAACATCTGTTCGCTGTTCATCTGCCCCACGCTGGGCGGCGACTTCGCGCTGATCAAGGCCATGGCCAAGCGCGTCGTCGAGCTCGATGATGACGCCATCGCCCACGGCCAGGAGCGCGTGCTCGACTGCGCCTTTATCGCCGAACACACGAGCGGCTTCGACGCCTTCGCCGCCGACCTGCGCGCGGAAAGCTGGGACTTGCTGATCGCCGAATCGGGCGTCGCACGCGACAAGATCGAGGAACTCACGCAGATCTATGTGAAGGGCAAGGCCGTCATCGCCACCTGGGGCATGGGCGTGACGCAGCACAAGAATTCGCTGGCCACCGTGCAGATCCTGTCGAACTTGATGATGATGCGCGGCAATATCGGCAAGCGCGGCGCGGGCCTGTGCCCCGTGCGCGGCCACTCGAACGTGCAGGGCGACCGCACCATGGGCATCGAGGAACAGCCGACCAAGGAATTCCTCGACCGCCTGGGCCTGGTCTTCAACTTCGAGCCGCCGCGCCACCACGGCTACGATGCCGTCGGCACGATCGAGGCCATGCTGAAAAAAAAGGTCAAAGTGTTTGTCGCGCTCGGTGGCAATTTCTCGATGGCCACGCCGGACACGCCGCGCACCTGGGACGCGCTGCGCTCGTGCGACCTGACGGTGCATATCGCCACCAAGCTCAACCGCAGCCACCTCGTGCACGGCAAGGATGCGCTGATTTTACCCACCCTGGGCCGCACGGAAATCGACGTGCAGGGCGGCGTGGCGCAAGGCGTGACGGTGGAAGACTCGATGAGCATGGTGCACATCTCGTTCGGCATGAACCAGCCCGCCTCGCCCAATCTGCGCTCGGAAATCGCCATCGTGGCCGGCATGGCGCAGGCGACCGTGGGCAGCGAGAAAATCGACTGGCTGCGCTATTCCGGCAACTATGCGCTGCTGCGCGACTCCATCGAGCAAGTATTCGATGACTTTTTCGACTACAACTTGCGCATAGCCAAGCCGGGCGGTTTCCACCTGAAAATCGCCTCGCGCGAACGGGTATGGAAGACGGCAAGCGGCAAGGCGCAATTCCTCGTCAACGCCGTCGAGCTCGACACGCCGATCCATCGCGCGCGCCAGCAATACGGCGAGCGCCTGATGGTGCTGATGACGACGCGTTCGCACGACCAGTACAACACGACGATCTACGCCATGGACGACCGCTACCGCGGCGTGTTCGGCCAGCGCCGCGTCGTCTTCATCAACAAGGACGATCTGGCCATGCTGGGCTTTGCGGCCGGCGACTGGGTCGACCTGATCGGCGTGTGGCATGACGGCATCGAACGCCGCGCCGACCGCTTCCTGCTGGTCGAGTACGACATTCCGCGCGGCTGCATCGGCGCCTACTACCCGGAAACCAATCCGCTGGTGCCGCTCGACAGCGTGGGCGAAGGTTCGCGCACGCCGACCTTCAAATCCATCCCCGTGCTGCTGGCGCCTTCGGCCGCCGCCAGCTGAACAGGAGAACGCCATGTTCGGTTTCGATACCCTGGACCTGTCGCGCGCGCAATTTGCGATGACGGCCATCTTCCACATCCTGTGGCCCATCTTGACGATCAGCCTGTCGCTGTTCCTGTTCGTCGTCGAGGCGCTGTGGCTGCGCACCAGCGACCCCGTCTACTACCGCCACGCGCGCTTCTGGAGCAAGCTGCTGGTGCTGAACTTTGCCGTCGGCGTCGTCAGCGGGATTCCCCTGGAATTCCAGTTCGGCACCAACTGGGCGCCGTTCTCGCACCATTCGGGCCAGTTCATCGGCAACATCCTCGGCTTCGAGGGTGCCATGGCCTTCATGCTGGAAGCGGGCTTCATCGGCGTCATGATGTTCGGCTGGGGCCGCGTACCGAAGGGCGTGCACCTGTTTGCCACCGGCATGGTGGCGCTCGGCTCCAGCATTTCCTCGTTCTGGATCATGGTCGCCAATTCCTGGATGCAGACACCGGCCGGCGTGCGCGTGGTCGACGGCAAGATCGTCGTCACCGATTATGTGGCCGCCATCTTCAATCCCGACATGGCCTGGGCCGTGGGCCACATGTGGGTGGCCGCCGTGGAAACGGGCTTGATCGTCATCGCCGGCATTTCCGCCTGGTATATGTTCAAGCGCCGCGAACCGGCCTTCTTCGCCCGCTCGTTCAAGCTGGCGCTGATGCTGCTGCTGGTCATCGCACCGTTGCAAGTGTGGCTGGGCGACTCGAGCGGCGTCGATGTCTTCAAGACCCAGCCCGCCAAGGGCGCGGCCATCGAAGGCCACTGGCACACGAACCGCGATGGCGAAGGCGCGGCCTGGTCCCTGCTGGCCTGGCCCAACCAGGCCGAACAGAAGAACGACTGGTCGCTAGAAGTGCCCGGCATGCTCAGCGTGATCGCCACGCATAGCGCCACGGGCAAGATCACGGGCCTGGCCGACATCGCCCGCGCAGACCAGCCGCCCATGCTGCCGCTGCTGTACTACGCGTTCCGTGCCATGGCCGGCATCGGCATGTGGTTCGTGCTGCTGGCGTTCTGGACCTTCGTGGCCTGGCGCAAGGTGGGCGGCCGGGTGCAGGAATTCGTGCGCAACCGCAAGCTGCTGCTGGCCTGGGTGCTGACGATACCGCTGCCCTACATCGCCGTCGAGTGCGGCTGGATCGTGCGCGAGGTGGGACGCCAGCCGTGGGTCGTGTACGGCTTGCTGCGCACGCGCGACGCCGTTTCCGACGTGGCGGCCCATGCCGTGGCCGGCAGCATGCTGATGTTCTGCGTGTTTTACATCGTGCTGTTCCTCACGTTCTTCGTGTTCGCCAAGAAATGGCTGCAACAAGGCCCGGATCTGGCGCTGCCCCTGCCGGACGCCGCACATGCCACGGGGTATTGAGATGCGCCCCCATCAATCAAGGAGTTTGTAATGGATATCAATTCGCATGCCATGCTGGGCAACGCCTGGTTCGGCCTGATCGGCCTGATGCTGGTGTTTTACGTGGTCACGGACGGCTTCGACCTGGGCGTGGGCATCCTCAGCCTGTTCACGCGCCGCGAGCAGGAACGCAACCTGATCTTCCAGTCGATCGAGCACGTGTGGGACGCCAATGAAACCTGGCTCGTGGTGGTGGGCGGCGCCCTGTTCGGCGCCTTTCCCAGCGCCTACGCCACCCTGCTGGAAGGGCTGTACATTCCCATCATGCTGCTGATCGCCAGCCTGATCATGCGCGGCGCGTCGATCGAGTTCCGCCATGCGGCCGGCAACAAGCGCCTGTGGGACCTGGTCTTCGGCGTGGGCAGCCTGCTGGCCGCCGTGGCGCAGGGGGTGGTGCTGGGCGAGGTCATCACGGGCTTGCAGCCGGGCCCGCTGAGTGCGGTCTTCACGGCGTGCACGGCGCTGGGCGTGGTGGCCGGCTATTGCCTGCTGGGCAGCACTTACCTGATCAAGAAGACGGGCGGCCAGCTGGAAGCGGCGGCGCGCCGCTACGCCACGGCCAGCGTGCTGGCGACGGTCGCGGCCGCCATCGTGCTGTCGGCCGGCACCATGGTCTTCAGCGCCATCGGCCACGACCGCTGGGCGCAGCCGGGCGTGTTCGGCGTGCTGCTGGCCCTGGCTGCCATCGCCGCCAGCGCCTTCATCTACATCCTGTGGGCCGTGCACGTGAATGGCGTGCGCGGCCCCTTCCGCGGCGCCATCGTGCTGTTCCTGGCCTCGTTCGCGGGCCTGGCCATCAGCTTCTTCCCGGACCTCGTGCCGGGCAAGCTGAGCATTGCAGCGGCCGCGTCCGATGAGCCGACGTTGATCTTCATGCTGATCGGCATGGGTTCCATGCTGCCAATCATGATCGGCTACAACCTGTTCCAATACTACGTCTTCGAGGGCAAAGTCGTGCCCCGCAAGCATTGAGCGGCATCCAATATGATCATTCGGCCTACCACCAACTGGTTCCGCATGCTGTTCGTCTGGAACGGCTCGGTGCTGCAAGCCATCATCCCGCAACTGCTGCTGATGCTGGTCGTCAGTTCGCTGGCCTTGCTGACGGATGGCCGCATCTTCGGCGTCAAGATTCCGCTCGATACGGCGCCGTTCCCCATGGTCGGCATCAGCCTGGCGATCTTCCTCGGCTTTCGCAACAACGCCAGCTATGCGCGCTTCGTCGAGGCGCGGCATATCTGGGGGCAATTGCTGATCGCCGCGCGGGCCCTCGCTTCGCAGGCGCTCACGTATCTGCCGCAGGAAACGAGCGGCCTGGACCACCAGTTGCTGCTGCGCCGCCTGATCGCCTTCGTCTACGCGCTCAAGCACCAGCTGCGCCAGACGGACCCGCAGCAAGACCTGGCGCGCTACCTGCCGGCCGACGACATGCAGCGCTTGCAGGGCGTCAACTTCAAGCCCGTCGCCGTGCTGCACACGGTGCGCGCCATGCTGTACGAGGCCGTGCAGCGCCAGCCGGGCCAGACGCAGTTGCTGTGGATGCTCGACACGCAGCTCAACGACCTGGCCGCCACCGTGGCCGGCTGCGAGCGCATCAAGAACACGCCGATCCCGTATCCATACGGCGTGCTGGTGCACCGCACCGTCTACATGTACTGTTTTTTACTGCCGCTGGGCCTGGTGGACGCCATCGGCGTGGCCACGCCCCTCATTTCCGTCTTCGTCGCCTATACCCTGTTTGCGCTGGAAGCCATCGCGCAGCAGATCGCCGAACCGTTCGGCCTGGCGCCCAATTGCCTGGCCCTCAACGCCATGACGCGCGAAACGGAACGCTCGCTGCTGGAATTGAACGGCGACCCGCTGCCGCCCTCGATACGGCCCTGCCCGCGCTATCAGATCGATTAACCGGAGGACACACAGCATGGAATGCGACATCACCACCATCGAACGCGATGGATTTCTGGAAGTGCCCATGGTGCGCCACCAGGGGGGCGTGGCCACGGCGGGCCACGACATGGTGGCCGAGGAGTATCCCGTGGCCCTCGTCTACAACGGCATCGCCCACGCCGTGATGATGGCCACGCCGCGCGACCTCGAGGAATTCGCCGTCGGTTTCACCTTGACGGAGGGCATCGTCGGCAGCGTGCGCGACATCTACGACCTCGACGTGTGTTGCGGCGAAGACAGCGCGGAAGTGCGGCTGACCATCGCGCAGCCCGATTTGATCAAGCTCAAGGCCCGCCGCCGCGCGCTGACGGGACGCACGGGCTGCGGCGTGTGCGGCATCGAAAGCCTGGCCCTGCTGGACCTGGTGCCGGAAAAGATCACGCGGCCCCTGCCGCCGCTGGTGGCCAGCAGCGCCATCCTCGGCCGGGCCGCGCGCGAACTGCTGCCGTACCAGGAGCTGATGCACAAGACGGGCGGCGTGCATGCGGCCGCCTGGTGCACGGCCGAGGGCGCCATCGTGAAAGTGTTCGAGGACGTGGGCCGGCATAACGGCCTCGACAAATTGATCGGCTACCTGGCGCTGCACCGCATCGCCATGCACGACGGCTTCGTCTTCCTGTCCAGCCGCGCCAGCTATGAACTGGTGCGCAAGTCGGCGCGCATGCATATCGGGCTCGTCGCCACCATCTCGGCGCCCACCTCGCTGGCGATTCGCATCGCGCGCCAGGCCGGCATGCAGCTGGCCAGCTTTTGCCGCCGCGACGGTTTTGTCGACTACACGGCGGGCGAAGGGGAAAATAGCGGCCAGCATGCACCGTGAACAGCCGATGCTACATTCTTTGCCGTAAAGCAAGTGCACGCTTGACTTGCCCCCGCTGGCGGCTTTCAATGGCAATAGTTTCTAATCATTAACTTGCCTGCTGCCACGCTTCTGGCGCGGCAGCGATGAAAGGATGGCGCGATGGCCCTGGCACAAGAACAGCATCTGGCGGACACCTGGCAGACGGGCGGCTTGAAGCCGCGCGCCTGCGACTGCGGCGGCACCGTCTTCACCATCCTGCACCAGCGGGTGATGGCGGACATGCGGCGCCGGCAATTTCTCGGCGGCACGGCCGCCATGCTGGCGCCCTTCATCGGTTTGTCCACCAGCAATGCCATTGCCCAGCAGCCGCAAGCAGCCGAACGCCCCCTATTGCTGACCAATCTGCGCCTGTTCGACGGCACGGGCAAGGCGCCCCGTTCCGGTATCCACGTGCTGGTGACGGGGCCGGTCATCACGGCCCTGCTGCCGGCCGGCGAGAAAGTCGAGGGTGCGCAAGTGATCGATTGCCAGGGCAAGCTGGTCATGCCGGGCCTGATCGACGCCCACTGGCACACCATGCTCGCCGCCATCAACCAGGTGACGGCCATGACGTCCGACGTCGGCTATTTATATCTGGTGGCGGCGCAGGAAGCGCGGCGCACCCTGCTGCGGGGGTTCACGTCCGTGCGCGATCCTGGCGGCCCCGCGTTTGCCTTACAACGCGCCATCGATGAAGGCATCGTCGACGGCCCGCGCATCTTCCCGTCCGGCGCCATGATTTCGCAAACCTCGGGCCATGGCGACTTCCGCCTGCGTTCCGATATTCCGCGCGCGGCCAATGCGCCGCTGGGCATGGCGGAAACAGCAGGCATGGCCATGATCGCCGACGGCGAGGCGGAAGTGCTGCGCCGCGTGCGCGAGCAGCTGATGCTGGGCGCGACGCAGATCAAGATGATGGCCGGCGGCGGCGTCGCCTCCATGTACGACCCGCTCGACAGCACGCAGTATTCGGAACGCGAACTGCGCGCCGGCGTGGAAGCGGCCGCCGACTGGGGCACGTATGTGATGGCCCACGTCTACACGCCGAAAGGCATACAGCGGGCCATCCGCGCGGGCGTGCGCAGCATCGAACACGGCCAGCTGGCCGACGACGAATCCGCGCGCATGATGCGCGACACGGGCACGTGGTGGAGCTTGCAGCCGTTCCTGCAAGACGCGGATGCGAATGTGTATCCCGACGCGGCGCGCAAGGCCAGCCAGGCCATCGTCTCGGAAGGCACGGTGAAGGCGTATGCGCTGGCGCAAAAGTACGGCATCAAAACGGGCTGGGGCACGGATATCCTGTTCAACGCGAAAAACACGCCGACCCAGGGCCGCCAGCTGGCCAAGCTCACGCGCTTTTACGATCCATTGACCCTGCTGGCGCAGGCGACGGGCCAGAATGGACAATTGCTGGCCCTGTCCGGCCAGCGCTCGCCCTACCCGGGCACCCTGGGCCGGCTGGCGGCAGGCGCCTTGGCCGACTTGCTGGTGGCCGAGGGCGATCCCACGAAAAACCTCGATTTCCTCGCGCATCCCGAGGAAAGCCTGTTCCTGATCATGAAGAACGGCCGCATCTACAAGGACAAACTGAGCGCGCCGCTGGCAGGCTGAGGCCAGCAGCGTTGGCAAGCGGGCACGCCTGCCGCATAATGCGGGCATGTTCAAACTGACTTTTCTCGGCACGTCTTCCGGCGTGCCCACGCGCCACCGCAACGTCACCTCGCTGGCCCTGCAAACCACGCACAACCGCGACTGGTGGATGATCGATTGCGGCGAAGCCACGCAGCACCGCTTGCAGCGCATTCCCCTGTCCGTGCACGACCTGGTGGGCATCTGCATCACCCACGTACATGGCGACCACAGCTATGGCCTGCCGGGCCTGCTGGCCAGCGCCGCGATGACGGGGCGCAAGAAGCCCTTGCTGCTGATCGCCCCGGCCGCCATCAAGGCGTGGATCGACGCGACCCTGCTGCACACGGAACTGTTTTTGACGTACCCATTGATCCACATCGACGTGGACAGCGCGCAAGTAGTTCACCAGGAAGCGGGCTTGACCGTCTCGCGCCATGCGCTGTCGCACCGCGCGCCGAGCGTCGCGTATCGTTTTGCGCTGGAAACGAACAGGTGGAAACTGGACAAGGCCGCCCTGCAGGCGGCCGGCGTGCCGCCCGGCCCCGCCTGGGGTTTATTGCAGGCGGGCCAGGATGCGATCCTGGACGATGGCACGGTCTTGCGCGCCGCCGCTTTCCGCCAGACGGAAACGCAGCGCGCCACCGTGGTGATCGGCGGCGACAACGACACGCCGTCCTTGCTGACGGACGCCTGTGCCGATGCGCAATTGCTCGTGCATGAAGCCACCTACACGGAAGCGATGCTGCAGAAGGTAGGCCCCGGCCCCACGCACAGTTCCGTACAGCGCGTGGCGCAGTTCGCCGAAACCGTGCGCTTGCCGAACCTGATCCTCACCCACTTCAGCGCCCGCTATCACCATGCGGAAGGCATGGCCGAGCTGGAAGCGGAAGCGCGGCTGCATTACTCGGGTGAACTGTTCCTCGCGCGCGATTTCGACAGCTATGAGCTCGACGCGGCCGGGGTGCTCAGCAAATTGCCGGCAAAGAAATCTAGTGGGGATTGACGCCGTACTGCGCCGCATACTCGGCCGCCAGCGCGCGCGCCGCGTCCTGCTGTGAGGGCGTGAGAATTTCCAGCAGCTGGTCGCGGTTCTTGATCGATTGCGCGCTGCCCGCCTCGGCCGGCATGGCGATCCATGCATACGCCTGCACGTAATCGAGCTCGACGCCCTGCCCTTGCGCATACAGCAAGCCGTATTCATTCTGCGCCGACAGGGAACCGGTCTCGGCCGCCTGCTTGTACCAGAACGCCGCCTCGGCGTAGTCTTGCGGCACATCAATCCCCTTGCGATAGGCCTGCGCCAGGTTGAATTGCGACTGGCCATCGCCCGCCTCGGCCGCCTGGCGTCCGTACGCCAGCGATTGCGCCATGTCTTGCGCGACGCCATCGCCGCTCGCATACATCAGTGCCAAATTGGCCAGCGACGGCGGAAAGCCCGCCTGCGCTGCGGCCGTGAACAGTTCCACCGCTTTCGGCAAGTCTTGCGTCACGCCATGGCCCTGGTAATACAGGCTGGCCAATAAATGCTGTCCCGCGGGATCGCCAGTGCGCGCCGCCGCGTCGAATTGCGCGTACGCCTCGGCGTAATTGCCGTCGTTATAAGCGAGGATGCCCGCTTCATTCAAAGTTTCAGGCGAAGATGTCATCAGAATTCCTTATGCGGGGATTTTCTGGCATTTTACACAGCACTGTTCCGCACAGAATGCACGATAGAAACCGTGTGGCGCATTACCCAAATCCTGCGTTATGATCATTCTCCGCCTGATGCAATCGGGGTATTGTGCCCCAAGAATAACGCCATGAAACTGATTGCTTTGCTTTTATCCCTGCTTTCCACCTCCGCTTATGGCGGCACCTTGCATCTGGACAAAGCCACGACAGGCAAAGTGCGGCAAGCCGCCGATATCCGCTATGTCAATCACGATGAAAAACAGACCTACCGGCTAAAAATCGGCAAGCAGTGGATGGCTGGCAGTTGCAGCACCAGCGGCACGGGCAATTTGCACGCGCTGCTGCTGGACATGAATTTCGATGGCCATGCCGACCTGTGGGTGACCGGCTATACGGATAGCCAGGGACGCATCCGCTGTTCCGATGTGTGGCTGTGGGATACGCAAGCAAAACAATACAGTTTCAACAAAGCCTTATCGGCCATTCCGAATCTCGATATCGACATCGCCGGGCAAAGAATCGAAGGCGGCATCGCCAATTGCGGCTGCGCGGCGCAATGCTTTTATGAAGACAGCTATAAGTGGCAGGCCGACAAGTTAATCACCGTCGCCCGGCGCGCACAGGATTGCGAGCGCTACCGGGAATACCGCCTCAATGACAAAAACGCTCTGGTCATCGTCAAGGATGAAATCATCGATAGCGGCAATCCCGGCCAGCAAGCCATCGAACATACCAAAGTCGTTGACTGGCAGAGCCATGCGCAAACCATGCGCAAATCCTGGGAGTAAATCCTTCACTACCATCTAACAATTCACGCACACATGACGACACATCCCGCATCGATTACTTTCCATGCCGCCAGGGCGGAAGATACCCCGGCCTTTATCGCCTTGCGCGGCAAGACGCGGCAAAACGCCATTTCCAAGGAACGCCTGGCGGAAGTGGGCATCACGGCCGACACCTGGGCCGAGATGATGCGCTCGGGCAGCCTGCCCGGCCAGGTCTGCCATCACGACGGCCAGCTGGTCGGCTACTGCTTTGGCGAGCGCGACACGGGCGAAATCATCGTCCTGGCGCTGCTGCCGGAATTCGAAGGCCTGGGCATCGGCAAGACCTTGCTGGAAGGGATCATGGGGCAGCTGCGCGCACAGGGCCACCAGCGGCTGTTCCTCGGCTGCTCCAGCGACCCCGCCTCGCGCTCCTACGGCTTCTACCGCTACCTGGGCTGGACCGCGACGGGCGAGACGGACAAGTATGGCGACGACGTGCTGGAGTTTCGCTGGACGGCCTAGGCTGCAACGCGATTGGCATCCCACACGCGCAGGATCTGCGTAATGGCAGCGTCAAAAACGGCGTAGCTAACGCCATCGCGGGCCTGGATGGCCACGCCCGATAAAAAACTGTCGAACACGGCCGCCAGCGCCGCAGCATCCGTATCAGCCGGCAATTCGCCGCTGTCCCTGCCCCGCTCGACGCAATGCACGAAGCCGGCGCGCGTGCGCGCGCGCGAAGCCGTCAACGGGGCTGCCACGGCCGCGTGTTCGGCCGTCGGCGCACTCATGCAGCCGAGCGCCACCATGCAGCCTGGCGGGTGGCCCGGCTCGGACTGCATGCGGGCCGACTGGCGCAAGGCCAGCTCGATGGCTTCGCGCGGCGCCAGGCCGTCATCCCATAAACACTCCGTCACGCGCGCATACGTGTCCAGATAGCATTGCGCCGCTTCGCGGAACAGCGCTTCCTTCGAACCGAATGCCGCATAAAAGCTGGGCGCGGAAATGCCGCCGCCCAGGCTCGCCTTGAGCTGGTTCAAGGACGTCGATTCATACCCTTGCTGCCAGAATAAAAACATGGCCTGCTCGACGGCTGCCTGCCGGTCGAACGTACGCGGCCGTCCCATTTGCGCCATCCATCACTCCTTCTCGTCTACTTATTTGCTACTTACATACTACTCGATACAGAAGTCATTGACAACGCGGCGCGCCATCGCCTATATTTATACCGATCGATACATATGTTCCGCCACGACGGTCAGGGCACTCCTGCGCCTGATCTCTTTACAAGGATGTTTGCCGTGAATCACGCCACACTCACCACCGGAGCCAGCCCCGCGCTGGCCGACCGCCTTCCCGTTTCGGGTTTACTGGCCCTGGCCATGACCGGTTTTATCTGCATCGTCACGGAAACCTTGCCCGCCGGCTTGCTGCCGCAGATCAGCGCGGGGCTCGGCATCAGCGCCGCGCTGGCCGGACAAATGGTCACGGCCTACGCGCTCGGTTCCCTGCTGGCGGCCATACCGCTGACCATCGCCACGCGCGGCTGGCGCCGCCGCAACGTGCTGCTGCTGACCATCATCGGCTTTCTCGTCTTCAATACCGTCACGGCCCTGTCGTCGCACTACTGGCTGACCCTGGCAGCCCGCTTTTTTGCCGGCATGGCGGCCGGGCTGGCGTGGAGCTTGCTGGCCGGTTATGCGCGGCGCATGGTGGCGCCCCACCAGCAAGGCCGCGCCCTGGCGCTGGCCATGGTGGGCGCGCCCGTGGCCCTGTCCCTGGGTGTGCCGCTGGGCACCTTGCTCGGTTCATTGGTCGGCTGGCGCGCCGCCTTCTGGATCATTTCCGCCCTGACACTCATCCTGATCGCCTGGGTGCTGGCCAAGGTGCCGGACTACCCGGGCCAGCGTGCGCATGAGCGCATGCCGCTGCGCCGCGTCTTCACCACGCCGGGCGTGCGTCCCGTGCTGGCCGTCGTCATCGCCTGGATGCTGGCGCACAATATTCTCTACACCTACATCGCCCCGTTCGTGGCGCCGGCGGGATTGACGGCGCGCATCGACCTGGTGCTGCTCGTCTTCGGCGCCGCGGCCATGGCCGGCATCTGGATCACGGGCAAGCTGGTCGAGCGCCACTTGCGCACCACCGTGCTGGCCAGCCTGGCGACCTTTGCCGCCACAGCCCTGGTGCTGGGCGTCGCATCGCACTTGCCTGCCGTCATTTATGTCGGCATGGCCGTCTGGGGCCTGAGCTTTGGCGGCGCGGCAACGCTGTTGCAGACGGCACTGGCCGACACGGCCGGCAGCGGCGCCGACGTGGCCTTGTCGATGAACGTGGTGGCGTGGAATGGCGCGATTGCGGCCGCGGGCGTGGTGGGCGGCGCCCTGCTGGAAACCTGGGGCGCAGACGCGTTCCCGTGGGCCATGGTGGCTTTGCTCATGCTGGCATTCGTGGTCGCCTGGTCGGCCCGCGCGCACGGTTTCCGGCCGGGACGGCGCAGCGGCGGCGCGCCCGTGGCCGGGCATTGAGATTGTCTTATGGCGTTGCCGGCACCGCCACGATGCGGGGCACGTGTCCCGTATGCGCGAGGAAACGGACCAGGGTGGCATGCGACAGCGCCACCGTGGCCGTATTGCGCAGCGGATGCGCTTGTATATGGCCAGCATCCCACACGGCCTGATCCAGCACCAGCTCCACCGCCTGCGCGTCGTCATGGATCAGCGCAAACAGGCTGACGGCCCCGGGCGTGATGCCCAGGTGCTGCAGCAGGCGCTCGGGCGAAGCCATGCTCAGCTTACTGGCCGGCAATAACCGCCCCAACGCCGCCAGGTCGATGCGCTTGTCGAAAGGCACGATGACGAGAAAATGCCGCCGCCCTTTTTCATCGCGCACGAACAGGTTTTTCACCATCAGGCCGGGCATGGCCGGCACGTGCATCAGCGCTTCATCGATGGTGTGCACGGCCGGGTGTTCAAGCAGTTGGTAATCGCCGGCGCTGCTAGCCAGCCAGCGGGACAGGGTTTCTTGCATGGGTATTTCCTCAGCGCGAGTGCGATAGGAAATTGTAGCGGATCGGGGCGCTGTCACCGCTAAGGTTTTTTCTCCGCCTCTTCTTTATCCGCCGCCGCCAGCCCCCAGTCATTCCAGCCTTCGCCAAACAGCTCGACCGGATGCTGCGTGCGCTCGGAACCGTTTCCGCAGCGCATGGCGTCCGGCGGACAATACTTGTCGCAGCCCCAGCAGATGCGTTCGGGGTTCTTGGGGTTCAAAGGGAAGGGCTTGGCCATGGCGTGGGGATACAGTCGGTTGAGGTCTCTTTGACGACTCTAGACCTGGCGCGGGGGACGGTCAAACGAATTTCGGCGAGGAATTTGTCCGGAATCAATTCTATGCAGATGGCTGGTGTGGCGGCAAGACGCAGTACACTTCCAGCACGGTCCGCGCCACATTGACACCGCCATCAGCGGCTGGCTGTGCCTTGAGTTCGTCCAGCGCATACACCATCGTCACCATGGCGCCGGGCACGAACAGCTTGATGTCGTGCTTGCGGTGCGTGTAGATGCTCTCGTCGACTGTCGAGCCATCGGCCAGGCGCAAAGTGAAACTGTTGACTTGATCGCCGCGCCGGCTATCCTGGCCCGCGAAATACGTGCGTTCGATGCAGCCCGTCAACGTTTGCGTCTGGAGACGGCCAGCTTTGATGCTTTCCCACCACTCGTCGGAGGCGAACAGGCCGTGGCTGCCTTTCAGGCCCATGTACGGCTTACTGGGGTCGAGGGTAAGGGCCTGGGTCTTGGCCGCGCGAGCCGGGTCTTGTGCCAGGGCTTCGGCGAGGGTGTAGACAGGTTTCATGATGGCACAGGATTTTTTGAAAGCAGTCAGCATAGCTTATACGTTGAAAATGGCAGGATTGCAGACACTCTCCTGGGGTGCCTGGCGAAAGGCGGCTGGCGTCGGGAAGGTTGTCGATGCACACGAATCTGCTGGCGGTGCGCTCCTTGCGGCTACATCGCCGGCATGCCCGTTCAGTGATTAAACCACCTCCAATCTGTTAAAATAGTTCAAATTTTAATGCCTCATGAATAACCTGTATTTTTCAGACACAAGGAATGTGTTTAGCAAATGAAAGCCATTATATTCTGCACCAGCTTTATAAAAGATGCACCATCATGGGAAAGCCGGTATCAACGGTGGCTCGATTACTATGAAAACATTCCAATCGATGCAGTAAAGAAGATAATGATTGACGATGGGTCGCCTTTTCTTCCTCCTGCCGAAATCATCAATACGGTTTCCCATAGCGCTGCGCTGGCTGAAAATGGCGATAAAAACCTTATCATTCGCTTCAACAACAATCTGGGACGACAAAGCGGGGCTGACTACCCGGGCTGGTGGCGCAGTTTTCTTCACTCGGTTAATGTGGCCAATGAATTAGGCGTGGATAAAATCATCCATATCGAATCGGACGCCTATATCATGACGCCGCGCCTGGTAAAATTCATCAATGAAATCGAATCAGGCTGGAACGTCCTGTGGTCCCCGCGCTATCGCATGCCAGAAACGGCCATTCAAGTTATCTGCAGAGATCAATTTGCGATTTTTGAGAAATTCAAGGATAACCACCCGGATTATTCTTTCCCGGATATTGCGGAAAAGTTGCTTCCTTTTACAACTGTACATAAACAGTTCAAGGGCGACCGTTACAGCGATTTCACGAAAAACAGATGGATATTTCGTTCGAAAAAATTCAACAAAATCCCCATTTTTAAACATGTTTTTTTCTGGGAAACAATCCCGCCCGATGCGGACTTCGTTACGCAAGGCATTCAGCGTCAACAATTCGTGTTCAGGCGCGATGAAGTGGCTTGATCTTGTGATGGCGGGGGATATCAAACAGACTTGGCAAGGAGTGTAAATATGCGGCTACCGTTACGATGGAATCAACGCATGTGCGCCGCCCTTGCCGGCTCTTTTTTTCTTGCCGCTGGTATCGCTTCGGCACTCGCTGCCACGCTTGACGAAGATAGAACACGCGGTGACATACATGGCTTGTTTGAGATCAGGGAGGCCGCAGTCAAGTTCATGGCAGCGGAAAATGCCAAACACGGAGCACGGTGGCAGGTATTGGAGCCGAACCGGAAGATTCTGGTGGCAAAATGCGCGGTACCTTTGCATGTGACATGGGTGCCGAAGAGCCATGGCCTGTCTGGCCCGAATGTTGCTGTGAGTTGCGCCAGGACCGTAAAGCACGCGCCACAACATAAATGGGACGTGTTTGTGCCGGTCGATAAGAGTCCACAACGCGCGGCAGCCATTCCGGCAAACTCCTGAGAGTCGCAAAAAGACTGCATTGTAGTAAGGTCCCAGGTAGCGCAGACTGTAGGCGAGCCTGGGCAGACGCGTCAGAATCTCGATACGCTGATGATGCGGACTGATGGCGACTTCCACCCCATGTCGCTCGGTCAACCTCTTCCGACACGCGCAAAAATCAAGCCCGCCCCTACCCGAGTCAAGCTCCGCCAGGGACGAGGCGCAAGTACATTGGCGGCGGCACTACTCCGCCGTAGTCGGGTCAATGACCGAGATGACTTCCGACACGCGGTTTGCCGGGAAGCCACCTTGCTGGGCATGTTCGCGAACTTGTGCTTCATTTTCAGCGATGTAAACACAATAGATTTTATCGCCAGTAACATAGCTTTGCAGCCATTGAATTTGTGGCCCCATCTTGTTTAAGACACTGCAGGACTTCTGCGAAATAGCTTGAAGTTCTTGCTCAGACAACTTCCCAGCCCCGGGAATATCACGCTCAATAACGTACTTTGGCATAGCGGTCTCCTTATGAGGTTTCCGGGCGAGCACGACACTCGCCGGCTACGTGCGTCACACATGCAGTGACATGTATTCGTTATATACCATGCTGGTGGGTTGGTGTTGTTGGAATTGCCATGAAATGTACCGGAGTCTGGTCTGCTATTCAGACACGGGCTGATGTGTGGCATGCTGTGAGAGTTGGTTCGGCGAAAAGCTGAAAAGTCTTTATATACCTACACCAATGCGATTTGGCCATGTAAATCAAATGTAGGCTGAAATAGCGCGCAGCCGCATACTCTCGCGCACGCTAGCCGCATGGCCACGCGCATGGCATCATGCGCGCAGAACATTCACTATGGTGACACATGGAGCAATTTCATTTCCTGGTAGGCGAATTCAAAAAGAATAGCCCATTTATTCCTGCCGCCGCCAGCGCGCAACTGTTTGCTTGGTTTGAGCAGGTGGGCGAGCGCGTCGATCGCTACGGCAGCAAGACCGGCAAGGTCGTCAAGTTTTCGCAGAAAAACTACGAGAAAACCCTGTTCGCACCTGATGCCGACAGCATCAGCCTGTATTCGCCTCGGGTCGTACCACCCGACGATATAGACGAGTGGGCGAACTGCGACGTTCTCGCCCTGTATTCAAATAGCTCTTCGCTGATGCTGGCTATCAACGCCAGCAAACTGTCGCTGGCACAGCTGTTTCAATGCGCAGAGGGCATATCTGGCTTGCTCGATCATTGCGATTATGTGTACGGCTACAGCGAAACGCTGGGCTATGGTACGGGTTACGCAGGCGGCTATCGGATAATCGATGAAGCCCATCCGTTTGTACCGGCCAGTTCCGATCCTGGGAATAACTGGGGCGCCATCAAGCGCAACGGGCTGCAGTATGAGCATATACGCGACGTGTATCCCATCAATATTTTCAGCCAGTCCAGGCTCGACGCGCTACCGCCGGACCGTCAACAGGCATTGCGCAAGGCGATGCAGGCATATGGCAGCAGTAATACGCAAGACGGCAGGACGCACTGGATTTTAAGTGGCGAGGAACAGGCGACGGCCCGTAGCGACCTGCAAGCACACGCCATGCTAGGTTCCTTGATCGACCGTTAACCTCATGAGCACGCATCCTCGCGTACGCAACCGATAAGGGCCGCAACCTGTTGCCGCTTGCATTCCGAACCGGTAGCCCGAGACTGGTCCAAAGTGGACTTCGTATGCGGCGGGTTCGATTCCCGCCGTCTCCATCACCGAATTGTTTAGGGCGCGAGGGTCAGGTCCGCCATTCGGACACGAACTGATGCGTTGGCCGTCGTTACAGGCTGGCTCAGTCGAAAAGCTGATTAGAACCACGAACGCGCGCCCACGGCGCGCGGGGGCTGCCGCTCAGCGGCAGCGGTTGGAGGATTCGGGGCGGGCTGGGCCGGTAGGCCCAGCCCTTCGAATCTCACACGCAGAGCGCGAAGGCGCCCTGCTCGCTTCCGCCAGGCAATAAAAAACCGCCCGAAGGCGGTTTCTTTATTTCCTGGCGGAAGCGGTGTAATGCAAATGACTAACTTTTCTGCGGCTTTCCACAAGCCAAATAAGAACCGTACCTACTACGCTACCTACGAACGAACATCGGTACAAAAAATCTTTGCGCACTTACGCCCCACGCTCAATACCTCTAAGCAGGAACACGTACGGTCGCTGTACTTTTTTGGGTGGGAGTACCTGGCAAGGTGAGGGGGGGCGGTTCCAGCCGTCTCCACCACTGAATTGTTTAGAATTAAGTAGTTAGCAAGTAGAAGGCTGTCATTATTTGGGTTGCTTCTAGGCTGTTTTAGTCTAGAAATTATAATAAAATGGCATTTTTTTGTATGCGTGCCACTCACACCATGAGCTTGGACTCGGTTAAAACTCAGCCGATACTTGCTGTTTCGCCTCTTCTAAGCTAAGGGATTTGGTGCGCCCTAGGACACCATCTTCAAAATAAATCCGAAGTTCATCACCTTCCATCATAGCCCAGGCATCGACCACAAGAATGTTGTAAGGGGATGTTAAATTCATAACATTCACCTTGTATTTGATTCCACACTGCAATTTCGGAGACAAGAGAACACTCAGTGTCAGGGCGGTCTTTGAAAGCTTGTAGCCTGCCAATTTTGGAGATAGTTCCATAAATTTCCTTTTTACTCATCAGCATGATTGCTGCATGATTACTTATATCACTGATACGATTTATAGCCAGCATTTTTACCATTTCTCTCACATGCTTGGCGACTTGACCAAGAAATCCTGCGAGCTACAAACTGACGCAGCCATGTACCGAGTGCGATCGGAGGGGTATTTATCGTCGTGCGTGCAACCACTTGAGACCACATTTTATTGATGTAAATCAACCCTACGTCTATCGCCAACCAAGATCAATTTATAAAATGGATTCTCAGTCTGAAGGAAGGAGTCCGTGCTATGCATCTCAACAATAAGCATCAACTCAATGGATATACTTTCATCATCTCCACTGCCCTCTTGGTGGATGGGCGCCATCGGGGACTGATTTGGATTTCGCAGCGAGGCGACAACGGAGTTGTCCTCGAACCAGCATTGTGTATCGAGACGCCTGGGGCACTCAAATCAATCAACGCGATAAGGGTCGAGGCTCTAGCCTATGCTCAGGAGCTGATACAGAGCGGCGCGCTTGAAACATTCCTGGATGCACAGATAGAAGACACTGCCAAATAGCATTCCTACTGAGCAACTGAATTCAGATGCAAGGATTGCTGTCGTTTATCATGATCCGCGAGCGCTTCCGCGCTCCTGTCAAAGTTGGAAAACAAAGTTATCAACTAAAGGACGAGAGTGATTCTCTCGTCGCGATCCCTCCGGCGAGAAGGCGCACAACGAACCTGATTTCTCCCCGATTCCTTCGCTTGATACAATGCTTTGTCGGCGGCCTCGACCAACTCAATAGGCTGGTTTTCCAAATGAATCGGAGAAAAAGCCTCTACGCCGACACTTACCGTCACAACCCCAAGCGGATTTCCAGTATGTGCAATTCCCAGCGATTGAACAGCGCCACGAATGTTCTCGGCAACTGCCAATGTGCCGGCGAGGTCAGTTCCTGGCAGTAAAACGACCATCTCCTCACCGCCATAGCGGGCCGCAAGATCTCCTGGCCTGCGCATCGAATAGGCCACAACCTTGCCAATTTCTCTCAGGCATTCGTCGCCGGCCACGTGGCCATAAATATCGTTGTATTGTTTGAAGAAATCGACATCGATCATGATTAACCCTAGCGCGCTTTCCCCACGTTTCGCACGATTAAACTCCCCCATTAACGATTCGTCAAAATGGCGCCGATTCGCAAGACCGGTCAGTCCGTCCTGGCAGGCAAGCCTGGACAACGTTTCATTAATCAGCTCTAGCTCAATGCCGGCCAGCATTAGTTTTTTTTCAGTTTTTGATCGCAGATTTATTTGTCTCACCATGCGATAGCCAAGATAAGCGATGAGCAGTACCAACATCCCGCCAACTACAAACTGAAGGTAAACATCTCTGCGCCAATTCCCCAATACTTCATCTTGTGACAGTGCAGCAGAGACGGCCAAAGGATATTCCACCACCCTTCTGTAACTATTAATGCGTGTAACACCATCCAATTTCGACTTTATGGATGCCGTACCTACTGGCCCCTTTGAAAGGTAATCCTTAAATAATGGAAACTGGGATATATCTTTACCGAGCATTTTTTCATCAAATGGCCTTCTCAATAACAGTATTCCTTCTCCAGTTGCGATAAAAATCGCCCCTCGCTCCCCAATAGAAAATTTATCATAAAATACTTTGAAATATTTCATATCAATTGTGGCAAGGGCAACACCACCAAAACTACCATCGGGCATATTAATGCGACGCGATACAGTAATAATCCAATCACCCGTCGACTTGCTGCGTACAGGGGGGCCTATGTGAGGACCACGTTCTGCATTTTTTTGATGATACTTAAAATACTCCCGATCAGCGTTGTTCAAATTCGCCAGCAACACTTCCTGAGAATTGACCAGCCAGCTACCATCTTTGGCATAAACGAATATCCCATGCAACTGAGGTAGCTCCTTCACACGCATGGCCAGCAGGGTATGAATACGGGGCAGCTCAAGATCAGAGACTCCATCCTTTTCTATACGCTCTACCAATCCAACCAATGCGGTATCAGCTTCTTTGATCGTGTCATAGGCATGCTGGGCGACCGACTGCGCCAGATTAGCACTTTCCCGGGCGGTCTCGTTTAGCTGTACGTCTCTTGCACGCCATGCCATCCATAGCTGAGTTGCAAGAAGTGACATACAAACCACGATAACAAATGTGATCGCCATCGGCGCCAAGGAAAAGCGCTTGAAGCCTGAGCTCATCAGACGTGCCGGTAAGCTATTTGAATCGGCCATGGAATAACTCCCATTTACATGTGGAAAAGATTGTGCGCCAAATAGCGCTCCAAATACTCACACATCGTAACAAGTAAGATGTAAAAAAGTTAAAAACAACACTACCACGTCACAATCTCGAATGGATGTCGAACGGCCCACATTTCTGTAAAAATTGGGTTACAGGGCAATCCGGCCACAAACGGGGGAACATTCCGCGCACAAACTCAAATTGGCGAAAAATTGCGTCAAAATGCGTCAAATTGCATGCCCCCTCTTTGCCCCGGCGCGCCAGTCCTCATGCGCCTTCGGCCATGGCGCAAATTTGAGTCAAAAGACCCCTATATAGTGGGCAGGTGTGGAGGGGGGACAACTGCGCGCGCCGGGCCGAAATGGGCTTTTTTCTTGCCTTTGGCGCCACATCAATCGTCGGGACGTGAAAAAGCCGCCTCGTGGGCGGCTTGTGCGGTGGCTGGGGCGCGCTGGCGCGGCGAGACTGTCGCGGCCCTGCCCTTCCGGCTATCGCGGCGTGCCGGTCATCCTGCGCGGCCGGCACGGGCCTTGGCCGCCTGCTCTTTCTCGTAATCGTCGCGGCAGTCCACATCGCAGAACAGCAGCGCGGGCGCCAGCGCCTCGTCACAGTAGTGGCAGCAGCCGTGCGCCATCAGACCCGGCCGGCGCCGCACGGCGGCCAGGCCGCGCGCCACCTCGGCGAAGATGATCTTGTCAGTGTTGTCTACGTGGTCGCTCATGCCGCGCCCTCCCCGCCCGTGGCCAGGTCATACGGGGCGAAGCGCACCACTTCCACGCCGGCCCACTCGTTGATCGCTTCGAACTGCGCCTGCAGCGGCACCAGCTCGTTGCGCGCGAAGACGCGCGCGGCCGGTTCCACGGCGCCGAAGCCGCCGGCATTGTTCGGCAGGATGCCCATGAGCTGCGGCGGCACGCGGTGCGCGGCCAGTTGGTCGTCGCGCGTGACGCTCTTGATGTTGAAAAACTCGTCCTTGGCGGCCACGTCCGACACGGGCAGAATCTGGATGCCATCCTTCTTGCCGTTGGGCGCGTACATGAACAGGTTGCGGAAGTTGCCCGGCCCCTTGCTGTCGCGCATGGCCTGGCGCAGGTTGTCCACGTCCTGGGTGTTGGCGGCGGCGTCGGTCATGTAGAACACGAAGCCGGCGTGCGAACCGTTCTTGTAGTACTTGCGGCGGAACAAGGTGGCCGCCTCGTTGAGCCAGGCCGATTGCAGCGCGCTCAGGTACTGCGGCACGCCGTACAGCTCTTGGTTCACGTCCGGTTCCATCAGGTGGAACACGCGGCCCTTGTCGAATTCATGCACAGCCTGGTAGCCGTTGACGAAGAAATATGTGTCCAGGTCAACGCCGCGCCGCATGTACTTGGCCAGGGCGTGCTGGTATGCCAGCGCCTTGCCGCTGCGGCTGGGCCGGTCTTCCAGGTAGGCATTGCCGAACGTCAGAAAGTCCAGTGCCATACGCTTGAAAGCGTCGCGCGACAGGTATTTGCTGGGAATCAGGGTGGACGCCAGCACGTTGGCCTTGAAGTGGATGGCGCTGCTGTGGTGTACGCCAGCGTTAAACGACTTGGCCAGGCCGGCCAGGTTGACGGGCGGCTCGTACCAGTGGCCGTTCTTCCAGCATTCGAAGCAGTCGAGTATATCGGCGTGCTCGAGCACGGGCGTGGGGTCGCCGAAGGAAAACGCCTCGATGCCGGCGGCGGCCGGCGCCGTGGCCGCTGTTGATGGGGCGCCTTGGGCCTGCCGGCCGCGCGCGCGCAAGTGTCGTGCTTTGCTCAAGAATAAATCTCCATGAAAGAGTGGTGGTTGTCGGTGGTGCCTTCGAATGGCTCATGGTCGAGGGCGTGCATACAGGCCCATGCCAGATCGGCGTGGCCGGTTTCGTCGCTGCGGCCGGCGACATAGGTCACGTGCCGCCCGCTGGGGGTGAGGGTCTTGTGGATGGCCATGAACGATTGCGCGATGTCCGTCCAGCCAGCGTCAAACTCCAGCCGCCCCTTGCTGATGATGTTTTTGGCCTTCAAGACCATGCGGGTTTTGACTTCGGGCGAGTAGTTCAGCGGCGTGACGGCCGGGAAGAAGCCGCGCACGATGGGCAGCACGCCGATGCCCATGCCCGTGGTATCGATGCCGATGTATTCGACGTTGTAGCGCTGGGTCATCTGGCGGATGGCGTCGGCGTGATCTTCGAAACTCTGCCCGCGCCACTGGTGGCGCTCCAGAATGCGGAACTTGCCGCCGGCCGTCATGGGCGGCGCCAGCACGACGCAGCCGGCGCTGTCGCCGTTCAACGCCGGGTCGTAGCCAATCCACACGGGCCGGTTGCCGAATGGGCGCAGGCCCAGCAAGGGTTTGTAGTCGTCCCACTCCACCCAGGAATCGACCATGCAGCGCTGCAGCTCGGCCAGCGGGAAGACCGAGGCCGAGTCGTCGATGAAGTTGCACATCAGCAGGTTGTCGAACTGGTCGGGGCTGTATTCGAAGTTGCGCAGCTCGTCAATGTCGAACAAGTTGCAGCCGCCGCGCTCGGCGTCGAGGATGGTGACGATCTGGCGCCAGATTTTGTCCTCGCCCGTGAAACCCGACGAGAGGCGGCCATGGCTCACATCGATATTCACCTGGTCGGCCTTGGCGCGGCGCTTGTTGAACAGCTCGCCCGTCCAGAATGGATAGGCCTGGTGCGTGGTCGACGATGGCGTGGAAAAGTAGGTCTTGCGCCACTTCTTGTGGATGGCCATGCCCGAGGCCACCTTGTTGAGTTCCTGGAAATTCTGTGTCCAGAAAAATTCGTCAAAGTAGAAATTGCCGTGGTAGCCCTGCGCCGTGCGCGCATTGGTGCCCAGGAAATACAGGTGGGCGCCGTTCGGCAGCACGATGGGGTCACCCGTCAGCTCGATGCCGGCCGCTTCGCGGGCGAATTGCACGATGTATTGCTTGAAGACGTGCGCCTGGCTTTTTGAGGCGGACAGGAAAATCTGATTGCGGCCTGTTTCCATCGCATCGGCCAGCGCCTCGCGCGCGAAGTACCAGGTGGCGCCGATCTGGCGGCTTTTGAGGATGGCGCGCGTGCGCTGGTCGCCGTTGCGATACCAGACTTTTTGATAGTCGAAGAGCGAATCCTGGAAGGCGTCGAGCAGCTGGATTTTCTGTTCTTCGCTGAAATCGTTGCGGGTCGGCTTCTTCTTCGGCCCGGCATTGCGGTTCGCCAGCTTGGGGTTGAGGTCCACCTCGTTGCCGCCCGGCTGCTCATAGCGACGCACGCGCGCCATCTGCACGATGGTGCGCGCCAGCAGGTCAATTTCCTTGTAATCGCTGCCGCTCTTGACCTCTTTTTCGATCAGCTTGACCAGGCGCAGCTCGGCCGACGCCTCGACGTGCTCGATGGCCTGGGCCTTGTCCCACTCGTCGCGCTCTTTCCAGCTATTGATCGTGCTGCGCTTGATCCCTAAGTGCCGGGCGATGGACGAAATGCGCCAACCCTTCCAGTACAGGGCGCGCGCGGCGCGGCGTGGCTCGGACTCGGGCACGGCCAGTTCGCCGATGATTCCATCGACGGTTTGTTCGCTTGTTTTCTCGATTGTCAGCATGCCGCCAGCGTAGGCCGCGCGCGCGCGGAGCGGGGGAAGGCAAAAGTCGCTATGGCCCATAGCAACCCGCACCGCATTGAATCGCGGCGCCAAGACGTTGACCATGGCGTTATCCGATCAACCGAGAACGCCCACCATGTCCAAATCGAAATTTTTCCGCGTCGCCACCGAAGGCGCCACCACGGACGGCCGCAATATCGACCGCGCCACCATCGAGCAGATCGCCGCCACCTACAACCCGAAAACCTACGGCGCGCGCATCTGGCTGGAACACATTCGCGGCATCCTGCCCGACAGCCAATTTAAAGCCTACGGCGACGTGATCGCGGTGAAAGCCGAGGAAGTCGACACCGACAGCGGCAAGAAACTGGCCCTGTTCGCGCAGATCGAACCCACGCCGGAACTGGTGGCCATCAACAAGGCGAAACAGAAGCTGTACACCAGCCTGGAAATTCAGCCCGACTTTGCCGACTCGTCGCAGCCCTATCTGGTCGGCCTGGGCGTCACGGACAGCCCGGCCAGCCTGGGCACCGAAGCGCTGCAATTTTCCGCCAGCCGCAAGCTGCAAAGCACCAACCTGTTTACTTCTGCCGTCGAGGTGACGCTGGAATTTGACGAGCCCCAGGGCACCAAGCTGGCCGACGCCGTGAAAAACCTGCTGTCGCGCTTCTCCAATAAATCCGGCACCGACGCGGCGCAGTTCGCCGACATCAGCGAGGCCGTGCAGGCGCTGGCCAGTCACGTCGTCACCGCCAACGACAACTACACGGGCGCCACGGCCCGCCTGGAGAAAACCGAAACGGCCTTGAAGGCGACGCAGGAAGAGCTGGCCGCCTTCAAGGCGCAGATGGACGAAGCGCCCGGCAACGGCCCGCGCCGCCCGGCCGCCACCGGCAACGACGGCGCCGTGCAGACCGAGTTTTAAGCGCGCGCCATCCACCAACACCCCATTCAACAACGGAGCACTGATTCATGAAAAAGCAAACGCGCCAAGTCTTTGGCCAATATGAAACCCGCCTGGGCCAGTTGAACGACACGGACAACGTGGCCAAGACGTTCAGCGTCACGCCCAGCGTGCAGCAGAAGCTGGAAACGAAGATGCAGGAATCGAGCGAGTTTCTGTCGAAGGTGAACATCATCGGCGTGACCGAGCAGGAAGGCGAAAAGCTGGGCCTGGGCGTGTCCGGTCCGATTGCCGGCCGCACCAACACCAAGGACAAGGAACGCAAGACGCGCGACCTGTCCACCCTGGACGGCACCAAATACCGCTGCGAGCAAACCAACTTCGACACGCATTTGAACTATGCCAAGCTGGACGCCTGGGCCAAGTTCCCCGACTTCCAGTCGCGCGTGGCCAATGCCATCCTGACGCGCCAGGCGCTGGACCGCATCGTCATCGGCTTCAATGGCGTCAAGGCCATGGCCGACACCGATCTGGACGCCAATCCGCTGCTGCAGGACGTCAATAAAGGCTGGCTGCAGCACCTGCGCGAACTGGCGCCCGAGCGCGTGCTGGGCCTGGTGGCCAACGGCATGCCGGGCAAGGTCATCATCGGCGACGTGGACGGCGCCGACTATGCCAACCTGGACGCGGCCGTCACGGATGCCGTCAACCTGCTGGACCCCTGGTATCAGGAAGACACCAACCTGGTGGCCATCGTCGGGCGCAAGCTGTTGAACGACAAGTATTTCCCGCTGGTCAACGCAAAGCAGGCGCCCACGGAAACCCTGGCGGCCGACATCATCATCAGCCAGAAACGCATCGGCGGCTTGCCGGCGGCGCGCGTGCCCTACTTCCCTGACAACGCGATCCTCATCACGCGTTTCGACAACCTGTCGATCTATTTTCAGGAAGGCGCGCGCCGCCGCCGCGTCGAGGACGTGCCGAAGCGCGACCGCATCGAAAACTACGAGTCGTCGAATGACGCCTACGTGATTGAAGACCTGGGCCTGGCCGCGCTGGTGGAAAACATCGAGCTGAAAGACAAGTGATGGCGAACCAATCCCCCGCCCTGCGCCACCGCGCGCGCATGCTGGCCGAGCGCACGGCCGGCGCCGCTGCGCCGCAGGGCGTCACCACCGGCACAGCCTACGACCTGATGCTCTACAAGCTGTCCGATGACCGGCGCCGCCTGAAATCCATCCAGTCGGTCGAACGCAAGATCGAGGTCAAGGCCACCTTGCTGCCCGACTATGCGCAATGGATCGACGGCGTGCTGGCCGGCGGCAAGGGTGCGCAGGATGACGTCTTCGCCACCCTGCTGGTGTGGCACATCGACACGGGCGAGTATGCGCGCGCCCTGGTCATGGCCGAATACGCGCTGGCGCACAAATTCACCCTGCCCGAGACCTACAGCCGCGACATCGCCACCCTGATGCTGGACGAGTTTGCCGAAGGCTACTTGCACGGCAAGCTGGCCGCCGATCCGCAGCACGCGGCGCAGGTGCTGGGCGCCGTCGAAGTACTGACGGCCGCCAGCGACGCGCCAGACCAGGCGCGCGCCAAGCTGCATAAGGCCATCGGTCTGGCCATGATCGCCGTGCTCGATCAGGCCGACGATACCGACATCGCCCCGGCGCTGGTCGCGCAAGCGGAAACGGCCATGGCCCAGCTAAAGCGCGCCCGCGCCCTGTCGGAGTCGTGCGGCGTCAAGAAAGATATGGAACGGCTGGAGCGGCGCATCAAGCGCGCGGCAGGTTCCACGTAAAGAGCATCCCCCGCAGCACGGCGGCACGGGGGGATTCTGGCCACAC
Organism: Janthinobacterium goodfellowi; assembly: GCF_051380695.1. Lineage (NCBI taxonomy): Bacteria > Pseudomonadati > Pseudomonadota > Betaproteobacteria > Burkholderiales > Oxalobacteraceae > Janthinobacterium > Janthinobacterium goodfellowi. The sequence goes on along the minus strand of NZ_JBNYXN010000007.1, from coordinate 149,760 downwards.
CTTTGGCCTGATGAACCCCGTCCACCGCCCCATTTTGAAAGCGCCCCGTATGTCCTTCATGGCCCTGCCCCCGTCCATCCCGCCCGGCACCGTCCCGGCGTCGCCGGCACCTGCCGCCGGCATCATCGAGAACGACGGCTGGTTTCCCGATATTGCCCTCTCCGATATGCGCGACGCCATGCGCCTGGACGGCACCGTCACCGACGCGCGCCTGGTGCAAGCCGTGGTCGATTCCATCCTGCAGGTCAACCGCGAGCTGGCCGACTGGCAGGGCCAGCAGGTCGCCGCCGGTATTGCCACCCTGGTGGACGTGCCGGCCGCGCGCATCAACCGTGAATCGCGCTTGCTGGCGCAGTACCGGCGCGCCGTCTACAGCACGGCCAAAGCCGACCTGATCGAGCGTTACCGCGATTACGACAGCACGGCCACGTCTGTCAGCGACAAGAAAAGCATGGAATGGCTGGACGAAGCACCCGGCGCGCAGCGGCGCAACGCGCAATGGGCCATCGCCGATATCGTCGGCCGCACGCACCTGACCGTGGAACTGATCTGATGCAGGTGCGCACGCAGCAGCACGACACAGTAGACGCTCTGGTGTGGCGCTACCTGGGCGACGGTGCGGGATACGTCGAGCAAACCCTGGAAATCAATCCCGCGCTGGCGCGCCACGGCGCCGTGCTGCCTGCCGGCCTGACCGTCACCCTGCCCGAGCCGGCGCCCAGCACGGGCCAGGTGGTCGCAGCCGATCTTGTGCAGCTATGGGATTAACCCTGGCATTTACCCTTTATTCATCATGAAAAATCTATCTACCCTCTCACCGGAGAATCAAGCAATGTCCGCAGAATCGTTTGGTGGTTTCGCCACCCTGGTCAAACTGTACGGCTTCAAGGCGGCGCTGGGCATGGTCGGCGCGGCCATGCTGTACGTCGTGCTGCCGCCCTTGAATGCCGACGGCACCTTCAACAAGGGCGAATTCGTCGCCCGCCTGGCCTGCGCCGGCGTGTTCTCGTGCCTGCTGGGCGGCACCGCGTATCAGCTGCTGTGCGCCCAGCTCCCGGCCATCGGCGCCATGGTCAACGCCTCCGCCATCGATCTGATCGTGGGCGCGCCAGGCTGGTGGGTATCGCGCGCCGTGGCCCTGTGGTTCCAGCGCCGCAGCGACAAGGACATCGCCGAGCTGGTCAAAGACGCGAAGGAACATTAATGGCCGCCACCGACAATCCATTGATCGCGCGCGTCATCGACGCCATCCTGCGCGCCGAAGGCGGCTACGTGAACGACCCTCTTGATGCGGGCGGCGAAACCAATTACGGCATCACCGTGGCCGTGGCGCGCGCCAACGGCTACGCGGGGCCGATGCGCGAGCTGCCTGTATCGGTGGCGCGCGCCATCTACACGGCGCGCTACATCACGGAACCGAAGTTCGACCAAGTGCTGGCCCTGCATGCCGGCGTCGGCGCCGAAGTGATCGACACGGGCGTGAACATGGGGCCGCACCGCGCGGCCGAATTCCTGCAGCGCTGGCTGAACGGTTTTAACGACACGGGCGCCCGCTATCCCGCCCTGTTCGTCGACGGCCGCCTGGGCACGCAGTCGCTGGGCGCTCTTGCATCCTTCCTGAAATGGCGTGGCCAGGACGGCGCCGCCGTGCTGCTGCGCGCCCTGAATGGCCTGCAGGCGGCGCGCTACCTGGAAATCACCGAGGCCAACACGACCCAGCGCCGTTTCCTGTTCGGCTGGATCAAGGAACGGGTGGCCATGTGACGGCGACCACCTGGCGCCCGCTGGCCGCGTGCCTGCTGTGCGGCGCCATCGCGGGCTGGACGACGCAGGGCTGGCGCAAGGACGCCAGCATCGCCGAACTACAGCGGGCGGCCGCCACCAGCAAAAGCACCACCGCCACCGAACTGGCCCGGGCCACCGCCCGCGTGCTGACGCTGGAACGCGCCGCCAGCACCGCCCTGGCGCAGCGCGCCGACCACCTCAACCAGGAGCAAACCCATGCGAAAACTGAACGCGACCGTTTCAATGCTGACGTGCGCAGCGGCACTGTGCGCCTGTCAATCCCCGTCGCCAGCGGCCACTGCGCCGCAACTGCAGATTCCCCCGCTGCCGCAAGCGATCGGCACCAAGCGCACGCCGAACTTGACGCAGCGACTGCGGCAGCTCTTGACGCCATTGCCGGCGATGGCGACGACGCCACCCGCCAGCTGAATGCCTGCATCGACGCCTACAACCTAATACAAGACACCTACCATGTACAAGCCGAATAGCCTGCGCCAGCACCTGGCCGCCGCCATCCCCGACCTGCAGCGCGATCCCGACCGCCTGCTGGTCTTCGCCGACGAGGGCAACGTGGTGGCCACCGCCACCGCATCGCTCTCCTTCGAATACCACTTCAAGCTCAACCTGATCGTCACCGATTACGCGGGCGACGCCGACGCCATCATGGTGGCCCTGATCGCCTGGCTCAAAGTCCACCAGCTCGACCTGATGGCCAACGAAGAAACCCGCAAGCACGGCATCGCCTTCGAGGTGGATTTCAACAACCATGAAACGGTCGACATTTCCATCAAGCTGGACCTGACCGAGCGCGTGGCCGTCAAGACCGGCGAAGCGGGCCGCCTGGACATCAAGCACCTGGCCGAGATACAGCACATGCCGGCCTATGCGGACGAGTTCTGGAAGCTGTATGCCGGCGAGAAACTGCTGGCCGAGTGGCGCACGCCCGAGGCGACAGCATGAGCGGCGACCTGCACGCGCTGGAAGCCTGGGCCGGCGCCCTGTTGGCCAAGCTGCAGCCGGCCCAGCGCCGCGCCATCAATCACAAGGTGGCCATCGACCTGCGCCGCAGCCAGGCGCAGCGCATCAAGGCACAGCAGGGGCCGGACGGCACAGCCTACCCGGCCCGCAGGCGGCGCAAGGAATTGAAGGGGAAGAATGGGCGGATCAAGCGTCAGAAGGCGGCGATGTTCGCCAAAATCCGTACCGCAAAACACATGAAGGTGAAGGCGACCGGCGACCAGATCGAAGTCGGGTTCTTTGGCTGGGTGGCGCGCGTGGCGCATGTGCATCAGTTTGGCCGGCAAGAGCGCGTTACAAAGAAAGGGCATTTCTACACGTATCCCAAACGTCAGCTGTTGGGGTTCAGCGAGTCGGACAAATCACTCATTCGTGAAGCTTTCCTTCGCTATGCGCAGTTTTAGGTAACCTTTTTTACCCACGATGTATCGAAGGTCAAGTTGCTGTTCCCCGGCATGTTCTGTGGGCATGACATCGACAAAATATTTACGTTCGCGTCAAATTAAAATAAATAAAAATCAATCCTTATTGACAATCTTTCCCAAAGAAAAGATACTCGTTGAACAATAATTGTATGGGAAAAATTGAATGAAATCACGACAATTTCTGTTTTTGCTGTTGTCTTTAGTCGCACTGACTAGTCATGCTGAAGATGAAGATGAAGATATGCCAAGAGTCTATATCAGAGACGAGCTGCCAAGGCATGATAATAATTTTGGCAATGACTTCTCTTCTGGTTACCCTTCTGGCCCTAGAGACGACTCAATGCCCGCCAGCATTGTGCATGTGAGTGCGCCGCGTCTGAAAAAGATGCGCACGTTTTCTGACAACGATACAGAGATAGATTGCATATCGACAAAAAATCCCGTGGTGATAACGACAGGGGAAAAATTCAAACGTGAAAATGATTTCATGTCCAGCGGCGCCGATGGACTCGGTCTCACGCGGCTTTATCGCAGCAAGAATGCCGTTGGGACACTATTTGGCAAGCATTGGATGTCAAATATAGACTTCCCAAGTTTGGCGTTGAGCGGACGTTTCTATACAAAAAATAATGGATACCTTTACCGCAATGCTACGTTGACCCTTTCGGAAGGGAGCACTTATTCTTATGTGCTTAATTACTACAATGATGAAGACGGAGTAATGATTGGAAGTTATTCAAATACAAAGAATGGATTCGGCAGTATTAGCTATGAATCCTATACTGGCTATTTCACAGTGTCGCTTGACGACAAAATTTATACCTATAACATCGATGGACAGATCCTATCGGTTAAAGACAAAATCAGTGGCAGCTATTTTACATTTAACCCTTGGGATCCAAATGGGTTAAAAATCACCAACAAAGGGGGACAGTGGATACAACTGACGAAAGGTAGCAACGGACTTGTTACCAAGGTGCGCGACCCTGCCGGCAATGAGTGGCGGTATGAATACAATGCCGGCGGCATGCTGAGCAAAGTCACCTCCCCCGGAACATCGCCGGATATTCGCGAATATCACTACGAAAATACCACTGCGGCGAACGCAGGCACATTGTTGACTGGTATATCAATCAATGGGAAACGTTACAGCAGATATCAATACTACAACAATGGCCAAGTCCAGCAAAGCGCATTGGAAGGCGGGGAAGAGGTTGACAATTTCCAGTACGGCCTCAATGAAACGACAATCACGGATGCCCGCGGTCAATCCACAACGTATGGATATCAAGAGGTTCAGGGGCATCGAAAAATAAGCTCGATTTCTCGCGCGGGCACTTCGACTTGTGGGGCCGCCACTGCCCAAACCAACTACGATACGAATGGATATGTTGATTACACGATAGACTGGAATAATAATAAGACAGATTACAATTATGACAATGAAGGTCGATTGTTACAGGTCATAAAAGCGGCACAAACGCAGGATGAATCCACCGTAACGTATGCATGGACCGGGAACCGTGTCACGAAGGCAGATTTGATCGACGCGAGTGGCATTACCTATGCCCGTTCCGAATATCAGTACGATTACTTTGATCATTTGACGGAAGAAAAGCATACTGACCTGCTAACTGGCATACAGAGACAACGTAATTATGCCTATGATTATGGAGCGAACACCAATATCATTAAAAAAACGATTACTGAACAACTAGCTGGCAGTACGGCGATCACCGTTGTCAATTACGATGTCAGTGAAAACATCACGTCGATTACCAATCCTCTCAACCAGACGCAAAGCTGGTCAGGCTACAGTGGCTTGGGATTGCCTGCCACTTATGTCGATCTTAATGGTGTCGCCACCAGCTACACTTACGATGCACGCGGCAGTCTGCTGTCAACGACCACGAACGGCCGCACCACCACTTACACTTACAACCATGATCGCCAGATCAGCACGATCAGCAGTCCGGACGGCAGCGTGGTGCGCTATCAATACAATCAAGCGGGACGCTTGAAGCAGGTGGGGGATGCGCTCAATGAATTCGCAAACTTGACCGTCGACGTTCCCGCCAACAGTGTGCACAGCAGCTCTCCCAGGCACTATGCCGACATCAATAGCACAGTGCCAGTCGCAGTGGGCACGACGGAATTTAGCAGTACCACCGCCCTTGATTCATTGGGCCGCCCATACACGCAGTTGGGCAACAATGGCCAACGGGTCGAAAAACGCTACGACAACAATGGCAACCTGACCAGCAGCACCGATGCGTTGGGCCGTGCTACTTCTTACCAATATGATGCGGTTAATCGTTTAACCAGCAGCACAACGCCCGATGGTGCCGTAACTTTCATGGAATATGATGCGCAGGGCAACTTGGCATCGGTGACCGATCCAAGGCCGCTACAAACGCGATATACCTATAACGGTTTTGGGCAGGTCACCTCGATTGTCAGCCCGGATACGGGCACCACGACGTTTGCTTACGACAGTGCAGGTCGTCTCAGTTCCGAAACCAAAGCGGATGCGAAGACCATTTTTTATCAATGGGATAGCCTGGGTCGCAAGCGGGCACGTATCAGTGGTGGCATCACTGAAACCTTTAACTATGATGAGGGCCAATATGGCAAGGGGCGGCTGACCAGTTTTACGGATGGAACAGGGGAGACGAAGTATGCCTACAATGCCAGTGGCAACCTGCTTAGCCAATCTAACAATATCTGGGGTAATTTGTTTACAACGAGTTGGTCCTACGATGCGGCAGGCCGCTTGACGAGCATGACGTATCCTCGCGGTCTTGTGCTCAATTATAAATACGACGGCATTGGCCGTGTTACTAGCGTAACGAGCAATCTTGGGGCACCATGGAATACGCTGGCCGATACCTTTCTTTACCAGCCGGCAGGTGGGGCACTGTACGCTTGGCGCTTCGGAAACAATGTCCCGCGCTCCATAAGGTTCGACGACGATGGACAGGTCAGCAATGTATCTGGCGGTGCTCAAAATATAGCCTACGTGTACAACAGCACAAACCAGATGAGCGCCATGTACGACTATGCAAACCCGGCAATGACGCAGTCAGTCAGCTACGATGTAGTGGATCGGGTGGCGGCGGTATCGCGCTCCAATGACGTGCAGGCATTTTGGTGGGATACTGCCGGCAACCGAACTGGACATGATCGCTATGGCACCGGATATAGTTTGCTGACGGATTCAGCTAGCAACCGCCTGTCGTCCTGGAGCGGCAATGGCCAGTGGCGCAACTTTGCCTACGATGCGGTCGGCAATCTAACAAGCGAATCACGCCATGACGGCACACGCTCGTATACCTACGATGCCATGAACCGCATGGCGTCAGTGAGCTCCAATGGCACGGCAGTCGGCGCCTACTATTACAATGCACTGAATCAGCGCATGTATAAAAACACTCAGTCAGGCGGCGTACTCAGCGTCCATGGTCCCGATGGCCAATTACTGCTCGAAGAAGGCATGCTAAATACCAGCTATATTTGGCTGGGTAGCGAATTGCTGGGAGTCTTGCGCGGCGGCTGGTTCTACGCCAGCCATAACGACAAGCTGGGCCGGCCAGAAGTGCTGACCAACAGTTCCGGGGGCGTCGCCTGGCGCGCTGCCAACGCGGCATTCGACCGTACCGTCATTGTCGACAATATCGGTGGCATGCACGTCGGTTTCCCGGGACAGTATTACGATACCGAATCTGGTTTGTGGTACAACTGGCATCGCTACTATGATGCGTCACTGGGACGGTATTTACAGAGCGATCCTATTGGACTTAAAGGCGGTATCAATACGTATGCGTACGTTGAAGGAAACCCACTAAGTAATACGGATTCTCTCGGACTCATTTCAAACTATGGAATCCCTAACATTTACAACACAAATCGCTATGCTCCAGTGAGTTCTGACCCATGCAGTTGTGCTGCAAAGGCGCTTGGCCTTGAAAGCGCAGTGGGTATGGGCTTAGGAGTCGGAGGACAGCCAATGACTTCTAAGAGGTTTAATACAGAGGGTGCATCGTCGGGTACATCACCAATTTCAAAGGGTTTGTCGAAAGCACTTCCCCAGAAGTTGCCTATGGCTGTACATGCGCCAACAACGGCGAACCCATTGGCGACGTCAAATGTACTTGGGCGGGTTCTCGGACGTTGGGCGCCACTTGCCGGTTGGGGGCTGCTAGCCAATGATGTTTCTCAATATGCGACTTGTATTATGGAGTGTATCAATAATGAAAACTGTCCCGCCAAATAATACAGCCATCGTAAATGCCGTTAGAGAATTTATTGCCTCTACGCTTTCTACGTCAGTGGAAAAAGTCACGCTAGAGAAAAGTCTTTTTCATGACTTGGGAGTAGATGGGGATGACGCACTCGATTTAATTAATGGCTTTTCTGTCAAATTTAATGTCAGTCTAAAAGGTTTTGACTTTCAAAAATATTTTGGCAACGAAGCTGCAAGCGGTCCTGTTGCATTTTTCGTTGAGCTGTTCAAAAAAGAGAGTTCTGGAAAACTACTGCGACTCGAAGTTGCTGATTTGGTGAGGGCGGCCTCAAATGGTAGCTTTTTAGATGACGCATCAAGTTGATGAGCCTAGAGCCACAGCCACCGACCGTATCGTATCGTATCGTATCGTATCGTATCGTATCGTATAAGTATCACATACTGACTGATCGTATCGATTCCATACCCTATTCTTGAGCACTAAGTCGCTTATCAACCCGCCCCCGCGTGCATCCGCACGCGGACTTCGGCAACATGCACTGCATGAACGCCGACCTGTCCGACCTCCTCCGCTTGCTGCAAAACCTGATCCGCCTGGGCACCATCGCCGAGGTCAAAGGGGCCAAGGCGCGCGTGCGGCTAGGGCCGACACTCACCACCGAATGGCTGAAATGGGCCACACGGCGCGCCGGCAGCACACGCACCTGGTCGGCGCCGACTGTCGGCGAACAGGTGATTGTCTTTTCCCCTGGCGGCGACTTGACGCGCGGCGTCATCCTGCCTGCGCTGTACTCGCAGGAATTTGACGCGCCAGAAACCAGCGACAGCATCCACACCACGCACTACCCGGACGGCGCCGTGGTGCAGTACGACCACGCGGCCCACGCCCTGACGGCCCTACTCCCCGGCGGCACGGCCACCATCACCGCCGACAAGGTCACATCGAACGCCCCCAGCACCATCTGCACGGGCGACCTGACCGTCATGGGCAATCTGCTTGTCGAGCAATCGGCGACCGTGAACGGTGCCACCGCCCTGAACGGCGGCGTGAATGTCACGGCCGGCGCCGCTGGCGGCGTGGCCATGGCCGTGCAAGGGACAGTCAAGGCCAGCGACGACGTGCTGGCCGGCGCCATCAGTCTGGCGAAGCATCCGCACGGCGGCGTCAAGGCCGGCGGCGACCAGTCGGGCGGGCCGCTGTGATGCTGGGCATGCACGCCGCCACCGGCCGCCCGCTGTCCGGGCTGGCGCATATCCGCCAGTCCGTCAGCGATATCCTGACCACGCCCATCGGCTCGCGCCTGATGCGCCGCCGCTATGGCTCGGAAGTGCCCGAGCTGATCGACCAGCCCTTGAACAGCGCCACAGTGCTGCGCATCTACGCCGCCACCGCCTACGCCATCCGCGTGTGGGAACCGCGCCTCAACCTGACCGGCCTGCAGTTTGAGCCAGGCGAGGCAGGCGCGGCCTCCCTGATCCTGGACGGCGTGGCCGATGGCCAATCTGTCCAGCTCGCGGTCGGCATCGGCCAGGAGCGCACACGATGAGCACCATCGACCTGTCCCTGTTGCCCGCGCCCAGCATCGTGGAGGTGCTGAGCTTTGAGGCCATCTATGCCGAGCGCAAGGCGGCGCTCGTCGCGCACTTCCCGGCCAACCAGCAGGAGGCCATTGCCCGTGCGCTGGAGATCGAGTCAGAGCCGATGGCAAAGATTCTGCAGGAAAACGCTTACCGCGAACTGGTGTGGCGCCAGCGCGTCAACGATGGCGCGCGCGCCCTGATGCTGGCCTTTGCCATCGGCACCGATCTGGACCAGCTGGCCGCCAACGTCAATTTGACCCGCCTGGTGAAAGTGCAGCAGCTCGACGCGGACACCACCGTCACCACCGTGGAAACCGACGCTCTGCTGCGCGAGCGCATCCAGTTGGCCTTTGAGGGCTTGTCGGTGGCCGGCCCGCGCAATGCCTATGTGAAGCACGCCAGGGATGCCGACGCGCGCGTGGCCGATATCAGCGCCATTTCCCCGGAACCATGCGAGGTTGTCGTGACGGTGCTGTCCGCCATCGGCGACGGCACCGCCAGCGACGACCTGCTGGACGTCGTGCATGCGGCATTGAGCTACGAAAACGTGCGCCCCTTGGGCGACCGCCTGAGCGTGCAGTCGGCCGACATCGTGCATTACGCGATCCGTGCCACGATTTACCTTGACCCACACCCGGAGGCCGAACCGATCCTGCAGTCGGCCGGCGAACGTGCCGCCGCCTATGCCAACGAGCGCCGCCGCCTGGGCCGCGACGTGAACCGTTCGGCCATCATCGCTGCCCTGCATGCCGAAGGCGTCAAGAAAGTGGTGCTGCACGAGCCGGCCGACGATATCACCGTGGCCGAAGTGCAGGCAGCATTCTGCAACGGCATCGACGTCATCAACGGGGGCGCCCGTGGCTGATCTGCTGCCGCCCAACGCCACAAAGCTGGAGCGCAACCTCGCCCGCGCCGGCGCCCTGATCGAGCGCGTGCCCGTGCCGCTGCGCGACTTGGCCAACCCTGCCGCTTGCCCGGTATCGGCCCTGCCCTTCCTGGCCGCCTCGTTTTCGGTCGACCACTGGGAACCCACGTGGTCCGTCAGCACCAAGCGCGCCGTGATCCAGTCGGCGTTTGCCGTGCACAAGCAAAAGGGCACCATCAGCGCCCTGCGCCACGCGCTGGCCCCCATCAGCGCCGGCATCCGCGTGCGCGAATGGTGGCAGACCATCCCGCCCGGCCCGCGCGGCACCTTTCAGCTCGACTTCGATGTGCTCGATAGCGGCGTGACCAGCGGCATGCACCAGGAAATCGAACGGCTGGTGGACGAGGCCAAGCCGGTCACGCGGCACATGACCGGCCTGGCCATCAACCTGGGCGTGCGCGGCGCGGCGCAAGTGGGCGCCGTCGTGCATCAGGGCGACGAGCTGACGATCTACGCGCGCACGCCCATCGAGGTGCGCGCTGCCGGGCTGTGTGGCACCAGCGGCATGGCGCACACCATCGACACCATGACCATACAGGCGCACCAGCCGATTGAGATCCGCGTGCGCGGCGCGGCGCAGGTAGCGGCCGGCATTCACCAGTGCGATGCGCTGACCATTTATCCCGGCCAGGCCAAAGCGGCGCCGGCCTGACCCGCAATACCACCCGCACCCCCCTTTCATTCTTTTTTGAGGTCCGCATGTCACAGGAATCACCGGAATATTTCGCCATACTCACCGCCATCGGCGAGGCCAAGGACGCCGACGCCAAGGCCGGCGGCGTGCCGCTCAAGCTCACGCACATGGTCGTCGGCGATGGCGCCGGCGCCACGCCCAGCCCCGAACTGGCGCAAACGCAGCTGGTGCGCGAGGTCTACCGCGCCCCGCTCAACCAGTTGAGCCTCGACCCGATCAACACCAGCCAGGTGATCGCCGAATGCGTCATCCCGGAAAAAAGCGGCGGCTGGTGGATTCGCGAAGTCGGCTTGCTCGATGCCGATGGCGATCTGGTGGCGGTGGCCAACTGCCCGCCCAGCTACAAGCCGCAGATGCCCGAGGGTTCGGCCCGCACGCAGGTCATCCGCATGGTGCTGATCGTATCGAGCGCCGAAACGGTGCAACTGTCGATTGATCCCGGCATCGTCATGGCCACGCGCCAGTATGCCGAAGACACGGTACTGCAAAAATTCTCGGACCTGGCCGAACCATCGGGCGCCGCCATGACGGGCTACCAGCAGGCAGGCAACGGCGCGCGCGCCCGCAAGAGCGAAGACAAGCTGCGCGAACTGGTCAGCATCACCGACTTCCGGGGCGCCGATCCGACAGGTACGCATTCCTCTGGCCCGGCCGTGGAGCTGGCGTGCGAAATGTCGCCCGTGGCCTATGTCCCAGGTGGAAAATTCCGTGTTGACGACACCTTCCGCATCAATGGCCTGTGGGGGCCAGGGGAATTGTCGGTCAATGGCCACCGCGTGCGCCTGCCTTCCCAGCCGCGCCGTGAAAGCCTGATTTCGGCCGTCACGGCCAAGCTGGCCGGCTCGTCCTGGACCTCCGGCACCATGCTGCTGGTGGCCGACAGCATCGGCGAAGGCTATGGCGCCTCCGGCGTCGAGCATACGTGGTTCGATATGTTGCAAAAAATGCTCAACGTGTACGTGGGCAATGGCAGCGACCCGGAAATCACCAACCTGAGCGACCCGTGGCGCTATGGCCTGACCTATGCCGGCAATTACGCCATCGGCACAGCCGGACCGGTACAGCGCTCGCTCATCCTGCAGGACGGCGCCTCTGTCGCATTCCATGGCGCCTATCAGTACGTGGACGTGCTGTATGAGCAGGCGCCCGGCCATGGCGTCCTGACCATGCGGCGCAACGGCGTGCCGTATCGCACAATCGATACCGCCGGCGCAGTGCAAAACGATGTCTGCACCTTTCCGTCAGACCTGTCGGGCATCGGCCCTGCCACAGACCTGTACACCCTCACGGCGTCCGGCGGCCCGGTGGAACTGACGGGCATCTGGCGTCTGGTGAATACGGATCAACCGGCCGTGTTCGCCTCACGCTGCGCGCTGTCGGCACAATCGACGCAGCTTTTTTCGCAAGACAAGGTGATCGATTCCGTGGTGCGCCACTCGCGCGCGCTGAACGGCAAAACCGGCAAACCCATCATCTTTGTGGCAATCTGCATCAACAACGCCAACGACAGCAAGCCCGACGCCGGCACCATGCCTGAGGTGTACGAGGCCCAGCTGGGAAAAATGCTGGCCCGCTACCTCAACAGCGATGCTTATGTCATCGCCATCGGCGGCATCACCCCGTCGGCGGAGTGGGGAAGCGTGCGCGCCAACTATCCCGCCATCGCCGCCGCGCAAAAGCGCGTCTGCGAGCACTACGGCGTGCCATTGATTGCCATGGACGCCTTCGACTGGGTACGCGACGGCACCGTGCTGGCGGACGGCTTGCATCCAAACGACAAGGGGCAAGTGCTGATGCTCGACCTGGTGCTGGACTTCCTGGCCTCGCCCGCGTTCGATATCGCCGGCCGCACGCAAGGCAACTGCCTGCACCGCTACACGCCGCAGCTGATCTGGTACGGCTCGGGCAAGCCTGCGGCAAATGTCGGCGTGGCCAATGTGCGCTACTACCGCCAGGGCCCCATGTGCCGCGTCATCGGCAACCTGTCCGCGATTACCCCGAGCGACAACGAACCGTCCGGCCCGCTGACCATCAGCCTGCCCCTGCCATCGAATACCACCGTGCGCAGTAGCGGCACCGTGGGCTATGCGCATGGCGTCAGCGTCGTGGGCAAGGCCTGGTCGCTCCAAACCCTTGCCGGCGGCCTGAATGTGGCCGTGCTGCGCACGATCAATCCGGAAACGGGCGGCTATGAGGATGTCAAAAAAATCGACCCTGACGCCATGCTCGACTTCGATATCACCTACATCGTCCAAGACTGACCCATCAAGAAAGGAATTCACTATGGCAACCGACTACCACCATGGCGTGCGCGTCATTGAAATCAACGAGGGTTCGCGCCCGATCCGCACCGTCTCCACGGCCGTGCTGGGCCTGATCGCCACGGCCGACGATGCCGACCCGGCGGCTTTCCCGCTCGACACGCCCGTGCTCGTCACGAACGTGCTGGCCGCCATGGGCAAGGCCGGCAAGACGGGCACCTTGTATCGCAGCCTGGCGGCCATCGCCGCGCAGACCAAACCGCTGACCATCGTGGTGCGCGTGGCCCAGGGCGAGACGGAAGCGGAAACCACCAGCAATGCCGTGGGCGGCGTGTCGCCCGATGGCAAGTACCTGGGCGCCCAGGCGCTGCTGGCCGCGCAAAGCAAGTTGGGCGTGAAACCGCGCATCCTGGGCGCGCCGGGGCTGGACACCCAGGCCGTCACCAATGCCCTGGCCAGCGTGGCACAACGCCTGCGCGCCTTCGTGTATGCGTCGGCCTATGGCTGCGCCACCGTCACGGCGGCCACCGCCTATCGCGGCCAGTTCGGCCAGCGCGAGGTCATGATGATTTGGCCGGATTTTGTGAACTGGAATACCGCCACCGACGAAGAGGCCAGCATTTCCGCCGTGGCCTACGCCATGGGCCTGCGCGCCAAGATTGACGAGGAAACGGGCTGGCACAAGACGCTGTCCAACGTGGTCGTGAATGGCCCGACCGGCATCACCAAGGACGTATTTTTCGACCTGCAAGACCCGGCCACCGATGCCGGCGTGCTCAACGCCAAGGAAGTGACCACCCTGATTAACATGGGCGGCTACCGCTTCTGGGGTTCGCGCACCTGCGAGGCGCCGGGCGGCTTCTTCTATTTCGAGAGCTACACGCGCACGGCCCAGGTGCTGGCCGACACCATCGCCGAAGCGCATTTCACCTTTGTTGATCTGCCCTTGCATCCGTCCCTGGTGCGCGACCTGCTGGAAAGCATCAACGCCAAGTTCCGCGACTTGAAACTGCAGGGCTACATCATCGACGGCCAGGCCTGGTATGACGAGCAATACAACGACAAGACAGGGCTGAAAGACGGCAAGCTGGCCATCGATTACGACTACACGCCCGTGCCGCCGCTGGAAAACCTGAAATTCCAGCAGCGCATTACCGACCGCTACCTGGCCGACTTCGCCTCGCGCATCACTGGCTAAACGATTTGCTACCGCCCGCCTTGCGCGGGCGCCCCTGACCACTGGAGAAAATTATGGGCATGCCCCACAAACTCAAGCAATTCAACGTATTTCAAAACGGCGTGCTGTTCATGGGCATGGTGCCCGAAATCACCTTGCCCAAGCTGAGCCGCAAGATGGAAGAGTACCGCGCCGGCGGCATGAGCGGCCCCGTGTCCGTGGACTTCGGCAACGAGGCGCTGTCGCTGGAGTGGAGCGCTGGCGGGCTGATCGCCGAAGCCCTGAAGCAGTACGGCGCGCATGCGCACGGCGCCGTGATGCTGCGCTTTGCCGGCGCCTATCAGAATGACGAAGACGGCAACGTCGCCGCCGTCGAGGTTGTCGTGCGCGGCCGTTACAAGGAAATCGACATGGGCGGCGCCAAGATGGGCGACGACACCACCCATAAATACACGATGGCCTGCAGCTATTACAAGCTGATGATCGACGGCGCCACCGTCATCGAACTGGACTTCATGAGCGGCATCGAGAACATCGGCGGCGTCGATACCAATGCCGCCATCCGCAAGGCCAGCGGCCTGTAATCCCCTTATTAATCACTACCCACACACAAGGACAACACCATGAACACCGAAAACAACAATCAAGCCGTCATCGAACTGGACGAACCAATCAAACGCGGCGACACCTTCATCAACTCGCTGACCGTACGCAAGCCCAAAGCCGGAGCCTTGCGCGGCATTTCCCTGATCGAGCTGGCCAACCTGCACGTGTCGGCCCTGCAGATCGTGCTGCCACGCATCACCGAGCCGACCTTGACCGCGCACGACATCGCCAACATGGACCCGGCCGACCTGCTGGCCGTGGGCGCCGAGGTTGCCGGTTTTTTGGCGAGCAAAGCCGATCGCCTTTCGGTATCCCCGGCGAAGTAGAAGACGCCATGGCCGACATTGCCGGCGTCTTCCACTGGACGCCGGCAGCGATGGACGGTTTTACGATTGATGAACTGATGGCCTGGCGCGAGCGCGCCAGACAGCGAAGCGGAGCGGAATAGATGGCTGGTCGGGACTTGAAGTTACAGGTAGTGTTTGCAGCGCTGGACAAGATTACCGGCCCGCTGAAGAAAATCATGGGCGGTTCCAGCGACACGGCCAAGGCCTTGAAGGCGACCAGCGACCGCTTGCGTGACCTGAATGCCCAGCAGAAAAACATCAGCAAGTTCCGCGAACTGCATGGCGGCCTGGACGCCACGCGCACCAAGCTGGAAGCAGCCCAGCAAAAGGTGGCCAGCCTGGCCACCAAGATGAAACAGGCGGAGGCGCCCACGCGCGCCATGACGCGCGAATTTAACGCCGCCGTCAAAGCGGCCGGCGCCTTGAAGACGGCCGGCCAGCAGCAGGCCCTGCAACTGCAGGTCATGCGCGAGCGCCTGGCGGGCGCCGGCATCGGCACCAAAGACCTGGCCAACCACGAGCGCACCTTGCGCCGCGAGATCGAGGCCACCAACAAAACCATGACCTTGCAGCAGCAGAAGCTGGCCAACGCGGCCGCCAAGCAGCAGCGCGTCAGCAACGCCACCCAGCACGCGGACAAGCTGCGCAGCAAGGCGGGCAACATTGCCATGGCGGGCGCTGGCGCGACAGCGGCCGGCGCGGTCATGGCCATGCCTATCGCCAAGGGGCTGCACGAGGCCAAGCATTACCAGCTGGAAAAGGCCCGCGTGAATGCGCTGGGCCTGGGGCCGGAAACCAGCCAGCAGGCAATCGCCTTTGCAAAGAACATGAAGACCTACGGCACCAGCCAGAATGAAAACCTGGAACTGGTGCGCGACGCGATGTCGATCTTTGGCGACCTGCACCACGCGGAAATGGTCGCGCCCACCCTGGCCAAGATGAAGTTTGCCAACAAGGCATTCTTCGGCGCCGAGTCGGGCGAAGAGAACGAGCGCATCTTCATGGACTTGCTGAAAGTCATCGAGCAGCGCGGCGGCACGGCCAGTTCGGAGAAATTCCACGACCAGGCCAACATGATGCAAAAGGTCATCACGGCCACGGGTGGACGCGTGGGGCCGACGGAATGGCTGAACTTCATCAAGACGGGCGGCATTGCCGCCAAAATCATGGACGACAAGCAGTTCTATTACCAGATGGAACCGCTTGTGCAGGAAGTCGGCGGCCACCGTGCCGGCACGGCCCTGATGTCCGGCTATTCGAACCTGTATCAGGGGCGCACCACCAAGCGCGCCGTGACCAATCTGGAAAACCTGGGACTGATCGGTGACCACCGTAAAGTGAAGCACGATAAAGTCGGTCAAATCTCTACGCTTGGCCCTGGCGCCCTGCTGGGCAGTGACATTTTCCGGCGCAGCCAATTTGAGTGGCTGGAGCAAGTGCTGTTGCCACAACTGGAAAAGAAAGGCATCACAGATCCCAAGAAAATTGAGGACACCATCGGCAGCCTGTTTTCGACGCGCACGGCCGGCAATCAGTTTCTGGATATGTTCAAGCAACGCATCCAGATGCACAAGAACGCCAAGCTGAACGCAGGCGCGTATGACATCGAGCAGATTTATGACCTGGGCAAGCAGCAGGCCGGCGGCGCCGAACTGGAAGCGACGGCCAGGCTGGCCAACTTGAAACTCACCATGGGCGAAAAAATCCTGCCGCTGTATGCCCAAGGTCTGGAAATGGCCATCAGCGCCATCACGCGCCTGAACGGCTTCATGGAGCGCAACCCCACCGTGGCCAAGGTGATGATCGCCGGCTTTGCCGTGCTGGCCGGCCTGCTGCTGGTGCTCGGCCCGCTGATGCTGGGCATCGCCGCCCTGATCGGCCCGTATGCCATGCTCCACGTCATGTTCGCCAAGATGGGCGTGACGGGCGGCGTGCTCACACCCATCTTGCGCAACCTGGGCGGCGCCTTCATGTGGGCCGGCCGGGCCGTGCTGTGGCTGGGGCGGGCGTTCATGCTCAACCCGATTGGCCTGGCAGTGACGGCCATTGCCGGCGCCGCTTACCTGATCTACAAAAACTGGGAGCCGATCAAGGCCTTTTTCGTGGATATCTGGTCACAGGTCAAAGTCGCCTTTGCTGGTGGCTTGGTTGGCGTGCATAACCTCATCCTCAACTGGTCGCCGCTGGGCGTGTTTTACCAGGCGTTCGCGGGCGTACTGGGCTGGTTCGGCATCGAGCTGCCGGCCAAGTTCACCGACTTCGGCGCCAACATCCTGCGCGGCCTGGTCAATGGCATCACGGGTTCCATGGGCGCCGTCAAGGATGCCATCAGCAATGCCGGTTCCAGCACCATTGCCTGGTTCAAGGAAAAGCTCGGCATCCACAGCCCGAGCCGCGTGTTTGCCCAGCTCGGCGACTACACCATGCAAGGCCTGGCCGTGGGCCTGGACCGCAGCGAGGGCGCGCCGATTGCCAAGGTATCCGGCCTGGCGCAACGCCTGACGCAACTTGGCGCCGGCATCGCCATCGGAGCGGCCACGGCGTTACCCGCCAGCGCCTTTGACACGCGCGCCCCGCTGTCCCAGGGCACGTTTGGCGCCGGCATGACCATCCAGGGCGACAAGATCGAAATCACTTTCAACGTGCAGGCCGGCACCGATCCCCAGGCCATCGCGCGCGCCGTGAGCGCGGCGCTCGATCAACGCGACCGCGAAAAGGCGGCGCGCATCCGCTCGTCCCTGCGCGACCACGATTAAGAAGGAATAACCACCATGATGATGATTTTAGGAATGTTCGTCTTCAGCCTGCCGACCCTGGCGTATCACGAGCTGCAGCGGCAAACGGAATGGAAGCACGCCAGCACGGCCCGCGTGGGCCTGCGCGACGCGCACCAGTATGTGGGGCCAGGCGACGACACCATCACCCTGTCGGGCTGGGTGGCTCCGGAACTGACCGGCTCCCTGTATTCGCTCGATGCGCTGCGCATGATGGCCGACACCGGTAAATCGTGGATTCTGATCCAGGGCACGGGCCGCATTCTCGGCTCGTACCGCATCACCAGCATGACCGAGGGCCGCACCATTCTGGACGGCAGCGGCGGCGCGCGCCGCGTCGAGTTCTCGATTGCGCTCAAGCGCGATGACGACGGCGTGCTGGCCATGGTCGGCCTGGGCGACATCGGCGACCTGAAAAACATGCTCAGCATCGACGGCATGACCAGCAGCATTGCAGGTGCGGCCAGGAATGCCGTGGGCAGCGTGGT
This sequence comes from Janthinobacterium goodfellowi, assembly GCF_051380695.1. Classification (NCBI taxonomy): domain Bacteria; kingdom Pseudomonadati; phylum Pseudomonadota; class Betaproteobacteria; order Burkholderiales; family Oxalobacteraceae; genus Janthinobacterium; species Janthinobacterium goodfellowi. The sequence goes on along the minus strand of NZ_JBNYXN010000007.1, from coordinate 131,437 downwards.
CGGCAATGTGGTCGGCGGCATCACGTCGAAATATGGCGGCGTGGTCAGCGAGATGAAAGACAAGATCGGCGGCAGCATCAGCGGCGCCATCGGCAGCGCGGCGGACAAGTTCAAATGAGTACCAACATCCCCGCCTTCAAGGTCAGCATCGAGGACAAGGATTTGACGGCCATCGTCTCGCCCCGGCTCATCAATCTGACCTTGACACTGTGCCGTGGCGACGAGAGCGACCAGCTCGACATTTCGCTGGACGACAGCGACGGCAAGCTGGCCCTGCCGCCGCGCGGCGCGCAGATCGCCCTGGCGCTGGGCTGGCAAGCCACCGGCCTGGTGGACATGGGCAAGTTCACCGTCGACGAGGTGGAGCACAGCGGCGCGCCCGACACCATCACCCTGCGCGCCAGGTCGGCCAACCTGATCGACACGTTTAAACAGCAGCAGGAGCACAGCTTTCACAAGACCACCCTGGGCGCCATCATCGAGGCGATTGCCTTTCGCAACGAGCTGGCGTCGGGCGTCTCGGCACGCCTGCGCGACACGGCCATCGAGCACATCGACCAGACCCACGAAAGCGATGCGGCCTTCCTGCGCCGGCTGGGCCGGAAATACGATGCGGTGGCCACCGTCAAGAATGACACTTTGCTCTTCATCCCCATCAACCAGAGCCGCACCGCCAGCGGCAAGGCGCTGCCCGTCATCCCCATCACGCGTGCCCTGGGCGACGGCCACCGCTACCACAGCGCCGAAAGCGACGCCTACACGGGCGTGCGCGCCTTCTGGCACGACGAGCGCTACGCGCGCCGCCGCAGTGTGGTGGCTGGCGTACCCGGCAACAGCAAGCGCCTGCGCACCACCTTCGCCAATGAAACCGACGCGCGCGCGGCGGCCGTCGCCGAATGGCAGCGCATCCTGCGCGGCCTGGCCACCTTTGAAATGAGCCTTGCCCTGGGCAACCCGGCCGTGTTCCCGCAATCGCCCGTGACGGTGCAAGGCTTCAAGCCCGAGATCGACGCCACCGAATGGCTATCGGTCAAGGTCACGCACAGCCTGGGCGGCAACGGCTTTACCACGCGTGTGGAGTTTGAAACGAAAACGGAAGCGGTCGAGGCCGAGCGCGAGCACGAGAAAGACCCGGACGAAGGCATCACGGGCGTGGTGGCCAAGTGGAAGGACGTGGCGGCGAAGAAGAAAAAGGCGGGGCAGGAGCAAGCAGGCTCAAAAAGCAAGCTCAAAACCCTGGAGCACCTTTACAAGAGCAAGAGCGCTGCCAAGCGAGCGGCAAAAACTGCATGGAACCACATCAAGGAAGTGCGCGACATCATCAGGGAAAACAGCGACGAGCCATGGAAGCCAGAGCAAGACGATGCCAATTCTGGAGATATGGCGGAGTAAGGGAAAGTTCTAGAGATGTGTGAGTGGGTATCAGCGGCGCCGGTAACTCTTGGCACCGCTGTCACTCAAGCAGTATTCCCCTCCACGCGGCCCGGTGCAGTAGTTGCCGCTGCGGCAGGTACAGCCTGAAGCATCGGCCAACGGCGCCTTTGCAGACCTACCCGTGGAAGAGCAGATTTTTTTCGATGCGCTTATTGAGCCATCATTGCAGACGAATGTCGCGCCATCGCAGTTCGAAATACCACCCTTGCTGCCAGAGCACGGCGTATTGCCAGCGACCGCCGAAACGCACACCAAGAAGTATGCAAAAAAAGATAATTTCTTGATTAAGAATCTCATATTTTTTACCTAGCGTCCACGATTCGCATCCAGCCACATTGCCGGCATATCGCCCATTTGTCCCACACATTCCATGGCTCTACCGCGTGAGCGTTCGACGTGGCCGATAGAGTATGCCTTTCCGGCGATGTAGCATTTTTCGTCTTTTCCCACGCTGGAATCATGATCGGCGGGGGCCTGTATTTTGTAGAGCAGCCAGCCACAAGTGACCAGGCAAGCAATCAGCGCACCAAGTTGAAGGTGTGCGGTGCGTTGCAGCCGTGTAAAACTGATCGTTTTTTCGGCGCACGCCATGCAAGGTAATACAGCGTGAGGATGTGAGGCGGCCATCGGTGCAGCTCCGGGTGCTGCAATCGGGTAAATTGGTTCGGCGGGCGGTTTGCTTGCTTGATCGATCCGCTGTTCTAAAATCGCCTTGACCTCTTGGTATTTACTTCGCGGCAATTCCTTGAATCGATTAAGTCCATAGTCGGTGATAAGTCCCCGATAAATCTTCATGTCTTCATCACCGCTTAACATGGCAAGCTCATCAACAAGTAACTTGATGCTTGAGCGTTGATACGGCGTAATCAGATTGACAGGCTTTTCCTTCTCGCCCACATGAAGGGTGACTACGTTGCTCAACCTTGGCGATTCATTCAAATTACCAAAAATAGCCTGGCCTACATCACCAGAAAATTCATTCTTACTTGACATTCAAACTACACCTTTATTCCACCATCTATATTTATTACTTAATTCGCAACAAAGCGGACTCAAAAAGAAGTGCCGCATCAGGTGGCAAACTGCTATTAAGTTGAGCAACGATCTTTCCATCCTTTGATCGAAACAAGTACGGGCCGGCTAAAGAAGTCAGTAAAGTAAAATAGCCGTGTATCGAGTCGCAAAATTTCTTGGAGGAACAAATAAAAATTTGTCCGCCTCCTGATGCATACCCTTCAAGCGAAAACGATATACGCTCGTCGAAACTTTGCGGTAGTACAGCATCAATTTCGCGTGCTATGGACTTGGCTCCGTAAACTCCAGTGCCCGCATTGACCAGCGACGCCATGATTGCGGATGCCCGAGTGATTTTTCCAGCAAAGGGATATTCCTTGGCAGTTCGCGCAATTGGCGTCAAGCTGTCAAAGCTTATCCAATACCCTTTACCACCTTGAACTGGCTCTACATATGCCAATTCCTCCTTGAAATTCATGATATTGATTTTCACTCGCTGCCGATGCGTTGCCCAACGATAGCTATTGGCGGCATCTTGAAAGTTCGCAAGTCCGGCTCTTCGCATTTTTCGCTCAAGCACCAGCATATTCTGCGGGTCGTTTTCGTTTGCCTCGCCAGCCTTGACCATAGAGTCGACAAGCAAGTAAAAGCTGACGTATGAGCACACGCTGAGATCATCACATGCTATTGCCGGCTCATCAGTCGGCGAATAGACAAGTGCTGTTCCACCTTCGCATTTCGATCTGTTGCAAGTGTCAACATCAGCAAGAACGATTGATGCAGGGCTGAGCAGCGCCAAGGCAAAAAAGCATTGAAACCACATTCTCATAAACTACTTCTTTTTGTCTTTCTTTGGCATATTGACTGTATTCGGAGATGTCACATCTCCGTAAATCGTCTGACCAACATCACCGTGGAACACAGGATTAATTGCGTACTTCGACGGCTCGCTCGAAATGCTCCGACTCGGCGGCGCCCCGCTCTGGGTTGAGGCCATTCCGCCAATCATCCCCAATACTCCCGCTTTTCCGCGACTATCCAGGCCACGAAAGCCCGTGAGCAATTCCTTCTCTTCCATGGTCAGAGCAGAAAGCGTCTTTTCGCCTGTCAGTATGTAATTTACATCAACTCCTATTGCTGCCAGTGCCCGCAAGTAAAGAGCATCTGGCGCCCGCTCATTCTGCTCATAGAGCGTCTGGGCACGCCGCTTTAGTCCGCCCACCGCAGCAAAATCATCCTGATTCATGCCTAGCCGTTGGCGTTCTTCTTTTAGTATTTCACCAATTGGTCTCATTTGTGCTCAAATTTACCTTTACAATGCTCCCATTTGGGAGCTATAGTTACGCCATCCTGTAGCGATTACACATCATAACATTATGAAAAACTTGTCAAAAGTCGGACGCATTACAAAAGGCGTCACCTCCCAGCCGCTTGGCGTTCGTCTGGCTCCTGACGAGGTAAAAGAAATTGAGACTCTTGCCGCCGACCAACAACGATCCCGTGCATGGTTCTTGCGCTTCCTGATCCTACGCGGCCTCGCCGACTACAAGCGCGAACCCGCCCCCAAACACACCCACTAAGGACAACGTCATGTACCCCGATGCAAAACGTATCCGCAGCCACCGCGTCATGCTGCGCCTCGATGACTATGAGCACCAGCTCGTTTCCTCGATCGCCAACTACCAAGGCGAAGAGCTTGCGGTGCTGGTGCGCCAGATCGTGATGCGTGAAGCCCTGGCCGTGATCGCCTTGGATGACGCCACTATCGACAGCGTACAGCGTCGCAGCGTTTAAACCGAGTCACTTTTGAGCAACTCTAAAGTTACAGAAAATGCCAGACCATCAAATTAACCTCAATGACGAAGAGCGCGCGGTGCTGGAACTCGTGCGCCAGCGCCAGGGGCTGGCAAGTATCGATCAGGCGGCCGAATGGCTCGTCAAGTCGCGCTTACGCAAGCAGTCTAAAAACATGACAGGTCGTGGTCGCGCCCTGTACCAAGTGGAAAGAAAGCTGAAATGAGAGTCATCGGCCTGCCCTGCCCGCATTGCGAATACACCGTCCGCGCCGTCAAGAGCCGCACGATGTCCGCCATGTTCAAGGAAATTACCTACATGTGCCAGAACCCCGACTGCGGGCACTCCTTCGTGGCAGGCCTGGAAGTGCTGCGCACCCTCTCGCTGTCCGCCATGCCCAAGCCTGATATCCGCATTCCGATGTCCCAGCATGCGCGCACGGCAGCCACCAGCCAGCTGGCCCTGGACCTGACTGCGGGCTGCTGATGACTATCCCGCTCCTCGCGCCGCCGTAGCCCGGCCGCTGTAACTCCCCTCTTTTGCTGTGCCCTGCAGCGCTCCCTTTTGAGCGTGCGGGATTCGTTCAACCTGAAATAAGGAAAACCGATGGAAAACACGCTGCACGCCACCAGTCATGCCGACAAATCCCCGGCGCCGGCCACACCCCGCCCGGCCCTGCAAAAATGCGTCGTGCCTGTGGCGCCGACCTGCTTCCTTCTGGACGTTAGCGCTGGCGCCAACATCGCCGACCTGTGCGCCTATATCCGCGAGATTGCCAGGACTTATCACGCCTACGGCGCAACCAATCTGACCTTCATCATCAGCGATGCGCAACCGTTGCAGGTTTTCGGCTTTTTCTCACCGGCCAACCAGCGCGCACTGGCTGATAGCTTGCCCATAGAGCTGCGCTACCTGTTCGCCAGTGAATCGGGCGTCGTGCAATGCAGCAGCTCATCGCGCACGCTGACTTACTGGGCCAAATATTTTGCCAAGGCAGGGGCACGCTGATGCTGCGCGTGGCCAAAACCTGCGGCATCTGGCTGCTGACGCTCCTGATTGTCATTGCCCCCGGGGTGCTGCGGGCCATCGGCGCCATCAAGGACTGAACCATGCCGGCGTCCCTTATCGACAATCACCTGTCCTTCCAGCCTGCCGCCGAGATTTTGGCAGCGCGCGACAAGGATATGCCGACGCCGCCGGGCGCCGGGCATGCGCTGGCCGCCATCGCCGAAGCCAAGGCCCAGCTGCGCAGCATCAAGCCGCGCAACCTGGCGCCCTTCATGGCCCAGGCGTGGGGATTGTCGCCGCGAGGCGCGCGCCGTTCCGTGTTGATCGCCGCCGGCATGGACGCTGACCGCTGGGAATCGCCCATCCATTCATTTACCGAGGAAGAGCGCATCGAGCTGCGCGCCGCCACCTCCGCCGCTATCCGTGTGTACGAAAGACTGTTGAATGCAATCTAAACAAATCCTGCTGCCTGCCCCACAACGCCACGAAGCCTTCTTGCGTTCCGCGCAATTCGCGCCAGAGCTGGCCAGCATTCCATACAAATGGCGCAACCGCGTCATCACGGCCGCCCTGGCCAAAATGGCCTGGTCGTCGTGGTACAAAATTTACGAGTCCATCGCCACCGGCTTTGTGCGCGAGTTCGCCGAGCAGTACGTGCCGGCCGGCGTCGACCTGTCGCAAAGCGATGCCGACATCGTGGCCACCGCCGAGCGTGCGGCGGCTGGCGTGGTCAAGGCGCTCTGGTCGGCAACGTCGGAAGCGCACGCCCTGCAGATCATGGCGGACGAATGCACCTCTTACGGCATCAAACTACCCGAGTTCGACGAGCAGGCCGACACCATCGCCCGCCTGGTCGACGCCCGCTGGTGGCGCCGCCAACTGCGCAAGCGCGTCAAGCGCGCCTTCGAAGCTGGCAATATCCGCCTGGGGTACGTGAACTATCGCGGCGAACCCTACGCCAGCAACGACGCCGTGCTGTCGCGCCTGGCGCAGAACCGCCGCAACGCGGCAGCACTGGCGGCCACGCTGGTGCAAAACGAGAACGGCCAGCAATTCAGCATTGCCGAGCTGGCCGAGAAAACGACCGCCAACAAAGCCATCCGGCGCGGCGAACTGATGTTGCGCATCAACGGCTTTGAGCAGATCGCCCGCGAGTGCGGCGACCAGGGCATTTTCATCACCTGGACGTGCCCATCGCGCTTTCACGCCATGCAGCACAGCGGCAAGCCTAACGACAAGTTCGACGGCTCCACGCCGCGCGAGGCCAACGCCTACCTGGGCAAGATGACGTCGCTGTGCCGCTCCGCACTGGCGCGCCGTGGCATCGGCCTGTACGGCTTTCGCATCGCCGAGCCGCACCACGACGGATGCCCGCATTGGCATCTGCTGCTGTTCGTGCGCCCAACCGCGAAATACAAGACCGCCCACCTGCAGGACGTGGCCGGCCGCGCCATCCGCATCATGAAGCGCTACGCCTGGCGTGTGGACCGTGGCGAACCGGGCGCCTTCGCGCGCCGCCTGGACGTGAAGCGCATCGACTGGGCCAAGGGCAGCGCCGCCGGCTACATCGCCAAGTACGTGGCCAAGAACATCGACGGCGTGGCCGAGCACAAGACGAAAGAAGGCTATGTCGTTACGGCCGATACCGAAGGCGATGTCGAGCTGACGCCATCGGCGCGCGTCGAGTCCTGGGCCGCGTGCTGGGGCATCCGTCAATTCCAGCAATGGGGCGGCGCGCCCGTGACCGTGTGGCGCGAACTGCGCCGCATCGAGGAAAGCATGCTCAACGAAGCGCCGGCCGCCATGCGCCGCGCATGGGACGCCGTGCAAAAGATCGACGGCGAGAAACGCGCTTGTTGGGCCGAATACCTGCGCGCCCAAGGCGGCGCCCTGGTGCCGCGCAAGGAACTGGTCGTCACGCTGGCCAAGGACGAAAAGACCGTCATCGGCCGCTACGGCGAAACGCTGCGCACCACACCCTACGGCGTGCGCTGCAGCGATCTGATTGGGGTGGTCTTCAAGTCCGTGCGCCATACGTGGACGCCCGTACGGGCCACAGGCGCTCGCGGGGTGGCTGTTGGGGTTGCCGTTCCTCGGACTCGTGTAAATAACTGTACGCACCCCGTCGACGTAATTCCAGCCGCGCCCATTTCTGCGCCCCCATTCGTCTATAGCGACATCGACCAAAACGCGATTTTATGTTCCTGGGCGCACAACCTGGCCTGTCCGTTCCCGCGAATACACGGCGATGAACAAAAAATCGCGCTGATTCATGAAATGGCGGCGATTGGAGCGTGTCCATTCCCACAAGTGATTGCCACTGACACAACATCCAAGAAAGGAAATGGCACATGAGCACCTATGCCGTGATCGTTCGCACACAAACCGAACGCTTTGAATACGCCGCGATTGCCGCTTCCAGCGGCGACGCGATCCAGGCCGCCCTCGACCACTTCGGCGTGTGCGGCGTTACCGCCAAACTGAAAGGAGCACCGCAATGCTGAACACCCTGACCAATTCGCCGCGGCAAATCGCCCTGGGCGACCGCGTGACATTCGATACCGACGAAGGCTACCAGGCCGGCACCGTCAACGACCTGCGCCGCGATGTGGGCAATGGCGAGCTGCATGCTTGGGTGGAGCTGGATCACCAGTGGCCGGGCATGTTCCGTGCGGTGCCGCTGGCGGCCATCGAGGCGGTCAAGAAGGCAACCGCTCCTGTCGGGTGCCAGACATGACAGCGGAACGCTCATTGCCTGCCGTGGCGGCCTTGATCGAGGATGCTAATTACAAAGAATTTTGCAGACTAAGAGACTTCCGCAAGATCGGCGCCGAAGTTCCCCAATATACCGAAGCAGAAGCGTTCGCCTTGGCAACGAGCAAAAGCAAGGCATGCAATCCCGCAATAACGAAAGCGGCATCCAATGAATAACCTTTTTGACAATTCTATCCAGTCCGAAACCCTGACTGCTGAAGAGCTGGAAACCATTTCAGGCTGCTGCCGGAAAGTGGATCAGATCAAATGGCTGCAGCAAAACGGCTGGACCTTCATCAAGAACCGCGCCGGCGCGCCCATCATCGGGCGCCTGTACGCAAGGCTACGCTTGAGCGGAATCAATCCTGCCAGCCTGGTGAACACGCCGGCCTGGGTGCCGGACCTGTCCAAAGTACGTTAATAGAAAGAAAACAATGCGACCTAAGAGCACTGGCTACAAACTTCCACCGCGCATGCTGCGCCGCGTGCGCAAGCTGAAATCGGGCGAAACATGGACCGGCTATTACTACAATGGCCGGGATGACGCCGGGAACAGGAAGGAATTCCCGCTGGGCACGGATCTGGTCGAGGCCAAGCGCCTGTGGGCAGAATACGAATGCAAGCCCGTGCCAACCGACGCCACGCTGATGGAATACGTGTTTGCGCAGTACGTCCGTGACATCCTGCCGGGCAAGGCGCCAAGCACGCAACGCGAGAACTCCAGCTCGTTGAGCCAGCTGCGCCCGGTCTTCGATAGCGCGCCTATCGACGCCATCACGCCGCAGGACATTGCCCGCTACCGCGACGCGCGCAGCGCCAAGGTGCGCGCCAACCGCGAAATCGCGCTGCTGTCGCATGTGTTCAATATGGCAAGGGAATGGGGCTACACGAAGCGCGAGAACCCATGCAGGGGCGTGCGCAAGAACAAAGAGGTACCACGCGACTTCTATGCCGACAAGGCAGTGTGGGATGCGGTGCGGAACGCCGGCTGTGAAGAGCTGCAGGACGCCATGGACCTGAACTACCTGACCGGCCAGCGGCCTGCGGACGTGCTCAAAATGCGCGACGGCGATTTGAAGGATGGGGCGTTGCAGGTGCGTCAGGGCAAGAGCAACAAGCTGCTGCGCATCGTGCTCGAGCACGAAGGCATCAAGTCCGAACTGGCGAAGGTCATCGAGCGCATCCACGCGCGCCCGCACCGGCCGCGCACCACCTTCATCGTCGCGCTGCCGAATGGTTGCCAGGTGAAGAAGTGGCATTTGCGCCTGCGCTTCGATAGCGCCCGGAAAACTGCAGCGGAACTGGCGCTAAAGGCTGGTGACGAGGAGCTGGCCAGCCGCATCAAGGCCTTCCAGTTCCGCGATATCCGGGCGCGCTCCGCCAGCGACATTGCCGACCTGGGCGCCGCCAGCTCCTTGCTGGGACATAGTGAAAAAGTCATCACGGAAAAAGTCTATCGACGCATCGGCCAAGCCGTTCGACCGACACGTTAAAAAACGATCTTAATTCAGATAACAAAAGGACTGCGGTGCAACACCACTGCGAAGAATGGAGCGCAACTCGACAGGAGAACCATACCGTCGAACTGCCTCCACTTTAAAAGCATGCGCCAACTTACGCCCTTCGAAATACTCATTAAAGAATTTTCGAGTGATTCCAGAAAAATTAGAAGTCTTGGCCCAAAGAACTTTTGGAGTTTCAGAAACAAGTTCCGCAATATCAAATTCACCAACAACCTTCCCAACAGGCATCGTAGCATAAATAACTACGGTCTTTATCCCTGGAACTTTTGGCAAAACTTTGCGAAACTCATAATGTTTCTCTCCGCTCAAAATCTTTTCCGCATATTCGGGCTTAATAGACAATAAGACTTTCATCAATTCCTCCATGTGAAACAATACCACTAAATTGCTGCGGAGAAAGATGCACAAAACCCGCATATGCATCCGCATCAAGTCCAAAATCATCAATCATTTGCTGGCGATTTACTCGCCTTGGCAATGCCATATTATAAGTGAATTTCAATATGTGCGGATATTGTTTTCTAGCCCAGAAACTTCTCAATTCAGCCTCAGTAAATACACTATAAGGCCTACAATAATCCAGAAATTCAATCTCATTTGCAAAAGAATAAATATTTCTATTTTCCTCGATCACACAAATCGATGTGGCGACTGATCGATAGTACGCACGTCCAGGCTGATCGGAGGTACGGTATATCAGAATAACATCCCCCCGCCTGACGTGCTCAACTCCTCGCATCTTTGTGAGATATACTTTATGAATACTATTCGTATGCGAAACATCCTGCACAATAGTATCGGATTCATTTTGCAAAATTGAATCTGGGAGTAATCGAGTATGCCACTCAGGCTTTAGGGCCAGCATATAAATATTTTGCCCCCTTGCAACTACCATTGGATATGTTTGCACTAAGTCTTGGTGAAACATCCGTACAGTTTTCACATATACATTTTCAACGCCATTAGGCGTTGTCTTTGATGCCCGGAGTAAAAATCCATATCTCGACAACAAACCGATAAGAGGAGCATGCTTTGCAAAAACAGTTACGTAAATCTCATTAACACCTGAACTTATCGCATGGTCAAAAATTTTCTTAACAAACCGTTCGCCAAGCTTAGTTCCATGCGCATTAATTTTTAATGTTCCGACTTTTAATCGACGTTGTGGCGGCAATGGTGGTACGGTATCCATCACAGCACCATCTTCTATTTTTACATACAAGAAACCATCAATATTACCTAAATCATCCTGAAACACATAAGCACTATCTTCCGATTTTTTTGCAAACCACTGGGAAAACTCCGCATAATCTGCTTTGAGGGAATCAAAAAAAACATCTGCAAGATTGATATATTTAAACTGTTTGAAAAATAGATTCATTTCACGCCTTAAAAAATAAAATACACATGGAATTCCGATTAGTATAATGTATTATTTTTAAGATATGTTAGTTCCAGGAGGAAATTTTTTGCAAAAAAATCATCAAACAACACAAGGTACGTGGTCACTTGATGCATGACCAGCCGGGTCAATACTTCAAGTTGCGGAAATGGCTTCCGCAACTAGTCCCCGGGGCAAAGGCCAATATCAAATCTATGCATCGTGAAATTTTGAGCAGAAAAAAAATAAGCCCTTGAAAATCAAGGGCTTATTTCATTTTTCTGGCGGAAGCGGTGAGATTCGAACTCACGAACAGTGTAACCCGTCGCTAGTTTTCAAGACTAGTGCCTTCAACCACTCGGCCACGCTTCCAGATGGCAGCATTATACATAAAGGTCACTGGCTTACCAATGGCTAGTACTGTCGTGGCCTTACTCCGCCAGCGGCAAGGGCTGGGGCAGATGCCCTACAGGCCCCAGTTTTGCCGCAGCGCCTTCTCGAACTCCACCGCCGGCAAGGGGCGCGAGAACAGGTAGCCTTGTACTTCGTCGCAGCCGGAACTCTTCAGGAAGGCCAGTTGCTCGGCCGTTTCCACGCCTTCCGCGATCACTTTGTGGTGCAGTTGCTGGGCGATGCTGATGATGGTGCTGGCGATGGCGCAGTCGCTGGCGTCGGTCGGGATGCCGGTGGTGAAGGAGCGGTCGATTTTTAACGTGTCGATGGGGAAGCGTTTCAAATAGGACAGACTCGAATAGCCGGTGCCGAAGTCGTCCAGCGACAGGGCCACGCCCAGCGCCGTGATGCGGTCCATGATGCCGATGACCCTCTCGATGTTGTGCATCAGGGTGCTTTCCGTGATTTCCAGTTCCAGCCAGGCCGCTTCCAGGCCGTAGCGGGCCAGGGTCGCCGCCACCCTGGCGGGCAAGGCTGCCGTGAATTCGCGCGCGGAGACGTTGACGGCCAGGCGGATGGGCGGCAGGCCCGCCAGTTTCCATGCCTGTGCCTGGGCGCAGGCCGCTTCCAAGACCCATTCGCCCACTTGCACCACCAGGCCCGTCGATTCGGCCAGGGGGATGAATTCGGCGGGCGGGATCATGCCGTGCTGCGGGTGATGCCAGCGCACCAGCGCTTCGGCGCCGATGATGCGGCCGCTGCCCAGCGCATATTTCGGCTGGTAGTGCAGCAGCAATTGCTGTTCCGACAGGGCCTGGCGCAAGCCCGTTTCCAGGCGCATGCGTGCCTGCATGCCCAGGTTCATGTCCTGGCTGTAGAAGGCCACGCTTTCCGCTTCGCCGCCGCTGTCCTGCTTGGCGCGGTACATGGCGATGTCGGCCAGGCGCAGCAGGGTTTCCGCATCCTGCCCGTCCTGCGGATACACGCTGATGCCGATGCTGGCGCCCACGCGCAAGTCGTGGCCCTCGATCAGGAACGGCTCCACCAGCGAAGCGAGCAGCTTTTGCGACACCATGCTGGCCTCGAAATGCTGGCCGATGTCGAACAGGCCGACGGCGAACTCGTCGCCGCCCAGGCGCGCCACCAGGTCCTGGTCGCGTAATGCCTGGCGGAAACGCAAGGACACTTGCCGCAGCAGTTCGTCGCCGATGCGCCGGCCCAGTGTGTCGTTGATCAGCTTAAAGCGGTTCAGGTCGATGAACAGCACGCAGCCGAGCATCTTGCTGCGCTGCGCCACGCTGAGGGCCTGGTCGACCAGCTTGGCCAGCAGGGTACGGTTGGGCAGGCTGGTCAGCGGATCGTAATACGCCAGGTGGTGCAGCCGCTCTTCGGCCAGCTTGCGTTCCGTGATGTCCGTCAGGTAGGCGATGAGTCCGATGGGCTTGCCGTCCAGGTCTTGCAGCGGCGACAAGGACAAGCTGGCCCAGAAGATCTCGCCCGACTTCTTTCGGCGGCGCACCTCCATCAGGCGCCCGCCCTGCTCCAGGAAGGCGTCGTGAAAACCCGTGTCTTCGTCGTCGTACAGGAACAGGATGTTGCGCCCCACGGCTTCCACCGAGGTGTAGCCGAACAGGCGTTCGGCGCCCTTGTTCCAGCTGGTGATGTAGCCCGTCAAGTCCATCGTCAGCACGGATTCGTGCAACTGGTCGAGGATTTGCGTCTGCTGCGCCAGCAAGGCTTCCACTTGCGCGTAGGCATGGGTCGAGCGCTGCGCCAGCGAATGCACCTGCAGCACGCCAGCCGTCAGCGAAGCCAGGCTGGCCAGGTGGCGGCGGTCGGCGTCGTTGTAGACAGGACGGCCGGCCACGCTGTAATGGCCGAAGCAATGGCCATCAAAACTGATTTCCTGCAGCAAGGCGGGCGTATCGCGGGGAAACGGCGCGGGCGGCGCAGCGGACGTGGCCGCAGCGGCGCTGGCCGCAGGCAGGAACAGGCCATGCGGGCTGGCCATCACGGCGCTGGCGATACGGCCCAGCTCGGCCACCAGCGCGGAGCCGCGCAAACGCACGACGGCGTCGCACAGGGCGGCGCTGTCACCGAGGTAATCCGACAACGGCAGCAGGGTCATGCTAGAGGTTCCGGCTGACCTGGATGGCCCACTGGTAAGCCTGCAGCAGGCTGCGCCAATAGGTTTCTCCATCAATGCCGGCACGGCGCAAGCCTTCGGGCGGCGGCGTGGCGCTTTCGACCAGCGCCAGCAAGGTGCCCAGTTCGCCATTGCGTTCAAGCAAGGCCGTGCTCACTTCGGGCGCCAGGTTCAGGGTCGCGATGATGTCTGCCATCGGCATGCGCAGCAAGACGTCGAGCAGGGAAAACACGCCCGTCATGAAGGCCAGGTCCTGCGCGTCGCGGTCGCCGCCGCGCAGCTGGCACAGCGCTTCCATCTGCGCCGCGCGCACGGCCGCCAGCGGCAGCAGCGCATGGATCTTGCCGTCATCTTGCTGGCGCGCATACAGCAGCAGTTGCAGCCAGCGCTGCAGCTGGCGCCGGCCCAGCAGGGTGATGGCCTGGCTGAAGCTGGCAATCGGCGCCGTGAAACCGAAGGCGGCCGAATTGACCAGTTTTAATAGATGATAGCTGAGCGATGGGTCTTGCTTGAGCGGCACTTCCAGCTCGTGCGCGTCGGCATCGCGGGCCAGCAAGCCCAGCAGCGCCAGCACGCGGCGGCGCGAGGTGGCGTCTTCCGGCTCGCTTTGCTGGCGCGCCTGGTGCAGCGCGTAATCGCCGGCAAACCAGCTCACGCCAAGTTCTTGCAATTGGGCAATGTGCCCCGCGTCGGCGACGTTGTAGGCCAGGTGCGGCCCCGGCAAGGGCAGCAGTTGATGCAGGGCCGGGCGGGCGCCGGCCGCGTCAAAGCTCAGCGCGCGGGCGTCGACCTGCGCCGCCACCACGGGACCGGCCTCGGCGCCATCGAGCAGGATGCGGTAGCCGGCATCGCGCCATTGCCGGCATTTTTTCTGCAGCGCTTTGTCGCCGGCAAGATGGGCCGGCAAACGGAAGATGGTGCGTTGCGGCGCCAGTTGCGCCAGCACGGCCTCGTCCACGCCATGCGGGTCGGCCAGGGGAATGATGCAGTCGAGCGGCGCCAGGAAGGCATACGCATCGGCGGCGGCCAACGCCGCCAGCAGCGGCGCCGTCGAGGCTTGCGGTACATGCAGGGTGACAGCGACCCACTCGTTATGAGCATTGGCCACTGCTTGTAATCCCACCAACGGAAACAGGTTTGATTCAGACGCTGACATCGGTATCTCAGTGTGGGTAGGGCGCCATAGTAAATAAACTGACCTGCATTGGCAACCCTGGCCCGACAGGGATGCCATTTCGACAGCGAGAATCATTCTATCCGAATCTCACCCACGAAACAGTTTAATTTTGGCAATAAATGTTCAAAAAGAACATTCCCCCGCGAGACCCGCCTGTGATGCGGGTTTAATGAAAGCGTGGCGCCGCGCGCGCTTTCTCAGGCGCCGCCGCCATGCGCGTGCTCGACCGCGTATTTGATCAGTTCAGCCTGCCCTTCGATACCGAGTTTGCGCTTGATGTTCAGCCGGTGCGTCTCCACCGTGCGCACGCTCAGGTCCAGCGCGCGGGCGATCTGCTTGTTCGCCTGGCCCGCCGCGATGTGCTGCAGCACCTGCTGCTCGCGCGTGGTGAGAAAGGAATCGTGCACTTGCGGCCGAGACAGTTGCCGCGCCAGCGCCGCGCTGTAATAAATGCCGCCGGACATCACCGTCTCGATGGCAAACACAATATCTTTACCGGGAGCATCTTTGAGCACGTAGCCGCGCGCGCCGGCGGCAATCGCTTGCGACACATATTCGAGCTTGTCGTGCATGGACAGGATCAGCACGGCAATCTGCGGAAATGCCTGCTTGAACTGCGCCGTCGCTTCGATGCCGTTCGTGCCGCGCATATTGATATCCATCAACACGAGGTCCACCTGGTGCGCGCGCGCCTGGGCCAGCGCTTCGTCGGCGCCGCCCGCCTCGGCCACCACGTCGAAATGCGCCACCGCTTCCAGGCGCGCGCGCAAGCCGTCGCGCACGAGGGGGTGGTCGTCCACCAGCAGGATGTTGATTTTCTCGGTCATGGTTGCGTATCTCAGTGTGTGGATGGAAGGGCGAGCCGCGCCAGCACCACGGTGCCGGCCGCAGACGAGGTGATGTGCAGGCTGCCGCCGATGGCTTCCATGCGTTCCGTCATGTTGCGCAGGCCGATGCCGCGCTGCGGGTGCAGGGCGATGCCGTCGAAATCGAAGCCGCCGCCATTGTCGCCGATGCGCAATTCCACGGCCTTGCCCGTCTCACGCAGGCTCACTTCCACGCCGCGGGCATGGGCATGGCGCTCGCAATTGGTCAGCGCTTCCTGGGCGATGCGGAACAGCACGGTATTGACCATGTCGGGCAAGCCCTCGCCCGCCGCCGCGGGGCTGGCCGTGAAACTGGCTTGCGCGCTACTGCTGTCGTTAAATTCGTGCACGAGATGGTCGAGCGCGGCGGCCAGGCCCAGGTCGTCAAGGATGGCCGGGCGCAGGTTGTGCGAAATGCGCCGCACCTCGCCCAGCACCTTGTTCAGCTGCTCGGCGGCCCGCTCGAACGTGGCCGGCGCCTTTTCTTTCTGTTCCGCATTGCCGGCCAGGCGCGCGATGCCCGCCTCGATCTGCAGCTTGATCGACACCAGCCACTGGCTGATGCCGTCATGCAAATCGCGCGACAGCCGTGCCCGCTCTTCCTCCTGCGATTCGACCACCCGCTGCGCCAGCACTTTCAGCTTGGCATCGGCCACGCGCAGTTCGCGCAGGTTCAGCACGAGGCCGCAGGCAGCCACCAGCAGGGAGCCGAGGATGGCGATGGCGGCGATCAGTTCCATGGTCGAGCGGATATTGCGCGACTGCTGGGCATCGACCTTGGCCAGCGCCTGGTCCACGTCATCCATGTAGATGCCGGTCCCCATCATCCAGCCCCATTCCGGCATCAGGATCACATAGCCGAGCTTGGGCGCGGACTTGTTGGTCGACGGCTTGATCCAGTTGTAGCGCTCGAAGCCGCCGCCGCTCTTCGCCCGCTGCATCAGGCGCTGGATGGTCAGGTTGCCCTCGGCGTCGCGCAGCTCCCACAGATTCTGCCCCACCAGCTCGGGTTGGCGCGGATGCATCAGCGACTTGCCCTGCAAATCATAGATGAAGAAATAGCCATCGTCGCCATAGCTGAGGGCGGACAGGATGCGCTTGGCCTCCTCTTGCGTGGGGGCATCCTTGCGGCCCGAGCCATACAACGAGGCGATAGAATGGCTGGCCAGGGTCACGTAATGCTTGAGTTCGGCTTCCTTGCTGGCCAGATACGCCTGCTGGATGGTGGCGCGCTGCTGCTCGGCCAGGGTAATCGCCTGGTGCCGCACGGCAAACGCGATGGCGCACAGGGCGAGGATGAGCGGCGTGATGGCCAGGAAGATGACTTTCTGTCTGAGTTTCATGGCCTTGCGCGCTCCGGCGGCGTCGATGCTGGTGGGAATGGGTGATTTTACGTCGCGGCGCGGTGATCGGTCTGCGTAGTAATACTGAGCGTTACTGCGTAGTGCTGCGCTTGCCACGATTATACGATTCCTGAATACTCGCCATAAGCTGAAGATACACTAATTCACACCCAAACTGGCGACGACCAGGCTCGGCAGCACACATCATCGCACGGCACAGCGCCCGTCACATCTCTGGAGGAAGCATGAACCGCATTTTCAAACAGCTCGGCTGGGCAGCGCTTGCGCTGGCAGGCGCCGGGTCCCTGGGCGTTGTCGCCCTGCAACGTGGCGAACCGATCAGCGCGATCTGGATCGTCATCGCCGCCGTTTGCGTCTACCTGATCGCCTACCGTTTCTACAGCCTGTTCATCGCCGACAAGGTGCTGGGCCTCGATGCCCGCCGCATGACGCCCGCCTTCAAGCACAACGATGGCCTGGACCACGTGCCGACCAACAAATATGTGCTGTTCGGCCACCATTTCGCGGCGATCGCCGGCGCCGGCCCCCTGGTCGGCCCCGTGCTGGCCGCGCAGATGGGCTATCTGCCCGGCATGCTGTGGATTTTGGCGGGCGTCGTGTTCGCGGGCGCCGTGCAGGATTTCATCGTGCTGTTCATTTCCATGCGCCGCGACGGCCGCTCCTTGGGCGACCTGATCAAGGCTGAACTGGGCGAAATTCCCGGCATGATCGCCTTGCTCGGCTGCTTCATGATCATGGTCATCATCCTGGCAGTGCTGGCATTGATCGTCGTCAAGGCGCTGACGGGCTCGCCTTGGGGCAGCTTCACCGTGATGGCGACGATTCCCATCGCCCTGTTCATGGGCGTGTATTCGCGCTTCATCCGCGTCGGCCGCATCGGCGAGATTTCCGTCATCGGCTTTGTGCTGCTGATGCTGGCCATCATCGGCGGCCAGTACGTGCAGGAATCCGCCGTGCTGGGCCCGATGTTCACGTTCACGGGTACGGAACTGACGTGGATGCTGATCGGCTACGGTTTCATCGCTTCCGTCCTGCCCGTGTGGCTGCTGCTGGCGCCGCGCGACTACCTGTCTACTTTTCTTAAAATCGGCACGATTCTCGGCCTGGCCATCGGCATCATCGTCGTCGCGCCGTACCTGAAAATGCCGGCCATGACCAAGTTCATCGACGGCTCCGGCCCCGTCTGGTCCGGCAACCTGTTCCCCTTCCTGTTCATCACGATCGCCTGCGGCGCCGTCTCCGGCTTCCACGCGCTGATTTCCTCGGGCACCACGCCGAAGATGATCGAAAACGAAAGCCATGCCCGTTTCATCGGCTATGGCGCCATGCTGATGGAATCGTTCGTGGCCATCATGGCCCTGGTGGCCGCCTCGACCATCGAGCCGGGCATCTATTTCGCCATGAACAGCCCGGCCGCCCTGATCGGCACCACGGCCGAGTCCGCCGCCCAGGCGATCTCGCAGTGGGGCTTCTATGTCACGCCGGAAATGCTGACGCAGACGGCCAAGGACGTTGGCGAGCACAGCATCATCTCGCGCGCGGGCGGCGCACCGACCCTGGCCGTGGGCATGGCACAGATCCTGTCCGGCGCCATCGGCGGCAAGGCCATGATGGCTTTCTGGTACCACTTCGCCATCCTGTTCGAAGCGCTGTTCATCCTGACGGCCGTCGATGCGGGCACGCGTGCGGGCCGCTTCATGCTGCAAGACTTGCTGGGCAGCTTCGTGCCAGCGCTGAAACAGACGGAAAACGTCATCGCCAACCTGCTGGCCACGGGCCTGTGCGTGGCGGCCTGGGGCTACTTCCTGTACCAGGGCGTGGTCGATCCATTGGGCGGCATCAATACCCTGTGGCCGTTGTTCGGCATCGCCAACCAGATGCTGGCGGCCATCGCACTGATCCTCGGCACCTGCGTGCTGTTCAAGATGAAACGGGGCCAGTATGCGTGGGTGACGATCTTGCCGACGATCTGGCTGCTGCTGTGCACCTTGACGGCGGGCTGGCAAAAGATTTTCGATGCCAATCCGCGCGTCGGTTTCCTCGCGCATGCGAAGAAATACTCGGCGGCCCTCGATGAAGGCACCCTGCTGGCACCGGCCAAGTCGGTGGCGCAGATGCAGCAGATCATCTTCAACGATTACCTGGACGCCGGCCTGGCCGCTTTCTTCGTGGTGGTCGTCGTCAGCGTGCTGTTCTTCGGCATCCGCACCATCATGAAGGCGCGCGCCGACAGCCGTCCGAGCACCAAGGAAACGCCGTTCCAGGCCATGCCCACGGTGCAATGATGATCGACGAAATCATCAAGGCTGGACGGTATCTGGGGCAAAGCATGCGGCTCATGTGCGGCTTGCCCGAGTACGACACCTATGTGGCCCACCGGGAAGTGACCCATCCCGGCGAGCCGATGATGACGTATGAAGAGTTCTTCCGCGAACGGCAGGAAGCCCGCTACGGCGGGGCGGGAAAACGCGGCGGCTGCTGTTAAGACACCGGACCAAACCTACTGCGCGTCGGTATAGGCGGCTTGCGATGCTCACCGTACTAGAGTACGGTTGCGCTTCTCGGCCGCCTCTCCCTTCCGCTCGCTACGGTTTTGTCCGGCGTCTTGAACTAAAATAAATACGGTGGTGGTTCTTTGGAACTGCCCTCCGTTGTTTCCTCTCGTATAAGTTCCCCTCCCCTTTCTTCCATTAGACCCACATCAATATCGGGGTGTGTCTTCGCGTCTATATTTTTCCAATAGGAAATTAAAAATCAGTCAATAGACCGACGGGAGAAGCGCCGCCACCATGTTCAATTTCCAACGCTCCAGCATCAGCCAGAAGCTGACCATGATTTCGGTGCTGTCGTCGGGCTGCGCGCTGCTGCTGGTGTTCGTGGCGTTTGCGCTGACGTCCGTGCTCAGCCACAAGAACGATGAAGGCAAGCAATTGCTGTCGCTGGCGGGCGTGATCGGCGCGGCCGGCGCGGCGCCATTGCTGGCGGGCAAGCCGGGGCAGGCGCAGGCGGAACAGGTGCTGGCGGCGCTGGCGGCGCGCGACGAGATCGCCCAGGCGGCCCTGTTCGACCGGGGCGGCCGGCTGTTCGCCCTGTACCGCGCGCCGCAGCACGCGGACGGCCGGGCGGCGCCGGAAGACCTGGACCCGGCCCTGCTGGCCGACATGGCCGCAGAGTCCGTCACGCAAGGCTCGGGCACGACCCTGGCACCCGCCATGCGCTTGTACCGGCCCGTCTACCGGCCAGGCGAGCCGCAACAGCTGATCGGCGCCGTGCTGATCGAGGCGGACCTGAACCACATGTGGCGCGACATCGGCCGCCACGTGGGCGCCATCGGCGGCGCCACCGTGCTGTCCTTCCTGATCGCCGTGTTCCTCGCGCGGCGCTTCAAGAGCGTGATCGCCGAACCGATCACCAAGCTCATTGATACAGCGCAAAAAGTGTCGAGCAGCCAGACCTACAGCCACCGCATCGCGCACCAGCGCAGCGACGAGCTGGGCGTGCTGATCGACAGTTTCAATGACATGCTGGCGCAGATCGACAGCCGCGACAGCACGCTGGCAAATTACCGCGACCAGCTCGAGCGCCAGGTGGGCGTGCGCACGGCCCAGCTGGAAAAGGCCAAGGATGCGGCCGAGGCGGCCAGCCAGGCGAAGAGCGCGTTTCTCGCCACCATGAGCCATGAAATCCGCACACCGATGAATGGCGTGCTGGGCATGACGGAATTGCTGCTGGCCAGCCCGTTGACGCCGCAGCAGCGCCACTACACGAGCATGGTGCAGCGCTCGGGGCAAAACTTGCTAGTGATCATCAACGACATCCTCGATTTTTCCAAGATCGAGGCGGGCAAGCTGAGCGTGGAATACATCCGCTTCAATTTCCGCGAATTGCTCGACGACATAGAACACGTGTTCGCGCCGCAGGCGGAAGCAAAGAATATCAGCCTGGAATTCGATATCGCCTACGACATCCCCATCGCCATTTGCGGCGACCCGAACCGTTTGCGCCAGATCATCGTCAATCTGCTGGGCAATGCCATCAAGTTCACGGAAACGGGCAAGGTCACCGTGAAGGTGGCCGTATGCAGCGAAGATGCGCCCAGCGTGGGCTTGCGCTTCGAGGTGCACGACACGGGCATCGGCGTATCGAACGAGGCGCAGAGCCGCATCTTCGAATCGTTCTCGCAGGCGGACGGCTCGACCACGCGCAAGCACGGCGGCACGGGCCTGGGATTGACGATCTCGAAACAGCTGGTGGAGCTGATGGGCGGCACTATCGGCGTTAATAATGCTTTAACGCAAGGATCGATCTTCTGGTTCGAAGTAAATTTCGATAAGCGGAGAGTCGACAGCGACGACCCGTCCTTCAACCTGAAAACCACGCGAGGGTTACGCGCCTTGATCGTCGACCACACACCCGCCACGCGCGCCGTGCTGGAGCGGCAACTGGCCAGCTGGCACATCGTCAGCGACAGCGCCGGCACGGCCGGCGACTGCCTGGCCAAGCTGCGCGCGGCCGCGCAGGCGGGCACGCCGTATGGCGTGGCGCTGCTCGACATGGAATTGCCGCGCACCAGCGGCCTGGCCCTGGCCGCCACCATCAAGAGCGACCCGCTGCTGGCCGACCTCAAATTACTGCTGCTGAGCACGGAACAGGCGGCGGCCGACCCCGTGCAGCGGCGCGAGGCTGGCGTGGCCTTCCAGCTGATCAAGCCGGCCCGCGAATGCGATTTGTTCGACTGCATCGTCACGCCGCCGCGCGCCAGCGAGGGCATGCGCATCCATCCGCCGCATGCGGCGCGGCAGGTGGGCCGGCGCCAGCGCCGCCGCGTGCTGCTGGCCGAAGACAATCCCGTCAACGTGGAAGTGGCGCTGGCCATGCTCGACAGCCTGGGCCTGGACGTGGTCTGCGCGCGCAACGGCGAACAGGCCCTGCAGGCGGCGCAGGCCGAGGATTTCGATCTGATCCTGATGGATTGCCAGATGCCCGTGATGGACGGCTTTGCCGCCACGGCGGAAATCCGCCGCCACGAACAGCAGTGCGGCCACGCGCGCGTGCTGCCCATCGTCGCCATCACGGCCAATGCGCTGCAGGGCGACCGCGAAGCGTGCCTGGCGGCCGGCATGGACGATTACCTGAGTAAACCGTTCACGCAGCAAGACCTGGGCCACACGATCGCGCGCTGGATCACCCTGCCGCGCGCGGCCACCGTGCACCACAGCGAAGCGCCGCAGGCGCAAGCGCCCGTGGAGGCGCCGCCCGAAGCGCCGCCGCCGGCGCC
Source organism: Janthinobacterium goodfellowi (assembly GCF_051380695.1). Classification (NCBI taxonomy): domain Bacteria; kingdom Pseudomonadati; phylum Pseudomonadota; class Betaproteobacteria; order Burkholderiales; family Oxalobacteraceae; genus Janthinobacterium; species Janthinobacterium goodfellowi. The sequence goes on along the minus strand of NZ_JBNYXN010000007.1, from coordinate 109,305 downwards.
TGCCTCCCCGGCATCCGGGCAGCCGCTGAACCGGCAGGCGCTGGAAAACATCCGCGCCCTGTCCGGCACGGATGGCGATGCGCTGCTTGAACGCGTCATCCTCGCGTTTACCGGCGAGACGCCGCGCCAGTTGATCGCCATGCGCGAAGCCATCGCGAAAACGGATGCGGAAACCCTGCGCAAGGTGGCGCACAGCCTCAAGTCGGGCAGCGCCAACGTGGGCGCCGATGGCCTGGCGCAGCTGTGCAAGGAGATGGAAAAACTGGGCCGCGCCGGCAGCACCGAGGGCGCGGCTCCCCTGCTGCAGCAGATGCAGCAAGCCTTCCTGGCCGTACGCGAATCGCTGAACGCCATCCTCGTGAAGGAACACTGACATGACAGCGCCCCTCTCCCCTCCCCGCGGCCTGGTGCTGGTGGCCGACGACGATCCCGTGATGCGCTTGCTGATGCGGCAGATGCTCACGCAAGTGGGCCTGGACGTGATCGAGGCCGAAGATGGCGTGCAGGCCCTGGCCAGCTACAAGCACAGCGGGCCGGACCTGGTCATGCTCGACGTCGACATGCCGGCCATGGACGGCTTTGCCGTGTGCCGCGAAATCCGCCACCAGGAAGTGGGCGGCACCGTGCCCATCATCATGGTCACGGGCGGCGACGAGCTGGAAGCCGTCACGCGCGCCTACGAAGTGGGCGCCACCGATTTCATTTCCAAGCCCATCAACTGGCCCATCCTCGGACACCGCGTGCTGTACGTGCTGCGCGCCAGCGACGCCATCGCCCGCCTGCGCATCGCCGACGCGCACAACCGCGCCGTGCTGGCTGCCATCCCCGACACCTTCTTTCGTCTCAACCGCGACGGCTTTTATCTCGACTACGAACAGGGCCACGACGCCAGCGCGGGCTTTTCCCTCAGCGACTGCGTGGGCAGCCATATCCGCGACGTGCTGCCTCCCGAAATCGCCGCGCGCCTGCTCGACAAGGCGCACGCCGTGCTGGCCACGCAGCATATCGGCTCGGTCGACTACACGCTCACGCACGAAGACAGCACGCGCCATTTCGAGGCGCGCCTGGTGGCGACGGGGGCCGATGAAGTGCTGGGCCTGGTGCGCGACATCAGCGAGCGCAAGCGCACGGAAGAGCAGATCCGCCGCCTCGCCTATTGCGACAGCCTGACGGGCATCCCCAACCGCCAGGCCTTCCTGGAAACACTGGAACGGGAACTGGTACGCTCGAAGGAGCACGACAAGAAATTCGCCGTGCTGTTCATGGACCTCGACGCCTTCAAGCGCATCAACGACACCCTGGGCCACGACGTGGGCGACCACTTGCTCAAGGTGGTGTCCGAACGCCTGCGCGAAACCATCCGCCCCAGCGACCTGGTGCTGCGCGCCGAGCACGAGTTCGAGGCGTCGTCCGGCGGCAGCAACCTGGCGCGCCTGGGCGGCGACGAATTCACGATATTGATTCCCGACCTGGAGCGGGTGGAAGACGCGCTGAACGTGGCGCACCGGGTCAAGGAAGCCATGCGCCGGCCCTTCATGATCGAGGGGCACGAGATTTTCGTCACGGCCAGCATCGGCATCTCGCTGTATCCGGAAGATGGCGAGGATTGCAACTCGCTGTTGAAATATGCGGACACGGCCATGTACCACGCGAAGAACTGCGGCAAGAACAACGCCAAGCTCTACAGTTCATCGCTGACGATGGAAATCATGAGCCACGTCAAGATGGAAGTGGGCTTGCGCAAGGCATTGCAGAACAACGAACTGTACTTGCTGTACCAGCCGCAGATCGACGTGCCCAGCACGCAGATCGTCGGCGTCGAAGCGCTGGTGCGCTGGCGCCACCCCGAACGGGGCGTCATCTCGCCCACGGAATTCATCCCGCTGGCCGAAGAGACGGGACTGATCGTGCCCATCGGCGAATGGGTGCTACGCACGGCGTGCAACCAGGCCAAGGCGTGGCAAAGCGATGGCGGACGGGCCATCCGCATGGCCGTCAACCTGTCGGCCAAGCAATTCAAGGATGAAAACCTGATGCAGATCGTGCTCTCTGCCCTGGCCGACACGGGCCTCGATGCGCGCCTGCTGGAACTGGAATTGACGGAAGGGACATTGATGGACGATGCGCGCGCCACCATGGTGACGCTGGAGCAATTGCGCGGCATCGGCGTGTACCTGTCGATCGACGACTTCGGCACGGGATATTCGTCGATGAATTATCTGAAACGCTTCGAGGTGCGGGCCCTGAAAATCGACAAGAGTTTTATCGCCGGCTTGCCGCAGGACACGGAAAACGCGGCCATCACGCGCGCCATCATCGCCATGGCGCACGGTTTGAAAATGGTGGTGGTGGCCGAGGGCGTGGAGACGGACGAGCAACTGCTGATGCTGGAAGAATACGGCTGCGACATGGCCCAGGGATACTTTTTAGGCCACCCGTCGCCGCACGACACGATCACGGCCATGCTGGCCAGGCAGGCGGGCCAGCTGGCCAGCCTGGAAACTAGAGCACTTCGAAGGCAAGGATTTGCGTGACTTGCTGCGGATTGAAATTATCGTCGGAAATCATCACCAGGCTGCGGCGGCCATTTTCCAGGCGCGGGCCCCAGCTGATGCCTTCGATATTGTCGACCCGGGGCAGGCCGATCTTTTCCAGGTCCAGCAGCAATCGCTTGCGCGCCGGCACATAAGTCGCACCCGCCAGGGCGGGGATAGCCTGGATATCGGTGGCGCCATCCGTCTCCATTTCGTAGATACGCACGTGATTCGTGTAAAGGCCGTCGGCGTTGGCCACGCCGGCCCGCTCCACCACCAGCACCTGATGGTCGTTGACGGCGAGGATTTCCGATACGCCATTGTCCGCTTCGCGCCCCGGCGCAGGCCGCGACGCCACCGGCTCGATCGGATACGCATACTGGCCCAGCACCTTGCCGGCGCGGTCCAGGCGCGTGATGCGCACGACGGAGCCGTTGTCGGGCGTGGCCAGCGGGCCGTCCTGGTACAGGGCCGCTTCCATGCCCAGCCACAAGCTCTTGCCATCGCTGGCAAACGACAGCGCCTCAAAGCTCATGTTGTTGCGCGAGCCGACCTCGTTCTTCGAGACGTTGAACATGGCGGGCGTGGGCAAGGTGGCCAGGTAATGGCCGCCGCTATCGGCGTGGCGCACGAACGGGTGCAGGCCCACCTTGCGGTTGCCTTCGCTGCCGTACCACAGGCTGCCATCGTGCGGATCGACGCGGATGGTTTCGATGTCGGGCACCTGGTCGCCCTGCTCCAGTTTGGCATGCGCCAGGTTCGGATAGCGGCTGCCATCGGGCTGCGTGAAGAAATGCACGCTTTTCAAGGTCACGCCAGAGAATTTCTCACTGTCGTAATCGAGCGCGGCACGGTAGAAGCGGGCCGGATTGATTTCCGAGCGGTCATCGCTTTCCATCACCCAGCTGTTGTTGGCCGCATCGTAGTCGATGCCGGACAAGCCGCCCACCGTGGTGCCCTCGAACGCGTATTTCAAGGCGATACGCTGTTCGCCGATCAGGCGCAGGCCGCCCACGCCAGGCGCATCGGCGTAATGCGAGGCGGGCGGGATATTACAGGCGGAGACAAGGATGGCGGCGGACGCCAGGGCAAGCGCGGTACGGAAAAATCGATGCATGACAGGTATCAGTGAGTTGCGTAGGTCGGATTAGCGTAGCGTAATCCGACAACATTGTTGGCCCGGTCGGTAGCGTCGGATTACACCACCCCGCCGGCCTTGAGCCGCGCAATGGCGGTCGCGTCAAACCCCAGCGACGCCAGCACCTCGTCGTTGTGCTGGCCCAGGGTGGGCCCCAGCCATTGCGTCTTGCCCGGCGTGGCGGACAGTTTCGGGCTGATGGCGGGCAATTTGACGGGCGTGCCGTCGGCGAAATGGTGCTGTTCGAACATATTCCGGGCGAGAAATTGCGGATCGCTCATCATGTCGCGCACCGAGTAAATCTTCCCGGCCGGCACATCGGCCGCCTTCAGCACGGCCAGCGCGCTGTCTATCGTGTGCGTGGCGCACCAGGCGCCGATGGCGTCGTCGATTTCCTGCGTGCGCGCCACCCTGCCGTCGTTGCGCGCCAGCTGCGGGTCGCCCGCCATGTCGATGCGGCCCATGGCCAGCATCAATCGCTTGAAGATGGCGTCGCCATTGCCCGCGATGACGATGTTTTCGCCGTCGCCCGTCGTGTAGGTATTCGAGGGCACGATGCCGGGCAGGGAGCCGCCCGTGCGCTCGCGCACCACGCCCGCCTGGTCGTACTCGGGCACCAGCGACTCCATCAGGTTGAACACGGATTCGTACAGGGCCACGTCGACCATCTGCCCTTCCCCGTGCTCGCGCCCGCCCGTCACGTCGCGGTGGCGCAGCGCCATCATGGCGCCGATCACGCCATGCAGGGCCGCCACGGAGTCGCCTATCGACACGCCGACACGCACGGGCGGGCGGTCGGCAAAGCCGGACACATAGCGCAGGCCGCCCATCGATTCGCCGATGGCGCCGAAACCGGGCAAATCCTTCATCGGACCCGTCTGGCCAAAGCCGGACAGGCGCACCATGATCAGGGACGGCTTTTCCTTTTTCAGCTGTTCATAGCCGAGGTCCCACTTTTCCAGCACGCCGGGGCGGTAATTCTCGATGATGATGTCCGCTTCCAGGGCCAGCTGGCGCGCGATCGCCCGGCCCTCGGGCGACTTCAGGTTCAGGGTGACGCTTTTCTTGTTGCGCGCCTGCACCGACCACCACAGCGAGGTGCCGTCTTTCAGCACGCGCCAGGTACGGATGGGGTCGCCGCCATCGGGCGACTCGATCTTGATCACGTCGGCGCCGAATTCGGCCAGCATGCGGGCGCAGAACGGCCCCGCGATCAGGGTGCCCAGTTCCAGGACTTTGATGCCCGCCAGGGGACCTGCCGACGTTTTTTCTTGCATGATTTAGGTTGCCCTGCGGTCGAGCATCGCGCGGGCAATCGTGCCCGCGTCGACGTATTCCAGTTCGCCGCCCACGGGCACGCCGCGGGCCAGGCGGCTCACGCGCAAGCCCCGCGCCTTCAGCATTTCGCTGATGTAGTGGGCCGTCGCTTCGCCTTCATTCGTGAAATTGGTGGCCAGCACCACTTCACCGACCACACCATCGTTGGCGCGGCTCAATAATTTTTCGAGGTGGATGTCTTTCGGGCCGATGCCGTCCAGCGGCGACAGCCGCCCCATGAGCACGAAATACAGGCCCTTGTAGGTGAGCGTCTGCTCGATCATCAGCTGGTCGGCGGGCGTTTCCACCACGCACAGCAAGCGCTTGTCGCGCTCTTCGTCGAGACAGGTCTCGCACACTTCATGTTCGGTAAAGGTATTGCACAGGCCGCAGTGATGCACGGCATCGACGGCCTGGAACAGGGCGCGCGACAGCATGGCCGCGCCTTCCCTATCGTGCTGCAACAAATGAAACGCCATCCGCTGCGCCGACTTGGGGCCGACGCCGGGCAGGCGCCGCAGCGCCTCGGTCAAAAATTCAAGCGACTTGGACATGGATCAACCCTGCCCCGTGCCACAGATCGAGCGCATGCGGTGTTGCATCAGAATGGCATTTTGAAGCCGGCTGGCAAGTTCATGCCACCGGTCAAACCTGCCATTTTTTCCGCGGACGTCGCTTCCGCCTTGCGCACGGCGTCGTTGAAGGCGGCGGCCACCAGGTCTTCCAGCATGTCCTTGTCGTCGGCCAGCAGCGATGGGTCGATGGACACGCGCTTGACGTCGTTCTTGCACGTCATGACGATCTTGACCAGGCCGGCGCCGGACTGGCCTTCCACTTCCACCAGCGCCAGTTGTTCCTGGGCCTTTTTCATGTTGTCTTGCATTGCTTGCGCCTGCTTCATCAGGCCAGCCAGTTGATTTTTCATCATGAGAATGCTCCGTTAATTCAGTTTGTAAGTGTGTTAATCATCAATGCAGGGTCGGCGCGGCGGAGCCGGCCGGTGCGGGGGTAATCGTTCCCGGCACGACAAAAGCGTCAAATGCACGCTTCATCTCGAGCACGAAGGGATCGCTGGCGATGGTTTCTTCCGCGGCAAGCTGGCACGCCTCGCGGTGGGCCTGCGCTTCCGCGCTGGCCGTGTACCAGACGGCGCCCAGTTCCGTGTCGACATTGACCTTGCGGCCGAAGCGCTCGGTCAGCGCGGCCGCCAGTTTTTCCACGTTGGCCGGGCTGCGCCACGTGTCGATCGGCACGCGCAGGCGGAACGTGGTGCTGTGGCCATCGTGCAGGCATTCGATCAGCTCGGCTTGCACGGCCAGTTGTTGGGCCACGCCGCGCAAAGGCAGCACGGCGGCCACGGCCGGCCAGTTGCCGTCCCAGTCCAGGCCCGGCACAGGCGTGATCACATACGGCCCGCTGGGCGCGGCTTGCTTGGCGGCACGCTGCGGCATGACGACGGCGGGCTGCTCGCTGCTCTGCGCGGCGGGCGCGGACACGGCGGCCGAGGCGCTGTCGTCGGAAAATTCGGTGACCCACGGCGGCAAGTCGTCATCTGCTTGCTGCTGCGGCGGCGGAGCGGCGGGACGCGCCTGCTGCACGGGCGCGACTGCGGGCGCCTCCATCACGGCCACGGGCGGCGCATCGTCCCACGGCGCCGGCGCTTGCGCGGCCGCCGGTGGCGGCGGTGCAACCTGCACGGGCGCTGCAGGAGCGGGCGCCACTACGGCAGCGGCCGGTGCCGGAGCGGCCGGCTTGGGCGCCGACGTTGGCGCCGACGGCGCGCTGCCCGGACGGCCTTTCGAGGCGGCGCGGGCCGCTTCCAGCGCCGCATTGATGGCGGCGCGGGCCGAACTGATCGGCGCGCCCGAGGCTGCCGGGGCAGCCGCAGCTGGAGGGGCGACGGGCAGCGGTGCCACTGGTGCGGGTGCCGGGGCTGCTGCAGGCGCGGGTGCCGGTGCGGGCGCGGCCGCGCGCGGCGGCGGCGCTTCGCTGCGCGCCATGCTGGCGGCGGCAGCGGCGACAACGGCAGGCGGTGTCACGGCGGCATGGCTGGCCACGCTGTTCGTGGCGGCGCGGGCGGCCGGTGCGGATGCGCCAGCGGCGGCGCGCGCGGCGGCCACGGCGGCGGGACGATTGCCTGGAGCCGACGCAGGTGCGGCAGCCGGCACGCCTTCGGCGCCGCCTATGCCGGGCCGAAAGGCCAGCATGCGCAGCAAGGTCATGGTGAAGCCCGCGTATTCGTCGGGCGCCAGGCCCAGTTCATTGCGGCCATGCACGGCGATCTGGTAAAACAGCTGCACTTCTTCCGCGTCGAAGGAACCGGCCAGACGCACGATGTCCGCGTATTCGGGCAAGTCCTGCGGCAAGGCGGCGGGCACGGTTTGCGCCAGCGCAATGCGGTGCAGCAAGGTGCCCAGGTCCTGCAGCGCGCCGTTATACGACAGGCTGCGCGAGGCCATCTCGTCGGCCACGGCCAGCAAGTCGGCACCATCCTGCTGCGCCAGCGCGTCGAGCAGGCGCACCAGGTACGATTGGTCGAGCGCGCCCAGCATGCCTTGCACGGCATCGAGCGTCACTTCGCCGGCCGCATACGCGATGGCCTGGTCCGTCAGCGACAGCGCATCGCGCATGGAACCGTGGGCGCCCTGGGCCAGCAGGCGCAAGGCCGGCTGTTCGAAGGCGATGCCCTCCTGCCCCAGGATATTGTCCAGGTGGCTGATGATGTGGCCGGGCGGCATCTGCTTGAGGTTGAACTGCAGGCAGCGCGACAGCACGGTCACGGGTATCTTTTGCGGGTCAGTCGTGGCCAGGATGAACTTGACGTGCTCGGGCGGCTCTTCCAGCGTCTTCAGCATGGAATTGAACGCGTGATTGGTCAGCATGTGCACCTCATCGATCATATAGACCTTGAAGCGCGCATTGCTGGGCGCGTAGACCGCCTGTTCCAGCAGCTGCGCCATTTCATCGACGCCGCGGTTCGATGCCGCATCCATCTCTATATAGTCGACAAAGCGTCCCGCGTCGATCGCCGTGCACGCTTCGCACACGCCGCACGGCTGGGCCGTGATGCCGCCCGTGCCGTCGGGGCCGATGCAATTGAGCGATTTGGCCAGGATGCGCGACAGGGTCGTCTTGCCGACGCCGCGCGTACCCGTGAACAGGTAGGCGTGATGCAATCGGCCGCTGTGCAAGGCATGCGTGAGCGCGCGCACGACGTGCTCCTGGCCGACGAGCGTCTCGAAATTCTTGGGGCGGTATTTACGGGCGAGGACTTGATAGGACATGCTGAGATTTTACCATGCGATTTTGCGGGTGATCCTGCGCGGCGGGCGCAAGCCTCATGGCCGGGCCAGGCAAACCTGGCAAACGCGGCAAAGCAGCAATTGTATAACATGGCCAGGTGGAAATATGGAAAACACGGCAAGCCCGGCAATGCTGAGGCGTCGCAGGAAAATGACGCCGCAAAAGCAAAAAAGCTGCCCATGGCAGCTTGATTGTCGATCCTGATAAAACATTCCCGAAGGAGGCGAGCCTGATCTGCGGCACTCATGGTTAATAGCCGTGGCTGCTTCGTTCCCGACCTGACCAGGTTAGCCATGCCACGATGCGCAGGGGCCCGCCGGGGACAATTATAACCGACCTGCGCAAGATTGGGAAATTGCCGTGTCAATGCTGTGTGCGTCGGCGTAGGTCGGCTTAGGCCGCAGGCCGTAAGCCGACACTTCCGAGTACGCAGATCGTGAACATGCAAGCAACGTCGGGTTACGCGCAAGCGCTAACCCGACCTACCCCGACCCACCCAATACCTACAAACCCAGCTCTTGCCAGATCCCATCCACCTTGGCCTTCACTTCCGGCGTCATGGCGATCGTCGTGCCCCACTCGCGCGTCGTTTCGCCCGGCCATTTATTCGTCGCATCGATGCCCATCTTGCTGCCCAGGCCGCTGACGGGCGAGGCGAAGTCCAGGTAATCGATGGGCGTGTTGTCGACCAGGGTGGTGTCGCGAATCGGGTCGACCCGCGTGGTGATGGCCCAGATGACCTCTTTCCAGTCGCGGATATTCACGTCTTCGTCGACCACCACGATGAACTTGGTATACATGAACTGGCGCAGGAAACTCCACACGCCAAACATCACGCGCTTGGCGTGGCCCGCGTACTGTTTCTTGATCTGCACCACGGCCATGCGGTAGCTGCAGCCTTCGGGCGGCAGATAGAAGTCCGTGATTTCGCTGAACTGCTTTTGCAGCAGCGGCACGAACACTTCGTTCAGGGCCAGGCCCAGCACGGCCGGTTCGTCCGGCGGTTTGCCTGTATACGTGGAGTGGTAGATCGGGTCGCGGCGCATCGTGATGCGGTCGATCGTGAACACGGGGAAACTGTCCTGCTCATTATAGTAGCCCGTGTGGTCGCCATACGGCCCTTCCAGCGCGTGCTCGTAGCCGCTCGGATGGTTTTCGTCCGGGTAGATATGACCTTCGAGCACGATTTCGGCCGAGGCGGGCACACGCAGCTCGCTGCCGATGGCTTTCACCAGTTCCGTGCGGCTGCCGCGCAGCAAGCCGGCGAACTGGTATTCGGACAGGCTGTCCGGCACCGGCGTGACGGCCCCTAATATAGTAGCGGGATCGGCGCCGAGCGCGACGGCGATCGGATACGGCTTGCCCTTGCTCTGGATCGCATGCTCGCGGAAGTCCAGCGCCCCGCCCCGGTGCGCCAGCCAGCGCATGATGACCTTGTTACGTCCCAGCACTTGCTGGCGGTAGATGCCCAGATTTTGCCGCTTCTTGTTCGGCCCCTTGGTGATCACCAGGCCCCACGTGATCAGGGGGGCGACGTCGCCGGGCCAGCAATGCTGGATCGGCAGGCGCGCCAGGTCGACGTCATTGCCTTCCCAGACGATTTCCTGGCATTTGGCGCCGCGCAATTCCTTCGGCGACATGTCCCACACGGATTTCACCAGGGAACCCAGGCCCAGCAGATCCTTGAAATCCTTCGGCGGCTCCGGTTCCTTCAGGCGCGCCAGCACATGGCCGATCTTGCGCAATTCGCTGACGTCTTCCGCGCCCATGCCCAGCGCCACGCGGCGCGTGGTGCCGAACAGATTACCCAGCACCGGCATGTCGTATCCCGTCGGATTGTTGAACAGCAAGGCCGGCCCGCCCGCGCGCAAGGTACGGTCGCACACTTCCGTCATCTCCAAAATCGGTGAAATGGGGGTCGAAATGGGCTTAAGTTCACCCATTTGTTGCAGTTGAGAAATAAAATCTCGCAAATCTGAATATTTCATGTGTTTTTAATTTTTTTTGACGTCGGACGCCGTTGCTGAAGGATCTATGCCAAGTAATTGATTTTATTGGCTTTTGGCACAATGCAAGTCAAAAAGTAAGACATAAAAGTAATAAAGAAACGATTCGTTAGTATTGACTTGATATAAAACGGCTTCTACAATTCGCCCAACTTGAAAGAGCACGCCGGCCCAGAGCTTGATTTTAGCGTTTCTCTTTCATTCACGGAGTCGGGGCTCCACATGACATTTTAAGGAGTGTTTTCAAAAGGCGTCTGCCTTACCCCCGGTAAAAGTTGTATTGCGACTGATCCAATACCAGCATGGGACCGATCAGCTCAAGCAAGCAATGACGGCGTTTCTCGCACGCATCCATACGCGGCGGAAACGATGATATTTCTGATGCACGGCATTGGCAGTACCCACAACACCGCGACACCGCGGAGGGACTGCCTGTTGACGCGACATTTCGGGGAACTCTATGACTCATCGTAGCACTGAAGCAGCATTGCCTGCTTCAACCGTGGCTGGCCAGCCAGCGTTGGCGCGTTTGCGCGCCCGCGCACAAGCCATTTCGGCACGTGGTGTTTTGACCACCGCGCAACACACACTGACAGTCTTCGGCATTTCCGCCCTGGCACTGATCGCCCTGCTGATGTTCCGCCCCGACCTGGGCAAGCAACTGACGCACAGCCTGTTCCCGCTGCCGATGACAGAAGCGCAAGCCGTCGAAGCGCCGGCCCTGTCGGCACTGATGGAAGCGCCTGCATCCGTGCAAACGGCCGCCGCCAGCGAAGCACCTTTGACCAAGGAAGAAAAAGCCTTGCTGGGCACGCAAAAGCAGCAGCAATGGGTTACCAACTGGCTTTCCAAACGCTACCGCGTGGCCAACGATGCGACCAATATGCTCGTCTCGACGGCCTACCTGACAGCCCGTGAAATCAAGCTGGACCCGCTGCTGATCCTGGCCGTGATGGCCATCGAATCGGGCTTGAACCCGTTCGCGGAAAGCCCCGTCGGCGCGCAAGGCCTGATGCAAGTCATGTCGAAAGTGCACCATGAGCGCTTCCAGGAAATGGGCGGCGTGCAGGCAGCCCTGAATCCCGTCGCCAACATCCGCGTCGGCTCCCTGATCCTGAAAGACTACGTCACGCGTGGCGGTTCCGTCGAAGCGGGCTTGAAAACCTATGTGGGCGCCGCCAACTTCGCCACCGACTCGGGCTACGGCTCGCGCGTGCTGGCCGAATACCGCCGCCTGAAGCAAGTGTCGGCCGGCCAGCGCGTGCCGACCAGCACGCCAGTGATGGCATCGAACACGCCAGCGCCAGCCAAGGCGCCTGCGCCGGAAAGCGGCATCACCATCAAAGTGCTGCCGCACAACGAGATCGCCGGCCTGTGACCCTTTAAAAGCCCTCACAGGGGCATCCGAAAAGCAGCACCCAGCAAAAAAGCCACCGCACGCAAGTGCCGGTGGCTTTTTTATTGCCCTGCGGCATCAGCCGCAGGAACTACTCACTATATTACTTGCGCTTGTTGGCGTTGACTTCTTCCTCGCGGAATTTCACTGCCAGCTTGTCCAGCACGCCGTTCACATACTTGTGGCCGTCGATGCCGCCAAACGACTTGGCCAGCTCGACCGCTTCGTTGATGACGACGCGGTACGGGATTTCCATGTTGTTCTTCAGCTCGAATGCGCCGATCAGCAGGATGCCGTGTTCGATGGGCGACAGTTCCGCGATATTGCGGTCGATCAAGGGCGCCATGCTGTCGCGCAGCGCCAGCGAATCCTTGATGGCGCCGTACAGCAGCACCGTGAAATGATCGCCATCGGCCTTGTCGAAGCCGTGGGCCGCGCGAATATTGTTCACGACGGTGGTCGCGTCTTCATTGTTCAGCAGCCACTGGTACAAGCCCTGCAGCGCGAACTCGCGCGCGCGGTGACGCGGCGTGCGGTTTTTGCTGGGATTGGCGAGCAAATTTTTCTCAGTCATGATTGTTACCTGTTCTTAAATACGTGTTCACTACAAATTCCGGCGAGACAGCACGGCGCGCTTTTCAACGCGCCGCAGCCAACCGCGTATCAGAACGTTCGAGAAAATGCTCAGAGCAAGGCGCGGGCCCGAATGTACGGCGAGGGCTTGCAACGCAGCTATGGGCGTTTTATCGGACGTTCACTACACGGCTAGTCCTCCTCGGATTCCTGCAACTCTTCCAGCGCTTGCGCCAGATTAGCCATTTCCACTGCCACGCGTGCCGCTTCGGCTCCCTTGACCAGCATGCGCACTTCCGCCTGCTCGTCGTTTTCCGTAGTCAACACTGCGTTGGCGATGGGGATGCCGTAATCGAGACCGACGCGCGTGATGCCCGCGCCCGATTCGTTCGATACCAGCTCGAAGTGGTAGGTTTCACCGCGAATCACGGCGCCCAATGCGATCAGGGCGTCGAATTGCTCGGTTTCTGCCATTTTTTGCAGAATCAGCGGGATTTCCAGGGCGCCCGGCACGGTCACGTGCAGGATATCTTCATCGGCCACGCCCAGCTTGCTCAACTCTTCCAGGCATGCCGACAGCAAGCCACCGCCGACGATTTCATTGAATCGTGCCTGGACGATACCGACGCGCAAACCTTCGCCGGCAAAATTGGTTTCGTATGCTCCTACGGTCATCATATGCCTCTTTAATCTGGTGGTTCAGGGCGGCATGCACATGCCGCCATCGTTTACTCTTACATCGACGCCTGACAAAATCGTAGCGAGCGGCAGCGAGTTGTGGCCAAGAAGCGCAACTGTACGAATAGTACAGTGAGCATCGCAGGCCGCAAATCGCGACGCGCAGTAGATTTGGTTAGGCGTCCTGGCCTGGATGGCACTGAAAACCCGTGACTTCCAGGTCGAAACCGACCATCGACGGCATCTTGCGGGGGCTAGCCAGCAATTGCATCTTGCTCACGCCCAGGTCGCGCAGGATTTGCGCGCCGATGCCATAGCTGCGCAAGTCCATGCTGGCGGCGCGGCCTTTCGGCTTGGCTTGCGGCGTATCGAGCGCGGCGAACTGGGCAAACAGCTCGCTCGACGTCTCGCCGCAGTTCAGCAAAACCATCACGCCCCGCTCGGATTGCTTGATGGCGGCCATCGAGGCGGCCACCGTCCACGAGTGGGTGGTCGCTTCGCTTTCCAGCACGTCCAGCAGGGAAACGGGCTGGTGCACGCGCACCAGCGCTTCCAGGCCGGGTGCCAGGTCGCCATGCACGAGGGCCAGGTGGGCCGACGCGCTGGGCTTGTCGCGGAAAGCGATCAGGCGGAATTCGCCATGCGCCGTGTGCAGGGTACGCTCGGCAACGCGTTCAACCAGGGACTCCGTCTGGCTGCGGTAATGGATCAGGTCGGCAATCGTGCCGATCTTCAGGCCATGCTGCTCGGCAAACACCAGCAAGTCCGGCAGGCGCGCCATGGTGCCGTCGTCCTTCATGATTTCGCAAATCACGGAGGCGGGCGTCAGGCCGGCCATGGCCGTCAAGTCGCAACCGGCTTCCGTATGGCCTGCGCGCATCAGCACGCCGCCTTTTTGCGCTTTCAGCGGGAAGATATGGCCAGGCTGGACGATATCGCTGGGCTGCGTGCCCTTGGCAACAGCTACCTGGATGGTCTTGGCGCGGTCGGCGGCGGAAATGCCCGTCGTCACGCCTTCGGCCGCTTCGATCGACACGGTAAAGTTGGTGCCGTAGGCGGTGCCGTTGCGCGACGTCATCATCGACAGGTTCAGCTCGTCGCAACGCTCTTCCGTCAGGGTCAGGCAAACCAGGCCACGCGCATGCGTGATCATGAAATTGATGGCTTCAGGCGTCACGAAATCGGCGGCAAGCACCAGATCGCCCTCATTTTCCCGGTCTTCTTCATCGACCAGTATCACCATGCGGCCGGCGCGCAATTCGGCGACGATCTCTTCGGTGCTGGATATAGACATCATGGATCCTCTTAGTGAGACTAAAAACTGAAACATCGCGTGCGAATATTCCGCGAATTTCCGGGAATTTTCTTATAACCCGCTATTTTAAAGGATTTAGCGCTTGCAGACCTGAAATAAGACAGCTTTGCGGCATGGGCGCCGCAGCTGGCCCCACAAAGCGCCGACTCCCCGAGCCTGCGCACGGCGGCGGCAAGGCGCGCGCCGCCAGCCTTGCAAAGAGCATAAGATCAGCCAGTCACCGCCACGGCGCTTGACACTCCACTCTCAGCGACACCCTACACAGGAGCGGCAACATGAAAACCAATGGATCGGCCATCTGGTCAGGCGGCATCAAGGACGGCAAGGGCGCCATCAGCACGCGCAGCGGCGCCTTGCAGGAATATCCCTACGGCTTTGCCAGCCGCTTCGAAGGCAAGCCCGGCACGAATCCCGAGGAACTGATCGGCGCCGCCCACGCGGGCTGCTTCACCATGGCCCTGTCGCTGATCCTCGGCGAAGCGGGCCTGACGGCGGAAAAGATGGAAACGACGGCCGAAGTCACCCTGGACAAGGTCGACGACGGTTTTGCCATCACGGCCGTCCACCTGATCCTGAAAGCGAAGATACCGGGTGCCGACCAGGCGAAATTCGCGGAATTGACGGGCAAGGCCAAGGCTGGCTGCCCCGTGTCGAAGCTGCTTAAAGCCAACATCACCCTGGACGCCTCCCTGCTGCCCTAGATTTTCGTCACGGGCTTGACCGGTTCCACAGGGGCCACCGGCGCCACCAGCGGCAGGCGCGAGTCGCTGGCCGGCAATGGCCGGTTCATCAAGCCGGGATTCAGGGCCGCATTGTTCAGGTTATACGCGGCAATGGCCGCCGCCACGGACGGGTCTTGCGACGAGGGCGGCGGCACGGCACGGCCCGCCGCTTGCGCGGCCAGCTCTTGCGCCTGCGCATTTTGCTGGGCCAGCTGGGCTTGCGCCGTCGCCAGGCCCGCATCGGCTTGCCCCTGCGCGGCGCGCGCCAGCGACTGCGCCCGCTCGCTCGCCGCCTGGGCCGCCATTTGCGCGTCGCTGGCGGCCAGCTGCGCCCGCGCCGCATCGTCCGCCGCCGCTTGCGCCTGCTCCTGCAAGCCCTGCTGCTGCACTTGCCCCTGGCGCAACTCGTCCACCCGTGCGGTTTCCTGCTGCTGCGCCTGCTGATCGGCATTCATGCGGTCGCTGTCGAAGCGTTGGGCATCAACGCGCTGGCTGTCCGTGCGCTGCACCTGCGGCAAGTCCGCGGTATTGTCGGCTTGTTGCGCCGACGTCTGGGGCCGCAGCTCCTGCAAGTCCAGGTTCAGCTCTTCCGCTTCCAGCTGCTGTTGCAGTTCCAGTTGTCGCTGTGCAATCGCGGCCGTTTGCGGCGGCGCCTCGTCGATGGCCTGCGGCTGCGCGGCCTGCAGCGCTGCGCCCGTCAAATCCGCTTCGACATTGGTCGCCAGCGGCGCGCCCTGCCGCTGGGCCAGCACGGCGCCCACCTGCGCCAGCACGTCCGTTCCCTGCTGCAAGGCATCCAAGGTGGCATTGCTGTCGGCCGCATACGCGGCCTGTAAAGTTGCGGGGTTGACATCTTCATTGCGCAAATCGATGCCGATGCGGGCCAGGCCCGCCTGCGTGAGCAGGCTGCCGTCCTGCGCCAGTGCGGCGGCCGCATCCGTCGTGCCGTCGCCCGACAACAAATCGTAGCGCTGCGCCAGGCTGCCCGGCGTGTCGCCCGCCGTCGCCAGCTGGCTGGCATCGATGCCGCTCGTTTGCAGCTGGGCGAACGATTCCGTCAGTTGCCGCGCCAGCGCCAGCAAGTCGTCATTGACATTCACGGAGGTATTGGCCGCCATGGCCTCTTCCGTGGCGCCCTGCAAGGCCAGCAATTGCCGGCGCGACAAGGCCACGCCGGACAGGAACTGGCCCAGCGGAGAGATGTCGACCTGGGTCGATGACAAAACGGCAAGGGCCGCCGCCGCGCTCGAAGGCGGCACTGGCAGCGCGGGCGCCAGCGGCGCCGTCTGATCAACACGGGACGTGGCCGGGATGGTGTTGGGCACGGTTGCGCGCGAAATCGGGTCCATGGCTAGCCTCCACTGCGGAAAGCTTCATAGTATGCGCGTCTGCAAGAAAAGCAACACACGCTTGGCAAGGCGAGAATGTGTTGCGGTGTTCTTGTATCAGGCGGCAGCCTTGTCCAGTGACAGCATGCGCTCGACATAGCGGGCGATCAGGTCGATCTCCAGGTTGACCTTGCCATCGACCGTCAAGTGTTTCAGGGTGGTCATGGCGATGGTGTGGGGAATCAAATTGATCGAGAAGCGACAGCCGTTGACGGCGCCCGCGCCCAGGTCTTCCACGCGGTTGACGGTCAGCGATACGCCATTGACGACGACGGAACCCTTGAAAGCGAGGTATTTCGCCAGTTCGTGCGGCGCTTCGATCACCAGTTCCCACGATTCGCCTACGGCTTCGAACTTGCGCACGATGCCCAGGCCGTCGACGTGGCCGGACACCAGATGGCCGCCCAGGCGCTCGGCCAGGGTCAGGGCTTTTTCCAGGTTCACTTCCGTCGTCGTATCGAGGCCCACGGTGCAATTGAGGCTTTCGCGCGAGACATCGACGGCAAAACCCGTGTCCGACTTTTCCACCACCGTCATGCAGGCGCCATTGATGGCGATGGAATCGCCGAGGGCCACGTCGGCCAGCGGCAAGCCGCCCGCGTGGATGTTCAGGCGCACGCCTGCGTCGAGGCCGCCTTCGAGTGCTTGCACGGTTTCAATCTTGCCAATGGCGGCAACAATTCCTGTGAACATGGAGCTAACCTTATAAAAATGATGAAAGTATTAATTGCGCTGGGCGAATCTTGCAAGGATACGCAAATCTTCGCCCACTTGCTGGACTTGGTGAAATTGCAAGGTCCGCTGCTGCTTGATATCCGTCAATGCCGGCAAGGCAAACATGCCTTGCGCGTCGCCCAGCAAGGTGGGCGCCAGGTAGACCAGCAACTCGTCGACGCAGCCTTCGCGGATCAGCGAACCGTTCAGCCTGGAGCCGGCCTCGACGTGGACTTCATTGATTTGCCGGCGTCCCAGCTCCAGCATCAGCGCGGCCAGGTCGACCTTGCCTGCCGCATTCGGCAACATGATGACTTCCGCGCCCAGGGCGCGCAGCTGCGCTTCCTTTTCCGGATTAGCCACGGCCGCCACGATCCACGTGCCGCCGCCCTGCAAGATGCGCGCGTCGAGCCTGATGTCGAGCCGGCTGTCGACGACGATGCGGCGCGGCTGGCGCGGCGTCTCGACGGCGCGCACGTTCAGTTGCGGGTCGTCCGCCTTGACCGTGCCGATGCCCGTCAGGATGGCGCAGGCGCGCGCGCGCCACGCGTGACCATCGGCGCGCGCCTGCGGCCCCGTGATCCACTGGCTCTGGCCATTGTGCAAGGCCGTCATGCCATCCAGGCTGGCCGCCGTTTTCATGCGCACCCACGGCTTGCCGCGCTGCATGCGCGAAAAGAAGCCGATATTCATTTCATACGCCTCGTCGGCCAGCACGCCCGTGGTGACGGCGATGCCGGCCGCTTCCAGCTTGGCCAGCCCCTGCCCCGCCACCAGCGGGTTCGGATCCGTCATGGCGGCCACGACGCGCCCCAAGCCCGCACGCACGAGCGCATCGGAGCAAGGCGGCGTACGGCCATGGTGGTTGCACGGTTCCAGGGTGACATAGGCCGTGGCGCCGCGCACGTCGTTGCCGCGCGCCGCCGCATTGGCCAGCGCCTGCACCTCGGCATGATCCTGCCCGGCCGCCTGCGTCACGCCGGCACCGATCACCTGACCATCCCGGACGATCACGCAGCCGATGCGGGGATTGGGCGAGGTCGTGTATAAACCGCGCGCCGCCCATTCCAGCGCCAGGCGCATGCCATCGATATCGTTGAGTATTTCCACGGGCTTCTTTGAGAGTGAGTAATAGATAAGTCGGGTTACGAACTGTCGGCCACGCCGCTACAATTGACCGCTTGCTGCTGCGGGTCGCACACGCGCACCCTGCCCAGCATATTGATTTTAATATGGCGCACCTGCTTTCCCAAAGCCAGGGACAAGGTCCCCCAGCGCGCCGCCAGGCTATTGGTCGCGCTGCAACTGCGTCCTGCGCCATTGTAGGCGATATAAAACGGTGCCGTGGCCGAGGAAAACGCGAACTGGGTCGCAATGCCCGCCGGCAGCGGCCCCTGGCGGAACAGCAATTCGTCGCCATCGTCGAACGCCAGGTTGGCATTGCTGTCAATAAACACCAGCCAGCCCGTGCGCCAATCCGTGCCGCCGGGCCCGGACGGCATCAACAGCACGCGCTGTCCGCGCGCCATCGCCTGCGCCCGCGTCAATTCGATGGCCGAGAACAAGTCCGTGGCCGCCGCGCGCACTTGCTGGCGCGCCAGCAGAAGCTGCAAGCTGGGCAGGGCCGCGGCCGCCAACAGAGATGTAATCGCCAGCACGGCCAGCACTTCGAGCAGGGTATGCCCGCAGGTGCGCCTGCTCCACATTGGACGCTTGCGCGTGGCCATGGCCTAGAGCCAGCAATGGCTGGCGGGGCCGCTGCTGCCGCGCTGGCCCGCGCTGCTCAAGGACAGCACGCCGCAATCGGCATCCTGGAACTGCGCATCGACCTTTGACGTGCCCGGCGTAGCGCGCAACAGCACGCATTGCCCAATCGACAGGCCGGGACAGGCCAGCGCCTCGATTTCATACGCACTGCCGGCCGCGCCCCCTTCGCCGGACCACCATGGAAACGCTTGCGCCTGCGGCGCCGGCGAGGCCGAGGAAAAGGTCAGATAGCGGTTGTTTTGCGAGTAATAGCGCTCCTGCTGCTGCATCAGCCGCAGCAGGGCCGCCTGCCCCTGCACCCGCTTGGCGCGCACGACATGGCCGTGATAAGCGGGCACGACCAGCGCCAGCAGCAGGCTCATGATCGCCAGCGCGGCCAGCAGTTCGATCAGACTGAAGCCCGGGATGGCGGCAGAAACGCCACCGTTTGCAGCGGGCCAGTTCCGACTTGCCAGCATTTCCATCTGACCTCCCCTCTTCCCAAAAACCGCCGGCCGATGGGCGGCGCCGGTCTGCACGCCGGTCACTTGCGACACGCCAGCCATGCCCCTCTCTTATTTCTTCTTGGCCGCCTCGTGCAATTCGCGCCAGTTCGCCACTTCGCGCCAGCTGAGACGTCGCGCGGGCAGCGGCGCGCTGACGACCTTGAGCCCCGCCCCGCTCGCCGCGCCGGGCAAGCCCGGTTGCAGCACGGCCAGCTCCTTGCGGCCCTCGGCCCGCCCTGTCGCCGTCGCGGCGCCCACCGTGCGGTTCAGTTCCAGCGCCAGCGGCGGCGCGCGCGCCAGGCCATCGAACAAGCGTCCCGTCTGCTCGCCCGCCTGCACCACACCGGCGCCATCGGCAGCAAAGCCGCTCAGCACATCGAGCACGTACAGGCGCGTGGACGGCTTGGCGCAAGGGTCGCGTCCGGGCCGGACGGTGTTGAACAGCACCCTTCCGGCGGCCAGCACGGGACTATTGATGCTGCGCTCGCCCGTCTGCGCGGTATTGAGGAAATCGAGATACCAGCCGCGCATGGCGTCGCTGCCCGTGTAGCGCAGCTCTGCGCCGTCGATGCGCACGCCGCCCGCAACTTCGCCCAGGCTGCGCTGTTCCAGGTCGGCACGGCTGCGCGTGGGAGATGTTTGCCGCACATCGTCGTGCACGGCATAAAACGACTGCGACAGAAAGGCGGAAGGCCATGTATCGGCCGCCTCGACCAGCTTGCCCGTGCCGAACAGCAGCAGATAGCCGCCACCAGGCGCGTAGGCCACGTTCAGTTGCTGCGTCACAGGCTGGCGCCGGCCCTGCGCGTCGCGCGCAACAAAGACGAGCTTGCGCCCCTGGCCCTCCTTCCACGGCGGCCCGCCGGCCATGTCGAGGCGCCAGATATTGCCCTGCAAATCGCCTGCATACATATACGCCAGCGCGCCGTCGCCGCCCGGCACCACGGCGGGCGGACCCAGCGCCTGGGGCATGGCATCCGCACCCGCATCAGCGTCATGGCCGCCATCGCCGCCGCTGGACACGGGCACCTTGAGGCGGAAGTAATTACTTCCCAACATCCAAGGCGTGCCGGGTGCCTTGTCCAGCGCCAGCAGGAAGATGGCGGCGGCCGATGCGGGTGCCGTCGTGTCCTTGCCGTCGTCTACATGATTGTTGTAGCCGCTGGCGACGATGGCAAAATCGCGGTAAGCAGGCGCCCCCTCCTTGCCGCCCATGTTGATGCGGGCAAAGGCGGGCGGCGCACGCACATTGCCCATGAGCCTGTCGTCGCGGTCGGTGAATTCCCACAACGCCCCTTCCTGCGCGAAGCGCGCCGGGTCCGTGATGTCGAGCGCAAACACGCCTTGCGCCCCGCCGCCCATGCCCGACACCAGCACCGTCTTCCAGTGTCCCGATGCCAGCACTTCCGCCGTGGCCGCCGCGCCATCGAGCAGCGGGCCGGGGCTGTAGTGAGTGCTCGCAGCGGCTGGCACCGCGTGCAACAGCGCCTGGGGCAGATAGGCAAACAATTCGCCTCCCGTACGCGCATCGAATGCGTGCAGCAGGCCATCGTTGGCGCCCAGGTACAGCATTTTCCGGCGCTGCAGCAGCGCCTGGCGGTGCACGCCATAACCGGTCCCAGGCATGCCCAGCCCCGGCGCGCCCACGTACAGCAAGTTGCCATGCGGCGCCGCGCCCAGGCTGCCGGACCTGCGCCGCAGGAAGCCGCCTGGCTGGCCCGCCTCGTGCGTGTGCTGGCCCAGCAGGTACGCCAGGCGCGCCTCGCCTCTTCCATCGCCGGCATCGAATGCGCTGCGCTGTTCCGCGTCCAGCCGCGCCCAGGCCAGCGGCATCAGGGCGCCCTTGGCGTCGAGCGTGTAGACGGGACGCAAAGCCGCTGGCGTTCCATCTGGCGCGGGCTGCTCCTGTCCGCCCACACGCCACCATGGCTTGCCGGGAAGCAGTGCGCCATCGGCGCCCACGGCAAACCCGCTGCGCGACAAGGTCATGGACCCATCGGCCAGGCGCAGCTGCGTCTGGAACCAGTATGCATCCTCCGTGCCGCTGGCCAGCGCCATCAGGGCAGGCCCCGTCAGCGTCGCCGGCAAGCTGCCCTTGTCGGCGGCCGCAAAGGCCGCGCGCAGTCCCGCGATCAGGGCGGCCGGATCGCTGCCGGGCAGGTAATGGGCGGGCCAGCGGCCATCGATGCTCCACTCCTCCAGCGCGCCGCCCGTCGCGCTCTTGTAGGGATTCGCGTCGCCGTTTGTGTCGAGAAAGCCTCCATATTTAGCCGTAAGCAACAAGGGTGTCGCGGCAGGCACGCCGGCAGGGTCGCCCTGGCGCAAGTCGCCCGCGTAGTGGTCGATGTGGTTCATACCGTCGTTCTTGCCGCCCGGACGTAGCGCCTGCACATGCGACCAGTAGGCCAGGCCCGCCGCATGGTAGCTGGCGCCGCCCGCCCCGTCGGCCAGCAGTTCCAGCGCCGCCAGTTCGGGCCGTGGCGCGGGATTGCCAGGCGTGCCGCCGCTTTCCAGGCTGCCTACCGCATGCGTCCAGGCCATCGCATCGAACAGCGGCGGCGCAAAACCGTCCGGCGCGCGGGCGCGATCTCCGGGCGAGGCGGGAGCAACAGGAACATTGCCGGGCACGTAACGATCGCCCGCCATGCCCGCATCGCCGAGGCTGACGACGATGTGACGCTGGCAACTGGCTGTTTGCGGGTCGCTCCACGCAGTCACGACCGGCAAGCCCTCGTCGGTGGCAGGCGGCGCCGTGACGGGAGGCACTGCGGCGCTCGCTTGCCGTCCCTGCAGGTAGCGCAGCGATTCGTACAGCAATTCAGCCAGCGGCGCGGCGCTGGCGTACGCGCCGGGATGCGCGGCATTGCTGCGGCCCAGGCCATTGATGTAAGCGGTCACCCCGCCGCCAGGGCCCGCAGCTTGGCCCGCAGCTTGATACACAGTTTGATACGCATACACGCCAGTGGCAGGATTCCACTCGGCGCCGGGATTGTCTTGCGGCATAAAGTCGGGCACCGTCCAGCGCTGCCTGCCCACGTGGGCCAGCGGCGCGCGCAGCACGCCGCCATACACGGGGCCGGCACCGGCGGGCATGCCGTTCAACAGACCAAACACGCCCACGCGCACCCGGCCGCCATGGCGCTGCACGGCGCCCACCGGCTTGTAGTTCTTGCCATATGCGAGGCACAAGTCGTCGCGCAGCGGCCCCTCATCGGCGTCGCAGACGCGCACGCGCGCAAGAAACACGCCGTGCGTGGCAGCAAAGCCAGGCGCGTCGCAACTGCCGCCCTGGGGCAAGCTGGCGTCGCCGAACAGCAGCCGATTACGGCAGGAAACAATGGCCAGTTGCGCCAGCGCAAACGGCGTCGCCGCCGCCACGCCGGCCTGCAAAACCTTGCGCGGGAAAAAGACGGGGTGGGCATAGAAGTCGATGGGGTTGCCGGCATCGGGCAGCCAGGCGCGCTGCAGCACCGTCTTGCGCACCTCGTCGATGACGCGGTCGCCGCCCGTCAGGGCATAGCGGACGATGTCGAGCATGCTGGCGCTGGCCCAGTTCAGAAAGTTGCCGCTGAAACTGTCGCCGCCGCAGCCGTGGAGCGCATCGGCCGGCTTCAGCACGGAGAAGTAAGCGGTCGCTACGCGCAAGTCAGGCAGCATGACGCCGTCCTTGCTGCGGTACGGATAGCTGTAGCACATGCGCGCATGGAAATAGCCGGCATACTCGCGCTGCGGCGCATACTCGCCGCCATGCGCGGCGGCCGCCGCCGCATGCGTGAAGGATAGATTGAGCAGCAGATTCGGCGGCACCCTGGCGCCGTGCAAACCCGCGTCGGCACGCGCCAGCACCACCGGGGGAACGGCAGCCGCAAGGGCGCCCCCGCAAACCTGGCTAGCCAGACAGGCCAGCAGCAGCCAGGCCCAGCCGGCGCGCCGCAAGGCGGACGACAAAGCGGATGAGCAAGCCTTCATGGCCCCACTCCAGCCGCCTGCTTGCGATAATAACTTTGCAGCACGACTTGCGTGCTTTCCTGCGCGCCAAAACCGATGGCCGTGATGCGGTACACATAGCTTTCCGTGGCCATGCCGCCGGCCATTGCCGCCGCCTGCGCGCCGGGTGGATGAAACGGCAGCAATTCGATCAGGTAGCGGGGCCGGCGTGACGGCAGGAAACCCTGCCCAGTCTGCATGACGGCGCCCGTAAACTGGCCATACGGCACCGCGCGGCTGCTACTTCCTCCCTCGGCGCCATCGAGGTCCATGCTCAGCCAGAGGGCCGGCGCCTCCGGAGGCGCGGGCAGGCACAAGCCCAGTGCGCCTCCCTCGCCGCAGCCGTCCGCGAACCCGGCCGCGCTGCCTGGCGCGAAGAGGCTGCTACGCCCCGGTGCGCCGGGCAAGCCTTCGATATCGTTCTGCGCATCCACCAATGCTTCCTCCGCCGCCTGAAACGCGATCTGCCGGTCGCGCTCGCCACGCGCCGCCTTTTCACCCTGCAAGGCCATCTGCGCCGCCGATATACCCAGCAGCAAGATGATTACCAGCAGGCACAGCACATACACGAGGCTGGCGCCACCGCGGCGCGCACGAGGTGAGCAACGAGTCACACAACAGCGGACGCCCGCGCCAGCCATCGTGCCACCCTCCTATGCCGGCCCGTTGCGCAGCATGATGCTCGTCTGCAGCAGTTGCCGCAGCCGGGAGCGCGTCGCGGCGGGCAAGGACGCGCGCGCGATGCGCACACCCGTGTCGCCGGCGCCGTGCGCCTCGGCATACGCCTTGCCGAACAGATCGAACTGCGCCGGCCCCAGTTCCGCCATCTTGTCCGCCTGGCCCGCCTCGCCATGCAGCAGCAGCGCCACGCGCACGCTGGCCACGCGCTTCCAGTGCGTGCGCCGCTGCAAATCGCGCTGGCGCGCGGCCGCATCCGCGCCCGCCAGCACCAGCGCCGCATCGTAGGCGTCGAGCGCGCTGGCATTGACATACTGGTTCGCCACGCCATCGGGCGGCGTATCGGTGTCGAGGCCATACAGCACCTGGAAACCGTCGACGCCACGGATGATGGCGTCCGCGCCCCAGCCGTTCGCGCCACGGTATTTGCAGCGCAGTTCGCCTTCGCCATCGGCGCCCTGCGCCACATAGAAGATGCTCCAGCCCCGCTGCGCCTCCGTTTGCGCGGCGCCCACGCCAAAGCCGGCGCAATTGAGCACGGACCCGTCGCCGCCCTCTTCCTTGCCGGCGCCGTAATAGCGCAGGGCCAGCACATCGCTGCCATGCAGGGCGCCGGGCAAGGCGCCGCTGATGCCTTCACTGTTCTTGCCCAGGCTGCGCGCGTCGAGCCCGGCGATATTCGCGCTGTCGTCATCGGCATGGGCGACGGGCGCGGCGCTGCTATCCCAGTTCACGTACGCCGTCTGGCGCACGGCGCGGGCGATGGTGTCGAGCGCATAGCGGCCATTGTCGTCCAGGCGCGCGCTGGCGGACTGGTCGCCATAGCTGCCGCTGGCCGCCAGCAGCACGCTACTCGCGGCCAGCATCAGCAGCGCGCCCAGCGACAGGGCCACCAGCAACTCGACCAGGCTCAGGCCGCGCTGCCGGCGCCGGTGGACATGCACGCCGTTCATGCGCCGCCTCCGCCCAGCTGGAATGCCAGCCTGGGCAGCGACTCGCCTGCCGCGTTATCGCCGGTCGAGCCATCGGGCAGGCGTGCGCGCCAGCCCAGCTTGATGACGATGGGCGCGCCCTTGCCGCCGCTGCACGCCCAGTGCAAGCCTTGCGCGGTGGCATCCCACACGGAAGTGTCGCGGCAGATATGCAGGCGCGCGCCGGGCAAGGCCCCATGCAGTTGCTGTTTCCATTCGGCGATGTCGAATTGCGCCAGTTCGGCCGCACCGCAGGCGGCAGCGCCGAAGCAGTCGGGCGCGCCGCCGCCAGCGTCGGCATCGTCCGCCGCGTAGGCCACGTTCAGGTAGGGATTGCCCGCATCGGGTCCATGCATGAGCACGCTGTTCGCGCGCATGCGTTCGGCCATGCCGGCCGCCAGTTGCGCGCCCGCCGACAACAACGCCGATTCATGGCGCGCGCGCAGGGAATGCAGTTGCAAGATGCTGGCGCCGAGCAGGCCCAGCGCCAACAGCAGCAGCGACACCAGCACCTCGACGAGGCTGCTGCCACCCGCCAGAAACTTGTCGCGACCGCCATTGCGCATGCGCTACTCCCTTCCGCCGACAGAGTCGCGAGAACAGGCGGCCCAGCTACAAGATAGGCGCGCGCAAAAAACGGGGTCTGCGCTAGCGCAAACAGCGCAGCGATAAGATGAGAAGAACGGCGTAGGTATTGATCAGGCCGCTTGCCAGGCGAACGCTGGCGTGGTGAACACGGGGCGCAAAACGGGGCACATGAGCGGCCCCGTCGCCGATACAGTGAGCGTCAGGGCTTGCGCGCCTGCCCCACTTCGGCAATCGCATCCTGGAACTCGGCCAGGTCTTCGAAATTCTTGTAGACGGAAGCGAAGCGGATATAGGCGATCTTGTCGAGGCGCTTGAGTTCCTGCATGACGAGTTCGCCGATATAGCCGGAATCGACTTCGCGCAAGCCGCTGGTCAGCAGTTTTTCCTGGATGGACGCGATGGCCGTGTCCACGGAGGCGGCCGCGACGGGACGCTTGCGCAAGGCCAGCATCAAACTGCCGCGCAACTTATCCGCAGCGAACTCCGTCCGGCTGCCATTCTTTTTGACGACGGCCGGCATGATAAGTTCAATGCGTTCATACGTGGTGAAACGCTTGTCGCATTTGCCGCAGCGGCGCCGCCGCCGAATGGCATCCCCTTCCTCCGATACGCGCGTATCGAGAACCTGGGTGTCGCCGTGCTGGCAAAATGGACATTTCATGGGCTGGCTACAACTTTATAGTAATAATTACGGGAAATCGCCGCCCTTGTACAAAGGGCGCCCGAATCACTCCGGGCGCCCTTGGGCACGAAGGAATGTGTCATACAGAATCTTACTCCGTATGACACATTCTGGACAAATAATTATGAGGCGTACACAGGGTGCGCGTCGGCCAGCACCTTCACGGCCGCTTTCACGCGCTCGATGGTGGCGGCGTCATGCGGATTGTCCAGCACGTCGGCGATCAGGTTGCCCACTTCTTCCGCTTGCGCTTCCTTGAAACCGCGCGTCGTCATCGCCGGGCTGCCCAGGCGGATGCCCGAGGTGACGAACGGTTTTTGCGGGTCGTTCGGGATGCCGTTCTTGTTGCAGGTGATGTGCGCGGAACCGAGGATGGCTTCGGCTTCCTTGCCCGTCAGGTTCTTGGCGCGCAGGTCGACCAGCATGACGTGCGATTCGGTACCGCCGGAAACAATGCGCAGGCCGCGCTTGATCAGGGTTTTCGCCAGCACGTCGGCGTTCTTGATCACTTGCTTCTGGTATTCGACGAATTCAGGGCTCAGCGCTTCCTTGAAGGCGACGGCCTTGCCGGCGATCACGTGCATCAGCGGGCCGCCCTGGATGCCAGGGAAGATGGCCGAGTTGATGGCTTTTTCGTGTTCGGCCTTCATCAGGATGATGCCGCCGCGCGGGCCGCGCAGCGATTTGTGCGTGGTCGAGGTGACGAAGTCGGCGAACGGCACCGGGTTCGGGTACAGGCCGGCGGCGATCAGGCCCGCGTAGTGGGCCATGTCGACCATGAAGTAGGCGCCCACTTCCTTGGCGATCTTGCTGAAGCGTTCGAAGTCGATCTTTTTCGAGAAGGCCGATGCGCCGGCGATGATCAGTTTCGGCTTGCGTTCGCGGGCCAGGCGTTCCATCGCCTCGTAGTCGATGTCTTCTTCCGCCGTCAAGCCATACGACACGACGTCAAACCATTTGCCGGACATGTTCAGCGGCATGCCGTGGGTCAGGTGACCGCCTTCGGCCAGCGACATGCCCATGATCAGGTCGCCTGGTTTCAACATGGCGAAGAACACGCCCTGGTTCGCCTGCGAGCCGGAATTCGGCTGCACGTTCGCGCATTCGGCGCCGAACAGTTTCTTGACGCGGTCGATGGCCAGTTGCTCGGCCACGTCGACGTATTCGCAGCCGCCGTAGTAGCGCTTGCCTGGATAGCCTTCGGCGTACTTGTTCGTCAGCTGCGAGCCTTGCGCTTCCATTACGGCTGGCGACGTGTAGTTCTCCGACGCGATCAGTTCGATGTGATCGTGCTGGCGCGTGTTTTCTTTTTGAATGACGGCGAACAATTCAGGATCGACGTTGGCGAGGGTGTGATCTTTTGCAAACATGTAAAAACTCCAAGTATGAGGGTGCTTGTACTGGCAGGTTGGATCGAATGAGGGGAGCCGGCGTTAAGTGAATAACAACATTGGACAGGCAGCCTCTTCGTGCTTTTCCATAGTGGCTACCCAGGCGAACGGCTGATGAAAAATCTCACGTTTCCCGGTGGGTGCCCACCTTTCGCCGGTTTGCCGATCGCCATTCATGGAGATCGCCCGACTTTTCGCCAGTCACGTGAGACGTAATGGAAGTCAAATTGTAAGTTAAGTGCCCAAATTGAGCAAGGAATGCAACCGTGCAGCTATAATCGCCGCGCGCCACCGCAGCCCGGGCACGGCCGCGGCGCTTAAGCTGGACTTAAACCTGACTGCGGCTTGTAAGCGTATGTTACGAGGCTTGCCATTGCCCGCCCCGGATTTACAATGCTGCGGTGCAACTTATATGCTGCTTTTGCATGGCTTTCCAGCAAGCGCCCACAGTCACAAGAAGAAAAATCGCGTAAAATGTTGCTCAATCTCACTACTGGCGCAATAAACATGCCTTCAGTCTTTACCTGGAACGTACGTGTCTACTATGAAGACACCGACGCCGGCGGCATCGTCTATTACGCTAACTACCTGAAATTCTTCGAACGCGCGCGCACGGAATGGTTGCGCGCCATCGACGTGGGCCAGCAGCAATTGCTGGAACAGCACGACGCAATGTTCGTTGTCAAAAGCGTCAACGCCGACTATCATGCGCCAGCCAGGCTCGATGACACGGTAAGATTAACCCTAAGCATAGAGAAAATGGGGCGCGCCTCCATCGTTTTCCTGCAACAAGCCTGGTGCGGCGACCGCCTGCTCAACACGGCCCGCGTCAAGATCGGCTGCGTCGACTCGGCACTGCGCCCGCGCGCCGTGCCCGATGCCGTCGCGGCCCGCATGCGCGCCGCCTGAGCCCTACCGCCACCCCCGGATAATTCACCCAACAGACTGCCAGCCAATGAACGTTACACAAGATCTTTCTTTCCTCGCGCTCATCACCAATGCCCATTTGATCGTGCAACTGATCATGGCCCTGCTGCTGCTGATTTCCCTGACCAGCTGGACCTACATTTTCCGCAAGATGTTTGCCGTGCGCCAGGCGCGCAAGCAGACCATCGAATTCGAACGCAGCTTCTGGGCCGGCGGCAACCTGCATGCGCTGCACCAGAACGCCAGCGGCAACCGCGACCAGAGCGGCGCGCTGGCCCGCATCTTCGACGCCGGCATGGGCGAATTCATCAAGGGCAAGGCTTCCTACGGTTCGCGCGAAGCGCTGGACGTGGGCGCCGTGCTCGACGGCGCACGCCGCGCCATGCGCGCCGCCTTCCAGCGTGAAATGGACGTGCTCGAATCGCACCTGGCCTTCCTCGCCTCCGTCGGCTCCGTCTCGCCCTACATCGGCCTGCTCGGCACCGTGTGGGGCATCATGAACGCCTTCCGCGGCCTGGCCAACGTGCAGCAAGCGACCCTGGCCGCCGTCGCGCCCGGTATTGCCGAAGCGCTGATCGCCACCGCCATCGGCCTGTTCGCCGCGATTCCCGCCGTCGTCGCCTACAACCGTTTTTCGCATGACATCGACCGCCTGGCGATCCGCTTCGAGAGCTTCGTCGAGGAATTCTCCAACATCTTGCAGCGCCAGTCGCGCTAAGAGGGAGCAGCGTCCATGGGTTCCTCCTTCAATAGCGGCGGCATGCGCGGCGGCCGCGGCCGCAAGTTCAAGTCCGAGATCAACGTCGTGCCGTACATCGACGTGATGCTGGTGCTGCTGATCATTTTCATGGTGATGCCGTCGTCGAACAATCCCAGCGTGGTGAACTTGCCCAACGCGGAAAGGTCGGCGAAACCGCCCGATGACTATATCCAGATCGTGCTCAAACCAAATGGTTCGCTGTCGATCGGCGTGATCGGCAAGGAACAGCTGGCGCCGGAAACGGAACCGAACCGCGACGCCCTGCTGCGCAAGCTGCGCGGCCTGCACGAAAGCAATCCCGACTATCCCGTGATGATCGCGGGCGACAAGGAAAGCAAGTACGACGATGTGATCCAGCTCATTTCGGAAGCGAAAAAGATGGGCATTACCCGTGTTGGCCTGGCCACCAAGTAAGCGCAGCACCCTGTTTCCAGACTTGACCGTTTTTAGATAGACTAGACTTTGCAGACCAAACAAATCGACCATGTACTCGGCAAGCCCTACAGCGTGCCGCGCGAACGCAGCCGCTGGCCCTCGCTGGGCCTGGCGCTGGCGATGCACCTTGGCCTGCTGTTTTTCCTGTGGGTGGGCGTACACTGGCAAAATACGGAACCTGTCGCCGTCGAAGCGGAAGTGTGGGACCTGAAAGTACAGACGGCCGCACCGCCGCCCGAAGTGGCGACGCAACCGGAGCCGACACCGGCGCCGCCGCCGGAACCGCAAGTGGAACAGCCTGCCCCGCCGCCACCGCCGCCCGTGGCCGCGCCGGAGCCGAAGGTCGACCTGCGCGAGGCGGAGATCGCCCTCGAGCGCAAGAAGGCCAAGCTGAAGGAAGAAAAAGAGAAAGCGGCAGCGGAAGAACGCCGCAAGCAGGAACAGAAGGAACGCGAGGAAGAAAAGCGCGAACTGGAAAAACAGAAGCAGAAAGAAAAAGACAAGGCTGAAAAGCGCGAGAAGGAAAAAGCCGACAAGCTCGAGAAAGCCAAGCTGGAAAAAGAGAAAGAAAAAGCGGCGGAAGAAAAAGCCGAGAAAGAACTGTCCGAGAAAAAAGCGGCGGCGGAAAAAGCTGCCAAGGCGAAAAAAGCGGCGGAAGAGAAAAAAGCCGCCGACAAGGCGCGCGCCGCGGAAATGAGCCGCATCACGGGTGCGGCGGGCGCCGGTACGACGGGCACGGCCGCGAAAGCGACCGCGCCACGCAAGGACAGCGGCTATGTCGCTGCCCTGACGAGCAAGATCAAGAGCAATATCGCGTACAGCGGTAGCACGGACGTGCCGGGCAACCCGCGCGCCGTGTTCAAGATCGAGCAACTGCCAACTGGGGAAATTATTTCGGTCCGAAAGATAAAAAGTAGCGGCCTGCCGGCGTATGACAGCTCGGTGGAAAACGCCATTAATAAATCGTCGCCACTGCCGAAGAAAAAAGACGGCACCGTGGAACGCGAGATTGAACTCATATTCGAGATGAAGGATTTGCCTAAATGATGACCATGAAAAAAATGAGCTATGTCGTGCTCTGCGCCAGCCTGATGCTGGGCGCGGCCGGCGCCCAGGCGCAATTGCGCGTGGAGATTACGGGGATCGGCAGCAACCAGATCCCGGTGGCCGTCGCCAGCTTCGTCAATGAATCGGCGGCGCCGCAATCGCTGTCGGGCATTATCAAGGCCGACCTGGCGCGCAGCGGCGTGTTCAAGCTGATCGACGCCGATGCGCCCGTGTCGGAAACGGCGCCCGTCAGCTACGAGCAGTGGAAATCGCGCGGCGCCGACGCGCTGGCGGCCGGCACCGTGCAAAGCATGGCCGATGGCCGCCTGGACGTGCGCTACAAGCTGTTCGACACCATCAAGGGCGCGCAGATTTCCAGCATGAACAATGCGGCCGCGCCCCAGTTCAACCGCTTGCTGGCGCACAAGATCGCCGACGACATCTATGAAAAGCTGACGGGCGTCAAAGGCGCATTCGCCACGCGCATCGCCTACGTCACGCAATCGGGCCGCGAATACCGCCTGGAAGTGGCCGACGCCGATGGCGAAGGCATCCAGGTCGCCCTGCGCTCGAACGAACCGATCATTTCCCCAGCCTGGTCGCCGGACGGCACCAAGGTGGCGTATGTGTCGTTTGAAAAGAAAAAGCCCATCGTCTACGTGCAAAACCTGGTGACGCGCCAGCGCACCATCGTGTCGAACGAAAAAGGCAGCAATTCAGCGCCGAGCTGGAGCCCGGACGGCTCGCGCCTGGCCGTGGCCCTGTCGCGCGACGGCCATACCCAGGTCTACACCGTCAATGCCGACGGCAGCGGCTTGCGCCGCGTCAGCAACAGCAGCGGCATCGATACGGAACCCCAATTCTCGGCCGATGGCCAAAGCATTTACTTCACCAGCGATCGCAGCGGCGGACCACAAATCTACCGCATGTCGGTCAGCGGCGGCGAAGCCAAGCGCGTGACGTTTGGCGGCTCCTACAACATCAGCCCGCGGATTTCGTCCGACGGGAAGACACTCGCTTATATTTCCCGTCGCGACGGCAATTTCCAGCTCTACGCGCTCGACCTGGCTAGTGGCCAGGAACTGCGCCTGTCGGACACCGCCAACGACGAATCACCGAGCTTTTCGCCCAACGGGAAATATATCATGTACGCGACCGAATCCGGACGACGCAAGTCGCTGGCAGTGGTATCGGTGGATGGCCGCGTCAAACAGCGTTTGACTACGCAAGCTGGCAATATCAAGGAGCCCACCTGGGGTCCTTTTATGAAGTAAGTGCTGTACAGTTTCACCTTTAACCATGACCCGGAGAATAAAAATGAGTAACTTTAAAAGTTTGGCATTCATCGCCGCTACCGCAGCTCTGCTGTCCGCCTGCAGCACCCCAGTCAAAGTAGCAGAAACCCCAGTGGTTGAGCGCGCTCCTGAAAAAGTCGTCGCTCCAGTTGACACCCGTCAAGTTCAGCCAGTCACGACCGCATCGGTCGATCCACTGGACGATCCAAAAGGCGTGCTGGCCAACCGCAGCATCTACTTCGACTTCGACAAATACGTCGTGCGCGAAGCGGACACGCCAGTCGTGCAAAACCACGCTGCCTACCTGGTAAAAACCCCATCGCGCAAGATCCTGATCCAAGGCAACACCGATGAACGCGGTGGCGCCGAGTACAACCTGGCCCTGGGTCAGAAACGTGCTGAAGCCGTGCGCAAGTCGATGGCCGCCCTGGGCGTGCCGGAAGGCCAGATGGAAGCCGTGTCGCTGGGCAAAGAAAAGCCTAAAGCACAAGGCAGCAACGAAGCAGCATGGGCTGAAAACCGCCGCGCTGACATCGTTTATTGATGTTGACGGGTGAGCGCGGCAGCATTGGCGCTTACCTAACTGGCCAGTCATAGGCATAATAATGGGGCGCAGCGCGGTGATTCACCGCCCGGCGCCCCGTTTGCATGTTTTGCGTAACCTTAGAAAGCCCGACCCATGATGACATTCTCGAAAGCCGGCGTCGCCGCCGCCTTGATGGCCGCGTTTGCCTACCTGCCCCTGCACGCCAACGCCGCCCTGTTCGACGACGACGAAGCGCGCAAGGCCATCCTCGAGCTGCGCGCCAAGGTCGACGCGATGGCGCGCGACCTGAACGGCCGCAT
The DNA here is from genome assembly GCF_051380695.1 of Janthinobacterium goodfellowi. Taxonomy (NCBI): domain Bacteria; kingdom Pseudomonadati; phylum Pseudomonadota; class Betaproteobacteria; order Burkholderiales; family Oxalobacteraceae; genus Janthinobacterium; species Janthinobacterium goodfellowi. The sequence goes on along the minus strand of NZ_JBNYXN010000007.1, from coordinate 76,362 downwards.
CGACGCCAAGGCGGACAAGACCAGCACCTTGAGCCTGCTCAACCAGCACGACCAGACCATGCAAGAGATCGCCCGCCTGCGCGGCCAGATCGAAGTACTGGGCAACGACCTGGCGACCACACAAAAGCGCCAGAAGGATTTCTACACCGACATCGACGCGCGCCTGCGCAAGCTCGAGCCGCGCCAGGTCACCATCGACGGCCAGGAAGCGGCCGTGGGCGTGTCCGAGCAAAGCGCGTACGAATCCGCGTTCGGCCTGTTCAAGTCGGGCGACTACAAGGGCGCCGTCACGGCACTGGACGCCTTCGTGAAACGCTATCCGGAATCGGCCTACGCGGCCAACGCGCAATACTGGCTGGGCAACGCCTATTACGCCCAGCGCGACTGCAAGAGCGCCATCACGGCCCAGCAGGCCGTGCTGAAGAATTACCCGGACAGCCCGAAAGCAGCTGACGCCATGCTCAACATCGCCAGCTGCTACACGGAGCTGAAAGACAAGCCGAACGCGACCAAGACCCTGAACGCACTGATCTCGCGCTACCCGGACTCCAGCGCGGCGCAAGCGGCCAAGGAACGGGCCGGCAAAAAGTAAAAGCGGGGAAAAAGTTGCCCGTTAGGTTTGACAGAATCCCGGGCACCCCCTATAATCTTTCTTCTTCGGGTCGTTAGCTCAGCTGGTAGAGCAGCGGACTTTTAATCCGTTGGTCGCAGGTTCGAATCCCGCACGGCCTACCACGAATACGCAGTACTGATCTGCTTGCGAGTTGTTATAGCAAGCATTTTTTTACGGCACAGTGTTACCGAAGTTGTTGTAAAAAGTTTTTGGGTCGTTAGCTCAGCTGGTAGAGCAGCGGACTTTTAATCCGTTGGTCGCAGGTTCGAATCCCGCACGGCCTACCAAATACTTAAGAAAGCCCACGAATTTCGGTTCGTGGGCTTTTTTTTGCCCCTCCTCTCGAAGAATCCTAGCCCCCCCCTTCCAAGCTTACCCTCATCCATACGCTCATAGTTCGATCAACAAAGGCCGACAACTTTTACCCTTCCTACACATAACTGCGCAGTGCAGAACAGTACGGCACTCCGGATTAGCCAAGTAAAAAAATAGATACTTGCCCTCCCGACAAAAATCTTCTGAAACAGCCCCAAAATCAACATTTTTATTTGCAAAATAAAAACTAAACTATTGGCATCTTACAAGGATATAATCGCACGTATGACTTTGGAGGAGTTACAACGACATACAGAGAAAGAAAGTATCAGACAGAACGATTTTCCCATGCAACAATGTATCTGAACTAGATCACCAATAAGCACAAAACTGTAGTACTGTGCATTTTGGTCATGGTGTCATTCAGATCGAAGACATCGCCGGTCGCAGCATGCACTATAAGCAACCTAGGCCAACAGACGATTAACCGTCACAAAATAGTACTTCTTAACATCAGATTTTTCTAATCTGATCGGCGAACTCATACGACAGTGAACAGCGAAACCATTGTGACATTTACATGAATGCGGAGGTTTAGTGAGCGATCAAAATTTTCTGTTTGACGATGATCCGGAAAATGACGAAGTAGTAGATCCCGACGAAATACCTATTCGGGATCGTAGAGTCTATACGCAACCGTACGATCTTGTAGTCGAATCTCTCGTCGAGCAAATTTCGTCGGGAACGATTTTTTTGCGACCATTGTCCGAGAGGCCCGATTTCCAGCGTCGCTACGTTTGGTCGCAAAAACTAGCGTCTCGCCTTATTGAATCGATCCTGCTGAATGTACCGATTCCACCATGCTATCTCTCACAAAATTCAGAATTCGAACTAGACGTAATTGACGGGCAGCAGCGACTCTTCTCAATATTTCGTTTTCTAAACAATCAATTTCCATTGTCCAGCCTTGAGGTACTTAAGGAGTTAAATGAATTACGATTCCATGAAATACCTCAGAAGCTGCAGCGTCAACTCAAGACCCACACCTTACGCTGCGTGCTGATAACAAACGAATCGCATCCGGAGATAAAATTTGATGTCTTTGAGCGATTGAATTCCAATACTGTCCCATTGAATCCCCAGGAACTTAGAAACTGTATATACCGGGGAGAGTTAAACTCGCTTCTCCGAACGGTGGTTGATTACAAGCCATGGCTTTCTATATTAGGGAAAATAAAAGCCGATGTGCGAATGCGAGACGAGGAACTAGCATTGCGCTTTTTCGCTTTTCTTATACATGGAATTGACTCTTACCGGACGCCTCAGAAGCATTGGCTAAATGAGGCCGCGAAAGCCGGTCAGAAATATTCTGCAGAACAAATCTCAGCGCTTACCCAAAAGTGGGAGCACGCTATCGACATTGCCCTTTTGTGGTTCGAGCCAAAAGAATGCTTCAGACGTGACCCAAATTCAAAAACACGGGTCATCAACCGAGCCCTTTTCGACCTCGTCATGCTTCAGGCAACGAAAATTACCGTTGCTGAGGCGACAGCAAAGCGTAATATCTTCCGTCAAAATTTTACGACACTACTCAACGATATGGAGTTCAAAGATCTCATTAGTAGAGCCGTAGATCACACGAAAAGAACGAAACGCCGATTCGAAATGTGGGACGCTGCAATGAAAGACATTTTCTAATATGGCGCGCTATACGACGGCGTATTCGTCTTTCGTTTCCCGACTCGATGAAGTTGAGATGCTAATCCGCCTTGCGCGAGAAAAAGAGAAGCGATCCCCGGTCACGCTTAGGAAAGAAATCAATTCATTGTGCCGAGCTGCCGTCGTACTGCTTTCGAGTCATCTAGAAGGGTATGTGAAAGACTTGGGCGAGTTAGCCCTTGAGTCACTCCATTCAAAGCAAGTCCCAAGGACTAGCCTCTCTTCGAAGCTTTTTTACCATATCTCGAAAGGCTTTTTTGGCGATATACAAGACACCTCCGACCCAGAGAAGATGGCCGACCGGCTTTTCGTATTTATCGGCGATGATCTACATTTTTGGTCACGTAATGGCCCATTTCCACAGCAAGTTCCAGTTGATCGCTTTAACAAAGGCTTTTCCAATCCTGCGTTCTCTAAGATTTGTGCTTATATCGGTCGCTTCGGATATTCCGATTATAAGGTTGAGCTGGCACGAAGGCTCGGCGCAAAAAATTTACCGATCACCAACATGATTGATCATCTTGTAGGAACTCGCAACAAAATCGCCCACGGAGACCCAATGGCGACAGAACCACCAGCAGACGTATCGACAATGGTTACAACCATTCGAGCGTATGTCGAAACCACCGACGCTCTTTTCGCGACATGGTGGAAGAAGAATTTTTGTTCAATACGGTAGTACACCTTCCATCAAAACGCCACTGGCCGTGCAACCGCTGTGTATGCTGTACGCGAATCCCTAGACCCGCCTAGCGGTCACCAGAAGCCCCTTTCCGATTTCATCAAAAAGCTACTCAAACATCTACTCCTCAGGCCACGCAAATCACTCCAGGCAGATCCGCGTTATCACATTAGCCGTCTGCCGCTGGCGACTCTTCGGAAAGGGCCCATACGACCATATATTCGCACGCACAAACAAGCTTGCCCCCCCACTACCAGGTCGACACCGCCCGTATGCCAACTTGCCCCATCCACACCCTCACCACCCGCCCCAGCGGCACCTCCACCCAGCGGTGAAACGCGGCGCCGGCCGCCAGGCTGCCGCCCCAGGCCATCAGCATGCCCAGCGCCTGCCAGGCAGGTTCCAACGGGACATAGGCAGTGAACAAGGCATTGACCAGCAGGCTGACGGGGAAGTGGACGAGGAAGACGGCGTACGAGATGCGGCCCATAGCGTTGACGGCACCCCAGGCGCGGCCTGCGGACGGGGTGCGGGCGCGGCCGAACAGGCACAGCGCACAGGCGACGACCAGGGCCAGGGCGATGCGGCTGCGGTAATCGATGGCCAGGGCCAGCAGGACGGGCACGGCGGCCATGGTCATGAGCAGGGCCATGGCCGCGGGCTTGCGCCTGGGGTCGCTGGCCCACCAGGCCATGAGCCCCAGGCCATAGCTGCCGAAGAAATACGGCGCCCAATTGTCCCAGCCAGAGTCGAGATTGAAATACAGCAGGGAAAAGGTGATGCCCACGGTGACGGCCAGCGGCATCAGCCAGGACCCGCGCCGCTGGCCCGCCAGGCGGCCGCCCAGCCACAGCAGCGATACCGTCAGCATATACAGCTGGAAATCGATGGCCACGTACCAGGCGCCGGCCGACAGCGACTCGTAGCCCAGCACGCCGTGCAGCAGCAAGGCATGGGCGCTCAGCTGGCCCAGGGTGACGGCGGCCGACATGGAGTCGTGCATCATCCAGATACCGGCCACAGGGGTGATCACGGCAGCAAGCAGAGTGGCGGCCAGGAAAGGCGGCGCCAGCTTGGCATAGCGGCGCCAGACGGCCTGCAGCGGGGTGGCGATGCCGGGACGGCCGGCAGGAGAGAGGGATTTGGCGACCAGGAAGCCGCCGATGACGAGGAACACTTGCACGGCGATGCGCGCGCTGCCGCCCAGCCAGTCCAGCAACTCGGGCCACAGGGGCTGCACGTAGTCGGACATGGGCCCGTAAAACGCCAGATGGTGCAACACGATCAACTGCGCCGCGCCCGCCTTCAAACCATTGATCCAGCCAAACTGCGGACGATTTGCCAGGTCCGCCTGTGATACCACTGCTGCTGCCGTCATTCCCATCCCTTGCCGTGCCAGGTCTCGTCGCCAGCCCATCGCGCAACAGGCGCGCGGCCGAGGATTTACCGAAAGGCCGACATCATAGCCGAGCCTGGCACTTCGGTGACGCGCGGCAGATGAGCGATATCAGTCCTTGCGTGAAAAATCGGCACGCAACAGGGTCTGGACGATGCTGCCGCCCTGCCCGTTCGCGCGCACCGCGACCGCCATCGACGGCATGACGAACAGCACGCCATCCTGCTCCTCCCAGGCATCGAGCAACTGCTCCAGCTCGCGCCCCTGCGATTCCGGCCGCTTGAGCTGCTGCGCCAGCTGCGCCGCGCACTTGCCGTCATTGCCCGTGCGGCGCGGACACGCGTCGACGCGCACGAACGGCGTCTTGCTCTCGCGCAAGCGCGCGGACAATTGCGCCGCCACCGCCGCCGGCGCGCCTTCCAGATACAGGTGGTAAGACGGCACACGGCAGCAGCCCCTGGACAACAACAGCAAACCGACCCCGGCGCCAAAGGCGCTTACAGGGGCCGACGGCACGTAGGCAAACGGCGGCGCGTCGCCATCGCCCGGCAAAGTCCGGCGCAGCTCGGCGGCGTCCGGCCTGCGCCAGCCCGGCAGACAGGCGGCATTGGCGGCGGCAAAACAGCGACGGTAGCCGGTTTGATCGCTGATAAACAATTCCTCGACTGCATTGCGCGCGCCGGCAGGCTCCGGCGCAATGCCGTCCGGGCGCACCTCCCAGCTGCCCGCGCCGTCCCTGTGCCATGTCAGCGCCGTGCGCGACCAGGCCCACAGCCGCTCGTAGGGGTTGAATTGGTAGCGGGGTGCGTCCGCCAGGTAGATTCTCGGCAAGGGAATGGGATCGCGCCGCTTGCCGTCCGCATCGACCACCAGCACCACGGACGGCGCATATTCGCTGTCGACATAGGCAAACGATGCCCCGTCGGGAGAGATGGCCGCCAGAACATAGGCTTGCAGGCGGTCGTCGCCTTCAGGCGGGCTGGGCAGCACGGTGGTTTTCAGCGGCAAGCCACGCAACAGGAAACCGGGACGCTGATCGACGGGGAAATAGCGCACGCCCGGAGACAGGGGGAAACCATGCATGTACGTCTCGTTACCACGGTAGCCGTCTTTCGACGCCGCAATCTTCTCGACCACGGCCTTGCCCGCCTGCTCGTGGACCAGCGCCAGCATGCCGTCGTCTTCCTGCCGCTTGACGAAATACACGGGCTGGGCGAAATCGGTCCAGCGTTCGATGCCATCGGTGGTCTTGACGACGATTTTGTCGTTATGTATCAGCCGCATGGAGTGGTTCTCGGTGGACATCAGGGAGCCGCCGCCCTGGCGGTACTCGACCGACAAGGCGGCAAACCGCCCGTAGGTATCGGCCTTGGTCACCTTTTCGCCGCGCCGCAGCACGACGGCATATTCGCCCGTGGCCGGTTCCGTGTAAGGCCAGCAGCCAGTCAGCAGTACGAAAGCGGTGGCGCACCACCAGCGATACCGTGCGAAAATTTTCATGCGTCGTCAGCCCTTCAGGTCAGGACTGCCCGCCCATGCTGCAAATTCGGCAATCTTGCAGGCATTCTACGGCAGATTCAGGACTGGCTCAGGGCTGATTCGTTTGCGGCTGCTGCGCGAGGATGGCGCCCAGCAAGCCGGGGAAACGGCTCTCGATATCGGCGCGGCGCAAGGTGTTCATGTGCGTCGTGCCCGCGTTTTCCGTGTAGACGAGGCCCGCTTCGCGCAAGACCTTGAAATGGTGGGAGACGGTCGACTTCGGCCGTCCACCGTCGAGGTCGCCGCAGGCGGCCGCGTCCACGCGGGCCAGGTGGCGCACGATGTCGAGGCGTATGGAATCGCTCAAGGCGTAGAGCACGCGCTCGAGCACGAATTCGCTGGCGGGAGGATGTTTGTGTGGGCGCATGAGCACAATCATACAGCATGCGCTATACTAATTCCATTCTTCGAATATTTACGAACTACCGAATCAGCATCTCCCTACTTTCCTACCAACAAACACAAAGGCCACCATGTCCGCCCTCTTCCAGCCCTACTCCCTCAAAAATGTCACCCTGCGCAACCGCATCGCCGTGCCGCCCATGTGCCAGTACATGGCCGTCGATGGCCAGGCCAACGACTGGCATCTGTCGCATTACGCGGGCATGGCCCGTGGCGGCGCCGGGCTGGTGATCGTCGAAGCGACGGCCGTGGCACCGGAAGGCCGCATCACGCCCGGCTGCACGGGTATCTGGAACGATGATCTGGCACAAGCCTTCGTGCCCGTCGTGAAAGCCATCAAGGCGGCCGGCTCCGTGCCCGGCATCCAGATCGCCCACGCGGGCCGCAAGGCCAGCGCCAACCGCCCATGGGAAGGCGACGACCACATCGCTGAAGGCGACGCGCGCGGCTGGCAAACCATCGCCCCGTCCGCCATCGCCTTTGGCGGCGGCCTGCCGAAAGTGCCGCGCGCCATGGACCTCGACGATATCGCCAGCGTGAAACAGAACTTCGTCGACGCGGCAGTGCGCGCCCGCGAAGTGGGCTTCGAATGGCTGGAACTGCACTTCGCCCACGGCTACCTGGCGCAAAGCTTCTTTTCCGCCCACTCGAACCAGCGCGACGACATCTATGGCGGCAGCGTGGAAAACCGCAGCCGCTTCCTGCTGGAAACATTGAAAGCCGTGCGTGAAGTGTGGCCCGAGCACCTGCCGCTGACGATCCGCTTCGGCGTGCTGGAATTCGACGGCCGCGACGAGCAAACCCTGCTCGAATCGATAGCCCTCGTGCGCCAGTTCAAGGATGCGGGCATGGACATGATCAGCGTCAGCATGGGCTTTACGATTCCCGACGTGTCGATTCCGTGGGGCCCGGCCTTCATGGGCCCGATCGCCGAGCGCGTGCGCCGCGAAGCGGGCGTGCCCGTCTCGTCCGCCTGGGGCTTCGGCACGCCGGCCATCGCCGAGCGCGTCGTCAAGGAAGAGCAGCTGGACGTGGTGATGGTCGGCAAGGCACACCTGGCCAATCCGCACTGGGCATACTTTGCCGCCAAGGAACTCGGCGTGGAGCGCGCCTCGTGGACCTTGCCGGCGCCGTACGCGCACTGGCTCGAGCGCTACTGATCATCTTTGGCCTTCGCCGCTGCCGGATGCCCCTCCAGGGGCAGTTCCGGCAGGAACAGCAAGGCGACCAGTCCCAATAGCAACAGCACGGCGCCGGCGCCAAACACGCTGGCGATCGCATGGCGGTAGACGTCCACCGTCTGCGCCGCCGCATGCGCGCCCAGCGCCGACACGGCTTCCACGCCATGCTGGTGCAGCTGGTGCGCGAGGATGGCGCCGGACGCCGTCACGCCCAGCAAGCCGCCCAGCGAACGGAAAAAGGCCAGCATGGCCGTGCCCACGCCGCGGCGCGCCAGCGGCAAGGCATTTTGCACGGCGATCGTCATGTTCGGCATCACCAGTCCCAGTCCCGCGCCGAGGAAGAAGATGGCCGGCTCGATGATCCAGTAACCGCGCGATGTTTCCATGGCCCAGGCCAGCACGGCAAACGCCAGCAGCGCCACGGCCAGTCCCGCCACCTGCACCATCTTGTACTTGCCCGAGCGCGACAGCACCCGGCCGTTGAACATCGACGACGCCACCAGCCCCACCATCATGGCCACCGTCATCACGCCCGATTCGGCGGGACTCGTACCCATCACCAGCTGGAAGAACAGGGGGAAGAAGACGCTGGCGCCCATCAGGCCCATGAAGGTCATGGCCATCACCAGGCTGGCGATATTGAAGGTACGGTTTTCGAACAGGTCGGGCGGCAGCACGGGTTCATCCACGCGTCCCACGTGAAAGGCCAGCCAGATACCCAGCAGCAAGGCGACGCCGCCGCACACCTTGACGGCGAGCGAGTTCCACGGCCACTCGGTGCCGCCCAGCGCCAGCACCAGCAGGGCCGCCGTGATGGCACCCGTCAGCAAGGCCGAGCCCAGATAGTCGATCTTGTGCGCATGCGTGCGCACGGGCTTGCGCATGGCGCGCGCGATAATGACAAAGGCTGCCGCGCCGATGGGCAGGTTGACCAGGAAAATCCAGTGCCACGACAAGGCATCCGTGATGACGCCGCCCAGCACGGGACCCAGCACACTGGTGACGGCAAACACGATGGGCACCATGCCTTGCCGCTTGCCCCGCTCGGCCGGCGGCACGATGTCGCCGATGATGATTTGCGCCAGCGGCATGAAGCCGCCCGCACCGAGGCCCTGGATGGCGCGGAAAATAATGAGCTCCGTCATGTTCTGCGCCAGCCCGCACAGCACGGAACCGAGCAAGAAGGTCAGCAAGGCCGTGAAGATCATGGGACGGCGGCCGTACTGGTCGGCCAGCTTGCCGTACAAGGGCATGGTGGCCGTCGAAGCCAGCACGTAGGCCGTGACCACCCACGACAGATGCGCCATGCCGCCCAAGTCGTCGACGATACGCGGCAAGGCCGTGGCAACGATGCTTTGATCCAGCGCACCGAGGCCCAGCACGGCCATCAGGCCCAGGTAGATGGCGCGCACTTCGCGCTCGGTGACGGGTTTTACAGCATCGGCGATTTGATCGTGGCGGCTCATGCTTGGCCGATCTCGAGCAGCGGCTGCATGGCGGCTTCCAGCGCATCGACCTGCTGCGGCGACAAGCGGGCGATGCGCCGCGCCAGCGCATCGCGGCGCCGCGCGCGCAGGGCCTCGAGCATGGTCAAGCCTTGCGCGGACACCTGCAGGCCCGAACGCCGGCGGTCCTGCGGATCGGGCGCGCTGCGCTCGACGAGCCCCGCCTCTTCGAGCGACTTGACCTGCGCGCTGACGGTGGGCCCGCGCACGTTCTGCAGGCGCGCCAGCGCGGCCACGCCGATGCCGGGCTGCTCGTGGATCAAGGCCAGCAGCATGTATTGCATCATCGATACGTTGCCCTCCAGCTCGCCCCCTTCGCGCTGCATCGAGCGCAACAGGCGCTTGAACGCCACGCGCAAGTCATCGGACAGCGCCAGCGCGCGTTCGGGGATGGGAAGGTCTTCGGTAGTGGGCATGGGATCACATAAATAGGTAGACTATCTACCCATATTAGACCGTGCATGAGGGCCACGCAAGGCTTTTTTTCCGTCCTTGCCACGTCCAGCCCTTCCCAAAACCGCCGTTGGCCGTCATAATAGCCGCCCTTGGGTCGTTAGCTCAGCTGGTAGAGCAGCGGACTTTTAATCCGTTGGTCGCAGGTTCGAATCCCGCACGGCCTACCAAGATTCAGCCGTCAGCATGGCAAGCATGTCGATACGGCACAGCGTTACCGTAGTTCAGTAGTCAAAGTTTTTGGGTCGTTAGCTCAGCTGGTAGAGCAGCGGACTTTTAATCCGTTGGTCGCAGGTTCGAATCCCGCACGGCCTACCAAATACTTCAGAAAAGCCCACGAACCCGGTTCGTGGGCTTTTCTGTTTCCGCCGCACCTGCGCTAGCACACGACAGTCCTACATACCCCCTCCCTGGCATCTCAAGCCATATCAGATTTGGCGCCGCGGCGCCTTCTTGCCTGCAACCCAATCGCAACAATTCCGACAAGCAACATTCCATAGGTACTTGGCTCAGGAACAGGCGATACCAACGATCCATTCAAGACAATCTCACCAATGGCATATAGGGGCAGACCATTACCTATATTTTTAAAATCACTAATCGTTATTACATCCGTGGCAATTCCCTCCAGAGCCGTTCCGGCAAAACTGAATCCATTATTGCACAGGTTACTGCTGCATTTTGGTCCCCAGTTAGTCGCATTCAAGTATTGCGACTGATCGCCAAAGCTGATCTTTGCCCCCGACAAATTTCCAGCAGAGACATTTCCTGCGTGCAACATACTATAAAAATTCATCTCATGAATAATACTCTGACCCGACAAGTGCAAAGTAATTATCGGATTATCAGGGGAATAGATGAACTGGGTACTCTCAACGCCACTCGGAACTATTCCATCATTCAACGATCCTTTACCGCCACTGTAATCATAAATCAAATCCAATGTGGGATGAACTCGCGTTAGCGTTCCATCGTAATTATTATTCCAGTTCCCTGCATCCTTTACACGCCCATTTTTTATATCATATGTGACAATTGTTTGAGCATTGACAGAAGCGCATGTCAATCCCAGAAAAATCGCAGCAACTCTCAAAAAATTCATATTTCACACTTCCTTATATTTACATTAATAAATATATGCTAACTGAAATAAAACACACTATCAATTATGATTTCAACACTACCAATTTTTAAAAATACAACCTCCATTAATAGCTTCCACACACTCACTATCCTATCGCCGCAGGAAAATACTTCACTGAGCTCAATTAAATACGATAATTTTCCAAAAAATATGAATTAAACAAATAAAAACCAAACCTGGATTGAGACTTACCCTCTCTCAAACGATCAAAAAACAAGCCGTCAAGCGCAAACATCAGAACAGCACAAAATCAGGAAGGACGATGGATAGAGTCAAGTCCGGCATTCGCACACAACTTCAGCCTTGGCCGTCCCTATCTGCAGCAAGTTGCGCTTTACCAACTACCGGTATTGTTCGATTAGCTGCCATCCCCATACCTCCCCGGCGTAACTCCCATCACCCGCTTGAACATGGCGATGAAGGCGCTGACGTTGTCGTAGCCCAGGTCCAGCGCAATGGTCGTGACGGGCTGGCCGGCGGCCAGCAGTTCCAGGGCGCGCAGGATGCGGGCGCGCTGGCGCCAGGCGGAGGGCGTAAAGCCCGTCTCGATCGTGAATCGGCGCGCCAGGGTGCGCGGCGACACGCCGGCCCAGGCGGCCAGTGCTTCCACGCCACGCTCGTCGGCCAGGTCGTCGAGCACGGCGCGCGCCACGCGCAACAGGCGCGGGTCCGTGGGTAGCGGCAAACCGAACGGTTCGTGCGGCGCGGCGGCGATCTCGTCGAGGATCACGCCAGCCACCCGGGCCTGCCGCGCGTCCAGTGCACCCTCGTCCCAGCTGCTGGCGCGGCCCACCGCTTCGCGCAGCAAGCCCGAGACGCGCATCACGCAGGGCGCGGCGGGCAAGCCGCCGCAACTGGCCTCGTCCACATACACGCTCCAGCCCGCAAACGGGCCATGCGAACGCAGCGCATGGACGTGATGGGGCGGCACCCACACGCAGTGGCTGGCCGGCACCACCCACTGGCCGCTGTCGGCAGCCACGGAAAGCAAGCCCCGCATGGCGCCGAACAGCTGGCCGCTCGCATGGCAATGCGGCGGCGTTACCCGTTCCTGCACTTGGGAAATGCGCAAGGCGCGCAGCAATCGCTGCAGCCGCAAGATTGACGGATTTAACGTATCGAATGACATAAACAACGCAGGCAAGACAATCCGCTCATCATACAGTGGAGTCTTTCCAACCTTCAGGAGTTCACCATGCGTGCAGAAGACGTATTAGCGGATCAACAAAACCAGGGGCAGTTCAATGGCATCACCGTGCGCAAGGGAACGGTGGGCGCTTTTCTCGCCAATGCCCGGCTGTGGCTGGACGACGCCAGCAGCACCGACGCAAAGGCCGTCGCCGGGCGCGACATCCTCGACGCCCTGCCTGCCCTGCACGCGCTGGGACTGTTCGACATTCTGCAGGTGCGCGACGCGGCGCTGCGCGAACTGGTGTCCGTCGCAACGGAGTAAGCGGCCAACGGCTCGTCCCCGGCGCGCATTTCCTCTATCATGCTGCTTTGCCCGCCTTCTCACCCGCCATGCCGTTTACCATTGCCGCCCCAGTCCACAGCGAACTGATCATCAAGAAAAGCCGTTTCATCGGTTGCGTGCAGCCGATGACGGACCGCGCAAGCGCGCAGCAGGTGGTCAACGATTTAAAAGCGCAGCATCCGGGCGCCTGCCACGTGTGCTGGGCGCTGCTGGCGGGCGGGCAGTCGGCGGCCGTCGACGATGGCGAACCGAGCGGCACAGCCGGGCGGCCCATGCTCGACGTGCTGCGCCACCAAGACCTCGAAGGCGTGCTGGCCACCGTCGTGCGCTACTTCGGCGGGATCAAGCTGGGCGCGGGCGGCCTCGTGCGCGCCTACACGGACAGCGTGGCGCAAGCATTGTTGCAGGCGGAAAAGACGGCCATCGTGCGCCAACGGTCCCTGCGCTGCACGGTGCCGTATGCGATGGAAGGCATGCTGCGCCGCGAGCTCGACGGTGCCGGCGCCACCCTGCTGAACGTGGCGCACGGCGAAGACGTGCTGTTCGACTTCAGCCTGCCTGAAACGGCGGCCACCGCCCTGCTCGCCCACCTGCATGAGGCGGGCAATGGACGGATACAGTGGCTGGACGCGCAGGATGGCGACGGCCAGTCATAGTCAACCGGTGCAGTCTGGCGGACATGATGGACGGCGATAAGTGCCCCATAGAAAACCTATCTGCTTTTGCAGGAATAGCTGATCCATCACCACGGCGAAATCGCCTTCATTCCCGGGCATATAATTTCCGCAGTCCGGACAGATGCCCGCAGCGGCATGCCCGCCCGTCCACGCTTCATTGGCGTCCACCACATCTGCCCCAGAATAATACAGATGCCACCTGTATTTTTCCATGGCCTTGCCTTGAAAATCGCCATCGTCATGGATAGCGCTGCTCCTGATATCCATTCGCAAACACATGGAGAATATTGTCCATCTCTCCGTCCACATAGCCGAACAAAATCTGATATCCGGTAGGGTTTTCCTGGCCATGCTCTCTCTGCCGGACCATGATGGAATGGAGGCGATCATCCTCATACCGGTAATCGTAGCTCCCTTCGCCAAATTTTCCGAAATTGATGTCCTGTGCGATGCGTGCCCCGTCAAGGAAACTGAGCATGACATTCCTCAAGCTCCCTCCCGCATTGAAGTGCACACTTTTCAGTTCGCCGCGCTCATGAAAATAGAAGCTCCTGTTGATGACAGCAGCAGACCCGCCATAGCTTTCCACCAGGATGACCCTGCCTTCCCCATCGAAATAATAGACATGGGTATCTTTCAGCGCCGCGGGCAGCGACTTCAGCTCTTTTCCCGGCTTGAAGCCGGCCCTTTGGACTTCGAATGGCCGGACGTTACATAACGGCCCTTTGCTGATCAGCGTTCGCGCCACGCGCAGTTTGACGGCATCTGAATACGTCGCCATGAAAAAGTCGGATTTCGACGCTATCGCGTGGAATTGCTCGCCCAGTTTTTGGATTTCACTCATGCTATATCGCTCCCGCTACGGCCCTTTCAGCAATCAAGCCTTGCGCGGGCGCTTGATCTGCAACAAGATGAAATGCGTCCACGCCAGCGCCGGCAGTACCAACAACAGCAGCATCAGTCCGGCCGGCATGTCCGGCACGAAACGTACGAAGCAGGCGAGAAAGCCGGCGATGGCCAGCCAGAAGCGCCAGTTGAAGGCATAGGCCTTGCGCGCCACCGTCGCCAGCGCGATGCGCCAGAATTCCAGCAAGGCCCACAGGCCGCCCGTCAGCAGCAGCGCGGCCAGGGCATGGTCTCCGGGGGCGTCGGCCCAGGTGCGCACCAGGTTGTACAGCAGCAGGGGATAGCCGGCCGTGATGGCCAGGGTGGCCGGGCCGGCGGCGATGACAGCTTCAAACAGCTGCCCTTTGGAACGATGATCCACTAAATGATGCTCCTCAAGCCACGACGCCGGAATGGGCGGCGATCACTTGCAGCGCGCCGGCCGCATCCTGCGCCCAGACGCGCGTAAAACGGAAGTCGCCATGCGTTTCCACGTCGTGATAGCTGCCCGTCAGCTGCATGCGCACGGAGACCACGGCCACGTGGCCGTTGATGCGCACATGGCGCTCGGAGGCGCGCAGATCGGTGATGGTCAGCAGGCGCTGCTCGTGCGCGGCGAGGTCAGCATGCTTGCTCAGCAAATGCCCCAGGTGATTCGTAAACAGCAAATCGTCGGCCAGCAAATCGTTCAGCACGGCCACGTCGGAGGCCATCATGGCCAGGCGCAAGCGCTCTTCCGCGTCGAGCACTTGTACTTCCGTTAAAGCATTCATCTTTTTCCTTATTAAAATCACGCGCGCATATTAGCAAACGGGAAAACCATGCTGGCACGAAATAGCCAATTTCACAATCATCCTGAAGGCTTATGCCTGTGGAGCATATTCATATAGCGTAATATTCGCAGCGGCATGGCGCAGAACGCCCCCATAGTACTGTACAGTGCTTGCCCTTTCGCCCCAGGCTGGGGCAGCAATGACTTGTAGTAAAGTGCTCTCTGCAGTCTCGAATAAAACCAAGATAAGGCCCCTACATGGCAATTAACATCATTCTGAACCTGCTCGTTGCGCTGATCGTCTTCGCCTTCATGTTCCACCAGCAACGCAAACACGCCACATTCACCGTGCGCGTCTTCACGGGCCTGGGCCTGGGCGTGCTGCTGGGCGCGGCCGTGCAGTGGCTGTACGGTGCCGGCTCGCCCGTCATCGCCGGCACCAATGAATACATCGACATCGTCGGCAGCGGCTACGTCAAACTGCTGCAGATGATCATCATGCCGCTGATCATGGTGTCCATCATTTCCGCCATTTTAAAGCTCAAGGATGCGAGTTCCCTGGGCAAGATCAGCGCGCTGACCATCGGCACCCTGCTCATTACCACCACGATCGCCGCCGCGCTGGGCATTTTGATGGCCAAGCTGTTCGGCCTGACGGCCGTGGGCCTGACGTCGAGCGCCGCCGAAGTGGCGCGCGGCGTGCAACTGCAAGGCTCGCTGGAAACGGCGAAGGCCCTGTCCTTGCCGAAGCTGCTGGTCAGCTTCGTGCCGACCAACCCCTTCCTCGACATGACGGGCGCGCGCAAGACGTCGACCATCGCCGTGGTGGTGTTCTCGATCTTCATCGGCATCTCGGCCACGGGCATCGCGGCCAAGAAGCCGGAAATCTTCGCGTCCTTCGAGCACTTCATGAAAGTGGCGCACGCCATCGTCATGCGCATGGTCACGCTGGTGCTGCGCCTGACGCCGTACGGCGTGTTCGCGCTGATGTTTGAAGTGGTGGCGTCGTCGAGCTACACGGACATCTTAAAGCTGATCAACTTCGTTGTCGCCTCGTACAGCGCGCTGATATTGATGTTCCTCGTGCACCTGGCCATCATCGCCGGCGTGGGCTTGAACCCGCTGCGCTTCGTGAAAAAAGTCTTCCCCGTGCTGGCCTTCGCCTTCACCTCGCGCACCAGCGCCGGCTCGATCCCGATGAGCGTGCAGACGCAAACCCAGCGCCTGGGCACGCCGGAAGGCATCGCCAACTTCGCCGCCTCGTTCGGCTCGACCATCGGCCAGAACGGCTGCGCCGGCATCTATCCCGCCATGCTGGCCGTCATGATCGCCCCCACCGTCGGCGTCGATCCATTTACGCTCAGCTTCCTGCTGCCGCTGCTGGCCATCATCACCATCGGTTCCGTCGGCGTGGCCGGCGTGGGCGGCGGCGCCACGTTTGCCGCCCTGATCGTGCTGTCGGCGATGGACTTGCCCGTCGCGCTGGCCGGTTTGCTGATCTCCGTCGAACCGCTGATCGACATGGGCCGCACGGCCCTGAACGTGAGCGGTTCGATCACGGCCGGCACCGTCACCAGCCGGGTCATGGGCGAAACCGACCTGGCCGTCTACAACAGCGACGATGCGCCGGACCTGGATGAAGCGGAACACGCCGCCTAGAACGCATAACCAAACCTACTGCGCGTCGTGATTTACGGTCTGCGATGCTCACTGTACCTTCGTACAGTTGCGCTTCTCGACCGTAACTCCCTTCCGCTCGCTACGGTTTTGTTAGGCGTTCTTAAGCGCGCCCGGCCACACCACAGGCGCGCCGCGCCTTGCCGCTTTCGTCTATATTGGATCCCAATCAATACGGAGGAAGGCGCAAGGCGATGGAACAGAAATGGCCGCAGCAAATCTGGATCGTGCGTCACGGCCAAAGTGCCGGCAACGTGGCGCGCGATGCCGCCGAAGCGGAAAAACAGCTGTTGATCGCCATCGCCGAGCGCGATGTCGATGTCCCCCTCTCCGAGCTTGGCGCGCGCCAGGCGCAAGCCCTCGGCGACTGGTTCGCCACCCTCCCCCCTGAGCAACAACCGACCGTCGTGCTGTATTCGCCCTACGTGCGGGCCCAGCAGACGGCGCACGCCGTGCTGGCGCGCATCGATGCGGACAGCTTGAGCGCCGCGGTGGCCGACGAGCGCCTGCGCGAAAAGGAATTCGGCATCCTCGACCGCCTGACCGTGCACGGCATCGCCAGCAAATATCCGGAATTGCACGAACAGCGCCAGCACGTCGGTAAATTTTATTTTCGCCCGCCGGGCGGCGAAAGCTGGTGCGACGTGATCCTGCGCCTGCGCAGCGTTCTCGACACCATCACCCGCGAATACCGGGGCGAACGGGTGCTGATCGTCGGTCACCAGGTCATCGTCAACTGCTTCCGCTACCTGCTGGAACGCTGCGACGAGCACGCCATCCTGGCCATCGACAAGGCGGCCGACGTACCCAACTGCGGCGTCACCTCGTACGCCTTCAACCCCGCCCTGGGCAAACACGGCAAGCTGCAGCTGGACCTGTGCAACTTCGTCGCGCCGCTGGAAGCGGCCGGCACACCCGTCACGGCACAGCCCGACATGCCGGCGGCGCCCAAGTCCTAGTTTTTCGGAGCCATGCATGGACACCACCGACATCACGCCCTCCCTGCTGCGCTCCTGGCCCCTGCCCATGCCCCAGCCCGATGGCGACAAGGAAGTGCGCGGCCATCTGCTGATCGTCGCCGGCTCCGAGGAAATGCCGGGCGCCATTGTGCTGGCGGCCACGGCCGCCCTGCGCGCGGGCGCCGGCAAGCTGACCCTGGCGACGGGCGCGTCGGTGGCGGCGCAAGTGGCCGTCGCCATGCCCGAGGCGCGGGTCATCGGCCTCGATGAAACGGTGCAGGGCGGCTTCCGCCACGAGGCGCGGCACCAGCTGGCGCCGCTGGCCGGCAAGGTGGACGCGGTGCTCGTCGGGCCAGGCATGTGCGACACGGCCGCCAGTTGCGAGCTGATGCGCCATCTGCTGCCCCTGTTTGCCGGCAGCCGCTTGATCCTCGACGCCTGCGCCATGCAGGTCGTGCGCCAGCCGGCGCACTTCCGTTTTACGCAGCCCGTACTGCTGACACCGCACGCGGGCGAGCTGGCCCAGCTGATGGGCCTGTCGAAGGATGCCGTGCTGGCCGACCCGCATGCCTGCGCCGTGGACGCGGCGCGGCGCTGGCACGCCATCGTCGCCCTGAAAGGCGCACTAACCGTCATCGCCATGCCCGATGGCAGCAGCTGGACGCATGCGGGCGGCAATATCGGCCTGGCCATTTCCGGTTCCGGCGATACCCTGGCGGGCATCATCACGGGCCTGGCCGCGCGCGGCGCACCGTTGGAGCAGGCGTGCGCCTGGGGCATCGCCCTGCATGCGCTGGCGGGCGAACAGCTGGCCCTGCGCTTCGGCATCCTTGGCTACCTGGCGCGCGAAATCCCGGCCGAGATTCCCGCCCTGCTGCGTAATCTGGCGCCCTGAGCTGGCGCCCTGAGCGGTGCAGCTTGAAAACAACAGCATAAGCATATCCAGAAAGAATCGTTAGCCTGGGCAACGGTCTCCCTTAAGCTCATTCAACTGTTTCCAGATGACTAAGTGTAAAGGACACCGCCTTGCATCCGCGCCATTCATACGCCTCCCCATCCATTCCCGCCACGCCGCTGCGCGCCATCGTGCTGGCCTGCGCCATGCTGGGCGCCGCGCCCGCCTGGGCCCAGGCTGACGACACCGTCACCGGCGCCGCCACGCCAGCGAGCGCCAGCATCGACCAGGTCACCGTCGTCGGTTCGCGCGCGCGCAACCGCACCGTGTTCGACAGCAGCGTGCCCATCGACCGCTTCGGCGCGCGCGAAGTGAGCAATGCGCTGTCGACGGGCGACGTGGGCGCGGCCCTGCAAAACCTGTCGCCCTCGATCAACTTCCCCCGCATCGAATCGAGCGGCGCGTCGGATTCCGTGCGCGGCATCCAGTTGCGGGGACTGGCGCCCGACCAGGTGCTGGTGCTGATCAACGGCAAACGCCGCCACACGAGCGCCGTGCTCGACACGGAAAGCAGCTTTGCCGGCACCGTGCCGGTCGACATCAACGCCATTCCGCCGAACGCCATCGACCACATCGAAATCCTGCGCGACGGCGCGGGCGCCCAGTACGGCAGCGACGCCGTGGCGGGCGTGATCAACATCGTGCTGAAAAAGGCGCGCACGGGCGGCACCGCCTCCGTCAGCTACGGCGCCAACCATACGCATTTCGCCCCCACCGATCAAACCCTGACGGATGGCCAGACCGTCATCGTCAACGCCGACTATGGCGTGCCGCTGGGCGAGGCGGGCTACTTCCGCTTCGGCGCGGAAACGCGACGCCGCTCGCCCACGGAACGGGCCGGCCCCAGCGACGCAGGCTGGACGTCCTACAATTTCACGCCGGCCGACCAGGCACTCGACGGCAAGGTGGTATTCAAGTCGGGCGACTCGCGCCAGCGCAACAACTACCTGTTCTACAACACCCAACTTACCCTGGCCAACGGCCTGGACCTGTACTCGTTTGCCACGCTCAACGAGCGCAAGTCCGACGGCAGCGCCTACTTCCGCTATCCGGGCGACCCGTCGAATGTACCGGCCCTGTATCCGCACGGCTACCGCCCCGTCACCAACGGCGACAAGCGCGACCTCAGCATCGTTGCCGGCGTGCGCGGCAGCGCGGGCGAGTGGAATTGGGACGCCAGCGCGCGCCACGGCAGCGACCGCTTTGACTACGGCGTGAGCCACTCCGTCAACGCCTCGCTGGGCGCGGCCAGCCCCACGCATTTCAATCTGGCCGGTTTCGACTTCCGCCAGAATGCCTTGAATATCGATGCCACGCGCAGCATCGACATCGGCTTGCCAGCACCGTTGAGCGTGGCCGTGGGCGCCGAATGGATGCGCGAAACCTACCAAAGCTCGGCCGGCGACCCTGCATCCTATGCGGCCGGCAGCTTCACCGATGCGCCACCGGGCGCCCAAGCGGGACCGGGCTTGCGCCCGTCGGATGCCTACGACGGCAGCCGGCAGATCCGCTCCGTGTATGCGGACGTGGAAAGCGACCTCACGCCGCGCCTGCTGGTGGGCGCCGCCGCCCGCTATTCCGACTACAGCGACTTCGGCAGCGCCAGCACAGGCAAGCTGTCCACGCGCTATAAAGTGACGGAGAATTTCCTCGTGCGCGGCTCGCTGTCGAACAGCTTCCGCGCGCCGGCCCTCGTGCAGACGGGTTTCCGCTTCGCCACCTTGAACTTCAACGCCGATGGCACGGCCCTGCAAACGGCGGCTTTGCTGCCGGCCAGCGACCCGCTGGCGCGCAGCTTCGGCGCGCAACAGCTGAAACCGGAAAAATCGACGAACGCCTCGCTGGGCCTGGCCTGGAAACCGGCAGCCGCTACCAGCGTGACGGTGGACGCCTACGTGATCCGCATCCGCGACCGCATCACGCGTTCGAGCGACTTGCAAAGCGACGCCGTCACGGCCTACCTGGCCGCGAATGGCCGCGGCGACATCCAGTCCGTCGCTTACCTGGCCAATTTGCTCGACACCGCTACCCGCGGCCTGGATGTGGTGCTGAACCACGATCTGGCCTTCACATCAGGCAAGCTGAACCTAAACGCGGCCCTCAACCTGAACAAGACCAGTCTCGACAAGGTGCACCAGAGTTCCACCGCGCTGGCCAATATCGATCCGAGTCTGACCCTGCTGACGGAGACGAGTTTGTTCCGCATCAAACATGCGTCGCCCACCAGCAAAGTGATCCTCGGCGCCGACTGGCAGGCGGAAGGCTGGGGCGTGCAGGCACGCGCCACGCGCTTTGGCGAACTGAAAGATTTTTCGTATGACAGCGATGCGCCCTTGATCGACGGCATTCCCGCGCAGCGCTTCGGCGCCGTCTGGTCGCTGGACCTGGAAGGGCAATTGAAACTGAGCAAGCAACTGACGGTGAGCGTGGGCGGCAACAATATCCTCGACCGCTATCCGCAGCGCGTACGGGAAACGAATAACGCCACCTATGGCGGCGCCCTGCCCTACAATTTCATCAACCCCATCGGTGTCAATGGCGCGTACTTTTACGCTAAATTAAGCTACACGTTCTGACACTGGATACAAAGGACATCATGATCATCAAACGCCTCTCCCACCTCGTCGCCGGCGCCTGCCTGAGCGCCCTGCTGCTGTCCAGCGCCCAAGCTGCCGCGCCGCTGGTGCTGATGACGGACTTCGGCACGGCCGACGGCGCCGTGTCCGCCATGCATGGCGTCGCCTATGGCGTCGATCCCCAGCTCACCATTTCGGACCTGACGCACCAGATTCCCGACTACGACATCTGGCTGGGCGCCTACCGTTTGTACCAGACGGCCAATTACTGGCCGCAAGGCACCGTGTTCGTCTCCGTCATCGATCCGGGCGTGGGCACCAACCGCAAGTCGGTGGTGCTGAAAACCAAAGGCGGCCGCTACTTCGTGGGGCCGGACAACGGCCTGTTTACCCTGATCGCCGAGCGCGACGGCGTGGCCGAACTGCGCGAAATCGATGAAAAGGTCAACCGTCTGGCGGGCTCCGCCGAGTCCTACACCTTCCATGGCCGCGATGTCTACGCCTACGTGGGCGCGCGCCTGGCGTCGGGCGCCATCACGTATGAACAGGTGGGCCCGCCATTGCCCAATGAATCCGTGATCAAGATCGCGTACCAAAAGCCTGTGCGCGACGGCAATACCATCCGCGGCATCGTGCCCGTGCTCGATGTGAAATATGGCAATGTGTGGACGAATATCCCGAAATCGCTGCTCGACGAATTGCAGGTGAAATTGCACGATCCGCTGCAAGTGCGCATCTTGCACAAGGGCAAGCAAGTGGCCAAGGTCACGGCACCGTTCGAGCACACGTTTGGCGGCGTCGCCAAGGGCAAGCCGCTGGTCTACCTGAACAGCCTGCTCGACGTGGCCGTGGCCATCAGCCAGGGCGACTTCGCCGCCAAACACCACGTCGAGTCGGGCGTGGATTGGGAAGTGGAAGTGAGCAAGGCCCCTGCCGCCAAATAAGCCCCTCGCCCGCGGCCGGGACGTCTTGTCCTGGCCCTTTCTTTCTCGTTCACGTGGCGCGTTTGCGCCATATCAAAACAGATCGCCGCTCCTGCTGCCGATAGCCGTTGATTTGTAAATCCGGTGAACCTGTGCGCACCTGCCCACTCTAATTTTTGCAAGCGATGCCAGCCTTGCTACGACGGCCCGCCCGCACCGTGGCAGGCAGCTGGCAAGGTATGACTACCCACGATAGCTTTCCAACGAGAAAGGAACAATCATGACGGCCCCACTCCCTAGCACCAGCAAGCTTGTCCTCGGCACCGCCATCGTGTGTGCGCTGCTGGGCGGCTGCAACAAGCACAACGAAACCACCACCGCGCCGGCCGCGCCGGCCACCACGCCCGGCACGGGCGGCAGCGGCACCTCGGGCACCAGCGGCACCACCACGCCGGACACCACCACGCCCGCCACCCCATCCGTTGCGCCGGGCACCACCACCAATCCCGACGGCACGACCACGCCGCCGGCCACTCCGCCCAGCACGACACCGGGTACCGGCACGGGCACCGGTAACGGGACGGGCACAGGGACCGGCACCACGCCACCGCGCAGCAGCTAAACGCCGCTTCCGTTCCGCGCCAACGCCCGGCCAGGCTGCACGCCTGCAGCAGAATACGCAACCAGGAGCCTTCCGATGAAGGCTCTTTTTATTGCACAGCGCAACAATCTCCCTGCCACGGCGCGTCAGTGGGCCGGCACCGCCTTGCCGGCCGCCCGGGCGCTCAGCGCCTGGTGGTCCGCCGCCAGGAACAAATACATGGCAGGCACCACGAACAGGGTAAACAAGGTGCCGATGGACAGGCCCGTGAAAATCACCAGCCCCATCGCGTGACGCCCGGCCGCGCCCGCGCCTGAGGCGATCACCAGCGGCAGCACGCCAAACACCATGGCGGCCGTCGTCATCAGGATGGGGCGCAGGCGCACCGCGGCCGCCTCTTCGACGGCCTCGCGCTTGCTCTTGCCTGTCTTTTGCAGCTGATTGGCCACTTCCACGATCAGGATGCCATGCTTGCTGATCAATCCCATCAGGGTCACCAGGCCCACCTCCGTGTAGATATTGATCGATGCAAAGCCGAGGAAGATGAACATGGTCGCGCCAAACAGGGCCAGCGGCACGGAAACGAGGATCACGACGGGGTCGCGGAAGCTCTCGAACTGCGCCGCCAGCGCCAGGAAGACGATCACCACGGCAAACAGCATGGTGACGATGAAGCCGCCCGATTCCTGCACGAACTGCCGCGACTGGCCCGCGTAATCGGCCGTGTAGCCGCTGGGCGCCACCTGGGCCAGCGTCTCGCGCATGAAGCCCAGCACCTCGCCCTGCGAGGCGCCGGACACGCCGGAAAGCGTCACGGAATTGAGCTGCTGGAAGCGGTTGATCGACTCGGGCACGACATCGTACTGGATATGCGCGACGGTACTGGCCGGTATCATCGTGCCGTTGGGCGTCTTGATATGGAAATCCAGCACGGCCGACGGATTCAGGCGGTCGACCTGCAGCACCTGCGGGATCACTTTATACGAACGCCCGGCGATGGAAAAGTAATTGACGTAGCCGCCGCCCAGGGCCGCGCCCAGCGCCTGCCCCACATCCTGCTGCGTCATGCCCAGCGCGGCGACGCTGTCGCGGTCGACCGCCACGGTGGCTTGCGGCTTGTCGATTTTCAAGTCCGTATCGATGAAATAGAACTTGCCCGATGCGCGCGCCTTCTCCAGCACCTGCTGCGCGATGGCATCGAGGTTCTCAAACGGCTCCGTGGTGGCGATGACGAATTGCACGGGCAAGCCAGAGGAACCGGGCAAGGCGGGAAACTGGAAAGCGGCCACGCGCGCGCCGGCGATCTTGTTCCAGCCCGCCTGCAAGTCTTGCTGCACCTCCTGGGCGCTGCGCGTGCGCTGGTCCCAGGGCGTCATCAGCATGCCGCCAAAACCCGAATTGACCGTCGGCACGCCCGTGATCTGGAACATCTGGCTGTATTCGGGCATGGCCTTGGCCACCTGGTAGATTTGCTCCGCATATACTTGCATCTGGTCCGACGTGGCCGTCGGGTCGCCCACCACCTGCGACAGCACGACGCCCTGGTCTTCCTCGGGCGCCAGCTCGGACTGCGACATCTTGAACATCAGCCCCAGCACCACCATCAATAGCGCCGCCATGACGATGAGCACCACCCAGGTGTCGAGCAGCGCATGCAGCAGGCGTTGATACGTGCCGTGCACCTTGCCGAAGACGCGGTCGATGGCTTGCACGAAGCGGCCGCTGTCCTGTTCCGGACGGAAAAAGCGCGAACACATCATGGGCGACAGGGTCAGGGCCACCACGCCCGACACGGCCACGGCGCCGGCCAGGGTGAAGGCGAATTCCGTGAAAAGCGCCCCCGTCAGGCCGCCCTGGAAACCGATGGGCACGTACACGGCGATGAGCACCACCGTCATGGCCAAAATCGGGCTGCCCAGTTCGCGCGCCGCCAGCAGGCTCGCTTCCAGCGGCGGCTGGCCCTGCTTCATGTGGCGGTCCACGTTTTCCACCACGATGATGGCGTCGTCGACCACCAGGCCGATGGCCAGCACGATGGCCAGCAAGGTCAGCAAGTTGATGGAATAGCCGAGCGCCAGCATGGCCGTAAACGTGCCGATCAGCGATAGCGGCATGGCGATCACGGGAACGATCACGGCCCGCAGGCTGCCCAGGAACAGATAGATGACGATGGTGACGATCAGCAGCGCCTCGACCAGGGTCTTGATGACCTCCTTGATCGAGGTATTGATGAAGAAAGTCGAGTCGTACACGATTTCGCCCGTCAGTCCGGCCGGCAACTGGGACTGGATGTCGGGGAAGACGGCGCGCACGCGCTTGGCCACGTCGAGGATATTGGCTTCCGGCGCCACCTTGATGCCGATGAAGACGGAGCGCACGCCGCTGAAAGCCACGTTGAAATCATAGTTTTCCGAACCCAGCACGACGGTGGCCAGGTCTTCCAGCCGCACGATGGAGTCGCCGCTGCGCTTGACGACGAGCTTCCTGAATTCCCCGACCGAATGCAGGTCCGTGCCGGCCGTCAGGGGAACGGTCACCATCTGGCCCTTGCTGGCCCCCAGCGCAGCCAGGTAATTGTTATTGCCCAGGGCGGTGCTGACCTCGGCCGCCGTCACGCCGAACGCGGCCATCTTGTCCGCATCGAGCCAGGCGCGCAGGGCGAACTGGCGCGCGCCCAGCAGTTCCGCCGTCTGCACGCCGCTGACGGAGTCGAGCTTGGGCTTGACGACACGGCTCAGGTAATCCGTCACATTATTCGTCGGCAAGGTATTACTGTAAAAACCCAGGTACATGGCATCCGTCGTCTGTCCCATCTGCACCGTCAGCACGGGCGTCTGCGCCTGGGCGGGCAACTGGTTCTTCACGGAACTGACCTGGGTGTTGATCTCCGTCAAAGCCCGGTTCGCGTCGTAATTGAGGCGCAAGGTAGCCGTGATGGTCGACACGCCGCTGCTGCTGGACGAGGACAGGTAATCGATGCCCTGCGCCTGGGCGATGGCCGATTCCAGCGGCTGCGTAATGAAACCGGCCACCGTCTGCGCGTCGGCGCCGTAATACGTGGTGGAGATCGTCACCACGGCATTCTGCGTCTTCGGATACTGGTTGATGGGCAAGCTGAACAGGGAGCGCAAGCCCAGCACCACCAGCAGCAGGCTCACCACCATCGCCAGCACGGGCCGGCGGATAAAGAGATCGGTGAAGTTCATGGCGGCGCCTCAGTGTTCCTGCGGGGTGGGCTGCGGATTGTTGCCCGGCTCGACGACGTTGCTGATCACCACGGGGCTGCCGTTCTTGAGCTTGATCTGCCCGCTGGTGACGACTTGCTGCCCCTCGGTGAGCCCCGTCAGCACGGCCACCTGGTCGCCGCGCGTTTCACCCGTCGTGACAAACACTTGCCGCACCGCCAGCTCGCCCGCCTTCGGCGGTGGGGCGGCGGGAGCGGCGCCGCCCGGCGCGGCGGCCTTGGGCGCCTGCTGCGCCGGCTGCACGACGAAGACGGTGGAACCATACGGGTTGTAGGTGATCGCCGTCTGCGGCAAGGTCAGGTACTGTTTCTTCCCTCCCACTTCGACAGTGACGTTGGCAAACATACCCGGCAGCAACTGCCGCTGGGGATTGGCCACCGTAGCTTCCACCTGCACATTGCGCGTGGCGGGGTCGACCTTGGAACTGATGGCGCTGACCTTGCCCGCAAACACCGTGTTCGCATGCGCATCGCTGGACAGATTCAATACCTGGCCCACCTGCAGGCCGCTCAGCTGCTTTTGCGGAATATAGAAGTCGACATAGATGGGGTCGATGGTTTGCAAGGTGACGATCTTGTCGCCGGGATTCAGATACTGGCCTGGATTGACGGTGGTGATGCCGAGCTTGCCCGCGAACGGCGAGCGGATGGTTTTCTTCTCCACCAGCGCCGCTTGCTGGGCCGCTAGCGCCTTGCGGCTTTTCAGGTCGGCCACGTCGTTGTCGATCTGCGCCTGGCTGATCGCCTGCACGGCAAACTGCTGGCGGTCGCGCGCCAGCACGGACGCGGCCAGTTCGGCGGCCGCCTCCAGGGCGCGCAGCTGCGCCAGGTCGGCGTCGGCGTTCAGCTGCAGCAGAACTTGCCCTGCCGTCACTTCCTGGCCGGACTTGAAATGGATGGACCTGACGAGGCCGGCGATTTCGCTCGTCACGTCGACACCGCGCACGGCCACCAGGGTGCCCACGGATGCCAGGTGCGGCTGCCACTCGACCTTACGGATGATGGTGGCCGACACCGTCTGCGGCGTGGGCTTGGGGGAACTGGCCATGAGCTGGCGGATGTGCAGGAAAAATCCCAGCGCCAGCAGGGCAATCAACAGCACCACCGCCCCCAGCATGATGAGCATGCGTTTCGTGCGTTTCGTCATGGATACGCTCCTTGTCATTGCTTCCCGCTGCCATTGCGCGTGCCGTGTTGCAAGGCCTTGCCGAGCCGGCCCGTCAATCCGCTGCCGTGGAAACGGCCTGCAGCGCAGGACGGTTCCACCAGCCACCGCCCAGCGCCTGGAACAGCGCGGCGCTATCGGCATAGCGGGCCGCCTGCGCCTGGACCAGCCCCACCCGGGCCTGCTGGTAGGTGCGCTGGGCGTCCAGCAAGCTCAGATAGCTGATGGCGCCCAGCTTGAATTGCTGCGTACTCAGCGCCAGCGATTCGCTGGCCAGCGCCTCCACCTCGGCTTGCTGCTGCAAGGCGGCGGCATCGGCTTCGAGCGCGCGCAGACTGTCCGCCACATTCTGGAAAGCGCCCAGCACGGTGGCGCGGTAATCGGCCGCCGCGCCCTCGTAGGCGGCGATGGCGGCACGCCGCCCGGCGCGCAATGCGCCCCCATTGAAAATAGGCTGGGCCAGCCCCGCCGCCACGCCCCACACTGCAGAACTGGCGTGCAGCAGCGCGGGAACGCTGGTGGCCAGCGCGCCGACATTGCCCGTCAGGGTGAACTGGGGATACATGGCTGCCGTGGCGACGCCGATCTGTGCGCTGGCCTGCTGCAGCAGCGCTTCGCTGGCGCGGATGTCGGGACGCTGGCGCACCAGGGCCGACGGCAGGGAAACGGGCAAGTCCTGCGGCAGGCGCAGCGACGCCAGGTCGAATTCAGGCATGCCGGGCTCGCTGGGCAAGCGGCCCGCATACACGGACAGCTGGTGGCGCGTCAGGGCCAGCGCCTTTTCCAGCGGCGGCACGCTGGAGCGCGTCTGCGCCACCGTGTTGCGCTGGACCAGCACCGTGGCGCGGCCGATGGCGCCGAAGCGCAATTGCTGCTCGATCAGGTCCAGCTGTTTCTGCTGCGCGTCGAGTATCTCGTCGGTGGCCTGCAGCTGGGCGCGCAACGATGCTTCGCGGATGGCCGTCGTCACGAGGTTGGCCGTCAGGGCCAGGTACACGGCTTCCAGCTGATACTGCCGATAGTCGACCAGCGCTTGCAAGCCTTCCAGCTGGCGCTTGTTGCCGCCAAACACATCCAGCGCATACGACACATTCACCGAGGCATTGTACAAATTGAGGATGCCGCCCTTGCTTTCCAGGCTGCTGTTTTTTTCGCGGCTGACGCCGAGCCTGGCGCCCACCTCGGGGTACAGCAGGCTGCCGGACAGGGCGCGGTAATTTTCATCGGCCTGGCGCAGGGCCGCCTGGGCCGACGCCAGGCCGGGACTGCGCGCGAGGGCGCCGCGCACCAGCTGGTCCAGCGCCGGCGACTGGAACAGCGACCACCATTGCGCGGGAATGTCCTGGCCCGGCACAAAGCGCTGCGCCTGGCCGGCGGGACCCGGCGCCGCCGCCGTTTGCGCCGGCAACGGTGCCGGCGTGTAGCGGTCGCCGCCGCCGGGGGCGGCGGGCGGCCGGAAGTCCGGTCCGACGGCGCAAGCGGCCAGCAGGCATGCCATGAGGATGCCGAGTATGGGCTGCCGGATGCTGGAGAACATGGTGCTGGTCCGTTACGTTGCCGTGCCACATTGCCGTTGAAAAACATCGCAAAAGTATTGCGATACCAGGCTGGCGAACTCGCCCACCCGTCTTACGATTGTAGAGCACCAGACGTAAAAAGAGCCTTCCGAAGAAGGCTCTTTGACATGGCACAAGTACCGCGCAGCCGAGGCTGCCTGACTTATTTTTGCAGGCTGACCGGCACCGCTTTCGGCGTGCGGCGGCCCATCAGGAACAGCACGGCTTTCTTCAGCATGCGGTAGACGAAGCGCACCAGCAGCAGGGTCAGCACGCACTCGATCAGGGTCAGGATCAGGGCGAAAGCCACAGGCATGCGCGCGGCGCGGCGGTGGAACTTGGCCACGGCGCCATCGCGGGCGATTTCGATGCTGTCATAGAAGGTCGGCACGACCAGCAGGGTCAGAATCGTCGAGGTGATGGTGCCGCCGATGATGGCGATCGCCAATGGACGGTAGAACTCGCCGCCCTCGCCCAGGCCCAGCGCCACGGGGAACATGCCGGCGATCAGCGCGAACGTCGTCATCAGGATGGGGCGCAGACGCATGCGGCCCGCATACATCAGCGCATCTTCGCGGCCATGGCCTTCTTCCTCGCGCTTGCGCGCCGCGTCGAGCAGCAGGATGGCGTTCTTGGCGACCAGCCCCATCAGCATGATGATGCCGATAAAGCTCATCAGGTTGAGGGTATTGTTCGTGATCACCAGCGCCACCACCACGCCGATCAAACTGAGCGGCAAGGACATCATCACGGCCACCGGCGCGGTAAATGAACCGAACTGCATCACCAGGATCAAATACATCAGGCCGATACCCATCACCAGCGCGATCAGCATTTCCGTGAACAGCTCCTGCTGGTCCTGGCCGGCGCCGCCCAGCGCCAGGCCGTAGCCGGGCGGGAAGTCGATGGAGTTGGCCAGTTTCATGGCGTCGCTCGTCACTTCGCCATTCGAGCGGCCTTGCGCATTGGCCGAGACGGTGATCGTGCGCTTGCCGTTCTTGTGCTCGATGCCGGACGGGCCCTTGCCCATGGTGATGGTGGCGATCTGGTCGAGCGGCACCATTTGCGAGGTGCCTGTCACGCTGATCGGCAGGCGCTCGATGTTCTCGGAGGCCACGCGGTCGTCGGGATGCAGGCGCACGGCCACGTCGCGCGTTTCGCCCGTCGGATCGACCCAGTCGCCCACTTCCACGCCGGCAAACGCCACGCGCAGCGATTGCGCCGCGTCATTGACGGAAATGCCCATCGAGTTGGCCAGGCCGCGGTTGAGCTCAATCTGCAGCTCGTTCTTCGGGTCCTGCTCCGACAAGCCCACGTCGACGGCGCCGGGAATGGCGCGCAGCTTGTCCATGTAGGCGTTGGTAATTTCCATGAGTTTACGCGAATCGGGACCCGTGAACTCCACCTGGATCGGCTTTTGCGAACCGTTGCTCAAGTCGTCCTGCACCACGTATTCGGCGCCCACCAGGCGCGACATCTTCTCGCGCAGCTCGACGGCGATTTCCTTGGCCGAACGCTTGCGCGTGTTGCGCTTGCCGATGTCGACATACACGCGGCCGCCGCCCGCATTGATGGAGCTGTTGGTATCCTTGGTTTCAGGCAAGGTGCGCGCCAGCACGGCCGCCGCTTCCAGTTTCAAACGCGAATACTCGATGCTGCTCGACGATGGCGTGCGCACATTGATCATCAGATTGCCCGAATCGGATGCCGGCAGGAAACTAGTGCCGCCATGCGTAGCGTGCAGAACAATGGCGCCCACCAGACTGCCGAAGGCGATCACGGCCATCCAGCGGCGGTGATGCAAGGCCCAGGCGATCACGCGGCCATAGCGGTCGGCCTGGTGATCGAACCAGTGATTGAATTTCTCCAGCACGCGGCCGATGCCTTTTTTCGGCGCCGCATGTTCCTCGACGGGGTCGCCCCAGTAAGCCGACAGCATCGGGTCGAGCGTAAACGAGATGCCCAGGCTGACGAGCACCGAGCACGTCACCGTCAAGGCAAACGGACGGAACCATTCGCCGGAGATCCCCGGCATGAAGGCCACGGGAATGAAGACGGCGATAATCGAGAAGGTCGTGGCGGCCACGGCCATGCCGATCTCGGCCGTGCCTTCCAGCGCGGCCGTGCGACGGTCCTTGCCCATCTGCATGTGGCGCACGATGTTTTCGCGCACCACGATGGCGTCATCGATCAGCACGCCGATGGCCAGCGACAGGCCCAGCAGGGTCATGAAGTTCAGGGTAAAGCCGCACAGCCAGACGGCGATGAAGGCGGCAATCACGGACGTCGGCAGGCTCAACGCCGTGATCAGGGTCGAACGCCACGAGTTCAGGAAGGCGTAGACGACGAAAATCGTCAGCACGGCGCCCAGCACCAGCGATTCGATCACATTGTTCAAGCTATGCTGGGCGTTTTCGCCGCCGTCGCGCGTCACTTGCAGGATCGTGCCTTTAGGCAAGGTCTTGTTGATTTCCGCCACCATGTCGCGGATCTTGTTGGCCACGCTGACGGTGGATGCGTCGCGCACGCGGGTGATCGAAATGCCCACGTTGGGCTTGCCGCTGCGCATGCTCAGGCTGTTGACTTCGGCAAAGCCGTCCTCGATGGTGGCCACTTGCGCCAGGCGCACGATTTCCTCGCCGCGGCGCTTGATCACCACTTTTTCGAAGTCGGCCGGCGACTCGATGCGGCCCACGAGACGGATGCTTTTCTCGTCCAGGGTGCCGCGCACCTTGCCCACGGGGGCGTTCGTGTTCTGGTTGCGCAGGGCGGTGACGACGTCGCTGACGGACACATTGTATTCACGCAGTTTTTCCGCCCGCAGCAGCACGGACAGTTCGCGCTTGAGCGAACCGCCCACGTTGACCAGCGCCACGCCATCGACGGTGCGGAAGCGGTCCGACAGCACGTCCTCGGCCAGGCGCGAAATTTCCGCATGGCTTTGCGAGTTCGACGACAGCGCCAGCTGCATGATCGGCTCGGCAGCCGGATCGATGCGCTGCAGGATGGGCTCGCGCATTTCCGTCGGCAACTTGTAGCGCACGGCGGCAATCGCATTGCGGATATTGTCGGACGCTTCGATCAAATTCGTATTGAAGGAAAACTTCAGGAAGATGCTGGCGGCACCTTCATTCGAGTCGCTGTTGACTTCGGTCACGCCGGAAATGCTTTGCAGCGACTTTTCCAGGCGGTTCACCACTTCGCGCTCGACCGTGTCGGGCGAGGCGCCAGGGTAAGGAATGCTGACGACGATGAACGGCACTTCGACGTCCGGATTCTGGTTGACGCGCAATTTCTTGAGCGCCAGCAAACCGACGCACATCATCGCCAGGATCAGGACGATGGTGGCGGTGGGCCGCTTGATACTGAAATCGGAAAGGAACATGGCTTAGTTTCCTTTACCGGCAACGACGGCACTGCTGCTGGCCATGGCGGCTGCCGGTACGGCTTTGCCGGCCGTCAACTCCACTTTCTGACCATCCTTGAAGGTCGAACCGGGCGTGCGCAGCACGGTATCGCCGCTGGCCAGGCCGCTTTGCACTTCCCACTGGCCCGTGCGCACGTCGCGCGCGCCGATGCGCAAGTTGACTTTATGCAAGGCCTTGTCCTTGACTTTCCACGTGTACGTGACGTCGCCCGCCTTCACCAGGGCCGAGTCGGGTATCATCAGCGCGCTGATGGTTTCCGTCTCGATGCGCCCTTCCGCGTACAGGCCGGCCACGCGCGGCTGTTGCTTGTCATTGAAATCGACGAGCACGGCCACCTGGCGCGTGACGGCGTTGGCGGCAGGATCGACGCGGCGCACCTTGCCCGCGAAATCCTGGCCGGGATAGCCATTGATGCGGAACAGCACGGGCTGGCCCACCTTGACGACGCCGATCTTGTCGGCCGACACCAGGCCCTCCAGGCGCATGCTGGTCGGATCGATGACCTTGATCAATTCCTTGCCGATTTGCGCCGTATCGCCATTCGATACCTTGCGCTCGCTCACGATGCCGTCGAACGGCGCGCGCACGAGGGTGCGCTGCAGCTGCTGGCGGGCCTGGGCGGCGCGGCTTTTCGCGGCGGACAAATCGCTTTGCGCATTGTTGCGGCGGATTTCCGCGTCTTCCAGCGCCTGCGTCGACGTCATGCCCGAGGCGCGCAGGGTTTTCATGCGCTGGAACATGCGTTCGGACTGTTCCAGCACCTGGCTCGAGGCGCGGCTGGCTTCCTCGGCCGAATTGAGACTGTCGCGGATGGCCGTTTCGTCCAGGCGCACCAGCACGTCGCCCCGTTTGACGATTTCGCCGTTTTCCTTCATGACCTGGATCACCACGGCCGACACTTCAGCGCGCAAGTCCGCGTTGCGCTCGGGCTGCACGGAACCGGTGATGACGGGGCCCGAGGCCAGCGCATTGCTCTGGATGGTCAGCAGGTCTTCCGGGGACACCAGCAGATTGACGCTGGCGCCCGCCTGTTCCTTGGCATTCTTGCCGCCCTTGCCGGGATCTTTGGACTCTTTGCCACAAGCGGCCAAGGCAGAAGCGATTGCCAGAACAAACAGGGTTTTGCGCAACATGGGTATTTCTCCGGATAGATAGCGCCGCGACCGTCCCGCCGACCCGGATAGGGCTGCAGGCGATGGCAGGCATATATTTTTATTAAAACCACAAGCGCCAAAGTATCCCTGAGCGCATCCGGCCATGTCAATCGGCCGTTTCCTGTAATGCTTTATTCAATGGATGAAACGTAGTTTTTACGCCCTGAAACGCAAAACCCCGCCTTGAAGCGGGGTTGGTACGGGAAGAAACGAGTGCTTAGCGGGCAAACACGTAATTGATCAGGAAACCGATCGCCACGCCCGTGCACAGGCCGCCGGCGATTTCCACCAGGGTATGGCCCATGCGCTCGCGCAAGGTCTTGTGCGCAGGGCTGGCCGCTTCCCCCGCCAGGCGGTTGATGGCGGCCGCCTGCTTGCCCACGTGCTGGCGCAGGCTGTTGGCGTCGATGATGACGATGAAAGCCAGGGTCACGGCCACACCGAAGGCGGGGTGGCCTATGCCTTCGCGCAAGGCGATCAGGGTAGCCATGCTGGACACGACGGCGCTATGGTTGCTGGGAAAGCCGCCATTGCCGACCAGGCCGAACGCCCATTGCCGCGTGCGGACACTGTTGATCAGGAATTTGATCGGTCCGACCAGGATCCAGGTGATCAGGGGCGTGACGAGGTAAGCGATATCCACGGGGTATTCCTTCTTATATATATGTCGAGAGTGTGCAAGAGACTGCGGCAGCCGGATGGGCGCGCCGCAATTATCGCAGATCGTCCGCGCCAGCAGAACTGTCTGTCGCCGGTCTACAAAACGCCGCCCCGGACGGCAACTAATATAAAATCATGGCATATACAACAATTGACGTATATCAACACTGAGTGCGGCGCGCACAGCGGCGCGGATAATCAAACGTCTTTCATACTTGCAACGGGGTACTCATGCGGCATTTCAGAATTTCCTTTTTAGTCACTTTTGTCTTGATGGCGGTGTCGGGCTGGTGGGGTTACAGCCATGGCGGCATGCCCGGCCTGATCAATGCCCTGTGGATCACGGGCGTGCTGGGCGTCATGGAAGTGTCGCTGTCGTTCGACAATGCCGTGGTGAATGCCTCGGTCTTGCGCCACTGGAATGAATTCTGGCAAAAACTGTTCCTCACGGTCGGTATTCTCGTGGCCGTCTTCGGCATGCGACTGCTGTTCCCGCTGGTCATCGTTTCCGTCGCCACGGGCCTGGGACTGGTCGACGTGTGGACCATGGCCACGACCACGCCGGACGTGTATGCCAAGCACCTGACGGACAACCACGCGCAAGTGGCGGCCTTCGGCGGCGCCTTCCTGTTGCTGGTGTTCCTGAACTTCCTGTTCGACGACGAGAAGGAACTGCACTGGCTGGGCTGGGCCGAGGAAAAAGTCAACGCGCTGGGCACCGAAAGCCTGGCCGTGCTGATCACCATGGGCGCCGTCGCCGCCTGCGTGGCCATGGGTCCTGCGGAAGCAAAATACAGCGTGCTCGCGTCGGGCATCGTCGGCATCGCCGTCTACATCGGCGTGAACTGGATCAGCGGCTTGCTGGAAGAAGGCGAGCCGGACTTGCAGGATGATGATGAAGAAGGCGCCGCGCCCGCCAAAAGCGGCAATGGCGACCTGGTAAAAACGGTGGCGCGCGGCAGTATCGGCGGCTTCCTGTACCTGGAAGTGCTCGATGCCTCGTTCAGCTTTGACGGCGTGATCGGCGCGTTCGCCATCACCAACGACGTCGTCATCATCATGCTGGGCCTGGCCATCGGCGCCATGTTCGTGCGCTCGATGACGGTGTACCTGGTGCACAAGGGCACCTTGGACGAGTTCGTCTACCTCGAGCACGGCGCCCATTATGCGATCGGCATCCTCGCCCTGATCATGCTGGCGTCCGTCAAGTACCATATTCCGGAGTGGTTCACGGGCCTGTCGGGCGTGGCCTTCATTCTGGTCTCGCTGTGGTCGTCCCTGCGCTATCGCAAACGGCACGCGGCACAAGCTTGAAATCGGGGGTTCCGCCCCCAATTGAGAGAGTAATGGCACGAGCGCCTGGCGCTCATCCCATGAAGGCATGTTTAACAACGCCTGACAAAACCGTAGCGAGCGGAAGGAAGTTGTGGCAGAGAAGCGCAACTGTACGAAGGTACAGTGAGCATCGCAGGCCGCAAATTACGACGCGCAGTAGGTTTTGATTGGCGTTTTGAGTTAATTACTGAAAAGGAGCACCACATGGCAATCAGTTTGCAAAAAGGCGGCAACGTCAACCTGAGCAAGGAAGCACCGAACCTGAAGAAGATCATCGTCGGCCTCGGCTGGGATCCTCGTTCGACGGATGGCGCCACCTTCGACCTTGACGGCAGTGCATTCCTCCTGAAAAGCGACGGCAAAGTCCGTGGCGACTCTGACTTCATCTTCTACAACAACCTGAAGTCGACCGACGGCTCCGTCGTGCACACGGGCGACAACCAGACCGGCGAAGGCGAAGGCGACGACGAGCGCATCGAAATCGACCTGACCCGCGTGCCAGCCGACATCGACCGCATCAGCATCACCGTCACCATCCACGACGCCGACGCGCGCCGCCAGAACTTCGGCATGGTCTCGAAAGCCTTCATCCGCTGCCTGAATGCGGAAGGCGAAAAAGAAATCGCCCGCTACGACCTGTCCGAAGACAGCTCGACGGAAACGGCGATGATCTTTGGCGAAATCTACCGCTACAACGGCGAATGGAAGTTCAAGGCCATCGGCCAGGGCTTCAACGGCGGCCTGGGCCCCCTCGCCCGCTCGTTCGGCGTCAATGCTTGATTTTTTCATGAGCTAAACGCAGCCGCCTGAATATCCTCAGGCGGCTTTTTTTTGGAGATTTATCATGCCAGTATTTAGTGTCACGGGCGACGTCGATCCCTTCCTCCACGTCAGCATGAAGCAGGGCGAAACCATCTATTGCGAATCGGATGCGATGGTGATGATGGAAACGGCGCTCGATTTGAAGGGCAAGATGACGGGCGGCCTCGGCAGCGCCATCATGCGCCGCTTCGCCAACGGCGAATCGTTCTTCCAGCAGCACATCGAAGCGGTGCGCGGCAGCGGCGATTGCCTGCTCTCGCCCACCCTGCCGGGCGCCATCGAAGTGGTCGACGTGGGCGCGCGCCAGTACCTGCTCAACGACGGCGCCTTTGTCGCCGCCACCTCGGGCACGGAAATGAAGGTGCGCACGCAAAGCATCGGCAACGCGCTGTTCGCCCAGTCGGGCGGCTTCTTCGTCATGGAAACGGCCGGCACGGGACAAGTGGTGGTGTCGGGCTTCGGCTCCATGTTCCAGCTCGACGTCGAGCCGGGCAAGGACGTCGTGATCGACAATTCCCACGTGGTGTGCTGGGACAATAGCCTGAAATACGAGATTTCCGTGACCACGGGCGGCGGCTCGGGCGGCGGCGGCATCGGCGGCTTCCTCGGCAATATCGTCAACAGCGTGACCAGCGGCGAAGGCATCGTGCTGCGCTTTTCCGGCTCGGGCAAGGTGTTCATCTGCTCGCGCAACCGCGACGCCTTCCTCAAGTGGACAGCATCCGGCAAGGCCGGCTGATTTCCTCCCCTCTATAAGGCCAGGTTAAGTTTTTCTGGCTACACTGCCCGCGCGCGCACCTGCGCGCGGCTTCTCCTTTCTTTACCCGGTCCCCCGTACATGCAAAGAGTCTGGTTCAACAAAACATTTTCCTCGGTCGGCACGGCCATGCGCCTGATCCGCGAAGCCGATATGGCCGCGACCAGTGGCGCGCCCCGCTATCACATCGTGTGCAGCAATACGAACGCGCATGCGGCCGCCTTTTTGTCGGCCCACGAATACGCGGTCGAACCGTCGGGACTGACGGGCCACAACTATGTCGAGTGGTGCCTGGAATTTTGCCGCGACCGGGGCATCACGATTTTCTGGCCCGGCAAGGAAGCGGGCCTGATCGGCAGCGCCAGCGCGCGCTTCGCCGCCATCGGCACGCGCGTGCTCAGCGTGGCCAGCGAAGACACCCTGACCCTGATGCATGACAAGGCGCGCTTCTGCGAGGGCCTCGACCTGCCCATGGCGCGCCCGGCCGACTACCGCGCCGTGACCACCATTGCAGAATACGACGCCGCCTACGCCGAACTGCGCCCCCGCTACCCTAAGCTGTGCATCAAGCCGTCCGAATCCGTGTATGCCCTGGGCTTTGCCATACTCGATGAAGAGCGCACCAGCGCCCAGCTGCTGCTGGCTGGCGCCGCCTACCAGATCAATGCGCAGGAACTGCGCGCGGGCCTGGCGCAGATGGCATCGTTCAAGACCCTGCTGCTGATGGAATACCTCGACGGCCACGAATACAGCGCCGACTGCGTGGCCGACCAGGGCAAGCTCATTTGCGCCGTGCCGCGCAAGAAGATGCATGGGGGTGGCAGCGGCCAGCTGATCGAGCTGCGCGCCGACCTGCTGGCGGCCTGCGACAAACTGACGCGCGACTACCGGCTCAATGGCGTGTTCAACATCCAGTTCCGCGAAGGGGCGAATGGCCTGGCGCTGCTGGAGATCAACCCGCGCATGTCGGGCGGCATCGGCATGGCCTGCGCGGCCGGCCCCAACCTGCCCTACCTGGCGCTGGCCGGCTTCGACCAGGGTTTCGACAAGCTCACCGTGCCTGCCATCCGCGATGGCATGCGCGTGGGCGAAGCCGCCTACGCCGTGGAGCTGCCATGAACCTCGTCAAGCAGCAAATGCCCACGGGCGAACTGACCCTGAAGGTGGACGAGGCGCGCTTTCCGCTCGACTGGCTGATCGGCTTTGCCGCCCGTGCCAACGCCAAGCGGGGCTTTTTGTTCCTCTCGAAGGTGCTGGGCAAGCACTGGCCCGTCACGCCGCGCGCCATGCAAGCCATCCACGACGACCTGGCCGCGCAGATTCCCCCCAGCCTGCCCGGCCCCGTCGTCTTCATCGCCATGGCGGAAACGGCCGTCGGCCTTGGCCAGGGCGTGTTCGAGGCCTGGCTGCGCGCCAACCCGAACGGCAAGGCCCTGTTCCTGCACAGTTCGCGCTACCGCGTGGGCACGGTGCCCTTCTTCGAATTCGAGGAATCGCACAGCCACGCGCCGCGCCAGTTTTTACACTTGTCCGACGCGGCCAGCGCCCTGTTTTCCACGGCGCGCAGCCTGGTGCTGATCGACGATGAAGCGTCGACGGGCAATACCTTCGCCAACCTGGTGCAAGTGTGCCGCGCGCGCTATCCGCAACTGGAAAAGCTGCACCTGGGCGTGATCACCAATTTCATGGGCCAGGCCGCCAACGCGGGCTTGAGTGAGCGTTTCGGCCTGCCCACGACCATCGGCGCGGCGCTGTCCGGCCACTACGCCTTCCAGGCCTGCGCCGCGCCCGCTCCCGTGGCGGCCAGCGCGCAGCGCTTCGAAGCCAACGAAGAACGGGGCGCCAGCCCCGCCTTCGGGCGCATCGGTGTGGGCCGTGCCCTGGCGCCGCCGCAAGGCCTGGCCGTGCGGCTGGCGCAGGAAATCGGCGCCGGCGACTCGGTGCTGGTGCTGGGCACGGGCGAATTCATGCACCCGTCGTTTTTGCTGGCGCGCGAGCTGGAAGCACTGGGCAAGAACGTCGTGGTGCAGTCGACCACGCGCTCACCCATTTTGTCGTGGGGCGCCGTCGGCCATATCGTCCACTGCGACGACAATTACGGCGAAGGCATCGCCAACTACCTGTACAACGTGGCGCCTGGCCAGTACCAGCACGTTTTCATCTGCCATGAAACCCCGGCCAGCCCGGCCCTCATGCAACTCGCCGGCCAGTTGAACGGCCGCCTGTTCCACTTTCAGTCAGAGACCAAAATTGAAGAAATTCCTGTTTGTTGATCTGGACGACACACTGTTCCAGACCCCGAAAAAATGCCCGGGCGAGACCGATTTGCAAGCGGCCGCCTATTTGAAAAATGGCGACGCCTGCTCGTTTACGACGGCGCGCCAGCGCGCCTTCTTTGAATTCGCGCAAAGCGGCATGACATTGATCCCCGCCACGGCCAGGAATGGCGACGCCTTCCGCCGCGTCGACCTGCCGTTTACCAGCTACAGCGTGCTCGATTACGGCGGCATCGTGCTGCAGCCCGGCGGCGCGCTCGACGCGGGCTGGCTGGCCCTGATGCAGGACGACATGCAGACGGCACTGCCCGGCCTGCGGGACGCCATGCGCATCATCGATGATTTCCAGGTCAAGACGGGCATGCCTTCGCGCGCGCGCCTGATCGAGGACTACAACACGCCGTTCTACATCGTCGTCAAGGACCATGAAGCGCGCGGCGAGCGCCTGGCCGACATCGAAGAGCAAGTGCTGCAGCAGTGGATCGCCGGTGAAGGTTCCGACTACTTCATCCATCGCAATGGCAACAACCTGGCCGTGCTGCCGAAAACCTTGAACAAGGCGCGCGCCGTGGCCTACCTGCGCGCGGAACTGGAAGCCGAACATGGCCCCATCGTCAGCTTCGGCATGGGCGACAGCCGCTCGGACGCGCGCTTCATGGCCGCCTGCGACTACGCCATCATCCCCAACGGCACCCAGCTGGCGGCACTCACGGTGGCGGCGCTATGACCGACGGCATGCAGCATTTCAGCGGCAGCTATCGCCAGGAAGACGTGGAGTTTCTGTTGACGCCGATGGCGCTCGAACCCATCCTCGACCTGGCCGAAAAAGAGCGCTTGATCCAGTCGGGCCAGCGCCACTACAGCGAGATGCTGTCGCCGGAGTCCCTGCCCTCGCCCGCCTACCTGGCCCTGTTCCAGAGCGCGTTCGCAGCCAACCGCCTGCAGATGGCGCGCGACTGCCTGCGCCTGGCGGCCCTGATCGCGGCGCGCCGCACGGGTGCCATCACTTTGGTGTCGCTGGCGCGCGCCGGCACGCCCGTGGGCGTCATCCTCGGGCACTTGCTGCGCCAGGTATTCCAGCGCGAGTGCAGCCATTATTCCGTCTCCATCATCCGCGACCGCGGCATCGACGCGAATGCCCTGAAACATATCCTGGCGCAGGGCCATGCGGCCGACTCCATCGTCTTCGTCGACGGCTGGACGGGCAAGGGCGTGATTTCGCGCGAACTGCGCCAGACGGTCCACGATTTCAACGCGGCCAATGGCACGGCGATCGACGGCGGCCTGTTCGTGCTGTCCGACCTGGCCGGCACGGCCGCCTGCGCCGCCTCGTCGGGCGACTACCTGATCCCGTCGAGCATCTTGAACGCCACCGTCTCGGGCCTGGTGAGCCGCTCCGTGCTCAATGAATCCATCGGCCCGGACGACTTCCACGGCTGCGTGTACTACGCGCAGTTCGAGCAGCACGACCAGTCGCGCGCTTTCGCGGACGGTCTGGTGGCCGACGCCATGGCGATCGCCGCCAGCAGCGGCATCCCGCTGGCCGAGGCGAGCGATGCGCCAACCATGGCGGCCCGTTCGCAAGCCTACATGGCCGCCGCGCAGCAGCAATACGGCATCAGCGACATCAACCTGATCAAGCCAGGCATCGGCGAAGCGACGCGCGTGCTGCTGCGCCGCGTGCCCGAGCGCCTGATCGTGCGCGACACGAATGCGCCGGACGTGGCACATTTGCTGCTTCTGGCGCAGGAAAAAGCCATACCCGTCACAGTAGAACCGGCGCTGCCTTACCAGGCGGTCGCCCTTATCAGGAGCGCAGTCGATGGATAACAACTCCCTACACCCGCAAAGCGAACATAAAGCGGCGCTGGGTGCCTCCATGTATGTGCCGACCACGCACAAGGACTTGCTGGCGATCGCCAATG
This sequence comes from Janthinobacterium goodfellowi, assembly GCF_051380695.1. NCBI lineage: Bacteria > Pseudomonadati > Pseudomonadota > Betaproteobacteria > Burkholderiales > Oxalobacteraceae > Janthinobacterium > Janthinobacterium goodfellowi. Next base: position 35,592 of record NZ_JBNYXN010000007.1, on the reverse strand, counting down.
GCGACAAATTCAGCCATTTGCGCTCGGTCATCCTTTGCACCGAAGACGCCATCGCCGAACGCGACCTCAGTTACGCATTGTTCAACCTGTCGCTGGCGCTGCAAAACATGGCCGACGAATCGGACACCTTGCGCTTCGTGCGGGTGCGCAATCTCGAGGTGCTGGCGCGCGTGCTGGCCATGCCGGGCGCCGACAAATTGAGCGGCTTCGTGCTGCCGAAATCCACGCGCCACAATTTCGCCGCGTATTTCGAGCTGGTGCGCCACACGCATCACCTCTTGATGCCGACCCTGGAAACGGCGGAAGTGTTCGACGACGAGGAAATGAAGCAGTTCCGCCTCCTCCTGTCGGCGCCCGAAGTGCGCCGGCGCATCCTGGCCCTGCGCATCGGCGGCAACGATTTATTAGCCCTGCTGGGCCTGCGCCGCCCCACCAGCGGCACGATTTATTCAACGCCGCTGGGCCAGGTCATCGGCCGCCTGGTGACGATCTTCAAGCCGCACGGCTTCCAGCTGACGGCGCCCGTCTTCGAGCATCTGTCGCAGGGCAGCTGGCTCGACGCCGAAGTGGCGCAGGACATGGCGCACGGCATGATCGCCAAGACGGCCATCCACCCGGACCAGGTGCCGCAGATCGAGCGCCATTACCAGGTGGCGCAGTCGGACATCGAGCTGGCGCTGCGCATCATCGACCCGGACAGCCCGGCCGTGTTCCGCATGCAGGAATCGATGTGCGAAGTGGCCACGCACAGCAGCTGGGCCCTGCGCATCATCGAGCAGGCGCGCCTGTTCGGCATCCGCCATGCGGCCGACAACGCCGCCGCGCACCAGACGAATACCTCATTGACTCAACTCTCAAGCGACGAAGGGATTGCACGACCATGACCAATTTCACACGCGGACAAAAAGGCAAACTGGCTGACCTGGGCTTGAATGGCCCGTTTGCCGTCACGCTCGATATCGTTTCGGGCTCGATGGAAGTGGACGTCAGCTGCTTCGGCGTCGATGCTGCTGGCAAGCTGTCGGACGACCGCTACATGGTGTTCTACAACCAGAAAAGCGCGCCGGACAACGCCGTCACGGTGGAATTGAACGGTCCCCGCTCCACCTTCCAGGTCGACCTTTCCCGCTTGCCCGCCTCGATCGACAAGCTGGTATTCACGGCCGCGACGGAACAGGGCAGCATGCGCGCGCTGGGCAACTCCAGCATGACGCTGGGCCAGGCCGCCACGTTTGCCTTCACGGGCAATGACTTCCAGGACGAAAAAGCCGTCATCATCGGCGAACTGTATCGCCGCGACGGCAGCTGGCGCTTCGGCGCCGTGGGCCAGGGTTTTGCGGGCGGCCTGGCGGCGCTGCTGAAGCACTTCGGCGGCAGCGAGGCAGCGCAATCAGCCCCGGCTCCTGCACCGGTTCCCGTGCCTACGCCAGCGGCGCCGCCGGCGGCGAACAAAATCTCGCTCTCAAAAATTCGCCTGGAAAAACGCGGCGACAAGATTTCGCTCGACAAGCGCGACAGCGGCGGCTATGGCCGCATCCGCGTCAACCTGAACTGGAACCAGAACGCGTCGCAAGGCCAGGCGCCCGTATCAAAACTGGACACGGGCTTCCTCGGCAAGCTGTTCAACAAGCCGGCCAGCCGCGCGGGCGGCATCGACCTCGACATCGGCTGCCTGTTCGAGATGAGCAATGGCGCCAAGAGCGCCGTGCAGGCGCTGGGCAACAGCTGGGGCGCCTACGACCGTCCGCCGTACATCCACCTGGAAGGCGACGACCGCACGGGCAGCGTCAGCAGCGGTGAAAACATCTTCATCAACGGCACCCATTTCGACCAGATCAAGCGCGTGCTCGTGTACGCCTTCATCTACGAAGGCGTGCCGAACTGGGCCGCCACGGATGGTGTCGTGACGATCGAAATTCCCGGCCAGCCGACCGTGGAAGTGCGCCTCGACAGCGACAGCCAGCACGCCATGTGCGCCATCGCCATGCTGGAAAACCACGGCGGCAACCTGCAGGTGACAAAATTGGTGGAATACTTCGGCGGCCAAGGTAAAATCACGGCGCACCAGGCCATGGACGAGAAATATAATTTCGGCCTGAACTGGAAAGCCGGCCGCAAGGACTGATCCTTTTACCTAGACACCCCTACCATGACCCCTACGACCAAAAAAGTCACCTTCGCCTTCGTCATCTTCCTCGTGGCCGGCTTCCTGCTGCTGGCCGCCTACACGTGGATGGCCCTCAGCTTCTCGTACTCGGAAGGCGAACGGGCGGGTTACCTGCAAAAGTTCTCCAAACGAGGCTGGATTTGCAAGACCTGGGAGGGTGAATTGCTGCTGACGGCGCTGCCAGGCACCATCCCGGAAAAATTCCAGTTCAGCGTGCGCGACGAGGAAGTGGCGAAGCAGCTGTCGGCCGCCGCCGGCAAGCGCATCCTCGTCACCTACAGCCAGCACAAGGGCGTGCCCACGCAATGCTTCGGCGAGACGGAATACTATGCCGACAAAGTCGTCCTGAGTCAGTAATAGGGACAGCAATACCACCGCAAGTCCAGCAACTTCTGCAGCATCGCGCCGGCCAGCCAATCTCGCGCCGGCGCCCTTCCCCGCTCTCCAGCCGCATGGCGTGCCTCACCCATTCCCGCTTTCTTATACACTATCGCAATTAGTTCTGACTGGAAATGTTCATTGCTGTAGTAAAAACACACAATGCTTGCGCTAGCGCAGCACGTCCAGCCAGCCCGCCGTTAGCGTGTATCACCACTACCGGAAATACCTTGCGCATACGCCCCGTCGCCCTGGCCTTGCTGGCCGCCTCGCTTCCCCTGTCCGCCCAGGCACAGGATATCTCCGGCATGGCCGGCGTCCTGCAAGTCAACGCGACCAATGAGCGCACCTTTGTCGCCGCCATCAGCTACACGCAGCCCGTGGGCAACTACAGCGCCGTCAGCCTGTCGTACATCAACGAGGGGCACCCGCAAAACCATCACCGCGACGGCATGGCGGGCCAGGTCTGGCTGCGCACGAAAAAGGTGGACGAGGGCCTGATGCTGGGCGCCGGCGCGGGCCGCTACTTTTTCTTCGACACGGCCAGGATCGACGACGGCCTGCACAATTTCGACAATGACCACGGCTGGGGTTCCATCGTCAGCCTGCAGGCGCGCTGGCAGTTCGACAACCGCTGGTATGCGCAAGCGCAGCTCAACCGCATCAAGCCCGACGGCAAGGACAACACCACGCACCTGCTGATCGGCGCCGGCTACCGCTATGAGGGCGTGCCGGGCGCCAAGCTGCACTTGCAGAACTGGGCGCACGACGACACCTTGACCTTATCGACCGGCCACACCATCATCAACAGCTTGCGCTCGGAGTCCTCGCGCCCGTTCACGCTGGAATACCGGCGCGCGGCGGGGAAATACGTGGACTGGACCGTCACCGCACTCGATGAAGGCGACACCGACCTGGCGCACCGGCGCGGCGCGGCCGCCCAGCTGTGGCTGATCCGCTCGCTCAATGAAAAGGTGGAATTCGGCATGGGCGGCGGGCCCTATGTGGCGTGGGATACGCGCGACACCCAGGGCCACGGCATGCGTCTGACCGGCTTGCTGTCGGCCGTGGCCCGCTACCACATCGACCGCCGCTGGGTGACGCACCTGGCGTGGAACCGGGTCATCACCGATTATCACCGCGATGCGGATGTGTTTTTGGCGGGAGTAGGACGGAAGTTTTGAACGTTCCAGCCTAGCGCGAACGCCAGACGGCGCCAGCTTCGTTTGGCTGCGTCAAGCGCTCGATCACTTCGCGCGTCAAACTGGCTGAACTCACCTGTTCGGCTTTCGCGCGGGCGGCGCTCAAGGAGCTGGAAAATGCGCTTTGCGGTTGCTCCAGGCTGGCGCGCAGGGCGGCCAGTTCACGTTCCTGCTGCTGCGCGCGCGCCGTGTCCCGTTCCAGCAACTGCTGTTTGGCGGCCGCCATCGCGCGCGTGGTCTCGGCGGCCTTGCGCTGCAGCGCGGCATGGGCTTGCGCACTGGCCAGCAAGGCTTGCTGCGCGTCGAGTTTCTCGCTGGCGGCCTGCTGCGCGGCCAGTTCCAGCTGCTCGCGCTGGCGCATGGCGTCGAGCGCCTGCTGTTCCATGGCGGCGCGCGTTTCGGCTGCCGCCGTCGCCTGCTTTTCCGCTTCCAGGCGGCCGGCGATCGCTTGCGAGGCGCGCTCTTCGGCGCTGCTGGTCTGGCGCTGCTGCACCAGTTTTTGCGCGATCAGGGCCAGCGACTCGCGCTCGGCCGCAACGAAATCGCGCTCGGACGCCAGCAGCGCTTCGGCAGCTTGCGCCTTGTCTTCTTCCACGCGGGCGCGCTCGCCATGCACTTGTCCCAGCTCCACGGCCAGGCGCGCCTGCGCCTGCACCGCTTGCGCGGCAGCGGCCTTTTTCTCGCCCTCGACCAGCGCCTGGTCCATCAGGATGCGGATGGCGTCCGCTTCCTTTTGCGCCGCCTCCCGCAAGGCCTGTTCGGCCGCATGCTGGCCGCGCAGCAGTTCCGCTTGCGCGCCTTCGGCGGCGATGCGTTCCTGCGCCGCGGCAAACGCCAGCGCTTCCGCTTCCAGTTTTTCCTTCAGGGCGGCGATGGCGGCCTGTTCGGCGGCCACGCGCTCCTGCTCGGCCTGCAGCACCTGCGCGGCCTGCAAGGCTTTTTCCTGCGCCAGCTGCGCTGCCTGCTCCTGCGCAGCCAGTGTCGCCTTGCCGGCATCGACCTCGGCCTGCTCGGCGTCGTTCTGGCTGGCGGCCAGTTCCGCCGCCTGGCGCGCCAGTTCGGCGCGTTCCTGCGCCAGGCCGGCGGCGCGCTGCTGCTCTTCCAGTTCGCGGGCCGCTGCCGCAGCGGCAGCCTGCTCGGCCGCTTCGCGTGCCTTGGTTTCCTCGAGCGCCGCCGTTTCCGCTTCCAGCTTGGCGTGGCCGGCGATTTCCGCATCCTGTTCGGCGGCCACGCGGGCCAGGGCCACGGCGCGCAGCTGGCGGTCCACTTCGATGCGCGCCTCGGTGGCGGCCAGGATGCGCACGTCGGCATCGCGGCGCGCCTGCGCGCTGGCGACGGCGACCATTTCCAGGCGCTCGCGATGGATGGCCGCGTCGCGCAATTCCTTTTCCGTCTGCAGGCGCAAACGCAGCGACTGCGCCGCATGGCGTTCCGATTCCGCCTGCGCCAGGGCGATGGCTTCGCGTTCCTGTTCCAGGTGCGCCAGCGCGCGCGCTTCTTCCAGCGCGCGCACTTCGGCGGCGGCGCGGTTGAAGGCCGATTCCAGCGCGATCTGATCGGCGCGCTCGCGCTGCACCGTCAAGTCCAGCGCTTCGCTTTCCGCTTCGGCCAGCATCTGCGCCGTCTGGCGCGCGCCGTGCGCATGGCGCTCGCGTTCGCGGGCCAGCACGGCGACGCGGGCATCGGCCGAGGCGATGCCCACCATTTCTTCCTTGGCCGCCTGCACGGCGGCGACGCGCTCGACGGCTTGCAGGCGCGCCTGCTCCGTCTGCACCTGCAATTCCTCGGCGGCGCGGGCGGCCTGCTCGGCCAGTTCCGACTGCACCGCCACCTGCTCGCTGGCGCGCAGCCGGCTTTCCTGCTCGGCGCGGGCGCGCTGTTCGGCGGCCAGACGGATGGCATTGTCGGACTCCACGCGGGCGCGCAGTTCGGCCGTCTCCTGCTTGACGGCTTCCAGGCGGGCCACGCTGGCCTGCGCGGCGGCGCGCATGGTGTCGAGACGTTCGCGGTTGGCGGCGATCGCTTCTTCGGCCGCCTGCGCATTTTGCTGCGCGGCGGCGGCGGCGGCCGCGTCGATGGCGGCGCGGTCCTCGGCCAGCGAGCGCACGCGCGCCTCAGCCAGCGCCCGGCTTTCGGCGGCGCAGGTAGCCTTCGCTTCCGCTTCCACGCGGGCAATCGCCTCGTGGATCGCTTTCAATTCCATTTTCTGGCGTTCGGCGGCGGGCGCCCTGGCATCGGCTTCGGCGGCCGGCTCGGCCTGCAATTCGGCTTGCGGTTCGGACGCGATGGCAACAGCCGGCGCCTCAGCCTTGCGCTCCAGGTCCTTGAAATCATGCAGCGAAACGATGCTGTCCTGGTCGAACTCGTCGTCGGCGGAATACGCGACGGTGAGGGAGGCGGCCTGGCGCTGATTTTGCTGTGCTTGCATGATTTCTCGCTTATTCGGGTGAATTCCGTTGCTTATGGGAATTTATTACCACCATTATCGAGCAGGCATGCACAAATCAGCGCGGCAAGAAGAAGGACGTTTACCGTTCTTTTCGCTACTTAACTCAAATGGGCCACAAAGGCGCCTCGTCCATCAGCGCCACCTGCTCGCGCAGTTCCAGGATACGGTCCTGCCAGTAGCGCTGCGTGTTAAACCACGGGAAGGCGACGGGGAAGGCGGGATCGTCCCAGCGGCGCGCCAGCCAGGCCGAATAATGGATCAGGCGCAGGGTACGCAGCGCTTCGACCAGGTACAGCTGGCGCGGGTCGAAATCGCAGAAATCCTCGTAGCCGGCCAGGATGTCGCTCATCTGGCGCACCTGGTCGCCGCGTTCGCCCGACAGCATCATCCACAGGTCCTGGATGGCCGGGCCCATGCGGCTGTCGTCGAAATCGACGAAATGGGGACCGGCATCCGTCCACAGCACGTTACCGCCATGACAATCGCCATGCGTGCGCAGCACGGCCACGTCGCCCGCGCGGTCATAGCAGCGCTTGACGCCATCGAGCGCCTGCTGCGCCACGCTGGAATAGGCGGCCAGCAGTTCGGGCGGCAAAAAATTACCTTCCAGCAAGAACTCGCGCGGTTCGACGCCAAACGTCTGGTGATCGAGCGCCGGCCGTTCCTTGTACGTGGACAGCGCGCCGACGGCGTGGATGCGGCCGATGAAGCGCCCTATCCATTCCAGGGTGGCCGGGTCATCCAGCTCGGGCGCGCGGCCGCCGTGACGGGGGAAGACGGCAAAACGGAAGCCCTGGTACTGGTGCAGGGTGCTGCCGTTGATCGCCAGCGCGGGCACCACCTGGATTTCGCGTTCGACCAGCTCGGACACGAACGCGTGTTCTTCCAGGATGGCCGCATCGCTCCAGCGCGCGGGACGGTAAAACTTCGCCACCAGGGGCGCGCTGTCTTCGATGCCCACCTGGTAGACGCGGTTTTCATAACTGTTCAGGGCCAGCAGGCGGCCATCGCCGCGCAAGCCCACGCTGTCGAGGGCGTCAAGCACGCAGTCGGGGCTCAGGGCGGAAAAGGGATGGACGGGCCGGTCGTCCTCGTGCGGCTGATTTTCATTGTGCATGAGCGACATTGTAAGGCGCGCGCGGGCCGCCGGTGCAAACACTTCGGTGATGAAGCGCCGCAAGGCGTATACTGGCGCCTTACATTTCATCAAAGAGCAAGCCATGTCACTCGAACAGCCATTATCAGAAAAAGAATTCGACGAATTAGACCAATTCCTGTTGTCGGAGCGCTGCTCCGAAGACGCGATGACCATGGATATGCTGCACGGCTATCTGACGGCCGTCGCCATCGGCCCGGAACCGATCATGCCGGCCGAGTGGTTGCCGCGCGTGTGGGGCGAGAATGCCGAAGATGCGCCGAAATTCAAGAACAGCAAGGAAGAAGAGCGCATCGTCAACCTGATCATGCGCTTCATGAACGAAGTGCTGGTGACGTTTGAAGTCGCGCCCAAGGAATTCGAAGCCCTGTTCGTCGAACACGACTACGAAGGCCAGACCCTGATCGACGCCGAAGCCTGGTGCTGGGGCTTCTGGGACGGCATGGAACTGCGTCCGGGCTCGTGGAACGAAATCTGGGATTCCGAAGTGGCCGAGCTGATGCAGCCGATCTATCTGCTGGGCGCCGACGAAATCAAGGAAGAAGAACTGAAACTGGTGGAAGACCCGGTCAAGGCGCACAAGCTGGCGCAGGAACTGGAAGCGAACCTGCCGGCCATCCACCGTTTCTGGGTACCGCGCCGCAAGGCACCGGTGCAAACCATGAAGCGCGAAGAGCCGAAAGTGGGCCGCAACGACGACTGCCCTTGCGGCAGCGGCAAGAAATTCAAGAAATGCTGCGGCGCCGAGCCGGCAGCCGAGTAATCAGCACATCCGCGCCGGGCACTGTCCCGGCGTTTTCTTATCCCCTCCTGTTACGTCCCCTCGGCGCACATCAGTTGCAGCCGTGCAGCCAGTCCCCCCTTTGACCCGGCCTGCCCCCAGCTAGCCTACCTGCGGCAACTTTTGCGTCTTGAGCGGGTACGACGAAGTGACATCGCCCCCCGCGCTGGCGATGCGCTGCGGCGAGTCTGGATTCAGCTGGCCCGCGTCGGCAACGGCGGCCAGCGCCAGCGCACCCGCCCCCATTTTTTTCAGCGCGATGCGGCGCGCCACGCTGGCGGCGATCATGCGGCGCATAGTTCGCCCTCCTGCGCCACCCGGTCGACGATATGGCGCCATTCGCACAATTCATGCATGCCCGGCTTGCGTTCGCCGAAGAACATGACGATGGTGTCCCCCTTCGCATCGAACAGTTCCACGGACGTCACCAGGCCGTCGACGGTGGGCTTTTTCACCACCCAGGCGCTGGCGATATGGTCTTCGCGCAAATGCAGATTGAAGCGCTGGTCGAGGACATTGATCCATGGCCCCATCACGGCGATCTTGTGCACGGGCCCCGAATGGATCTGGATCATGCCGGCATTGCCGACGAAGGCCATGATGGACACTTTTTCGAGGGCGGCATCGTTGAGCAGGTCGAGCACGCAGGATTTGTCGATCTGCTGCACGAAGCGCGCTTCGGCCAGGCGCAGTCCCTGCAGGCGCGAGACCGCATATTTTTTCAGCACGGTGAAAAATTCATGCGTGTCGCGCAGGTCGGCCCAGGCGGCCCTAAAACCGGCCACGTCGATCTGCGCATCGGGCAATTCCGCCGGCGTCGGCGGCGGCGCCGTCACGGCGATGCCGGCTGCCTGGTCCGCGTCGGCAAAACGCGTCACCAGTGCGTCATAGGCGGCCAGGTCGCTTTGCGGCTTGAGGAAAATCTTGTGCACGGCATGGCCGGCCGCATCGAAAAATTGCAGGCTGCGCTGCACTTCCTGCTCGCCCATCTCGCGTACGGCAAAGCCATGCGCCCACTGGCGGTAAAACACGCGCAGGTCGATGTCGCCGCCCAGCACCAGGCCCACGTGATTGCTGTGGCTGGCCTTGCGGTAGACGCCCGTCTTTTCATGCACGCACGAGGCGTTGCGCGTCAGCGCCATGACTTCGCCCAGCGGCTCCAGCGCCTGGACGATGGCGGGCCAGTCGGCCTGCAGGCGCTCGGCGCCCAGCAAGGCGCCATCGGCCAGCGACAGGCCCGCATGCGCGGCGATCAGCTCACCTTCGGCTATACCCAGTTCCTCGGCGATGTCACGGTGGCGGGCTTTCTTTTCGCGGCGCAGGCGGGCAAATTCGCTGGCGACCAGCTCGGTATTGCAAATGGGGAACGTGCTCGACACGGTGTCTCCTTTCAAGGCGAACACTGGCTGGCATGGGCTGGCTGGTGGTGGGGAAATTGAATCTAATTATAAATGAGAATCATTCGCAATCAAGTCTTATTTGTGCGCGCATAAAAAAAGCGCCGCGACAGGAAACCCGTCGCGGCGCCAAAGGAGACCGATCGATACAGCCGATCAGTTCAGGAAAAACAGGATCAGGCGCTGGCCTGCACGCCCGCCATGGAAACCGGCTTGGCAGCGGGCCGCTGCGCCAGCAAGACCACGGCGGCCAGCACCATGGCACCGCCCAGCAATTGCGTGCCGCTGACGGATTCCTTCAGCAAGGTCACGCCGAACGCCATCGTGATGACGGGTTCAAAGGTGGAAATGATCGAGGCCTTGGCCGCGCCGATCTGCGCCACGCCGGCAAAGAAGGCGGCGATCGCGATGGCCGTCGAGAACAGGGCGATGGCGCTGACGGCCAGCCAGCCCGTCGCCGTGCCCGGCAAGGACACGCCTTGCCACAAGGCAATCGCACTGTTCGACAGGCCCGCCGTGCCCAGAATCACCACGCAAGCGGCCAATGGGTGAATATTCTCGCGGCTTTTCGACAGGCTGTTGCCAAACAGGATGTACACGGCATACACGCCAGCGGCCATCAAGGCCAGGGCGATGCCGATGGGCTGGCCCTGCAGCTTGCCGCCCAGGGTGATGGCCATGCCGGCAATGGCCAGCGCCATCAGCACCAGCATGCGCCGGTCCAGCTTTTCCCAGCCCAGCGCCAGCGCGAGGATGGTGACCAGCACGGGATACACGTACAGCAGCATGCCGCACAGGCCGCTGCTGGCATACATGAGGGCATTGAAATAGCCTTGCGACTGGGCCGTGTACATCAGGCCCATCAGCATATAGCCGGCCAGCAAGCGGCCGCGCGGCAAGCGCCAGCCGCCCAGCCACACGAGCGGCAGCAACAGCATGGCGGCGATGACGAAACGCAAGGCCAGCATGGTCGACGGGTTGACCCCGGACGCATAGGCCGCCTTGGCAAACACTGCGGAACTGCCGAAACCGGCAGCCGACAGCAACACCAGCGCAACGGCGCGGCGATCAGACATGACTAAACCTCTTTGAGTACGCCAGGGCAAACCTGCTGCGCGTCGCGCTTTGCGGCCTGCGATGCTCACCGTACTGAAGTACGGCTGCGCTTCTCAGCCACAAATCACTGCCGCTCGCGACGGTTTTCCCAGGCGTTGTAAATATAAATGAATGGCAAGACTGGGGGATACTGCATGCGTGAATCCTATTGCGGGTCGTTTCACGCAATGACGGCATCATATTCGCTTGCGCAAAATGAAACAAACCAATATTCTTCACGGATAGGCCGAATATTACTGAGGCTCAATTCCCTTGAAGACTGCCATGTCACGTCCCTTGCCACCGCTCGCCGCCCTGCACGCCTTCGAGGCGGCCGCCCGCCATGAAGGTTTCCAGCGCGCGGGCGAAGAATTGCACGTCTCTGCCGGCGCCATCGGCCATCACGTAAAACAACTGGAAGCGTGGCTCGGCATCGTGCTGTTCCAGCGCCTGCCGCGCGGCGTGGTGCTCACCAGCGCCGGCCAGCGCTATGCGGCCTCGCTGGGGCCGATACTCAACCAGCTGGCCGACGTCTCCGAGCAGGCGCGGCGCCAGGGCGACGACAAGGTGGTGACGGTGACGGCCACCAGCTCGCTCGTCTCGCGCTGGCTGATGCCGCGCCTGGGCCGCCTGCGCGACCGCTACCCGCAGATCGAGCTGCGCGTGCTGGCGTCGATGCACCCGGTCGACCTGGCGCGCGACGGCGTGGATGTGGCCATCCGCCTGGGTCCTGGCCGCTATCCGGGCCTGAAAGTGGATTTATTGATGGAGGAATGGTTTTCCGCCGTCTGCAGCCCCGGCTTCCGCGCCAATGCGGCCAGCCTGCGCCAACCGGCCGATCTGCTGCGCTATCCGCTGCTGCACGACGAACCGGAAGTGCACCTGCCCGGCGAAATCGACTGGACGCGCTGGCTGCACAGCTGCGGCGTGCATTACAGCGGCAATAGCGGCAACAGCGGCGCGCGCTTTTCGCACACGTATTTATGCCTGGACGCGGCCGCCAGCGGCCAGGGCGTGGCCATTGCCGCCAGTCCCCTGATCGGCGACGATTTGCGCTCGGGCCGCCTGGTGCGCGTGTTCGAGCACGCCGTGCGCGGCCCCCACTGCTATTATCTGCTGCGTTCGCCCCAGGCGGAAACGCGGCCCCTCGTGCACGCGTTCTGCGAATGGCTGATCGCCGAAGCGCGCGCCGACCAGGAAACCGTCTGGCCCACCGTGGAGACAGCATGACGAGCAGGGAACTGGCGCGCAGCGCCCGATACATAGTCCAGCATGAATATGAACACGCCAGGGTGACGGCGGCCGATGGCCGGCAAGCGAGCCTGGGCGAGTTCTATGGCGACCCGGCCGTGGCCTTGATCGATGTCAATGAGCAATGGTGCGCCGTGGCGGGCGAGGGATTGGTGCTGTGCCGGCTGGGACAGCCGTTCGGCCAGTGCGTGGAATATTTCCGCCAGCCTGGCGAAGTGCGCTGGATCACGGCTTTACGGCAAACGGGACCGTTTGCGCTGGAGTGGCAGGATGAAGACGGCGTTTGGCACACCCTCGATTTTGACTTTGATACGATGTAACAGAACCTTCGCGACGCCTCACAAAACCGTAGCGAGCGGAAGGGAGAGAGGTAGGTCGGCTTAGCGCGCAGCGCGTAAGCCGACAACCCCATTACAATTTAATGAAATGCTCGCGGTAGTACTTCAATTCTTCGATCGATTCCAGAATATCGGCCAGCGCCGTGTGCTTCTGGTGTTTCTTGAAACCGGTGGCGATTTCCGGCTTCCAGCGCTTGCACAGCTCTTTCAGTGTCGATACGTCAACATTGCGATAGTGGAAGAACGCTTCCAGCTTCGGCATGCCGCGCACCATGAAGCGGCGATCCTGGCCGATGGTGTTGCCGCACATGGGCGACTTGCCTGCAGGCACGTATTTCTTCAGGAACGCGATCAGTTCCGCTTCCGCCTGCGCTTCCGTCACGGTCGACGCTTTCACCTTGTCGATCAGGCCCGAGCGGCCGTGCGTGCCCTTGTTCCAGGCATCCATCTTGTTCAGGGTTTCATCCGACTGGTGAATCACGAACACGGGGCCTTCGGCCAGCAGGTTCAAGTGCATGTCCGTCACCACCACCGCCACCTCGATGATGCGGTCGGTATCGGGCTCCAGGCCCGTCATTTCCATGTCGACCCAGACCAGGTTCATCTCGTTGGGACGTGCGGGGACAGCGGGTGCGGGGGTGGATGCAGCTAAGTCGGTCGCTTGTGACATAATTCTCTCTTGGCCTAATCAAACTAAATAATCAGCCATTTTCTCACAGGCACAGAATGTATTCACTCGCGTTTTCGATTTTGTTTGTATCCGTCCTCGTTTTGACCCTAGCCGTGCGCTTCTGGCTCGCTTCGCGGCAGATCCGCCACGTGCTGGCGCACCGCGCGGCAGTCCCGCCCGAATTCGCGGAAAAAATCCCCTTGGCCGCGCACCAGAAGGCGGCCGACTATACAGTGGCAAAGACCAAGTTTGGCCTGCTGACCTTGCTGGTCAACTATGCCGTGCTGATCGGTTTTACCCTGCTGGGCGGCTTGCAATGGCTGGCGCTGCACCTGCATGAATGGATGGGAGCGGGTTCGCCCATGCTGTACCAGATCGGCCTGATCGCTGCCTTTGCCGTCATTTCCGGCCTGATCGACCTGCCCTTCGATTACTACCGCCAATTCGTGCTGGAACAACGTTTCGGCTTCAATACCATGGCGCGCAAGCTGTTCTTCACGGACATGCTCAAGGGCGTGGGCCTGGGCGCGGCCATCGGCTTGCCGCTGATCTGGGTCGTGCTGACCCTGATGGCCAAGTCGGGCGGCTTGTGGTGGCTGTATGCGTGGTTCGTCTGGAGCGGCTTCCAGCTGCTGATGATGGTGCTGTTTCCCACCGTCATCGCGCCCCTGTTCAACAAATTCACGCCGCTGGCCGACGAATCCTTGAAAAGCCGCATCGAAGGCTTGATGCAGCGCGTCGGTTTCGCCTCGAAAGGCTTGTTCGTCATGGACGGTTCGAAGCGCAGCGCCCACGGCAATGCGTATTTCTCGGGCTTTGGCGCCAACAAGCGCATCGTCTTCTTCGACACCCTGCTGTCGCGCCTGGCGCCGCAGGAAATCGAAGCCGTGCTGGCGCATGAACTGGGCCACTTCAAGCTCAAGCACATCGTCAAGCGCATCGCCATGATGTTCGTCATCTCGCTGGGCTTTCTGGCGCTGCTGGGCTTCCTGAAGACGCAGCCATGGTTCTATGCGGGCCTGGGCGTCGACCCCGTTGCGCTGACGCTCACCGGCCAGCCGACGGACGCGCTGGCCCTGCTGCTGTTCATGCTGGCCTTGCCCGTCTTCACCTTCCTGCTGGGACCGTTGACCTCGCTCAGCTCGCGCAAGCACGAATTCGAAGCCGACGCCTTTGCCGCCACGCACACGCAGGCGGACGACCTGGTCTCGGCCCTCGTGAAAATGTATGAAGACAATGCGTCGACCCTGACGCCCGACCCGCTGCACTCGGCCTTCTACGACAGCCACCCGCCGGCCAGCGTGCGCATCCGCCACCTGAAAGGGGCTACAACATGAATACGCCATCGACCTCGCAAGACCTGGCCCAACTGTCCTGCACGCCGCGCCAGCAGGCGCTGGGCGACACGGATATTGCCACCCTGCACACCCTGCTGCCCCAGTGGACGCTGCAAAATGGCAAGCTGTGCCGCGACTTCGGCTTCAAGAATTACTACCAGACCCTGGCGTTCGTGAACGCCCTGGCCTATATGACCCATACGCAAGACCACCATCCGGAGCTCATCATTACTTACAAAACCTGCGCCGTGCGCTACGACACGCACTCGGTCAACCAGGGCGCCGGCGGCCTGTCCGAAAACGACTTCATCTGCGCCGCCAAGGCCGACCTCATCTTCCAGAGCAGCCAGGTGGCCCCATGAGCGAAGGCAAGTTGACAGGCGTCATCATCGCCGCCCACGGCCGCCACTACCTGGCCGACGTGGACGGCGCCAAGCTGCAATGCGTGACGCGCGGCAAGAAAACCAATGTGGCCGTGGGCGACATCGTGCACCTGACGCGCACCTCGAACGACCAGGCCGTCATCGACCGCATCGAGGAACGCAAGACCCTGCTGTACCGCTCGGACCAGTACAAATCCAAGCTGCTGGCCGCCAATTTGACGCAGCTGTTCATCGTCGTGGCGACGGAGCCGGGCTTTGCCGACGACCTGATCTCGCGCTCGCTGGTGGCGGCCGATGCGGCCGGCATCGAGGCGCGCATCATCCTGAATAAAACAGACGTGACCGCTTCGCTGGAACGGGCCCGCGAACGCCTGCTGCCGTATTCCTCGATGGGCTATCCCGTCGATGAAGTGTCGGCGCGCGCCGAACCGGAGCACGCCGTGGCCACCCTGGCGCCCCTGCTGGCGGGCCAGTCGTCGATCCTGATCGGCCAGTCGGGCATGGGCAAGTCGTCGCTGATCAACCTGCTGGTGCCGGACGCGGACATCGCCGTGCGCGAAATCTCGGCCGCGCTCGACACGGGCAAGCACACGACGACCTTCACGCGGCTGTACAAGCTCGACGAACTGGGCGCCAACAGTTCCATCATCGATTCCCCCGGCTTCCAGGAATTCGGCCTGTACCACCTGTCCGAAGGCATGCTCGAGCGCGCCTTCCGCGAATTCCAGCCCTACCTGGGCGGCTGCAAGTTCTATAACTGCCGCCACCTGATCGAGCCGCAATGCGCCATCCTGCAAGCCTTGTCTGAAGGCAAGATCGCCAAGATGCGCCATACCCTGTATGGCCAGCTGCTGCACGAATCGGCGCAGACGCTGTATTGAGCATACGCCGCAGCACAAACAAAGCAATAATAAAACCTCGGCAGGCAAAATTTAATTTTGCGGCCGAGCTTGCTTTTCGATTTTAATCCCAAAACCGTTCATCCAGCGTTTTAAGCGTTTCAGCGCGCAAAACCTGCCATCCGTCGCCTGTCGCTGGTGCTGGACAGGCGCGTTTGCTAACTTGACACCAGTCCCTGCCGGAAACCTGCCAGCGACCACACGATCTAACTCCAACCCATCCTGTCATCCTGATCGAAGGTGAATGTCATGCATACCAAACGCTTACTCCCCCTCCTCGCCGCTCTCTTCGCCCTTGCCGGCGGCACGGCCCAGGCCCAGACCGCGATGGCGCCGCAAGCTGCAGACAGCGTGCGCGTCACCTCCGGCACCTACTATCACGTCACGGCAAAGGAAGCCTTCGACATCGAGCAGCAATACCGCCTGTCGAATGGCCAACGCCTGGAAGTGCACCAGCAGGACACCCATTTTTTTGGCCGCCTGATCGATGACCGCGAATGGCAGGCAAAGCCCAGCGTGGAAATCTATCCCACTGGCCCCGGCCAATTCGTCACCAGGCAGGGCTCGACCTTCGTCTTCAGCAATGAAGGCGAGCGCGTGGTGATCGACGACGCCCAGTTCCTGCCCGGCTTGCGCATGCCTGCCGACATGCGCAGCGCCAGCACCGTGAGCGGCAGCGCCAGCATCCGTCTGGTGTCACGCTAGGCGCCGCCAGCCGGCGCTACACGGCACGGCAAATGCCCTGCCGTGGCGCCCGTGCGGGACGCACAATTCTGTCCTGCGCACTGAACAATTCCCCTGAATGCAGCTTACAATGCGATGACGCATGGCCTGTATGGTCGCAGGCTGGCACCACTGTTTGCGGGGAGAATGCTTGAATGGAAATGTTCGCGCTCGAACATGACGTAGCGCAATGGGAAAGCGCCTTGCTGCCGTTGCGCGGCGCCGGGCGCGTACCACTGCTGCTGTTGCTGTCCTGGCATTTGCGCCAGCGGGATTGCAATAGAGCAAGTCAACTGAGCGAAGAGGCGCATCTGCTGCTGCCGCTGGCTGGCCTGGAAGGTGCCGCACTGGAACAGGCGCGCGCGCGCCTGCAACTGGTGCAGGCGGAGCTGGCCTGGCTGCAAGGCGCGCTCGACTCCGCGGAAAGCCTGGCCCTGGCGGCGCGCGCCACCTGCGACGCACACGGCGATGGGGCCGGCTGCGCCGATGCCCACTGGCTGCTGTCCTCGATCGCCGTCGACCGCGGCGACCATGCCCGCTGCGATACCGAACTGCTGGCCGCGGCGCAGCAAGCGCGCGGCGCCGGCGATGCGATGCGCGCCAGCCTGGCCGACGCGGCCACGGCACGCTGGGCCGTCTTGCGCGACGCGCCGGCCGCCCAGGCCCGCTGGGGCGGCCACTTCCAGGCCGACGGCGCCAGCGGCAAGCTGCCCGCGCCGCTGGCTGCCTGGGTGCACGATTTCCACGGCTTGCTGGCGCACACCTCGCGCGACCTGGGCACGGCCGCCGGCCACTACATGCAAAGCTATGAGGCGGCCCTGGAAAGCGGCCAGCTGCGCGGCGCGATCACGGCCGCCATCAATATCGGCGACTGCTTCTCCAGCCTTAACGACAACGAATCGGCCCTCGAATGGATGCAGTGCGCGCTGGATCTGGCGCGCCCCACCGGCTGGCCGCGCAGCATCGGCGCCTGCCAGACGCACACGGCCGAAACCATGCGCAAGCTGGGGCGCCTGGCCGCCGCCGAGGACTTGCTGCGCGAAGCGCTGCACATCCTCGCTCCCGTGGCGGGCGCCCGCACCTATGCCAACGCCCTGTTTCACCTGGGCGAACTGAGCCTGGACAAGGGCGACTACGACACGGCGCTCGACGCCTTCAGCCGGCTGGCGCAGCGCGCCGAAGCGCTGGGCCAGGCCGATTTCCGCAGCATGGCCCAGCGCGGCAGCGCCCATGCGCTGTCTTACCTGGACCGCCCGGACGAAGCGCTGCAGGCGGCCGAACGGGCTTGCCAGCTGGCCACCGCGCAGGGCGACGCCATGCACCAGGTAGCCGCGCTGCGCGTGCTGGCCATGCTGCATGCGCGCCACGACTTGCCGCCGCCGGCAGGCATGCAGGAACGCAATCCCGCCCTGCATTTCCTGCACCAGGCGCTGCAGGTGGCCGCCTCGATCGACGGCTATGTGCCGCCCGGCGAACTGCTCGATGCGCTGGCGCGCGAATACGCGCATGCGGGCGACTATGCGCGCGCCTACGATATCGCCCTCGATGCGGGCGTGGCGCGCGAAAAAAGCCACACCCAGCAAGCGAGCAACCGCGCCACCGCCATGCAGGTTTACCACCAGACGGAACATGCGCGCTCGGAAGGCTATCATCACCGCGAACTGGCCGCCTCCGAAGCGCGCCGTGCCGAAGTATTGCAACAGACCAGCGATACGCTGGAACGGCTGTCGGCCATCGGCCAGGAGATCACCACCCACCTGGACGCCAGCGCCGTGTTCCAGGTCCTCGACCGCCACGTGCATGCCTTGCTGCCAGTCAACACTTTTGCCGTCTACATGCTCGACGCAGCGGGCACGGCGCTGCGCCGCGCGCACGGCATGGAAGCGGGCCGGCCCCTGTCCGACAACGCCATTCCACTGAGCAACCCACGCGCCTACTCCGTGCGCTGCCTGCTGGGCCGGCGCGAAGTGTATATCGACCAGGTACCACCCAAGCGCCACGCCTACACCGTACCCGGCACCCTGCATAACCAGAGCGTGCTGTACGTGCCCTTGACGGTGGGCGAGCGCGTGCTGGGCGTGATGACGGTGCAGGCTTGCCATGCCCACGCCTATGGCGAACGCGAACGCCTGATCTTCCGCACCCT
The DNA here is from genome assembly GCF_051380695.1 of Janthinobacterium goodfellowi. Lineage (NCBI taxonomy): Bacteria > Pseudomonadati > Pseudomonadota > Betaproteobacteria > Burkholderiales > Oxalobacteraceae > Janthinobacterium > Janthinobacterium goodfellowi. Next base: position 17,220 of record NZ_JBNYXN010000007.1, on the reverse strand, counting down.
GTGCGCGTATGGTGCCATCGCGCTCGACAATGCCAGTGCCTACCGGCAACTGCAAGACGCCCAGGCGCAACTGGCGTCGCAGGAAAAACTGGCCGCCCTGGGTTCCTTGATGGCCGGCGTGGCGCATGAACTCAATACGCCGATCGGCAACAGTTTATTGATCGCCAGCACCATGCAGCAAAAGACGGAAGATGTGGAACGCCTGATGAACGGCCCCGGCCTGCGCCGCTCGGACCTGGCCGCCTACATCGAGGATGCGGGCAAGGCATCAGCGCTGGTGATGCGCGGCTTGCACAGCGCGGCCGACCTGGTCAACAGCTTCAAGCAGGTGGCCGTCGACCGCACCACCGAGCAGCGGCGCCAGTTCGACCTGCAACAGGTGAGCAATGAAATCATCGCCACCGTCATGAACCGCATCCGCAGCTCGGGCCACCGCATCGAAATGGAGATAGCCTTCGGCATCGCCATGGACAGCTATCCCGGTCCGTTCGGCCAGGTGATCACCAACCTGATCAACAACGCCCTGCTGCATGCCTTTCCCCTCGCGCCCAACGATGGCGCCGCCGGCGCGGGCTGCATGCGCCTGTCCGCCGCGCCCGATGGCGCGCGCGTGCGGATCGTCTTCGCCGACAATGGCGGCGGCATCGCGGAACAGCATCTGTCGCGCATCTTCGACCCCTTCTTTACCACCAAGCTGGGCCAGGGCGGCAGCGGCCTCGGTTTGTCGATCAGCTACAACATCGTCACGGCCCTGCTGGGCGGCACCATCCAGGTGGCCAGCAGCCCCGCCGGCACGCGTTTTACCCTGGACTTGCCCCTGGTGGCACCCCAGTTGGACGAGGCCGCGCCCGCCAGCATCTATTAATCCACCGCCCTTTGCCCGGGCGCACGCTTGCCTATACAAGTACGCGCCCGGACGGTCTTTCCAATCTAAAAGCAAAACCCTTATAATTGAACGGCTGAAGTACTTGCCATTGCATTATTTTCAACTTGGCAAACCGCATCGACCCGCGCGACAAACAGGCAAGGGCACCGATCAACACAGCAGCGCGCCGGGCGAGGCAGTCATCAGACGAGATGTTGTACGCTGATGCAACCCGGCGGGAAAGGCACGCCGCCGGCGGCCTGCGCATCTTCAAGTGGTCATTATGTCGACAAAAAAACCGATCAAGCACTACCTCCAGTTCTCCGATTTCACGTTGGAAGAGTACGAATATGTGATCGAACGCGCCCATCTGATCAAGCGCAAGTTCAAGAATTACGAAATCTACCATCCACTGATCGACCGCACCCTGGTGATGGTCTTTGAAAAGAACTCCACCCGCACGCGATTGTCGTTCGAAGCGGGCATGCACCAGCTGGGCGGAGCCGCCATCTACCTGAACACGCGCGACTCCCAGCTGGGCCGCGGCGAGCCGGTGGAAGACGCTGGCCAGGTCATGTCGCGCATGTGCGACATCATCATGGTGCGTACCTTCGGCCAGGAGATCATCGAGCGTTTCGCCGCCAATTCGCGCGTGCCGGTGATCAATGGCCTGACCAATGAACACCACCCTTGCCAGGTCTTTGCCGACATCTTCACCTACATCGAACACCGCGGCTCGATCGCCGGCAAGGTCGTCGCCTGGATCGGCGACGCCAACAACATGCTGTACTCGTGGCTGCAGGCGGCCGAAGTGTTCGGTTTCCACGTCAACGTCTCGACGCCGAAGGGCTACGACATCGACCTGTCGCAAGTCAAGACCGAGCGCTACACCTTCTTCGACAACCCGTCCGACGCCTGCGCAGGCGCGCACCTGGTCAACACGGACGTGTGGACCAGCATGGGCTACGAGGCGGAAAACGCGGCCCGTATCGCCGCCTTCGACGGCTGGATCGTCGATGGCGCGAAGATGGCCCGCGCCGCGCCCGACGCCCTGTTCATGCACTGCCTGCCCGCCCACCGCGGCGAGGAAGTGGCCGCCGAAGTGATCGACGGCCCGCAATCGGTGGTGTGGGACGAGGCGGAAAACCGCTTGCACGTGCAAAAAGCGCTGATCGAATACCTGTTACTCGGTAAAATCCAATAATTCGCCCGGCACTGCATAAAACCTGGCAGCATCGCAATACATACATCGACAACGACAACTGGAAGCAATATGAGCGACATTAAAAAAGTAGTCCTGGCCTATTCCGGCGGACTCGACACCTCCGTCATCCTGAAATGGCTGCAAGATAACTACCAGTGCGAAATCGTCACCTTCACGGCCGACCTGGGCCAGGGCGAAGAACTGGAACCGGCGCGCGCCAAGGCCATCAAATTCGGCATCAAGCCGGAAAACATCCATATCGAAGACGTGCGCGAAGAATTCGTGCGCGATTTCGTCTTCCCGATGTTCCGCGCCAACACCGTCTACGAAGGCGAATACCTGCTGGGCACCTCGATCGCCCGTCCGCTGATCGCCAAGCGCCTGATCGAAATCGCCAACGCCACGGGCGCCGACGCCATCTCGCACGGCGCGACCGGCAAGGGCAACGACCAGGTGCGTTTCGAACTGGGCGCCTATGCGCTCAAGCCAGGCGTGAAGATCATCGCCCCGTGGCGCGAATGGGATCTGCTGTCGCGCGAAAAACTGCTGAAGTACGCGGAAGACGCCGGCATCGAAATCGACATGAAGCACAAGAACGGCGGCGCGCCGTACTCGATGGACGCCAACTTGCTGCACATCAGCTTTGAAGGCCGCCATCTGGAAAACCCGAGCGCCGAAGCGGAAGAAACCATGTGGCGCTGGACCGTCAGCCCTGAAAAGGCGCCGGACGAAGCGGAATACCTGGACATCGAATACGAAAAAGGCGATATCGTCGCCATCAACGGCGTGCGCATGTCGCCCGCCACCGTGCTGGCCGAACTGAACAAGGTTGGCGGCAAGCATGGCGTGGGACGCCTGGACCTGGTGGAAAACCGCTACGTCGGCATGAAATCGCGCGGCTGCTATGAAACCCCGGGCGGCACCATCATGCTCAAGGCCCACCGCGCCATCGAATCGATCACCCTGGACCGCGAAGTGGCCCACCTGAAAGATGACCTGATGCCGCGCTACGCGTCGATGATCTACAACGGCTACTGGTGGGCGCCCGAGCGCGTCGCCCTGCAAACCCTGATCGATCACACGCAGGAAACCGTGAACGGCTGGGTACGCATCAAGCTGTACAAGGGCAATGTCATCGTCGTCTCGCGCGACTCGAAGACCGATTCGCTGTTCGACATGAACATCGCCACCTTCGACGAAGACGGCGGCGCCTACAACCAGGCCGACGCCGGCGGCTTCATCAAGCTGAACGCCTTGCGCATGCGCATCGCCGCCATCGCCCGCGAAAAGCGGGGCCAGAAGTAATTAGTTGCAGGGAGGCACCATCTCCCGCATCAAGCAAAGCCGCCCACGGGCGGCTTTTTTACGTTTGAAACGCACTCGTCCGCGATTTACGGCCCTGCACGCGCCCCATTTTGCTGTCCGCATGGCAAAATGCTACAGTGCAATTGTGCTGACCTTCCCGCTTCCGGAGCCCCCATGTTCAAAGACCTGAGTATCAAGAATAAACTGTACCTGGGCTTCGGCTCCATCGTGGCCATCATCCTGATCCTGCTGGGCGTGGCCTACAACAGCTTTTCGCGGCTGTCCGAGGCCAATGCATGGGACCGCCACACGATGGAAGTCTTGATCGAGATCGACAAGATCCACAATTCCATCCTGCAAATCCAGGTGGAAACACGCGGCTACATCCTGACCGGCAACGAAGCCTCGCTGACGCCGGAAACGGACGAGGCGGCAATGCTGAGCCAGCACACGCAAAAAGCCATCAGCATGACGGTCGACAACAAGCAACAGTCGGAACGCTTCCGCAAGATCGACCAGCTGAGCACCACCTGGGTCAAGGACTGGATCAATCCCCTGATCGAAAAGCGCCGCGCGCTGGGCAATGCGCCGGGCGCGACGGAATCGGTGGCGCGCACCATGCCGCCGTCCGGCTACCCGGCCGTCGCGCAAGCGAACAAGCTGCTCGACGAGGCGGCGGCCGAGGAAACCCGCCTGCTGGCCGAGCGCTCGAACACGACCAGCAAGCTGCAGGAAACCATGCTGCTGACCCTGTCCCTGGGCGGTCTGCTGTGCATCGTGCTGGCGCTGGGCATTTCCTACCTGCTGGGCCGCTCCATCCTCGGCCCGCTGAACAGCCTGACGGACGCCGTCGGGCGCATCGCCGGCGGCGAGCAGGGCGCGCGCGCCGCCATCATCTCGCGCGACGAACTGGGCAAGGTGACGGAAGAATTCAACCGCATGGCGCAAACCATCCAGGACAACCAGGCCAATGAACTGGCCGCCACCAACACCTTGCGGGCCAAGGTCGATTCCTTGCTGGAAGTGGTGTCGAAGGCGGCCTCGGGCGACCTGACGGGCAAGGTCAGCATCACGGGCAGCGATGCCATCGGGCAACTGGGCAATGGCCTGGCGAAGATGTTCGAAAACCTGCGCAGCCTGCTCAATAATGTACAAAAGGCCGGTATCCAGGTGACGACATCCGCCACGGAAATTGCCGCCTCGGCGCGCCAGCAGGAAGCCACGGGCATTGAGCAAGCGCAAACGAGCGTGGAAATTCTCAGCACCACCAAGGAAATCTCGGCCAATACGAGCCAGTTGCTCAAAACCATGGAAGACGCCACCGCCGTGGCCGACTACACGACGAATGCCACGGCCGAAGCGCAGAATAACCTCAAGCGCATGGATTCGACCATGCAGCACATGGTTTCGGCCACCGATTCCATCAACGCCAAGCTGGCCGCCCTGTCGGAAAAGGCCAGCAATATCAATAGCGTGCTGATCACCATCACGAAGGTGGCGGACCAGACCAACATCCTGTCGCTGAACGCCGCCATCGAGGCGGAAAAAGCGGGCGAGGCGGGCCGCGGCTTTTCCGTGGTGGCGACGGAAATCCGCCGCCTGGCCGACCAGACCTCCGTTTCCACCTGGGATATCGAGCAAATGCTCAAGGAAATGCAGTCGGCCGTGTCCGCCAGCGTGATGGGCATGGATAAATTTTCGGAAGAAATTCGCCGCAGCGTGGGCGAAGTGCGCCAGGTGGCCGAGCAGCTGTCATCCGTGATGGACCAGGTCCAAAAGCTCACGCCGCAGTTCGATGCCGTGCTGCAAGGCATGCAGTCGCAGGCCATCGGCGCCTCGCAAATCTCCGACACCATGATGCAGCTCAACGATGCCACGCAGCAGACGGTGGAGTCATTAAAAGCCACCAGCGAGGCGGTGCACCAGCTGCAATATGCGGCGGGCGACCTGCAGTCGAGCGTATCGACCTTCGCCGTCACCATCTGATCCCATGAAAGTGCTGCTCTTTCACATCGGACGCGACCGCTACGGCCTGCCACTGGCCAGCATCGTGCGCGTGCTGCCGCTGCTGGAACTGAAACAGTTGCCGCTCACGCCAGACTACGTGGCCGGCCTGATGGACTTGCACGGCACGCCCGTGCCCGTGATCGACCTGTCGCGCCTGGCCGGACTGCCGCCCGCCGCCGCGCAATTCGACACGCGCATCGTCATCGTCGACTACCGCGCGCCGGACGGCGCCATGCATGCGCTGGGCTTGCTCGCCTCGCAGGTGCGCGGCATCGCCGACATCGACCCGCAAGGGCTTGAAGACAGCGGCGTGGCGACGGCACCCTTCCTGGGCCAGGTGGCCAGCGATGCCGACGGCATCGTGCAGCTGGTGGAACTGGAACAGCTGCTGCCGCCCGACGTGCGCGCGCTGCTGTTTCAGGAAGCGAGCGCGGCATGACGGCACAAGCCCTGCTGCGCCGCGCGACCGGCCTGTCCGTCTCCAAATCCGTGGCCGAGCGGGCCGTCAACCAGCGCATGGAGCAGACGGGCTTTAGCGATAGCGAAACCTATCTGCAGGCGCTCACGCCGGCCGAAATGACGCAATTGATCGAGCTGGTGGTGGTGCCCGAATCGTGGCTGTTCCGCGATCCGCAGGCGTTCTACGCCACCGTCGAACTGGTACAGGAACGCTGGGCCCGGGGGCGCGCCACGCGCATCCTGTCGATCCCGTGCGCGGGCGGCGAGGAACCGTATTCGATGGCCATGGCGCTGCGCGACGGCGGCGTGCCGAAACAGGCGTTCAGCATCGATGCCTATGACCTGAGCCCTGGCTGCATCGAGCGGGCGCAGGCCGGCGTGTATGGGCGCAACGCCTTCCGCGCGCAGGACGTGGCCTTCCGCGAGCGCTATTTCACGCACGTGGCCGATGACGCCTACCGCGTCATCGATTCCTTGCGCGAGCAAGTCACCTTCAGGCAGGGCAATCTGCTGCAGTTCGATACCGCCAGCTACAGCAAACACTACGACGTCATCTTCTGCCGCAACCTGCTGATTTACTTCGACAAACCGACCACGCGCGCGGCCATCGCCAACCTGTCCGCCCTGCTGGCCGACGACGGCATGCTGCTGGCCGGCTATGCGGAAGTGCCGTCGTTCTGCCAGAACGGCTTCGCGCCGCTGCAGTTCCGCCAGGCCTTCGCCCTGAAGAAGGAAACGGCGGCGCCGGCCAGTCCCGTGCAAGTGGCGCCGCTGCCTGCCGCGCGTCCCCTGCGCAGCGTGCCGCGCGCGCCAGGGCGCGCTGCAGCAGCGGCCCCCTCTTCCGCCGCGCCGGCGGCGCCGCGCACGCGCCCCGTGTCCGTGCCGGCACCGGCAGCGCAAGCCGATTTGCTGGCGGAGGCGCGCCTGCTGGCCGACCGCGGCCAGTTGCGCGAAGCGGGCGAAAAATGCCACGCTCACCTTGCCCGCGTCCCCGAAGCGGCGGAAGCGTATTTCATGCTGGGTATCATCAATGAACTGGCCGGCAAGATGGACCTGGCCGACGACTACTGGCGCCGCTGCATCTACCTGCAGCCCGACCATTACGAAGCGCTGTGCCATCTGTCCCTGCTGGCCGAACGCAATGGCAACCACACGGCCGCCGCCACCCTGAAGGCGCGCGCGGCGCGCATCTACCAGCGCCGCCAGGCGTCCAACTAAGGGGCACGCATGACAACCATCATCGCCAGCGAGACTCTGGAAACCATCGACGACTGCTGGAACCATATCGGCGTGGTCGGCGACCAGAGTTGTCCCAAGCTGCCCGCCAACGTCCATTGCCGCAACTGCGACGTGTATGCGGGCGCCGCCCAGCGCAACCTGCAACGGCCCGTGGACGCGCACTACCAGCGCGACTGGGCCAGCCACTTCCGCCAGATCGATTCAGGCGGCGAAGTGCGCGACAGCTCGGCGCTGGTATTTCGCATCGGCCGCGAATGGCTGGCGCTGCCCACGCGCGTGTTCGACGCCGTGGCGCCGCAAGCCAAGCCGCATGTGCTGCCGCACCGCAGCGGGCGCGGCCTGTCCGGCATCGTCAATATCGGCGGCAAGCTGTATCCATGCATGTCGCTGGCACACCTGCTGGGCATCGACGAACAGGGCGCGCCGCCGTCCCGCGGCCGCCACACCTTTGCGCGCCTGCTGCTGCTGCGCTGGGAAGAACAGGCTTACGCCCTGCCCGTGGCCGACCTGCACGGCATCGTGCGCTACGCCTCGGCCAAGGTGCAGACGCCGGCGGCGACCATCAACAAGGGCCTGTCGCGCTTCCTGTCCGGCGTCATCACCGAGGGCGACATGCGCATCGGCTGCCTCGACACGGCGCTGATCGGCTTTCAACTTGCGAGACTATTACGATGAGCCAGGACCAGCACGGCGACCTGAGTGCCTTTTCCATGCTGGACCTGTTCCGCATGGAGGCGGACAGCCAGACCCAGATTCTCACCGACGGCTTGCTGGCCATGGAGCGCCATGCGGGCGACGCGACCGCCGTCGAGGCGATGATGCGCGCGGCGCACTCGATCAAGGGCGCCGCTGCCATCGTCGGCCTGCAAGTGGTGGTGCAGCTGGCGCACGGCATGGAAGACAGCTTTGTCGCCGCCCAGCATGGCCGCTTGAAACTGACGCCGGAACGGGTCGACGTGCTGCTGTCTGGCGTCGACCTGATCGTGCAGCTGTCGCGCCTGGACGACGCGGGCGCCGAAGCGTGGCTGGCCGCGAATGCGGCGCAGATCGACCAGACCCTGAACGCCATCGCCGGCATCGCCGACCTGCCCGAATTGCCGGCCCTGCCTTCGGCGCCGGCCCCCATGCCAGCGCCGGCAGCGGCCCCCTTGCCGCAGGAAGCGGCCGAACCGCAGGCTCCCGTCGCCAGCGGCCTGGCGGGCGAGGAGCCCGAGTCCGCGGCCGCGCCTGCGCAGCGCACGGGTGCCGCATCGGCCAAGGCAGCGGCGCAAAACTTCGACAAACTGCTGTCGCTGGCCAGCGAATCGCGCATCAATGCGCACCAGATGCACCCGTTCGTCGGCGCGCTGCAGCGCTTCAAGCGCAACCAGAGCAGCCTGTTTTCCGCCATCGAGCACCTGCACGAAGCCATTACCCGCTCGGCCGACCCGAGCCTGATGGAAAAGTCCCTGCTGGCGCTGCAAAAGACGCAACCGCTGAAGCAGTTCATGCTCGAGCACATCGCCGATATCGAAACCTACGAGCGGCGCCTGCTGGCCGTCTCGCAGGGCATGGTCGACGAAGTGCTGGCCCTGCGCATGCGCCCTTTCCGCGACGGCATCCACGCGTTTCCGCGCATGGTGCGCGACCTGGCGCGCAGCCTGGGCAAGGAAGTGCAGCTGGAAATCGAGGGCGAAGACACCCTGGTCGACCGCGATATCCTGGCGAAGATCGAAAGTCCGCTGAACCACATGCTCAGGAATGCCATCGACCATGGCATGGAAGGCCCGTACGAGCGCATCGACGCGGGCAAGGAAGCGCTAGGCACGATACGCATGGAAGCGCGCCATCGCGCCGGCATGCTGAGCATCGAGATCAGCGACGACGGGCGCGGCGTCGACCTGGAGAAGATCCGCCAGTCCGTCATCGAGCGCAAGATGGCCAGCCCCGCCATGGCCGCCGCGCTGTCGCCGGGCGAACTGCTGGAGTTCCTGTTCCTGCCCGCCTTCAGCCTGAAGGCCACGGCCAATCAATTGTCCGGACGCGGCGTGGGACTCGACATCGTGCACGAGACGATACGCCAGCAAAACGGCACGGTGCGCCTGGAATCGGAGCCGGGCCGCGGTTTCCGCGCCCTGATCACCCTGCCGCTGACGCAATCGATCGTGCGCGCGCTGGTGGTCGACGTGCACGGCGAAGCCTACGCCATCCCCATCGTCAAGGTGGAAAGCGTGGTGCGCGTGCCGCAAGCGGCCATCCATACCCTGGAAAACAAGCAGTTCTTCGAACTCAAGGGCGAGCATCTGGGCCTGGTGTCGGCCGCGCAGGTACTGGAACTGGGCGAAGCGGCCAGCCAGGCCGAGGACTTGCCGGTGGTGGTGATCGGCCGCGGCAAGCAAAGCTATGCGCTGGTGGTCGACGCCATCCGCGGCGAGCAAAGCCTGGCGGTGCAGGCCATCGACCCGATCTTCGGCAAGATGCGCGACATTTCCGCCGCCGCCCTGCTCGACGACGGCGAACCGGTGCTGATCCTCGACGTGCCCGATTTGCTGCTGTCGATCGACAAGCTGCTGCACGAAGGCGGCCTGCACCAGCTGGCGCAGGCCGGCCACGCGCAGCAGCGCCGCGCCAAGCGCATTCTCGTCGTCGACGATTCGCTGACGGTGCGCGAGATGGAGCGCAAGCTGCTGCTAGCGCGCGGCTTCGACGTCGACGTGGCCATCGACGGCATCGACGGCTGGAACGTGGTGCGCAGCGGCGAATACGACCTGGTGATCACCGACGTCGACATGCCGCGCATGGATGGCATCGAACTCGTTTCGCTGATCAAGAAGGACCTGCACCTGCACAAGCTGCCGGTGATGATCGTCTCGTACAAGGACCGTCCGGAAGACCGCGCGCGCGGCCTGTCCGCCGGCGCCGATTATTATCTGACCAAAGGCAGCTTCCACGACGAGACCTTGCTCGACGCGGTGGCCGACCTGATAGGAGATGCCCGCTTATGAGCTGTCATTCATGAAAATTGCCATTGCCAACGATGTCGCCATGGCCGCCGAGGCCCTGCGCCGGGTGGTCGCCAGTACGCAGGAACACCAGGTGCTGTGGATCGCCCGCACGGGGCTTGAGGCCGTGCGCATGTGCGAGGGCAACCGCCCCGACCTGATCCTGATGGACCTGAACATGCCGGAGATGGATGGCGTGGAAGCGACGCGCCTGATCATGGAGCAGAGCCCGTGCGCCATCCTCGTCGTCACGGGCCGCCCGCAGGACAATGTCAACCAGGTGTTCCGCGCGCTGGGCGCGGGCGCGCTCGACGTCACCGCCACGCCGGTGCTGCAGGGAGAAGTGGGCGGTGACAGCGAACTGCTGGCCAAGATCAAGACCATCGGCAAGCTGATACGCCACAGCGCCGAGCCACCGCCGCCGCGCCAGGCGAACGGCAATGGCGGCGAACGGAGCGACGGCCAGGTATCGACCCTGGTGGCCATCGGCGCCTCGACGGGCGGGCCCTCAGCGGTAGCCAAGGTGCTGGCCGGCTGGACGGCGCCGCCCGGCTGCGCCATCGTCGTGGTGCAGCATATCGATGAAACCTTCGCCTCGCACTTCGCCAAATGGCTGGACGACCAGCTCAGCATGCCCGTGCGCGTGATCGCCGAAGGCGACGAGCTGGTGTCCGGCACGGTACTGATCGCCAAGACCAATGATCACCTGCTGCTAGATCAAAATTATCGTTTGGGTTACGATGCAGCACCGCGCGACTATGTTTACCGCCCGTCCGTCGATGTCTTCTTCAACTGCGTGGCCCAGCACTGGCGCGGCGACGCCATCGGCGTATTGCTCACAGGCATGGGACGCGACGGCGGCGACGGTTTGCTGGCCATGCGCCGCGCGGGCAAGGCGACGATTGCGCAAGACCAGGCCAGCAGTGCCGTGTACGGCATGCCGCGCGCGGCGGCTGAACTCGATGCGGCGCAGCAAATCCTGCCCCTCGATAGAATAGGCGCCAGCCTGCGCAGCCGGTTGGGTGCCAAGCTCAACAATGGGTGGGAGCCCTCCCCTAACATCTGAAAAGAATGCAATGCCAGAATTCTCCTCCAGTTTCACCCAGCATGAGCCCGCATTGACCGAATTCAAGGTCAGCGTGCTGCTGGTGGACGACCAGCTGATCATTGCCGAGGCCGTGCGGCGCATGCTCAGCGACCAGCAGGATATCGAATTTCATTACGTGACCGACGCCACGCAGGCGCTGGACACGGCGCAGCGCTTGCAACCGACTGTCATCCTGCAAGACCTGGTGATGCCGGGCATCGACGGCTTCGCCCTGATTCAGCTGTACCGCGAAAACGCGGCGCTGGCGCACGTGCCGGTGATCGTGATGTCGGCCAAGGATGACCCGAAACTGAAGGCGCACAGCTTTGCCGTCGGTGCCAACGATTACGTGGTGAAACTGCCGGACCGCCTGGAGCTGCTGGCCCGCATACGCTACCATTCCAATGCGCACATCAGCCGGCTGCAGCGCGACCAGGCTTTTCGTTTCCTGCGAGAAAGTCAAAAGAACCTGGCCGACGCAAATATAGAATTGCAGAAACTGGCCGCCCTCGACGGCTTGACGGGCATCGCCAACCGCCGCCGCTTCGATGAAACCCTGCAATTCGAATGGCAGCGGGGTCAGCGCGACAAGACGCCGCTGAGCCTGCTGTTCTGCGATATCGACCATTTCAAGAGCTATAACGATCACTTTGGCCACCTGGCGGGCGACCTGTGCCTGAAAAAAGTCGCCGCCGTGCTGACGGAACATTTGAAACGCCCGGCCGACCTGGCCGCCCGCTACGGCGGCGAGGAATTCGCCCTGATCCTGCCGGAAACGGAAGCGGCCGGCGCGCTGCTGATCGCCGAAGCATGCCGGCGCCACCTGGAAGGCTTGCCGATCGAGAACCCGGCGGCAAGCACGGGCATCGTCACCATCTCGATCGGCGTGGCCACCGTCGTGCCGTCGCCCGACTCGACGGTCGAGCAACTGATCAACCGCGCCGACCAGGCTCTGTATGCGGCCAAGCGCGGCGGACGCAACAGCGTGCTGAGCGCCGCTGACGTCGAAGACTGATTTTTAACAGCAAGGAAAGTGAAGCATGAGCACACAACTGGACAATGTCAGCGTCGTCAAGAAGTCGAATATCTACTTTGACGGCAAATGCATCTCGCACAACGTCATCCTGGCCGACGGCACGAAGAAAAGCGTGGGCGTAATTTTCGCGTCATCGTTGCGCTTCAACACGGGCGCCCCGGAAATCATGGAAATCGTCGGCGGCCTGTGCAAGGTGCGCCTGGCCGACGCGACGGAGTGGAACAGCTATGGCCCGGGCACGCAATTCAAGGTGCCGGGCAATAGCTATTTTGATATTGAAACGGTGGAGACGCTCGATTACGTCTGCCACTTTGCTTAATTAGACAAACACAGGCTCGGGCGACAGGCGCACGCCATATTTCGCCTCTACATCATCCTGTATCGCTTCCGCCAGCCGGGTAATGTCCGCGCCACGAGCGCCGCCATTATTCACCAGAACCAGCGCCTGCTTGGGATACACTCCCGCGGGCCCCAGGTTTTTTCCCTTCCAGCCACATTGGTCGATCAGCCAGCCGGCCGCCAGCTTTTCCGTGCCATCGGGCTGCGCATGGTGCACCAAGGTGGGAAAGCGTGCCAGCAAGGCAAGACATTGCTCCCGTGACACCACCGGATTCTTGAAGAAGCTGCCCGCATTGCCGATCACGGCCGGGTCCGGCAATTTTCGCCGGCGGATCGCCATCACCGTTTCAGCCACCTGTTGTGCTGTCGGCTCGGCAAGATTGCGCTCAGCCACGGCCTGCGCCAGTTCCGCGTAGCGCAAGTTCGGCTGCCACTCGGCGGGCAAGGCAAACGTCACTTCCAGCACGATCAGCTCGCGTCCGTCCGCCTGCTTGAAGATGCTGTCGCGGTAGGCGAAGCGGCAGGCATCGCGGTCCATGTCGAAGACGATGCCGCTGCCGCTGTGCATGACGCTCACCTTATGCAGATAATCCTTGATTTCAACGCCATACGCGCCGATATTCTGGATAGGCGCCGCGCCCACCGTGCCGGGGATCAAGGACAGGTTTTCCAGCCCGCCCACGCCTTGCGCCAGGGTCCACTGCACGAAATCGTGCCAGTTTTCCCCGGCCGCGGCCGTGACGAGTATCGTCTCGAAGTCCGCCTGCGCCAGGCGCATGCCGCGCGTGGCCATGTGCAGCACGGCGCCGGGAAAGTCGCCCGTGAGCACGATGTTGCTGCCGCCGCCCAATATCAGGCGCGGCATGGCGGACAAGGCGGGGTCTTGCAGCGCGGCCTGCAATTCGGCCTGCGAAGTGATGCGTACGTAGGCGGCCGCATGGGCCGCGATGCCGAAGGTATTCAGGCGCTGGAGGTTGTAATTGTGTTCGATGGTGAGCTCTGGATGCATGGGATAGGGAAATTTTGCTCGATTATAGAGCGAAAGCGACAAAAAACCACCTCAGGACAAGGGCGACTTGCCCGTTGTCCGTTAAAATGTCGCATCTTTAACAGGGCCGTCCCATGGCGCAGAATCAGCCGCCAAGGCCCAGCGCGCCGAGCGCGCGCTCGCTTTAACAAGAAAAGGAACAGACCATGCCGTCATTTGATGTAGTCTCCGAAGCCGATATGATCGAAGTCAAGAATGCCGTCGAGCAATCCAACAAGGAAATCACGACCCGCTTCGACTTCAAGGGCAGCGACGCTCGCGTCGAACACAAGGAAAACGAATTGACCGCGTTTGCGGATTCGGAATTCCAGCTCAGCCAGGTGCGCGACGTGCTGACGAACAAATTGACCAAACGCAAGGTCGATGTGCGCTTCCTCGACGAAGGCGACATCAAGAAGATCGGCGGCGACAAGGTCAAGCAGATCATCAAGATCAAGAATGGCATCGAATCGGATGATGCCAAGAAAATCGTGCGCGTCATCAAGGACAGCAAGATGAAAGTGCAAGCGAGCATCCAGGGCGAAGCCGTGCGCGTCACGGGCGCCAAGCGCGACGACCTGCAGGCGGCCATGGCCATGCTGCGCAAGGACGTGCCCGACATGCCGCTGGAATTTAACAATTTCCGCGATTAATTTCGATGATGCGCACGCTCCGGCCTGCGCTTGCACCGGCATGGCGGCAAGCTGCCTCGGAGCGCCTGCCCGCTTGGGGTAGAATTGAAGCTGCGCACAGCTACATGCGCCCGCGCGCCTGACCGGCAGCGGGCTTGACCGTACATCTGGCTCAGTGATAACCACGGTAGTCTAAGGATAGCAATGAAACGTGTTGATGATTTCCGCCTGCGATTTGGCAAAAAAGAATATGTGCCCATCATGATAGGCGGAATGGGTGTGGATATTTCCACGTCGGAGCTGGCCCTGGAAGCGGCCCGGCTGAACGGTATCGGGCATATCTCCGATGCCATGGTGGAAGACGTGTCGGATCGCCGTTTCGACACCACCTTCGTCAAAGACAAGACGAAACTGTACAAGTTCAACATCAATAACAGCGACAAGGCCGTGGTGCAGTTCGACCTGGGCCGCCTGGCGGAAGCGCAGCGCCTGCATATCGGCCGCACCATGGAAGCGAAAAAAGGCGATGGCTTGATCTTCGTCAATTGCATGGAAAAGCTGACCATGAACGGGCCGCGCGAAACCTTGCGCGTGCGTCTGAATGCCGCGCTGGACGCGGGCATCGACGGCATCACCCTGTCGGCCGGTCTGCACTTCGGTTCGTTCGCCTTGATGGCCGACCATCCGCGTTTCCGTGACGCCAAGCTGGGCATCATCGTCTCGTCCGTGCGCGCCTTGCAGATTTTCCTGCGCAAGAACGCCAAGCTGGACCGCTTGCCCGACTTCATCATCGTCGAAGGACCATTGGCCGGCGGCCACCTGGGTTTCGGCATGGACTGGGCCAATTACGACCTGCACACGATCACGGCTGAACTGCTGGCCTACCTGAAAGCCGAACAGCTGGACATCCCGCTGATCGCCGCCGGCGGCATCTTCACGGGCAGCGATGCCGTCTCCTTCCTGGAAGCGGGCGCGGCCGGCGTGCAAGTGGCCACGCGCTTTACCGTCACCAAGGAATGCGGCTTGCCAAACAAGGTCAAGCAGGAATACTACAAGGCCTCGGAAGAAGACATCATCGTCAACGGCGTCTCGCCGACCGGTTACCCGATGCGCATGCTGAAAAACACGCCCGCCATCGGCGCCGGCATCCGTCCAGGCTGCGAATCGTATGGCTACCTGCTCGATGCGACGGGCAACTGCGCGTACATCAACTCGTACAACCGCGAAGTGGCGGCCCATCCGGAACAAAAAACCGTCGTCGTGATGGACAAGACTTGCCTGTGCACCCACATGCGCAACTTCAACTGCTGGACCTGCGGCCATTACACGTATCGCCTGAAGGACACCACGCATAAGCTCGACAACGGCGAATACCAGATCCTGACGGCCGAACACGTCTTCAAGGACTACCAGTTCAGCGTCGACAACCAGATCGCCCTGCCGGAAAAAGAAATCCAGGTACCTGGCTGAAGATTGCCAGCCTGAGATAAAAATGGCGCAGCCTGCGAAGGCTGCGCCATTTTTTATGCGGGGAGCATTTCTCGCAACGCCCATTCGATAGCGTCGAACCTGGGTCGCCGCAGTACCTCCTCCTGCAGGCACGCATCCAGCAAGGCCTGCAGGGGCGGCAAGGGCGCCGCACAATGTGCGACCAGCTCGCCCAGCAGCACGCCAAAGGCCCTCGCTTCTATGCCCTGCAGCAAGTCCCCTTGCCGCGTGCCTGGCGCAAACATGGAAGCCGCGCCGAAGTCGCCCAGCAGGCAGGCGCCGGCGTCCGCATGCAGGATATTGTGTGCATACAGGTCGCCATGCACGATCCCTCGCGCATGCAGCTGGCATACGGCCGAGGCGATGCCGTGGGCAATGGCCAGGGCTTGCGATGCGTCAAAGTGCACGCCCTCGGCATACACGTCACGCGTGCATGATGACAGGCTGGGCGGCCCGGCGAGGTTGCGGTAGGCCGCATCGATCAGCGGCATGACGAGTCCCAGCGCCCCTTGCGGATGCGCATCGAGCGTGCCGAGGATGGGAATCAGGCCAGGATGGGCACCGGCGCCGACACAGGCAGCCATTTCGCTGCGCGGCAAGCCGTCGCTGGTCATCGCCCCCTTGAATACTTTCACCGCAACATCCTCGGCATCATCGAGGCGGGCATGGTAAATCACGCCCGACGCGCCCTCGCCCAGCTGCTGCGCCAGTTGCAGGCGCTGCCAGGCCACGCCCGCCGTCCCGGCGCCGCTCAGGGCCGCCAGTTCACGCGCTTCCGTAAAGGGATTGCCCGCATACGCGAGCCAGCTCAGGCGTGGCAAGGACAGCAGGCAGTCGGGCAGCGTCGTAAAACGGTTGGCGGCGATGCGCACCAGTTCCAACCGGCGGCAATCGGCCAGGGTGGCGGGCAAGTGGCTCAGGCAATTTCCCGCCAGCATGAGTTTCTGTAGTTGCCCGCACTTGCCCAGCTCATCCGGCATGGACTCGATGACATTGTCGGTCAGGGTCAGCCAGCGCAGTGCCGATGGCAAGGCTGCGGCCGGCACGTGGCCGATCCGGTTCGCCTTGAAACCGATCATGTCCAGCGCAGGACAGGAACCGAGCACGGCGGGCAAGGTGGTGAACAGGTTATCCGAACAAAAAATGATGCGCAGCTTGCGCAGGCGCGGCAGCTCGTCAGGCAGCGAAGACAGCGCATTACCCGACAGGTCGAGGATTTCCAGGCTGTCGGCCAGGTCGAAGATTTCACGGGGGAATTCCGTCAAGCCGCACGACAGCTTCAGGCGGCGCAGGCCGGCCAGTTGGCCAGCGCGTAATTGTTCCAGCGTATGCATCGCAGACAAGATATCCCTTTCAAGGTAGCACGCGGTCAATGCCATGCATAAATCATTGGACGTAAAAAAACCCCAACCGGATCACCGGAAGGGGTTTTTTCGAATAACAAGCCTGACGATAACCTACTTTCACACTGGTTGCAGCACTATCATCGGCGCAAAGTTGTTTCACGGTCCTGTTCGGGATGGGAAGGGGTGGGACCAACTTGCTATGGTC
>NZ_JBNYXN010000006.1:0-428042 GCF_051380695.1 Janthinobacterium goodfellowi | reverse complement strand
GATGACCATAGCAAGTTGGTCCCACCCCTTCCCATCCCGAACAGGACCGTGAAACAACTTTGCGCCGATGATAGTGCTGCAACCAGTGTGAAAGTAGGTTATCGTCAGGCTTGTTATACGCAGTAGAAAAAACCCGATCAGCAATGGTCGGGTTTTTTTTCGTCTGGTGGTTTTGTGGGGCGCCGCGGGTGGGTGTCGGCTTACGCTGCGCTAAGCCGACCTACGCCGACCTGCGCCGACCTGGGCCGATCTGCCGACCGACGGTCAGTGTGAGGGGGCTGCCTCCGGTTGTTCAGCAGGCGTAAAAAAAGCAGCGCTGCGCGCTGCTTTTGTCATTTATCAAACCCATTAAAAGTGATAAGCGACTTTGACGTTCATGTAATTGACGCCGCTGTTTGGCTTTTTGTAGCCGCCGTTCGAGAAATGCTGGATCTTCGCAGCGACTTCCCATTTGTTATTGAAGACATAGCCGACGCCGATATGGTCGCCGAACTGGAAGTGGGTCGACAGGCGGTTATCGTCGTTATCGTACAGCTTGGACAGCATGTGTACGCCAATGCCGCCTTCCGCGTAGAAGCCCAGCTTATTCGTGTTTTCAAAGCGGAACACGGGAGTAAAACCCAGGTCCCACAGTTTTTGATGCTGGCCAGGGACGTTGCGATAGCTCTTGCCATCCCAACCGCCGATGCTGGCATCCCAGTAACCGCTCAGCTGCGTGCCATTCGATACAAACCAGGCTTTATCCCAGTTCGACGTTACGCCAGCGCGCAACATCTGCACTTTGACCCCCTTGGCATATTCGCCGTAGACGGAGTCGATCAGTTTGTCGTCGGCGGCAAAGCCGGCGTTGGCCGCCATCAGCGCGGCAACGGCGGCGATGGATGTGAGGAGATTCTTCTTGAAGAACATAGAGGCTTTCATCGTAAAATTGGCCGTTAGGCTATTGTCTTGTTTGTACAGGCACCTGCTTTGATGCCGCTCTCGCCACTTGTTGATCTCAGGGGTTCAATTGACATTCTCTACAAAAATCGCATTTCTCGGTATCGGTCTGATGGGGGATCCGATGGTCCGGTGCCTGCTACGCGCTGGATATTCTGTCACAATTTGGAATCGCACGCACAGCAAGGCCCAAGTCCTGCGTGCGGCAGGGGCGCAGCCGGCCATATCCGAGGCTGAAGCGGTCGATGGCGCGGACGTGGTGATCTCCATGCTGGAAGCCGGTCCCATCGTGGCGCAGGTGTTGCAAGAAGCGTTGCCGGCCTTGTCCGCTGGTGCGCTGTGGATCGATATGAGTTCCACGAAGCAGTCGGAAGCCCAGCAATTTCATGCCACTTTGCACGCCGCTGGCCATGGCTTCATCGATGCGCCCGTGTCGGGTGGCGTCGGCGGAGCGCAGGCGGGTACCCTGGCCATCATGGCCGGCGCCAGCACCGGCGATTACGCCCGTGTGGAAACTATCCTGGCGGCGATGGGGCGCCCGACTCTGGTGGGCCCGCCCGGCAGTGGCCAGGTGGCCAAGCTGTGCAATCAGCTGATCGTCGGCGCGACCCTGAATATTGTGGCGGAAGCCTTGCTGCTGGCCCAGGCGGCGGGCGCCGATGCGAGTGCCGTGCGGGCAGCCATCCGCGGCGGTTTTGCCGAGAGCAAGATTTTGGAGGTGCATGGTCAGCGCATGTTGGAGCGCAACTTTGTTGCCGGCGGCCAGGTAAAGAGTCAGATCAAGGATATGCACAACATCCTCGCGGCGGCCGAGGCGGCCCACGTCACCTTGCCGGTGACGCAACTGGTGACGCAGCGCTATGAAACCCTCGGCACCAGCCACCCGACGGCAGACCATGCGGCGGCCTTGCTGGCCCTGGAAGCGTTGAATCCGGGCCAGCGCCTGGGCGGCGGCCCGGATAAGCTGAGCTGAATCAAGCGACGGGCAGGCTCGCTTCGGCCAGCTTGACCCAGAAACTGGCGCCGATCGGCAGCAGGTTGTCGTTGAAGTCGTAGCTGCCGTTGTGCAAGACGCACGGCCCCAGACCGTGGCCACCATCGCGGTGCTCACCATCGCCATTGCCGATGAAGATGTAGCAGCCGGCCTTTTCTTGCAGGAAGAAAGCGAAATCTTCCGCACCCATGGTCGGTTCGACATTCGCGTTGACCTTGCCGGCGCCCACCACGCTTTTCATCACTTCGATGGCAAACGCCGTTTCCTTCACATGGTTGACCAGCGGCGGATAGTTGCGCTTGAAGTGGAAATCGACTTCCGCACCAAAGGCGGCGGCCGTGTGCACGGCGATGTCGCGCATGCGCTCTTCGATCAGGTCCAGCACGGGCGTGGTAAAGGTGCGCACGGTGCCGACCAGGCTGGCGTCATCGGGAATCACGTTGGTGGCACTGCCCGCATGGATTTGCGTGATCGACAGCACGGCCGTGTCGAGCGGACTCTTGTTGCGCGTGATGACGGTTTGCCAGCTCTGGGCGATTTGCACGGCCACCATCACGGGGTCGATGCCCTTGTGGGGCTGGGCCGCATGCGCGCCCTTGCCCTTGACGGTGACGTGGAATTCATTGCTCGACGCCATCATCGGGCCTTCCACCACGCTCAGGGTGCCAGTTTCCGCGCCTGGCCAGTTGTGCATGCCGTAGATGGCATCCATGGGAAAGCGGGTAAACAAGCCGTCTGCTATCATTTCGCGCGCGCCGGCACCGCCTTCTTCCGCCGGCTGGAAGACGAGGTAGACGGTGCCGTCGAAGTTGCGGTGTTGCGCCAGGTAATGGGCCGCACCGAGCAGCATCGCCGTGTGGCCGTCGTGGCCGCAGGCGTGCATCTTGCCGGGGTGGCGCGAGGCATGCTCGAAGGTATTCATTTCCTGCATGGGCAAGGCATCCATATCGGCGCGCAGGCCGATGGCGCGTGTCGATGTACCATTTTTGATGATGCCGACCACGCCAGTGCGGCCCAGGCCGCGCACCACGGGAATGCCCCATTCCGTCAGTTTGGCGGCGACCACGTCCGAGGTGCGCTGTTCTTCGTAGCACAGCTCGGGGTGCGCATGCAGGTCGCGGCGGATACCTTGCAGCTCGGATTGAAACGCCAAGATCGGATCAACTAGTTTCATGGGACTCTCCTGTGGATGCTGGCACGCGGCAATGTATGGCGCGCCGGACCGCGCTTGTTTGATCAAAAACAGGCGCGGCTAATAGTGCATTGTAGCCCTTGTTTGCCGGGTAAATCCAGCGCACGGACGTGCTTGCCATGGCGCCAACAGCAAGCGCGCGGAATGGTTTACAGTATCGCCTTCCCCCAACGTTTTTGGATTGCACCATGACCACCACCCAAGTGCGCGCCGCCTGCCCGCTCGATTGCCCCGATACCTGCGCCTTGCTGGTCACCGTGACCGATGGCGTGGCAACAGCCGTCAAGGGAGATCCCGACCACCCGACCACGGCTGGCGTGCTGTGCACCAAGGTGTCACGCTTCACGGAACGCACCTACCATGCGGACCGGCTGCTGCATCCCTTGCGCCGCGTGGGCAAGAAGGGGGAAGGCAAGTTCGAGCGCATCAGCTGGGAAGAGGCGCTGCAAACCATCGCGGACCGATTGAAACCGATCGCCGCGCGCGATCCGCAGGCGATCTTGCCGTACAGCTACTGCGGCACCATGGGCCTGGTGCAGGGCGAATCGATGTCCTCGCGTTTCTTCAACCAGCTGGGCGCTTCCCTGCTGGACCGCACCATCTGCGCCTCGGCCGGCGCCACCGGCTACCGCTATACGGTGGGCGCCAGCATCGGCACGGACCTGGAGCAGTTCCAGAACGCGAAATTGATCATCATCTGGGGCGGCAACCCGATCGCCTCGAACCTGCACTTCTGGATGCGGGCGCAGGAAGCCAAGCGCAACGGCGCCACCCTGATCGCCATCGACCCGTACCGCTCGCTGACGGCCGAAAAATGCCACCAGCATATCGCCTTGCTGCCGGGCACCGATGCGGCCCTGGCGCTGGGCTTGATGCATGTCTTGATCACCGAAGACCTGGTCGACCATGACTACATCGAACGCTACACGGTCGGCTACGATGGCTTGAAACAGCGCGCTTTGGAATGGCCGCCCGAGCGCGTGGCCGAGGTATGCGGCATCACGGTCGCGGAAGTGGTGGAACTGGCGCGCCTGTACGGCCGGGCGTGCCGCTCTGGCGAGGGCGCCGCCATCCGCACCAACTACGGCGTGCAACGCGTGCATGGCGGCGGCATGGCCGTGCGCAACATCGCCTGCCTGCCGGCCCTGACGGGCGCCTGGCGCCATCCTGCGGGCGGCATGCAGCTGTCGAGCTCGGGTTCCTTCCCCGTCAACCGCAAGGCCCTGCAGCGCCCTGATTTATTGAAAGGCACGCCGCGCACGATCAACATGAGCACCATCGGCGACGATTTACTGAAAGAAAGCTCGCCCGAGTTCGGACCGCAAGTCGAGGCCGTGATCGTCTACAATTCGAATCCGCTGGCGGTGGCGCCCGATTCATCGAAAGTGGCGCAGGGTTTTGCCCGCGAGGATTTGTTTACGGTCGTGCTCGAACACTTCCAGACCGATACCGTCGATTACGCCGACATCGTGCTGCCCGCTACCACGCAGCTGGAACACGTCGATGCGCATTCCACCTACGGCCACCTGTACATGATGGCGAACAATGCGGCCGTGGCGCCGCTGGGCGAAGCGAAGGCGAATACGGAAATCTTCCGCCTGCTGGCGCAATACATGGGCTTTGATGATCCATGCTTCCAGGAAAGCGACGATGCGCTGGCGGCCAAGGCCTTCGACAACACAGATGCGCGCGCCGTGCATTTTGACTGGGAATCGCTGAAACGCAGGGGCTGGCAAAAACTGGCCATGCCCGAGGCGCCCTTTGCCGAAGGTGGTTTCCCCACGCCATCGGGCAAGTGCGAGTTGTATTCGGAGGCCATGGCGCAGGCGGGACTCGATCCCTTGCCCACGTATATCGCACCGCACGAATCGCAAGCCAGCAATCCCGCGCTGGCGGCGCGCTTCCCGCTGGCCATGATTTCGCCGCCGGCGCGCAACTTCCTCAATTCCACTTTTGTAAACGTGAAAAGCCTGCGCGCGGCCGAGGGCGAGCCGCACCTCGATATCCATCCCGACGATTGTGCCGCGCGCGGCATCGCGGCCGGCGACATGGTGCGCATCTTCAATGACCGCGGCAGCTTTGTCGCCAAGGCCAGGGTCACGGACAAGGCGAGACGGGGCCTGGTGGTGGGCTTGTCCGTATGGTGGAAGAAACTCGCCAGCGACGGCAAGAACGCCAATGAAGTGACGAGCCAGCGCCTGACGGACATGGGCCGCGCGCCGACCTTCTACGATACGCTGGTCGAAGTGGAAAAGGTTGCCTGACATGGCCCGCTGGCCGGCCCGCCTGCTTGTTGGCATGCTGTGCCTGCCGCTGGGCGGCTGCACGCAGCTGCGCTACTACACGCAGGCGGCGCAGGGGCAATATGCGCTGTGGTCCGGCGCGCGCCCCGTCGATGCCTGGCTTGATGACCCGGCCACCGAACCGCGCTTGAAAGTGCGTCTGGCCAAGGCGCAGCAGATCCGCCGCTTTGCCGTCAGCGAGCTGGATTTACCGGACAATGGCAGCTACAAGAATTACGCCGCCCTGCGGCGCCCCTTCGTGCTGTGGAACGTGGTGGCCACGCCGGAACTGTCGCTGCAGCCGCTGCAATGGTGTTTCCCCATCGCCGGCTGCGTCAATTACCGCGGCTATTACAGCAAGGACGAGGCGCTCGCCTATGCCGACGAGTTGCGCGCCCAGCATTACGACGTGCAGGTGGGCGGCGTGCCCGCGTATTCCACCCTGGGCTGGTTCGACGACCCGCTGCTGTCGACCTTTATCAACTACAACGATGCGGAACTGGCGCGCCTGATTTTCCATGAACTGGCGCACCAGGTGGTGTACGTGCCCGGCGATTCGGCCTTCAACGAGTCGTTTGCCAGCGCCGTGGAAGAGGCGGGCGTGCAGCGCTGGCTGGCGCGCGAGGGCAATGACGCCATGCGCGCGTCATACGCCCAGTATGCGGCGCGGCGCCAGGATTTTCTGGCCTTGCTGCTGACATACCGGGGGAAACTGGAAGCCGTGTATGCAAGCGAGGCCAGCGATGCGGACAAGCGCACGCGCAAGGCGCAGGTGTTTGCGGCATTGCAAGACGCGTACCAGGTGCTGAAGAAAAACTGGGGTGGTTTTGCCGGTTACGACCGCTGGTTCGAGCAGCCATTGAGCAATGCGCACCTGGCTTCCGTGTCTACCTACAATGAATTTTTGCCTGCCTTCAAAAAATTGCTGGAAGAAAAAAAGAACTTTCGTGCTTTTTATGCTGCAGTGCACACAATGGCCCAGCTCAAGAAGCCTGAGCGCAGGTATGCGCTGGAACAATTGTCCAGCCCCTGACCCGTAAAGATTGTCCCGTATGCCGAGGCAAGCGATTCGGTAACAGCGTATTTATCATGTTGCAATGCAGCATAAAAAGCCCCTAGAGTTGCCGCTCGAATACTGTTGAAAGCGCTTGCATGGAAGCGCGGCGCCCGATAGCATCGCATTAGTAGCATAGAGCAATTGCTCGTCAGAATGCTCAAACTGACTGCCGGACGACAGAATCCGCAGCAATGATCCGCGTCGGCAAGATGCGCCGGCTCCCCCACGATTATTCGAGACAAGAGGCACAGGATGGAAAAAATTTGGCTGAAGTCGTATCCTCCCGGCGTCCCCGCCGACATCGATCCTGATCAATATCGTTCGCTGGTGCATTTGCTGGAAGAAGCGTTTCAAAAATATGCGGACCGCAATGCCTATGTCTGCATGGACAAATTTCTCACCTATGCCGAACTCGACACCTATTCGCGCCAGCTGGGTGCCTGGCTGCAAAGCCGTGGGCTGAAGAAGGGGGCCAGAGTCGCCCTGATGATGCCGAACGTGCTCCAGTATCCGGTGGCGATCGCGGCCGTGCTGCGCGCCGGCTACACGGTGGTCAACGTCAATCCTTTATATACGCCGCGCGAACTCGAGCACCAGCTGAACGATTCGGGCAGCGAAGCGATCATCGTGCTGGAAAACTTTGCCCATACGGTCGAGCAAGTATTGAGCAAGACGGCTGTCAAGCACATCATCGTCGCCAGCATGGGTGAAATGCTCGGTGGCTTGAAAGGCATGATCGTCAATTTTGTCGTGCGCAACGTCAAGAAGATGGTGCCCGCGTATTCCTTGCCGAACGCCATGCGTTTCAAGCAGGCGCTGGCGCTGGGCAGCCGCATGAAGCTCACGCCCGTCGAGCTGAGCATTAACGACGCCGCTTTCCTGCAATACACGGGCGGCACGACGGGCGTGTCGAAAGGCGCGACCTTGAGCCACCGCAATGTGATCGCCAACGTGCTGCAAAGCGAAGCGTGGTCGGGTGCGGCGCTCGACCAGAACAGCAAGGAACAGCTGATCATCGTCTGCGCCTTGCCGCTGTACCATATCTTTGCCCTGACGGCCTGCGCCATGTGGGGCACGCGCGTCGGTGCGCTCAATATCCTGATCCCGAATCCGCGCGATATCCCGGGCCTGATCAAGGAACTGGGCAAGTACAAGTTCAACCTGCTGCCGGCGGTCAATACGCTGTATAACGCGCTGGTCAATCATCCCGACTTCGCCAAGCTCGATTTCTCGGGCTTGAAGATCGCCAATGGCGGCGGCATGGCGGTGCAGCAAGCCGTCAACGACAAGTGGCTGCAAGTAACGGGCGTGTCCATCATCGAAGGCTATGGCTTGTCGGAAACGTCGCCCGTTGCCACCTGCAACCGCGCCGACAGCACGGCGTTTTCCGGCACCATCGGCTTGCCTGTGCCCTCGACCGACATTGCCATCCTCGACGATGACGGCAAGGAAGTGCCGCTGGGTCAGACGGGCGAGATCGCCATCCGTGGCCCGCAAGTGATGAGCGGCTACTGGAACCGTCCCGACGAAACGGCCAAGGTCATGACGCCCGATGGGTATTTCAAATCGGGCGACGTGGGCATCATGGACGAGCGCGGCTACGTGAAGATCGTGGACCGCAAGAAAGACATGATTCTCGTCTCCGGCTTCAATGTGTATCCGAACGAAGTCGAGGCCGTCATCGCGGCCCATCCGGGCGTGCTCGAGTGCGCCTGCGTGGGCGTGCCGGACGAGCATTCGGGCGAGGCCGTGAAAGTGTTTGTCGTGCGCAAGGACCCGAACCTGACCCAGGCCGTGCTGGCCGCGTATTGCAAGGAGCAGTTCACGGGCTACAAGCGGCCGAAATACATCGAATTCCGCGATGAACTGCCGAAGACCAACGTCGGCAAGATTTTGCGTCGCGCCTTGCGTGACGAAACGAAGATAGCAGCATAAACAATGTGGATGCGCCAGGAGGCGCATCCCTTTTACAGATAAAGATGAGGCGAGATGGACAAGATTTGGTTGAAGTCGTACCCGGACAGCGTTCCCGCAGAGATTGATTGCACGCAATACCGTTCCGTCACGCATTTGCTGGAAGAGTCGTTCCAGAAATATGCGGACCGCAATGCCTTCGTGTGCATGGATAAATTCCTCACCTACCGCGAACTCGACAAGCTGTCGCTGCAGATGGGCGCCTGGCTGCAAAGCAAGGGCCTGCAACGTGGCGCGCGCGTGGCGATCATGCTGCCGAACGTGCTGCAATATCCGGTGGCCATGGCGGCGATCCTGCGCGCCGGTTACACGGTGGTGAACGTCAATCCGCTGTACACGCCGCGCGAACTCCAGCATCAGCTGATCGATTCGGGCAGCGAAGCGATCATTGTGCTGGAAAATTTTGCGACCACGGTCGAGCAGGTGCTGCCGCATACCCAGGTCAAGCATGTGATCGTCGCCACCATGGGCGACTTGCTGGGCGGTTTGAAGGGCACCATCGTCAATTTCGTCGTGCGCAAGATCAAGAAAATGGTGCCGGCGTTTTCCTTGCCGAACGCCATCAGTTTCAACAAGGTGCTGGCCGAGGGTTCCCGCCTGACGTTGACGCCGGTGCAGCAGGGCCATGACGATATCGTCTTCCTGCAATACACGGGCGGCACGACGGGCGTGTCGAAAGGCGCGATGTTGTTGCACCGTAACGTGATCGCCAACGTGCTGCAGAACGAGGCGTGGATGTCGCCCGTGATGACGCCTGAAATGCGTGCCACCTCGATGGGCTTCATGTGCGCCTTGCCCCTGTATCACATCTATTCGCTGACGGTCAGCGCCCTGATGGGCATGCGTCTGGGTGGCATGAGCGTGCTGATTCCGAATCCGCGCGACATCCCCGGCTTCGTCAAAGAATTGAGCAAGCACAAGATCGTCGTCTTCCCGGCCGTCAATACCTTGTACAACGCGCTGCTGAACAATGCCGACTTCGCCAAGCTCGATTTTTCCAGCTACAAAGTGTGCAATGGCGGCGGCATGGCCCTGCAGCGCAACGTGGCCGAACGCTGGCTGAAACTGACGGGCTGCCCGCTGATCGAAGGCTATGGCATGTCGGAAACGTCGCCCGTGGTGACGGGCAACCGCGTCGACATCACGGAATTCACGGGCACCATCGGCTTGCCTTTCCCGTCGACGGAAGTGGCGATCCTCAACGATGACGGCGTGGAAGTGGCGCTGGGCGAGCCCGGCGAGATCGCCGTGCGCGGCCCGCAAGTGATGGCCGGCTACTGGCAGCGTCCTGACGAGACGGCCAAGTCGATGACGGCCGACGGCTACTTCAAGACGGGCGACGTGGGCGTCATGGACGAGCGCGGCTACGTAAAAATCGTGGACCGCAAGAAAGACATGATCATCGTCTCCGGCTTCAATGTGTATCCGAACGAGGTGGAAGACGTGGTCGCGTCGTGTCCGGGGGTGCTGGAGTGCGCATGCATCGGCGTGCCGGACGCCAACTCGGGCGAAGCCGTGAAAGTGTTTGTCGTGCGCAAGGACCCGAACTTGACGGTGGAACAGATCCGCGAGCATTGCAAACATGAATTGACGGCCTACAAGAAGCCGAAATACATCGAGTTCCGCGATGAATTGCCGAAAACTAACGTCGGCAAGATCTTGCGCCGTCAATTGCGCGACGAAAAGAAAGTAGCTTAATTCGTCGCCAGGGCCGTGTCCGCCGCCACGGCTTGCCGTGGCCTGGCGGGCAAGCCAAAACAGGGGCGCAGCCAGTTCACCTTGCTGATCAGCAGCGACGTCCCCAGCCAGCAAGTCGCCACCGTGCCGGCCAGTATCAGCAGCGGTTCCAGCACGGGACCCAGCTTCAGCGGCACCAGCCAGTAGGCCAGCAGGATAATTGCGCTCTGGTGCAGCATGTACCAGGGAAACACGGCCTGGCGCGCCCATGGCAGCCAGGCAAAAGGTTGATTCAGCAAGGTGTGCGACCAGCCCAGGATGGCGCAGATGGCCAGCCACATGTACAGGTTGCGCATGGGCCAGGAACCAAACGCGGCCCAGGTCAGCAGGTTTTCCGAATGCACGAGATCAAAGCCCAGATACACTGTAAATGCAAAGGGCGCCAGCAGCAGCGCATGCCAGCGCAAGCGCGCCAGTTCCTGCCACACTCCCTTGTCGTTGCCCAGCCACCAGCCATACAGATACATGGTGAAATAGATGGCATGCGCGTACCAGTCTTTCACCAGCGCATGGGTTTCCGGATAGCGCAGTTTCAGGAAAGCCGTTGCCGCCAACGCGGGCAGGGCAGGCAGGACCAACAGGCGCCAGCCGCGCAGTCCCGTGAACAGCGGCCTGGCCTTGGCCAGCAGCGGTTGCAGGGCCACCAGCACGATGGTGTACAGCAATAGATACACCAGATACCACAGATGATTCCAGGTAAAACTGGTTTTCCAGCCCGTAAATGCGCCGGCTGGCCAAGCGTAGCCGCCAAAGTAATGGAGCAGGAACGCTCCATAGCCAGGCTCGACCAAGCCGTTGCTGACGCCCTCGCAGTACGGCTGTACGGGGATCACCACCAGCACGCCAAACAGCAGGGGCAAGAACAGGCGCTGGAGCCTGCGTCGCAGGAACGCGCCCCTGGACGTTTGCGTCATCATGGCGCACGACACGCCGGAAATGAGGAACACGATTTCCATGCGCCACCGGTTGATGAAGGCCATGGGGAAGTTCAATGCGTCCGTCAAGTAGCTGCTCTTCATGTGGAAGGCGGCGCCATCCAGGTACAGCATGGCCGTGTGGTAGACGATCAGCAGGCTGAAGACAAGAAAGCGCAAGGCATCGATATCGTAACGGCGAAAATCTGTGGTCATGGTCGCGGCGTCCGTTGGTGAAGGAATGCCCCAGCATAGGCAGGCCGCAGGGGCTGATCCAGCGAAAAGTGATCAATGGCGGACTGTTTGTGACGAGCGGTGACGCTGGGACGGCTTTGGGACCTTACAATCATGCAACTAATTCACCGTTCGACACCATGCGCCTGTCTTCCACCGATTTGTTGCAACGATATCAACGCTGGCGCCAGATCGCCGAGCCAGCTTTCTGGATCGTCCTGTATCTGCTGCAAACGTCGCTCAACTGCTGGATCAGCTGGGCAGACCACCAACGCGCCGGGCTCGCGACACCCTTCTGGGAGGTGGCGGTATGGGAATGGAGCAGCAACCTGGTGTTGCTGGCGCTGGTGCCGGTGGTGATCCTGGCTAAGCAGTTTCGGCCCTTGCACCTGGTTTTCCAGCGCCAGAATCTGCGCTGGCATCTGATCGCGTCGCTGGTCTACAGCCTGGTGCATGTGCTGGCCATGGTGGCCTTGCGCAAAATGGCATACTGGAGCGCCGGCAGCGATTACGATTTCGGTAACTGGTGGCGCGAATTGCCTTATGAATATGTCAAGGATGTGCGTGCTTACTTCTCCATTTTATTGTTCGCCGGCTTTTACCAGTTGCTGCTGATGCGCTGGCAAGGCGAGGCGACGTTGCTGGACGAGCCCGATGAAGGACCCGCCGTGGAACCGGTGCAGCAGCCAGAACGTTTCCTGGTGCGCAAGCTGGGCAAGGATTTTCTGTTGCCGGCTGCCGAGATCGAGTGGATACAGGCTTGGGGCAACTATGTGAACCTGCATGTGCGCGGGCACGATTACCCGCTGCGCTCGACCATGGCGGCCATCGAGCGCCGCCTCGATGGCAAGCGCTTCCTGCGCGTACACCGCAGCTATATCGTTAACCTCGATTTCGTGCAGGCAATCACGCCGCTGGAATCGGGCGATGCGCGCGCGGTGCTGTCCACGGGCGGCGAAGTGCCCGTCAGCCGGCGCTACCGCGACGCCTTGAAAAGCATAGGCTAGGCGCGTTGCACGCCCGCCTTGCCGTCCTGCACGGTGAAGCTGGCCAGTGTCGCGATGCCGGACGCGCTGTCGCGCACATTTTCCAGCCCCTGGAACAGGGTCGTGGTTTTCTCCGGTGTGATCTCCAGCAACATATAGCCGCGCTTGTCGCTGCGTCCGTAACGGATGTGCGGATTCATCGCCACGTACTGGTCCGTGCGTGCCTGCGGGCGGGAGCTGGACGTGATCGAGGTACCGCAAAACTCGGTCGCCAGCACGGGATTATCCTTGCCGGTGGGTCGCATGGCGTTGCGGCTCAGGTCCGTCGCATAAAAAGTGTGCACGTCGCCCGACAGTACGAGCGGGTTGCTGGCCTTGCTGCTGCGCAAGGCGTCGAGCAGGTGCTGGCGCGCCATGGGATAGCCATCCCAGCCATCGGTCCAGACGCGCTCGTCGCCTGGCCGCACGATGGGCACCTGGCTCGATTGTGCCATCAGGGTTTGCTGGGCCAGGATATTCCAGCGCGCCGGGGAATCATCGAGACCGGCTTGCAGCCATTGCTGCTGTTCCTCGCCCAGCATGGTGCGGTCGGGCTTGAACAAGTCGGGACAGTTGCGCGTAGTGACGGAATTGGAGCCGCCGCGGCCCGGTTTGGCGCAGGCGTGGTAGGCGCGGTATTGCCGGTCGTCCAGCACGTGGAAGCGCGCCAACCGGCCCCAGTCGTAACGCTGGTAGATGCGCATGTCGACGAAGCCGCGCCGCCCCAGCGGCAGCAGGCGCAGCGGCATGTGTTCATAAAACGCCTGGTAGGCTGCCGCGCGGCGCTGCAGGAAGGTGGGCGTGAGCAACTCGTCGCGGTCGTTGCCGTAATCGTTGGCCACTTCATGGTCGTCCCAGGTGACGATCCACGGCGCGGCCAGGTGCGCGCCCTGCAAGTCGCGGTCGCTCTTGTATTGCGCGTAGCGGGCGCGGTACTCGTCCAGCGTAAAACTTTCATGCGTGCGCACGGCCCGGCTCGGGTGCTGCAGCTGGTACGGCCCCCATTCATAGATGTAGTCGCCGAGGAAGGCCACCAGGTCGGGCGCAGCCGCCGCGATATGCCGGTGCGCCGCATACGCGCCGAATTCCCAGTGCTGGCACGAGGCGACACCCAGTTTCAGCGAGGCAGGCATGGAACCGGGCTCGGGCGCCGTACGCGTGCGGCCTACGAGGCTGACGGCGTCGCCCAGCATGAAGCGGTACCAGTACCAGCGTCCGGGCGCCAGGCCGCCCACGTCGACGTGCACGCTGTGTGCGAGGGAGGGCATGGCCGTAGCCTGGCCCTTGGCGGCGATGCGCCGGAAAGTTTCATCGTCGGCCACTTCCCAGCGCACGTTCAGGGCGATGGCGGGCGTGGCGGCGGCCTGCAGCGGGTCGTAGCAGATGCGCGTCCACAGCACGACGGCGTCGGGCAAGGGCGAGCCGGAAGCGACACCGAGCGCAAACGGATAAGCCGTGCCGTTCAGGCGCGTGGCGGCGCTGGCGCTGGAACCGGACAGCACGCTGCCGGCCGCGGCCAGTGCCGTGATGCGCGCAGCACTGAGCAAGAAGATGCGGCGCTGGCTATCCATGGTGTGGATTGATTACGACAGTCAAGGCGCCAATAAGGTCTCGATCGGCGGCACCTTGCGCGGCTTGCGGTCGGAGTCCGTCGCCACGTAGATCAAGGTCGCTTCCGTGACTTTCACGATGCATGCCTGCAGGCGGTTACGCTCGGCATATACCTCGACATTGACGGTGATCGAGGTATTGCCCACCTTGACGATGTCGGCGTAGAAGGACAGCAGATCGCCGACGAAGACGGGATTTTTGAAGACGAAGGAATTGACGGCGATGGTGGCGACACGGCCGTTGGCGCGCCGCGTGGCCGGCAGGGAACCGGCGATATCGACCTGCGCCATGATCCAGCCGCCGAACACGTCGCCGTACACATTGGCGTCCGACGGCGCGGGCATCATGCGCAGTTCGGGCATTTTTCCGGCGGGCAGGCCGGAGGCGAGGCAGTTGTCGGGACGGTCGGGGGAGGTGCTCATCTTTTATTCTCATGAAAGGCTACAATTGCTGCGATTGAACCATAAAAAGCCGACCTTCGCCATGCGCCGTTCCCAGACTCCCCCTCCGCCCCGCTCGCCAGCTTCCGCCAGCCACAGCGATTTCGCCACCATCAAGACCTTGCTGCCGTACCTGTGGGTCTACAAATGGCGAGTATTGCTGGCGCTGCTATGCCTGGTCGGCGCCAAGCTCGCCAACGTGGGCGTGCCCCTGATCCTGAAAAAACTCGTCGACGCCATGACGATCACGGCCGCGCATCCGCAAGCGCTGCTGGTGCTGCCCGTCGGCCTGCTGGTGGCGTACGGCTTGCTGCGCCTGTCGACCACCTTGTTTACGGAATTGCGCGAATTCCTGTTCGCCCGGGTCACGCAGCGGGCCGTGCGCACCATCGCGCTGCAAGTGTTCCGCCACCTGCATGCGCTGTCCCTGCGTTTTCATTTGAACCGCCAGACGGGCGGCATGACGCGCGACATCGAACGGGGCACGCGCAGCGTCGGCTCGCTCATTTCCTACACCCTGTTCAACATCCTGCCGACCCTGGTGGAAATCACCCTCGTGCTCGGCTACCTGGTCTTGCATTACGATATCTGGTTCACCGTGATCACGGCCGTGGCGCTCGTGTCGTATATCGCGTTTACCGTGCTGGTGACGAACTGGCGTACGCACTTCCGCCGCACCATGAACGACCTCGATTCAAAAGCCAATACCAAGGCCATCGATTCGCTGATCAACTATGAAACCGTGAAATATTTCGGCAACGAGGATTACGAGGCGAAGCGCTACGACGAAGGCTTGCAGCGCTATGAATCGGCGGCCGTCAAATCGCAGACCTCGTTATCTCTGCTCAATACGGGCCAGTCGCTGATCATCGCCACGGCCGTCACCTTGATTTTGTGGCGCGCCACCGTGGGCGTGATCGCCGGCACGATGACCCTGGGCGACCTGGTGCTGGTGAATGCCTTCATGATCCAGCTGTATATCCCCCTCAATTTCCTGGGCGTCATTTACCGCGAAATCAAGCAAAGCCTGGCCGACATGGAACGATTGTTTTCCTTGCTGAACGAGAACCGCGAAATCGCCGATACGCCGGACGCCAAACCGCTCGTCACGCGGGGCGCGGCCGTGCGTTTCGAGCACGTGGATTTCAGCTATGAAGCCAAGCGGCAAATCCTGTTCGACGTGGATTTCCAGATTCCTGCCGGCACCACGACGGCCGTGGTGGGCCACAGCGGCTCGGGCAAATCGACCCTGTCGCGTTTGCTGTTCCGCTTTTACGAAGTCGATGGCGGCGGCATCACCATCGATGGCCAGGATTTGCGCAATATCACGCAGGATTCCCTGCGCGCGGCCATCGGCATCGTGCCGCAGGATACGGTGCTGTTCAACGACACCATCGAATACAACATCGCCTACGGCAAGCCGGGCGCCAGCAAGGAAGCCATCGTGGCGGCGGCGAAAGCCGCATCGATCCATGATTTTATTGAAAGCTTGCCAGATGGTTACAGCTCCATGGTGGGCGAGCGGGGTTTAAAACTGTCGGGCGGCGAAAAGCAGCGCGTGGCGATTGCCCGCACCTTGCTGAAAGACCCGGCCATCCTGATCTTCGATGAAGCGACCTCGGCGCTCGACTCCAAGGCGGAACAGGCGATCCAGTCGCAGCTGAAGGAAATCGCCAAAAACCGCACCACCTTGGTGATTGCGCACCGCCTGTCGACGGTGGCCGACGCCCAGCAAATCCTCGTGCTCGACCATGGCCGCATCGTCGAGCGGGGCACGCATCCGCAATTGCTGGCGGCGGATGGCCTGTACGCGCAGATGTGGCAACGCCAGCAGGCGAATAGGGATGATGAGGCGGAAGAGGACGAGTTGGCGGGGCTGGCGCCGGCAAAATAAATCGGGAATGGGAAATCAGTAGGAAAAATGCTACAGCCGCGCCCCTTCAGGCGCGCGTATAGCGCCTATTTGAGGGCAATCGCAGAAAACGGCTGGTCCGGCGCTGAAAATGAAATAAAATTAATTCCATTGGTGGCGTCTGCACCACAGTTGTTTCGTTCGGGGTCCATCCCGTTTGTCCGCCCAGGAGAATTTATGAAATTGACCAAAATCATCGCCACGCTGCTCAGCGTCGGTGTCATCAGCAGCATGTCGCCAGTCCAGGCTCAGGAATTGACCGGCACCTTGGCCAAGATCAAGAAAGCCGGTTCCGTCACCCTCGGTGTGCGCGACGGCTCCGTGCCCTTCTCCTATCTCGATGACAAGCAGCAATACCAGGGTTATTCGATCGACCTGTGCATGAAAGTCGTCACGGCCCTGCAAAAACACCTGGGCATGAGCGAACTGAAAGTGGTGATGAGCCCCGTCACCTCGGCCAACCGCATCCCGCTGATGGCCAACGGCACCATCGACCTTGAATGCGGCTCGACGACGAACAATCTGGAGCGCCAGCAGCAGGTGGCATTCGCTCCCACCATGTTCGTCATCGGCAACCGCGTGCTGTCGAAAAAATCCTCGAACATCAAGACCCTGGAAGACTTGCGCGGCAAGACCCTGGTCGCCACGGCCGGCACGTCGACCATCAAGCAGATGACGATCCTGAACAAGGAAAAGAATCTGGGCATGACGATTGCGGTCGGCAAGGATCATCCCGAGTCGTTCCTGATGCTGGAAACGGGCCGCGCGGTGGCTGAAGCCAACGACGACATTCTGCTGGCGTCGCAAGTGGCCAACTCGAAGAACCCGAACGACTACGAAATCACCAAGGAAGCGCTGTCGGTCGAGCCGTACGGCATCATGCTGCGCAAGGGCGATCCGGCCTTCAAGAAAGTGGTCGACGATGCGCTGATCCGCCTGTACAAGAGCGACGACATCAACCGCATTTACGCGAAATGGTTTACCTCGCCGATCCCGCCGAAAAACATCAACCTGAAATTCCCGATGCCGCCGCAATTGAAGGCCGTGTTTGCCAATCCGACCGACTCCGGTGACCCGGCCGCATATGCGGCAGTGCCCGAAGCGCAGAAGACTTCGGACAAACGGAAAAAATAACAAGACTGCGTAACAAACCGGGGGGCGCAAGCCTCCCGTTTTATTTACGGGACGGGCGGCGGACAAGCCGCTTTCCTTGAGCTGCACGGGAAGGATGATCATGAATTACAACTGGAATTGGCGCATTTTCTGGGAGATTTCTCCCGATGGCGTGGGTACGTATATGGACACTTTGTGGTCCGGCCTGGTCTGGACCCTGGCCACGGCCGGTGCGGCCTGGATCATGGCACTGATATTGGGCCTGGTGGTCGGCACCATCCGCACCCTGCCGAACAAATGGCTGGTGGGCGTGGCCAATGCCTACGTCGAATTGTTCCGCAACGTGCCGCTGCTGGTGCAGATGTTCCTCTGGTATTTCGTCATGCCGGAACTGCTGCCGCCTGACCTGGGCACCTGGGTCAAGTCGCTGCCGAACGCGCCGTTCTTCACGGCCGTGCTGTGCCTGGGCTTTTTCACCTCCTCGCGCGTGGCCGTGCAGGTGACGACGGGCATCGAGGCGCTGCCGCGCGGGCAGAAACTGGCCGGCACGGCACTGGGCCTGACCCTGCCGCAAACCTACCGTTTCATTTTGCTGCCGATGGCCGCGCGCGTGATCCTGCCGCCGCTGACCAGCGAATTTTTGAACATCATCAAGAACAGTTCCGTGGCGCTGACCATCGGCCTGATCGAACTGACGGCCAGCGCGCGCGCCATCCAGGAGTTTTCCTTCCAGGTATTCGAGGCGTTTTCGGCCGCCACCATCATCTACATCGTCGTCAACCTGCTGGTCGTGGTGCTGATGCACCTGATCGAGAAAAAGGTCGCCATCCCCGGCTTCATCGTCGCCGGCGCCAAGACGGGAGGACACTGATATGTTCGGCAATTTCGACTTCGACGTCATCTCCCGCTCGTGGGTCTATCTGTTCCAGACCGGCATGGTCTTTACCCTGAAACTGACGGCGCTGGCCATGGTGGGCGGCATCGTGCTGGGTACCCTGCTGGCGCTGATGCGCCTGTCCAGCAACCGTATCGTCTCGGGCGTGGCATCGAGCTACGTCAACCTGATACGCTCGATCCCGCTGGTGCTGGTGATCTTCTGGTTCTACTTCCTGGTGCCGTATATCGCCGCCTGGGTCATCGGCGCCAACGAGCCCGTGAAAGTGGGCGCGTTTTCTTCCGCGCTGATCACCTTCATCATGTTCGAGGCGGCCTACTATTGCGAGATCATGCGCAGCGGCATACAGTCGATTCCCCGCGGCCAGGTGTGGGCGGGCCAGGCGCTGGGCATGAACTACCGGCAAACCATGGGCAACATCGTGTTGCCGCAAGCGTTCCGCAACATGATTCCCGTGCTGCTGACGCAGACCATCGTGCTGTTCCAGGACGTGTCGCTCGTGTACGTGCTGTCGATTCCCGATTTCGTCGGCGCCGCCTCGAAAATCGCGCAGCGCGACGGCCGCCTGGTGGAGATGTACGTGTTTGTCGCCGTCGTGTATTTCGTGCTGTGCTATGCCTTGTCGTTCCTGGTAAAACGCCTGCAGAAACGCGTCGCCATCATTCGCTAACCGTAAAAGAAAGAACAAGATGATTGAACTCAATAACGTCAGCAAATGGTATGGCCAGTTCCAGGTACTGACCGATTGCACCACCAATGTCGCCAAGGGCGACGTGATGGTCATTTGTGGCCCGTCCGGCTCCGGCAAGTCGACCCTGATCAAGACCGTCAACGGCCTGGAACCGATCCAGCAGGGGCAGATCATCGTCGACGGCATCACCGTCAACGATCCGAAAACGAATCTGTCGAAACTGCGCGCGCGCATCGGCATGGTGTTCCAGAATTTCGAGCTGTTCCCGCATCTGTCGATCCGCGAAAACCTCACCATCGGCCAGATCAAGGTGCTGGGCCGCAGTGCCGACGAAGCCAATGCCAAGGGCTTGAAATACCTGGACCGCGTGGGCCTGCTGTCGCAGCAGGATAAATTCCCCGGCCAGCTGTCGGGCGGCCAGCAGCAGCGCGTGGCGATCGCCCGCGCGTTGTCGATGGACCCGATCGCCATGCTGTTCGACGAGCCGACATCGGCGCTCGACCCGGAGATGATCAACGAGGTGCTCGACGTGATGGTGGGCCTGGCGCAGGAAGGCATGACGATGATGGTCGTCACGCACGAAATGGGTTTTGCCCGGCGTGTGGCGAACCGCATCGTCTTCATGGACCAGGGCAAGATCATCGAGGATTGCAGCAAGGACGACTTCTTCAACACGACGCGCTCGGACCGGGCGCGCGATTTCCTCGCCAAGATCATCCATTAATTTTCCATCACCTTGAAGTTGAGTACGAATGCCTGACATGAAACACATCGCCGGCGCCATGCTGGCGCTGGGCATGCTTGCCCATGCCCACGCGGCCGACAAGATCGCCGTCGACATCGCCCTGCGCGACGCCACCCTGATCGACGTGGCCGGTGGCCTCGCCGTCAAGGGCAAGACCGTGCTGCTCAAGGGCGACAGCATCGTCGCCGTCGTCGATGACCCGCAGCTGCGCAGCTACGCGCCGAAGCGGACCATCCGCCTGCCCGGCAAATACCTGATGCCGGGCCTGTGGGATACGCACGTGCATTTCGGCGGCGGCCCCGAGCTGATCGACGAGAACAAGCAGCTGCTGCCTTTGTACCTGGCGCACGGCATCACCACGGTGCGCGACTGCTCGGGCGACTTGCCCGACACGGTGCTGGCATGGCGCCGGCAGATCAATGCGGGCCAGCTGGAAGGTCCGACGATCTTTACCTCTGGCGCCAAGCTCGAAGGCATCAAGCCGCTGTGGAAGGGCACCATCGAAGTGGGCACGCCGCAGGAAGTCACGCGCGCGCTGGACGGCCTGCAGGCGCAGCAAGTGGACTTCGTGAAGATCACGGAAAACACCCTGAAGCCGGAGCTGTACCTGGAAGCCTTGCGCCAGGCGCGCGAACGGGGCATGCGCACCTCGGGCCATATCCCCGTGCAGCTCACGTTGGAGCAGATGGCCGATGCGGGCCTGGGCACGATCGAGCATCAATCGTATCTGCTGCGCGCCACGACGCCGCGCGAACAGGAGCTGACGGACAAGGTGGCCGCGGGCGCGATGACGGGCAAGGAGGCCATGCGCGAAAGCCTGCAAAGCTACGACGAGCCGACTGCGCGCAAGGCTTTCAGTTACCTGGCCGCGCGCGGCACGGCCATCGTGCCTACCCTGTGGGGTTCGCGCGTAACGGCGTATCTGGACCGCGAAGACCACACGCACGATCCTGCCCTGCAGTACATCGGCAAGGGCTTGCGCGCCACCTACGACTGGCGCGTGCAGCGCGCCGCCAAGGATGGCCCGGATGCGATCGCCCAGCGCCACGCGCAGTTCGAGCAATCGGCAAAGCTGCTGCCTATTTTGCAGCAGCAGGGCGTGAGCATCATCGCCGGCACCGACGCGGGCTTCTTGAATTCCTTCGACTATCCGGGCCAGGCCCTGCACGATGAAATCGGCCTGTACGTGCAATACGGCCTGACGCCAAAGCAAGCCTTGCAGTCGGCCGTCATCAACGGTCCCCGCTTCCTGGGCAAGCTGGAGCGCTACGGCAGCGTGGCGGCCGGCAAGGCGGCCGATTTGCTCGTGCTCGACGCGAACCCGCTGCAGGACATCGGCGCCACGCGCCAGATCCGTCTGGTGGTCAGCCGTGGCCAGGTATACGACCGCGCCAAGCTGGACCGGATGCTGGCCGAGATCCGCGCCTGGGTCGCCAGGCAGGAGACGGCATCGGCCAAGTCCTGATGCTCTTCATTCTTTTAGTTAAAACGGCCGGGTGATACCGGCCGTTTTGCCGTCTCCCAGCCAGCATGCGCGGGCTCTCCCGGCCGGCGGGACGGTCCTGCGGCTGGTAAAATGGCGCTATCCGCAATGACCGCCTGAGAGCAGCCGCCATGTCCACACTCGATCACACCCCAGATTCCATCACCATCACCCGTCCAGACGACTGGCATTTGCACCTGCGCGACGGCGCCGTCATGGCCAGCGTGCTGCCGCACAGCGCGCGCCAGTTCGGCCGCGCCATCGTCATGCCGAACCTCAAACCCCCGGTCACCACCACGGCCGATGCCAGCGCCTACCGCGAGCGCATCCTGGCCGCCGTGCCGGAAGGCGTGAACTTCGATCCGCTGATGGTGCTGTACCTGACGAACAACACTTCGCCCGACGAAATCCGCCGCGCGCAGGACAGCGGCATCGTGCAAGCCGTGAAACTCTATCCGGCCGGCGCCACGACGAATTCCGACCTGGGCGTGACGGATTTGAAGAATTGCTACAAGGTGCTCGAAGTGATGCAGGAAGTGGGCATGCCCTTCCTCGTGCACGGCGAAGTGACGGATCCGGAAATCGACATTTTCGACCGCGAAGCTGTCTTCATCGAGCGCGTGATGCGCCCGCTGCGCAGCGCCTTCCCGGCCTTGTCCGTCGTGTTCGAGCACATCACCACCAAGGATGCGGCGCAGTATGTGGCCGAAGCGGAAGGCCCGATCGCCGCCACCATCACGGCGCACCATCTGCTGTACAACCGCAACGAGATTTTCAAGGGCGGCATCCGTCCCCATTACTATTGCCTGCCCATCCTCAAGCGCGAAGAGCACCGTTTGGCCCTGATGACGGCCGCCGCCAGCGGCGACGAGCGCTTCTTCCTCGGCACCGACTCGGCGCCGCACGCGCAAGGCGCCAAGGAAATGGCTTGCGGCTGCGCCGGTTGCTACACGGCCCTGCACGCGATGGAAATGTATGCGGAAGCGTTCGAACGGGCTGGCGCGCTCGATAAGCTGGAAGCGTTCGCCAGCTTCCACGGCCCGGCCTTCTACGGCGTGCCGCGCAACACGGACACCATCACCCTGCGTCGCGAAAGCTGGACCTTGCCGGCCTCGCTGCCGCTGGGCGACAGCCACGTGATTCCGCTCAACGCGGGCGAGCAGATCAACTGGAAAATGGTCTAGGCATTCATGCTGCCATCGATAGACTGGACCCGCCCCTGGTTTGCCACGGTGCTGCCGGCGCGACGG
Source organism: Janthinobacterium goodfellowi (assembly GCF_051380695.1). Taxonomy (NCBI): domain Bacteria; kingdom Pseudomonadati; phylum Pseudomonadota; class Betaproteobacteria; order Burkholderiales; family Oxalobacteraceae; genus Janthinobacterium; species Janthinobacterium goodfellowi. The sequence goes on along the minus strand of NZ_JBNYXN010000006.1, from coordinate 405,554 downwards.
CAGCTGGACCTGCAGCGCGACACGGTGATCGCGGCGCTGAACGGACGGGCGCGGGCGCTGGACTTGCGCAATCCGTCCGGCCTGCCGCTGGCCTTCGTGCCGCAAGCGGACCTGCCCGAAGGCGTGGCGTACGAGGAGTTCATCGGTGCTACGGGCGGCGTGCCCACGCGCGACAATCTGCACGACTTTTTCAACGCGCTCGTGTGGCTCACCTTCCCGCGCATCAAGCGGCAATTGAATGCGCTGCAGGCGGCGCAGATCGCCCTGTCCGGCGTGGGCAAATCGCGCGGCCCGGCGCGCGACGGCGCGACGATTTTTGACGAAAATTCCGCCTTGCTGGTGCTGCGCGACAGCGATGCGGGACGCGCGCTGGAAACGGCACTGCGCGGGCATGACTGGCGCAGCGCATTTATCGCGCAGCGCGAGAAATTTGGCGCGGGCGGCGACGCCGAAGTCTGGCTGTTCGGCCACGCGCTGATGGAAAAACTGGTGGCGCCGCGCAAGGCCATCACGGCGCACACGCGCGTGATCTTTGCCGGCGACGCCTATTTCACCCTGGACGATGTCGCACGCCGCGCCTGGCTCGACGAGCGGGTGGCGCAAGACCTGGCGCAGCAAGGCCTCACCACGGCCGACTTCACGCCGCTGCCGGTGCTCGGTTTACCCGGCTGGTGCGAAGGCCAGGACGACGATTTTTACAATGACGCGGCGGTATTCCGCCCGAAGCGCAAGGTGGCTGGCGCAGAAAGAGATCAATAGATGGAAAATACCGTCCGCTGGGGCATCCTCGGCACCGGCAAGATCGCCCGCGCGATGGCCAATGGCTTGCGCGACGCACCCGGCGCGCAGCTGGTGGCGGTCGCCTCGCGCAGCAGCGCCGGCGCGCAAGCCTTCGGCGCCGAATTCGGCATCGAACGCTGCCACGGTTCCTACCAGGCGCTGGCTGACGATCCTGGCGTGGACGTGATCTACATCGCCACGCCGCACACCCTGCATGCGGAAAATGCCCTGATGTGCCTGGCCGCCGGCAAGCACGTCGTGTGCGAAAAGCCGTTCACGATGAACGCACGCGAGGCGCAGGCCGTGGTCGATATGGCGCGCGAGAAAAAGCTGTTTCTGATGGAAGCGATGTGGAGCCGTTTCCTGCCCGCCGTGCAGGAAGCGCAGCGCATCATCGCCAGCGGCGAGATCGGCGTGCTGCGGCAGGTGCAGGCCGATATCGGCTTTGTCGCCCATTTCCCGCCCGAGCACCGCATGTTCAATCCCGAACTCGGCGGCGGCGCGCTGCTCGACGTGGGCATCTATCCGCTGTCGATGGCGGCCTTTTTTCTCGGTCCGGTATCGCAGATGCAGGCGCTGGCCGAGATGGGCGCCACCGGCGTCGATGAACAGGTGGTGTTCTCGCTGCTGCACGCGGGCGGCGGCACCTCGTCCTGCGCCTGCAGCCTGCGCGCGCAGACGCCGACGGAAATGACCATTTCCGGCAGCCTGGGCCGCATCCGCTTGCCCAACCGTTTTTACAAGCCCGATCACCTGATCGTCGAAGCGATGGATGGCGCACGCCGCGTCATCGCCGCGCCGCACCTGGGCAATGGCTACGCGCACGAAGCGATCGAAGCGATGCGCTGCATCCGCGCCGGCCTGCTGGAAAGCCCCGTCATGCCGCACGCCGACAGCGTGGCGCTGATGCACAACCTTGACACCATGCGCGGCCAGATCGGCCTCGTTTACAAAGCCGACCAGGCGTGAACAGGAACCCCATGACATCGCACGCATCCCGTCCCAGCCTGAAGACTGTCCTCATCGCCAGCGGCGTCGTGCTGACCCTGGCGATGGGCGTGCGCCACGGCCTGGGCTTCTGGATGCAGCCGATCTCGCAAGCGAACGGCTGGACGCGCGAAACGTATTCGCTGGCGCTGGCCATGCAAAACCTGATGTGGGGCGTCTTCGGCCCGTTCGCCGGCATGGCGGCCGATCGTTTCGGCACCATGCGCGTCGTCATCGTCGGCGCCATCAGCTACATGGCGGGCCTCGTGTGGATGGCGCTGGTGACGCAGCCCACCTTGTTCATCGTCGGCTCGGGCATCTTCATCGGCCTGGCGCTGGCCTGCACGGCCTTTGGCGCCATCAGCGGCATCATCGGCCGCAGCGCGCCGCCCGAGCAGCGCTCGTGGGCCTTCGGCATTTCGTCGGCAGCCGGCTCGTTCGGCCAGTTCCTGATGATGCCGGTGGAGCAGCAGCTGATCTCCGCCGTGGGCTGGCAAAACGCCTTCTATGTGCTGGCCGCGCTGGTGCTGCTGGCCATGATCCCGATGGCCTTCTACCTGCGCGAGCCGCCCGTCTCGCACGCCAGCGGCCCGCAGCAAAGCGTGGGCGCGGCCTTCAGCGAAGCGATTGCCACCCGTTCGTTCTGGCTGCTGCTGGCCGGGTATTTTGTGTGCGGCTTCCAGCTGGTCTTCATCGGCGTGCACTTGCCGGCCTACCTGAAGGACCAGGGCCTGATGAATCCGAACATCGCCGTCACGGCGCTGGCCCTGATCGGCCTGTTCAATATCGTCGGCTCATACTATGCGGGCAAACTCGGCGGCAAGATCGCCAAGCGCTACCTGCTGTCGGCCATCTACGTGACGCGCGCCGTGGTCATTAGCGTGTTCCTGCTGGCACCATTGTCGGCGTGGTCCGTGTACCTGTTCGCCGCCGGCATGGGCGTGCTGTGGCTGTCGACCGTGCCCCTGACGAACGGCATCATCGCCGGCATCTTCGGCGTCAAGCACCTGTCGATGCTGGCCGGGATGGTGTTCTTTTCGCACCAGGTGGGCAGTTTCCTGGGCGCGTGGCTGGGCGGCTACCTGTACGAGCACCAGGGCAGTTACCACGTCGTGTGGATGATCACCATCGGCCTGGGCTTGCTGGCCGCGCTGATCAACCTGCCCATCGACGAGCGCGCCGTCAAGCGCGCGGCGGTGGCCGCGTAATGGCCAGCTGGCGCACATGGCTGTGGCGCCTGGCCGGCGCCGCGCTGCTGGCTCTCGTCTTCCTGGCCTATCTGCGGCCCGATTTCATGCTCGACCTGGCGAACCGCTTCTGGATGTGCATGTAGGGCGCAGGACCTTACACCTTCAAAAATTCCTCTTTTCCACCCAGCCAGCGCGCCAGGTGCGCTTCCACAGTGGCTGCGGCCGCCGCCGTGGAAGCGTGCAGCAGATCGTGCGCCACGTCGCGCGCCTGGTCGACTAACCATTGGTCTGTTTCCAGGTCGGCGAAGCGCAGCATGGCCTGGCCGGACTGGCGCGCGCCGAGGAATTCCCCGGGACCGCGGATTTCCAGGTCGCGCCGGGCAATTTCAAAACCGTCGGTCGTCTCGCGCATGGTCATCAAGCGCTGGCGCGCCACGCCGCCCAGAGGGCCCTGGTACAGCAGCAGGCAGACGCTGGCCGCCGAGCCGCGGCCCACGCGGCCGCGCAGCTGGTGCAGCTGCGACAAGCCGAAGCGCTCGGCGTGCTCGATCACCATCAGCGAGGCGTTCGGCACATCGACGCCCACCTCGATGACGGTGGTGGCCACCAGCACGTGGATATGGCCGGCGATGAAAGCGTCCATCACTTCCTGTTTTTCCGCCGGTTTCAGGCGGCCGTGCACGAGGCCCACCTGCAGCGCGGGCAGGGCTTCGGCCAGCATCATGTAGGTGTCGGTGGCCGTCTGCAGCTGCAGCGCTTCCGATTCCTCGATCAGCGGGCAGACCCAGTACACCTGCCGGCCTTCCAGCGCGGCCGCATACACGCGGGCGATGACTTCGTCGCGCCGGTTCTGGTCGATGGCGCGCGTGACGATGGGGCTGCGGCCGGGCGGCAGCTCGTCGATCACGGACACTTCCAGGTCGGCGTAATACGTCATGGCCAGGGTGCGCGGGATCGGCGTGGCCGACATCATCAGCTGGTGCGGCACGGCCGCGCTGTCGCCCTTGTTGCGCAGGGTCAGGCGCTGGCCCACGCCGAAGCGGTGCTGCTCGTCGACGATCACCAGGCCCAGTTTCGCAAACAGCACGTTATCCTGAATCAGCGCATGCGTGCCGATCACCAGTTGCGCTTCGCCCGATTCGATCAGGGCCAGCGCCGCCGTCTTTTCCTTTTTCCTCAGGCTGCCCGTCAGCCACGCCACCTTCACGCCCAGCGGTTCCATCCAGGCGGCGATCTTGCGGAAGTGCTGCTCGGCCAAAATCTCCGTGGGCGCCATCAGCGCGGCCTGGTAGCCGCTGTCGATCGCCTGCGTGGCAGATAGTGCCGCCACCACCGTCTTGCCGCTGCCGACGTCGCCCTGCAGCAGGCGCTGCATCGGATAGGGCTGGCGCAGGTCGGCGCGGATTTCCTCGAGCACGCGCGCCTGCGCGCCCGTCAGCTTGAAGGGCAGGGCGGCCCCGAAGGCTTCCGACAAGGTGCCGACGATGGGCAGGGAGGCCGCGCCTTTCGAGCGGCGCGCGCGCTGGGCGCGTTTGAGCGACAGCTGCTGCGCCAGCAGTTCATCGAACTTCATGCGCACCCAGGCCGGGTGCGAGCGGTCCATCAGCGCGCTTTCATCGATGTCCTGCGGCGGATAGTGCAGCAGGTGCACGGCGGCGCGGAACGGCGACAGCTGCATCCCGCGCAGCAGATCATCGGGCAAGGTATCCTGCCAGTCGATGCGGCGCATGGCGTCGGCGATCTCGCGCCGCAGCACGTGCTGCGACAGGCCTTCGCCGGACGGATACACGGGCGTCAGGGCCGTGGGCAGCGGCGCGCCCTCGTTGACCACCTTATACGTCGGGTGCACCATCTCGGCGCCGAAAAAGCCGTGCTTGAGTTCGGCGCGCGCGCGCACCCGCGTGCCTTCGGCCAGCTGCTTGACCTGGCTGCCGTAGAAATTCATGAAGCGCAGCAGCAAATTGCCCGTTTCGTCGGCGATCGTCACCAGCAATTGCTTGCGCGGCTTGAAATTGACTTCGCACTTGGTGACGACACCTTCCACTTGCCACGACTCGCCGCCGCGCAGACAGGCGTCGCGGATGGTGTAGACCTTCGTCTCGTCCTCGTAGCGCATCGGCAGGTGCAGCACCAGGTCCATATCCGTGCGCAAGCCCAGTTTGGCCAGCCGGCTTTCCGTGCTGACCACTTTTTTGGCGGCTTTCGGCTTGGCGGCAGGCCTGGCTGTGGGAGGAAGATCGGGCTTGGGATCGGACATATGCAAGGTTTTGGTGCCGCTAGCGTAAAATAGAGGGTTGTCCGGCACACCCTGTGCGTACCGCAGTCGTAATTGTTGCGGCGGATTATTGTAATGCCTGTATAGGCGCACAGTATAGTGCCAGATGTTCCATTGCGCACTCCTAATCATTTTTGACGTACTTTTGAAGCAAAACGCATGTATTCGCTTTCCGATTTCGATTTTAATTTGCCGCAAGAAAACATTGCGCAAACTCCGTTGGCCGAGCGCAGCGCCTCGCGCCTGTTGCATCTGGACGGCGAGACCCTGGTCGACCGCCAGTTCGCCGACATCGTAGGACAGCTAGCCGCGGGCGACCTGCTGGTGATGAACGATACGCGCGTACTCAAGGCGCGCTTCTTCGGCGTCAAGGAAAGCGGCGGCAAGATCGAGGCGCTGGTCGAGCGCGTACTCGATGACCGCACCGTGCTGGCCCAGGTGCGCGCGTCGAAGTCGCCGCCGCCCGGCTGCCGCATCCGCCTGGCCGACGCCTTTGACGTGACGGTCGGCCAGCGCGCCGGCGAATTCTTTACCTTGCACTTCGAGGCCGACGTGTTCGAGCTGATCGAGGCGCATGGCCGTTTGCCGCTGCCGCCGTATATCGAGCACGATGCGGACGAATTCGACGAAACGCGCTACCAGACCGTGTTCAACAAGGTGCCCGGCGCTGTCGCCGCGCCGACGGCCGGCCTGCATTTTGACCAGGCCCTGCTCGACCAGTTGAAGGCCAAGGGCGTCAACTTTGCCTATGTGACCCTGCACGTGGGCGCTGGCACCTTCCAGCCCGTGCGCACGGAAGTGCTGGCCGAACACAAGATGCATACCGAGTGGTACACCATGCCGCAGGAAACCGTCGACGCCGTACGCGCCGCCCAACTTGCCGGACGCGACGTGGTGGCCGTCGGCACGACCAGCCTGCGTGCGCTGGAATCGGCCTCGCAAAGCGGCCAGTTGGTGGCGGGCAGCGCCGATACGGCCCTGTTCATCACGCCTGGCTATGCGTTTAAAACGGTGACGCGGCTGATCACCAACTTCCATTTGCCGAAGTCGACCCTGCTGATGCTGGTGTCGGCCTTTGCCGGCTATGCGCCGATCCGCAACGCCTACGCGCATGCGATCGCGCAGAACTACCGTTTCTTCAGCTATGGCGATGCGATGCTGCTCACCACGCAATCGCGCGCTGCGCTGAACCTTGATACCCCCGTGAAAGACTGACCATGCTGGAATTTACATTACTCAAGACCGACACGAGCGGCCTGACCAAGGCACGCCGCGGCACCTTGAAACTCAACCATGGCGTCGTGCAGACGCCGATCTTCATGCCAGTGGGCACTTACGGTTCCGTCAAAGCCATGTCGCCGCTGGAACTCAACGAGATCGACGCGCAAATCATCCTGGGTAACACGTTTCATTTGTGGTTGCGTCCAGGCAACACCGTCATGGAAAAATTCGGCGGCTTGCACGGTTTCATGGGCTGGAACAAGCCGATCCTGACGGATTCGGGCGGCTTCCAGGTGTTTTCGCTGGGCGCCATGCGCAAGATCACGGAAGAGGGCGTGCATTTCAATTCGCCCATCAACGGCGATAAACTGTTTCTCTCGCCGGAAGTGTCGATGCAGGTGCAGCGCGTCTTGAATTCCGATATCGTCATGCAGTTCGACGAATGCACGCCGTACGAAATCGCCGGCCGTCCGGCCACCATCGAGGAAGCGGCCAAGTCCATGCGCATGTCCTTGCGCTGGGCGCAGCGCTCGAAGGACGAGTTCCACCGCGGCGAGAACCCGAATGCGCTGTTCGGCATCGTGCAGGGCGGCATGTTCGAAATGCTGCGCGACGAGTCGCTGGCCAAGCTCGAAGAGATCGACTTCCCCGGCATCGCCATCGGCGGCCTGTCCGTCGGCGAACCGAAGGAAGACATGATGCGCATGCTGGCCCACGTGGGCCCACGCCTGCCGGCCAACAAGCCCCATTACCTGATGGGCGTGGGCACGCCGGAAGACCTGGTGGCGGGCGTGTCGAACGGCATCGACATGTTCGACTGCGTCATGCCGACGCGTAACGCCCGCAATGGCTGGCTGTTCACCCGTTTTGGCGACATCAAGATCAAGAACGCCAAGTACAAGGAAGACCAGGCGCCGCTCGACGAGACCTGCGGCTGCTACGCCTGCCGCAACTTCTCGCGCGCCTACCTGCACCATCTGCACCGCTCCAAGGAAATCCTCGGCGCGCGTCTGAACACCATCCACAACCTGCATTACTACCTGGACCTGATGCGCCAGATGCGTGAAGCGCTCGATGAAGACCGTTTCCACGCGTTTACGCTGCAATTCCATGCGGAACGCGCACGCGGAACTTAAGAAAACCTTAGCTTGCGCCCTGGCAGCAGCAGGGCTGGAAGTTTTGTGTATTGGTGCTTGGACGGGGGCGAGAAAGCATTGCATAATGCCTTTTTAGCCCCATTTGAAGCTGCCATGCCTGCAATTGGAGGCTTGGCGGATTGCCAATGCTAGAATACAGCGCTATTTTTTCAAACTGATTAGAACTGGAGTCACCGTGTTTTTCATTTCCAACGCTTATGCGCAAGCCCCAACCGACGCCCTGGGCCTCGGCGGCAACCTGACCAGCTTCCTGCCGCTGGTATTGATGTTCGTGGTCATGTATTTCCTGATGATCCGTCCACAGCAAAAACGCGCCAAAGAACAACGGGCGATGATGGACGCGCTGGCCAAGGGTGACGAAGTCGTCACCGCCGGCGGCATGCTGGGCCGTGTTGTCAAGGTAGTGGACGCTTACGTCACCATCGAAGTGGCGACCGGCACCGAAATCACGGTGCAAAAGAGCTCCATTACCACCTTGCTGCCTAAAGGCACCCTGAAGGCGCTGTAATTCCTCGCTGTCATTGCCCCGGCAATGATTGAACGGGGTGGCTATCCGCCGCCCCTCGCGACGCCTCCGACGCTCAACACTGAACGCTGAATCAATATGAATCGCTATCCTGCCTGGAAATACATCATCATCGTCGTCGCCTTATTGCTGGGCGCACTCTATACGGCGCCCAATTATTTCGGTGAGTCACCGGCGCTGCAAGTAACCAGCGGCAAGTCGACCGTCAAAGTGACGGGCGAGCTGATGACGCAAGTCGAGCAAATATTGACGAAAGAGAACGTCAAGTCGGAAGGTGTCACCATGGATGGCGCCGGCAACCTCGCCTCCGTGCGCGTGCGTTTCGCCGATCCCGATACCCAGTTCAAGGCGAAACTGGTGCTGGAAAAGGACCTCAATCCCGATGCCAGCGATCCCGCGTACATCGTGACGGTCAATCTGCAAGCCAATACGCCCATGTGGATGCAGAAAATGCATGCCTTGCCCATGTTCCTGGGCCTGGATTTGCGCGGCGGCGTGCACTTCCTGATGCAGGTCGATGCAAAAGCCGTACTGAACAAGAAAGTCCAGGGCGTCCAGTCCGCCGCGCGTAGCGTGTTGCGCGACAAAAATATCCGTCACGCCGGCATCGAGCGCGTGGGCGATAGCGTCCAGATCAACTTCCGCGACGCGGAAACGCGCCTGAAGGCAAAGAATGTGCTGTCCGACCAGATGTCGGAACTGGCGTTCGCCGATGCGGGCGAAGGCAGCGACCTGAAACTGAACATCACCCTGAAACCGGCCGCCCTGAAGGCGACCATCGACGAAGGCGTGAAACAGAATATCTCCACCCTGTCCAAGCGCGTCAACGAGCTGGGCGTGGCCGAGCCGCTGATCCAGCAGCAAGGTCCCGACCGCATCGTGGTGCAGCTGCCTGGCGTGCAGGACGTGGCCCGCGCGAAAGCCATCATCGGCCGCACGGCCACCCTGGAAGTGCGCCTGGTCGATGAAACCATCGTGCCCGGCACCGAACTGTCGAGCGCCATTCCGTTCAACTCGGAATTGTTCACCGTCGGCAAGGGCGTACCCGTCGTGCTGGCGAAAGACGTGATCCTGACGGGCGACTATATCTCCAGCGCCACGGCCAGCTTCGACCAGAACCAGCAAGCGGCCGTGTCGATCGACCTGAATGGCGACGGCGGACGCAAGATGCGCGAAGCGACGCGCGAACGCGTGGGCAAGCGCATGGCCATCGTGCTGTTTGAAAAGGGCAAGCCGGAAGTGCTGTCGGTGGCGACCATCCAGCAGGAACTCGGTTCGCGCTTCCAGATCACCGGCATGGGCGGCGCGGAAAACGCCAATGAACTGGCCTTGCTGCTGCGTTCGGGCGCCCTGTCCGCACCGATGACCGTCATCGAGGAACGCACGATCGGACCGCAACTGGGCGCGGAAAACATCGCCAAGGGCTTCCATTCGACCTTGTATGGCTTCATCGCCATCGCCGTCTTCATGATCGCCTACTACATGCTGTTCGGCGCCTTCAGCGTGCTGGCCCTGGCCACCAACCTGCTGTTGCTGGTCGGCTTGCTGTCGATGATCCAGGTGACGTTGACCTTGCCGGGTATCGCCGCCATCGCGCTGGCGCTGGGCATGGCGATTGACGCCAACGTACTGATCAATGAACGTATCCGCGAAGAGCTGCGCGCCGGCAATACGCCGCAAGCGGCGATCGCCGCCGGCTTCGACCGCGCCTGGGCCACGATTCTGGACTCGAACGTGACCACCCTGATCGTCGGCCTGGCGCTGCTGGCCTTCGGCAGCGGTCCCGTGCGCGGCTTTGCGGTCGTGCATTGCCTGGGCATCCTGACCTCGATGTTCTCCTCCGTCTTCGTCTCGCGCGGCGTGGTCAACCTCTGGTATGGCCGCAAGAAAAAGCTGACGACCTTGTCGATCGGCACGGTGTGGGTGCCGGGCACCAGCAAATAAGCGACGGCCCCGACTCATCCAATAGCGACAACAGCGATCGCGTCCGGTGGCCCAGCCGCCGGACGCACAGAATAGAACTCAGAGGATTTCATGGAATTTTTCCGGATCAAAAAAGATATTCCCTTCATGCGCCATGCGTTGATTTTCAACGTGATTTCGGCGGTGACCTTCCTTGCCGCCGTCTTCTTCCTGGTGCACAAGGGCTTGCATCTGTCCGTCGAATTCAAGGGCGGCACCCTGATGGAGGTGAAATACCCCAAGGCGGCCAATCTTGAAGGCATACGCGGCACGCTCATCGCCATGGGCTACGAAGAACCGGGCGTGACGAGCTTCGATACGGCGCGCGACGTGATGATCCGCCTGCCGGTGGAAAAGGGCGTCAGCGCCGCGAACACCTCGCAGCGCGTGTTTGATGCGCTGTGCAAGGCCGAGCAAGGCACGACCAAGGCCATCGATACCGTCACCGCCAAAGGCGAACATGTGCTCAAGAGCGCGTGCATGGACACCGCCGGCAATGAAGCGGTGGTACTGCAGAAGGTTGAATTCGTCGGCCCGCAGGTGGGCGAGGAACTGGCGCAGAACGGCTTGAACGCGCTGGTGGTGGTGATTATCGGCGTGATGATCTACCTGGCCATCCGCTTCGAATGGAAGTACGCTGTCTCGGCCATTATCGCCAACTTGCACGACGTGGTGATCATCCTGGGCTTCTTCGCCTTCTTCGAATGGGAATTCTCGCTGACCGTGCTGGCGGCGATCCTGGCGGTGCTCGGCTATTCCGTCAACGAATCGGTGGTGATCTTTGACCGTATCCGCGAAAACTTCCGCAAGCAGCGCAAGGCGACCGTGCATGAAGTGATCGACAGCGCGATCACCAGCACCATTTCGCGTACCATCATCACCCACGGTTCGACCCAGATGATGGTGCTGTCGATGCTGGTCTTCGGCGGCCAGACCCTGCACCACTTCGCCCTGGCGCTGACCATCGGTATCTGCTTCGGTATCTACTCGTCCGTGTTCGTCGCGGCCTCGATCGCCATGTGGCTGGGCGTCAAGCGCGAAGACTTGATCAAGCCGGTCAAGGAAAAAGACGAAACCGACGGCGCCGTGGTGTAAGCGCAGGTTTTTGCGGGTCGAATGAAGAACGATCACCGTTTGCGGTGGTCGTTTTTTTTATGGTGGATGACGATGAAGCGTTTGATAGTGATGGGCATCATGGCGGGCATCGGCACGCTGGCCAGTGCCGCGCAATTGAGCCGTGCGGACAGCGGCGCCATCGCCCTGCGCGGCCCGATTGCCGAGGGCGACGTGGACAAGCTGCGGCTGCTGGCCACGCCGGGTACGACGCTGTTGCGCGTCAATAGCGAGGGTGGCGACCCGCTGGCGGCCATGCAGCTGGGCCGCTATCTGCACCGGCAGCAATGGGATATTGCCATCGACACCGTGTGTGCGGGCAGCTGCGCCCTGTATGTCTTCCCGGCCGCGCGGCACAAGCGCATTCCGGCCGATGCCGTGCTGGCGCTGCAGGAATCGGCATTCCTGCGCGCGCAGGCGAGCCCGGCGCAATTGCGCCGCACCTTGGCCGAGGCTGGCGTGGCGGCCGAGGACCTGGAGCGCGAAACGGCGGCGCTGGCGGCCCGATTGGCCGACACGGCGGCGCAGGAAACGGCGTTTGCCGCGGAGCTGGGCATTGCCCCCGCGTTTTACCGCGATTTTCAGCACGTGGCGGCGCAGGCCGAGAGCGTGCGCCGGCATTTTCCCGACCAGGAGGCGGCCGTCCACTGGTGGCCTGGGGCGGCACGGCTGCAGCGCTGCTACGGCATCGCCGGCGTGGACGAGGGGACGCGCGCGGCGCGCCTGGCGCCCGACGGCTATCTGTACGTGCCGGCCCTGTCCGCCCTCGTCATGGGCGACCAGGCCTTGCAGGGCTGCCCATGAGCCGCAGCGGCCGTCTTTTCCTGCTGATGGACGCCATGCGCGCCAGGCGCGTGCCCGTCACGGCAGCCCAGCTGGCGCAGCAGCTGGGCGTATCCGAGCGCACGATCTACCGCGATATCCAGACCCTGGCCGAACTGGGCGCGCCCCTGCAGGGCGAAGCCGGCATCGGCTATGTGCTGCGCCGCGGCGCCTTCCTGCCGCCGCTGATGTTCGGGCCCGATGAACTGGAAGCGCTGGTGCTGGGCGCGCGCTGGGTGCGCCGCCAGGGCGATGCGGGTCTGGCGCAGGCGGCCAGCAATGCCCTGGCGAAGATCGCGGCCGCCTCGCCGCGCGATTTGCGCGACAGCATGGCCGAGACCAGCCTGTGGGTGCCGCTGGGCCGCCCCGCCGATGGCACGCAGCCGGACGACCGTTACGTGCAGCCCGTGCGCGAGGCGATCCGCTACGAACAGAAACTCACGCTCGCCTATCAGGATGAGCATGGCAGCGCCACCTCGCGCACGGTGTGGCCGTTTGCCCTGGCCTTTTTCGAAGGCAAGCGCCTGCTGGCCGCCTGGTGCGAGCTGCGCGGCGATTACCGGCATTTCCGCATCGACCGCATCGCCAGCGTGCAGCAGCATGAGGAGCGCTATCCCACGCGCCGCCACGCCTTGCTCGACACCTGGCGCAAGGCCCACGATATCGACCCCGAATCCTGACATTCGCTCCTGACAAAAACTGTCAGTGACGGCGACTACGATGGTGGCTTCCTCACTCACCGGAGTTACGCACCATGCGCCTGTATCACCACCCCATGTCCTCGAATGCCCGCCGTGCCCTGATGACGGCGATCCACCTTGGCCTGCCTCTGGAACTGGCCGAAGTCGACCTGATGAATGCGGACGACCGCCGACGTCTGGCCGAACTGAACCCGAACGGCAAGGTGCCCGTGCTGGCCGACGGCGCTTTCCTGCTGTGGGAATCGTGCGCCATCATGCAATACCTGGCCGAGCAGGTGCCGGGCCAGACGATTTATCCGCAGGCGCCGCAAGCGCGCGCCGACGTCAACCGCTGGCTGTTCTGGGCCGCGCAGCACTTCGCACCCGCCATCAGCGTGCTGGCATGGGAACGCGCCTGGAAAGGCATGACGGGCAATGGTCCGGCGGACCCGCTGGAAGAGGCGCGCGGCGAGCGCGACCTGCATGAATGCGCCGTGGTGCTGGACGCGCATCTGGCAGCGCGCAGCTGGCTCAGCGGAGACGATGTGACGCTGGCCGATTTCGCCGTGGCCGCGCCCCTGATGTACAGCGAAGCCGTGCGGCTGCCGCTGGCGCAGTACCGGCACATCGAGGCGTGGTTTGCCCGCGTGCGGCAGTTGCGCGCCTGGCAGGAAACGGAGGTAGAACTGTTGCCGGGATAATGTGCGCGCTAAGTGTGCCAACGCACGGAGCGGGCGCGGCGCACCGCATAAGATAGGGCTGTCTCTTTCAGGACATCCCTAGCTTTGGACTTTACCCGCTTTCGAGCGGGTTTTTTTTGTCCGGCGTTATTGGTGTTTTGTTGGTGGTAAGTGCTCACATTTTGCGCGTGAGCGCATCAATGCACGAGCACCTTCAGCAGCGACTGCACTTCATCGTCCGATTCTTCCATGATGCTCGACAAGGTCGCATCATCGCCGATCACGCAATCGATGCTGCCGGCGGCGCGCGCGGCGCGCACGGCGATGGCGGCCGGGCTTTCGTTGAGGGGCGACGAGACGGGCGCCAGGTCATTCGCCAGCAGCAGGGTGTCGCCCAATGATTCGGGCGGGATGGCGCGCATGCCTTCCCACAGTGCATCGATGGCGCTCATCACCGCTTCCGGCACCTTCAGTTTGGTCAGGACGCCGTGGCCGATGGCTTGTTCGCCATGCTCGACCCAATCCTGCGGTTCGCCATCGAGGATGCCGGGGAATTCGGCCGCGCGCGACAGCAGATAGAAGCCGCCCACTTCATGCATGATGCCGGCAAACAGGGCCGTATCGGGGTCCACCTTGGTGACGCGGCGGGCCAGTACCTGCGACAGGGCCGCCACGTGGGCCGTATGTTCCCATAGCTGGTTGGCCTTCGCCTGCAGCACGGGATCGGTGATGGTGCTGCCCAGCTGGCGCACGATCAGCGAGGCCACCACCGACTGCAAGGTACGCACGCCGAGCCGCTGCACGGCGTTGCGCACGCTGGTGATTTCATTGCCGGAACGGTTGAACGCCACGGAATTGGCGATGGCCACCGTGCGCGCGGCCAGCAGCGGGTCGGCCTGCACCAGCTTGGCGGCGGCTTCGATATGGCAGTCGGGATCGGCCAGCGCCTCTTGCAGCTTGAGCGAAGCGTCCACATTGGCAGGAAAGGTCAGCTCGCCACGAGCGGCTTGCGCGGCGATGCTTTTAAAGGCGTCGAGTCTGTTCATTGAAAAAATTATACTCGCAATATTTCCGTGCGGAACTTTTTAACCGTGATCTTTTCGCAAACAGCCGGGCAAAAGGCAAGCAAAGCCCCGTAAACGCAAAATGGGCACGCGTACAGTCGACGCGTGCCCATTTTGAACGACGAAATTCCGAACGCTTAACAAAACCATTGCGAGCGGATGGGATTTGTGGCTAAGAAGCGCAACCGTACTTTAGTACGGTGAGCATCGCAGGCCGCAAAGCGCACCGCGCAGCAGGTTTTGTTACGCGTTGTTAGAGAGATTCGCTGAAGATGGCGTCGCAGCCTTCAACGAGTTCGTCGCTGTCTTCCAGCTCATCCGTCAAGCCCAGGTCGAACAGTTCCTCGACGGCGTTCATGAAGCTGTTGTGCTTGGTGGCGCCGATCAGGCGGTAGATTTCGCCGTCTTCGTTGCGCACGCCGATGATCAGTTTTTCCTGGCGCACCAGTTCCGGCGTGCTGGCGTTGAGCAGCAGGTTGCCGATGATGTGTTTATCGAAATGAGCAGGCTTTTTGCCTTCGAGCAATGTGGTTTTCAACTTGGTTTCCTTTGTCTTGTTTGAATGTCTGTGCTTGGTGAATGGTCAGCCGTGGCCGTTGGCGATCGCGTGCTTCAAGCCTGCCAGGGTGCTTTCCAGACGTATGAAATCGTCTTCGGTGTAGCCGTCGAACAGGCGCTGGCCCTGTCGTGTCAGCTTGGGGAACACGTCATGGAACACCTGTTCGCCTTCGCAGCTCAGGCGCACATAATAGGAACGCTTGTCGCGTGGACAACGTTCGCGTATCACCAGCCCCTTTTGTTCCAGCCGGTCCACCACGCCCGTCAAAGTCCCCTTGGTAATCAGGGTTTTCTGGCCCAGTTCCTTGTAGGACATGCCGCGGGTGTTGCCGAGCGTGGCAATGATGTCGAATTGCGCATGCGTCAAGCCGTACTGGCGCACGAAGTCGCTAGAAAACCGCTCGAAGCCTTGCATGCATTCGGCCAGCAGCCGGATACTTTTTAAATATCGTTCACCCATGGCAGTGATTATATCCTTCCGCTCCGCTTTTTTCCGCCGCGCCAGGATGCGCCCTTGCATGAGGGTCTCGATGGGGCGGAAGTCCGGTATCATGTGGGCAACTCAGCCCTTGCCCCGATCCCGCCCCGCCGATGTCCTTCGCTAATCTTTCCCGTATCGGCCTCGACAAACCGCTGCGCTTGCTGCTGGTGCATGCCGGCGATGCCGAGTCGATCACCTGGGCCGGCCTGGTGCAGCCGCTGCGCCTGTGCGCGCGTGCGCTGGGGCCGCAGGCCCTGCAACTGGAGGTGCGCTCGCCGGAACAGGTGGCCGCGCAGGGCGGCAACTGGCATATCGCGCTGCTGGTGGCCGATGAAACGCAGGCGCCGCTGCGCGCCGAGCTGTGCCGGGCCGTGATCGAGCGCTGCCGTTCGGCGCCCTTCTGGGGCGGCGTGGGGGCGGCCGTGCTGTGGCTGGCCGACGCGGGCGTCATGGATGGCGTGCGCATCGCCTTGCCCTGGGCCTTGTATGCCGATGCGGAAGCGAAGGCCGAACGGGCCATCCTGACGCCGCACTTGTTCGACATCGACGGCCCGCACATCACCTGCTGCGGCGGCGCGGCCAGCATCGATTTTTCGCTGACCCTGATCGAGACCATCTTTGGCGCCGACGTGCAGGCGCTCGTCAAGGAAGCGTTGTGCGTGGACAAGGTGCGCGGCAAGGAAGAGCGCCAGCGCGTGGCCCTGCAGGCGCGCTTCGGCGTGTTGCAGCCGAAACTGTCCGAAGCGGTGACCTTGATGGAAGCCAATATCGAGGAGCCGCTGTCGACCGACGACATCGCCAGCCTGGTGGGCCTGTCGCGGCGCCAGCTGGAGCGGCTGTTCAAGCAGTACCTGGGCAGCCTGCCGTCGCGCTACTACCTGGAGCTGCGCCTGCAGCGCTCACGGCAACTGTTGCTTGATACACATTATTCCATCGTGCAAGTAGGCCTGATGTGCGGCTTTTCCTCCGGCTCGCACTTTTCCACGGCGTTCGGTACCCTGTTTGGCAATACCCCGCGCGAAGAGCGGCAAAGAAAGCTGATGCCGCCTGTTTGATTAAGGCAAGCCCGGCTGTGATGAATTGTGAAAATCCTTGTCGCAGATTCAAAAGAGTTTTAGCATCCCGCTTTTTATAATGCAGTACACACGTAGCTGTCGTAGCTGCGGAGTACCTAACATATTGATGGGGAAATGCTATGAATGCCAAGCTTGATTCGACCGTAACGGCTCGTCCAGTCACCCGGGAAACCTTTGACCAGGTCCTCGTTCCTACCTACGCCCCTGCAGCCATGGTGCCCGTGCGCGGTTCCGGGCTGGATCTGTGGGACCAGTCAGGCAAGCATTACCTCGATTTCACCTCCGGCATCGCCGTCAACAGCCTGGGCCACTGCCATCCCGTGCTGGTCGATGTGCTGACCAAGCAAATCAATAATTTGTGGCATTTGGGCAACGGCTATACGAACGAGCCTGTGCTGCGTCTGGCGCTGGCCCTGACGGAAGCGACCTTCGCCGACCGCGCCTTCTTCTGCAACTCGGGCGCGGAAGCTAACGAAGCGGCCCTGAAACTGGCGCGCAAGTACGCGCACACCAAGTTCGGCGCGCACAAGTCGCGCATCATCTCGTGCTTCAGCTCCTTCCACGGCCGCACCCTGTTTACGGTCTCCGTCGGCGGCCAGGCCAAGTATACGGAAGGCTTCGAGCCGCTGCCGCCATCGATCGACCATATCGCCTACAACGACATCGAAGCGGCGCGCGCCGCCATCGGCGATGACGTGTGCGCCGTGATCGTCGAGCCGGTACAAGGCGAAGGCGGCGTGGTGCCAGGCAATCCTGAGTTCCTCAAGGAACTGCGCGCCCTGTGCGACAAGACCGGCGCCCTCTTGATTTTCGACGAAGTCCAGTGCGGCATGGGTCGCACTGGCGCGTTGTTCGCCTACATGGGCTATGGCGTCACGCCGGACATCCTGACGGCCGCCAAGGCGCTGGGCAACGGTTACCCGATCGGCGCCATGCTGACCACCAACGAACTGGCGCAAACGCTGGCCGTCGGCACGCATGGCACCACCTACGGCGGCAACCCGCTGGCCGCTACCGTGGCCTTGAGCGTGCTGGACACGATCAACACGCCAGCGTTCCTGGCGCGCGTGAAAGAAGCGAGCGTCAGCACCATCGCCATGCTGCAAGGCTTGATCACGGATTACCCGCAAGTGTTCTCCGTGGTGCGCGGCAGCGGTTTGCTGCTGGGCCTGGTCGTCAGCGATGCCTGGAAGGGCCGCGCGAAAGACATCCAGAAAGCGGCCGAAGCGCAAGGCTTGATGGTGCTGATCGCCGGCATGGACGTGGTGCGCCTGGCACCGGCCCTGATCGTCTCGGACGAGCAGATTGCCGAAGCGGGCCGCTTGCTGCGCGCCGCCATCGACGGCATGCTGAAAGCCTGAGGCTAGCCTCGCTCCCTGTTTGATCACCGGCCCGCCGCTTTGCTGCGGGCCGGCTTGGTTCTACCCGGGTTTTCAGCCCATGTATCGTCAGCATTGAAGGAGTACCCATGTATGTTGTCCGTCCGGTAGAAATTGCGGATATTGCAGCCCTCGAAGCGCTGGCCGCGGTAACCATGCCGGGTGTCCATACCCTGCCGAAGACGCGCGAGAAAATCGCCGCCTCCGTCGAGCGCTCCATCGCCTCGTTTGCCGCCCATGTCGACATCCCCAGCGAAGAGTCGTACCTCTTCGTGCTTGAATCCCTGCTCGACAAGAGCATCGCCGGCACGGCCGCCATCTTCGCCTCGGCCGGCTCGAACGGCACCTATTTTTCCTTCCGCAACGACGTCATCCAGCAAGTCTCGCGTGACCTGAACATCAGCCACAGCGTGCATGCGCTGACCCTGTGCTCGGAACTGACGGCGTATTCGCAGCTGTCCGGCTTCTATGTGCGCAACATGGAGCAGGCGGGCCTGGAAGCGGCGCTGCTGTCGCGCGCGCGGCTGCTGTTCGCCGTGCTGGCGCCGCACCGCTTCGGCGACCGCTTCTTCGTGCCGCTGGCCGGCATCACGGACGCCAACGGCCAGTCGCCGTTCTGGGATGCGCTGGGCCGCAAATTCTTCCAGATGGATTTCCTCGATGCCGAAAAGGTCATCGGCGGCGCGCGCAACCGCACCCTGATCGTCGAACTGATGCCGCACTATCCCGTGTACGTGCCGCTGCTGCCCGGCGACGCGCAGGCGGCCATGGGCCAGATCCACCCGAGCGGCGAACTGGCGTTCAATCTGCTGACGGAAGAAGGTTTTGAAGCGGACGATTACATCGACATCTTCGATGGCGGCCCGATCCTGCAGGCGCACAAGCATGCGCTGCGCTCGTTTACGGGGTCGCTCACGCGCCGCGTCGTCGCCGGCGTCACGCCCAGCCGCACGGGCCTGAAAGTGCATTACGCGATCGCGTCGGGCGCGGAGCGCAATTTCCGCGCCGTCACCTTTACCTGCGATGCGCTCGAAGCACAGGACACCGTCGGCTTGCCGCCCGAGTTGCTTGAAGCGCTGGCCGTGGCCGAAGGCGACAGCGTCATTTGCGTGCGCATCTAACCGAGAGAACACTATGCTAGTAGTACGCGCCATCAACGCTTCTGACCTGGACGCCCTGTACGGCTTGGCCAGCCAGGTCGGCACCGGCATGACCACCCTCAAGCCGGACATGAAAATGCTGGGCGACCGCCTGGCCATCGCCTGCGCCTCGTTCGCCGAAACCATCGCGCCCGAAAAGCGCGACTACATGTTCGTCATGGAGGATACGGAGACGGGCCGCCTGGCCGGCGTGTGCGCCATCAAGGGCGCCGTGGGCCTGGAAGAACCGTTCTATAACTACCGCATCGGCACCTTGGTCCATTCCAGCCGCGAACTCGACGTGTTTACGCGCATGGAAACCCTGTACCTGTCGAATGACCTGACAGGCAGCACGGAACTGTGCTCGCTGTTTTTGCACCCGGACTACCGCAGCGGGAACAACGGCAAGCTGCTGTCGAAAAGCCGCTTTTTGTTCATCGCCCAGTTCCCGCACCTGTTCACGGAAAAGCTGATCGCGGAGATGCGCGGCTACCAGGCGCCGGACGGCAGCTCGCCGTTTTATGAGGGACTGGGCCGCCACTTCTTCAAGATGGATTTCCACCACGTCGACGACCTGACGAGCCTGGGCAAGAAATCGTTCATCGCCGAACTGATGCCGCGCCAGCCCATGTACGTGGCCTACTTGCCCGACGAGGCGCAGGAAGTCATCGGCAAGGTCCATCTGAGCACGGCGCCCGCGCGCCGTTTGCTGGAACAGGAAGGCTTGCACTTCGAGGGCTATGTCGACATTTTCGACGCCGGTCCCGTGCTGCAGGCGCGCGTCTCCGAACTGCGCGCCATGCGCGACAGTATGCCGGCCGTGCTCGACGCCGGGGCTGTGCCGGAAGCGTGCGGCGACGCCGCCCAGGCCGAACCTTACCTGGTGTCGAACACCGACCTGAAAGATTTCCGCATGATCGTCACCAGCGCCAATCCGCACAGCGGCAAGCTCGCGCTGGGCGACGATGAACTGCATCTGCTGCGCTGCCATCAAGGCGATACCGTGCGCACCTTGTCACTCAACCCGAGGAAGCATCCCCATGTCTAATGTGAATACCACGCAATCGAACTTCATCAACGGCGCCTGGCTGCCGGGCACGGGCCGCGAACTAGTTACCATCGATCCGTCGAACGGCAAGCAGACCTGGGCCAGCCTGGAAGCGACGGAAAACGAAGTCGGGCAAGCTTGTCAGGCCGCCCGCGCCGCCTTTGAAGCATGGGCCGATACGCCCGTCGAAGAGCGCATCGCCATCTGCGTGCGCTTTCGCGAGCTGCTCAAGGAACATGCGGAAGCGCTGGCGCTCCTGATCTCGGAAGAAGTGGGTAAACCATTGTGGGAGTCGCGCACGGAAGTGGCCACCATGGCCAACAAGATCGATATCTCTGTGCAGTCGTACCATGCGCGCACGGGTATCACGCAAAGCAAGATCGCCGACGGCGACGCCGTGTTGCGTCACCGCCCGCATGGCGTGTTCGGCGTCTTCGGTCCGTACAATTTCCCCGGTCACCTGCCAAATGGCCACATCGTGCCGGCCCTGATCGCCGGTAACACCATCGTCTTCAAGCCCAGCGAATATGCGCCGCGCACGGCCATCAAAACCGTGCAGCTGTGGCAGCAGGCCGGCTTGCCGAATGGCGTCGTCAACCTCGTCAACGGCGGGCGCGACACGGGCGTGGCCCTGGGCGCGAATGCCTTGCTCGACGGCGTGCTGTTTACGGGTTCCTGCCAGACGGGCATCAGCCTGCACCGCCAGTTCGGCGGCCAGCCGGGCAAGATGCTGGCGCTGGAAATGGGCGGCAACAACGCCCTCGTCGTATGGGACGTGAAGGACGTGGACGCCGCCGTGCACCATGCGATCTTCTCCGCCTTTGTCTCGGCCGGCCAGCGCTGCACCTGCGCGCGCCGCCTGGTAGTGCAAGATAACGCTGCGGGGTCTGCCTTCGTGGCGCGCCTGGTGGAAGTGGCCGCGAAACTGGGCATCGGCGCGTCCGATGCGCAGCCGCAGCCATTCATGGGCCCCGTCGTATCGAGTGCCGTGGCTGCGCGCCTGGTGCAGGCGCAGGCGGACATGGTCGCCAAGGGCGGCACCACCCTGCTGCAGATGCGCCAGTTGAATCCCGCGGCGGGCTTTGTCACGGCCGGCATCGTCGACGTCACCGATGCCGTTGGCATCCCCGATGAAGAATGGTTCGGCCCCCTGCTGCAAGTGATCCGCGTGGCCGATTTCGATGCGGCCCTGAAGGTTGCCAACGCTACCGAATTCGGCCTGGCCGCGGCGCTCCTGTCCGACGATCCGGCACTGTGGCAAACGTTCCAGACGCGCGCGCGCGCCGGCATCGTCAACTGGAACCGTCCGACCACGGGCGCGGCCAGCACGGCGCCGTTCGGCGGCATCGGCAAGTCGGGCAACCACCGTCCGAGCGCCTATTACGCGGCCGATTACTGCGCCTACCCGGTCGCTTCGATCGAGAACAGCGCGCTGGAAATGCCGGCCAAGCTGTCGCCCGGCCTGAATTTTTAAGGAAATCCCATGCACAGCACGCGCGAATACAATTTTGACGGCCTGGTCGGGCCATCGCATAACTATGCCGGACTCTCGTTCGGCAACGTGGCCTCGTTCAGCAATGTGAAAAGCGCCTCGAATCCGAAGCAGGCCGCCTTGCAGGGTCTGGCCAAGATGCGTGCGCTGGCCGCGCGCGGCTTTGCGCAAGCCTTGCTGCCGCCGCAGGACCGGCCCAATTTTCGCCTGCTGCGCGCTATCGGTTTCACTGGCACGGACGCCGAGGTGCTGGCGCGCGCCTACAAGGAGTCGCCCGTCATCCTGGCTTGCGCGTATTCCGCCTCGCCCATGTGGACGGCGAACGCCGCCACGGTCAGCCCGTCGGCCGATACGCAGGATGGCCGCGTGCATTTCACGGCCGCCAACCTGAATAACAAGCTGCACCGCGCCTTCGAGCACGCGCAGTCGGCGCGCAGCCTGCGCGCCATTTTCAGCGACGACAAGCACTTCGCCGTGCACGACGCGCTGCCCTCGACGTCCGCCTTCGGCGACGAGGGCGCGGCCAACCACACGCGCCTGGGCGCGAGCCACGGCGCGCCGTCCGTTGAATTGTTCGTGTATGGTCGCGTGGAGTTCGATCCTTCCGCGCCGTCGCCGAAGCGCTATCCGGCACGCCAGACTCTGGAAGCGTCGCAAGCTGTGGCGCGCCTGCACGGCCTGGACGCGAAGCGCACCGTGTACGTGCAGCAGAATCCGGAAGTGATCGACCAGGGCGTGTTCCATAACGACGTCATCGCCGTCGGCAATGGCAATGTGCTGTTCTATCACGAGCAGGCGTTTGCCGATGAAGGGGAAAGCCTGTCGCAGCTGCGCCGCGCCGTCGCCGCCACCAGGGCGGAGCTGCAGGCCTTGCGCGTGGACACGGGCCAGGTGCCGATCGCGGACGCCGTCAGCAGCTATCTGTTCAACAGCCAGCTGTTGACGAAAGAAGGCGGCAAGATGGCGCTGGTGATCCCGCAGGAATGCCAGGAAAACCGCGCCGTGTCGCGCTACCTGGAAGGCCTGGTGGCCAGCGGTGGTCCGATCAATGAACTGATCCATTTCGACCTGCGCCAGAGCATGCGCAACGGCGGCGGGCCCGCCTGCCTGCGTTTGCGCGTGGCCCTGACGGAAACCGAGGCGCGCGCCATGCACCAGGGCGTGATCATGACGGAAACGCTGTACCATCGTCTGGTGCAGTGGGTGGAAAAGCACTACCGCGACCATCTGGAGCCGGGCGACCTGGCCGATCCGCAGCTGGCGCTGGAAGTGCATGCGGCGCTTGAAGAATTGACGATCATCCTCAACTTACCTGGATTGTACGACTTGTAGGCGATAGAAAAACACACAGAAAATCCGAGACAGACTATCCGCAACACAGAATTGGACGGGCGACCCCCGTCTCTTGACACCGCTGCCGCCCAGCCACAAGCCCGAACGACAGCGTTGGACATTCACATTACCGTAATGGAGATGCAAGATGAATCACACGCCACAAGATTTGCGTACACAAACGCTGGAGCTGATTAACGCGGCTGGCAATGCAGGCAAGGCGGCAGCGCCTGTCGTGCAGCTGGTGCAGGCATGGCTGGACTCGCTCGATGCCGAAGACCTGGCCGACATCGCGCCCGACAGCCTGGCGCCCGTGCTGGTCGACGGCTTCACGCAAGCGGCCAAGCGCACCGGCAGCGGCTGCCAAATCGCCACCCTGCGTTATGCGGATGGCCGTGGCGGCATGGCGAGCGCCTTGCTGATCCTGAACGAAGACATGCCTTACCTGGTCGACTCCATCGTCATGGCCATGCGCCGCCAGCACCTGGCCGTGCGCGGCGTGATGAACACCGTGCTGCCGGTGCGCCGCGCTCTTGACGGCAGCGTCGAAGCGGTGCGCCAGCCGGGCGACCCGCTCGAATCGTATGTGCTGGTGCTGCTCGACGAAGAGCTGGCGCCGGAAGCCCTGGCTACGCTGGTCGCCGCCCTGGAAACGGTCGCGCGTGACGCCGCCATCGTGCGCCGCGATGCCGCCGCCATGAGCGAGCGCCTGGCCACCGTCGCCACGGCTGCAGCGCAGCATGGCGAAGAAGGCGCGGAAGTGGCCGCCTTCCTGGAATGGGCGCGCAGCGGCGGCTTTGAAGTATTCGGCTACGCCTACTACCGCGTTAAGCCGGGCGTGCGCGAACTGGAACGCGACATCCCCAGCCGCGTCGGCGTGCTGCAGGATACGGCGCACCCGGTCTACGGCACCTGCCTGGCGAATATCCCGGGCGACTTCGATACCCTGGCCAAGCGCGACTCGGCGCTGTCCATCGTCAAGGCCGACGTGGCGGGCACTTTGCACCGCGATCAGCAGCTCGACTTCATCGGCGTGCGCGACATGGATGCGCAAGGCGCGATCCTGGGCGAGCATTGCTTCGTCGGCCTGTTCACCCGTGCCGGCAATTCCACCCCGCTGGCGGCGCTGCCGTTTGCGCGCGGCCGCGTGGCCAAGGTACTGAGCCTGGCCGGCGTGCGCCAGCAAGGCTTCCGTGCCGAGAAATTCCGCGAAATCCTCGAATCCCTGCCGCGCACGGAAGCGCTGGAAGCGGACCTCGACTGGCTGGCGCAAGTGTGCGGCTCCGTCGTGTCGCTGTACAAGCAGCCGCGCACCAAGGTCTTCGCGCGCCGCGACGTGTACGCGCGCCACCTGAACGTGCTGGTCTACCTGCCGCGCGAGCGCTACAGCGCCAGCGTCGCATCGAGCCTGGCCAAGGCCCTGCAAGCCAGTTCCGGCGCCACGCACGTGAGCACGCAGACACTGGTGGCCGACGGCCCCCTGGCGCGCGTCTACCTGATCGCCCATGCCGCCCGCTACCCGCTGGACCTGGAAACGGATATCGAACAGCCGCTGCTGGGCGTGCTCGATGGCTGGCATAACGGCTTTGCCGCCGTGGCCGACGCCGTGCCCGACGTGGCCCTGCGCACCAGCCTGCGCAAACTCTGCGCTACGCTGCCGCTCGATTACGTGGCCGCTACCGCGCCGGCCGTCGCCTTCCGCGACCTCGACACCATCCTGCGCAATACCGATCCGGCGCACGTGGCCGTGCGCATCGAGACGGGCGTTGTGACCACGATTCGCCTGTACTCGGCCAACAAGGTGCCGCCGCTGTCGACCATCCTGCCGGCCCTGCACAATGCGGGCGTGGCCATCGACCGCGAACAGGCGTATTCGGTGTCGCTGTCCGACGGCACGCGCTATTTCATCACCAGCCTGACGGTCGATGCCGCCAGCGCGGCGAAACTGGCGCAACCATCCGTCGTCGCCGTGGCGCAGGAACTGTTTGCCGCCCTGTTCAACGACACGGCCGAAGATGGCCGCCTGAATGGCCTCGTCATCGAAGGCGGCTTGTCGACGCGCGAAGTGCAACTGGTGCGCGCCTACACCAGCTACTGGCGCCAGACGGGCAGCCGCTTCTCGGTGCGCTACATCGCCGAGAGCCTGCGCAAGCAGCCGGCCCAGGTCAAAGCCCTGGTCGAAGCCTTCCTGCAGCGCTTCGATCCTTCGCTGTCCGATGCGCAGCACGTCGCCGCCCTGGAGGCAATCGCCGCCATCAAGGCCGGCCTGCCCTCCGTGAACCACGCCGATACCGAGGAAATCCTTGGCGCGCTGGCCGACCTGATGGCGGCCACCCTGCGCACCAGCTACTTCCAGAACAATCAACAAGGCGACAAGATCATCTTCAAGTTCGACACCAGCAGCCTGGCGCTGGTGCCGGAACCGCGTCCTTACCGTGAGATTTTCGTCTTCTCGCGCCGCTTCGAAGGCGTGCACCTGCGCGGCGGCCCTGTCGCCCGCGGCGGCTTGCGCTGGTCCGACCGCATGGAAGACTACCGCACCGAAGTGCTGGGCCTCGTCAAGGCACAGATGGTCAAAAACGCCGTCATCGTGCCGGCCGGCGCGAAGGGCGGTTTTGTCTGCAAGATGATGCCGAAGGATGCCGTGCGCGAAACCATCGCGGCCGAAGGCGAAGCCGTCTACCGCCTGTTCATTTCCAGTCTGCTGGAAGTAACGGACAACCGTTCGCTGGGCAATATCGTCCCGCCCGTCGACACCGTGTGCTTCGACGACGCCGACCCGTATCTGGTGGTCGCCGCCGACAAGGGCACGGCCACGTTCTCGGACATCGCCAACGGCATCGCCGTGCAGCGCGGTTTCTGGCTCGGCGATGCGTTCGCCTCGGGCGGCTCGAACGGCTATGACCACAAGAAACTGGGCATCACGGCCAAGGGTGCATTCGAAGCCGTGAAGCGCCACTTCTATGAAATGGACCACGACCTGAACACCACGCCGATCACCATGGTCGGCGTGGGCGACATGTCGGGCGACGTGTTCGGCAATGGCGTATTGCTGTCGCGCCAGCTCAAACTGGTGGCCGCGTTCGACCACCGCCACATCTTCCTCGATCCGACACCGGACGTTGCCGTCTCGTTCGACGAACGCGCGCGCCTGTTCGCCTTGCCGCGCTCCTCGTGGGACGACTACAACAAGGACTTGATATCAACTGGCGGCGGCGTGTATCCGCGTTCCGCCCGCACGATCGAACTGTCGCCGCAGATCCGCGCCGCGCTCGATATCGCCGAGACCTCGCTGGCGCCGGAAGAACTGATGCACCGCATCCTGAAATCCCCGGTGGACCTGTTCTACAACGGCGGCATCGGTACCTACATCAAGGCCTCGACCGAGACGCACGCACAGGTGAAGGACCGCGCGAATGACCATATCCGCGTCAATGGCAACGAGCTGCGTGTCAAGGTCGTGGCCGAAGGCGGCAACCTCGGCGCGACGCAAGCGGGCCGCATCGAATTCGCGCTGGCGGGCGGACGCATCTTCACCGATGCGATCGACAATTCGGCCGGCGTCGATTGCTCGGACCATGAAGTGAACGTGAAAATCTGGCTGGACGTGGAAGTCAATGCGGGCAAGCTGACGGAAGCGGAACGCAACCGCGAGCTGTATGCGATGACGGACGACGTCGAGCGCCTGGTCTTGCGCGACAACACGCAGCAGACGCATTTGCTGGTGCGCGAACTGCAGGCGCAAGGCGAGAGCGCCGTGCAGGATGGCTATGCCGCCCTGATCGCCAGCCTGGAAGAAGAGGGCGCCCTGTCGCGCGAACTCGAGCAATTGCCATCGGTGGCCGAACTGGCGCGTCGCAAGGCCGATGGCCGGGGCCTGACCACGCCGGAACTGGCTGTGGTAATCGCCAACGTGAAGAACCGTTTCAAGCGCATTCTGTCCGCCCTGCCGCTGACGGACGAAACGTGGGCCGAGCCGGTCCTGAAACCGTACTTCCCATCCTTGCTGGTGGAAACCCGTTCGGCGCTGGACCACCCGCTGGCCAACGCCATCCTGGCGACCGTGCTGGCCAATGAAGTGATCAACCGCTGCGGCCCGCTGATGATCCGCAACCTGGCGGCGGAACACGGCGTGGACGAGTCGGCAGTGATCCTGGCCTGGGGCCAGGCATGGGTGGCGCTGAATCTGGCGCCCGTGTTCGACGCGCTCGACGCGGATGCCCTGACGGTGCCGCGCGACGTGTCGATCAAGGTCGATGCGCAAACGCGCGTGCTGCAGCAAACGATGATCGCCGGCGTGCTGTCCGTGCCGGCCGAGCAGCTGCGCGGCGCCGGCCTGGCCGAACTGACGCGTTTGTTTGGCGCGGAATCGAAGCGCGAGCTGCTCAAAGCGGTCGGCATCAAGTCGGAAGCGGCGCTGGTGCCGGGTCTGACGCCCGCCTTCGTGCAAGCGTGGGATGCGGTCGATGCGCTGGACGTCGTCGCCGGCTTCCTGTTCCCGGCCCTGTCCGTGCCGCGTCCTGCCTCGATGGACCTGGCGGCCTTCCTGCAAGTGGGCCTGGCCCTGCGCAGCCAGGCGGGCATCGACACGCTGGAGCGTGGCCTGAAGCTGGCCGCGCAAGGCAAGTCGCAGGAACAGTTGCGC
This sequence comes from Janthinobacterium goodfellowi, assembly GCF_051380695.1. Taxonomy (NCBI): domain Bacteria; kingdom Pseudomonadati; phylum Pseudomonadota; class Betaproteobacteria; order Burkholderiales; family Oxalobacteraceae; genus Janthinobacterium; species Janthinobacterium goodfellowi. The sequence continues at coordinate 377,947 of NZ_JBNYXN010000006.1, read as the reverse complement.
AACTACGCGCAGCAAGCCCTGCGCCGCACGCAACAGCGTCTGCTGACGCAGGTGCTGGCGCGTGCCGAGCAAGGCAATGCCGGCCAGGCCGTCGATGCCGTGACGGGTGCGCTGGGTCTGTCGGCCTATGTGGCGGCGACGGAACTGGAGCAAGCCATGCTGGACGTGTGGACCTTGTCGGAAGCCGTGAATAAAATCACGGCGAAAACCCCAGCGGAAGCGGCGGTGTAATGGCGCAAGAAGCAACGCAAGTAGTAACCCAGGTAGTACAGGGCGCTGGCGGCTTGCCGCCGGCCGTGCAGGCGCTGGCGCAGGCCGATTTCAGCGGCGTGGCGCAGTTGTTCGCCAACGCCGGTTTCACGGTGGCCTTGCCGGCGCCCGGCATGCTGCAAGTCGTCAAGCCGCAAGCCGATAAAGGCCGCGCCAGCGTAGCCGTTTCGGTGGGCGTGCATGGGGATGAGACGGGACCGATCGAAGTGCTCGCGCATCTGCTCGATGCGCTGTCGCGCGATGCGTCGCAGCTGGCCGTCGACCTGCTCGTCTGCGTGGGAAATGTCGATGCGATCCGGGCCGGCAAGCGTTTCATCGACGCCGACCTCAATCGCATGTTCCGCCCCGTGCGGGGCAGCCTGGCGCAAGCGGCGGAAAGCGCGCGCGCCGATGAAATGATCGCCGCGACAAAAGCGTTCTTTGACGCGGCCGGTCCCGTGCGCTGGCACCTGGATTTGCACACGGCCATCCGACCTTCCGTGTACCCCACGTTTGCCATCGTGCCGGACCTGGTGGCCGACGACGCCAAGGCCCAGCTGATCGATTGGCTGGGCCAGGCGGCCATTGGCGCCATCATCATGAACCCGCAGTCTGCCGGCACCTACAGTTATTATTCGGCCGAGCATTGCGGCGCGGCCGCCAGCACGGTGGAGCTGGGCCGCGTGGGCACTCTGGGGCAGAACGATTTATCGCTGTTCGACGACGTGTCGCGGGCGCTGGACGGCCTGTTGCGCGGCTTGCCTGCGCAGCCCGTCAAGGCGCAACCGCACGTGTTCAAGGTGGCGCAGGAAATCATCAAGCACAGCGAGGAATTCCGCATGGCCTTCGATCGCGGCACGCAGAATTTCACCTCCTTGCCGCAGCACGCTGTGATCGCCAGCGATGGCGACCACGTCTACACGGTGCGGCACGCGGAAGAGCTGGTGGTATTCCCCAACCCCGATGTGCGGGTGGGCTTGCGCGCGGGATTGATGGTGGTGCGCGTGGCGTGATTGTCCAGCGATGACGCCGTATCAGGCGCCAGCCGGGGAAACCCGCCTGGCGCTTTTTTCATAAAAAATTCCGCACAGAAATAATTATCCATTAAGCAATTGATTGGTTTAAAATATTTACCCTTTGCAATTTTTTGGACCGATCATGTTGAAACGCCTGCTGACAGCCTTGCTGTGCCTGACCCTCTCCGGCCTCACGGCTGCCGCCCCTGCCGATGAGAAGGCGGCCGCACCGGAAATGACGGCGGAACAGTTCCTCGCCCAGCTGCACCTGCAGCGCGGCAAGATTACTTTGCCGGGCGGCATCGCCACCCTGGATTTGCCCGCCAGCTTCCGTTATCTGTCGCCGGCCGATGCCGAGCGCGTGCTGGTCGATGCCTGGGGCAATCCGCCGGGCATGGAATCGCTGGGCATGATCGTGCCTGCCAAGACCAGCGTGCTCGAGCGCGATAGCTGGGGTGTCATCGTCACGTATGAAAAGGAAGGGCATATCAAGGATGACGATGCGGACAGCATCAAATACGACGAATTGCTCAAGGATATGCAGGCGTCCGTGCTGGAAAATAATGCGGAGCGCAAGAAGCAGGGTTATCCCGGCATCCATTTGATGGGTTGGGCGGAAAAGCCCAGCTATGCCAAGGATACGCACAAGCTGTACTGGGCCAAGGATTTGATGGTCGATGGCGGCGAGCACTCGCTGAACTACAACGTGCGCGTGCTGGGGCGCGAAGGCGTACTGAACTTGAATGCGATCGCCAGCATGCAGCAGATCGAAGCGATCAAGAAAGAGATGCAGCAAGTGACGGCGTTCACGGAATTTACCGACGGTAACCGCTACACGGATTTCGACAGCAAGACGGACAAGGTGGCGGAATACGGCCTGGCGGCGCTGGTGGCCGGTGGCGTGGCCAGCAAGCTGGGCCTGTTCGGCAAACTGCTGGCTTTGCTGCTGGCCTTCAAGAAAGTGCTGATCCTGGCCGTGGTCGGTGCCGGTGCGGCCATCGTCAAGTTCTTCGGCGGCAAGCGCAAGGACACGCCGCAGCCGCAGCCAGCACGGCAGCCGGAACCAGCCGAACAGCCCGCTCATGCGCCCGATGGCAAGGTGAATCTGGAAAAGTAGGATGAACTGAGCCGCTCGGTGCGCTGACGCACGGGAGTGGCATCGTGCGCGCCGCCGGAAAACAGCGCCTCGGGTACACTGACTCATCGTTCACTATCAGGAGTCAGCCATGTCCGTGTCCATGTATCAGGCAACCATCCCCGTCTTCATCCGCGGCTTGCGGGTCGTCTCGGCCCTGTTGGAAAAAGCGCAAGCCCACGTGGAGGAAGACGGCATCGTGCCCGAGATTTTGCTGGGCGCGCAGCTGGCGCCCGACATGCTGGACTTGACGGCGCAGGTACAGCGCGCCAGCGATACGTCGAAGATGTCGGTCGAGCGCTTGAGCGGCGTGCCGGCGCCGAAGTTCGAGGATAACGAAGCGTCGTTCGAGCAGTTACAGGAACGCATCGCCAACACCATCGCCTATATCGACAGCGTCAACGCGGGCCAGATGGCGGGCAGTGCCCAGAAGGAAGTCGTGCTGAACTGGACGGACGAGGGGACAAAATTCTCGGGCGACGATTACCTGCTCAGCTTTGCCTTGCCGAATTTCTATTTCCACGTCTCCATGGTCCACGCCATCCTGCGCAACAATGGCGTGGCCGTGGGCAAGCTCGATTATCTGGGACCGTACGATTAACGTTGTGGCTGTTGGACTTGGTTCTGCACCGCATTGCCCAGCATGCCGCCGCCGATCACGCCGGCCACCGTCGCCAGCGCCTTGCCGCGGCCGCCACCGACCTGATTGCCGATCAAGCCGCCGATGACGGCGCCCGTGCCGATGCCCACGTAGTTGGGCTGGGCGGGAGCCGGCGCTGGTACTGGCTGCTGCTGGCGTACGGGTTCGCGGTAGGCGGTGTCGCGGTAGCCATCATTGTTGTCATTGTAGGCAGGACGGGCCTGCGCCACTTGCGTGTGGTGTACGACGCGCTTGTGCACGACGGGTGCCGGGGCTGGTGCCGGAGCAGCTTGCGCCACCACGGGAGCGGCCAGCGGTGCAGTCACGGGCGCTGCCAGGGCTGCCGCGTTGGCCGGCGTCATGGCGGCCACATCGGCAGGCACGGCTGGCACGTTCGCCCGCGAATTGGGCAGGATGCCGGCGATGGACGCCGCGCCCACCAGGCACAGGACCGTCACGGAAATGGCGGCGCCGGCCATCAAGGGGTGGATGCGGTTGGCGGTAGTCGTCGTGTTCATGTGTTCTCCTGGGGTGGTATTGCGGGTGTTGTTGATGTGTCCAGATTAGCGGCCCCGCCTGCCCAAGGCTAGCCCTTGCGCTGTATCAAACGTAAGCAGGTGTAAGCCGCGCTTTCCAAAGCACAGTAGAATCGGTGCTTCCCCTTTTCCGAAAGTCCGCCATGAGCCAGTTATTCACGCCGTATGCACTGGGGCCGCTGCACGTGGCCAACCGCATCGCCATCGCGCCCATGTGCCAGTACTCGGCCGACAACGGCAACGCCACCGATTGGCACATGATCCACCTGGGCCATTTGGCCCTGTCCGGCGCGGGCTTGCTGATGACGGAAGCGACGGCCGTCTCGCCCGAGGGACGCATCTCGGCCGACGACCTGGGTCTGTGGTCGGACGCGAATCAAACGGCGCTGGCCAAGGTGGTGCAGGCGATCCGCCGCCATGCGCCGATTCCATTGGTGGTGCAACTGGGTCATGCGGGACGCAAGGCGTCGAGCCGCGCGCCATGGCAGGGCGGTACCTGCGTGCATCTGGCCGAGGGCGGCTGGCAAACGGTGGCGCCGTCGGCCATCGCCCACGCACCGGGTGAAACCGTGCCGCTCGCCCTCGACGAGATGGGTTTGCTGCAAATCAAGGGAGCGTTTGTGGCCGCGGCCCAGCGCGTGCATGCGCTCGGCATCGAGGGCATCGAACTGCATGCGGCGCATGGTTACCTGCTGCACCAGTTCCTGTCGCCCCTGTCCAATCAGCGCACCGATGCGTATGGCGGCAGCCTGGACAACCGCATGCGCTTCCCGCTGGAAGTCTATGCAGCCGTGCGCGCCGCCGTGCCCGCCAGCATGGCCTTGGGCGTGCGCATTTCCGCCACCGACTGGGTCGAGGGCGGCTGGGACATCGAGCAAAGCGTGCGTTTCGCGCAGGAACTCAAGCAGCTGGGCGCCGATTTCATCCATGTCTCCAGCGGCGGTATTTCGCCACAGCAGCAGATTCCCGTGGGACCTGGCTATCAGGTGGCATTTGCCGAACGCATCAAGCGCGACAGCGGCTTGCCCACCATCAGCGTGGGCCTGATCACGGAAGCGCAGCAGGCGGAAGATATCGTTGCCAATGGCCAGTCCGACATGGTGGCGCTGGCGCGCGCCATCCTGTTCGACCCGCGCTGGCCCTGGCACGCTGCGGCCCAGCTGGGCGCGCAAGTGCAGGCGCCGCCGCAGTACTGGCGCTCGCAGCCGCGCGAATACAAGCACCTGTTTGGCGACACGACGCTGGGCCAGCGCTAACAGGTCTGCTCTGCTACACTGACGCTTCTTTCCCATTTCTCCAGGACGCTTCGACATGCGCCATTGATACTGCCGTGCTGTGCACGGCCTCGCCCGTCCCGCCAGCGCGCCATTGCGCCGCGCGGGTTCGCCAGCCTTGCTCAAGGAGTATCTATGCCCGCATTACTGCAACTCGACCGTCTTTCCTTTGTGCTGCCCGATGGCCGCGCCCTGTTTTCCGATTTGCAATTTGCTTTTGCCCCCCAACGTATCGGCCTTGTCGGCGATAACGGCGTGGGCAAGAGCGTGCTTGCGCGCCTGCTGGCAGGCCGGGCGCAGCCGTCTTCTGGCGCCGTGCGCTGCGACGGCAGCGTGCATTACGTGGCGCAGGAGCTCGATCCGCAGCGCTATCCCACCGTGGCGGCGCTCGCCGGCATGGACGACTTGCTGGCGGCGCTGGCGCGCATCGCTGAAGGCAGTGTCGACGAGGCCGACTATGCCCTGGTGGGCGAACGCTGGGATGCCCACGCCCGCCTGCGCCAGGCGCTCGATGCGCTCGATTTGCGCCATGTCGATGCCGATACGCCAACGAGTACCCTGAGCGGCGGCGAACGCCAGCGCATCGCCCTGCAGGGCGCCTGGCTGTCGCAGGCGGACTGGCTGGTGCTCGATGAACCGAGCAACCACCTTGACACGCGGCAGCGCGCCCGCCTGGTGGCGCAGATGGCGCGCTGGCCCGGCGGCTTGCTGCTGATCAGCCATGACCGCGGCTTGCTCGAGCACGTCGATGCAATCGCCGAGCTGTCGCCGCAGGGCTTGCGCAGTTATGGCGGCAATTACGCGCTGTATGCGCAGCAGCGCGCGCTGGAACAGGCCGGTTTTGCTGCCGCCCTGCAGGCGGAAAAGGCCGGCGCTAGACGCGAGCAGCGCGAAGCGCAGCAGCACGCCGAGCGCCAGCAGCGCCGAGTCGGACGCGGCGAGAGGGAAGGGCGCGAAGGCAACCAGAGCAAGCTGCTGCTCGACGCGAAAAAGGAGAAAAGCCAGGATAGCCAGGGCAAGCTGCGCGTGCGCGCGCAAGAGGCGCAGCAGGCGCGCCAGCAGCGCGTGATGGACGCCAGCGCCCGCTGCGCACCCGAGGCCGAACGGCTGCTGCTGGCGCCCGAGAGCATGGTACCGAATGGCAAATTGCTGCTGGAATTGCGCGATGTGGTCTTGCCGCATGGCCAGGCGCAGGCGATCAAGCTGGTACTGTGCGGGCCGCGCCGCCTGGCCGTGACGGGCGACAATGGCAGTGGCAAGTCGACCCTGCTGCGCGTGATCGCCGGCCAACTGGCGCCCGCCAGCGGCGAGCTGCGCTGCCATGCGCGGGTGGCCTGGCTGGACCAGCATGCGGGATTGCAAGATGGCGAGTGCAGCGCCGTGCAACGCTTGCAGGCACGCAACAGCGTCTTGCCGGAAGGCGAGCTGCGCACGCGGCTGGCGCTGCTGGGCATTGCCGGCGCGCGCGCCACCATGCCCAGCCGTTTGCTCAGCGGCGGCGAGCGCATGAAGGTAGCGTTGGCGGCCGAACTGTATGCGCAGGCGCCGCCGCAACTGCTGCTGCTCGACGAACCCGACAATCATCTGGACCTGGCCAGCCTGCAGGCGCTGGAGCAGATGCTGCTGCAATACCAGGGGGCGTTACTTGTGGTTTCGCACGACCAGGCATTTTTGCAGGCGATAAACCTTGACCCCGAGGGCTTGACATTGCACAAGTGACAATTTAATGAAAAAAGTCACGCTCGATGCCTCTAGAGCATGCTTCATGAACCGATGCTGAATTTTGTTTGATTGTCGGTATAATCCACTGAATAACCGGGCCTATTTGTGAACTAAAACTGCTGGTTCACCAATATGATGACGTTTAATCTGGCACTGTTGTCGGTCACTACCGCGCTGCCAGGGCGTCATCCTCCGTGCCCTGCCGTGCATGAATTTTGGTTTCGCTTATATTGTTTTCTTGGAGAAATAGCATGTCGTTTTACGAAAAACTCAAAGCCCTCAACATTGAACTGCCAGTCGTTGCCGCGCCAGCTGCGGCCTACGTGATGCATGCCCGCACGGGCAACACCGTCTTCCTGTCCGGCCACCTGGCCAAGAAGGATGGCAAGGTCTGGGTCGGCCAATTGGGCAAGGACGTCACCACGGAAGAAGGCAAGATCGCTGCGCGCGGCATCGCCATCGAACTGATCGCTACCCTGCAAGACGCCTGCGGCGGCGACTTGAGCAAGGTCAAGCGCATCGTCAAGGTCATGAGCCTGGTCAATTCCACCTCCGAATTCACGGAACAGCACCTGGTGACCAATGGCGCCTCGGAACTGTTCGTTGAAGTCTTCGGCGACAGCGGCAAGCACGCCCGCTCCGCCTTTGGCGTGGCGCAAATCCCGCTGGGCGCTTGCGTCGAGATCGAGCTGATCGCCGAACTGGCCTGAGGCAGTAGCCTGACCACATGAGCATGCCGGCGCTTGCCGCCGGCTCGCCTTTTCCTCCTTTCCAGCAAGAGCGGAACCGCCATTGGGGTGGAGGGATCGGTGTATTCAAGAAAAAAACGGAGACACGTAATGAAAACGAGTGAACAAGGCTTGCACCGCGGCCTGGGCGAGCGGCAAATCCGCCTGATGGCGCTGGGCGCCGCGATTGGCGTGGGCCTGTTTTTGGGTTCCGGCAACGCCATCAAGATGGCCGGTCCCGGCATCATGCTGTCGTACATCATCGGTGGCGCGGTCATCTTCATGATCATGCGCGCGCTGGGCGAAATGGCCGTGCACAACCCGGTTGCCGGCTCCTTCAGCCGCTATGCCCAGGATTACCTGGGCCCCCTGCAAGGCTATCTGACGGGCTGGAACTACTGGTTCCTGTGGCTGGTCACGTGCGTGGCGGAAATTACCGCCGTCGCCATCTACATGGGCATCTGGTTCCCCGACGTGCCGCGCTGGATCTGGGCCCTGGCGGCTCTCGGCTCCATGGGCGCCATCAACCTGCTGGCGGTGAAAGCCTACGGCGAGTTCGAGTTCTGGTTCGCCCTGATCAAGGTCGTCACCATCATCCTGATGATCGTCGGCGGCACGGGCATGATCATCTTCGGTCTTGGCAACGGCGGCGTGGCCATCGGTATCTCGAACCTGTGGACGCATGGCGGCTTCTTCCCGAACGGCGCGCAGGGCGTGCTGATGTCCTTGCAGATGGTGATGTTTGCCTATTTGGGCGTGGAAATGATCGGCCTGACGGCGGGCGAAGCGGCGAACCCGAAGAAATCGATTCCCGACGCCATCAATTCCGTGTTCTGGCGCATCCTGATTTTCTATGTCGGCGCGCTGTTCGTCATCCTGTCGATCTACCCATGGAATGAAATCGGCACTACCGGCAGCCCGTTCGTCATGACGTTCGAACGCCTGGGCATCAAGACGGCCGCCGGCATCATCAACTTCGTCGTGCTGACGGCAGCCTTGTCTTCGTGCAATGGCGGTATCTTCAGCACGGGCCGCATGCTGTACAACCTTGCGCTGCAAGGCCAGGCCCCGAAGGCGTTTGCGGAAACGACGGCCAGCGGCGTGCCGCGCCGCGCCATCCTCGTGTCCGTCGTGGCGCTGTTGCTGGGCGTGCTGCTGAACTACATGGTGCCGGAGAAAGTGTTTATCTGGGTCACTTCGATCTCCACCTTTGGCGCCGTCTGGACCTGGGGCGTGATCCTGGTCACGCAGATTCAGTTCCGCAAGACCTTGACGCCGCTGGAAATCAAGAACCTGGCCTTCCGCATGCCGTTCGCGCCGTATGGTTCCTGGATTTCGCTGGCGTTCCTGGCGCTGGTGATCGGCCTGATGGCGTATTTCCCCGATACGCGCATCGCCCTGATGGTGGGACCAGCCTGGCTGATCCTGTTGACGGTGCTGTACTACGTGCTGGGCCTGGCGCCAAAGGACAAGCGCGATGACGTGCCGCAAGGCTACGAAGCGGGTTGGCCAGCGGCCGATGCGCCGCACATCAAGAAATAAGCCAGCGTCGTTGAGCTGAGCCAGAAGCGCGCCCCTGCCCCTGCAGCGGCGCGCTTTTTATTTCATATTGACAATTCCAGGCCCCGCTAGCGTCCATGCGCGTTTCGCGGCGCACGCTTGGCGTTGTTTCCTTGCATCAAAGTTCTGTTTAGCTGAGGCGATGAAAGCCCTATAATCGCTTAGTTTTGAAAATGGACGCGATCTTTCCGGTTTTTTGCCAGGTAGGGCCGGAGCGCTATTTGTTTTTACCCGTCGTACGAAAATACGTATGCCTCATAAAGGATGTCTAGTGAGCCAAACCCTGGTCCAGAAACTCTGCCGCACCAAGCCGATCGATACCACGGTCGAATATGGTGAAGGCCTCAGCAGCAGCGGCTTGAGCCGGTCCATCGGCCTGTTTTCCCTCACCATGATCGGCGTCGGCGCCACCATCGGCACAGGCATTTTCTTTACCATGGTCGAAGCCGTCCCCAAGGCGGGCCCGTCGGTCGTCCTGTCCTTCCTGATCGCCGCCATCACGGCCGGCCTGACGGCTTTGTGTTATGCGGAATTGTCGTTCCGCATACCCGCCTCCGGCTCCTCGTATTCGTTTGCCTACGCCACCGTGGGCGAGTTTCTTGCCTTCATCATGGCCGCCTGCCTGCTGCTCGAATACGGCTTGGCGGGCAGTGCCGTGGCCATCGGCTGGTCGTCCTACCTGAACAATTTCCTGGAAAATGCCTTCGGCTGGCATATTCCCGAGATGCTGCGCACGCCGATGATCGTTTCCGGCCCGCATGGCATGGAGTTCCACGCCGGCCACATCAACCTGCCGCCCATCTTTTTGATCTGCATGTGCGGCTTCCTGCTGCTGCGCGGCGCCAAGGAATCGGCCCTGATGAACGCCATCATGGTCATCATCAAGCTGTCCATCCTGGTGTTCTTCATTGCCATTGCCTTTTCGGGTTTTAATGCCGACAACTTCGTGCCCTTCTTTAATACCGACAATAGCAAGGGCTTTGCCGGCATGACGGGCGTCACCGCTGCGGCCGGTACTGTCTTCTTCTCCTTCATCGGCCTCGATACGGTGGCGACGGCGGGCGATGAAGTGAAAGATCCCAAGCGCAATGTGCCGCGCGGCATCCTGTATGGCTTGCTGATCGTTACCGTGTTTTATTTGCTGGTGGCCGTGGCCGCCCTCGGTGCGCAACAGGCGAAATTGTTCGAAGGCCAGGAAGCGGGTCTGGCGGTGATTTTGCAAAACGTGACGGGCAAGACCTGGCCCGCGCTGGTGCTGTCGGCCGGCGCCGTCATTTCCGTCTTCAGCGTGACTCTGGTGACGATCTACGGCCAGACGCGCATCCTGTTTGCCGTCAGCCGCGACGGCCTGATCCCGAAATCGTTCCAGAAGATCCACCCGCGCACCCTGGTGCCGGTCAGCAATACCATCATCGTCTGCCTGGTGGTGGCTCTGGTGGCCGGTTCAGTCGATGCGACTTACCTGTGGGACATGGTCAGCATCGGTACCCTGACGGCCTTCATGGTGGTTTCGATCGCCGTGCCCGTGCTGCGCCACAAGCAGGGCGCCAACCGCATTGAAGGCTTCAGCGTGCCGTTCGGGCCGTACGTGATTCCTGGCCTGAGCATTATGGCTTGCCTGTACATCATGCGCGATTTGCCGCATACGACGTTTGTCGTGTTCAGCGTGTGGATGGCGGTGACGGTGGCCATTTACTTCCTGTACAGCATGCGGCATTCGCACCTGGGCAAGAAGGCCCGTTAATGCAGTCTGTTCCATCCAAAACCGCCGCGCTTGCCGGCGGTTTTTTTTATTTCTAACTGGAATTTACATGATGAAAATAACTGATCTGGCCGCTTGTGGCTTGCTGGCAAGCAGCTTTATGGGAACCATGGCGCAAGCCGCGCCTGCCAGCGGCCCGGTGCTGCGCGATTACCGCGCCGTCGCCCTGTCGGCCAATGGCCAGCGCATCGCCGCCATCGAATCGAGCAAGGCGGCGAAACAGCCACAGCCGCAGCCGCAGCGTCCGCATGCGGCCATCGTCGTGCGCGACGCCGCCAACGGCGCCATCGTGCAGCTATTCGACCCGTGCGCCGTGTGTTCCTACGACAAGCCCAGCTGGTCACCCGATGGCAGGCAGCTGGCCTTCGTCGGCTACGACGCCAAGGCGGGCACGGCGCAGCTGTACCTGGCTACCCTGTCGCAGGCGCAAGCGCGGATATTGACCAGTATCCAGGGCGTGGCCAGCACGGCGCGCTGGTCGCCGGACGGCAAGCAACTGGCGCTGCTCGCCACGGTGGGGGCGCGCAAGCTGGCCGGCGCCGTGGAGGCGGGCGCGCGCCAGGTGGGCGAGGTGGGCAGCGAAGACGATGCCCAGCGCATCGCCGTCGTGCCTGTCAGCGGCGGCGAACCGCGTCTGCTGTCACCCGCCGACACCTATGTGTATGAATACAACTGGACGCCCGACGGCCGCGGCTTTGTCGCCACCAGCGCGCAGGGCAATGGCGACAGCAACTGGTGGGTCGCCAAGCTCAGCCATATCGATGCGGCCACGGGCGCCCTGCGCGTGATCGCGTCACCGGCCATGCAGCTGAACCTGCCGTCGGTCTCGCCGGACGGCAAGACGGTGGTCTTCATCGGCGGCCTGATGAGCGACTTCGGCTCCATCGGCGGCGATATCTATACCGTGCCGCTGGCCGGCGGCACGCCGCGCAATCTTACGCCCGATTACCGCGGCACCTTCAATGGCGTCGTCTGGCGCGGCGCCGGCTTGCTGGCGACGGCCCTGATCGATTCGCAGCTGGCGCTGGTGCCCGTCGATGCGCAAACAGGTCCCGCCCAGCCCGTGCTGCTCGGAGAACTGAGCAGCGGCGGCAGCGATGGCCGTCTGTCCTTCAGCGCCGATGGTTTGCAGGCCGCCGCCGCGCAGGAAGACTTTACGCACGCCGGCTACCTGGTGGCGGGACCGGTGGGCCAGCTGAAAAAGATCACGCGCGACAATGACGGCTTTGCGCCGCAGCTGACGGTGCAAAATGTGGGCTGGAACAACGAGCAATACAAGGTACAGGGCTGGCTGCTGGGGCCGTTGAAGACGGAAGCAGGCAAGCGCTACCCGATGATCGTCAACGTGCATGGCGGGCCCGGCGCGGCCGCGTCGCCCCGTTACGTGGCGGCGAGCACCCTGATCCATGAATTGACGCAAAAAGGCTATTTCGTCTTCCTGCCCAATCCGCGCGGCAGCTTTGGCCAGGGCCAGGCTTTTACACGCGCGAATATGGCTGACTTTGGCGGCGGCGACTGGCGCGATATCCTGGCCGGTATTGATGCCGCGCAAAAAGTGGCGCCCATCGACGGCCAGCGCCTGGGCCTGATCGGCCATTCGTATGGCGGCTTCATGACCATGTGGGGCGTCACGCACAGCGACCGCTTCAAGGCGGCCGTGGCGGGCGCGGGCGTGTCGAACTGGATCAGCTATTACGGCCAGAACGGCATCAACCAGTGGATGATCCCGTTCTTTGGCGCTTCCGCGTATGACAATCCGGCCGTGTATCGCAAGGCTTCGCCCATCGAATCGATCAAGGCGGCGAAGACGCCGACCCTGATCTACGTGGGCGAGCGCGACGTGGAAACGCCGGCCGCCCAGTCGCTGGAATTCTGGCACGGCTTGCGCGCCATGGGCGTGCCGTCCAGCCTGTTCATCTATGACGGCGAAGGCCATTCCTTCCGCAAGCCGGAAAACCAGCGCGACTTGCAAAAGCGCACCATCGGCTGGTTTGAGCGTTATTTGAAGTAGTCATTGACGGCCTGCCGCAGGCAGGCTAGCCTGGATAAAGCGGCTGACAAAATGTTCAGGGCTAGGCGCCGTGCCGAAGGCAGTACGAATGTACGACGAGGCGCGGCAACAACGCCATGGACTTTTTGTCAGGCGCGTGGCGAGACGATATGCACGATCGCCGCGCTATGTACCACGATCTTGTCCGCATCCGCCTGCAACAGCCGGATACGCCGCTGCACCAGCGGCCAGCCCGACCAGGCCACGTCGCTGACGGGCGGTGCGGCAGCGGTAGCCTGCGGCGCGCTGATGGCGGTCTTGTCGTCGAGCTGTTCCAGCGCGCGCGACAGGGTCAAACACACTTGCGTGTGGCTATGGCTGAGCAAGGCATTGACGGGCGTGACGGGCAGCTGGCTGGCATGGCGCCCGAGGATCGAGCGCAGCGCCGCCACGTGGGCGACCAATAAGTAATTTTGCACGATGAACAGGTTGATGTCTTCCACGGCCCGCTGCTTGCTGGCTGGTTCATCGAGCATGCGCACCAATGCCGAGCTGAGCGCGGCCAGGCTGTCCATCAGGCGCTTGCGTTCGATGCGGTAGGCGAAGTCATCGAAGCATTTTCCCTGCAGCAGCGCGAAGCTGGCCTGCATATAGCTGAGGTTCACGTTGAGCACCTGGCGCACGAGGCGCGGCAGGCTCTGGTATTCCCAGTTGGCCAGCACAAAGCTGAACACGGTGGCCACCGCCGCGCCGATCAGGGTATCGATCAAACGTTCGCTGACGAGGTTCGGGTTGCTGGGCGCCACCAGATGCATTTGCAGCAGAATCATCAGGCTTACGGCAATGGCCGTGTAGCGGTAGCGCAGATAGATGAAGGTGGGCGTGGCCACGATGGAGAGGAACAGGATGGCCATCAGCACGATATTGCTGTGCACGAAGCGGATCACGATGGCCGTAACCACGCAGCCGATGATGGTGCCGATGATGCGGTCGGCGCGGCGCTGGCGCGTCATGCTGAACGTGGGGCGCAGGATGATGACGATGGTCAGGACGATCCAGTAGCTGTGCGCCGCATACGGCAGCCAGTGGCCGATCAGCAATCCCACGGAGATGGCCATCGACACGCGCAGGGCGAAGCGGAATACGGGCGAATCCAGGCGCAGATTCGATAGCAAGGTCTTCAGTTCGTATTTCTGCTGCGACAAAAACGGCGCCATGTCCGCACCGCTCCAGAATGGCACGTCGGCATAGACTTTTTGCGTGGCCAGATGCAGCTCGGCGATCATTTTTAAAATGGCGCGGATCTTGTTGCGCTGCGCGCGCAGGGTCGCCAGCGCTTCCTGCGCACCGTCGCCTTTTGCGTGCAGGCGGGCGATCTCCGCTTCGATGTCGGCCCATTCCTTGTCGTAGCTGATCTGCGCATACGAGGCGCGCTTGCGCGTGACGGCGTAGGCCACGGATTCGATATCGCGCGCCGCCTTGTAAGCCAGGTCGTGCAAGGATGTGAGCACGTCGGAGTCGGCCAGGTGCTGGCGCAGCAGCGCGTAATCCGTGTGCGTGGAGAGGATCAGTTCATACAGATCGAGCATGCACACGTGCACTTGCACGACGATGGCATCCTTGCTGTTCTTGTGGCTGCGCAAAATCAAGTCGCGCGACGCCTGCTGGCGGTCGGCCAAAATGCTTTGATGGCGCACCAGCTTGTTGAACTGTTCCGTCAAATTAAAACGCGTGTCGTAGAAATCGGCCTTGATGTCGATGTAGGCGGCCAATTCGAACAGGGCTTCGGCCAGCACTTGCTGTTTGATACGGTGGCGCAAGACCCAGGCGATGGCCATGGCGTAGGCCAGATAGATCAATCCCCCCAGCATGAACAGGCCCGCGTGGTGAAACGATTGCTGCCACGTCATCTGATGTTCCATCGACATGGTCATGATGAACAGGGCGGCCAGCTGCAAGGGCATCGATTTCTTGCCGTACACCACCATCATGCTGGCGAGGAAACTGACCAGCACGAGAACCGTCATCAGCAGCCACTGCACGGGACCGCACAGGCTGATCAACAAGGTGACGGCGCTGCACAGCAGGACCGAGGCCAGCATTTCATTGAACTTGTGGCGCAGCGGGCTGGGCATGTCCATCAGGGTCGTGCACAGGGCGCCGATGCACACGGTCATGGCGGTGGCGCTGTCGCTGATTTCCTGGGTCAGCAGGGCCAGGCCGACCAGGCCGATAGCCACGCGCAAGCCCAGGTAAAAATAATGGCTGTAGATAAAGGTGCGCAGGTTCAGTGCGTAGTGCATGGGATTACCTTGTGGGCAGGGCACAGAAAGAGGCGCCGCACCGGGGTGTCCGATGCGGCGCCAGGATGTTGCATTCGCTACAGTTCCCAGTTACATGAGGGCGATGACGGGATAGCGTCGCCATTCCGGCTCGGCAAAGCGCTGGCAGTGTTCAAAAATGAAGTCGAGCACGGCTTCCTGATTGCTCAGCAAGGCCGGATTCGCTGCTTTCCAGTCGGCAAACTTGGCCGCCAGCGCCGGCTCATCGCGCAGCAGTTCGGACGCCATGTCTTCGAACACGTAATCGGAAAACGCTTCTTTTTTCTCCAGCACGCTGTTGAAGAAACCCCAGCGGAAGAAGCTGTCGTGCGCCTGCGGTTCCAGGGTTTCCACGGCATAGCGCGCGTTGTCCTGCTCCAGGCTGATCACATAGTCGCCCGCCTGCAAGGTGAACTGGCCCGTGCGCGCTTCCAGTTCCACCGTGTCGTGGAACATGTGGCCTTCGTAGGCGGTGGCGCGCGTGCCGACGGAGGTGATGTGGTAGTAGCGTGCCGTTACCGTCTGTTCGGCGGTGATGCGGTGCATGTCGACGCCGTTCCAGCGCAGGCGCTCGATGACTTCGCGCCAGGCTTGGGGCACCACATAGGCTTTCGGCGCGGCTACGGTGACGTCCGCATCGAAGCGGTTGTAATAGGCGATGTCGCGTTCCCACGGCTGCGAGCGGTCGTAGGACAGGCGCTGGTAGTCGCCCAGTACGCTCGGCGTGTATTTTGCTGCGTAGCCCTTGAAGGGGAAGGTCGACGGTTGCTCTTCGTTCATGGCCCAGTGGATGGGCCACTCGGCTTGCGTGCGGCCCGCTGCCTTGGCTTGCGCGCGCAGTTGCTTGATCTGTTCGCCATGTTCGATGGTAAAGGCCATGGTGATGTCGAGCAGGGCGCGCATGGACGCGTAGCGGTCGGCAAAGGGCTTGAGCATGTGCGTTTCCGGCATGAAACCGATGACGTGATGCAGGGCCGCAAAACCGGTCGAGAAACGGGGCACTTCGAGGAACTCGGCGATGCCGTGGTCGGGGCTGTCCTTGACAGGATTCACATACGGGCAGGTGGGCCAGCCGGCTTGTTCCATCTGCGCAAAGATATGCGGCAGCATGGTGTCTTGCAGGAAGGGACCGAGGCCATTGCCCAGCTTATCCGTCTGCGTGTGGATCAGGGTCATCGTGTACGGGTAATCGGCGCCGTTCGACGTGTGCGTGTCGACCATTACGTCCGGGTCCCAGCTGGCCAGCAGGCGGTTGAACACTTGCGCGTTCAGGCTGTCGCACTTGATGAAATCGCGGTTCAAGTCCAGGTGGCGGCTATTGCCGCGGAAACCGAATTGCTCCGGGCCATCCTGGTTCACGCGCGAGGTATTGGCGCGGTTCAGGCTGCCATCGACGTTGTAGATCGGAATGAACAGCAGCACGGTGCTGCCCAGCGCCGCCAGGCGTTCCGGCTGCGTGCAGAGGTCGCGCACGATGGCCATGCAGGCGTCGATGCCTTCCGGTTCGCCCGGGTGGATGCCGTTGTTGTTGAAGAACACGGTGCGGCCCGCGCGCTTGATTTGCTCGCGGTCGAACACGCCGTCTGCGCTGACGACGCCAGCGTGGATGGGCACGCCCGAATCGGACAGGCCGATCTGTTCGAAATGCAGCACCTGCGGGTAGCGTGCGGCGAGATCTTGATAGAAGGTGATGCATTCCAGCCAGGTCGTGGTCTGGTTGTGGTTACCGAGTTCGTAGGTCGTGCGCAAGTCTGGTGGCATAGCGGTCTGAGTCTGGGAGGGGGAAGGCGCGCTGGGTAAGTACGCCCGCTAGGGGCCAATTGTAGCACCGGCGTTGGCGCCTTGAGGCGCGGCAGATGGGCCGGGCCGAACTTGTGTTATGAATACGTTTCACGCGCAAGGGAGGCGGCATGGGCAAGGCAGCGATGGCGGCGCTGGTGTGGTGGGCTTGCCTGGCGGCACAGGCGGCGCCGTTGCGCTTGCCGGCGGGCAAGGAGCCGGTGGCGCAGGGCGGGTCCGTGACGGCTAGCGCGCAGGGTGCGCTGATACGCTACCGGGGCTGGCTGCTGGCCGTCGATGGCGCCGTATCGGAGGAGCGGCCTGACGTCTTGCTGACGTCGGCGGAGGCGGGCCAGGTGCCGCAGCTGCGGGTCGGCGCGATGCAGCGTGCCTTGCCCGTATGGTCGGCCTTTGAACTCGTCAAGGGCAGCACGCGCCTGCGCATCACGGCGCTGCCGGGGCCGGATGAAGTGGCCGCACTGCTGCTGGACTTTGGCGACGGCGATTACCGCATCGTGATTCCCGCCACGGGCATCGCCCGGCCAGCGTATCCGCTGCTGACGCAGCGCTTTCCCGGCGCCGACCTGGCCTTGCTGCTGCACGATGGCCGGAGGGTGATGCTGCCGCTGGGAAGCGGCCGCGCGCACGTGTTTGGCGAGGAGCAAGCCGTGCCTTACCGTTTCACCAAAATAAAACGTTAGGCGAAAAAAAGCCACTCCCGCAGGAGTGGCTCAGGGAACAACCGCCCGTTGCCGGGCTTATTAGTTGTTGTTATCCGCGAATTACTCGGCGCCCATTTCTTTCAGCAGGTTGTCTGCGTGGTCGATGTGTTTCATGTTCCACAGCATGTAGCGCAGGTCGACCTGGATCGAACGGGTGTTGGCCTTGTTGTAGTCCCAGTCGGAAATGATCGAGTCCAAGGTGCCGTCGAAGGCCAGGCCGATGAATTCGCCTTTCGAGTTCAGGGCAGCCGAACCGGAGTTGCCGCCGGTGATGTCCAGCGTGGCCAGGTAGTCGACCGGTACGGTTTTCAGCTTCGGATCGACGAACTTGCCGAAGTCCTTGGCTTTGATCGCGGCCAGTTGATTCGCCGGTGCATTGAACTCGCCCTGGCCCGTGGCTTTGGCGGCGACGCCATTGACGGTGGTGAAGGCGGTCCAGGTGGTGCCGTCGGCGCCATGGTCACGGCCGGCAACACGGCCGAACGTCACACGCAGGGTGCTGTTGGCGTCAGGATAGACGGCTTGGCCTTTGCTCTTCATGAAGGCGATTTTTGCTTTCATGTAGTTGGCGTAGGCTTGCTGGATCTTGCCGGCCAGTTCTTCGTCTTCCGCTTCGTTTTTCAGCGAATCCGGATACATGGCGACGGCGGCCTGGATGAAGCTGTCCTTGCTGGCCTGGAACTCGGCTGGCGTGCGTTTCAGCCAGGCTGCGCGCTCGGCCTTGTCGCCCAGCTTGCTGCCGGCATACAGTTTGTCCAGGGCGGCGGCCAGGTCGGCTTGCGACATGCCGTCCTTGATGCCGATGGCGGCGTCGAAGCTGGCGCGGCGTTGTGCGGCCGGTTGCGCGGCGTACTTGGTCAGGCTGTTCAGTACCAGCGCCTTGTCGACTTTTTCATCGTAGGTGCGCTCGACCGAGGTGATGCCCGCTTCCAGGCGTGGCAAGTCGCGCGTCTGGTAGCCGGACTTGCGTTCCGTATCGGCCTTGGTGCCTTCGTTGGACAGGCGGTACAGGCTGCGTGCCGTGTTCAGCAGGCGTGGCTGGGCGTAGCCCAGGAAGAAATCGCGCTTGGTGTCGGCATCGCGCTCGGCGATCAGCTTTTCCACTTGCTCGATGTCGCCGGCAAATTCCGCCTTGCGGGCAGGATTGGCGTTGACCCAGGTTTTCAGGGCTTCGTGTTCGGCCGTCTTGCGCGCCAGGAAGTCGCTGCCGGCGTAGGAATCGAGCATGCCTTGGCGGTTCTTGTAGTAATTGTTCACGCCAGCAACCTGACCTGCGTATTTCAGGGCAACGTCCTTGTTGTCCTTGGTTTCGCGCGCGATGATGGCCAGGGTTTCGCCCGACGCCTTCACGAAGGCCGGGTAGTTCCAGTCAAACGTGAACGCCACTTCCGATGGCAGGCGGTGACGGTTGGTGCGGCCAGGGTAGCCCAGCGCCATGACGAAATCGCCTTCTTTCAAGCCATCCTTGGCCAGTTTCAGTACGTGTTTTGGCTGGTACGGCACGTTGTCCTTGCTGAAGTCGGCAGCTTTGCCGTCTTTGCTGACATAGGCGCGGTAGAAACCGTAGTCGCCCGTGTGGCGCGGCCACATCCAGTTGTCGGTGTCGCCGCCGAACTTGCCCACGCCCGCTGGTGGCGCGTGCACCAGGCGCACGTCGCGGATTTCCAGTTGCTTGATCAGGTAGAACTCCAGGCCGCCGTAGTAGCTCGACACGGTGCAGCGGAAGCCCGCTTCTTTTTCGCATTCGGCGACCAGTTTCTTCTGGTTTTTCTCGATCGCATCGATGCGTGCCTTGCCTTGCAGCTTGGCCACGTCGGCGCTGATGATCTTGTCGCTGACATTCGTCACGGCCGAGGTGACGAAGATGCGGCTGCCCGGGGCGGCCGGCAATTCTTCAGCGAAAGTCTTGGCCAGGAAACCGTTGGCCAGCAAATCGCGCTCCTTGGTCGAATTGACCGCCACGCTGTTGTAGACGCAATGGTGGTTGGTGGCAACCAGGCCTTGCGGCGAGACGAACGACGCCGAGCAGCCGCCCAGGCTGACGATGGCGCCCATCGGGAATTCGGTCAGTTTGGTCAGGGTGGTCGGATCGAGTTTCAGTCCGGCGGCTTTCAGCTCCTTGGCTACTTGTGGCAGCTGTTGGGGCATCCACATGCCTTCGTCGGCGTGTGCAAAGTTGCTCAGGATGGCGAGCGCGATAAGAGATTTTTTCATTCGAGTTCTGTTCTTTTACATTGTAGGGAAGTCGGAATCAGCGGAGTACCCGCTGATTGTGCAGCGGGCGACATAGAGTATCCGTATCGAACTCGCACTAGTCAATCACATTTTCCGGGCAGCATGCTCGCATGCCGTTGCTTGAATAGCATGATTTTCGCTGGCATAGGGGCTGGAACCGCCCGCCAACGCGCATTTTTACGTGTGGCGGCTGTTGTATTTGTCCATACTTGTCCTGGCGGCAATAAAAAATGGCCGGGCGCTTGCGCGGCCCGGCCACTTGCCCTGCCCTGCTTTTTGTTTGCTTAGCGTATTTTGCCGCGGCGCAAAAGATTCACGATGCCCAGCAGGATCACGGCGCCGAGGAACGAAACGAGCAGCGAAGCCAGGCTGAAATTGTCGCTATTGATGGTGCCCGTGCCAAACAGGGGGGCCAGCAGCCAGCCGCCGAGGAAGGCGCCGACGATGCCGACGACGATATTGAGGAAGATGCCCTGTTGCGCATTGGTTTTCATGACCATGCTGGCCAGCCAGCCGATGACGCCGCCAATAACGATCCAGATAATGAAATTCATGTAGTCCTCCGCGCGATGGATAAGTGGGTGTGGCATGTCATAACAACATCATGCCAATGGATAGTGATGCCGCACGATAGAAAAGTCCAGCGGATTCGCATGGCGCATGCAAAAGCCCGCCTGGCTGCGGGCAGCGAGGCGGGCTTGTCATGCGGCAAGGTCGTGTTTAGTCGGCCTTGATCGCTTCAACCTGAATGGCCAGCTTGACTTCCGGCGAGAACGCCGGCATGCCGTAGTTCAGGCCAAAGTCGCTGCGCTTGAATTCCGCCGTGGCATCGGCGCCGCACACTTCACGCTTGTAGCGCGGGTGCATGATGCACTTGAACTTGCTCACGTTCAACTTGACGGGCTTGGTCACGCCCAGCAAGGTCAGTTCGCCATCGACTTCCACCAGCTGCTCGCCGTTGAACTTGAGCGACGTGCTTTTGTAGGTGATTTGCGGGAATTTCTCGACGTTGAACATGTCCGCTTTTTTCGCGTGCGTGTTCATGGCATCGAGGCCGAAGTCGATCGAATCGGCATCGATGACCAGGTCCAGGCTGCCGCTCTTGGCGGCGCGGTCCAGCGTCACGGTTCCCTTGGTTTTGTTGAACTTGCCGCGCCACACCGACATGCCCATGTGATCGGCTTCGAAGCTGGGGAAGGTATGCGTCGGGTCGAGGTTGTAGGTGTCCGTAGCGGCCATGGCCGAACCCGCGCCGGCGGCTGCCAGCACGGCGATCATCAAGTGCGAAAATTTCATGCAGATCCTAAAGTTGAACAGGTTGTGGGGTTGTTTTTGGTAACGCCTGAAAAACGTTCAGGACAAGGCGCCTTGCCTGGTGCAGTCCGAAAAGCACAAGGTGGAAAACCAGGCAAGAGCAACGCAGTCATGGACGTTTTCTCAGGTGTTACTGAGCGGCGACGTGGAATTTGATGGTGACTTCATCCGCAACCATGCTCGTGTCTTTCCACTCGCCTTCGCCGATGTTGTAGGTCAGGCGCTTGATCGGCAGGGCGCCGTCAAACGCGTATTTGCCGCCGTCGGCTTTGACCGCCAGGGGGAAGGTCACGTCGGTGGTCTTGCCTTTGATGCTCAGCTTGCCGGTAACCGTCAGCTTGCCCGCGCCGGCCGCTTTGATGCTGCTCGAGACAAAGGTGGCTTTCGGGAACTGGGCCGAGTTGAACCATTCTTTCTTCGCCACTTCCTTGTTGTACTCGGGGTCGCCGATATCGATGCTGGCCGTGTCGATTTCCACCGACGCCTTCGAGGCGTCCGGCGTGGCCGGGTTGTAATCGATGGCGATATTGAATTTCTTGAACTTCGCTTCCACGGGCACGTTCATTTGCTTGAACACGGCCGACACGCTGGTCTTGGCGGGATCGACTTTCAGCAGGGTGGCGGCGGTGGCGGCCACGGACAGGCCCAGCAGGGAAGCGAGGACGATGCGTTGGGAGGTTTTCATCTTGTTTTTTTCCTGTAGTTTCAGTGAGCAAGGGGAAGTCGGTGTCAGGGCAGCATGCGCTTGAGGACGCCATCGCGGTCGATGAACTGGTGCTTCAGCGCCGCCAGCACATGGGCCGCCACGGCAGCGGCCATCGTCATGTTCAGAACATAATGAATCTCTTTTAAAAGCGGCTTAAGTTCCGGGTTCGGCGCCATGATGACGGGCAACTGGAACAGGCCCAGGTAGACTACCGGCACGCCGGCGGCCAGGGTGTACAGGTAGCCGGAAACGGGCACGGCGAAGATCAGGATGTACAGCAGCACATGCATGGCATCGGCTGCCTTCTTTTGCCAGGCAACCATGCTGGCCGGATGCGGCGGCGGCACGTTGGCCTTGCGCCACAGCAGGCGGATGGCGGCGATGGCCAGCACGGTCACGCCCAGCCATTTGTGCCAGGAGAAATATTTGAGCTTGGTGGGCGTCAGGCCGGGAATATCCGTCATGACCAGGCCCATGACGAAGGCGCTGACGATCAGCAAGGCGGTCAGCCAGTGCAGGATGATGGCGGTGGTGGTGTAGCGTTGCATCGGCGGCTTTCTTGAAAGTAGTACGTATTAGGACTAATTCGGCCTAATATACCAAAGAAAAGCAAATTGCGCTGCGTGCTGGAGATTCTACAAGAAAGAGTGCCGGAAAAACCGCGGGGCGGGCAGCATTTGTGTGCTGGCCGCCCCGCGGGAGTGGGATCGGACGATCCCCATGTGGAAACTGCTTAGATGGCTTTGGCCAATTGCGCTGCGATACCGATGTAGTTGCCCGGCGTCATGGTCAGCAGAACGTCCTTGGCATCCTGCGGAATGGCCAGGCCATTGACGAAGGTTTGCAGCGCTTCTTTCGAGATGCCCTTGCCGCGCGTCAGCTCTTTCAGCTGCTCGTACGGGTTTTCGATGCCATAGCGGCGCATCACGGTTTGTACGGGCTCGGCCAGCACTTCCCAGGTCGCGTCCAGGTCTTGCGCCAGGCGCGCGTGGTTCACTTCCAGCTTGTTCAGGCCGCGCAGGCAGCTGTCATACGCCAGCAAGGTGTAACCGAGGCCCACGCCGATGTTGCGCAGCACGGTCGAATCGGTCAAATCGCGCTGCATGCGCGAGACGGGCAGTTTTTCCGACAGGTGTTTCAGCACGGCGTTGGCCAGGCCCAGGTTGCCTTCCGAGTTCTCGAAGTCGATCGGGTTGACCTTGTGCGGCATGGTCGACGAGCCGATTTCGCCCGCTTTCAGTTTCTGCTTGAAGTAGCCCAGCGAGACGTACGTCCAGATGTCGCGGTTCAGGTCCAGCAGGATCGTGTTGGCGCGCGCGAAGGCGTCGAACAGTTCGGCCATGTAGTCGTGCGGTTCGATCTGGATGGTGTACGGATTGAACACCAGGCCCAGGCGCTGTTCGATGACGGCCTGCGAGAATGCGGGCCAGTCGAAGCCAGGGTAGGCCGACAGGTGGGCGTTGTAGTTGCCGACGGCGCCATTCATCTTGCCGAGGATTTCCACTTGCGCGATGCGTTTCACGGCGCGCTGCAAACGGGCCACGACGTTGGCAAATTCCTTGCCCAGGGTGGTCGGGCTGGCCGTCTGGCCGTGCGTGCGCGACAGCATCGGCACGTCGGCGTTGTCGTGCGCGATCTGCGTCAGCTTGGCCACCAGGCCGTTCAATGCCGGCAGCATCACGCCGTCGCGCGCGGCCTTGAGCATCATGCCGTGCGAGGTGTTGTTGATGTCTTCCGAGGTGCAGGCGAAATGGATGAATTCCGACGCCGCCACCAGTTCCGGCACGTCCGCCACTTGTTCCTTCAGCCAGTACTCGACGGCCTTGACGTCATGGTTGGTGACCGCTTCGATGGCCTTGATGCGGGCCGCGTCGGCTTCCGAGAAATCGGCCGCCATCTTGTCGAGCAGGGCGCTCGCTTCGGCCGAAAACGGCTTGATTTCGGCGAAACCGGCTTGCGACAGCGCTTGCAGCCAGGAGATTTCCACTTTCACGCGGTGGTGCATGAAACCGGCTTCGGACAGGATCGGGCGCAGCAGATCGGTCTTGCTGGCGTAGCGGCCATCGAGCGGAGACAGGGCCGACAGCGTGGAATACGGAGTAGTAGAAGTCATGAGAGCGGACGCAAGTTAAAGAAACGGTTGGCGTGTGGCGCGCGGGGAGGGCAGGGCTATTGCAATACAGCAACACTAACGGCGCCACAGTAAAGGGCGATTTTACCACCGCTGGCCGCTGGCCAGCCGTCCATCGGGCGCCGGCGCACCGCATTCGGGCCGAATCCGGCCCCGATGCGGCATGCCTGCCACACCATGGAGACGGCTGGGCGCGTGCTGCCAAACGCCGCTGCCGCCGATGCTATACTGCTTGCTGCTCCTTTACCTTAAAGTACCTATGAAACTGATCGGTTCCCTCGCCAGCCCGTATGTCCGCAAAGCCCGTATCGTGCTGGCGGAAAAAAAGCTCGACTATGTCTTCGAGCTGGAAAACGTGTGGGTGCCGGAAACCCGCATCGCCCAGGCCAATCCCCTGGGCAAGGTGCCTTGCCTGGTGATGGAGGATGGCAGCACCTTGATCGACTCGAAAGTCATCGTCGAATACCTCGACACGCTCACGCCCGTGTGCAAGTTGCTGCCGGCCGGCGGCAATGGCCGCGAGCGGGCCGATATCAAGAACTGGGAAGCGCTGGCCGACGGCATCCTCGACGCGGGCGTGCTGGTGCGCCTGGAGCGCACGCAGCGTCCGCCCGAGCAGCAAAGCGCGGCCTGGATCGCGCGCCAGCTGGACAAAGTCACCCTGGGCCTGGCCGCGCTCGAGGCGCGCCTGGGCGAGAGCGCGTATTGCGCCGGCAAGAACTACACCCTGGCCGACGTGGCCGTGGGCTGTACCCTGGGCTGGCTCAGCTTCCGCTTCCCGGAAATCGACTGGCGCGCGGAGCATCCGGCGCTGGCGCGCCTGTTCGACAAATTGTCCGAGCGGCAGTCGTTCAAGGACACCGCGCCGCAGTGAGCGCACGATGACCGGTTCCGACTCGAAGGCGCAGCAACGCTTGCAGATGGCCGATATCGCGCGCCTGGCCGGCGTGTCCACGTCGACCGTGTCGCGCGCGCTGAGCGGCAGTTCGCTGGTCAATGAAGAGACGCGCGCGCGCGTCATCGCGCTGGCCCGTTCGCTCAAGTATTCCATCAATATCGGCGCGCAAAACCTGCGCCTGAAACAGAACCGCACGGTGGGCGTGGTGGTGCCGTATGACGCGGCCACGCGCCAGCACCTGTCCGATCCTTTTTTCCTCGGCATGCTGGGCAGCCTGGCCGATGCGCTGACGGAGCAGGGCTTCGACATGCTCATTTCACGCGTCGATGCCGAAACGCTCGACGCGGCGGCCCAGTCCTTCGATAGCGGCCGCGTGATCGGCATCATCCTGATCGGCCAGTGGCGCCACCATGAACAACTGAACCAGCTGGCCGCGCGTCAGGTGCCCATCGTCGTGTGGGGCGCGCAATTGCCGCAGCAGCTGTATTGCACCGTCGGCGGCGATAACGTCGCCGGCGGCAGGCTGGCCACGGAACACTTGCTGGCGGCGGGGTGCC
Organism: Janthinobacterium goodfellowi; assembly: GCF_051380695.1. NCBI lineage: Bacteria > Pseudomonadati > Pseudomonadota > Betaproteobacteria > Burkholderiales > Oxalobacteraceae > Janthinobacterium > Janthinobacterium goodfellowi. Next base: position 352,672 of record NZ_JBNYXN010000006.1, on the reverse strand, counting down.
GGCGCATCGCCTTCTTTGGCGACGCCAAGCTGCCCGAAGTGGCGCAGCGCCACCAGGGCTATGTACAGGCGCTGGCCGCGCAAGGGCTGGCGCCCGACCCGCAACTGTACGTGGCCGGCTCCTTCCTGCCGCAGGGCGGCGCGACGGACGTGCAGGAACTGCTGGACCGCCAGCTGCCGTTCGACGCCATCTTTGCCTGCAGCGACTTGCTGGCCATGAGCGCCATCAGCGCCCTGCGCGCGCACGGCGTGGCCGTGCCGGAGCAGGTGGCCGTGGTCGGCTATGACGATATCGAACTGGCCGCGTATTTCCATCCGCCGCTGACCACCGTGCGCCAGCCGATCCGCGCCGCCGGGCGCGCGCTGGTGGCCTCGCTGCTGGCGCTGGTCGACGGCGCGCCTGCGCCATCCCGGCAATTGCCAACCGAGCTGATCGTACGCGCCTCGGGCCGCTGAAGCACCGTTGTCAGTCGCTGCAACCGATTGCAATAATTTCAAATTTCCCTCTTTATTTTTATGCTGCACAGCAGCATAAAAAAGGCTGGGTTTTCCTGAAATCCCGCCTGTTTCCCTCTATATCGCCCGTATTTTTCTCTTAAAAACAACAACATTTTCATGTTGCAGTGCTCGATTGCAATCGATTGCAATAAATTCTTATTCGTTGAATAATGACGTACCGGCCCAGTCAGCGCGACACGGCATGCGGCGGCCAGGACTCATAACAAGCCGATACCTCGACGTATCGGCATACAACACTGGAGACAAGATGAAGACACGTACTGCTCAACGCGGCGGCATGGCCGCAGCCGTCGCCCTGGCCATGCTGCAACTGGGCGCCGCCCAGGCGCAATCGGCCGGCGACACCGCCAGCGCCGCCCCTGCCGATGGCCTGAACCTGGAACGCATCGTGGTCACGGGCACCACCGGCGGCACGTCCAAAATGAAATCGAGCAATTCCGTCAGCAGCATGGAACTCGACACCATCCTGCACAATGCACCGACCAGCGCCGCCGAAGTCCTGCGCTCGGTGCCGGGCTTGCGGGCCGAGTCTTCGGGCGGCGAAGGCAATGCCAACATCACCGTGCGCGGCCTGCCCATTTCCGCCGGCGGCGCGCGCTATGTGCAGATCCAGGAAGACGGCTTGCCGGTGCTGCAATTCGGCGACTTCAACTTCACCACGCCCGACAGCTTCGTCAAGATCGATTCCACGCTCGACCACCTGGAAGTGGTGCGCGGCGGTTCGGCTTCCACCCTGGCCACCAATTCGCCGGGCGGCATCATCAATTTCATCAGCAAGAATGGCAAGGAGAAGGGCGGCAGTGTGGCCCTCAGCCGTGGCCTGGGCTACGACCAGACGAGGGTCGACTTCGACTACGGCGCACCGGTGTCGGAGCGCACGCGCTTCTTCATCGGCGGCTCCTGGCGTACGGGCGAAGGCATCCGCCACAGTGGCGTCAACAGCGAAAAGGGCGGCCAGATCCGCGGCAATGTCACGCATGAATTCGACAGCGGCTTCGTGCGCCTGTCGTTCAAGCACCTCGACGACCAGTCGCCCACGGCCTTGCCGGTGCCGGTCAGCGTGCGCGATGGCCGCATCGGGGAAATCGCCGGCATCGACCCGCGCAAGGCCAGCTTCTATTCGCCGTACTGGGTGCCCGACATGGTACTGAACAAGGATAACCAGCGCGTAGCCACCCGCGTCAACGACGGCTTGCACGTCAAAAGCGATACCGTGGGCCTGGAGGCGTCGTTCAAGCTGGGGCAGGGCTGGAGCGTGAGCGAAAACTTCCGCCACGCCGACAATTCGGGGCGCTTCACCGGCGTCTTCCCGTCGAATAACGGCAGCGACGGCAGCTATGTGTTTGCCAGCGGCCCGAATCGGGGCAAGCCCTACACGGGCCGCGCGTTTTCCGCCGTGGTGTTCAATACCTCGATCGACGACGCCAGCAACACCCTGAGCGACACCAAGCTGGCCAGGACGTTCGTGCTCGACAGCGGCAAGCTGACCACCACGGCCGGCCTGTACCTGTCGCAGCAAAAGCTGGGCCTGACCTGGAACTTCAATGAGTACCTGATGCAGGCCACGGGCGACCAGCCCGCGCTGCTGCAAACGGCCAGCGGCACGCCCGGCTACATCGGCCCGGCCTTCGGCGCCTGCTGCTCGCGCGCCGTCGACATGGAGTACCGCACGACTTCTCCCTACCTGAACCTGGCCTGGGAAAGCGGCGCGCTGAACCTCGACGGCGGTCTGCGGCGCGACCGCCAGCATGCCAGCGGCACGGCCAATATCGCCACCGGTGCGCAAGCTTATCTGCCGTCGACGGTGCAGCAGGTCGATTACACCCTGGGCCACACGTCGTACTCGCTGGGCGCGAACTACAAGCTGCAAGCCAGCCTGGCCGTGTTTGCCCGCGTCAGCGAAGGCGTGGCTTTCAATGCCGACCGCATCCTGTTCGGCACGCCGTTGGATGGCAGCGTGCCGGTGGCGATGAACACCGTGCGCCAGCTCGAAGGCGGCGTGAAATGGCGCCAGGGTCCCCTGAGCACCTTTGTCACCGTGTTCCAGGCCAAGACCAGGGAAAGCAATTACGAAGCGACCACCCAGCTGCGCACGGCCAACAGCTATGAAGCCAAGGGCGTGGAACTGGAAGCGGCCTACAGCGCCGGCGATTTCCGCATCAACGGTGGATTGACGTTCACGGATGCCGAGATCACAGGCACGGCGGCGGCCGACGTGGCGCTGATCGGCAATACGCCGCGGCGCCAGGCGCGCGTCGTGTACCAGATCGCGCCCACCTATGAATGGGGAGCCGCCACCCTGGGCGCCAGCCTGGTCGGCACGGGCAAGTCGTGGGGCGACGATGCGCACACGATCACCTTGCCCGCCTATCAGGTGCTCAACGCCTTCGTCAATTACCAGCTCACGCCGCAGATGCAGGTGGCGCTGACGGCGAACAATCTGCTCAACAAGATCGGCTATACGGAAGTCGAGGGCGATGGCCATGCGGCCCGCTCGATCACGGGGCGCGCCGTCAAGGTCAGCCTGAAATACGCATTTTAAGCAAGGATAGGATTCATGATGTCGATACGCAGCCCCCTGGCGCGCCTGCTGGCGCCGCTCCCCACGCGCTTGCGCGACGATGCGGCGCGCCGCTATGCACGCCAGGAGGCGGTCTTGCTCGACCGCCTGGGCAGCCTGTATGGCCAGCGGCCCGATTTCCTGCCCTGGCTGGGCGACCTGATGGAAAGCGTGGGGCGGTTGTATGCGGCGCGCGCGCCGGCGCTGCTGCGCCAGGATGCGCAGCGCGAAGAACAGCCGGACTGGTTTGCCAGCCAGTCCATGCTGGGCTACAGCGCCTACGTGCAGCGCTTCGGCGGCAACCTGCAGGGCGTGGCGGCGCGCATCGGCCACCTGCGCGAACTGGGCGTGACCTATCTGCACCTGCTGCCGTTCTTGCGTGCGCGGGCCGGCGAAAGCGATGGCGGTTTTGCCGTCGCCAGCTTCGAGGAAGTCGACCCCGCCCTGGGCGGCAATGCCGACCTGCTGGCATTGACGGCGCAGCTGCGCGCGGCCGGCATCAGCCTGTGCTCGGACCTGATCCTCAATCATGTGGCCGACGACCATGCGTGGGCGCTGGGCGCCAAGGCAGGCGATCCGCAGCTGCGCGATTTTTTCCACACCTATCCCGACCGCGTGCAGCCGGACCGTTACGAGCGTACCGTGGGCCAGGTCTTTCCGCAGGCGGCGCCCGGCAATTTCACGTTCGTGCCGGAACTCCAGCGCTGGGTCTGGACCACGTTTTACCCGTACCAGTGGGATCTGAACTACGCCAATCCGGCCGTCTTCGCGGCCATGGCCGGCGCCATGCTGGGCCTGGCCAACAAGGGCATCGAGGTGTTCCGCCTCGATTCGACGGCCTTCCTGTGGAAGCGCGACGGCACGGACTGCATGAATCAGCCCGAAGCCCACAGCCTGCTGCAAGCCTTGCGGGCCATCGCCGCCATCGTCGCGCCCGGTGTGCTGCTCAAGGCCGAAGCCATCGTGCCCACGCCCAAGCTGCCCGCCTACTTTGGCAGCGATGCGGCGCCCGAATGCCATATCGCCTATCACAGCAGCCTGATGGCCGCCGGCTGGGGCGCGCTGGCGGAGGAAAGCACGGACTTGCTGCAGCAGGTGATCGCCGCCACGCCGCCGCTGCCGCCGGCCGCAAGCTGGCTCAGTTATGTGCGCTGCCACGACGACATCGGCTGGAACGTGCTGCTCAATGAGGCGGGCGCGAACGGACCCGCGCGCCTGGCGCGCATCGCGCAGTTCTTTGCCGGCGCCACCGGCAGCTATGCGCGCGGCGCCGCCTTCCAGAGCAGCAGCGCCGACAGGGCGCATGGCAGCAACGGCATGGCCGCCTCGCTGGCCGGCCTGGAAAGCGCCGCCACGGTGCAGGAGCAGGAATACGCGTTGCGCCGCCTGCTGTTGCTGCATGGCCTGGCCTTGAGCTTTGGCGCCTTGCCCGTGCTGTACATGGGCGATGAACTGGGCATGACCAACGATCACAGCTACACGCAGCGGGCCGACCGGGCGATGGACAGCCGCTGGCTGCAGCGTCCCGCGTTCGACGACAGCTTGCTGGCATGGCGCCACGATGGCGTGAGCGCCAGCGGCCGGCTGTACCTGGCACTGCGCCAGCTGATCGACGCGCGCCGGCGCTTGCCGGCCCTGGCCGCCGCCGCGCCGCGCAGCGTGCTGCCGGCCGATACGCCGGCCGTGCTGGCGCTACTGCGCGGCGACGGATTTCTCAACCTGAGCAACTTCAGCGGCGCCAGCCAGCGTTTCACTTTGCCTGCGGGCGAGTGGCGCAACAGCCTCGATGGCAGCGTGCTGGCCGGCACGGTAGGCCTGCAGCCATGGCATATGCTGTGGCTGGAGCGGGAGCAAGATCGGGAGCCAGCATGAGCGACGCCAGCGCGCACCGTCCGCATCTGTCGTTCTGGCAGATCGTCAACATGAACGTCGGATTTTTCGGCATCCAGTTCAGTTTTGGGCTGCAGCAAAGCAGCATGAGCCCCATCTATAAATACCTGGGCGCCGATGAGGCGAGCCTGCCTTACCTATGGCTGGCCGGTCCCATGACGGGGCTGCTTGTGCAACCGCTGATCGGCGCGATGAGCGACCGCACGGTGACGCGCTGGGGCCGCCGCACGCCCTATTTTCTGATCGGCGCCATCCTGTGCAGCCTGGGCCTGCTGGCCATGCCGTTCAGTCCCACCCTGTGGATGGCCGCCAGCCTGCTGTGGATACTCGACGCGGCCAACAACGTGACGATGGAGCCGTACCGCGCCTTTGTCAGCGACAAGCTCGACAAGAAGCAGCACTCGCTGGGTTTTCTCACACAAAGCGCGTTTACGGGGCTGGGGCAAACGCTGGCCTACCTGACGCCGTCGCTGCTGGTCATGCTGGGCATGAACAAGGACGCCGTCAATGGCAGCCATATTCCGCACATCGTCATCGCCGCCTTCCTGATCGGCGCCGTGTTCTCGCTCGCCTCGGTGCTGTGGACCCTGAAGACGACGCCGGAAAATCCGCTCACGGCGGCCGAGCTGGCGGCCATCCGCAGCCGCCCGCCGGGCTGGCGCCACACGCTGGCCGATATCGGCGCGGCCCTGCGCGACATGCCGCCGACGATGAAGCAGCTGGCCCTTGTCAACCTGTTCCAGTGGTACGCCCTGTTCTGCTACTGGCAGTACATCGCGCTGTCGCTGGCGGCGACCCTGTTTCACACGACGGACCCCGCGTCGCAAGGCTTCCGCGACGCGGGCCTGCTGAACGGTCAGGTGGGCGCCTTCTACAATTTCGTCGCCTTTGTCGCCGCCTTCGCGCTGGTGCCGTTCACGCGTCGGTTCGGCCCCAAGCGCATGCACAGCCTGTGCCTGTGCGCGGCCGGCGTGGGCATGCTGAGCATCCCGCTGATCCACAGTCCGGCGCTGTTGCTGCTGCCCATGCTGGGCGTGGGACTGGCCTGGGCCAGCATCATGGGCAATCCCTACATCATGCTGGCCGGCTGCATTCCGCCCGAGCGCACGGGCGTCTACATGGGTATTTTTAATATGTTCATCGTCATCCCGATGATCATCCAGATCTTCACCTTGCCCCTGTATTACCGCAGCTGGCTGGGCGGTAATCCGGAGAACGTCATCCGGCTGGCCGGCGCCCTGCTGCTGTGCGCGGCGGTGGCGGTGCTGTTCGTCAGGCTGCGCCCGCCGCAGGCCATAAAGACTTGAGGACGGACGAAAAAAAACCGGCAATTGCCGGTTTTTCTTGTTCCACTAATGATGTTACGACACCTGACAAAAACCGTAGCGAGCGGAAGGAAGAGGTGGTCGAGAAGCGCAACCGTACTCTAGTACGGTGAGCATCGCAGGCCGCCTATGCCGACGCGCAGTAGGTTTTGGCAGGTGTCCTCATTACTCTTCCACGGCCATCTGACTTTGCAGGTAGTTCTGGATGCCGACCTTGGCGATCAGGTCGATCTGCGTTTCGAGCCAGTCGATATGCTCTTCCGTGTCTTCCAGGATCATCAGGAACAGGTCGCGCGAGACGTAGTCGCCCGCTTTTTCGCTGATGGCGATGCCTTCCTTGACGGTGGCGTGCGCGGCGCGTTCCAGCTTCAGATCGCATTCCAGCATTTCCGGCGTGTTCTCGCCGATCAGCAGCTTGTGCAGCGCTTGCAGGTTAGGCAGGCCGTCGAGCATCAGGATGCGGTCGATCAGCTTGTCGGCGTGTTTCATTTCGCCGATCGATTCTTCGTATTCCTTCTTGCCCAGCTTTTCCAGGCCCCAGTGCTTGTACATGCGCGCATGCAGGAAGTACTGGTTGATGGCCGACAGTTCGTTGGTGAGCTGTGCATTGAGCATGCGGATGACTTCTTTATCGCCCTTCATGGGAATTCCTTTGTTCTGTGTCGCGTTCGATGATGAAACCGCAGGCTGCTGGCGTTCACTGCCGGGTGGCGCAGGGCTGCCTGGTGGCGCGCAGGTTGCCGGTTTCGCTATGCCCGCATGATAGCGCAAAATGCCGGCGGTTTTCGGTGCTAAACGGCATTTTTCCGTCTTTTTAACGTAAATATCGTGCGAATAAAACCCATTCTCAAGTGGATTCTCCCATTGCGCCGTTTTTTATTTGTTAAGGAAAATGAAGGCCATTCTCATTCGCGTTCCTGGCGCTATTTTTTGGTTGCTGGCACACCTGCCTGGCCGCACTGAACAGGCGGGAAATGTTGGGCCATTCTTGCTTTTGTGTCTTCTTGGCCGCTGCCGGCGATGCGATAATCAGGCAGCGATATTTACTGAAAAAAGGATAGCAAGATGATGCTGCATATACCCGGCGTACTGACGCCGGAACAGGTGACGCAGTTTCGCCAGCGCCTGGCGCAGACGGACTGGGTCGACGGGCGCGCCAGCGTCGGGGCGCAAGGCGCGCAAGTCAAGCGCAACCGCCAGCTGGCCGAGGGTTCGCCGCTGGCGCTGGAGCTGGGCGAGATCGTCAGCCGCGCGCTGATGGCCAACCCGCTGTTCTTTGCCGCCGTGCTGCCGCTGCGCATCCTGCCGCCCTTCTTCAACAGCTATGCGGGCGGCGAGCACTATGGCCTGCATATCGATGGCGCCATCCGCACGCCGAAAAACGGCATGCAGTCGATGCGCGCCGACGTCTCGTCGACCGTGTTCCTGAGCGAGCCGGACGAGTACGAGGGCGGCGAGCTGGTGGTGGTCGATGCGTATGGCACGCATGAAGTGAAACTGCCGGCCGGCGACGTGATCGTGTATCCGTCGAGCAGCGTGCATCAGGTGCTGCCCGTCACCAGCGGCGAGCGCATCTGCTCCTTCCTGTGGACGCAAAGCATGGTGCGCGAGGACTGGAAGCGCAGCATGCTGTTCGAGCTCGATCAGAACATCCAGAGCGTGCGCGCAGAGCATGGCGATTCGCCGGCGACGGTGGGACTGACGGGGCATTATCACAACCTGCTGAGGATGTGGGCGGAGATGTGATCGTGGCGGTGTCGGATTAGCGCGGCCTTTGGGCGCGCTAATCCGACCTACGATACCGCACGTTGTACGGGCAAAAAAAAGTCTGCCTGGCCCGGGGATGTAGGCTGGCAGACTGAAACAAGCAAATCGCTTGACTAAAAACGGGCGCAAAAAAGCAAGCAGGGCACAGGGTGCGGTGCTTGCGGGCTGGCAGCGGCGCCGTGGCCGCAGGAAGGCTAGCTCAGCTGGAAGGTCAGGGGAACAAGCACATACACGGGGACGGGTTTGCCGTTTTCGATCATGGGCTTGAACAGCGCGCGCTGGGCGGCCTGGCGGCCCGCTTCATCGAGATTCGTGTAGCCGGTCGACTTCTGGATCAGGATTTGCTCGGGCAAGCCCTTTTCATTGATCAGGATGCGCAGCACCACGGTGCCGCTTTCGCCCAGGCGGCGCGACAGATTCGGGTAGATCAGCTGCGGCGCCTTGATGTATTCGACGCTGCTGACGGTGCGCGGCGTCGCAGGCGCCGGTGGCGTCGGCGACGGGGCCGCTGGCGCCGTCGGCGCGGCGGTGGCGACAGGCGCCGCTTCGGCGCGCGTCGGCTGCGGTGGCGTGATCGTCGGTTCGGTGGGCGCCACGGCGATCAGCGGCAGCGGCGGGATCACGGCGCGCGGCACGGGCGCGCTCAGTTCCACGGTTTTCGGCACGGACGGCGCAGGCGGTTTCGGTGGCGCCGGCGGGGCGATGATGCTGATGGTCGTGATGGTCGGCATGGCCGCCGTGACGACGCGGCTCAGCAAGCCGCTCTGGATGGCGTAAAAGCCGGCGATATGCAGGACGACGATGGCCATCAGCGGCGCAAATTTGCTGCGCTTCTTGTCGAAGTCGGCAAATTGCTGCACGGCCTGCACCGATACGGGCGGGGGCATCATCGTCATGGCGTTCATCGCTTTCTTTAGTTTGTCAGTACAGCTCGCATCAATACGGTTTCTTGCAGCGCCACGGTGGCGTTCAGGTGATCGTTCAGCACTTCCCGCGCGCAGGTGTGGCATTTGCCGCAGCAGGTGGCCACGCCCAGGTCGCGGCGCAGTTCGGCCATGCTGGACAGGCCAAGATCGACGGCTTGACGGATTTCACGATCAGATATGTTGTTGCAGACACATACAATCATTGATACACCTTCTGGCTGGAGGATGGAAATGCACTAGTGCTGTAAAGCATTGTTGCTAGTGTTTTAATGAGAATCATTATCATTACGTTTCATTGTCGCGCAAAGTACGGGACAATGCAAGCGATTTTGATCAAGTGTGTGGCAGTTGGCTGGCCTGATGTGGCGCCGGGTTGGACCGTCCGTGCGCATGATGCAGCCCTTGACAGGGGCGGCTCTCCGGGCCAAATAAAAACAATTCGCATTCATGTTTATAATGCTGGTATTGTCTCGGACGGTCGCCGTCCGGACACATTGAAAGGCCGCTTGTCGGTAATGCGCAACAGTTGCGTTTTACCTCACAACATCAGGGCATGCGCCACGCGCAGCAGTCAGTCCCCGGTGTTCTTAATTTGAACGGAATTTGCTCATGACTCTAGTTCCACCCCTGATGACGCTCGACGCGCTGGCAGTCGGCCAGAGCGGCACGGTGTTGCATATCACGCCCCACGCGGCAGGACAGACGGAAGACGGCGTCGACCTCGTCCGCCGCTTGATGGAGCTGGGATTCGTTCCCGGCGAACGAATCCGCATGCTCAAGCGCGGTATTCCCGGCGGCGATCCGCTGGCTATCAAGGTGGGCAATGCCACGTTCGCACTGCGCCGCTTCGAAGCGGCGCTGATCACGATTCAACCGCTGATTCAACCGGAATAATTATGGGTGCCGTAGAAACTATCGTGGAAGCGGGCGCGCACAAGCCGCCGCACCAGCCGCAAATCGCCTTGCTGGGCAATCCGAACTGCGGCAAGACGGCCCTGTTCAACCGTTTGACGGGCGCACGCCAGAAAGTGGCGAACTACGCCGGCGTGACCATCGAGCGCAAGGAAGGCCATTTCACGTCGCCAAACGGCCAGCCCGTGCGCGTGCTCGATCTGCCGGGCGCCTACAGCCTGTCGGCCACGACGCCCGACGAAGCCATCACGCGCGACGTGGTGGGCGGGCTGCGCCGCGGCGACCCGCGTCCGGACGCCATCATCTGCGTGGTCGACGCCACCAATTTGCGCCTGAATTTGCGCCTGGTGCTGGAAGTCAAGCGCCTGGGCTTGCCCATGCTGCTGGCGCTGAACATGACGGACGTGGCGCGCAAGCGCGGCATGCTCATCGACACGGCCAGGCTGTCGCAGGAACTGGGCATGCCCGTGGTGGAAACCGTCGCGGTGCAGCACGATGGCGAAAAAGCGCTGCTCGACGCCATCGACGCCATGCTGCCGCTGCCGGTGGTGGAAGCGAAACCGCTGGCGGCCATCGACGCCGTCAGCGTCGAAGAAACCCAGCGCGAAGTGCGCCGCATCCTGGCCGCCGTCAGCAACGACACGCGCGACAGCGGCAACCTGACGGAAAAGATCGACGACGTGGTGCTGCACCCTGTCTTCGGCCCCATGATCCTGGCCGTGCTGATGTTCCTGATCTTCCAGGCCGTGTTTGCCTGGGCGGCCACGCCGATGGAAATGATCACCGATGGCGTGGGCCACCTGGGCGCCCTGCTGACGGCGAACATGCCCGATGGCCACCTGAAAAGCCTGCTGGTGGAAGGCATCATCGGCGGCGTCGGCAGCGTGCTGGTATTCCTGCCGCAAATCCTGATTTTGTTCTTCTTTATTTTGAGCCTGGAAGACTGCGGCTACCTGCCGCGCGCGGCCTTCCTGCTGGACCGCCTGATGGGCGGCGTGGGCCTGTCGGGCCGCGCCTTCATCCCGCTGTTGTCGAGCTTTGCCTGCGCCATTCCCGGCGTGATGGCGGCGCGCACCATCCAGAATCCGCGCGACCGCCTGGTCACCATCATGATCGCGCCGCTGATGACGTGCTCGGCGCGCCTGCCCGTGTATGCGCTGATCATCGCCGCCTTCATTCCCCAGCGCCAGGTATGGGGCTATCTGAGCCTGCAAGGCCTGGTGCTGTTCGTGCTGTACTTCGCCGGCATCATCTCGGCCATGGCCGTGGCCTGGGTCATGAAGCGCGGCATGGGCGTGCGCGGCAACCAGCCGCTGCTGCTGGAACTGCCGGCCTACCACTGGCCGCATCTGCGCAACCTGGCCGTCAGCCTGTGGGAGCGCGCGAAGATCTTCCTCACGCGCGTCGGTACCATCATCCTGAGCCTGATGATCATCCTGTGGTTCCTCAGCACCTTCCCCGGCGCGCCGGACAACGCGATCCATCCGCCCATCTACTACAGCCTGGCCGGCATCCTGGGCCGCGGGCTGGAAGTGATCTTCGCACCCATCGGTTTTAATTGGCAGATCTGCATCGCGCTGGTGCCGGGCATGGCGGCGCGCGAAGTGGCCGTCGGCGCCCTGGGCACCGTGTATGCGCTGTCGCAAACGGGTGACGCGCTGGCCTCCACCCTGGAACCGCTGATCGCCCATTCGTGGTCGATGGCCACGGCATTGTCGCTGCTGGCCTGGTACGTGTTCGCGCCGCAGTGCCTGTCGACCCTCTCCGTGGTGAAACGCGAGACGGGCGGCTGGCGCTATCCGCTGCTGATGGCCGGCTATATGTTCGCCCTCGCGTATGCCGCCTCGTTCATCACGTACCGCGTCGCCCTGTTGCTGGGCGCTTAGGAGAAAACCATGTGGCAAACCCTCATCGTCGCCCTGATCGTCGCAGCCGCGTTGCTGCATTTTTCGACCAAGTACCTGCCGGCGGGAGTGCGCCGCGCCATCGTGCGCGGCCTCGTGCGCTGCGGCCTCGATGAGGCGAAGATGTCGACCTTCTTCAAGGTGGCGCCGGGTTGCGGCAGCGGCTGCGGTTCCTGCGGCTCCTGCGACAGCCCGCCGCCGCCGTCCGCCACGCCGCCGGCCGACGGCAGCAGCAAGCGCGTGATCCTGATGCAGGTGCAGCGCCAGGATTGAGGCATCGGCTTGTTTCTCTGGCCCTTTGCCTGGCCACCCGTGCCGACACTCTGATCCTGTCTTTTGAAATCCCGCCACCGCGGGTTTTTTTACGCCTGCGCGCCCGCGTGGTGCAGCCGGTACTGGCGCGGCGAGCATGCCATGACGCGTTTGAAGGCGTGGCTGAAGGCGCTGTCCGAATCGTAGCCCAGTGCCTGCGCGATCGTGGCGATGGGCGCTCCGCTGCCCTTCAGGCGCCGCGTGGCCAGGCGCATGCGCCAGCGCAGCAGGTAGTCGAGCGGCGTCACGCCCACCCTGTTCTTGAAATGCACGGCAAAGGCGGAGCGCGACTGGCCCGCGACGGCGGCCAGCTGCGGCAAGGTCCAGCGGTGGGCAGGTTGCGCATGCATGGCCTCGATGGCCGCGCGCAGCCGGGGATCGGCCAGCGCGAACAGCCAGCCTGCCGGGTGCGAGGCCTGCGCTGCCAGATACTGGCGCAGCATCTGCAGCAGCATCATGTGGCCCAGGTGGCGCGTCATCAGCGCCGCGCCGGGCGCCGTCGCCTGCAGTTCCTGCGCCAGGCGTCGCAAGGCCCAGTGCAGCACGCCGGCCTGGTCCGTGTCGCCGCGCACGTGCAGCAGCGGCGGCAGGCAGTCGAGCAGGATGGCCGCCTCGTCGCCAAAGCTGAAGCGTCCGCCGATGAGGAAAAAATCGTGCCGCGGCGCGCCGTGGCGGGCCACACCCTGCTGCGTGTGCCGGTATACGTCCAGCGCCGGCGCGGCCGGCAAACCGGGTGTGCTGGCCAGGGTGAACGCATGCCCCGGCGCCAGCAGGAAGCAGTCGCCCGTCTGCAGCTGCACGGGAGCGTCGATGCCCGCGACCGTCAGCCAGCAGCCGCCTTCGATCACGGCATTGAACTTGATGCCGTCCGGCGGCGGAAAGTCGATGGCCCACTCGCCGCCCGCCTTCAGGCCGGCAAAGTAGGAACTGCGCGTATCAAATAGCGAGAGTACATCGGAGAGCAAATCCATGGCGGGGTTCAATTCTGGACGATGGCGATAGTATTGAAGATTTTACGCCATTCACAGTCCAGTTCTTTGCGCGCAACATATCCATCTTGCCAGCCATTCGGACTGGCGCTACTTGCAAAGGCAGACCCCATGGACAGTATCAACGAGCAACAAACTCCCCTGCGCTCCGGTTTTGACGCCGCCACGACCGCCACCGAGGCGCTGGCTAGCCGCGACCTGTCCGGCATGCAGGCCATCGTCACGGGCGGCGCATCGGGCCTGGGTCTGGAAACGGTGCGCGTGCTGGCCGGCGCCGGCGCCAAGGTACTGGTACCGGCGCGCGACCCGCATCAGGCGCAAGCGGCCCTGGACGGCATGACCGGCGTGGAGGTCGCCGCGCTCGACCTGCTCGATCCGCAATCGATCGATGCCTTTGCCGCCGCCTTTCTTGCCACCGGCCGCGCCTTGCACGTGCTGGTCAACGGCGCCGGCATCATGGCCACGCCCTTGCGGCGCGATGCGCGTGGCTACGAGGGGCAGTTCGCGACGAATCACCTGGGGCATTTCCAGTTGACGGCACGCCTGTGGCCCGCCTTGCGCCAGGCGCAGGGCGCGCGCATGGTGTGCGTGTCGTCGCTGGGACACCGGCAGGCGGGCGTCGACCTGGATGACCCGCATTTCCTGCGCCAGCCGTACGATAAATGGCGCGCGTATGCGCAGTCGAAAAGCGCCAATGCGCTGTTTGCCGTGGAATTGGACCGGCGCGGTGCGGCGCACGGCGTGCGCGCCTTTTCGCTGCATCCGGGCGCCATCCTGACGCCGCTGGTGCGTCATCTGGACCTCGACGACTTGCGCCGGGTCGGGGCGCTCGATGACGAGGGCCAGGTGAATCCGCCGCCGCAATCGGGCTTCAAGAATGTGGAGCAGGGCGCGGCCACTGCCGTCTGGTGCGCCACCAGCGCGCAGCTCGAGGGTCTGGGCGGGGTGTATTGCGAGGATTGCGATATCGCTACCTTGGTGGCGGACGACAGCACGGGGCCGGGCGTGCGGCGCTGGGCGGCCGACCCCGCGCAGGCACGCCGGCTATGGGCGCTCAGCGAGCAGATGACGGGCGTGCGCTTCGATTGCGAAGCGGCATAAAAAAATGCCGGACAATGCCCGGCATGTGCAGGAGGGCGGTGTGGCTTTACGCCTTGCCGGCCAGTTTTTCCACCACGGGCACCAGCGCGGCCGGGCGGCAGCCGAAGGCGGCCAGGCGGCCTTGCGCGTGGGGCGCCAGGTCCAGGTCGTAGGGCAGGCGGCCCGCCACCAGCCACAGTCTGTCGTGCGGCAGGGCTTCGACCAGGCGGCGCTGGCCGTCGACGAACATGGCGTTATACGTTTGCAGCACGATCTGTTGCGCGCCTTGCGCAAAGGCGATGGCTTCATTGACCTCGTCGTCCAGCGCCTCGGCCGACAAGGCGTATTCGCGCACGTCCAGGCCCGCTTCGAGCAGTGCCGGCAGCATCGAGCTGCGCGCTTCCTTGTTGCGGCCCAGCGCCACTTCGTCGATTTCGCTGCGCGAACGCACTTCCACCGTCAGCAGGGTCACGGGCAGGGTGGGGTCGAGCGGGCGGTAGTCGCCCTGCACGCGCAAGGCCGCCTTTTGCAGCAGCTGCGACAGGGCCATGGCGGCCGGCTGCATCAGCGCCGGCGGCGTGACGGGGCGTTCGCGCCAGTCGCGCACGGCGCGGTTGCGCTTGAGTTCCGCCACGCGCGCGCAAGCCGCGTCGATGCGGGCGATGGCAATGTCGCCCCGTTCCACGGCGGCGATGACGGCCTCGATGGCGGCCGTCTGCTGCGCTTCGCGGTGCGAGATGAGGACGATGTCGGCACCCGCCTGCAAGGTGGCGATGGCGCCCCGGGCGATGCCGATGCCGTCGGCGATGGCCGCCATTTCCAGGCAATCGGTGATGACCACGCCCTTGTATTGCATTTCACCGCGCAGCAGGTCCGTCAGCACGCCTTTTGAGAGCGTCGCCGGCACGCTGGTGTCGGCTTCGAAGGCGGGGAAGACCACGTGCGCCGTCATGATGGCGTCCACGCCGCCGGCAATGGCCGCGCGGAAGGGCGCCAGTTCCACGGCGCGCAGGCGTTCCTTGTCGTGCGCGACCAGCGCCATGGCGTAGTGCGTGTCGATGGCCGTGTCGCCGTGGCCGGGGAAGTGCTTGGCGGTGACGGCCACGCCGCTGGCGCGCTGGCCGCGCATGGCCGCCATGCCGTAGTCGATGACGGTGGCGGCATCCTCGCCATAGGCGCGCACGCCGATGACGGGGTTGTTGCGGTTGTTGTTCACGTCCAGCACGGGCGCGAGCAGCATATTGATGCCCACCTGGCGCATCTCATCGCCGCTGATCTGGTTCATGCGTTCGCAGTCTTCGATGGAGCCGGCCGCCTGGAAGGCCATCGCCGCGGGAATCGGCGTGACGCCCTGCTCGATGCGCATCACCATGCCGCCTTCCTGGTCGATGGAGATCAAGAGCGGGATGTCGGACACTTCCGCATTGATCTCCTGCAGTTCGCGGCACAGGGCCGACACTTGTGCGGGCGTGTGCACATTGCGGCGGAACAGGATCACGCCGCCTACCTTCTTTTCGCGTATCAAGGTCTTGATATGCTCGTCCGCCTGCAGGGCGTCGAAGCCCACCATGAACAACTGTCCTATTTTCTCGCGCAAACCCTGCTCCATGCTGCAACTCCTCCGGTATGTATTGTGATGACGGCATACGTATTCTGGCACCGTGGTGGCGCATCGTGGCGGTCACCGGAAAAGCTGCCCTGGTTTTGTACTTGTTTTGGTATTGTATTGGATTTGGGTTTTTGCGCAAGTGGTTATTAAGTGGTATTGCTCCACTTGCGCAAGGCCGGGTTTAATCCAGGCGCTGGAACGATGCCGATTGTGCCTTGGGCCAGTACAGGCCGAACACGGGCGGCAGCTGCGGCAGCTGGCTCGGGTCGAGCAGCTGGCCCGCTTCCAGGAAGGGCAGCAGGGCCGACGCCAGTTTCACCTGGTTCGGCGAGATGCGCCGCACCAGGTGGTGCGGGCGCAGTTCCTGCGGATGCGCCAGGCCGGCGGCGGCGATCAGTTCGGCCAGCGCCTTCATGGTGTTCTGGTGGAAGTGCGCCACGCGGGCGATTTTGTCGGATACCACCAGCGCGCGCTGGCGCTGCGGGTCTTGCGTGGCCACGCCCGTGGGGCAGCGGTCCGTGTGGCAGCTTTGCGACTGGATGCAGCCCAGCGCGAACATGAAGCCGCGCGCCGAATTGCACCAGTCGGCGCCCAGCGCCAGCAAGCGGGCGATGTCGAAGGCCGTGATGATCTTGCCCGAGCAGCCGATCTTGATCCTGTCGCGCAGGTTGGCGCCCACGAGGGTGTTATGCACGAGTACCAGCGCTTCCTGCAGCGGCGTGCCCACGTGGTCGGTAAATTCCAGGGGCGCCGCGCCCGTTCCCCCTTCGCTGCCGTCGACGACGATGAAGTCGGGCGTGATGCCCGTTTCCAGCATGGCTTTCACGATGGCGAAGAATTCCCACGGATGGCCGATGGCCAGCTTGAAGCCCGTCGGCTTGCCACCCGAGAGCGTGCGCAGGCGGTCGATAAAGTGCAGCATTTCCAGCGGCGTGGAAAAGGCGCTGTGCGCCGCCGGCGAGACGCAATCCTCGCCCACCATCACACCGCGCGTGGTGGCGATCTCGATCGTCACTTTCGGGCCGGGCAGCACGCCGCCGTGGCCCGGCTTGGCGCCCTGCGACATTTTCAGCTCGATCATCTTGACCTGCTCGGAGCTGGCGTTGGCGATGAAGCGCTCTTCCGAAAACGTGCCGTCCTGGTTGCGGCAGCCGAAGTAGCCTGAGCCGATTTCCCATACCAGGTCGCCGCCGTTTTCGCGGTGGTAGGGGCTGATGCTGCCTTCGCCCGTATCGTGCATGAAGCCGCCGCTGCGCGCGCCGCCGTTCAGGGCCAGGATGGCGTTGGCCGACAGGGCGCCAAAGCTCATCGCCGAGATATTGAAGACGCTGGCCGAATACGGCTTATTGCGCGGGCAGTCCGGGTGGTTGCCGATCTCGATGCGGAAGTCGTGGCCCGTGACCTTGGCGGGGGCGATGGAATGGTTGATCCATTCGTAGCCCGCTTCATACACGTCGAGCTGGGTGCCGAACGGGCGCTTGTCCGTCTGCTCCTTGGCGCGCTGGTAGACGATGCTGCGCTGGCTGCGCGAAAACGGCGTCGCCTCGCTGTCGCTTTCCAGGAAATACTGGCGGATTTCGGGACGGATGCTCTCAAAAAAGAAGCGGAAATGCGCGAGGATGGGGTAGTTGCGGCGCAGGGCGCGCTTGGTTTGCAGCAGGTCGCTGATGCCGACCAGGGTCAGCGCACCGGCCAGCACGGGCAGCCAGTAATGGTCATAGTAAAACAGGGACAGGACAAAGATGGCTGCCGTCGCAATGAAGGTCAGGTAGCGAAATGGTACTAGATGCATGGGCACTCCGGGGAAGTCAGACTGATAACTGATGAGTCTACCTTCGATTCGCGGAACGTGCTGGTGGGAAAGAACGCGGCGCCCAGAGGACGCCGCGCACGGTATTTAACGCTGTGCCGCTCTGATGCGCTCGATGCGTTCGGCGCTGGCCGGATGGCTCGACAGGTAGGGCGTGCCATGGTCCAGCTTGCCCAGGGCGACAAACACCTGCGCCAGGTGTTCCAGCGCGATGCCGTTCTGACGCAGCATGGCGATCGCGTAGTCGTCCGCCTCGCGCTCGACATCGCGCGAATACTTCAAGTCCAGCAGCAGCGGCGGCAAGGTCGCCACCACGGTCGAGACATCGCCGAACAGCAGTGCCGCGCCGGCGCCCACGGCCGAGGTCTGGATCAGGCGGCGCGTCAGGTGGCGCTGCTGCAGATGCCCCAGTTCATGCGCCAGCACGCCCATGATGGCATCGTCGTCCGGCATCAGTGCCACCATTTCATCGGTCAGCACGATGTCGCCGGACGGCAGGGCGAACGCGTTCGGACCGATCTTGCTCTTGCGAAAAGCGATGCGGTGCGCGGGCGCGCTGTCGCCGGGCGTGGCCAGGCGCGCGAACCGGGCGCGCAAGGCTTGCTGGCGCGCGCCATCGAGCTTGCTTGCTTCAAACACGTGACCGTCGAGGAAATCGAGCACGCCCTGGCCCAGCTGGCGCTCGACGGACTGGGGAATCGCATACGCGACGCCCTTCGCCACCACGGGCAGCAGGTACTGATAGCTGAGCCACAGGGCCAGCACGGTGGCGACCGTGGCCAGCAGCGCGCCGCGCCAGCTTTGCTGCAGCCGCACGACCCAGCCGTCGCGGTGGCCCGTCTCATGCAGCACGTCGTTGAAGGCCGCCTGGTCGGCGATCTCCAGGTAGGCGCCGTCGGGAAAGCTGACCTTGCGCACGGCGTGGCTGCTGCGTTCGGACACATGCAGCTCGCCCAGCGGGCAGCTGCGCTCGATATCGCCGGCCAGCACGGCCGTGCCATCGCGCACGCTGAGTGTGACGTGGTACAGGCGCGAGGTCTGGCCGTCGAAATAGCGCGCGGGCACGGGGGCCGCGCCCGGCGCGTGGTGATCGAGCGTCATGCTACAGCGACAGGTCGAAGTCCAGCAGATCGACCATGCCTTCGCCCGTGGCAGAGACTTGCTCGCCGGTGGCGGCGACGAAGGCGTCCAGGCTGCCGTGCACCAGCATCGACGTCGCTTCCAGGCGGTACTTCAGCCAGCGCACCTGGGCGAATGGCGAAAACAGGCCCAGGGTGACGACGATACCGAGCAGGTTGGTCAGCATGACGAAGGTGGTGCGGCCCCAGGTCAGCTGCGACTGGAACTGGTGCTGCTGCAGGCGCGTGTGGTTCCAGATCAGGTTCTGGATCATGGTCAGGAACAGCGGCAGCACGATAAAGGCCCACGCATACAGGGCGGCCACGGCGCCGAAGATGCTGCCGGCCTTGGTGACATCGTTGGCGTTGCTGGCAAAGGTGGCGAAGACGCTGGCGAAGACGACAAAGATCAGGACCAGGAAACCGGCCAGCAGCAGGGCGAAGAACAGCAAATAGGTCTTGTAGAAGCTGCCAACCGAGGCATCAAAGCTGAAATTGCTGCTGCCGAAGCGGCTTTGCGTGTGCTGGAAGCGCTTCAGGCGCTGGTGCAGGAACGGCGTCATCAGGCCAGCCGTGAAGGTGTTCAGGATGGGCAGCCACAGGAAGTATTTGTAGGCTTCCCTGGCGCTGCCGTCGAAGCCGAAGCGGATGCCGCGGTAGCTGGTGTTGTAGAGCTTGAACTGCAGGCTTTTCCAGACCAGCCATGGCAGCACGGCCATCATCAGCACGAGCATGATCAGGCCGACGATGGGCGAGATCTGGAAGGCGATGTTGTAGCCGCCGATCAATACCACGGCCGCGATGCGGCCCTTCAGGATGGCGACGGCATTGCCGTGGTATTCGAAGCTGCTGCCAGCCAAGTGGGTGCTGGAATAGAAATAGCGGTTGCGCCGTACCTTGGCCCAGGCGGAATAAATGCCCAGGGTGACGATGCTCAGCAGCAGGTTGACGATCCAGATACGGAAGTATTCGCTGCCGGTGGCGCTGAAGGTAATGGCTTCACGCTTGGGCGTGGTGTTGTTGGTGTCGAAATCCACAGGGGAGTTTCCTTACTTATTGGAAACAAAACAAGATAAGGGAAGATTGAAAAGTTATCAATTGAAAATAGTGTTTTTCGCAATTATTTTTGGTGCGCGGCCCCTGCGGCCGCGATTTTCCCATCCCGGCTATACTGGGACTCAACCATTGCCAACGGAAATCGCCATGATCGTCGTCCACCATCTGAACAATTCGCGCTCGCAGCGCGTGCTATGGCTGCTCGAGGAACTGGGCCTCGACTACGAGGTCAAGCGCTACCAGCGCGACCCGAAAACCATGCTGGCGCCCGCTTCGCTGAAGGCCGTGCATCCGCTGGGCAAGTCGCCCGTGATCACGGACGGCGCCAACACCATCGCCGAATCGGGCGCCATCATCGAGTACCTGGTCGAGCGCTACGGTAATGGCCGTTTGATCCCGGCGGCCGGCACGCCCGAGAAGCTGCGCTGGACCTACTGGCTGCATTTCGCGGAAGGCTCGGCCATGCCGCCGCTGCTGCTGAAACTGGTGTTCGACAAGATCGAATCGTCGCCGATGCCGTTTTTCGTCAAGCCGATCGCGCGCGGCATCGCCGGCAAGGTCAAGAGCAGCTTCATCATGCCCAATATCAACAGCCAGCTGGCCTATATGGAAGCGGAGTTGGAGAAAAGCAAATGGTTTGCCGGCAATGAATTCACGGCGGCCGACATCCAGATGAGCTTTTCGCTGGAAGCGGCCGCCTCGCGCGGCGGGCTCGACGAGCGCCAGCCGAAGCTGACGGCCTTCCTGCAGCGCATCCACACGCGGCCGGCCTACCAGCGGGCGCTGGAACGCGGTGGCCCTTATGATTTCGCCAAATAAGGGGTATTCGAGGCCGATGTGCGGGGAACCATACGGTAAAATGATCGATTCAACCAGTATCCATTTACCGCATGGCCAGACTCCTCGCTATCGACGGCTTGAATATCGTACGCCGCGTCTACGAAGCCAGTCCTGAACCCGATTCCGACCTGAAGGCGGAGATCGCGCTGCGCCATGCGCTGTCGTCGTTCCGCACCCTCATCAACGACCACGAGCCGACGCACATCCTGCCGGCCTTCGACTTTGGCGGACCCACCTGGCGCCACGCCCTGTATGCCGGTTACCGCGAAGGGCGCCAGCCCATGCCGCAGGTGCTGCGCGACGCCTTGCCCGGCTTTTACGCCACCCTGGCCAGCTTCGGCATGCACGTGGTCAGCATCCCCGAGGTCGAGGCCGACGACGTGATCGGCACGGCCGTCATGCGCTGGCTGCACGAGGGGCGCGGCGCGGCCGTCATCGCCACCACCGACAAGGATTTACATGGCTTGATCGCCCACGGCGCGCTGGTGTGGGACCATTTCAAGGGCGTCTGGCACGACCACGCCTGGGTCGAGAAAAAGTTCGGCGTGCCGCCGGAACTGCTGCCCGACCTGCTGGCGCTGATGGGCGACGTCACCGACAGCATCCCCGGCGTGTCGAAGATCGGCCTGAAGACGGGCGCGAAACTGTTGCGCGCCTACGGCAATATCGACGCCGTGATGGCTGGCGCGGGGATTTTGCCCGGCGCGCTCGGTGAAAGCCTGCGAAAAGAGCGGGAAATACTGTATCTTTCAAGAAAGTTAGTAGAACTCAAGACGGACGTGACGTTGGGCGTGACCTGGAACAAGCTGGCGTGGGAAAAGTAGAGTGCCCAAAAAAAGCTCATGGCGTTGTTGCCTTGCCTCGTCGTACATTCGTACTGCCTTCGGCAACGCGCCTAGCCCTGAGCATTTTGATGGGCGCTCTCTGAGTGGAACTCGCAATAGAAAATCAAGCAAGGGAAGTAATCATGATGTTAAAGACAGTCCTGATCGATAGCAGCGCCGTGGCGCGCGGCCTGCTGAACACGGTCCTGACCGATGGCGGCTACGATGTCTGCGGGCAGACGCATACGAGCGCGCTGGGGCTGGCGCTGCTGGTCAAGCACCACCCGCATTTCGTCTGCATCGCGCGCGAGCAGGTGGAAGATGGGACGAATGTGGTGCAAACCATCCGCGCCCAGTATCCGAAGACGCTCATTTTCATGGTCTCGGGCGGCATCGACGCCGCCTCGCTGCAGGCGGCCCACGCGATGGGCGTGTCGGGCTTCATCGTGAAACCCTTCATGGCCGACACGGTCCTGAAAACCGTGCGCAATACGGTGATCGCGATGGTGCGCAAGCAGCAGCAGGCGCTTGCTGCCGCTGCGAAAGACACCTGATAAAATCTACTGCGCGTCGCGATTTGCGGCCGGCGATGCTCACTGTACTAAAAGTACAGTTGCGCTTCTCGGCCACAACTCACTGCCGCTCGCTACGATTTTCTCAGGTGTTGTTATTGAGTTGGATTGGTAAAAATCTACTTAACCAAGTTAACTTTAGGCCAGGCCCGTCGCGCTGGCGATGATGCCGCCGCCGAGGCACACGTCGCCGTCGTACAGCACGGCCGACTGGCCTGGCGTGACGGCCCATTGCGCCTGGTCGAAGGCCAGGCCGAAGTGTTCATTTCCATCCGGCAGCAGCTGGCAAGCCACGTCGGCCTGGCGGTAGCGCGTCTTGGCGCTCAAGGCGCCCGCCTGCGGCGCCGTGCCGGCGACCCAGCTGGCCTGATCGGCGCTCAAGGCCGGCGACAGCAGCCACGGGTGGTCGTGGCCCTGCACCACCCACAGGGTGTTGTTGGCGATATCCTTGCGCGCCACATACCAGGCGTCGCTGCTGCCGTCCGCATTCTGGTATGACTTCACGCCGCCGATGCCGATGCCCTTGCGCTGGCCCAGGGTATAAAAACTCAACCCCACGTGTTCGCCCACCGTCTTGCCGTCGGCCGTCTTCATCGGGCCCGGCTTGTACGACAGGTAGCGGTTCAAGAATTCGCGGAACGGGCGCTCGCCAATAAAACAGATGCCCGTCGAATCCTTCTTTTGCGCGTTCGGCAGGGCCAGCTTCTCGGCGATCTGGCGCACCTGCGTCTTCGGGATTTCACCGAGCGGAAATAAAGTCTTGGACAACTGCGCCTGGTTCAGGCGGTGCAGGAAGTAGCTTTGGTCCTTGCTGGCGTCGACGGCCTTGAGCAGTTCATAACGGCCCGCGTCGGTCGGCGCCTGGCGCACGCGCGCATAGTGGCCGGTGGCGATCAGGTCGGCGCCCAGGGTCATGGCGTGGTCGAGGAAGGCCTTGAACTTGATTTCGGCGTTGCACAGCACGTCCGGATTCGGCGTGCGGCCGGCCTGGTATTCGCGCAGAAAATCGGCGAACACGCGGTCCTTGTATTCGGAGGCGAAATTGACGGCTTCGATATCGACGCCGATGACGTCGGCCACGCTGGCCGCGTCGATCCAGTCCTGGCGCGTGGAGCAGTATTCCGAATCGTCGTCATCTTCCCAGTTTTTCATGAACAGGCCGATGACTTCATAGCCTTGTTCCTTCAGCATCCATGCCGCGACTGAGGAATCGACCCCGCCTGACATGCCGATCACGACTTTCTTCTTGCTCATCTTGCTTTCCAGTGTACTTTAGATAATATTGCTATGCGCTATTGAAAACGGACGCATGCGTGTGCAGCAGGGCCAGCGGCGCGCGCCGCCCGGCCAGGTATTCGTCCACGCACTGCAGCACCAGCGGACTGCGGTGGCGCTCCTGGCACGCCGCCAGTTCGTCGCGCGTCATCCACAGGGTGCGAATGATGCCTTCGTCCAGCGGGCGGTCGTGTTCGGCGCCGGCCGTGCCGCAAAAGGTGAAGCGCAGATAGGTCACGTCCTCGCCCGTGCGCAGTGACTGGTAGCGCGACATGTACATGCCGACCAGTGCCGTGGGAATGAAATCGTAGGCCGCTTCTTCCAGCGTTTCGCGGATCACCGCCTGCTCCAGCGACTCGAACGGGTCGAGGTGGCCGGCTGGCTGGTTGAGCTTGATGCCTTCGCTGGTCTCTTCTTCAATCAGTAAAAACAGGCCATCGCGCTCGACGATGGCGGCCACGGTGACAGAGGGTTTCCAGATTCTCGGCATGATTCCATCCTTGAAAGAGCCGACATTTTATCTTGTTCTGCGCGCGCGGTTTGAAGCCGGCCTTTTGTTGCGCGGACATATTGATAAATGACAACGTTTTAGCAAATAGCGGTGGGAGGTACTTACGTCTTTCCCGGGGAGCACACTAGCATGGGGGCTGAGTTGGCAAGATGGCAGGAAGCGCCCGCTAATATAGGCTTTCCCTGTGGTCAAAACAAGCGCGCACGCTTGCTCGACTGTGGTGAGATTGACACACCTTTCCCACAATATGGGCGCCGCGCCGCATGGTGAAACAAATCATGGATGCGGATGAAATTAGTGTCGTACGACTAAAAGTTGCTGCTTCACAAACGTTTAACGCGCTGCTTTCCGTGTTAGATTCTAGTCAGTTTATCAATTAGCGGAGGCATCATGAGGATAGGCATACCGGCCGAAACACGGCCTGGTGAAACCCGGGTGGCAGCCACGCCCGAGACAGTCAAGAAGCTGGCAGCCAAGCATCAGGTCGTCGTGCAGTCGGGAGCGGGCCTGCAAGCCTCGATTCCCGACGACGCCTTTGCCGCCGCCGGCGCACAGATCGGCACTGCCCAGGAAGCCTATGGCTGCGCCATCGTGCTCAAGGTGCGCGCACCCGATGCCGAAGAACGGACCCTGATGGCCAGCGGCACGGTGCTGATCGGCATGTTGAACCCGTTTGACGCGGACAACATCGCCGCCATGGCCACGGCCGGGCTGTCCGCCTTCGCCCTGGAAGCCGTGCCGCGCATCACGCGCGCGCAGTCGATGGACGTGCTGTCGTCGCAGGCGAACATCGCCGGCTACAAGGCCGTGCTGGTGGCGGCCAATACCTACCAGCGCTTCATGCCCATGCTGATGACGGCGGCCGGTACCGTCAAGGCGGCCCGCGTGCTGATCATGGGCGTGGGCGTGGCCGGTTTGCAGGCGATCGCCACGGCCAAGCGCCTCGGTGCCGTCATCGAGGCGTCCGACGTGCGCCCGCCCGTCAAGGAGCAGGTGGAATCCTTGGGCGCCAAGTTCCTCGACGTGCCCTTCCTCACGGAGGAAGAAAAGGAAATCGCCAAGGGTTCGGGCGGCTATGCGCGCGCCATGCCGGCCGACTGGATGCGCCGCCAGGCCGAACTGGTGCACGAACGGGCGAAACTGGCCGACATCATCATCACCACGGCACTGATTCCCGGCCGCGCCGCGCCCGTGCTCATTTCCGAAGAGACGGTGAAGGCCATGAAGCCGGGTTCCGTCATCGTCGACCTGGCCGTGGAGCAGGGCGGCAACTGCCCGCTGTCCGAGCTGGGCAAGACGGTCGTCAAGCACGGCGTCTACATCGTGGGCGAGCCGAACCTGGCGACCCTGGTGGCGGCCGATGCCTCGGCCCTGTATGCGCGCAACGTGCTGGACTTTTTAAAGCTCATCATCGACAAGGACGATCAATTGCTGATCGACCGCGAGGATGAAATCATCAAGGCCAGCCTGGTTTGCGCGGACAGCGTGATCTTGCGTAAATAAGTTACGAAAATAATGCGGCACAGGGAGAAAACAACATCATGGAAATCAGTCACACCATCACCAACCTGATCATCTTCGTGCTGGCCATTTATGTCGGCTACCACGTCGTCTGGACCGTCACGCCCGCGCTGCATACGCCGCTGATGGCCGTCACCAACGCCATTTCCGCCATCATCATCGTCGGCGCCATGCTGGCGGCCGGCCTGACCGATGGCCCGCTGGCGCAAGTGGCCGGCACCCTGGCCGTGGCGCTGGCCGCCGTCAATGTGTTCGGCGGCTTCCTCGTCACGCAGCGCATGCTCGAGATGTTCCGTAAAAAAGAACCGAAGGCCAAGCAAGGAGCAAAAGAATGAGTCACGCCATGAGCTTCGTCACCATGAACCTGGTGACGATGATGTACCTGATCGCCTCGGTGTGCTTCATCCAGGCCCTGAAAGGCCTGTCGTCGCCATCGACGGCGCGCCGCGGCAATGCCTTCGGCATGAGCGGCATGGCCATTGCCGCCGTCACCACCGTGGCGCTGATCCTGAAACTGAAGGAGCAGCAGACGGGCGGCATGGGCCTGACCCTCGTCCTCATCGGCATCGTCACGGGCGGCGCCATCGGCGCCTACCTGGCGAAAACCGTGGAAATGACGAAGATGCCGGAACTGGTGGCGGCCATGCACTCGCTGATCGGCCTGGCGGCCGTCTGCATCGCCGTGGCGGCCGTGTCGGAACCGTGGGCCTTCAATATCGCGAAACACGGCGAGGCGCTGCCCATCGGTAACCGCTTCGAACTGTTCATCGGTACCTTCGTCGGCGCCATCACGTTCTCCGGTTCCGTGATCGCCTTCGGCAAGCTGTCGGGCAAATACAAGTTCCGCCTGTTCCAGGGCGCGCCCGTCAGCTTCAAGGGCCAGCACATGCTCAACCTGGTGCTGGCGCTGGTGATGGTGGGCCTGGGCCTGGCGTTCTGCTTCGCCGATGGCGTCGAACCGGCGTGGACGCCGTTCGTCATCATGACCCTCATCGCCTTCGCGCTGGGCGTGCTGATCATCATCCCCATCGGCGGCGCCGACATGCCGGTGGTGGTGTCGATGCTCAACAGTTACTCGGGCTGGGCCGCGGCCGGCATCGGCTTTTCGCTGAATAACTCGATGCTGATCATCGCCGGCTCATTGGTCGGTTCGTCCGGCGCGATCCTGTCGTACATCATGTGCAAGGCCATGAACCGCTCGTTCTTCAACGTCATCCTGGGCGGCTTCGGCGGCGATGCGCCGGCGGCAGGCGCAGCCGGCGCGCAGGAACAGCGTCCGGTCAAATCCGGTTCGGCCGACGATGCCGCCTTCATCATGAGCAATGCGGAAACCGTCATCATCGTGCCCGGCTACGGCCTGGCCGTGGCGCGCGCGCAGCACTCGCTGAAAGAACTGGTGGAAAAGCTCACGCACAAGGGCATCACCGTCAAGTACGCGATCCACCCTGTGGCGGGGCGTATGCCGGGCCACATGAACGTGCTGCTGGCCGAAGCCGAGGTGCCGTACGACCAGGTCTTCGAGATGGAAGACATCAATGGCGAATTCGGCCAGACGGACGTGGTGCTGGTGCTGGGCGCGAACGACGTCGTCAACCCGGCGGCGAAGGACCCGAAATCGCCGATCGCCGGCATGCCGATCCTGGAAGCCTATAAGGCCAAGAGCATCATCGTCAACAAGCGCTCGATGGCGTCCGGCTATGCGGGTCTGGACAACGACCTGTTCTACCAGCCGAACACGATGATGGTGTTTGGCGACGCCAAGAAGGTGATCGAGGATATGGTCAAGGCCATCGAGTAAAGTCTCCCGGTGCCGAAGGAGCGGCCCGCCTTGCGCGGGCCGTTTTTTATTGGGCGGCCGCTGCGGCCACGACTTTATTGCGTCCCTGGTGCTTGGCCGCGTACAGGGCCTTGTCCGCTTCCGACATGGCCGCGTCCAGGCTGGCGCCGGCCGTCAGGGACGCCACGCCGATGCTGATGGTCACCTGCAGTTCGCCGCCATCGGGCAAAGGCGTGATGGCGGCGGCCACGGCCGCGCGGATGCGTTCGGCCACCTGGTGCGCCTGCCGCAGGCTGGCGTCGGGGAACAGCAGGCCGAACTCCTCGCCGCCGAGGCGCGCCGCCACGTCGGTGATGCGTCCCGTGTCGCGCAGCGCCTGCGCCACCGTGCGCAGCACGGCGTCGCCCACGGCATGGCCATAGCGGTCGTTGATCTTCTTGAAATGGTCGAGATCGGCCACGCCCACGGTCAGGGCGGCGCCGCTGCGCGCCGCGCGCGCCATCGCCTGCGTGGCTTGCGCTTCATAGGCGCGCCTGTTGGGCAGCGACGTCAGCGCATCGTGCAGCGCCTGCTGTTCCAGCTGCGCCAGCAGGCTGGCGTTCTTTGCCGCCAGTTCGCGCCGTTCGCGCACGTCGAGCAAGAAGGCGCCGAAATAGCGCATGCCGTCGACCACGCCCAGGTCCAGCGCCTTCATTTCGATGGGAATCATCTGCGTGTCGCGGTGGCGGATGGCGAATTCGCGTATCTTGCCCAGCACGCTGGACGTGCGCGAGCTGCGGATGTAATTGATCACGTGGTTGTCGTGCTGCGCGCCGACGGCATCGGGCAGCAGGCCGTTCAGGGTCTGGCCCAGCAGTTCCCCGCTGGCATAGCCCGACAGCGCCTGCATGGCGCCATTGATATAGCGGATGCGGCACTGCTCATCGATGATGATGACGGCGTCGAGGGCGTCTTCCAGCAGACGGGAAAAAAGCACTTCGGGAAGCGCTGCAGGCGGTGCTGCGGGCAATGCATCTGTCATGGAGCGGTCGCCAAAAACCAGGTGACAGCCATTGTCGCATCCGCGGGCCGTTTACTCCATGCCGGATATGTTCCCTGTTTCTTTTTCGCCCGTGCTCTTTGCTTATTGCTAAGGCTCAGCGGCGGCCGTACATCATCAGTTCCGCCAGGCTTTTGCGCGCCGGGCGGAAGGCGTCCAGCAAGCCTAGCGACAGGCCCAGCAAGCCTTGCGCGGGGGCGCTGCCCGTGAAGATGCGCGCCATGGTGTCGGTCACGCGCACGGTCAAGCCCCGGTCCGCCTGGCGCAGGCTGGCGTAGCGTTCCAGCGCTGCGGGGCTGCTGTCCTGCGCCAGCACGCGGGCCAGCACGGCGGCGTCGCGCAAGCCCAGGTTCAAGCCTTGTCCGGCCACCGGGTGCAGGGTTTGCGCGGCGTTGCCGATGGCGACCGTGCGCGCCGTGCCGTTCGCCTGCGCGTTCAGGCCCAGCGGATAGGCCAGGCGCGCCGTCGTGTGCGTAAAGCGTCCCAGGCGGCTGCCGAAGGCGGCGCCCAGGCGGACCAGGAAGGCAGCGTCGTCCAGGGCCAGCAATTGTTCGGCGCGCGTGGGCGGCACGCACCACACCAGCGCGTAGCCGTCGTCTTGCGGCAGCAGGGCCAGCGGACCTTCGTCGGTGAAGCGCTCATACGCGCGGTGCGCGATGGGAGCACTCGTGCGCACATGGGCAATGATGGCGCTTTGGCCATAATCGCGGCTGACGGCGCGTTCCGTCTGCTGGCCGAACAGGCCGCCCTCGGCCTGCACCAGCAGGCTGGCGCGCAAGCTCGACGGGGCGCCCGCCTGGTCGATCTGCACGGACACGCCGTCGGCGTCTTCCTCACTGCCCGTCACCAGGGCCGGGCGCAGGCTGGCCACGCCCAGGCGCTCGCACACGTCGGCCAGCGCGCTGACGACGGCGCCGTAACGCGCCACGTAACCGAGCGCCTCGACGCCATGCTCGCCGCGGTCCATCAGGCTGCGCCCGAACTGGCCGCGGCGCGAGACGTGGATCTGGTGAATAGGCGTCGCTTCCACGGGCCAGGCGCCCGCCTCCTCGAGTATCTGGCGGCTGCCGTGCGACAGGGCGATGGTGCGCGGGTCGCGCCGGGCCTGTTCGATGGATTTGGCGTCGAGCAGGGCGATGCCGGCGGCGCGGCTGCCACGCTGCACCAGCAGGGCGGCCAGCGCCATGCCGACGGGGCCGGCGCCGCAGATGGCGAGATCGAAAGTGGACGGTGTATGCATGCGGCGGCGTTAATCCTGTGACATCAGTTGTTCGATTTCAGCGACGCTCTTGGGCGCCGAGCTGAAGACTTCATGGCCTTGCGGCGTGACCAGCACATCGTCTTCGATGCGGATGCCCGTGTGCCAGAACTGCTCCGGCACGCCCGCGCCGGGGCGCACGTAGATGCCCGGTTCCACCGTCAGCACCATGCCCGCTTCCAAAGCGCGCCAAGGCTTGCCGGGCGCATCCGTGTCGCGGTAGGCGCCCACGTCGTGCACGTCCATGCCCAGCCAGTGGCTGGTGCCGTGCATGTAGAAGGGCATATAGGCCTTCTCGGCGATGACGTCTTGCGCGCCGCCGTTTTTTTGCCGCTCCAGCAAACCCAGGTCCAGCATGCCCTGCGCCAGCACTTGCACGGCCGCCTCGTGGATGGCGCTGTGCGGCAAGCCGGGGCGCACCATGTCCAGCGCCGCCTGCTGCGCCGCCAGCACCAGCTCGTACAGCGCCTTTTGCGGGCCGCTGAAACGGCCGTTGACGGGCCAGGTGCGCGTGATGTCCGAGGCGTAGCCATCGAATTCGCAGCCGGCGTCGATCAAGACCAGCTCGCCGTCTTTTAATACCGCGTTGTTGGCGCTGTAGTGCAGGATGCAGGCGTTGCCGCCGCCGGCCACGATGGAGGAATAGGCGGGGAACTGCGCGCCGCTGCGGCGGAATTCGTACAGCAGTTCCGCTTCCAGCGCATATTCGTGCAGGCCGGGCCGCGTGGCGCGCATGGCGCGCGCGTGGGCGGCGCTGGAAATGGCGGCGGCGCGGCGCATCAGCTGCTGTTCTTCTGGCTCTTTCAGCAGGCGCATGGCGTCGAGCATGCCGTTGAGCTCAATTGCCATGGCGGGTGCCGTGACGCCGCTGCGGGCCTTTTGCCGCACATTGTGCCGCCAGAGCTTCACCTGCGCATCGAGGCTGCCGCCCAGCGCATAGTAAATGGCGGGGGAGTCGGCCAGCAGGCGCGTCATTTCCACGTCGAGTTCCTCGATGGGGAAGGCGGCGTCAAAACCGAAGCTGATGCGCGCCGCCTCGGGGCCATGGCGGAAACCGTCCCAGATTTCGCGCTCCGTATTCTTGGCGCGGCAAAACAGGATGGCGCGCGCGGGCGCCGTGGCACTGGCGGCCACCAGCGCCACAGCGCTGTCGGGTTCCGTGTAACCGCTGAGGTAATAGAAATAGCTGTC
This sequence comes from Janthinobacterium goodfellowi, assembly GCF_051380695.1. Taxonomy (NCBI): domain Bacteria; kingdom Pseudomonadati; phylum Pseudomonadota; class Betaproteobacteria; order Burkholderiales; family Oxalobacteraceae; genus Janthinobacterium; species Janthinobacterium goodfellowi. The sequence continues at coordinate 322,088 of NZ_JBNYXN010000006.1, read as the reverse complement.
GTGGCGGTACGGATAATCGCAATCGCTGTTGCGCGGCACTTCGGGCGCCGTGGCGAGGATGGCCACGCTGCCCGGCAGCATCTGTGCCAGCAGCGCCGCGCGCCGTGCCGCGTAATTGGCCATCATGTTGCGCTGGCCTTGGCCGTCAACCCGTTGAGCGCGTCGAGCTGCTTTGGGGTGCCCACATTCGTCCACTCGCCAGTATAGACTTCGCCGCCCACGCGGCCCTGGTCCGCGTACCGGCGCAGCAAATCGCCCAGTTTGGCGTGGCTGCCCGGCGTGATGCCATCGAACATTTCAGGGCGGTACACGCCGATATTGGCGAAGGTCCACTTGGTCTCGTCCGTATTGCTGATCGAGAACAGGGTCAGGCCGAAGTCGCCTTGTGGGTGGAAGTCGGGATTGGGCACCAGGTAGGTCCAGGCGATGTCGCGCTGGTCGGCCGGATACGGCGTGCCCAGCACATCCTTGTCGGCCAGCACGTCGAGCACTTGCTTGAAATCGAAGTAGGGGCAATAGATATCGCCGGAAATGGCCAGGAACGGTTCCTCGCCCAGCAAGTGACGCGCCTGGGCGATGCCGCCCGCCGTTTCCAGCGGGGTGGTCTCGGGCGAGTACGCGATGCGCGCGCCATATGCGCTGCCGTCGCCCAGGGTTTCCTCGATCAGATGGCCCAGGTGGGAATGGTTGATGACGATGTCCGTGATGCCGGCGCGCACCAGGTTCAGCACATGCCAGACGATCAACGGACGGCCGCGTACTTTCAGCAGCGGTTTGGGGCAGGTATCGGTAAGCGGACGCATCCGTTCACCGCGGCCTGCGGCAAAGATCATGGCTTTCATGGTGGAATTCGTTTTCTGTGCAATAAGTGAAAGGCGGGGCCTTGGCCCCGCAGCGGACGGGTCAGGTGCGCCGATTAAAAAGTGTAGCCGACTTGCGGCGTCTTGTTTTCGAGGGCATCGAGCAGACGCACCAGCGGCTTGAGTTCCGTGTAGCGGTTGGCCGTCTTGCGCACGTAGTCGAGCACGGTCGGCAGGTCGCCCATGTACAGATCCTTGCCGTCGCGGTAGTTCAGGCGCGCGAACAGGCCGAGGATTTTCAGGTGGCGCTGCAGGGCCGTGAATTCGAAATCACGGTAGAAGGCGTCGATGTCGGGATTCACCGGCAAGCCCAGCTGCTTGGCGCGCTGCCAGTAGCGGATCACCCAGTCCAGTACCAGTTCCTCGTCCCACTGGATATAGGCGTCGCGCAGCAGCGAGGCGATGTCGTAGGTGACGGGACCGAAGACGGCGTCCTGGAAGTCGAGGATGCCGGGATTGGGGATCGAACCATCGTTGATGTGCATCAAATTGCGCGAATGGTAGTCGCGGTGCATGAATACTTGCTGCTGCGACAAGATATTCGCCGTGATGGCTTCGAAGACCTTGTCCAGCTGGGTTTGTTGCACATCCGTCAAGGTAGCGCCCAGGTGTTTGCCAATAAACCATTCCGGGAACAAATTCATTTCGCGCAGGATGAAGGCGCGGTCGAATTCGGGCAGCACGTCGGGCTGGCTGGCCAGCTGGATTTTCATCAAGGATTCCAGCGCTTCGGCGTACAGCACGCTGGCGTTGTCGTGGTTCAGGGCATCGAGATAGGTGGTCGTGCCCAGGTCGGACAGCAGCAGGAAGCCCTGCTCCAGGTCTTGCGCGATGATGTCGGGCACGGACACGCCGGCGCCTTTCAGCAAGCCGGCCACCTTGACAAAGGCGGGCACGTTTTCGCGCTCGGGCGGCGCATCCATGGCGATTAGTGTACTTCCTGGCAATGTTGTATTGCCAGGCAGCACATCGAGGCGGTAGTAGCGGCGGAAGCTGGCATCGCTGGAAGCGGGGCGGGCGGAATCGGGCGAAACGAGGTTAAGCGAGGTCAACCAGGCTTTCAACAGGGTCAGGCGAGCGTCGGCGGATGCCGGCGCGGCAGGGGAATTGGGGGAGAATGACATTAAGCGGCCTGTGGAATCGGGTTGATGGTGCGGAGGGTAGGAGAACCCCATTGCTGGAAGCTCTCCCCCCTAAGAACCGTGCGTGCGACTTTCACCGCACACGGCTCAAGCATAATAAAAGTCCCTATGCAGGGACCGGCTTCGCAACGTGTAAATCGTTTGCGTGCACATTTATATGGCAATTTGGGTGCAATAATACGCGATTTCCAAGGGCGTCGGAACCTCCTGCCACACGGTGTTCCATGTGGTGGTCATGCCATCCGGTTTCCATGTTCATCTCGTATCCACACAGAGCGCACAAGCCACGTTGGTCGAGGTAGAGCTTGGCCCACTCACGCCGGTAAGACATGTTTTTCAACATGCGTTCCTGCCGAAGGGTTTCGCCGTACAGTTCCCATTGCGGATCGTAGGGGTGATAGCCGCCCTTGATCTTCGTGTGACGCAGAATCGCTGTACCTGGTAACGAGTACAGTTCCTTCATGGCCTTATTGCCATTTTTTGTGACAACGTCCGCTGCAAACACCTGATTTCCACTTTCGGTTGGGCGCCAGTATCGGTCGCGTATCCAACTGTCGGTTTTCTTCGGATGCCTGCGCATTGCCCAGCGACGAAGCCGCCAGTACAGCAGCGACTCCATCGTCGAAAACGCCTCCTTGGCGACGACAGGGCTGTGATATTGCGCCCAGCCCCGCAGCATGGGGTTCAGCAATCGAATGAGATTCTCCTGCTTCGCCCCGATGTTTTCGCTGATCGTCTTCCTCAGCTTTTCATAGAATGCTTTCATGTTCTTCTTACTTGGCTTGATGAGTAGTGTCCCGGAATATTTTCGGAAGTTCCACCCCAGGAAGTCGAAGCCCTCATCGATGTGCACGATCTTGGTTTTGACACTGGACAGTCGCAATCCTCTGACTGCAAGAAATGCTTCGATCCAAGGCCTGATTTCCGTCTCCAGCAGTTCCTTCGATCCACTGGTAACGACAAAATCGTCCGCATATCGCACGACACCGACTTTGAGCTTGCCTGCCTTTGACTTGCCGAATTTCGCACCGAGGTGCGCAATCAGTTCAGTCTCCAGCCCGTTCAACGTCCAATTCGCAAGGGCAGGGCTGATGATGCCGCCCTGTGGCGTTCCAGCTGTGGTTGCCATCAATTGCTTCCGGTCAACTACCCCGGATTTCAGCCATTTAGATAGGATCAACTTATCCATGAAGACATTGTCGACCAGCCATTGATGGTTGATATTGTCGAAAAAACCTTCGATATCCGCATCTAACACCCAGGTTGCCGACACTTTCCGGCAGGTCTGGAGAAAAATTTGCGACATCGCATCGGCCGTTGAGCGATTTTTGCGAAACCCGTATGAGTTGGGATCACTCAGCGTTTCCAAGACCGGATCCAAGGCCAGCAGGTGAAGCGCCTGCATCGCCCGGTCCCGCATGGTAGGGATGCCCAGTGGGCGCATCTTTCCATTTGACTTGGGAATAAAGACCCTCCGTAATGGCAGGGGCCGATAGCCTTGTTTCTTCAACTGCGCAATGGCAGCGAACTTCTGCGTTGCTGAGTCCCACAACTGCTGGTCCACGCCTGCGGTTCGTTTGCCTTGATTCTCTGTCACTCGTTTGACTGCCAGCGCTTTCGCGCTGAACGAGTGGGTTAGCCACCTTTGCAGCGCTTTCGCCCTGCGCCAGTCGCCTTCCTGTATCGCCTTCGTTAATCGATGCTGCATGGCTCTCACGTTGCGTTGTACGAGCCGCCAGTTGATGGCGACCCATTCAGTTGGCACGTGCGAGGACGCAGAACCGGCAAGACTGCTAGCGGTTACTTTCATGCTGAACCTCGTGTAGTTGTTCCGACGAGACACAGCGCACCCCGAAGGGTGAGCTGCCTCCCTTCGGGGTGGTTGAAAATGATGACTGCCTGGAGCCAGTACAGTCGTATGACGACTATTACACCAGATGGAAGTGGGCACCCTTTCAGGCCGGGACAAATCTTGAATCCCTATCCGGACCATTACAGCCCGGCATTCGCTTTCTCCATCCTCCTCTACCCGCTCCCCCAAGGGCGTGCCTTGCGGTTTGCTTGCCGCTATCTCGGTTCGTTGATCGAGCGGCAGGGAATCGGGCTTACCACGTTCCCAACGATATCGACGCGACAGCTACATCGCGACTGGCTGTTTAGGGCCCATCTTTCCCCCGGTGGCTGAATGACGACGTATCCCCAGAATCCACGGAGATAACCAGCCACATACCGTTTGGTTTAGGCCTGCCAGCAGCTTTGGCCTATTAATATTTACGAGGGTTCAAACGATGGTTCACATCACATTGCCCTTGCAGCACTCACCTAGCCCCTGGACCGCATCGCTGCTCGCAGTCTCCAGCCAGGCGTTCGCACGCCGGGCTGCCGGAAAAGAATGGGGGTACGTTGTCCCTGAGGCTTTGCACCCCGCCGTTACCGGCGACGCGCACTCAAGTAGGTGACAGATGGTCGTACATCTAGTCATGGCAGCAGTTGCAACACTGAAGCATGACAAGATATCGAAGAGTTTCACTCGGGTATGACTCAGCTGAGAGAAAACCGAGTCTTGCAGAGAACTGTTGAAATATAGAAAATTGTAAGCAAATGTAAAATATCCACAAGCTTTGCAAATAAACTACAGTTTCAATGTTTTATGTAAACAAATCAGGCAAAGGAATAGCGACTCGCCGGTGATTCGGCGGACGTATAAGACTGACAAGGCACCTTCTCGTAGCGTGTCTTGTCTTGCCAAGAATGGGTACTCCGGGGAGCCCCTCACTGTTTTATCACTGGTAAACCAGGGATTTGCCTGCGCAGTTCCTGCGCTGCTAGCCGTTACTGCCACGTTGCGACCGGGGCCAGCTACCCGAGCTTTAAGGCGTGTCGCACAGATTCCCATATAATAAGGGATTCAAATCAAAAAATCGCCTGTCAATGGTGCTTGCCCCTTCCAATTCATGAGCTGGTTTTCGGCCTCCCCCCCTTCGCAGCGCTGGGCTTTCGCCATCAGCGCGCTCGTCGCCGCTACGACGGTGCCTGTCCACGCCCAGAAAGCACCGCGTCCGGTTCATGTGGAAGATCCTGACGCGCCCACCGTCATGACGGCGAACAGCATGAACGGACGCCCGGAACGGGAGATCAATCTCGACCAGAATGTCGTGATTGAGCGCGGAAAAACCACAAAAATGACGGCCGATACAGCTTGTTACAAACAAGTTGAAGATCAGTTCGATGCCGAGGGCCATATCAAGATGTGGCGTTTCGGCGATTACTATACGGGCGACGTCCTGAAGCTGAACATGGAAACCGGCAAGGGTTTCCTGCTCAACCCGACTTACCGCTTCGCAGTGGGCGGCGGCCAGGGCAAGGCCGAGCGCGTCGACTTCATCAATCCCGACGAAGCCAATGTTATCGACGGCACCTACAGTACTTGCGAGGGACCGAATCCGGACTGGTACCTGAAATCGAGCACCTTGAACCTCGACACGGGCCGCGACGTGGGCACGGGCAGCAAGACCATCATCTATTTCAAGGACGTGCCTATCCTGGGCACGCCGGGCATCTCGTTTTCGCTGTCGGGTGCGCGCCGCTCGGGCTGGCTGGCGCCCACGCCGGGCTTTGCCTCGAAGAACGGTTTCGAGCTGCTGATGCCGTATTACGTGAACATCGCGCCGAACCGCGACCTGACCCTGTACCCCCGTTACATCCAGCGGCGCGGCATCCAGCTCGGTGCGACGGGCCGCTACATGGGCGAGACGGATGCAGGCTTGTACCAGGGCGAAACGTCGTTTGAGTTCTTGCCCAACGACAAACAGACCAAGACCAACCGCTACATGATCAAGTCCAAGCATGAGCAGGCGCTGGCCAAGGACTGGAGTTACAGCTGGGATCTGCGCGAAGCGTCCGACAATAATTACCCGAACGATTTTTCGAAAACCGTCGCCACCGCCACCGAGCGCCAGTTGCTGCGCGAATTGCGTACCGATTACCGCACCGAGGACTGGAGCCTGACGGCGCGCGTGCAGAATTACCAGGTGCTGCAGGATCCCGATGCGGTCAACAATCCCGGCCTGACCGTCACGCGTCCGTATGACCGCTTGCCGGCGGTGAACTTTCATGCTGGCAAATACGATGTCTGGGGCGGCTTCGACTGGACCTTCGACGCGGAAGCGACGCGCTTCGCGCATCCGACTCTGGTGCAAGGCTCGCGCCTCGTGGCCGTGCCGCAAGTGAGTTTCCCCATCCTGCGTCCTGGCTACTTCATCACGCCCAAGCTGATGCTCAATGCCAGCGCGTATCAGCTCGACAATGACGCCAGGACCAAGGCGTTGTTCCCGTCGACCTCGTTTACGCGCGCCGTGCCGACGTTCTCGGTCGACAGCGGGCTGGTGTTTGAACGCGACACGAATCTGTTTGGCGCCAAGGGCGGCACGCAAACCCTGGAGCCGCGCCTGTTCTACGTCTACACGCCGTACCGCGACCAGTCGCAGTTTCCGAACTTCGATACGGCCGCTGGCACGTTCAACCTGACGCAGATCTTCACGGAAAACCGTTTTGTCGGCAGCGACCGCATCGGCGACGCCAACCAGGTGACGGCCGCCCTGGTATCGCGTTTCCTGCAGGCGGACGGGACGGAGCGCATGCGCCTGACCTTCGGCCAGCGTTTCTACTTTGCCGATCAGCGCGTGCAGCTCAATTCGAGCACGCCCGTCAATCAGTCGCGTTCGGACATCCTGCTGGCGGCGACGGGCCGCGTGTCCGAGACTTGGACCGCCGACAGCCTGGTGCAGTACAATCCCAGCGACCGTCAACTGGTGAGCTACAACTACACCTTGCAATATCAGCCCGGTGCCAAGAAAGTATTGAATTTTGGCAATCGTTTCCAGCGTGGGGCTGCTGGTTGGCGCAATGTGGAAGTGTCGTCCCAATGGCCGTTGACGGACCGCCTGTATGGCGTGGGACGCATCAGCTACTCCGTGAAGGATCGCAGCATGCTGGAAAGCCTGGTCGGCCTGGAATACAAGGGCGATTGCTGGGTGTTCCGCATGGGGGCGCAGCGTTTCGTGACGACGAACAAGACCGTCTCGACGCCGATCTTCTTCCAGCTGGAATTGACGGGCTTGTCGAGTGGCCTGGGTCTGGGCGCGAATGGCCTGGAAACTTTTACAAAAACCATCCCTGGTTACCAGACACTGAGCCAGCCACTCCGTTAAGATAGGCACCGTTGCCGCCGCCGGTGTTCCCGGCGCTGGCACAAACCGGTTTTTTTATTCACCTGAACTCATGAGCGCTCTACACATTATGCGTAATGCCAGTATGCACCAACTCAAAATTGCAACGGTCTTGTTGTGCGCCATTTCCGGCGCCACGACCAGTAGTGTCTGGGCGCAACAGGCTGCGCCAGCGCCTGCAGCCAAGCCCGCTGCCGCTGCTCCAGCGCCGGTCAAGGGCTTCACTCCCCCCGCCTCGAGCAGTGGCCAGACCATCGACTCCATCGCCGTCGTCGTCAATGACGATGTGATCACGCGCAATGAAGTGGCGGCCCGTATCAAGAGCGTGGAGCAGCGCATGAAGGCGCAGAATATCCCGCTTCCCGACCCTGCCGACCTGCGCCGCCAATTGCTCGAGCGCATGATTGTCGAGCGCGCGCAAATGCAGCTGGCCAAGGAAATGGGCGTGCGCGTGGATGACCTGACCCTGGACCGCGCGATTGGCCGTATTGCTGAACAGCAAAAGATGACGGTGCAAGAGCTGCGCAACCAGATGGAAAAAGAAGGCACGCCGTTTGCGACCTTCCGCGAAGAAATCCGCGATGAAATCATCATGCAGCGCCTGCGCGAGCACGAAGTCGACGCCAAGATCCAGATTTCCGATTCCGAAGTGGATAACTTCCTGGAAGCGGAAAAAGCGGCAGCCAGCGAACAGGTGGAGATGAACCTGGCGCAAATTCTCGTGCGCATTCCGGAAAACTCCAGCCCCGAACAAATCGCCGCACGCCGCGCGCGCGCCGAAGAAGTCAGCCGCCAGCTGCGCACGGGCGCCGATTTCGCCAAGATGGCCGCCACCTATTCCGACGCCAGCGATGCGCTGAGCGGCGGTGATATCGGCTGGCGCCAGAGCGACCGCCTGCCGCCCCTGTTCACGGAACAGTTGCTGAAATTGAAGCCAGGCCAGATCACGCCTATCATCAAGAGCAACACGGGCTTCCATATCCTGAAGCTGGTGGACCGCCGTAGCGCTGCCGAGGCGCAAGCCGTGGCCGCCGTGCAGCAAACGCATGCCCGCCACATCCTGCTGAAAGTGACGCCGACCCTGTCGGCGGCCGAAGCCAAGCGCAAACTGCTGGAATTGAAAGAGCGTCTCGACAACAAGGCCGCCAAGTTCGAAGACCTGGCCCGTTTGTTCTCGAACGACGGTTCCGCGGCCAAGGGCGGCGACCTGGGCTGGCTGTATCCAGGCGACACCGTGCCGGAATTCGAAACGGCGATGAATGCGCTGAAACCGGGCGAGGTGAGCCAGCCGATCGAATCGAGCTTTGGCTTCCACCTGATCGAAGTGCTGGAACGCAAGAGCGACGACGTCTCGAAAGAGAAGCAGCGCGCCGCCGCACGCAATGCCTTGCGCGAACGCAAGCTGGAAGAAGCGACGGAAAACTGGGCGCGCGAAGTGCGCGACCGTGCTTACGTCGAATTCCGCGCGGACGACCAGTAATGCTGCTGATTCATTGCGCATGAGTAACTTGCCTGTTGCACGCCGCCCGGCCATCGCCATTACCTGTGGCGAACCGGCCGGTGTCGGCCCGGAAATCTCCATACGCGCAGCCTGGGCCATGCGCAATGAAGTCAACTGCATCTTGCTGGGCGACGCCGCTTTCCTGGCGCTGACGGCCAGCCTGATCGATCCGGAGATCCGCCTGGCGGCGCTGTCGCTGCAAGCCGTGCGCAACAGCGGCTTGCCCCAGTTCGGTCCCGGCCGCCTGGCCGTGATCGACATTCCCACTGTGAACAATGTCATCCCTGGCGTGCTGGACAAGGAAAATGGCCGCTCCGTGCTGGCCACCCTGGACGCGGCCGTGGAAGGTGTCCAGGCCGGCTGGTTTGGCGCCATGGTGACGGCGCCCTTGCAAAAGAGCACGATCAACGACGCGGGCGTGGCGTTTTCCGGCCATACGGAATACCTGGCAGAAAAAACCGGCACGCCGCAAGTGGTGATGATGCTGGCCGGCGAACCGGGTCACGGTGAGCCGACCCTGCGCGTTGCGCTGGCCACCACGCACCTGCCCTTGAAGGACGTGTCCACTGCCATCACGATGGACAGCCTGGCCGTCACCCTGGATATCATCCAGGCGGACCTGCAACAGAAATTCGGCATCGCCGCGCCGCGCATCCTGGTCACCGGCCTGAACCCGCACGCGGGCGAGGGTGGTTATCTGGGACGCGAGGAAATCGAGGTGATCGGCCCCGCGATTGCCGCGGCGCAAGCGCGCGGCATCGATGCGCGCGGACCGTACCCGGCCGACACCTTGTTCCAGCACAAGTACCTGGCCGATGCCGACTGCGTGCTGGCCATGTACCACGACCAGGGCTTGCCCGTGCTGAAATACGCGACCTTCGGGCGCGGCATCAATATCACCCTGGGCTTGCCGCTGATACGCACCTCGGTCGACCATGGCACGGCGCTGGACCTGGCCGCGCAAGGGCTGGGCCTGGCCGATTGCCACAGCATGGAGCAAGCGCTGCAAACGGCGCTCGACATGCTGCGCGCGAGTACCCCGACCAGAGCATAGAGCGCAGGTCGGGTTGGCCCGCACGGCCTAACCCGACGCTGCTTGCTCAACCGATCCCGCCGGCCTGTGCCGGCTTTACCGCATTGATAGAAAACACATTATGAAACACGTTGCCCGCAAACGCTTTGGCCAGAACTTCCTGCATGACCGCTTCGTCCTCGACGACATCACGGCCGCCATCGCGCCGCAGCCGGACGATGCCATGGTCGAGATCGGCCCCGGCCTGGGCGCCATGACGGAGCAGCTGCTGCGCCACCTGAAACAGATGCATGTGGTCGAGCTGGACCGCGACCTGATCGTGCGCCTGGAAAAGACCTTCAATCCAGCCAAGCTGACGATCCACTCGGGCGACGCGCTGAAATTCGATTTTGCGCAAATCCCCGTGCCGGCCGGCCAGAAGCTGCGCATCGTGGGCAACTTGCCATATAACATTTCCAGCCCGCTGCTGTTCCACCTGGCGGACTTCGCGCCGCTGGTAAAAGACCAGCATTTCATGCTGCAAAAGGAAGTCGTCGAACGCATGGTGGCCGAACCGGGCAGCAAGGCGTATGGCCGTTTGTCCGTGATGCTGCAATGGCGCTATGACATGTCCTTGCTGTTCATCGTGCCGCCGACGGCCTTCGATCCGCCGCCGAAAGTGGAATCGGCCATCGTGCGCATGATTCCCGTGGTCGAGCGCCTCGCCTGCGACCAGGCCACGCTGGAAGCCGTCGTCATGAAGGCGTTTTCGCAGCGCCGCAAGGTGATCCGCAATTGCCTGGCCGGCATGTTTACGGAAGAGCAGATCAAGGCGGCCGGCATCGACCCGACCCTGCGTCCGGAAACCGTGGGCCTGGAGCAGTATGTTGCCCTGGCGAACCTGCTGAAGGCGCCTGCTTGAGTTTTAACTTAAAACCACTGATCGACCTGCTGCAAATCCTGGCGCAACGCTGAAAAACAGTCGTCCACATGGTGGTTGCGGCTGATTTCATTGCGCCGCATCAAGGCGATCTTGCGCTTGCAGGTGGGCTGGCGCAGCGGCGCCACATGCAGATCCTCGTCGTTGAGGAAGGTCGTGTACAGGCTGGGCATGATGCCCACAGCGATGCCGGCGCGCACCACGCCGTACAGCGACTCGCTGTGGATCATCTGGTACAGGCTCGACGGGCTCAAGCCATGCTGGCGCAGGGCGCTCGAGGCGAATTCCCAGATGCTGCCCTTGGTAAACACGACGATTTCCTGGCCCGCCAGCTGTTCCCAGCGCACTTCCTTGAGCGGCGCCAGCGCATGGCGTCCCGCCGTCACCAGGACCAGCTCATCCTCGAACAAGCCCACGCTTTCCAGCGACACGGAACCGGGCACCTCGATGCCCACGCAAAAGTCCAGCTGGCCCGAATGCAGCGCATGCAGCAAGCCGTCGTTGGGCATGTCCGACAGGACGATTTCCACTTCATCGCCATGCTGCTCGCAGTAGCGCGCCACCACCACGGCCGTCATCGCCATGGCAGAGGGGATGGCGCCGATGCGGATACGGTGCCGGCCGCTGCCGATGGCGCGCTGGATATCGGCAAAAGTGTTGCTCGCCGTATTCAATAAATGCGTGGCGTAATCGAGCGCCAGCTTGCCTTCGCGCGTCAGTTCCAGCTGGTGGGTTGTGCGGTTAAACAACTTTTTTCCCAGCTGATTTTCCAGCAGCTTGATCGACGCGCTGAGGGCCGGCTGGGTCACGCACAATTCCTGTGCAGCCTTGCTGAAGCTGTTTACCCGGGCTAGGGTGGCAAACGCTTGCAAATGTCGTAAGGAAATCTTCTTGCTCAGTTCATGCATGAGTTTGCTTATTAGAAAAAATAATGGATTTATAAAAATAAACAAATTTTCTTATCCCGCAATTTACCATATTCTGGACTGGTCCTTACTTGCCTTGAAAGCAACAATCTTCAGGGAAAGAGCCTGGAATGCGGTGCCGGGACGTACGGCGGCGCGCCATGCAAGGGATGCATCAATAAAATAATTCCAAAAAAACTCAGGGTTTATTCTTTTTAGGGTGGCGGCGATGAACAAATGGATGACGGGAACGATGGTAGTGGGTGGCTTGCTGGCGGCGCAGGGCGCGGCGCAGGCGCAAAGCAGCGTGCAAGTGTACGGCTTGCTGTCGGCCGGTATCGGCTATGTCTCGGATGAGGGTAACGGCAGCCGCACGCATGCGCTGAGCGGCACGAACCAGAATCCCCGCATCGGTTTCCGCGGCCAGGAAGACCTGGGCGATGGCACCAAGGCCGTCTTCGTGCTGGAAAACGGTTTTAATGTGATGACGGGCACGGCGTCGCAAAGCGGCCGCCTGTTCGGCCGCCAGTCGTATGTGGGCTTGTCCAGCAACGACAAGGGCACCCTGACCCTGGGCCGTCAGTACGAAGCCGTCAAGGACCTGCTGGGCCCGGTAGTGATCGCCAGTAACGGCGTGCACATTGGCGACAACGACAATGGCTACAACAACCTGCGTGTGCAAAATGCCGTCAAGTATGTCAGCCCGAACATCAGCAACCTGTCGTTTACGGGTTTGTATGGCTTCAGCGAAAATCCGGCGGATTCCAACCGCAACCGCGTCTACAGCATGGGCGCCGGCTACAAGGTCGATGCCTTCAGCTGGGCCGTCGCCTACACCAAGATGGATCACCCGAACAGCCCGGACGCGCCGAATGGCGCCATCGGCAATGACTATGGCAGTTCCCTGTTGATCTTCAACAAGAGCGCCGTCAAGGGCGCCGGCGTGGATAGCCAGGCCATCGTCGGCACGGGAGGCTTTTATAATGTGGGCAGGACCAAGTTTGGCGCGCTGTACACCAACGTGCGCTACCACTACCTGGATCAAAGCAATCTGACCTTGCAAAACGTGGATCTGAACGTGAACCACAAGCTGACGGAAGCGCTGAACCTGGGCGCATCGTATTTCTATACCACCGGTAAATATGATGTGATCAACAAGACGCCGAAATGGCATCAGGTCAACTTCCAGGCCGATTACTTCCTGTCCAAGCGCACCGATGTCGCCGTCACCTGGAGCTACCAGAAAGCGGCCGGCGATGCGACGTTCGCCCGCGTGTTCGGTTTCGGTGCCTCTGCCGGCAAGACGCAAAGTGTCCTGATCGTCGGCATGCGACATTATTTCTGAGTCTGATTCATCTTTACAGGCGCTGTCCCGCAGCGCCGCCCCCTGAAAGGAAGCATCTTGAAAAAGCACCTCATGTTGGCGTTGAGCCTAGGCTTGCTGGCCAACGCCGCCCACGCGGAAAAACGCGAGCTGGTCATTTCGGCCTATCCGATTGCCCAGCCCTTGTTCATGAAGTATGTGTACGAGCCGTTCAAGGCCAAATGCGGTTGCGACATCAAGGTGGAAACGGGGAATAACGCGGACCGCATCGCCAAGCTGGTGGTACATGCCAAGAACCCGGTCATCGACCTGGTGCTGCTGTCCGATTCCGGCATGCTGGAAGCGGCGCAAAAGGGCGTGATCCAGCCCATGGATTACTCCAAGCTGAGCAATTACAAGGCCCTGTACGACGTGGCGAAAAACCCTATCGGCGGCAACTTCGCCGTCGGTTACACGCTGTACTCGGTGGGCCTGGTGTACCGCAGCGACAAGGTTGCCCCGCTGACGTCCTGGAAGGACCTGTGGCGCCCCGAACTGAAGGGCCGCGTGGCCTTCCCCGACGTGAGCACCACGCAGGGCCCCTTGATGCTGCGCATGGCCGACGCGGCCTGGGGCGGCAAGACGGACGACTACGCCACGGGCTTTGCGAAGATCGTCGGCATGAAGGGCAACGTCGTCACGTTCTCGAAGAACAGCGCGCAGCTGGCGGCATTGTTCGCGCAGGATGAAATCTGGGCCGCGCCCGTGGCGCGCTTTACCTGGTCGCAAATGCTCAAGACGGGGCTGCCCCTGAAATGGAGCATCCCGGCCGAAGGCCAGGCGGCCGGCATGAACGTGATGGGCATCGTCGCCGGTTCGAAGAATGCGGACCTGGCCTACCAGCTGATGGATTTCTGGCTGTCCAAGGAAGTGCAGACGCAGCTGGCGACCAATCTGGTCGACTCGCCCGTCAACAAGGATGTGCGCCTGTCCGTGGCCGCCGCGCAATTCAATACCTATGGCGCCGACCAGATCAGTTCGCTGAAATTCGTCAAGCCGGAAACCATCATCAAACAGCGCAGCAACTGGATGACGCAGTGGAACAAGGCCATGAGCAAATAGTGGTGACGAGGAGAAAACACCATGTTTGCTGATCCAAAAAAGCGCCTGGGACTGCTGCTGGTCCTGCCCGCGCTGATCTTTATCGTCGTCTGCTTCCTGCTGCCCGTGCTGGCCTTGCTGGTCGACGCCTTCCGCGTCGGCGACGGTATGCAGTGGGGTGTTGAGCGCTTCGTCGCATTCTTTTCGCAGGAATTCAACCGCACCATCTTCTGGCGCACCTTGCGCATCGCCGCGCTGGTGACCCTGGCGTCCATCATCCTCGGCTATCCGGCCGCGCAAGCCGTGGCGCGCGTGTCGCCCAAGTGGCGCGGGCTGGTGGTCGGCATGATGATCCTGCCGCTGATGGTCTCGCCGATCGCGCGTACCTATGCGTGGATCGTGCTGCTGGGCCGTAACGGCGCCCTCAACGCGGCGCTCGTCAACATGGGTTTCACGGACGAGCCGCTGCGCCTGCTGTTCAGCGAGTTCGCCGTGTTTGTCGGCCTGCTGCAACTGCTGCTGCCCTTGATGCTGATGTCGCTGGCGGGCGCGCTGGAAAACCTGCCGCGCGACGTGGAACCGGCCGCCGCCACCCTCGGCGCCAATCCATGGCAAGTGTTTTGCAAGGTCACCCTGCCGCTGACGCAGGAAGGCCTGGTCGTCGGCGGCACCCTGGTATTTACGGGCTGCGTGACGGCCTACGTGACGCCGGCCCTCCTGGGTGGCACCAAGGTGCTGATGCTGGAAACGCTGCTGTACCAGAAGGTCAGCGTGGAGAGCGATTTCGGCGCGGCCAACGTCATCGCCGTCATCCTCGTCTGCATGACCCTGCTGGTGAATGCCGGCCTTAAACGTATTTCCTCGAGCCGGAGTTCCGTATGAAAGAAAGCTTGTTTTCACGTGCCGTTTTATGGCTGGTGTTTTTGTTCCTGCTGGGGCCCTTCGCCATCGTCGTGCTGGCCGGCTTTTCCGGTGGCGAAACCTTGGCCTTCCCGCCCGAGTCGTATTCGCTGCGCTGGATCCTCGAAGTGTGGGCTGCGCCCGAGTTCCGCCGCGCCTTCCAGACCAGCCTGGAAATCGGCCTGATCGCCACCGTCATCGCCCTGTTGCTGGGCATACCCGTCGCGTATGCGTTTTCGCGCATGCCCCCGCCCGGCATCGGCGCCATCCGCCAGATCCTGACGTCGCCGCTGATCATTCCCGCCATCCTGGTCGGTTTGGGCTTGCTGCACCACCTGGTGCTGACGATCAATGCGCCCGTGTACGTGGGCCTGCTGATCGGCCATATCGCGTTGTTGATTCCGTACTCGGTGCGCGTCGTGTACGCCAGCCTGGTCAACCTGCGCGTGGATATCGAGGATGCCGCCATCACCCTGGGCGCGTCGCGCCTGCGCGCGTTCTTCATGATCGTGCTGCCGAATATCCGCAACGCCGTGATCGCCGCCTTCTTCCTCGCCTTCGTCACCTCGTTCAATCAGGTGCCCGTCTCGCTGTTCCTGACGGGCCCCGGCATCAGCACCTTGCCGATCGAGATGCTGGGCCATATGGAAAACAGTTTCGATCCGTCGATCGCTGCCCTGTCGACCTTGCTGGTCTTGTTCACCATGGCCTTCGTGATGGTGACCGAGAAGGTGCTGGGCATTTCTAAATACATGTAAGAGGCAACACACGATGAGTTATCTGGAACTGCACAAGCTGAACCTCGGCTACGCCAAGAACACGACGTCCGTGAAAGACCTGGACTTGCACGTCGAGCAGGGCGAGCTGATTTCCCTGCTGGGCCCCAGCGGCTGCGGCAAGACCACCACCATGCGCGCCATCGCCGGCCTGATGCCGCTGCAGTCGGGCCGCATCGTGCTCGACGGCCGCGAAATCGGCAAGCTGGCGCCGAACAAGCGCAATATCGGCATGGTCTTCCAGTCGTACGCGCTGTTCCCGCACCTGAACGTGTACGACAACATCGCCTTCGGCCTGCGCCTGCGCAAGGTGGCGCCGGCCCTGCTGAAAACGAAAGTGGAAGCCGTGATCGCCGCCGTGGGCCTGACGGGGTTCGAGACGCGCCTGCCGGCGCAGATGTCCGGCGGCCAGCAGCAGCGCGTGGCGCTGGCGCGCGCCATCGTCGTCGAACCGGCCCTGCTGCTGCTGGACGAGCCGTTGTCGAACCTGGACGCCAAGCTGCGCGTGCAGATGCGCGCCGAGCTGCGCCGCATCCAGCGCGAACTGGGCATCACCATGCTGTACGTGACGCATGACCAGGAAGAAGCGCTGGCCCTGTCCGACCGCATCGTCGTCATGAATGGCGGGCGCATCGAGCAGCTGGCCGCGCCGGAAGCCGTCTTCAATACGCCGTCGACGCGCTTCGTCGCCAACTTCATGGGCTTCGAAAACCTGTTCGACTACCGCGACGGCGCGCTGCACCACGCCGGCGCCAGCCTGCCGTACACGTCTCCCGTCGCTGCCGGCACCACGGTGCTGGGCTGGCGTCCGGACAAGGTGCGCGTCTGTGCCGCCGACGACACGGCAGGTAACTACCCTGGCACCGTGCTGGCACGCGGCTTCCTGGGCGACACCGTCGAATACCTGCTGCAAACGCCGCTGGGCCAGGTCAAGGGCATTTGCGCGGCCGGCGGCGCCGCCTGGCGCGAAGGCACGGCCGTCTCGTTCGTGCTGCCGTCCGACAGCGCCCTGTGGCTGGCTGCCTGATTTTTTAACCTGAGACCATCATGACCCAAGCCTTGAAAAAGATATGGCTCGACACCGACCCCGGTTTCGACGACTGGCTGACGATGTTGCTGCTGGGCAGCAATCCCGATATCGAGTGGCTGGGTGTGAGCGTGGTGGCCGGCAATGCGCCCGTCGACATCACCTACGACAATGCCTTGCGCATCAAGGCCCATGACGGCTTGACGGTGCCGATCTACCGCGGCTGCGAAGAACCGCTGGCCGGCGTCATCGAAACGGCGCAGCGCATCCTCGGCGACAGCGGCATGCCGACCACGGGCGACATCCTGCCGCCCGGCGCCGCCAGCGATGCGGCGGGCCATGCCGTCGACGCGCTGATCGCCGCCGTGCGCAAGCATCCTGGCCAGATCACCATCATGGCGATCGCGCCGATGACGAACCTGGCCACGGCCTTGACGCGCGCGCCCGATATCGCCGAGAAAATCGTCGAGATCATCCTCATGGGCGGCTCGACCGACCAGGGCAACCATACGGCGGCGGCCGAATTCAATATCTATGCGGACCCGGAAGCGGCCGCCCAAGTGTTCAAGGCCGGCATCCCGCTGCGCATGTTCGGCTTGAACCTGTGCCGCCAGCTCCTGGTGACGAATGCGGAAGTGGAACGCCTGCGCGCCATCGGCACGCCGCGCGCGCAGCGTCTGGCCGGCTACCTGGAAGCGTATGTGCGCATCCGGAGCAGCGACGGTTCCGTGCCCATGCCCATGTACGATCCCGTGGTGGCCCTGTACCTGGAAGCGCCGCAGCTGTTCCAGTTCCAGCCGGCTCACGTGGCCATCGAATTGACGGGCGAACTGACGCGCGGCATGACGGTGTGCGAATTCCGCGTGCCGCGCCGCGCCGCCATCAACACGCAGGTGGCGATGCTGGCCGATGGCCCGGCCGCCATCGAGCGCCTGATGCGCCGCCTGGCCGCCATTCTCGTCTGACCCACTTCACTACGAAACGAGCTTCATGTCTAATTCCTCCCTGAGCATCGAACAGTTTTTACGCGCCATGCCGAAAGTGGAGCTGCATTGCCACCTGTTCGGCACGGTGCGCCAGGCCACTTTTCGCGCGCTGGCCGCCAAGACGGGCAATGTCGTCACCCCCGAGGAAATCGACGCGTTTTACACGCGCGGCGACAAGCCCGTCGGCGTGCTGCGCGTGTTGCGCGCGCTCGACGCGCACCTGATCGTCTCGCCGACGGACCTGTATTGCCTCGCCTACGAATACCTGGAAGACGTGCATGGCCATGGCGTGCGCTACGCGGAGTTCTTCTGGAATCCGACCGGCACCGTGCGCGTCTCGGGCATCCGCTACGAGTCGGCGCAAGACGCCATCGTGGCCGCCATCCGCGACGCGCAGCGCGATTTCGGCGTGATTGGCCGCTTGATCCCCAGCATCGACCGTGAAGCGGCTCCCGCCGAAGCCGTGCAGATGGTGGAATGGATGAAGGCCTACCGCGCGCCGGAAGTGATCGGCATCGGCATCGACTACCGCGAAAACGACCGTCCGCCCGAACTGTTCATCGAAGCCTACCGCGCCGCGCGCGAGGCCGGTTTCAAGTGCACGGCCCACGCGGGCGAATTCGGCATGCCGTGGATGAACGTGGCGACGGCGATAGACGAATTGCAGGTGGACCGGGTCGACCATGGTTACACGATCGTCGACAACCCGGAGCTGGCGCAGCGCTGCGTGGAGCGGGGCCTGGTGTTCACCGTCGTGCCCACCAATTCGTATTACCTGCGCACCCTGGCGCCCGAACGCTGGGCGCTCGATCACCCGATCCGCGCCATGGCCAAGCTGGGCCTGAAACTGCATCCGAATACGGACGATCCGACCCTGCACCACGTGACGCCGACAGGCGCCTGGATGATGATGCGCGAATTCGGCTTCGGCCTCGACGACATGCGCGGCTTCATGTTGAATGGCCTCGACGCGGCCTGGATAGACGAGTCCACGCGGCGCGACTGGCGCGCGGAATTTACGCGCGCATTCGACGCGCTGCGGGCAAGAGTCGTCGAGTAAATCAGGCCGATGCCGGTGGTGGGGCCAGCAGCGACGGAAACGCCCGCTGCGGGCAGCTTTGGCGCTCGCACACCTTGCAGCCCGTGCCGATGGGCGTGGCGCTGGAAGGGTCGTGCAGATCGAGTCCCTTCGAATAGATCAAGCGGTGCGCCTGCGAGATGTCGCAGCCCAGCGCCACGGCAAACGTCTTGCCCGGCGCGCGGAAGCCGGGCGACGCCGTGCTCACCTGGCGCGCGATCCACAGATAGGTGCAGCCGTCGGGCATGCTGGCCACTTGCGTGAGCACCTGGCCCGGATGGCTGAAGGCGTCGTACACGATCCACAGGGGGCAGGTGCCGCCCACCCGTGAAAAGTGAAAATCCGTGGCCGACTGGCGCTTCGAGACATTGCCCGCGCGGTCGACGCGCACGAAAAAGAAGGGCAGCCCCGCCGCATCGGGGCGCTGCATGGTGCTCAAACGGTGGCATACGGCTTCGAAGCCCACGCCGAACTGGTGCGCCAGGCGCTCGATATCGTAGGCGCGCGTTTCCGCCGCCTGTAAAAAACGCTGGTAGGGCATCAAGAGGGCGCCCGCGAAATAATTGGAGAAGGCCAGGCGCGCGCCCGTTTGCGCGGCCGCGCCGGACAATCCCGCCGCCAGCACCAGGGCATCGATCAGGTCGCTGTGCTCGAGCAGGCTGATTTGCGCCGCCATCTGGAAGGCGCGCTGGCCGCCCGTCAGGGTGTCGGGCAGAAACAGGATGTGTTGTTGTGCATCAAAGCGGTGCTTGCGCACCATGCCCGCGTCGCCATCGGACAGCCGCACCTGGATGCCGTGGCGCTCCAGCAGCCGGCTTTGCAGCGCGTCGAGCGTGCGCAGGGCCGGATCGAGTTCGCCCGCCACCCGTTCGGCCGCCCGGTCCAGCTCATCGATATAGTTTTGCCGCCGGTTCAGGTATTCGCGCACTTCCTCGTCCGTGGAGGGCGCCGCCGAGCTGGCGCCGCGGCTGCCGTCGTCGAGCCGTGCGGCCAAGGTATCGGCCCGTTCCGCCATCACGCGGTAGCGCCGCTGCAAGAGCAAAATCGAGCGTGCCAGTTCCGGCATGTTTTCCACCAGCATTTTCAATTCCGCCATCGAGGTGGGCGGCGCGTCGGGCAATTCGCCGAACACGTCGCGCACGTCGGCCACCAGGCTGGCGCTGTCGTGTTCGGAAAAGATTTGCGGATCGACACCGAGAACACTGCCGATGCGCAGCAGGATCGGCACCGTCAGCGGGCGCTGGTTGCGCTCCATCTGGTTCAGATAGCTGGGCGAGATGCCCAGGGCCTTGGCCAGCGCCACCTGCGTCATGCGCCGTTCCTCGCGCAGCCGCTGCAGGCGCACGCCCATGAAAACCTTTGCCATCGCGTTTCCTCTTCCCCGGTTTGTGGAGTCTGCAAATTTACAATCTTTGCAGATTAACAGATTCGTCTTTGCATTATCTCGCATTTTCACGCCTTGTTTGCAGGCTGGATTGTGCGAATAATGCAAACAGACCTATACCCCAACGAGGAGACACCGAGTGACCACGCAAACTGCAATTCCGACCGTTTCACTGTTGATCAACGGCGAATGGGTTGAATCCCGCACCACCGTCTGGCGCGACGTCGTCAACCCCGCCACGCAGGAAGTCCTGGCCAAGGTACCGTTCGCCACGCCCGATGAGGTCAACGCGGCCATCGCCTCGGCCCAGCGCGCCTTCAAAACCTGGCGCAAGACGCCGATCGGCGCCCGTGCCCGCATTTTCCTCAAGCTGCAGCAGCTGATCCGCGAAAACATGGCCGACCTGGCCGCCACCTTGACGATGGAACAGGGCAAGACCCTGCTCGACGCGGAAGGCGACGTGTTCCGCGGCCTGGAAGTGGTCGAGCATGCGGCCAATATCGGCACCCTGCAAATGGGCGAATATGCGCAAAACGTGGCCGGCGGCGTCGATACCTACAGCGTGATGCAGCCGCTGGGCGTGTGCGCCGGCATCACCCCGTTCAACTTTCCCGCCATGATCCCTCTGTGGATGTTCCCGATGGCGATTGCCTGCGGCAATACCTTCGTGCTGAAACCATCGGAGCAAGACCCGCTGGTGACGGAAAAACTCGTGCGCCTGGCCTTGCAGGCGGGCATTCCGGCCGGCGTGCTGAACGTCATTCACGGCGGCGAGGACGTCGTCAACGCCCTGTGCGACCATCCGGACATCAAGGCGATTTCCTTCGTCGGCTCGAGCAAGGTGGGCACGCATGTGTACCAGCGCGCCAGCCTGAACGGCAAGCGCGCGCAATGCATGATGGGCGCCAAGAACCACGCCGTCGTTTTGCCGGACGCAAATAAAGAACAGACCCTGAACCAGCTGCTGGGCGCCGGTTTCGGCGCGGCCGGCCAGCGTTGCATGGCCGCTTCCGTCGCCGTGCTGGTGGGCGAAGCGCGCGAATGGCTGCCGGAATTGTCCGCCAAGGCGCAAACCCTGACGGTGGGCGCCGGCAAGGACAACCCGGACCTGGGCCCTGTCATCTCGTGCGCGGCAAAAGAGCGCGTGCACAGCCTGGTTGCCAAGGGCATCGAGCAGGGCGCCGTGCTGACCCTCGATGGCCGCGACGTGAAGGTTGATGGCTATCCGAACGGCAACTTCGTCGGGCCGACGATCCTGTCCGGCGTGAAACCCGGCATGGTCGTGTATGACCAGGAAATTTTTGGCCCCGTCCTGATCGTCGTCGAAGTCGACACGCTCGATGAAGCGATTGCGCTGGTAAACGCGAATCCGAACGGCAATGGCACGGCCCTGTTCACGCAAAGCGGTGCCGCCGCGCGCTACTTCCAGGAAGAAATCGACGTGGGCCAGGTGGGCATCAACGTCCCCATTCCCGTGCCCGTGCCCCTGTTCAGCTTTACGGGTTCGCGCGGCTCCAAGCTAGGCGACCTGGGCCCGTTCGGCAAGCAGGTCGTGCTGTTCTACACGCAGACGCAGACGATCACCCAGCGCTGGTTCACGGATGCGGCCTCGGTGGGCAAGGTCAACACCACCATCAGCCTCAAGTAAGGAGCCGCCATGGACTTTGAATTGAGCGACGAACAGCGCGAGTTCCAGCAGGCGGCGCGCGCGTTTGCCGAAGGCGAACTGGCGCCGCACGCGGCCCACTGGGATGCGGAATCGATCTTCCCCGTGGAAACCATCGCCAAGGCGGGCGAGATGGGCTTTTGCGGCCTGTACACGCCGCAGCGCTGGGGCGGCCTGGGCTTGAGCCGTCAGGATGCGGCCATCGTCTTCGAGGAACTGGCCGGCGGCTGCACCTCGACCACGGCCTATATCACGATTCACAACATGGCCACCTGGATGCTGTCGCGCTGGGGGCAGGAAGCGCTGTGCGACGAGTGGGTGCCGGCCCTGGCCGCCGGCCAGAAGCTGGCCAGCTATTGCCTGACGGAACCGCAGTCCGGTTCGGATGCGGCATCGTTGCGCACGAAAGCCGTCAAGGACGGTGATTTCTACGTGTTGGACGGTACGAAAGCGTTTATCTCGGGCGCGGGCCAGACGGATATGCTGATCGTCATGGCGCGCACGGGCGGCGAGGGCGCGGCCGGTATTTCCGCCTTTGCCGTGCCGGCGAATTTGCCCGGCATCGTGTATGGCAAGAAAGAAGAAAAGATGGGCTGGAACAGCCAGCCCACGCGCATCATCAGCTTTGACCAGGTGAAAGTGCCTGTCGGTAACTTGCTGGGCGCGGAAGGCGAAGGCTTTGCCATCGCCATGAAGGGCATCGACGGCGGGCGCATCAATATCGCCGTGTGCTCGGTGGGCACGGCGCAGGCGGCCCTCACGCGCGCGCAAGCGTACATGAAGGAGCGCACGCAGTTCGGCCGGGAGCTGGCCCAGTTCCAGGCCTTGCAGTTCAAGCTGGCCGACATGCTGACGGAGCTGGTGGCGGCGCGCCAGATGGTGCGCCTGGCTGCCTGGAAACTGGACCAGGAAAGTCCGGACGCGACGGCATATTGCGCCATGGCAAAGCGTTTCGCCACGGATGTGGGTTTCAATGTGGCCAACGATGCGCTGCAGTTGCACGGCGGCTACGGCTACATCCGCGAATACCCGCTCGAGCGCCACGTGCGCGACACGCGGGTACACCAGATCCTGGAAGGGACAAATGAAATCATGCGCCTGATCGTCGCGCGAGCGATTCTGAAAGACGGCGCCACGGAGACCTTACGATGACTAAAGTGTATACCAACCTGCTGCTGGAACGCCGTGGCCACACGGCCCTGGTGACCCTCGACAACCCGCCTGCCCATACGTGGACCCTGGCCAGCCTGCACGCCCTGAAGGAGCTGGTGGCCGACCTGAATGCGGACGCCGACGTGTACGCGCTCGTGATCACGGGCGGCGGCGCGAAGTTCTTCTCGGCCGGCGCCGATCTGAAGGTGTTTGCTGACGGAAACAAAGACACGGCGTTCGCCATGGCCGCCGCGTTTGGCGAGGCGTTCGAGGCGCTGTCCGCGTTTCGCGGCGTCAGCATCGCCGCCATCAATGGCTATGCCATGGGCGGCGGGCTCGAATGCGCGCTCGCCTGCGACATCCGCATCGCCGAGGAGCATGCACAGATGGCCTTGCCGGAAGCCTCGGTCGGCCTGCTGCCGTGCGCGGGCGGCACGCAGCACTTGCCGTGGCTGGTGGGCGAAGGCTGGGCCAAGCGCATGATTTTATGTGGCGAGAGAGTCGATGCGGACAAGGCCCTGGCCATCGGCCTCGTCGAGGAAGTTGTGCCAACCGGCAAGGCTGCCGCCACGGCGCTGGCACTGGCTGCCAAAGTGGCGCGCCAGAGCCCCAGCAGCGTGACGGCATGCAAGACCCTGATCCAGGGCGCGCGCAGCCATCCGCTGGTCGATTCCCTGCCCGACGAGCGCACCCTGTTCCTCGGCTTGTTCGATACGCAAGACCAGAAAGAGGGCGTGCAGGCCTTCCTGGAAAAACGTCCGGCGGAGTGGAAGAATGGTTGAGACTTTGCTTGAAACCGTGAAAATCGAGGAGCGCGACTGTCCCGGCGGCATGAAGCTGGGCGTCATCACGCTCGATGCGCCAAAGTCCTTGCACGCGCTGACCCTGGACATGATACGCGCCATCGACGGCGCCCTCGTGCGCTGGGCCGGTGATGCGCAGATTGCCTGCGTGGTGCTGCAATCGTCGACCGACAAGGCTTTTTGCGCGGGCGGCGACGTGCGCAGCCTGCGTTCGGCCGTGGCCGAGCAACCGGGTGTCGTGCCGAACCCGCAGGCGCTGGCCTTCTTTGCCGAGGAATACCGGCTCGACCACCGCATCCATACGTATGCGAAACCGCTGCTGGTGTGGGGCGGCGGCATCGTCATGGGGGGCGGCCTGGGCCTGATGGCGGGCGCCAGCCACCGCGTGGTGACGGAAAGCACGCGCATTGCCATGCCGGAAATCACGATCGGCCTGTTCCCCGACGTGGGCGGCAGCTGGTTCCTGGGCCGCATGCCGGGACGCAGCGGCCTGTTCCTGGGCTTGACGGGGGCGCCGCTGAACGCGGCCGACGCCCTGTTCGCGGGCCTGGGCGACTATTTCCTGCGCCAGGAAGAGCGCGCCATGGTGCTCGACGCGCTGGCGCTGGCGCAATGGCAAGCCAATCCGCAAGCGAACCACCAGCAGCTGAGCCGCTTGCTGCGCGGTTTCTCGGCCCCGGCGTCCATGCTGCCCGTCTCCGAAGTGCGCGCCAACTTCGACGCCATCGCCGCGCTGACGCAAGCGCCCACTCTGCCCGAAGTGGTGGCCGCCATTGCCGCCTATGCCGGCGACTCGGCCTGGCTGCAAAAGGCCGCCCACTCGCTCGACAAGGGCGCACCCAGCTCGGCCGCCCTGGTGTGGGCCATGCGCGAGCGCACGCGCCACATGAGTCTGGCGCAAGTGTTCCAGCTGGAACTGATCGTGGCCGTGCAATGCTGCGCCCATGCAGACTTCAGCGAAGGCGTGCGTGCCTTGCTGATCGACAAGGACAACGCGCCGCAGTGGCAACCGGCCAGCCTGGCCGACGTCAGCGCGGCGTATCTCGATGAATACTTTGCAGCGCCGTGGGATAACCATCCTTTGCGCGACCTGCATTAAAAGAACCACAGGAGATTTTTACTATGCAACATATCGCTTTCATCGGCCTGGGCAACATGGGCGCGCCGATGGCCCGCAACCTGGTCGCCGCCGGCTTCCACGTGTCCGTGTTCGACCTGGCGCCAGCGGCGGTGGCATCGCTGGTCGAGGCGGGCGCCACGGCGGCTGTGTCCGCCAGCGCGGCCGTGCAGACGGCCGACGCCGTCATCACCATGCTGCCGGCCAACAAGCACGTGCAGGAACTGTACCTGGCGGCCGGCGGCGTGCTCGACTCGGCCAAGCCCGGCGCCCTGTTCATCGATTGCAGCACCATCGCCGCCGACGTGGCGCGCCAGGTGGCGCAGGCGGCCAGCGAGCGGGGCTTTGCCATGATCGATGCGCCCGTCTCGGGCGGCACGGCGGGCGCGGCGGCCGGCACCCTGACCTTCATCGTCGGCGGCAGCGAAGCGGCTTTGCAGCAGGCCCGGCCCTTGCTGGAAAAGATGGGCAAGAACATCTTCCATGCGGGCGAGGCGGGCGCGGGCCAGGTAGCGAAGATTTGCAACAACATGCTGCTGGGCATTCTGATGGCGGGGACGGCCGAGGCGCTGAACCTGGGCGTGGCGCATGGACTCGATCCGAAAGTGTTGTCCGACATCATGGCCAAGAGTTCGGGACGCAACTGGACCCTGGAAGTGTATAACCCGTGGCCCGGCGTCATGGATGGCACGCCCGCGTCGCGCAATTACACGGGCGGCTTCGGTACGGCGCTGATGCTGAAGGACCTGGGCCTGGCGCAGCAGTCGGCCCTGTCTGCGAACGCGCCCACGCCCTTGGGCGGCCTGGTGCGCCAGTTGTACCAGATGCATGCGCAAGCCGGTTATGCGCAGCAGGATTTCTCCAGCATCGTGCAGATGCTGCAGCCGGGCTTGAATCAAGCCGCCTGAGGAATTTTTGGGCAAAAAAAAGCCCGCTGGTGAAAGCGGGCTAAATCCAATTCTTGGAAGAGTTGGAGGAGACAGATGCATTATGCTGCATTGCCACATATAACTCCAATTTATCTTTGGAATATCAACTATAGATTTCCATGATATCTCTTCCTGGCAGCCGCGCGGCGGCTGCCAGCGCCGCAGCGTTAGCCCGGATTGCAGGCGATCTTTACAGTCGTCACGTTCGCTTCGCCCATGACGCCGACGCCGGTGTCTCCTAACACTTCGCATTTCAATCCGGTCGGCTGGGTAAAGACGCTGATGCCATACGTATCGCCATCGGGAACACGCATTCCCATAGTGAAAGTCGTGCTGTCCTTGGCCACCGCGGTTTGCGCATTGCCGTAGATTAAGATCAGGCCGTCGGCCGTCAGGCCAGTCACCGTACCGCCTACCGTGTAGGTATTTTGCGTGCACATGACCGCTGCCTGGATGCTCAGGTAGTGACCGGCCGAACCGGTTCCGCCACTGACGGTGCAATTCATGTGCGCGGGCTGGGTCTGCACGGTGATGTTGTAGTCGGTGCCATAGTCGATGCGCTTGGCAAAGGTAAACGAGGTCTGGCCCGCGTTGATCGGGAGATTGACGCCGCCGTTGGCCAGGACCAGGCCGTTGGTGTTCAAGTTGGTGATGGTGCCGCTGACATCATACGAGGCCTTGCCGCCGCAAGCAGCCAGTCCCAGGGTCAACAGCAGCGCGGCGAGAGGGCGCAGGCAGGATAACTTCATGTATTTCTCCAATCCAATATAGTGGTGACGAATCGCGTGGCTTACAGCGCCGTGCAGTTCAGTGCGGCGCCGGTCGTGGCGGCTGAACCCATGGTGCCGACGACATCGCGGCCGTTGGCGCTGGCAGAGCCCACGAACTTGCATGTCTGGCCCGTTGGATACGTCGCTATGGAAATGTTGTAAGCGATGCCGTCATTGACGTTCGGGAACGTATAGCTGGTGCTGCCTTTCAGCGGGCTGGTGGTGGTATTGCCGATGGCCAGGGTCAAGCCGTCGGCGGTCAAGCCCGTGATGGCGCCGCTCAGCGGATAGGAATTGGTCACGCAGCTCACGAAGGCCGTGGTCACGGTATAGCTCGATGCCTTGCCGGCGCCATTGGTAATCGTGCAGACGGCGCCATTTGGCTGTTGCGCGATGGTGATATCGTAGCGGTCATCGGTGCTGACCAGCTTGGTGAAAACAAAGGAAGTCTGGCCCGCGGAAACCGGCAAGCTTTCGCCATTATTCAGCAGAATCAGGCCATTTTTTGCCAGATTGGAGACTTGGCCGCTCAGATACAGGTTGCCGCCGCTGCCGCCGCAGGCCGCCAGTGTGACGGCGCAAGCCGCCGCCAGCATCGAGCGCAGGTACAAATTTTTCATACATTCTCCAAAACGAATTAGGTTGGGTAGCGCAACGCGGACGCTGGCGCCGCATTGGAATGGCGCCTATTTTAGTCTATCTGGCAAGCTCGATGATCTTGCCTTGTATCACCCTGTAACAATTTTTCGCCGGGAAGCGCTGGCCCGGCCCCATTTCACGGGGGCGCAGCCATGCTGGCGGCGGCGATCAATGCGACAATAGATGCAGGCTGCGCACTGTGGCGCGGCATCCACCGTGAGTCCCATGTCCCTTGCTCCTGTAAAACCTGCCGTGCCGCCCAAGGCTATCCTGTTCGACCTCGACGATACCTTGTGGCCCATCGCGCCCGTGATTGCCGCCGCCGAAACCCTGCTGCACGACTGGCTGGCCACGCATGCGCCCAAGGTGGCGCAGCAGTTTTCCATCGAGCTGCTGCGCCAGCACCGCCTGGCCATGCTGAACGAACAACCGCATTTCCATGGCAATCTGATCGAGTTGCGCCGCGCGGGCCTGCTGGCCGCCTTCGAGGCCGCTGGCGAGGATGCCGCCCTGGTCGACGGCGCCATCGCGCAGTTCCTGGCCGCGCGCCATCGCGTCCAGCCGTATGACGATGTCTTGCCAGGCCTGGCCTGGATGGGCCAGCGCATGCTGCTCGGCTCGATCTCGAATGGCAATGCGGACCTTGAAATTATCGGCCTGGCGCAGCATTTTAAGGTGTCGATTGCCGCCAGCGATTTCGGCGTGGCCAAGCCCGACGCCAGCATCTTCCTGGCCGCTTGCGCCGCGCTGGGCGTGGCGCCCCA
Source organism: Janthinobacterium goodfellowi (assembly GCF_051380695.1). Lineage (NCBI taxonomy): Bacteria > Pseudomonadati > Pseudomonadota > Betaproteobacteria > Burkholderiales > Oxalobacteraceae > Janthinobacterium > Janthinobacterium goodfellowi. The sequence continues at coordinate 294,105 of NZ_JBNYXN010000006.1, read as the reverse complement.
TGAGGCCGTGTATGTGGGCGACGATCTGTATTTCGATGTGACGGGAGCGCAAGGGGCGGGCATGCGTGCCGTGTGGATGAACCGCAAGGGCAGCGACGCCCACCTGGCCGCTGGCGTGCGGCCCGACGCCATCTGCGCCAACTTTGATGAATTGCTGCTGTGGCTGCAGGGGCAACTGGAAGATTGATCGCCGCCGGCCGGGCGAACGTGCATAATAGGCGCTGTTGATGCACGTTCGGCCGCTTTCGCTGCCGCTTGCTTAACAATATGCTTGTTTAAAGAATATTTGCTTACCTAAGACACCATGCAACTCGATACACGTGCCCAAACACTGCTGAAAGCCCTGGTCGAGCGATATATCGCCGACGGCCTGCCGGTCGGTTCGCGCGCCTTGTCGAAAATTTCCGGCCTCGACCTGTCGCCGGCCACGATCCGCAACATCATGGCCGACCTGGAAGAGCTCGGTTATGTGTCCAGTCCGCACACCTCGGCCGGACGCATCCCCACGCCGCGCGGCTACCGCATCTTTGTCGATACCTTGCTGACCGTCCGGCACCTGGACGAGCACATGGTGGAATCGCGCATGCGCCTGCAGACGCCGCAGCCGCAAAAAACCATCGCCAACGCGGCGCAGATGCTGTCGTCGCTGTCGCAATTCGCCGGCGTCGTGCTCAGCCCGCGCCGCGAATCCGTGTTCCAGCAAATCGAATTCCTGCGCCTGTCCGAAAAACGCATCCTGCTCGTCATCGTCGCCCCGGGCGGCGACGTGCAGAACCGTTTATTGCTGACGGAAGCCGACTATACGCCGGCGCAACTGGTGCAATCGGCTAACTATATCAACCAGAATTATGGCGGCCTGTCCTTCGACGCCGTGCGCGTGCGCCTGCAGGGCGAGCTGCGCCAGTTGCGCGACGACATGGGCAGTCTGATGCAGGCGGCCGTGGAAGCGGGCAGCGAAGCGATGGCCGACCATAGCGACGACATGGTGATTTCCGGCGAGCGCAACTTGCTCAGCGTGAGCGATCTGTCATCGAACATGCATTCGCTGCGCCAGATGTTCGACATGTTCGAGCAAAAGACGGGCTTGATGCAGTTGCTCGACGTGTCGAGCAAGGCGACGGGCGTGCAGATTTTTATCGGCGGCGAATCGAACCTGGTGCCGATGGATGAAATGAGCGTGGTGACGGCGCCGTATGAAGTCAACGGCACGATCGTGGGAACGTTGGGAGTGATCGGACCGACGCGCATGGCGTACGAGCGCGTGATTCCGATCGTTGATATTACGGCTAAATTACTGTCGAGCGCGCTCAGCCATCATTGATGCGGTTCAATGCTGCGCCGGCCGGCCCCTTGCGGGAGCGGCCGGCGTGGGTCAGGCTGTTTTGTGCGGGCAAGCTGTCTTGGTGCAGTTGCCGTAGATGGCCAGCGCGTGTTCGGCGATCTTGAAGCCGCGCTCTTCCGCCACTTTTTGCTGGCGGATTTCGATGTCTTCGTCGAAGAATTCTTCGACCCGGCCGCAATCGAGGCACACCAGGTGGTCGTGGTGGGAGCCTTCGTTGAGTTCGAAAATCGCCTTGCCGGTTTCAAAATGGTTGCGGTTGAGCAAGCCTGCCTGTTCGAATTGCGTCAGGACGCGGTAGACAGTTGCCAAGCCGACATCCATATTGTCGGCCAGCAGAATCTTGTAGACGTCTTCCGCGGTCAGGTGGCGTACCGGGCTACTCTGGAAGATATCGAGTATCTTCAGCCGTGGCAGGGTGGCTTTCAGGCCGCTTGCCTTGAGATCACTAGGATTGTTACTCATGTTTGTTGCTCGTATGTGGGTCAGGTGCTTTATCATATAGCGTTTTGTCGGGGAGTGCCAAAATATGCTTTTTTTTGGCGGGCCGGTCACTCCTGGCGTTTTGTTCATCCAATTGAGGTCATTTATGCGCGTAACACCGGCTGTATTGCCATCTCTCTGGCACCGTATTTCATTTCGAGCACCAGTCGTGGCAGGCATGGTGTGTGTCGCGCTGGCCATGTCCGGCTGCGCCAGCCGTGGCATCCTTGGCGAAAAGCCGGCAGCTGCTCAAAAAGAAGGCAAGGAACTGGTCCCCGAACAGGGCGCACAAACGACCACCATTACGCCGCTGCAAAAATTCATGTGGTTTTTCTCGCCCTACCGTCCTGACATTCAGCAAGGCAACTTTGTCTCCGAAGAGATGCTGGCCCAGTTGAAAGTAGGCATGACCCGCGACCAGGTGCGTTTCGTTCTCGGTACCTCGCTGCTGACCGATATCTTCCATGCCGACCGCTGGGATTATCCATTCCGCCTGGCCCGGGGCAGTGGCGAAACCACCAGCAGCCGCGTGGTCGTGTTCTTTGACAAAGAGGGCAAAGTGTCCCGTTTCGAAGGCGGCAACTTGCCGACGGAGAAAGAATACATCGACCGCATCGCCGGTCCGTCGCCCTTCGCCAAGGTTGCCAAGGCCGACGTGCCTGCTGCCGTCGTGCCGTCGCCCGTGGCGCCAAGCGCCGTGCCGGTACCGGCCGATGCCGCCCCTGCCATTCCTGTGAGCAAGCCTGACGTTGCACCTGCACCTGCCGCCGAGCCAGCGCCTGCGCCTGCCGCCGAACCCACCAAATAAGTTGCTGTAAGAGAATAAAATGACTGAACTGAAAATTGCCATCGCTGGCGCCAGCGGCCGCATGGGCCATATCCTGATCGAAGCGGTCAGTAACGCGCCCGACGCCGTTCTCGCGGGCGCCCTCGACCGCGCCGGTTCGCCGTCCGTCGGCCAGGATGCCGCGGCCTTCCTGGGCAAGCCTGCCGGCGTGCTGATCGCGTCCGACCTGGCCACCGGCCTGGCCGGCGCCGATTACCTGATCGACTTCACGCGCCCCGAAGGCACTTTGCAGCACCTGGCGTATTGCGCCGAGCACGGCATCAAGATGATCATCGGCACCACCGGTTTCGATGACGCGGGCAAGGCCGCCATTGCCGCCGCCGCCGAAAAGACGGCCATCATGTTCGCGCCGAACATGAGCGTGGGCGTGAATGTCACCATGAAGCTGCTGGAACTGGCCGCGAAAAGCCTGTCCGAAGGCTACGACATCGAAATCATTGAAGCGCACCACCGCTTCAAGGTCGATGCGCCGTCGGGCACGGCCCTGCAAATGGGCGAAGTGGTGGCCGGCGCCCTGGGCCGCGACCTGAAGGAATGCGCCGTGTACGGCCGCGAAGGCGTGACGGGCGAACGCGACCCGTCGACCATCGGCTTTGCCACCATCCGCGGCGGCGATATCGTGGGCGACCATACGGTGCTGTTTGCCGGCATCGGCGAACGCATCGAGATCAGCCACAAGTCGAGCAGCCGCGTCACCTATGCCCACGGCGCCCTGCGCGCCGCGCGTTTCCTGGCCGACAAGCCGACGGGCCTGTTCGACATGCAGGACGTGCTGTCGCTGAAGAACTGAGGAAGACCATGGCCACAGCCATCCTGAATGGAAAAGACATCACCGACGCAGCGAGTTTTCACGCGCAATGCGTGCAAGCCTTCGGTTTCCCCGAGTTCTATGGCAACAGCATGGATGCCTGGGTCGATTGCCTCAGCTACCTGCGCGACGATGAAAACATGACGCAGTTCCGTTTGAAACCGAACGAAGTGCTGGAAATCGTGGTGCAGGACGCTGACGCGATGAAGGCGCAAGTGCCTGATTTACTGGAAGAAATCACGTTTTGCATCGCCGGCATCAATGAACGCTATGAAGACTATGGCGAAAAGCCGGCGCTGAAATTGACGCTGAAGTAACGCTGAAGATATAAAAAAACGCCGGACAGTGTTGCCACTGCCCGGCGTTTTTCTTTAGACGACCTTGCGTTCGCGCAAACCGTCGATCTGGCCGCCATCAAGGCCCAGCCATTGCTGCAACACCTCGTCCGTATGCTGCCCCAGCAAGGGCGGCGGCAAGCGGTATTGCACCGGCGAGCCGGACAGGCGCACGGGATTGGCCACCAGCGCCACCGTGCCCGCCGTCGGGTGCGGCATCTCCACTTTCAAGCCACGCGCCACCACTTGCGGATCGGCAAAGACCTGGTCGATGCGGTTGACGGGGCCGCATGGCACGGCTTGCGCCTCGAACGCGCTGATCCACTCTGCCGTCGTGCGCATGACCGTGGTCTGGCGCATCAACGGTATCAACACTGCCCGGTGCGCCACGCGCTGCGGGTTGGTGGCGAAGCGTTCATCCTGCGCCCATTCCGGGTGGCCGGCGACGGCGCAAAAACGCGAAAACTGTCCGTCGTTGCCGATCGCCAGAATCATGTCGCCATCGGCCGTGGGAAAGTCCTGGTAGGGAACAATGTTCGGATGCGCATTGCCCATGCGCTGCGGCACTTTGCCGCCGCACAAGTAGTTCGCCGCCTGGTTGCCCAGCGCCGCCACTTGCACGTCGAGCAGGGCCAGGTCGATATGCTGGCCCAGGCCCGAGCGTTCCCGTTCGGCCAGCGCCGCCTGCACGGCGATGGTGGCGTACAGGCCCGTCATGATGTCCGTCTGCGCCACGCCCACTTTTTGCGGCCCGGCGCCAGGCTGGCCATCGGGCACGCCCGTGATGCTCATCAAGCCGCCCATACCCTGGATCAGGAAGTCGTAGCCGGCGCGCGCCGCATACGGCCCATCCTGGCCGAAACCCGTGATGGAGCAGTAGACGAGGCGCGGATTGAGCGCCAGCAAGCTGGCTGAGTCCAGGCCATATTGCTTCAAACCATCGAGCTTGAAATTTTCCAGCAGCACGTCTGCCTCTTGCGCCAGCTGGCGCACCAGGGCTTGCCCTTCCGGGGCGGCCAGGTCGATGCACAAGGAGCGCTTGTTGCGGTTGGCGCACTGGAAATAGGCGGCCTCGGCCGTATCGCGGCCGTCCTCGTCCTTCAGATACGGCGGACCCCAGGAGCGCGTGTCGTCGCCGCGGCCCGGCTGCTCGACCTTGACGACGTCGGCACCGAGGTCGGCCAGCATTTGCCCGGCCCACGGGCCGGCCAGCACGCGCGACAGGTCCAGCACGCGCAAGCCGCTCAACGGCGCGGGCCGCAGGGTGGAAGCCAGGGCGTCCATCAGTTGCTGAAGGCGGCGATGCCGGTGATGGCGCGGCCGATGATCAGCGCGTGCACATCGTGCGTGCCTTCATAGGTGTTGACCACTTCCAGGTTGACCAGGTGGCGGATGACGCCGAACTCGTCGGAAATGCCGTTGCCGCCCATCATGTCGCGCGCCATGCGGGCGATGTCCAGCGCCTTGCCGCAGCTGTTGCGTTTCATGATGGAGGTGATTTCCACGGCCGGCGAACCCTCATCCTTCATGCGGCCCAGGCGCAAACAGCCTTGCAAGCCCATGGTGATTTCCGTCAGCATGTCGGCCAGTTTCTTTTGCACCAGCTGGTTTGCAGCCAGCGGGCGGCCGAATTGCTGGCGGTCCATCGTGTACTGGCGTGCCTTCAGGTAGCAGTCTTCGGCCGCGCCCAGCGCGCCCCAGGCGATGCCATAGCGGGCGCTGTTCAGGCAGGTAAATGGACCCTTCAGGCCGCGCACGTCGGGGAAGGCATTTTCTTCCGGGCAAAACACTTCATCCATGACGATTTCGCCGGTGATGCTGGTGCGCAAGCCCACCTTGCCGTGGATCTCGGGCGCCGACAGGCCTTTCCAGCCTTTTTCCAGCACGAAGCCGCGGATCGCGCCTTCATCGTCCTTGGCCCAGACGACGAACACGTCGGCAATCGGGCTGTTGGTGATCCACATCTTGGCGCCGGACAAGCTATAGCCGCCCGGGACCTTGCGCGCACGCGTGACCATGCTGCCAGGATCGGAGCCGTGGTTCGGTTCCGTCAGGCCGAAGCAGCCGATGAATTCGCCCGTCGCCAGTTTCGGCAGGTACTTCTGTTTGGTTTCTTCGTTGCCGAAGGCATTGATCGGCACCATCACCAGCGACGATTGCACGCTCATCATCGAGCGGTAGCCCGAATCGACGCGCTCGACTTCGCGCGCGGCCAGGCCGTAGCAGACGTAGTTCAGGCCGGCGCCGCCGTATGCTTCGGGAATGGTCGTGCCCAGCAAGCCCAGCTCGCCCATTTCGCGGAAGATGGCGGCATCCGTGCGGCCATGGCGGAACGATTCGAGCACGCGCGGCACCAGGCTGCCCTGGCAATAGTCGCGGGCCGCTTCCAGCACGGCGCGTTCGTCGCCCGTCAGTTGTTCTTCCAGCAGCAGGGGGGAATTCCAGTCGAATACGGTTTTGCTCATCACAGGCCTCGCAGGTGAGCGCCGGTGATCGGCGCAAGATTGAATATGGCTCATGGTAGGTTCTTGCCTAGCCTTGCGCAAACGATTTTTTCGCACCCAGACATGCGTGTGACGCATATCTTGCGGCATACTAGGGGCATTTCACCGGCCGGATACCCCATGTCACGCAAAATTCCCATGCTGCAAGCGTTAAATTGTTTCGAGGCGGCGGCGCGCCACCAGAGCTACACGCATGCGGCGCGCGAACTGTCGCTGACGCAAAGCGCCGTGTCGCGGCAGATATCTTCGCTGGAAAGCTTTCTCGGCGTGCAACTGTTCCAGCGCACGCGCCATGGCGTGCTGCTGACCAGCGCCGGCGCCGCGTATGCGCGGCAGATCGCAGCCCGCCTCGACGGCCTGGAGCGCGACACGCTCGACACCATGGCGCGCCAGGGTGGTGGCGGCGCCTTGCAGCTCGCTTCCGTGCCCACGTTTGCCACGCGCTGGCTGATGCCGCGGCTGTCGTCGCTGGCGGGCTTGCACCCGGACATCGTCGTGCATATCGATGCCTACACGAAACCGTTCATGTTTGCCGATACGGAATACGATGGCGCCCTGTACGCGGGCACGCCCGAGCAGCTGGCGCGCTGGCCCGGCACGCGCGCCACCTTGCTCATGCATGAAGAAATCGTGCCCGTCGCCAGTCCGCGCCTGCTGGCGGCGCGCAGCGCCTGGCAGCCGCAGGATTTGCTGGAACTGACCTTGTTGCAGCAAAGTACGCGCCCGGGCGCCTGGCGCCAGTGGTTTGACGCCATGCAGGTCGACGGGGAGCTGGCGCGCTACGGCGCCCGCTATGAACTGTTTTCCATGCTGGCCATGGCGGCCGTGCAGGGGCAGGGCGTGGTCTTGCTGCCCCGTATGCTGGTGGAGGCGGAACTGGCGCGTGGCGAGCTATGTATTGTGTGCGAGCGCCCACTGCGCGGCCAGCGGGCGTATTACCTGATCACGCCCGAGGCGGCGCATGAAAAGCTGGCCTTGCAGCAGTTCCGGCTATGGCTGCAAGGCGAGGCGGCCTAGACGACCTTGGCCGTATCGAAGTGGGGATTGTCGATCAGGCCGATCTGGTTGCCGAACGGGTCGAGCAATTCCACCGTGCGGATGCCGTCGCCCACGTCCGTGATCGGGTGGTGCAGGGTGCCGCCCAGCTTGATGATGCGCTCGACTTCCTGTTCGATGCCGTCCACGCCCCAGTACGTCACGCTGCCCTGCGTGCCCGGCTCGCCGCCCGGCAGCAAGCCCAGCTCGAAGCCGCCGATGGCAAACCCCACATAAAACGGCTGGTCGAAATACGGCGCCGTGCCGAACACCTGGCTGTACCAGGCCTTGGCCTTGTCCAGGTCGGGGACGGGATAGGTGACGGTGCGCAAGCCCTTGATCATGTTCTGCTCCTGGTGAATGAAGAATAACGTCATCATGCCACCGGCGCGCGCCGCGCGATTGGAAAAATGGAAGGTGCTCACGCGCGCCGGCCCGTCAGCCATGCCTCGGGCGAGCTGCGGGCGAAATCCTGGAAGTCGTGGATCAGGTGCGACTGGTCGAAATAACCATATTGCAAGGCCACTTGCGCCCAATCCGGCTGCTGTGGCAGGCTTTTCAAGCCAGCGCTGGCGGCCCGGAAACGGCAGATGCGGGCAAACAGTTTCGGGCTGATGCCCACGTGCTGGCGAAATTGCAGCGCCAGGTGCTGGCGCGACACGCCCAGCTGCTGCGCCAGGCCATCCACGCGCACCTGGCCCGATGCTGCCTCGATGGCCGCGATGGCATGGTCGGCCGCGCCGGCCTGGCGCCGTGGCGGGGCGGCGCGCAGGCGCAGCAGCAGATAGTCTTGCAAAATGGCAATTCTTTGCGCGTTGGACAGGGGTTCGCTCCACAGCGCGTCGCCGAGGCGTGCCGCCAGCTCGCGGCCCCACAGCTGCCGCAGATCGGCACGTCCATCATTGAGTTCGCACAGGGGCAGCTGGAAGAAACGGGCCGCCGCGCCCGGCTTGAAGCGCGCCGCCACCGTCTGCACGAGGCCCCGGCTGACGACGGCAATCGGCGCCGTCATCATGCCGACGGCAAAGCTGGCGTCCTGCTGGTCCTGGCACAAAATATCGATGCAATTGTCGGGCAAGACCTGGTGCGTCAGGGGCGTGGCGCCCGTCTGCACGCGGCAGGTCCAGACGCAGTCCAGCCAGGGCCGCAGGGCAGGGAGGGGCGGATATTCCTGATAGACGATCATGGCCGGCTTTGATGCAAAGAACAAGATTGCCCATATATTACACAGCATAATTGTGCGCTTGCCAAAATTTGCCGGCCCGGGCTGCCAGCGCGCCGCGCTATCGGGCGGCGACAACCAGTATAATGCTCGGTTCATATCCACTATTGGCCGCACATCATGCAAGATAAATATAGTCCCGCCGACGTCGAACAAGCCGCCCAATCGCACTGGAAGGCGATCGACGCCTATAAAGCCGTCGAACACGACCCGCGTTTCCCAAAAGGCAAGTATTTTGCCTGCTCGATGCTGCCTTACCCTTCGGGCAAGCTGCACATGGGTCACGTGCGCAACTATACGATCAATGACGTGATGTACCGCTACCTGCGCATGAACGGCTACAACGTGCTCATGCCGATGGGCTGGGATGCGTTCGGCATGCCGGCGGAAAACGCGGCCATGGCCAACAACGTGCCGCCCGCACAATGGACGTATTCGAACATCGCCCACATGAAGCAGCAGATGGAATCGATGGGCCTGGCCATCGACTGGTCGCGCGAAATGACCGCCTGCAAGCCCGAATACTACAAATGGAACCAGTGGATGTTCCTCAAGATGCTGGAAAAAGGCATCATCTACAAGAAGACCGGTACCGTGAACTGGGACCCGATCGACCAGACCGTGCTGGCCAACGAACAAGTGGTCGACGGCAAGGGCTGGCGTTCCGGCGCGCTGATCGAAAAGCGCGAAATCCCCATGTATTACGCGCGCATCACCGATTACGCGGAAGAGCTGCTGGCCTATGTCGATGACAAGCTGCCGGGCTGGCCCGAGCGCGTGCGCATCATGCAGACCAACTGGATCGGCAAGTCGACGGGCGTGCGCTTCGCCTTCCCGCATGAGATCAAGGACGCGAACGGCGCCCTGATCGGCGACGGCAAGCTGTATGTGTTCACCACCCGTCCGGACACCGTCATGGGCGTGACCTTCTGCGCCGTGGCCGCCGAACACCCGCTGGCCATCCACGCCGCGCAAACCAATCCTGCACTGGCCGCGTTCAACGCCGAATGCAAGCTCGGTTCCGTGATCGAAGCGGACATGGCGACGATGGAGAAGAAGGGCATGCCGACCGGCCTGTTCGTCACGCATCCGCTGACGGGCGCGCAGGTGGAAGTGTGGGTCGGCAACTACGTGCTGATCACCTACGGCGACGGCGCCGTGATGGGCGTGCCGGCGCACGACGAACGCGATTTCGGCTTTGCCAAGAAATACAATCTGCCGATCAAGCAAGTGATCGAAGTCAAGGGCCAGGAATTCTCGACGGATGCCTGGCAGGAATCGTATGGCAGCAAGGACGGCGTCTGCATCGCCTCCGGCAAATATGACGGCCTGCATTTCGCGTCCGCCGTCGATGCGGTGGCCGCCGACCTGGCGGAGCTGGGCCTGGGCGAAAAGAAAACCACGTTCCGCCTGCGCGACTGGGGCATTTCGCGCCAGCGCTACTGGGGCACGCCGATCCCGATGATCCATTGCGCCGATTGCGGCGTGGTGCCGGTGCCGGAAAAAGACTTGCCGGTGGTGCTGCCGGAAGACTGCGTGCCGGACGGCACGGGCAACCCGCTGAACAAATATGAAGCCTTCCTCCAGTGCGACTGCCCGCAGTGCGGCAAGCCGGCGCGCCGCGAGACGGACACCATGGACACCTTCGTCGATTCGTCGTGGTACTACATGCGCTATACCTCGCCAGGCTCGAACGACGCCATGGTCGACGCGCGCAACGATTACTGGATGCCGATGGACCAGTACATCGGCGGCATCGAACACGCCGTCATGCACTTGCTGTACGCGCGCTTCTGGACCAAGATCATGCGCGACTTCGGCCTGGTCAAGTTCGACGAGCCATTCGTCAACCTGCTGACGCAGGGCATGGTGCTCAACGAAACGTACTTCCGCAAGGACGCCGCGGGCAAGACCACCTGGTTCAACCCGGACGACGTGCGCCTTTCTCTCGACGACAAGGGCCGTCCGCAGTCCGCCGTCCTGGTGGCCGACGGCCAGCCTGTGGAAATCGGCGGCACGGAAAAAATGTCGAAGTCGAAGAACAACGGTATCGACCCGCAAGCGCAGATCGAGCAGTATGGCGCCGACACGGCCCGCCTGTTCACCATGTTCGCTTCGCCGCCGGAACAGACGCTGGAATGGTCGGGCAGCGGCGTCGAAGGCGCGAACCGCTTCCTGCGCCGCGTGTGGAACTTCGGCTACGCCCAGTCGGCAACGATCCAGGCCGCACTGGCTGGCGGCGCCGCACCTGCCACGGGCGACGCGCAGAAAAACCTGCGCCGCGAATTGCACAAGCTGCTGCAGCAAGCCGATTACGACTTGAAGCGCATCCAGTACAACACCGTGGTGTCGGCCTGCATGAAGATGCTCAACACGCTGGAATCGGCCAAGCTGGACGATAGCGCGCAGTCGAAGGCCCTGATCGCCGAAGGCTTCTCCATCTTCCTGCGCCTGCTCAATCCCGTCGCGCCGCACATCACCCATGTGCTGTGGGAAGAGCTGGGCTATGCAGGCGTGCATGGCGACCTGCTGAACGTGGCATGGCCGCAAGTCGACCCGCAAGCGCTGGAGCAGTCCGAGATCGAGATGATGATCCAGGTGAACGGCAAGCTGCGCGGCTCGATCACGGTGGCCAAGGATGCGGACAAGGCCAGCATCGAAGCGGCTGCGCTGGCGTGCGAAAGTGTGCAGAAGTACGTCGAGACCACGCCGAAGAAGATCATCGTCGTGCCAGGCAAGTTAATCAGCATCGTGGTGTAATCATGACGACTTCCTCTCAAATATCGCTGTTGGGCCGCCGCGCCGTGCTGGCGTTGGGCCTGACCGGCCTGCTGTCGGCCTGCGGCTTTCATTTGCGCGGTTCGAACGGCAGTTTCATGCTGCCGTTCGCGACGATGTACATCGGCTTGCCCGACACGTCGCCGCTGGCGATCGGCCTGAAACGCTATATCCGCGCCATCGGCAGCACGGAGGTGGTCAATACCAAGGATGGCGCCGACGCCGTCCTTGAGGTGCTCACCGATCCGGAGAGGAATCGTACCAAGACCATTTTGTCCCTGAACAGCAGCGGCCGCGTACAAGAGTACCAGCTCGGCTATTCGATCAATTTCCGCGTGCTGGACAAGGCCGGCAACCAGTTGCTGGCGCCGACGAGCATCAGCCTGGTGCGTCCGATCACCTTCGATGAATCGCAGGTACTGGCCAAGGAAACCGAGGAAGCGGCGTTGTACCGCGACATGCGCAACGACATGGTGCAGCAGATCATGCGCCGTCTGGCGGCCATCAAGCCGGTGCTGCCGGCCATGTCGGTGGCGCCAGTGGTGCCCGTGACGCCGGTCGCCCCGCAGCAGTAACGGGGACGCCATGCAATTGCGGATAGACGCGCTCGATGGGCATGTGGCCAAGCCGCTGGCGCAGCTGTATGTGATTACCAGCGACGAACACTTGCTGGCGCTGGAAGCTGCCGACAAGATCCGCCGCGCGGCGCGCGCGCAGGGATACTCCGAACGCGATGTGCTGACGGTGGAGCGCAGCTTCAAATGGGGCGAACTGCTGGCGGCGAACCAGGAGCTGTCGCTGTTCGGCGATAAAAAACTGATCGAGCTGCGCATCCCCACCGGCAAGCCGGGCAAGGATGGCGGCGCGGCGCTGCAAAGCTATGCGAAAAATCTCAGCCCGGACAACCTGACCCTGATCACTTTGCCCAAGCTGGACTGGGCTACGCAGAAGGCGGCCTGGGTCGCCAGCCTGCAGCAGGCGGCCGTGTATATCGACATTCCGAATGTGGAGCGGGCGCAGTTGCCCGCGTGGATATCCCAGCGCCTGGCCGCGCAGGGGCAAAGCGCGGAACGGGCCAGCATCGACTTCATCGCCGAACGGGTGGAAGGCAATTTGCTGGCGGCGCACCAGGAAATCCAGAAACTGGGCTTGTTGCACGCGGCGGGCAAGCTGACGTATGAGCAAGTGCAGGACGCGGTGCTGAACGTGGCCCGCTACGATGTCTTCAAGCTGTCCGAAGCCATGCTGGCTGGCGACCCGGCGCGCCTGGTGCGCATGCTCGAAGGCTTGAAAGGCGAGGGCGAGGCGCTGCCGCTGGTCTTGTGGGCCGTCTCCGAAGAAATCCGCACGCTGTTAAAATTGAAGGCCGGCATGGCGCAAGGGCGTCCATTGGGCGCGCTGCTGAAGGAATACCGCATCTGGGGCCCGCGCGAGCGGCTGATGGAACCGGCCTTGCGGCGCATTTCGCTGCCCGTGCTGGAAGCGGCGCTGCAGCAGGCGGCGCAGGTGGACAAGATGATCAAGGGCTTGCGCGCCAAGGGCTACGCGGGCGACGCCTGGGATGCCATGCTGCAACTGGGCCTGAAGATCGCCAAGGGTTAACTTTTATGGATACGAGCATGGACATCACAGAATATATGCAGGACGTGGGCACGCGCGCGCGCGCCGCTTCGCGCGCCATGGCGCGTGCCGACAGCGCCACGCGCAACCGCGCCTTGAGCCTGATCGCCGCTGCCATCGTACGCGATGCCGACCTGCTGCGCGCGGCCAACCAGCGCGACCTCGATGCGGCCGCTGCCGCCGGCCTGGCGCCGGCCATGCTCGACCGCCTGACCCTGTCCGATGCCGCCATCGCCACCATGGTCGAAGGCTTGACGCAAATCGTCGCGCTGGCCGACCCGATCGGCGAAATCTCGAACATGAAATTCCGCCCGACGGGCATCCAGGTGGGCCAGATGCGCGTGCCGCTGGGCGTCATCGGCATCATCTATGAGGCGCGTCCGAACGTGACGGTGGACGCGGCCGGCCTGTGCATCAAGAGCGGCAACGCGACGATCTTGCGCGGCGGCTCGGAAGCCATTCACTGCAACCGCGCGCTGGCCAAGCTGGTGGCGGAAGGCTTGCAGGGAGCAGGCCTGCCTGCCGATGCCGTGCAAGTGATCGACACCACCGACCGCGCCGCCGTCGGTGCCCTGATCACCATGCCGCAGTATGTGGACGTCATCGTGCCGCGCGGCGGCAAGGGCCTGATCGCGCGCCTGATGAACGAGGCCACCGTGCCGATGATCAAGCACCTCGACGGCATCTGCCACGTCTATATCGACGCCAAGGCCGATATCAGGAAGGCGATCGATATCGGCTTCAACGCGAAGTGCCACCGCTACGGCACCTGCAACACCATGGAAACTCTGCTCGTGTCGCGCGCCATTGCCGCCACCGTGCTGCCGCAGCTGGCCGAACTGTACCTGACCAAGCAGGTGGAACTGCGCGCCGATCCTGAGAGCCATGCGATCCTGGCCGCCGCCGCTTATCCGCACCTGGTGCACGCCACCGAGGAAGACTGGCGCACCGAATACCTGGCCGCCATCCTGTCGGTGAAGGTGGTCGACGGCATCGACGAAGCGATGGACCACATCAACCAGTATTCATCGAAGCACACGGAGTCCATCATCACGGAAGACTACAGCGATGCCCTGCGCTTCCTGCGCGAAGTCGATTCCGCCTCGGTGATGGTGAATGCGTCGACGCGTTTCGCCGACGGCTTCGAATACGGCCTGGGCGCCGAGATCGGCATCTCGAACGACAAGCTGCACGCGCGCGGCCCGGTGGGCCTGGAAGGCCTGACCTCGCTCAAATACGTGGTCTTCGGCCACGGCGAAGTCCGCAAATAGCCTCTTTCGCGGGCTGCCCACCAGGCGGCCCGTGCTCTCATTTTTTCCACCTCCGACACTGGAAACCCCATGCTCTTTCTCTGGACCAAAGCCTTCCACATCATCTTCGTCATTTCCTGGTTTGCCGGCCTGTTTTACTTGCCGCGCATCTTCGTGAACCTGGCGATGGAGACGGAAACGGTGGCGACCGAGCGACTGTTGCTGATGGCGCGCAAGCTGTACCGCTTCATGTCCCTGCTGGCGCTGCCGGCGATGGTACTGGGGCTCGCGTTGATGTGGATGCTGTACGGTGGGGGAGAAGGCCGCATGAAGATGCCGGGCTGGATGCATGCCAAGCTGACGTTCGTGGTGCTGCTGCTCGGCTATCACCACGCCTGCGGTTCCATCCTGCGCAAGTTTGAAAAAGGTCTCAACAAGCGCAGCCACACCTGGTTCCGCTGGTTTAATGAAGTGCCGGTGGTGATGCTGCTGGCCGTCGTCGTGCTGGTCGTGGTCAAGCCTTTCTAAGGGAGTCGAGATGAGTGCAAACCAGAGCAAAGTCGTGCAGTATTTTTTTGCGCCCCACTCGCCATGGACCTACCTGGGGCATGCGCGCCTGATGGCCATTGCCGCGAAGACGGGTGCGCAGATCGACGTGCGTCCCTTTGACCTGGGCAAGGTCTTCAGCGTCTCGGGCGGCCTGCCGCTGGCCAAGCGCGCACCACAGCGCCAGACGTACCGCCTGGCCGAACTGGCGCGCTGGTCGGCCTTTTTGCAAGTGCCACTGACCCTGCAGCCGAAGTTCTTCCCCGTGTCGCCGGAAGCGTCGGCCAAGCTGATCATCGCCACGCGCCTGGCGCACGGCGTGGAAGCATCGCTGAACCTGGCGCACGCCATCATGCGCGGCCTGTGGGCCGAAGAGCGCAACATCGGCGACGAAGAAACCCTGGTCCAGATCGCGTTTGACGCCGGTTTCCATGGCCGCCAGTTGCTGAAAACGTCGGAAACGGCCAGCGTGCAGGCAGAATACGACGCCAATACGGAAGCGGCCACCGCCGCCAGCGTCTTCGGCTCGCCGTGGTACATCGTCGATGGCGAAGGCTACTGGGGCCAGGATCGCCTCGATTTTGTCGAGCGCGCGCTGGAGAAGTAGTTTTTTAGAGAGTGGTAGGTCGGATTAGCGTGGCAAAGCCGCGCGTAATCCGACAAGCACAGTGTGCGGCATGTCGGCTTATGTCGGCTTACGCCCTGCGGGCTAAGCCGACCTACGTGATATTTCAGATTTTTAGTTAATTGTTTTTCAACGGATAAAAGGTACACCATGGCTTCATATTTTTGCCCATGCCCGCGCGGCATGGAAGCGGCGCTGGCCGAGGAACTGGGCGAGATCGCCCAGGATAGTGCGACCATGAAGGTCCACAACCAGGTGCCGGGCGGTGTCCACTGCTCGGGCGACCTGCTCGATTCCTACCGCATCAACCTGCATTCGCGCATCGCTTCGCGCGTGCTGATGCGCATGGCCCATTCCGGCTACAAGACGGAAAACGATATTTACGACCTGACCCTGGCGCAATCGTGGGAAGACTGGTTCGGCGTGCATCACACGATCCGCGTCGACGTCACGGCCGTCAAATCGCCGTTGCGCAGCCTGGAATTCACGACATTGAAAATCAAGGATGCGATCTGCGACCGCTTCCGCGACCAGTTCAACGAGCGTCCATCGGTCAATACCAAGACGCCGGACATGCGCATCGTCGGCTTCCTCGACGCGCACACGTTTACCGTCTACCTCGATACTTCTGGCGAAGCCCTGTTCAAGCGCGGCTGGCGCGAAGAGACGGGCGACGCGCCGCTGCGCGAAAACCTGGCCGCCGGCCTGCTGCGCGTGTCTGGCTGGAAGCCTGGCATGGTGCTGTTCGACCCGATGTGCGGTTCCGGCACCATCCTGGCCGAAGCGGCGCAGATGCTGCAGGGGATACCACCGGGCGCGTCGCGCCAGTTCGCGTTTGAAAACTTCCACGACTTCGATCCGGCGCCGTGGAATGCCATGAAAAACGCCATCAAGGTCAATCCCTTGCCGGCCGAACCGACCATTTTCGGCAGCGACATTTCGGGCGACATGGTCGCCATGACGCGCCATAACCTGCGTTGCGCCGGCGTGCGCTTCGACGTGCCCCTGAAACAGATCGAGGCGCAGGAAGTCAAGCCGCCAAGCGACGTGCCGGGCATCATGCTGACCAACCCGCCGTACGGCGAGCGTATCGGCGTGCGCGGCGACAGCACCATCCCCGAAGATGAACTGTCGACGTCGTTCTATTCGGCCATGGGCACGACCCTGAAGCAGCGTTTCGCGGGCTGGACGGTATTCCTGTTCACGGCCGACCTGGGCCTGCCCAAGCTGCTGCGTCTGAAGGAAGCGCGCAAGACGCCTTTCTTCAACGGCGCGCTGGAATGCCGTCTGTTCCGCTTCGATATGGTGGCGGGATACAACCGCCGTGAAGAAGCCAAGCCCAAGCCACAGCAGTAAGCGTTCGTCGCAAGACCCCGCAGTCACCCCGCGCACGGACCGAAACCGGTCCGTGCGCCACTTTGGACCCGCCATGTTTCCCACCCCTCCGGCCGATGTGCCGCCCGACCCGGTCACGCCCGTTCCGCCTCCCACGCCAAGCCACATGGCGCCGCTGAGCCGCGGTGCGCTGGCGATGATGCTGGCCGGGCTGTCGATGCTGGGGCCCCTGTCGATCGACACCTATCTGCCCGCGTTTGGCGCGATCCAGGGTTCGCTGCAGGCCTCGCCGCTGGAAGTGCAGCAGTCGCTGACGTTCTACATGCTGGCCTTTGCCGGCATGGTGCTGTGGCATGGCGCGATCTCGGACACCTTCGGCCGCCGGAATGTCATTCTCGTGTCGCTGCTGATGTTTGCCATCGGCTCGCTGGGCTGCGCTTCGGCGCACACGGTGCACTATCTGTGGTTCTTCCGCATCATGCAGGGCGTCTCGGCCGGTGCCGGCGTGGTGATCAGCCGCGCCATCATCCGCGACCTGTATGCCGATGCGGCGGCGGCGCGTCTGCTGTCGCTGGTGACAATGATCTTTTCCATCGCACCGGCCGTGGCGCCGATCCTGGGCGGCTGGATCGTCATCTGGTTCGACTGGCGCTCGATCTTCCTGTTCCTCGCCTTTTATACGGTGGTGCTGCTGGCGTTCTGCTACTGGCGCCTGCCCGAAACCCTGCCGATGGAAAAGCGCCAGCCCTTCAATCCCCGCTTCCTGGCGTCGAGCTACGGCCAGATCCTGCGCTCGCCCCTGTTCCACATCAAGGCCGGCATCGTCGCCCTCAATTTCGCGGGCCTGTTCCTGTTCATCACGGCCGCGCCGGAAATGCTGCCCAAGCAGCTGGGCCTGGGGCCATCGCAATTCGCCTGGCTGTTCATTCCCTGCGTGAGCGGCATCTTCATGGGCGCCGCGGCGGCCAACCGCATCGCCGGCAAGGTCACGTTCGCGCGCCAGATCGGCATCGGCTTTGCCTTCCTGCTGTGCGCCGCCAGCGTCAATGTCGTGTACCACCTGTTCCTGCCGCCATCCTTGCCCTGGTCGGTGCTGCCCCTGTTCTTCTACACCTTCGGCATGTCGCTGGTGGGGCCGGGCGCGACCCTGCTGGCGCTGGACCTGTTCCCGCATATCCGCGGCACGGTGGCCTCGTGCCAGTCGTTTGCCAGCACCTTGCTGGGCGCCGTGGTGGCAGGCGTGATCTCGCCCCTGCTGTCCGGTTCCGTGCTGTGGCTGGCGTCGGGTCAGCTGGCGTTTACGGGACTGGCGCTGGCGCTGTGGCTGATCTCGCGGCGCTTCCGCCACCGTTTGCTGGGTTCCTTCAGGGCATAAGTTTCCACTGCAGAACGCTGGATTTATTTCAACTTAATTTTCTATATTGCAAGTAATATCCGGCGCTTATGATAAGATGAGCTTTTTTCCCGGCATCCTCTCAGGCGACATTTTTTGGGTTACAGGAGTGGAGGATTCCTCTGAACGTGGCCGCGCTTTGCTGCTGAGCGCTCTTCCTTTTCGAACCGGCAATGCCTGATACGATGCATCAATCTGATCAAGATATTCGCAATCGCCTGCTGATTGCCCGCCTGCCGGCCATGCCGCAGATTCTCATCAAGCTGATCGCCCACCTGCAGGCCGACGATGCCGGCATGCCGGAGCTGGCTGCCCTGATCGCCAAGGATGCGGGCATGACCAGCAAGATCCTCGGCGTGGCCAACAGCTCGGCCTACCATCGCCAGAGCAAGGTCGTCAGCCTGGAGCAATCGCTCGTGTCGCTGGGCACGGACATGATCAAGACCCTGGTCATCAGCGAATCCGTCTTCCAGACCTTCAGCAGTTTTCCCCATTCCGGCAGCACGGATTTGCGCGCCTTCTGGAAAAGCTCGCTGTCGGCCGCCGTCATGGCGCGTGCGCTGGCCAAGGCCATGGCGTATCCGCACGTCGAGGAAGCGTATCTGGCGGGCTTGCTGCACAATGTGGGACGCCTGGCCTTGCTGGCCACGGCGCCAAAAGAATACGCGTTCAACTTCACGGCGCGCGACGATGCCGCCCTGTGCGCGGTGGAGCAGCGCACCTTGCAAATCACGCATGCCGAAGCGGGCGCCTGGCTGATCGAGCGCTGGCATCTCGATTCCTTCCTGGCCGACAGCGTGCTGTATCACCATGAACCGCTGGCGCGCCTGGAAGCGAGCCATCCCCTGATCCGCATCGTGCGCCTGGCGCACCTGCTGTGCTGCCATGCCGACGACGCGGACGAGGCCGAGTCCATCACGCAGGCGGCAAGCCTGTGCGCGCTGGACGTCGAGGTACTGGAAGACCTGGCCGGCAGCGTCGCGCGCCAGGTGGCGCAGGCCGCGCAGCACCTGGGCATCGACCTGGCCGGCGCGGACGATATCGCCACGCCGCCCGCCTATGCGCCGCCAGCCGTCGATCCGGTGCAGCAGCGCCTGTCCGACGAAGTACGCAACATGGTGCTGGTGTCGGAAGTGGGCCAGACCTTCGCCCGGCAACAGGGCGAGAGCAGCCTGCTGGAAGCCATCACGCGTTCGGCGCGCATCCTGTTCGATTTCGACACGGCCGTCATCCTGCTGCAAAACCCCACCGGTCATGCGCTGGTGGGCGTGGCGGCGGGCGAACATCAGCAGCGCCTGGCCGGTTTCTCGGTCCCGCTGGCCAAGGGCGGGCCCCTGGCCGCTTCGGCGCTGGAGTGTCAGCTGGCCTTTTTAAAACGCGACATGCCGGCGCTGGGCATCGTCGAGGAACAGCTGTTCCGCATTCTCGGTACCGACAGCCTGGTCTGCGTGCCTTTGGTGGCGGGCCAGCGCAGCCTGGGCGTGCTGATCGGCGGCGTGGCGGCCTGGCAGATTCCCGCCTGCCAGAAGCGCGAGGGTTTCCTGCGCGCCTATGCCAACCAGGCCGCCACGGCGCTGGAAGCGGCCATCAGCGCGCGCGGCCTGGCACGGCGCCAGCTCGATCACGTGGCCGAGGAATACCGTGCCGCGTCGCGCCGTGTCGTGCATGAAGTGAATAACCCGCTGTCCATCATCAAGAACTACCTGAGCGTGCTCGATCACAAGCTGGAGAAGCAGGAGCCGGTCACGGGCGAGATGGCTATCCTGAACGAGGAAATCGACAGGGTCGGCCAGTTGATCGGCGGCCTGGCCGATCTGCAGCCGGTGGCCGCCAGCGGCGTGACCGATTGCGCGCGCGTGGTCGACGACGTGCTGCGCCTGTTCCGCGCCACCGACTTCCTGCCGCCGAAGATCGAGGTGGTCACGCGCATGCAGGACGCGCCATGCGAGGTGGAGGCCGATGCCGACATGCTCAAGCAAATTCTGCTCAATCTGCTGAAAAACGCCGTCGAAGCCTTGCCCGATGGTGGGCGCATCGAAGTGGCGAACCGTGGCCACGTCAACCGCGACCGCCGCCTGTACCTGGAACTGTGCGTCAGCGACAATGGCGCCGGCCTGGCGCCGGACGTGCTGGCCAATCTGTTTTCTCCTGTGCGCAGCAGCAAGGAAGGGGCGCACCACGGCCTGGGCTTGTCCATCGTGCACGACCTGGTCACCCGCCTGCATGGCGTGATCGGCTGCCGCAGCAGCAAGTCCGGCACGTCGTTTGAAATCTTGCTGCCCATTCCCTTGCCGGCGAGCGCCGCAGCCGCGCTGCCCGCGCCCGGCAATACCGCCTTGTCTTCGTAACGTCCATGAACTCCTCCGCCATTCCCTTTGACCTGGAAAACAGTCCGCGCATCCTGCTGGTCGACGACGAGCCCCGTTTGCTCGCCTCTCTCCACGAATTGCTGAAGGACCGCGGCTACCAGCTGTACACGGCCACCTGCGGCAGCGAGGCGCTGGCGCAGCTGTCGAAACTGCGCTTCGACCTGATCCTGCTCGACTTGCGCCTGCCCGACATGAGCGGCCATGAAATCATGGACCACATCAACCGGCGCGGCATCGAGGGCGACGTGATCGTCATGAGCGGCGACGTCGGCATCGAGGCGGCCATCGGCGCCCTGAAACGCGGCGCCTACGATTACCTGCGCAAGCCGTACAGCCGCGAGGAGCTGCTCAAGACGGTGGAGAACGCGCTGCAAAAGCGCAAGCTGGCGCTGGAGAACGAGCGCATCGCGCTGCAGCTGGAAAACTCGGAAAAGATGTACCGCTACCTGGTCGACAGCTCGCCCGACATCATCTATACCCTGAACCACGAAGGCCGCATCACCTTCATCAACGACAGGGTGCACCAGTTGCTGGGCTTTAGCCGCGAAGAGCTGATCGGCAGCCACTATTCGATCCTCGTGCACGATGAAGACCAGGAGCGGGCGCGCTATGCCTTCAACGAGCGCCGCCTCGACGAGCGCGCTTCGCGCAATGTGGAACTGCGCCTGAAATGCCATAGCGGCAGCGGCAGCGACCGGACTTTCAGCAACACGCTGATGACGATTCCGCTCAATTCCATCGGCATGCACGGCCACGATCACGAAGCGAAAAAGCAGGAGTATTTCGGCACCTACGGCGTGGCGCGCGACATTACCGACCGCAAGCGTGCCGAGGAAGTCATCTCCTACCAGGCCTACCACGACATCCTGACCGACCTGCCGAACCGCATGCTGTTCAAGGACCGCCTGGGGCTGGCCGTGATCCAGGCGCGGCGCAAGCTGACGGAACTGGCCGTGATGTTCATCGACCTCGATCGTTTCAAGCTGGTCAACGATACCCTGGGCCACGTGAAGGGCGACGAGCTGCTGCAGCAGGTGGCGCTGCGCCTGAAGGATTGTTTGCGCCGCGGCGATACGCTGGCGCGCCAGGGCGGCGATGAATTCACCATCGTGCTGCCGGAACTGCGCGACCGCCAGGATGCGCGCCTGATCGCCGACAAATTCCTCGAATGCCTGCACCAGCCCTTCGACCTCGATGGCAACCAGGTGCATATTTCGGCGTCGATCGGCATCGCCATCTATCCGGGCGACGGCGAGACCATCGACGAGCTGCTGCGCCACGCCGACATCGCCATGTACCAGGTCAAGGCGCTGGGCAAGAACGGCCACAGTTTCTATCACGAGTCCATGCTCGACGTGTCGCACCAGAAGATCGCGCTCGAGCAAAGCCTGCGCAAGGCGCTGGAGCTGAATCAGCTGGAGATGTATTACCAGCCGCAGGTGGACGTGATGACGGGCCGCATCGTCGGCGCCGAAGGGCTGATGCGCTGGAACCACCCGCAGCGGGGCTTGCTGACGGCCGGCGAATTCCTGCCGTTCGCCGAGGAAAACGGCTTGATGCTGCCGATCTCGGACTGGATGCTGGGCGCCCTGTGCCGCGACCTGGTGCAGTGGAACGCGGCCGGTGGCGAGGCCGTGCGCCTGTCGCTCAATTTGTCGCCGCAATACCTGGACCGGGGCGACTTTTTCGAAAAGATGCGCGGCGCGCTGACGCGCTATGGCATCGCGCCGGAAAAGATCGAAGTGGAAATCACGGAAAACATCTGCATCCGCAACCCACAGTATGCGATCGAGCAGTTGAACAAGCTGTGCCAGCTGGGCGTGTCGGTGGCCATCGACGATTTCGGCACCGGCTATTCGTCGCTGTCGTACCTGCACCGCTTCCCCATCCACACCATCAAGATCGACCAGTCGTTCGTCAAGGAGATCCACGACGAGCACGGACACTATCCCGTCATCCTGGCCATCATCTCGATTGCGCGCGGCCTGGGCCTGCACCTGATCGCCGAGGGCGTGGAGACGGAAGGGCAGGCGCGCTACCTGCAGGACAAGGGCTGCACCACGATGCAGGGCTATCTGTACCACCGTCCCATATCGCTGGGCAGCTTCATCGGCGTGCTGCAGGAGCAGAACCGCCTGATCGCCGATGCCGCCCCCGCGCTGCCGCAGACGCTGGCCATCGAGGCTTGATCCATGTCGCTCGCCGATCCCCGTTACACGGCTGCGCATTACACGGCTGACTACCTGCGCCTGAAAGGCCTGGCCGAGAAGGGCAATGCGAACGCCCAGCACAGCCTGGGCTTCATGTACTTCAATGGCCAGGGCATCGAACAAAGCTATGCGCTGGCGCTGCACTGGTACGGCCTGGCTGCCGCGCAGGGACTCGAGCATGCGCAATACAACCTGGGCGTGATGTGCCAGAAGGGACAGGGCGTGCCGCAGGACTTCGCGCAGGCGGCGCACTGGTACCAGCAGGCGGCCGAGCAGGGCTACGCGGCGGCGCAGTACAACCTGGGCTGGCTGTATGCCAAGGGCCAGGGCATCGCGCAAGATAGCGGGCAAGCCATGCTGTGGTTCAGCCGCGCGGCGGAACAGGGCGACGCGGGCGCGCAGAATAATCTGGGCATGATGTATGACAATGGCAAGGGCGTGCCGCAGGATTTCGTGCAAGCCATCGCCTGGTACCGCAAGGCGGCCGAACAGGGCTATGCACGCGCGCAGTTCAACCTGGGCCTGCGCTACGACAATGGCCAGGGCGTGCGGCAGGACCGCCAGCAGGCGACGGCCTGGATGCGCAAGGCGGCCGAGCAGGGCTATGCGCCGGCCCAGTTCAACCTGGCGCTGCGCTATGAAAATGGCGACGTGCTGCCGCAGGACAGCCGGCAGGCGATCAGCTGGTACCGGCGTGCGGCCGAGCAGGGCCACGCCAGTTCGCAGTTCAATCTGGGCCTGATCTACGACAATGGCCAGGGCGTGCCCTGCGATAAACAGGCGGCGCTGGAATGGTATGTCAAGGCGGCGGGACTGGGCCATGCGGCGGCCCAGCACAACCTGGGCCTGCACCATGAGCATGGCGCGCAGGACTATGCCCGGGCGCAGGTGTTCTACCGC
Source organism: Janthinobacterium goodfellowi (assembly GCF_051380695.1). Taxonomy (NCBI): domain Bacteria; kingdom Pseudomonadati; phylum Pseudomonadota; class Betaproteobacteria; order Burkholderiales; family Oxalobacteraceae; genus Janthinobacterium; species Janthinobacterium goodfellowi. The sequence goes on along the minus strand of NZ_JBNYXN010000006.1, from coordinate 270,506 downwards.
CAGGCGGCAGGGCAGGGTTTTCCCGCCGCGCAGTATCAGCTGGGACTCCTGTACGAGCATGGGCAGGGCATGCCTGCCGATGCGCAGGAAGCCATCTTCTGGTACCGCAAGGCGGCCGACCAGGGACATGTGCGGGCGCAGTTCGACCTGGGCCTGCGTTATGAACATGGCCAGGGCGTGCCGCAGGATCTGTCGCTGGCGCTGGAATGGTACCGCCGCGCCGCGGAGCAGGATTACGCGCCCGCGCAATACATGCAGGGCGTGTTGCACGACCGCGACGATGGTCCGGCGCCCGACAGCCAGCAGGCCTGCGCCTGCTATTGCCGCGCCGCCGCGCAGGGCCACAGCCTGGCCCAGTTCGCGCTGGGCCTGCGGCATGACAATGGCCAGGACGTACCGCAGGACTATGCCGCCGCCTGGGACTGGTATGCGCTGGCCGCGCGCCAGGGCCATGCGCGGGCACAAATGAATCTGGGCCTGATGGCCGCCAGCGGCCAGGGTAGCCCGCTCGATTTGCAGCAGGCGTATATCTGGCTGTCGATGGCGGCGGCGGCGGGCGTGGCCGGCGCGGAAAAATCGCTGCGCCAGACGGCGGCGCGCATGCGCGAAACGGATCTGGCGCGGGTGCGCGAACAGTTGGCGGTAATAGCAGGCTAAGCTGCGCCGCGCGCGTTAGCGTGCGCGGATACAACAGTCGGTGCTGTATAGTCCTTTCCCTTCGCCATCTGTGGCCCCCTTGTTTTCCCCTGGTGCAAAAAAATGCTGCAGTATTGGCGGTTTTGATGTGCTAAGGTGCCAGAAGAAGGTGGACTGTCTATTCTCTTAAAAAGGAAAACCATGCGCCTGAACCCTTTCCCTGGCCGTCCCGCCGCGATCCTGTGTGCGCTGGCGCTGCTGTCGTCCGGCGCAGGCACCGCCGGTCCCCTCGATGCCCTTAGCAATCAGGATGCCAGCAATGGCTTGAAAGCGGCGCTGGAAGCCGGCTCCGCTGCCGCCGTATCGAAACTGGGTGTCGAAAATGGTTTCCTGAACAACGATAAGGTCAAGATCAAGCTGCCCGGCATCCTGGAGCAAGCCAAACCCCTGCTGAAAATGACGGGCCGCGGCCAGCAGCTGGACGATCTGGTGGTGTCGATGAACCGTGCCGCCGAATCGGCCGTGCCAATGGCCAAGCCCTTGCTGCTCGATGCGGTCAAGTCGATGAGCGTGAGCGATGCGAAAAATATCCTCTCCGGTGGCGACACATCGGTGACGGACTTTTTCCGCCAGAAAACGTCAGTGCCCCTGGCCGTCAAGTTCCTGCCCATCGTGAAATCCGTCACCGACCGCTCCGGCCTGGCCGGCAAATACAACAGCACCATGAGCCAGATCGGCAAGACGGGACTGGTGCCGCAGCAGCAATCGACGGTGGAAGGCTACGTTACGGACCGTGCGCTTGATGGCCTGTACCTGATGATCGGCGAGGAAGAAAAAGCCATCCGCAGTAATCCGCTGGCCTATGGCAGCAAGATTATCGGTAAAGTGTTTGGCAGTTTGAAATAACTGTTCCAGCGTATCTCAGGAACGCTGGCGGCGTTTGCGCGGCATTGACAGGTGTGGCGTAAGGGAAACAAGTTAAGCATTTGCTACAAGAAAACAATGTTAAAATTCTGCGACATACATTGCTGAGGCATGGTTAAGCAACAATCAACTGCCCGGGAGTGCCCAGTTTTAGTGGCGAACTGATGCGTGGCATTGCTAAATGCCCGCCGGTTGGCCTTTTTTCGTTTTATTCACGTTTCCCCAAGCTCATTGATTTTCTGAATACATTGTCAGGAATTCCAGGTGCAGGATATTTTAGGTAGCCGGATTTGTTAAGCGTACTCAGAAAATCAATCAAATATACCTGGTGTGGCTGTCTGGTGCTTGGCGCGCCGTCGGTGATGGCCGCGACCCCGAATCATGGTGGTCAATCCGGCTATATCAATATGCCCAGCGCCGTGGTGGAAACGGACGGCACCTTCAGCGTCGGCTACAGCTACGACAGCCCGTATGGCCAGTTATGGGCCACGGCGAATATCCTGCCTTTCCTGCAAATGACAGGACGTTATGTGTCGATAACGGGTATTCCCGGTTTTACCAACGTGCCCGGCGAATATGGCAGCGGCTATGGCCGCTACAAGGATAAGGTCGTCGACGGTAAATTGCGCCTGTGGACGGAATCGGAGTGGATGCCGTCGGTCGCCGTCGGCATGACGGATCTGTTCGGTACCGAGCTGTTCAAGGGCCAATATGTGGTTGCCACCAAGACTTTTGGCGCCAGCAAAAATATCGAAGCGAGCCTAGGCTATGCCCATAAACGCCCGGACGGCGTGTTTGCCGGCGCGCGCTGGACTCCTGCCGCGCTGCCGCGCTGGTCGGTGGTGGCTGAATACGACACCACCAATTATCTGCGCGATTTCCGCGCCAGCGAAACGAATGCGGGCAAGCGCCGCAAGGGCGCTTCCGTGGGTCTGGAATACCGCTGGGGCTGGCTTGCCCTGCAAGCGGCCCGCAGCCGCGACCAGTTCAGCGTGAACGCCTTTGTCACTATTCCATTTGGCGAACGCGAGTTCATTCCCAAGGTGTACGAACCGCCGTTCTTCGTCGACGACAAGAATCCGCCACCGCTGCCGAGCAAGGAAGAATGGCACCGCGATCCCGTGTATGGCGCCGATCTGGTCAATGCCTTGGTAAAACAGGACTACAAGAATATTCGTGTCGAGCAAGAGGGCAATGTCCTCAGCCTGAGCCTGACCAACAGCCGGATCTCGAACATGGGCCGCGCCGTTGGCCGTGCCGCGCGCACCGCGGTCGCCTTCACGCCGAAGGGCGTGACGACCCTGCGCATCACGTATACCAAGCTGGACCAGCCAATCGCCACCTACGAATTCTTTGACTTGCCCAAACTGAATGACTATTTGGCAGGCAAGATCGACCGCAAGGCTTTCCTCGATGTCGTGTTGCTGCGCTATCCGGAGAAAAGCGATGTCATCCGGGACGATCAGCAAAGCTGGCTGCAGGAGTTCCTCGACAAGCCGGCGCCCGTCGTTGCCGCCGCACCTGTGCCTTCACCAGCACCTGCGCCCGCGCCGGTACTTGCCGTGGCTCCCGCGCTTGCCACCGCACCGGCGCCCGCCGTTTCCGCAGCTGCTCCCGCCAAGGCCGCCGATGTCCTCAAGGATGATGGCAAACTGGCCGTCGGTGTCGGCGTCGATGGCGATGTGGTGCAGATCAAATCGCTGGACCGGGAGGCGAACCGTTTCAAGATCGCTCCCAAGGTCGGCTTCTTCTTCAACGATCCGAGCGGCGCCTTCCGCTATTCGATTTCGGCGGTCGCCAACTATGACCGCCGCCTGGGCGACGGCTTGTATCTGAATACCGCCGCCAGCCTGCAGTTGCTGGAAACGGTATCGGGCGTCAAGCAGCCATCGAACAGCAACTTGCCGCATGTGCGTACCGATGTGGCGGAATACTTGCGCGGCGGGCGTTTTTCGCTGAGCCGCGTCTTGCTGAACAAATATGACAATCCGGCAGAGCGCGTGTATACCCGCATGTCGGCCGGTCTGTATGAAGACATGTTCCGCGGTGTGGGCGGCCAAGTGCTGTACCTGCCGAAGGATAGCCGCTGGGCGGCCGACGTGGCCGTTGATGCCTTGCAGCAGCGTGGATTCAAGGGCTTGCTCGATTCGCGCGACTACAAGACGGTGACGGCGATCGGCTCCCTGCATTACCGCTTGCCACACGACATTACCGTGACGGCACGCGCCGGCCGCTTCCTGGCCAAGGACACGGGCGTGCGCATGGAATTCAAGCGCCGTTTCCAGTCCGGCATCGAAGTCGGTGCCTGGTACACGCATACGAACGGCAACGACATCACCAGCCCGGGCACGCCATCGAAGCCCTACCAGGACCGCGGCATTTTCCTGTCCGTACCGTTGAACAGCATGCTGCCGATGGATACGCAATCGACGGCCGGCTTCGCCATCTCGCCATGGACGCGCGACGTGGGCCAGATGGTGGCTTCGCCTGGCGACCTGTATGACATGTTCGAGCGTCCGCGCGCCGACATGCACAGCTACGACGGCCTGGGCAATTTTGCCGAGCGCCCGGACGAACAGAGTTTGCCTGCCGTCAATCCGCCGGACCGGCCGTTTGTCAGCCCATGGCCCGCCATGCGCGCGCGCCTGGAGCAATCCGCCTCTGCTACGCCTAGCGTCCCTGAATGGCTCAAGGCGACGGCGGTGGTCGGAGGTGTAGTGGTGGCCTCCGCGCTGGCCGACAAACCCGTCGACCGTTTCGTCAAGAAGCACGAAGATTCCAAGGTCTACCGCAACTGGGACAAGCTGGGCAAAGCCATGCCCTACGCGGCAGTGGGCGCCGCTGCCGCTGCTTTCGCCTTGGGCGATGACCGCCTGCAAAACACGGGACTCATTTCCCTGCAATCGGTTGCCGCGGCAACGGGCGTGGCGGTGGTCGGCAAATATGCGTTTGGCCGCGCCCGCCCAGAGGAAGATCTCGGGGCGTGGAGCCGCGTCGGCAGCGGCAGTTCCCGTTCGAATTCCTCATTCCCTTCCGCGCATGCGGCGATCGGCTTTGCCGCCGTGACGCCATTTGCCAAGGAATACGACGCGCCATGGCTGTACAGCGTGGCTGCCGTCGGTTCCGCCGGCCGCGTGTTTGGCCGCAAGCACTGGGTATCGGACACGGTCGCTGGCGGCATCCTCGGTTACGCCATGGGCAGCTGGCTGTGGCACGCGCAGCGCGACCAGAGCAAATCGGGCCTGTCGATCAATCCCGGACCGAAAGAAATCAGCGTGACCTGGCAGGGCAAGTATTAAGTACAAATTAGGCACGGACGTCTTGAGACGCATTTTTACAAACATTATTTATTCAGACAAAGACCAGCATGAAAAAGCAATTTTGTACTCCCCAGCCTTTCGTGAAACACTTGATACTCTCAGCCTGCCTCGGAGCAAGTTCATCTTTTGCTGTAGCGCAAGAGTTGAATATCAGCGATCTGGCCAAGGCACAATCGTCTGAAAGCAGCAGTAGCAGCAGCAGCCTGCCGGCGATTCGCAGCCGCGCCGCCGAGTCGCGCCAGGCGCCGAACCCTGCTGTCAGTCGTCCCGCCAAGCGCGCGGCGGCTGACGTTGAAGTGGGACCGTTTCAAGCGTATGCCGCTGGCGTCACCGGTCAAAGTTTGCCTATTTTCGGCAAGGATCTGTTCAGCGACGTACCGTCAACGTTTGCGCCGTTCGATAGCGCCCAGGTGAATCAGGACTACGTCATCGGTACAGGCGACGAATTGCAGGTACGCGGATGGGGTATGGTCGATATTGACGTCAGCGCGACGGTTGACCGTAGCGGTGCGATTTTCATTCCCCGCGTCGGTTCCGTCAAGGTCAGTGGCGTTCAGTACAAGGATTTGCAAGGCTATCTGAAAAAGGCGGTCGGCAAGATCTATAATAATTTTGAACTGACCGCCAGCATTGCGCAGACGCGCGCCGTACAAGTGTACGTGGTTGGCCACGCGGTCCGTCCTGGCACCTATACTTTGAGTGCCATGAGTACCCTGCTCAATGCCCTGTTTACCTCGGGCGGCCCGGATGCCACCGGTAGCATGCGAAATATCCAGCTCAAGCGCGGTACACAAGTCATCAGTACCTTTGACTTGTATGACATGTTAACCAAAGGTGACAAGAGCAGCGACATGACCTTGCGCGACGGTGACGTGATTTATATTCCTGAAACGGGACCATTGGTGGCACTGACCGGCAATGTGAAGCAGCCCGCCATTTTCGAATTAAAAGGTAATGCCAACCTGGCGGATGTCCTGACCTGGGCAGGTGGCTTTGATTCGGCAGCTGAAACCAAGCAAGTCATTGTTGAGAAGAATGTCGACAATCAATACAAGACCGTGGTCGAACTGGTCGCGGACCGTGCGATCAGCAGCAGCCAGCTGGCCAGCATCCCGGTCAAGCCTACCGACGTGTTGCGTGTATTCGCACCAGGCGCCGTACCGGTACAAGCACAAATCCAGAATGAATATGTGCGCGTGGCCGGCGATGCCAAGCAAAGCGGGATTTTCTTGTTGAAAAAGGGCGAGACTTTGCGCGAGTTGATTGCTCGAGTGGGCGGTGCGAACGAAAACGGTTATTTGTATGCCACCCAGCTGAATCGGGAATCGGTACGCCGCCAGCAGCAAGCGAAATTGAATGAAGTGGCGGACCGTTTTGAGCGCGACCTGGAGTCCAACGCGACTCAACGCATGGCAGCGACTGCAGACAAGGAAAATGCGGCGAAAACCGCTGCCGAAGTGGAGCAACAGCGTCGCATCGTGCAGAAGCTGCGCGCCATCAAGGCAGAGGGCCGTATTGTGCTCGATTTGCCGGGCGTCGAAACACAGGTGAAAAACCTGCCGGATCTGCCGCTGCAGGACGGCGATAGCATTTTTATTCCCCGTCGCCCGGGCACTGTTGACGTGTTGGGTTCCGTTTTCCAGCAGAACGCTTTTGTGTATCGTCCACAACGTACCGTCAATGACTACGTGTTACAGGCTGGTGGTGTTACCTCGACGGCTGATAAATCGGAAATGTACGTGATTCGTGCAGATGGTACGGCAAAAAGTGGGCAGAGCAGTGGTTGGTTCAGTGGCATTGGTGGAAGCGCCTTAAACCCTGGTGATACTGTTGTCGTGCCGGAAAAGATCGACCGCAGTACCTTCATGCAGAGCCTGAAGGAATGGACTTCGATTTTCTATCAGTTTGGTCTGGGTGCGGCTGGTTTGAAAGTCTTGAAGGACTAACACGGCATCTCACCAGAAAAGCATGAAACCATACTCAATTTGAAAGCGAACGATGTCCGAGCATGTAGAAATTCAGAAGAAACAATATTCAGTCGAACAGGCGGAAGAGGAAGGAATTCATTTACTCGACGTATTCGCCGCCCTAGCGCGCCAACGCAAGATCATCATCATATTGCCGCTAATAATAGGAGCGCTAGCGCTGACGGCAAGCTTGTTGATGACGCCGAAGTATGTCAGCACCGCCGTCATCATGCCGCCGCAACAGCAGAGTTCCTCCGTTTCTGCGATGTTGGGGCAACTTGGCGGGTTGGCCGGGGCCGCAGGCAGTATCGCCGGATTGAAAAATCCGAATGATTTATATGTGGGGATGCTGCAGAGCCGGACGATTGCGGACAATCTGATTGAAAAGTTCAAGTTGAAAGAACGGTTCAAAAAGGAAACTTTGGACGAAACACGCGGAAAGTTGGAAAAAGTTCGTTCCTTATCCAATGGTAAAGATGGCTTGATCGGCATCTCGATCGAAGACACTGATCCGAAATTTGCGGCAGAGTTGGCAAATGCCTATGTGACTGAACTCGCGGCGTTGACCAAGGGCCTGGCGATCACGGAAGCAGCAAGACGGCGGGTATTTTTTGAAAAGCAGCTCAAAGCCGCGAAAGATGAATTGGCAAATGCTGAAGTCGCCATGCGCAAAATGCAGGAAACGACGGGCATGTTACAACTGGAGGGCCAGGTCAAGGGCATTATCGCCAATGAGGCGCAACTGCAGGGCACTATTGCGGCGAAAACTGTTCAGCTTCAATCGATGCGCAGTTTTGCTACGGCGAGCAACCCCGAATATCTGCGTTTGCAAGAAGAACTGCGTGGCCTGCAAGGCCAGCTGGAAAAGCAGCAGAATGGTCAGGGACGTGCTGGCGATGTCATGATTCCAAGCGGTAAGATTCCTGCGGCGGGTGTTGAATATATCCGCACCCTGCGCGACGTTAAATATTATGAAACCATCTTTGAATTGCTGGCAAAACAATATGAGCTGGCGAAAATTGATGAGGCCAAGGATTCCTCAATGATTCAGCAACTTGATCTAGCGGTGCCGGCGGAGAAAAGAACGAAACCGAAACCACTGATGATGACCATAGTTGGTGTCATCGGCGGAGGCGTGTTGGCGATTTTTATCGCCTTGCTGCGTGATGCTTATCTTGCTTCGCGACGTAACCCTGAAAAAAACCGGAGATGGATAGCTTTGCGCACTGCTTGGAAGCAATAGATATCTATTGTTGAAAAATTTCTACTGAGTATATTGTCATTGGCGTATGAGTGTTGCTGTTGTCATTTCTTGGTTTTTAAAAATAAATATTAATTAAATTAAAAATGGCAGCTGCATCACTTCGTAATCTATTCTTAAAGAACGCCGTTGCGAATGTAATAGGGGGTGCCGGTTCCGCATTGTTTAACCTGTTGTTGCCAGCTTTGGTCGTCAGGTATCTGGGGAAGATGGAATTTTCTGTATGGACGCTTGCATTGCAAATCCTGTTATATCTTCAGATATTTGGATTTGGCTTGCAGACGGCGATGACAAAATTTATAGCTCATGCCAGCGAAAAAAATGATTTGGATGACCAAAAGAAAACTATACGAGCTGGCATTGCTTTAGTTACTTATTTTTCCATCTTGGCAATATTGGTGGTTTTGGCATTGGTGATTTTTTATCCATTTTTGTTCTCGAATATCCCAAGTAATCTCGTAGCTGAATTTCGTATATGTATTGGCTTGCTGGGGTTATCAGCGGCTTGGCAGTTATTTGCCCTTGTGCCAAATGGAATGTTTGTTGGATTGCATCGAAATATCATTCCTGTCGTTTGCATATTGTCAGTACGTATGCTTAGCTTGCTTTCACTCTGGTTGGTACTTAAAAATGATGGTGGGCTACTGGCGCTGTCAATTACTTTAGCATGTTGTGGCGCTTTACTTGTGCCTGCCAGTTATTTGTGCGCCAGGAAATGGGCGTCTAGCTTGATAAAAAAGCTAGGGCATCTTGATCGTGCCCGTCTACGTCAAATTTTTAATTATTGCGCCAGCCTCGCCGTTTGGAACCTAGCAATGTTGTTTGTAAATGGCGTCGATATGATCGTTGTGGGCCATTTTGATTTTGAGAAGGTCGCCGCATATTCATTGGCAATCACATCGATCACTGTCTTGGTTGGCGTGTTACAGGCCATCCTAAATCCATTGGTCGCGATAGGCTCTGCAACCTATGCAAATCCGGACAAGCTTGGGAAGTTGCCAAAAATACTCGTCATGTCGAGCCTCTCTTGTGCTTTTTTCCTGATTGTCGTCACTGCACTATTTTTTGTGCTCGGAAAATATGCTTTAGGTCTATGGATAAGCCAAGAATATGTATCTGATGTTTATTCATTTTTGTTGATTTTATTGATTGCTCATTCTGTTAGAAATATAATGATGCCTTTTTCTATTTTGCTTGTGGCAATCGCTGAGCATAAAAAAGCATTAGTTCCAGCATTGACTGAAGGGGGCGTAAATTTACTTTTTAGTCTGTTGCTGGCAAGTAAAATGGGAGCGCATGGCGTTGCTTATGCTACATTGATTGGGGCATTAGCGGGGGTTTTTGCAAGCTTCATTCTTGTCGTTAAAAATACCACGGTTCTCACTGTATCCAGGTCATTTTTCATGAGCCGAATTCTGGCTCTCCCGTTAATATTTTTGACTATTTTGTTGTTTTTTTCATTTAAAATAAACTATGGGAATTATTAGAATACTAAAAAATTTGGCAAAGGCTATTCTTTACCGGCCAAAAGTTGCGTCCCTTGGAAAAAACTCCGCTATATTTTTACCTCGCTGGATTCATAACCCATCAAACATTGTAATTGGTGATAATACAAAAATTGGCCGATTTTCTGTGTTGCATCCTGTGGTGCAGTACCAAGGGCAAGTTCTCAATTCAAAAATAGAGATTGGGAATGATGTTTATGTTGGCGGCTATAATCAGATCCATTGTATGCAATCTATTGTGATTGAAGATGGTTGTGTTCTTAGTGAGCATGTTTATATTTCAGATATCGCTCATGGACTTGATCCTGAAGCCGGTCTGATAATGGAGCAAGATCTGGAGTGCAAAGGCCCAGTTCATATTGGTGCTTATACTTTTATCGGTTATGGAGTCTCTATACTCCCCAATGTGAAGCTAGGAAAGCACTGTATCGTTGGAACCCGATCAGTAGTTACGCACTCTTTCCCAGATTATTCCATGATTGCTGGAAGCCCCGCAAAATTATTGAAAAAGTATTGTTTGGAAACTAAAAAATGGATCAAAGTATGAAAATTTTAATTACCGGTGGTGCTGGTTTTATTGGATCTAACCTGGCTTTGCATCTCAAAAGCTTGGGACATGATGTAACTATTCTTGATACGCTGTCTCCGCAAATTCACGGAGATAATCCAGCTGAAACCTCGCCTTTGTATCGCAGCATCAAGGACACTACCAATTTCGTATTGGGTTCGGTCACTGATGTCGCTGCCTGGGAAGCGGTTCTGCCTGGCCAGGACGCCATCGTGCACCTGGCAGCTGAGACAGGTACCGGGCAGTCCATGTATGAGATCAAGCGCTATGTCGACGTCAATATCGGTGGCACTGGCATCATGCTTGACTTGCTGGCCAACGGAAAATACCAGGTCAAGAAAGTCGTGGTCGCATCTTCGCGTTCGATCTATGGCGAAGGCAAATATCGTTCGGAAGCGCTGGGCATCATCTATCCGGGCGCACGCAAGGATGCCGACATGCAGGCTGGCCGCTTCGAGCCGCTGTGTCCACAGACTGGTGCGCCACTGACGTTGCTGGCCACCGATGAAGACTCGAAAATTCACCCTTCCTCGGTATATGGTATTACCAAACAAAACCAGGAACAGATGGTAATGACGGTATGCAGTTCGCTGGGTATCGGCGCTACCGCACTGCGCTATCAAAACGTGTATGGCCCTGGGCAGTCGCTGAGCAATCCATATACCGGCATCCTGTCGATCTTCTCGACCCGCATCAAAAATGGCAATGGCCTGAGCATCTTCGAAGATGGCAAGGAAAGCCGCGACTTCGTGTTTATCGACGATATCGTTGCTGCAACGACCCTGGCCCTGACAAAAGAAGAAGCGAATGGTGAAGTGTTTGGTATCGGCGCTGGCGTTGCAACTGATGTCCTGACGGTCGCGCAAACCCTGGTCCAGCACTATGGCATCGAAGTGCCGATCAAGGTTACGGGCGCTTACCGCCTGGGCGATATCCGCCACAACTATGCGGATCTGAGCAAGTCGAATCGTCTGCTGGGCTTCCAACCTAAAGTAAGCTTCAGCGAAGGTATTGCGCGTTTTACTGCATGGGTTAACGAACAGGCTGTACAGGCCGACTCCTACGATGCCAGTATCGCTGAAATGAAGCAACGGGGATTGTACAAATGACGGCCAAGGTCGGCCTGGTAACTGTACTGTTCAATAGTGCGCCGGTCTTGCCAGGATTTTTCGAAAGCCTGTCCAAACAGAGCTTCAACGACTATTGGCTGTTCATCATCGACAATAGCATCGATGAGCTTTCGTACGCGGCGGCAGAAGAGGGCATTGCAAAATACGGTATCAAGAACGTAACCTTGATACGCAATGCCAGCAACGTGGGTGTCGCGACCGGCAACAACCAGGGCATCAAGCTGTCGCTGGAGATGGGCTGCGAATATGTATTGTTATTAAATAACGATATCGAATTCAAGGATACCGGCTTGCTGAACAAGATGCTGACGCTGGCAGATCAGCGCCAGGAAAAACTGATCGTTCCCAAGATCTATTTCTTTGACTCGGGAAAAATCTGGTGCGCCGGCGGAAAAATCAATCCGTGGACCGGGACGACCCTGCATACGGGCGAAGGCGATGTGGATAAGGGGCAGTTCGATGTGGCCGGCTACACGAATTATGCGCCAACCTGTTTCATGCTGATTCACCGTTCCGTCTTCGATGCGATCGGCGTCATGGATGATAAATATTTTGTTTATCATGACGATACGGATTTTGTCTGGCGTTCCAATTTGGCCAAATTCAGGATTTATTATTGGCCTGAAGGCGAGGTCTGGCACAAGGTAAGTAGCAGCACGGGTGGATCTGCATCGCCTTTCTCCATTTATTATGGCGAAAGGAATCGTATTTATTTTATCAGAAAAAATTTCGGTGCCTTGGCAAAACTGGTGGCTTTCTCTTATTACTTTGCCACTCGTCCATTGAAATGGAAGTTATTTTCAAAAAAATTAAGAGTGCCATTTTTCAAGGGCGTTCTTGATGGTTTGAAAATGTAATTTCACTTTTTCTGATTCAGGTAAAGAGGCAGGGTTTGTCAAAAATAATTTTCTTGTTGGCGTTTTTCTCAGTATTCCAAGGCATGGTGTTGCCTGGAACCGAGCAATTCGGTGTATCGCCATTTTTGTTGGTGCAAATCCTGCTTTTTGTATATGTTATTCTTTACTGGGGTAAATATGATTTTGTTATCCCAAAAAAATGGAATGGATTTGTTTTTTGGTTTTCTGCATTTGCAGTTGTATCAATTGTTTCTGCCTTTATTCTTCCGATGGCATTCTCAGGAACGCACGTTTATACTCCAAAAGGTGGAGTGGATGAGCAATACATGTCGCCTGGAATCCTTGTTCCATCGGCATCTAATATCGCCCAAGCGGTCTATTTATTGCTGTATTGGGTAAGCATACTTTTCTTTGTAATGCGCAAGGATAGAAATATCCTGGATGCCACATCCAAGGCTTATTTCATATCTGGAATTATCGTCTGTTTTTTCTCATATTATCAATTGGTAAGTATATTGTTTGGTATATATTATCCTACGGAATACTTGCTAAATAATGCGACCTTTGGTATTGCCACTGATGCCACATTTGCTTTTTTGCCAAGGATTAATTCAACTTTTACTGAGCCGTCATTCTATGCCATGTTTATGGCCAGTTTTGTCGCTTGGACATATATTCAGTTTATTAATGCTGAAAAGGGTAAAATATCCCGTTATTGGATGGTATTGTTAGTTGTGTCGCTTTTTTCTTTGCTTATTTCGGCTTCAAGTACTGGTTTCGTCGCACTCATACTATTTTTTATCATGCACTCTTTTAGTGCCATGTACTATCGAACTGGTGGTGTCAAGGGACGAAAGATATTCCTGACAATATTTTCTTTTCTTGCGGCGATAGTCTTTCTTTATGTCCTTGTTCCTGGTGTCGATATTATTCTGGATGCCGTGATTTTTGATAAAGGTGCTTCTGATTCATCATTGCATCGCCTTGCAGCAGATCGCTATGCATTTACTGTGTTGAGTGAAACCAATTTTTTGGGAGCCGGTCTTGGAAGTAATCGTCCTTCCAGTTTTGTTGCTTTCCTGTTTTCGAATATAGGAGTGCTTGGAACGTTCTGCATCGCGATTGCAGCGGGATTATTGCTTTTGCATAGCCTGCGAGGAGCTAGACTCGAGGCGGCTGAACGGCGTGATTTAATCGCTTGTGAAGCATCAGGCTGGGCACTTTTGGTGATGCTTATCGCTAAAACATTGGCCGGGCCGGACTTGAGCTTCCCGCCCATGTGGATATTAATCGGTTATTTTATTTTATCAATCAGGCAGCTTGAACTTAAAAATGACTCGTACATGGTCAAGAAATGATGTCAGAATTTTCGAGCAATTGGCTAATGGTGTAGAAGAAAAATTTCCTGCGTCTTGAAGAAATATTATTTAAATAAAATGAATTCATTAAAAAAAGACGCGCCCTTGCATCAGAATAACTTTGACTTGCTGCGCTTGATATTCGCAAGTATGGTGGTTTTTTTTCATATCGCTATTTTGTCGCAGGTGCCTGGCTTTGCATGGATGACGCAACATATCTCATCTCTATTTGCCGTGCAGGCATTTTTCATTGTCAGTGGCTATCTGGTGACAATGAGCTATGAAAAATCACGATCATTGGGTGACTACTGGAAAAAGAGGATGCTACGGATTGCCCCTGCATATGTCTTTGTCGTGGTGGGTGCGGCGGTACTTTTGTCCCTGCTTTCGACGTTGCCCTTTGCGGAATATTTCTCAAGTAAAGATTTTTGGCGATATATTGCGTTTAACCTGGCATTGGCCAATTTTAATGCTCCGAGTCTGCCAGGGGTTTTTTTAGGGCAGTATGAATCTGCTGTGAATGTTTCTTTATGGACAATCAAGATTGAGGTTTTATTCTATGCCTGCGTACCGGTAATCGTATGGGCTGTACGTAAATGGGGATACAATAAAATTCTTGGTTTGGTGTTTTTTCTGTCTTTGGCTTGGAAGGTTGGATTTTTTGTCCAAGGAACAGCTACCGGTACGGAATTCTATTTTAAGATGGCAAAGCAGTTGCCCGGCCAGTTGTGCTTCTTTGCCGGTGGTGCGTGGTGCTTCTATAAAACGCGTGAAGGTTTTAGGCCACCGGCATGGATGGCGGTGGCTGGTATTCTGTTGTATTACATTCCAGACGGCTGGTTGTTTGAAATGCTTTCTCCAATAGCAGTGACGATGTTGGTGAGCTGGGCCGCGATCTCAATGCCACGCCTTGGTAATGTTGGGAAGCATGGTGATTTTTCTTTCGGTATTTATTTGTTTCATGCACCGATCGCTCAGGTTTTTATTAGTCTGGGTCTTTTCTCTGTCTATCCAGTACGTGCCATGATCGCTGCCATTTTATGCATCGTCTTATTGGCACTTTTTTCGTGGAATTATATCGAGCAACCGTTTTTACGTCATCGCAAGCAGATTCCAAAGCCAGCTTTGGCATAAGGTGCCTGCTGCCGCCGCATGAAAATTTCAGAAGTAGTTCTTGACCCGGGTGTTGACATGACCTGTCCACCGACATTTGTAAATAAGAGATGGTAATGTCAGCGCAAAGTCCAAGTTGTTTAATAATTGCCCCTGATTTTTTTGGTTATGCCAAAGAGATTCAGGCTTGCCTCGCACGACGTGGCGTTTCCGCCATATGGTTTGATGACCGGCCCGCCAATGATACCTTGACGAAGATACTGATCAGGATCTCACCGAGCCTGCAAAGCGGCAAGGCTGAGCGTTATTTTGATGACGTGATACGCCAGGTAGCGCAGCATTCGATTACTGAAGTGCTGGTCATCAAAGGCCAGGCGCTGTCCTGCGCGGCAATCCAAAGGATGAAGGCAGCGTTCCCACAAGCGCGATTCACCTTGTATTTCTGGGACAGCTACAAGAACATGTCGTCCGACAGCCCGGGAAAAGTACAGTTCTTTGACCGCGCTTTCACGTTCGACCCGGTCGATGCAGAGAATGATCCACGCCTTGAGTACCGGCCGCTGTTTTATCTTGATGAATATGCGCGACTGCCAGCCGTGGAGAAAGATATCGATCTGTTCTTTTTCGGTACCGTTCACTCGGATCGCTACAAGGTGATGACGCACCTAGAGCGAGCCCTGCCTCCGGGCGTGCGGGTAAAGAAGATTCTGTACTTCAATTCGCGACTGGTGTACTGGGCACGGCGCGTGTTTGATCCGTCCTTCTGGGGTGCAAAGAAATCCGAGTTCGTTTTCAAGCCGGTGGCCAAAGCCGAGTTGCGTGCCTTGCTGGCGCGCTCGCGCGCCGTGATCGATATCGAACGGCCGATTCAGTCCGGCCTGACCATGCGTACCCTGGAAACCGTCGGTGCCCATAAGAAACTGATCACCACCAACCCCTTTGCGCAACGCGCGGATATTTACCGGCCCAGTAACGTGCTGGTGATTGAGCGTGCAGGCATGAAGGTGTCCAAGGAATTTTTTGACACGGAGTTTGAGCCGCTGGGTGAAAAAATCGAGCAAAAATATAGCCTGGATGGCTGGCTCGATGAAGTTTTGCCCTCGTCATGCACCACCGTGATGCAACGTGGTGATGCCGCGTCTGCAGCTTGATTTAGAAATGGTTCAGATACATGATTTTTATTAATGCGCGTTTCCTTACTCAATCGATCACCGGGGTGCAGCGCTACGCCCTTGAAATTAGCCGCATTCTGAAAAAGATCGATCCGTCGATCCGCTTCGTGGCACCGGCCAATATCAAGCATCCGGAACTGGCCAAGGAACTGGGTGTGGAAGTGGTCGGTCGGTTGACTGGTCACTTGTGGGAGCAGATCGAGTTGCCACGTTTCTTGAAAAATAATGGTTCCCCATTGCTTTTGTCACTGGCTACCACCGCGCCGATTTTCTACGCGCGCAAGATCGTTACCGTGCATGACTTGGCATTCATCCATTTCCCTGACGCTGTTTCATGGAAATTCCGCCTTTATTATAATTTCCTGATTCCGCGCGTATTGCGTTCTTCCCTGCACGTCACCACGGTGAGTAATTTCAGCAAGGAAGATATTTGCAGTACTTATCAGATCAAGCCGGACCATTTGACGGTTGTCTATAACGCCTCTTCGTCCATATTCCACGCTGATAATGCTGCTTTGGCTAAGGAAAAAACCATCATTGCTGTTGGTTCCATCCAGCCCTATAAAAATATCGAGACCTTGGTCAAGGCCTTCGACCTGTTCAAGCAGCGCGGCGGCTCGGAGTATGTGCTGAAGCTGATCGGCGGCTGGAACAAGAGCGTCTTCAAGGCAACTACGCTGGCGCAGATGCTGGAAGGGCGCAGCGATGTCCAACTGACGGGCTATGTTGCCGATGCAGATCTGTTCAAGATGTACGGTTCCGCCACCTGCTATGTATTTCCTTCGCGCTTTGAAGGTTTTGGTATCCCGCCTCTGGAAGCCATGGCGTGCGCTTGTCCGGTCATCGCATCGACTGCCGCCAGCATTCCCGAAGTCTGCCTGGATGCTGCACTGTATTGCGATCCTGACAGCGCCGAGGACATGGCGGAGAAGATGCTGCAACTGGTAAACGACAAGGCGCTGCAGGACGAGTTGGTCAGAAAAGGCGCCGAGAATATCAAGCGCTTCAGCTGGGAGAAATCCGGGCAGGCCATGTTTGACATCATCAAGAAATATCAATAACAGGCGGCAGTGTGGCTATTGACAGATACTGAATGACCACCTGGTCCATACATCTCGCCTCAGTAGCGCTGGTCTATCTTCCGCCTGCAATCATTCTGGTAAAGCGCGGAACAATGCGATTAAGCAGGAAAAATAGAGCGCTACAGCAGGCGACAGTGACTACGACTGACAGGAAATAAATCGTCAGTATTTCTGCATCATGCTGCGGTTGCAGCATTTTATAAGATATTTTTCGGATCACCGTCAACAATGGTTCATGCGTTGCAAAAACAAAGAAGCTGGCTTTTCCCATCGATACCAAGGCTGTTTTTAACGCTGTAGATCTTGAAAGTATCTTGGTAAGATAAAGAAATGACGGCAGACCGAGCATGATGCCAATTTTATGTACATAGGGATAAAAACATGTTTCTGGATATATGCTGTTAACTATGGCCATGGCGATATACAGAGGAAACATCCACTTTGCCTGTTTATCCAGCAAGAACAGACTATACTGTTTTATTCCGACGTAAGCACCAAGTATGAAGAATAATGCTGATTTGGAAGCATCTCCTCCAAAACGTAAGATCCACAATGTCAATAAAGTTGCTAGGAAAATGGCAGGGACCTTTGTCAATAATTGGTAGATTAATGGTGCCAGTAATGCCAGAACCATCAGGTCACGAATGAACCAAAATTGATACGAAGCAGGATAATGCACAATTCCAAAAATGGCAATAAAATAATCAGAGATCCTGTAGTCGCTGATCAACGTCATTTGTCCGGAAAAAAATAATGCGGTCTTTGGATGAGATTGCGCAGCCGCAAATAATAACAGAACTAAAATATTCCAGAAAAGGAAAGGTATGAGCAATGTACTGATACGCGATTGTATTTTGCTTTTATATTTTTCTGTTGACCATGTTGTGCCATAAAAAAACAGATAGCCAGATATCAGAAAAAACAATGGTACCGCGCAGCGCGCCAGTTCCTGTGAAATCAAGGTCTGAACGAACTCATTGGCATGGCTGGCGCCGATGATTGCGGTCGAAGGATCCGCGCCTAATGTATAAGCATGGATGAAAACAACGCCAACAATCAGCGGAAAACGTAGCAACTGCAGCCGCAATGAATCGTCATTTTTTAACATGGCATTGCCAGCGGATACAAGCTGATAATATTTATTGATAAATTTACAGCTTGTTGATGAAAAAATGGCCGTCACATCAGTGACGGCCATTCCCGTTGCTTAGCCCATGCAGAGCTTTAATGCTTCCTGCCATTGCGGCAAACCGCAGAAGGTGTCGATCAGGCGCTGCGACGACAGCACCGAATTGGTCGGCCGCTTCGCCGGTACCGGATAGTCCTGTGCCAGTATCGGTTTGAGCCTTGGTTTTTTCGTGACCGATGGATCCGCCATGATGACTTCGGTGAAGCCGAACCAGGTGGTGGTGCCCTGCGCGGTCAGATGATACAGACCGGCGCGTTCTTCCCACCATGCCTGCTGGTCTGCCGCTGCCAGGCTTTGCGCCACGATGTGCGCGGTGGTGTCGGCGATCGTGCGGCTCCAGGTCGGCGCGCCGAACTGGTCCGAAACGATGCCCAACTCCTCGCGTTCCTGCGCCAGGCGGCGCATGGTCAGCAAGAAATTCTTACCGTGCGTGCTATAGACCCAGCTGGTGCGCAAGATCAGGTGAGGGATGCCAGCCGCCTGGATGGCTTGTTCTCCAGCCAGTTTGCTGCTGCCGTAGACATTGACCGGGCAGGTCGGGTCAGTTTCAATATACGCACCGTCCTTGCTACCGTCAAAAACATAGTCGGTGCTGTAATGGATCAGCGCCGCCCCCAGTTTTTTGGCTTCCTCGGCCATGACACCGGGTGCTTCGCCATTGATGCGCAAGGCCAGTGCCGGCTCGCTCTCGGCCTTGTCGACCGCCGTATAGGCTGCCGGGTTGACGATCAGGGTCGGTTTCACACGACGGATGACATCGCGCACCTGGTCCAGGTCAGCTAGATCCATTTGACTGCGGTCAATGGCGATAATTTCGCCCAGGCCCTGCAGGCTGCGTTCAAGTTCGTAACCGACCTGGCCGGTTTTTCCTGTGATTAAAATACGGCTCATGAGATAGATTGATTCCAGTTGGACAGATTGGTGGATCAGGCGAAGACGTCGGCGTTGGCCAGCAGCGTGCCCACTTTATCTTTACCCGACAACAGCGGTTCGCCGTCCAAAGGCCAATCGATACCGATCGCCGGATCATTCCACAGGATGCTGCGTTCGAACTCCGGTGCCCAATAGTCTGTTGTCTTGTAGAGAAACTCGGCATGGTCACTGGTTACGACGAAGCCATGCGCAAACCCTTCGGGAACCCACAGTTGGCGCTTATTGGCGGCCGATAAGGTAACCCCGACCCAGTGGCCGAAGGTTGCCGAGCTTTTGCGTAAATCGACGGCAACGTCGAACACTTCGCCCGCGGTAACGCGCACCAGTTTTCCTTGCGCTTGCTGGATTTGGTAGTGCAGGCCACGCAACACGCCCTTCGCCGACTTGGAATGGTTGTCCTGCACGAAGTCGCGCGTGACGCCTGTCAGCTCGGCAAAGCGCTTCTGGTTAAAGCTTTCATAGAAAAAACCGCGATCATCGCCAAACACGGTTGGCTCGATGATCAGAACATCAGGTATTGCTGTCGTTTGAATTTGCATGGTATGAAATGAGCCGTTCAGGCCTTAGTATATTTTTTCTTCGAGGAGACGCAGCAGGTATTGGCCATAGGCATTTTTTTTCAATGGCTGGGCCAGTTGCTCCAGTTTGACGCCATCGATATACCCTTTGCGATAAGCGATTTCTTCTGGGCAAGCTACCTTGAGACCTTGTCGGTTTTCAATAGTCGCAATGAATTGTCCTGCCTCCAGCAGGGATTCATGCGTACCAGTATCAAGCCATGCCATGCCACGTCCCATCAACTCCACATTGAGCTCGCCGCGCTCAAGATAAACCCGATTCACATCGGTGATTTCCAGTTCGCCGCGCGGTGAGGGAGCAATACCAGCGGCAATTCCACACACTTGGCTGTCGTAGAAATACAGGCCAGTGACGGCATAGTTTGATTTTGGCTTGAGCGGCTTCTCTTCGATGCTGACAGCGCGGCGCTGATCATCGAAGTCGACCACGCCATAGCGTTCCGGATCGTGGACGTGATAGGCGAACACGGTCGAGCCGCTGGTGCGTGCCGAGGCTTCGCGTAACTGCGATTCAAAGTCGTGACCGTAATAGATGTTGTCGCCTAGAATCAACGCTGATGGTGCATCGCCGACGAATTCTTTGCCAATAATGAACGCCTGCGCCAGACCATCCGGGCTGGGCTGCACAGCATAGGTCAGGCGGATACCCCACTGGCTGCCGTCGCCTAGCAACTCCTGGAAGCGCGGTGTATCTTGTGGCGTGGAAATGATCAGGATGTCACGTATGCCCGCCAGCATCAAAGTGGTCAGTGGATAGTAGATCATCGGCTTGTCATACACGGGCAGCAGCTGCTTTGACACGGCCATGGTGACGGGATACAAGCGTGTGCCGGAACCGCCAGCCAGGATGATGCCCTTGCGTTCGATGGCGGCCCCCATTATTTCTGCTCCTGTGCTGTATCGCGTGCCGCGTAGTTTTTCTCTACCCATTTGAGGTAGTCGCCCGACTGGACATCGCGGACCCAGGCCTGGTTGTCCAGATACCACTGCACGGTCTTGCGGATGCCGGTAGCGAAGGTTTCGGCCGGCTTCCAGCCCAGTTCTCGCTCGATCTTGCGCGCATCAATGGCATAGCGGCGGTCGTGGCCGGGGCGATCCTGCACATAGGTGATTTGTTCGCGATAGCTGCCCGATGCCTTGGGATCGAGCGTATCGAGAATGTCGCACAAGGTGTGCACGACTTCCAGATTGGCCATTTCATTCCAGCCGCCCACATTGTAAACCTCGCCCAGGCGTCCCGCTTCCAGGACGCGGCGGATCGCCGAGCAATGGTCGCCCACGTACAGCCAGTCGCGCACTTGCATGCCATCGCCATAGATAGGCAAGGCTTTGCCGGCACGGGCATTGCTGATGATGAGTGGAATCAGTTTTTCCGGGAAATGGAAGGAACCATAATTGTTCGAACAGTTGGTGGTGAGCACCGGCATGCCATACGTATGGAAATACGCGCGCACCAAGTGGTCAGACGCAGCTTTCGATGCCGAGTACGGGCTGTTTGGCGCATACGGCGTCGTTTCCGTGAATGGCGGGTCATTCGGTCCCAAGGTGCCATACACCTCATCCGTCGAGACGTGCAGGAAGCGGAAGCCACTCTTGTCATCACCGTCTAGTCCGGACCAATAGGCGCGCGCTGCTTCGAGCAGGCTGAAGGTGCCGTTGACGTTGGTCGAAATGAATTCGCCGGGGCTATGGATCGAACGATCGACATGGCTCTCTGCTGCAAAATGCACGATGGCGCGCGGCTTGTGCTCGGCCAGCAGGCGGGAAATGTGGGTGGTATCGCAAATGTCGCCGCGTACGAAGATATGCCGCGGGTCTTGCTCCAGGCTGGCCAGATTGCTGAGATTGCCAGCATAGGTCAGTTTGTCAAAATTGATTACGGGCTCATCGTTGAGCGCCAGCCAATCGCGTACAAAATTGGAACCGATGAAGCCGGCACCGCCAGTCACTAAAATCATGCTGTTATCCTTTTTTACTTGAACATCTTCACGATGCTTCACTCTTGCGATTATTTTGAGAGCGATGGGGGAAAAAATTTGAAACGAAATTATTGCAATTCTATTTGATCAGCTATTTAATACGCGCCATCTTTTTTGAAAATGACTTTAACCGTTTTAAGCAAGATGACAATGTCATTAAATAAAGACCAGTTCTTGACATACCATGCGTCCAGATAAACGCGCGTATCATAGCTCACGTCGTTCCTGCCGCTCACTTGCCACAGGCCTGTAACACCCGGCTTGGCTTCGAGGTAATAGTCTACCTGAGGGCCATAACGCTCCAGTTCCGCATCGACAACCGGGCGCGGCCCGACCAAGCTCATTTCGCCTTTCAGTACGTTCCATAGCTGCGGCAATTCATCGAGGCTGGTCCGGCGCAGGAAATGACCGATCGAAGTGATGCGAGGGTCGTTTTTCAGTTTGAAATCACGATCCCATTCGGCACGGGCTTCAGGGTCGCGCTCCAGTAATTCCTTGAGCAAGACGTCGGCATTCACGGCCATGGTACGGAATTTATAGCAGAGAAAATGCTTGCCATTCTGGCCCACGCGTTTGTGGCCATAGAAGATGGGACGGCCCGATGCCATGACCTTGGCTGCGATCCACAGCAAGATGGGGGAGCCGATGACCAGTACGCAGATCGAAGCTGTCAGATCGAAGCTGCGCTTAATCAACTGCAAACCTGGCCGTGCCAGGTTGTTGCGCATGGTCAGCAGCAGCACTTCATGTGCAAAGAAATGGTTCACTTCCATGCCGTACAGGGGCAAGCCGCGTACTGCAGGTACCACTTGCATATTGGCAACGCAACGGCTGACCTGCTGGATCATGCCCTGATAGGCGTCGATGCCACCTTGCTCCAGGGCGACAACCGTATGCGGGTCGCCCAGCAGTTTGAGCGTTTGTTCCGGGTTCTCGCCCAATTGAATGCAGGGCACAGCTTGCTTGTTGCGGTTCACATAATGATGTTCGAGGCGGCCTTGACCTTCGGGGATCAGGAATGCAATCAGGCGATAGCCCATCAACGCTTCCTCATCAAAGGCGCGCGCTGTTTGCAAGGCATTGTCACCCCATCCAATGATGACCATAGGCCGTATCCAGCCGCCAGCTTTCATCAGCAGGTATTTGACCATGCCACGCAGCAGCAAGACACAGCAGGGCACCAGCAGCCAGGTAACCAGGAGTGCTTCGCGCGAGGAGTCGCGCTTGTCGAGGAACACCAGGGCCGCGTCAATCAGGCCCATGACCATGGCGACCTTCAGGAGTTCTTTGATTTCATTCGAGTACGGACGGCGTTTGGCATGATGGCCCTTCAGCTTGAAGATAGCCAGGGTGACCAGGGATAGCAGGCTGTAACTGAGCAGTCGCGAGCTATCCAGCCCGAAGCTGTTCAAGTCGCCGGCATCGAGCATCCATTTGCCTGCGAGCCAGAATGCCATGAACATGGCAAGTGCATCGGCAAAGGTGAGAAAATATTTTTCTGCCCTGCTGCTGCAATACCATTTTACTTCTTGTACAAAGATGCCTTCGATTGGTTTCATGATACTTGCTAAACCTTATAAACTTCAGTGTGAATTCTTGCGGTGACGCATGCGTGGTGATTGTGCCTCTGCTCGGTCAAGCACGCCCGTAGCGGTCTTCAAAGCGGACGATATCGTCTTCTCCAAGGTAGCTGCCCGATTGAATTTCAATCAATTCCAGCGGTAGCTTGCCCGGGTTAGCCAGGGAATGGACGACGCCGAGCGGGATATAGGTAGACTGGTTTTCGGTCAGCAAATATTCCTTGTCACCATTGGTGATCTGGGCAGTGCCGGATACCACAATCCAGTGCTCGGCGCGGTGGTGGTGCATTTGTAATGACAGCTTGGCGCCAGGCTTGACAGTGATCCGCTTGACCTGGAAACGGTCGCCATTGCCGATGGAGTCATAAGAACCCCACGGACGGAAGACTTCGCGGTGCATGGTGGCTTCGGGACGCTCCCTGGCGATCAACTGTGCGACCATGGTTTTTGTTTGTTGTGCCTGATCCGCATCCATGACCAGCACGGCATCGGCGGTTTCCACGATAACGGTATTGCGCATGCCGATGGCGGTGACCAGGCGGCTACTGCTGTGCACCAGGCAATCATTGCAATCTTGAATCAATACGTCGCCTAGGGTGCTATTCTGGCTGGCATCTTTTTCCGCCACGTCGAGTACGGCTTTCCAGGAGCCGATATCATTCCAGCCCGCATCGAGGGCGATGGTAGCCGCATGGCTGGTGCGCTCCATGACGGCGTAGTCGACGGCGATATCGGGGCTGGCGGCGTAGGCATCCTTGTCCAATCGAATAAAGTCGAGGTCGCTCTTCGCGGCGCTGATGGCAGCGCGGCAAGCGGCCAGGACGGCGGGTTGGAAGCGTTCCAACTCTTCCAGGTAGCGGCTGGCGCGGAACAGGAACATGCCGCTGTTCCAGAAGTACTCTCCGCTGGCGATATATTGTTCTGCAAGCGCGAGAGCCGGCTTTTCCACGAATTCAAGTACGCGCTGAATACTTCCCGTCGGCGCGCCTTCGGCGCGGATATAGCCATATCCTGTTTCTGGTCCCGTTGGCGTGATGCCGAAAGTCAGCAAATTACCTGCCTCCGCAGCAGTACGCGCCAGTGCTATTGCACGATGGAAAGCAGGGGTATCCAAAATGACGTGGTCCGATGGCAGCACCAGCAGGAGGGGATCTTCACCATTTTCCATCGCATGCAAGGCGGCTGAGGCGATCGCCGGCGCCGTATTACGACGCATGGGCTCGAGTAACATGCGGCTATTTTCCAGACCGATCTCACGTACTTGCTCCGCGACGATGAAACGCGAGGATTCGTTGCATACCAGTAGTGCTGGCGACACCGTGTCGATACCCGCCAGACGCTGCAGCGTTTGTTGCAGCATGCTGCCTTGAGCGGAAAGGCGCAGAAACTGTTTTGGAAACGCCTCGCGCGAAAGTGGCCATAAACGTGTGCCAGAACCGCCGCAAAGAATCACTGGTAAGAGGGGGATAGTCATTTATGCTTCAATGTAAATTTAATATTGGATGGAGTTGCATATTCAGTCAGCCGGCATATCTTAAAACTCGGCCGACTTGTCGTGCCCTTACTCGGGGAATCGGACATACATACTGAAAAAATCAATGTTGCAAGCCGGGGCAATATTCTAATAAATTATAGAAATTTTTGTATTTTCTATAGTCTCTATGGATTCTGGGAGGCACGCAATTTAGCTCGTCCTGTATTGTAGTTTGACACTCCGGTATTTCTGCTAGCACACAACGTTTTCAAGCAAAAAAGCAACAAACACGCCTACGGCGGCCATGCTGAGAAGCAACACTGCTCCAGCTGCACAGTCCTTCGCAATCTTGATGCTTGGATGTAGGGCGGGGTGGAGGTGGTCGATCAAGTGTTCCAGCGCGGTATTAAACAATTCCGCGGCCAAAACCATGCCGCAATTGAGCAATAGCAAGGCCCACCACATCAGGGCAGGTTTGGACCAGGAGAGCACGATGAGCACAAACAGGGTGGCCAGACATTGCAGGCGGAAGCTCGCTTCCATGCGGAAGGCAGCGCTTATGCCTTGCAGGGCAAATCCCATGCGCTTGAAGAAAAATTGATTCTTCATGGCAACTGAAGCGATGGCGTGGGATATTTTAATGGCATGAAAGCGGATCTCTTAATTGAATAGATGAGAGTCGCAGGCGTGACCATACGATATGACATCATTCGTTCACAGCAGAAAGATTACTGCCAATCTTTTTGATGTTTGATAAAAAGTAAAAAAGCCCATTTTCAAATGAAAAGGGCTTTTTTTGCAATAGTTGTCATATTTGACTATGTCAAGTATTGCTACACCAAGCCTTTACCTTTTGGCTTAACATCAAGCTGCAGGATAGGCCTACCTGTTGCTGCCTGAGCAGCCAGGTATTAATGATGGGTTGGGGTGGTGTGCGCGGTGGTCGAATCCGAGCTTGCTGCACCGGCCACAACGGCAACTGCTGCGCCGATTGCGATCAAGGTGCTGACGCTCAGGCCGGCAACGGTGGTGCCGGCAGCTGCGCCAGCTGCTGGTGCAGCTGCTGCTGGAGCAGGAGCTGGTGCCGATTGAGCCATTGCTTGTGCGGAAGCGAAGCACAGGATTGCCGAGGCGATCAGAATTTTCTTCATGGGATATCCTTTTAGGTTGAACAGCGGGAATGCTAAACTGTCACCCGATTGTAGCAACATTTCTCCCGCTAGTCTGCGCTACACAGTTCATGGCGACAATAATTTATTCTATTTTAGACGTATACCAGTCTATTCACCGGGTCTGGCAGCCCGCGATGTTGTTCTTTACTAACAAAAACGTTACCGTACCGATGTGGAGAAATTGTCTTTTTGTTAAATATTGCAAGAATTCCTGATGAATTCGAACGCGCCGCGCAAGTTTGCCAAGTCGTTACCATCCCGCGTAAAATGCAGGCTTCGCGGGTGTAGCTCAATGGTAGAGCAGAAGCTTCCCAAGCTTACGACGAGGGTTCGATTCCCTTCACCCGCTCCATTTTCCGCTGGTGCCTGGCTTTGTGCGGCGCCGCCACTATTTTCTTCATTCCCATGTCCTCTGATACCCCAGCAAACGGCCCGGCGCGGCCGATGATGTACGATCCGACCGAACACCGCATCCGCAGCTTCGTGACCCGCGCGGGACGGCTGTCTGTCGCGCAGGCGCGCGCGCTCGAGACCTTGGGGCCGCAGTTCCTGTTGCCTTTCGCCAAAGAACCGATGGATTTCGAGCAGGTGTTCGGCCGCAAGGCGCCGGTTATCCTGGAAATCGGCTTCGGCATGGGTGCGACGACGGCGCATATCGCCAAAGCCATGCCGGAGAAGGATTTCATCGGCGTGGAAGTGCATACGCCCGGTGTGGGCAGCCTGTTGAAGCTGATCGGCGAAGAGTCGCTGACGAATCTGCGCTTGCTGCAGCACGATGCCGTGGAAGTGCTCACGCACATGATTCCAGCCAATTCGCTGGCCGGCATCCACGTTTTCTTCCCCGATCCATGGCACAAGGCGCGTCACAACAAGCGCCGGCTGATCCAGTCGCCGTTCGTCAAGCAATTGACCGATCGCCTGGCGCCAGGCGGCTATCTGCATTGCGCCACCGATTGGGAAGATTACGCGGTACAAATGCTGGAAGTGCTGGGCGCCGAGCCACAGTTGCGCAATAGCGCCGATGCTTATGCGCCACAGCCTGCGTACCGTCCGCTGACCAAGTTTGAAAACCGCGGCCTGAAGCTGGGCCATGGCGTGTGGGATCTGGTGTTCATCAAGAAATAACCTGGCGGTTTGCCCACCTGTGCCGTTTGCGCGAGATCAAGCCTGCCGCGGCGACGCTGCAGGCTTTTTTCATGCGTACACTATCGTGCGCTGACTAGGCAAAGTGGGTGAATTACGGTAGTCTTATCTTTTTTGCATTGATTGATATTATGTCCAAGAAAATACTCGTGACCGGCGCTTCCGGTTTCATCGGTTCGCATACCTGTGTCGAACTGCTGGCTGCCGGCTTTGAGGTAGTCGCGGTGGATAATCTGTGCAATAGCGCGCGCGAAGCGATGGCGCGCGTGGAGCGCATTGCCGGCAAAAGCGTGCCCTTCTATGAAGCGGATGTACGCGACCGCGCGGCCATGGCCGCCGTCTTGCGCGAGCACGCCATCGATGCGGTGATCCATTTTGCGGGCTTGAAAGCCGTGGGGGAATCCGTGGCCCAGCCGCTGATGTACATGGATAACAATGTGTCGGGCACCGTGGCGCTGCTGGAAGTGCTGGCGGCGGCGAATGTGAAGCGTTTTGTGTTCAGCTCGTCGGCCACCGTGTATGGCGATCCGGAAGCCTTGCCGATCATGGAATCGTCGCGCCTGTCCGTGACCAATCCCTACGGCCGTTCGAAACTGATGGTCGAGGAGATCCTGGCCGATCTCGTGCATGCCGATGCGCATTGGCAAGTGGGCGTGCTGCGCTACTTCAACCCGGTCGGCGCGCACGCCAGCGGCTTGATCGGTGAAGATCCGGCCGGCATCCCGAACAACCTGATGCCCTTTATCGCCCAGGTGGCCGTGGGCCGCCGCGAGCGCCTGGCCGTCTTCGGCAACGATTACGATACGCCCGATGGCACGGGCGTGCGCGACTACATCCACGTGGTCGACCTGGCGCTGGGCCATGTGGCGGCACTGAACCGCCTTTTCTCCACCGAGGGCGGCTTTACCGTCAACCTGGGCACGGGCCACGGCTACAGCGTGCTCGATACCGTGCGCGCCTTCGAGGCCGCCAGCGGCCGCAAGGTGCCATACGACATCGTGCCGCGCCGTCCCGGCGACATCGCCAGCTGCTACGCCTCAGCCGACAAGGCGAAGCAATTGCTGGGTTGGCAAGCGCAGAAAAACATCGACGACATGTGCCGCGACCACTGGCGCTGGCAGCATCAGAATCCGCAAGGTTACGCAGCGTAAAAAAGTCCGCCAGATACAAAAAATCCCGCTCACACGCAAGTGTGGCGGGATTTTTTTTAGAGCGTCAGCAACCCAATGGCGCCTGAAAAATGTCTGGGGCTAGGCGAAGCAACAACGCCCCAGGCATTTTCTCAGGCAGCCATTATGGATACAGGCCGCGTACTTCGCGAGCCTGCAGCACGCGCGTGCACGCCAGGATGAAGGTGGCGGTACGCATCGACACTTTCTTCTCTTGCGACACTTGCCATACCGCGTCGAACGCTTCGCGCATGATGCGGGTCAGGCGGCTGTTGATTTCTTCTTCCGTCCAGAAGAAGCTCGAGAAGTTTTGCGCCCACTCGAAGTAGCTGACGGTCACGCCGCCGGCGTTGGCCAGCACGTCCGGCACGATCAGCACGCCACGGTCGGTCAGGATGTCGTCCGCTGCCGGCAGGGTCGGGCCATTGGCGCCTTCCAGGATGATCTTGGCGCGGATGACTTGTGCGCGTTCCGCCGTGATCTGCTGTTCCAGCGCGGCCGGGATCAGGATATCGCAATCGATGCCCCAGAAATCTTCGCGCGGCACGAATGCCTCGGCGCCCGGGAAGCCTTCGACGCTGCCCACTTCGGCCACGTGTGCCAGCAATTGCGGGATGTTCAGGCCGCCGGAATGCACGACGGTGGTCTTGTGGTCTTGTACCGCGACCACTTTCGAGCCGGCTTCAGCGAACATGCGTGCAGCGACGCCGCCCACGTTGCCGAAACCTTGCACGATGACTTTCGCGCCTTCGAGCGACATGCCGACCTTGGCGGCCGCATCGCAACCGACGACGAATACGCCACGGCCCGTCGCATCGCGGCGACCCAGGCTGCCGCCCAGCGAGATCGGTTTGCCCGTCACCACGCCGGTCGACATATTGCCGCCGATCATGGCGTAGCTGTCCATCATCCACGCCATGACTTGTTCATTCGTGTTGACGTCCGGCGCCGGGATATCCTTGTTCGGTCCGATGATCATGCTGATCTCGCTCGTGTAGCGGCGGGTCAGGCGTTGCAGTTCGTTGCGCGACAGGGTCTTCGGATCGACGCGGATACCGCCCTTGGCGCCGCCGTATGGCACGTTGACGGCCGCATTCTTGACCGTCATCCAGGCCGACAGGGCCATCACTTCCGACAGGGTCACGTCCTGGTGGAAGCGTACGCCGCCTTTACCCGGGCCGCGCGACAGATTGTGCTGCACGCGGTAGCCTTCGTAGTGGGCAATGGTACCGTCATCGCGCTCGATAGGCACGTCGACCGTCAGGATGCGCTTTGGACGCTTCAGCGTTTCCACCCAGCGCGACAGGTTGCCCAGGTACGGCGTGACGCGGTCGATCTGCTCGAGGTAGACGCCCCATGGGCCCAGGTCTTCAGGATTGAGGTAGGAAGGAAGTGCGTGCTTGCTGGTCATGCTTGATAAGCTCCTGGACAATACGAATACGTTAGAGGCACAGCCGATATGCAGCTGCGCGCAGCGGAACCGCATCGTAGGCGATAGCCTCATGCCCCGGCCAATGCTTTGTGCGCATCCGGTTATGCATTTATTGCATAGTTAGGAGGTCAGGATGGAATGGTGGTGGCAGCCGTGCGCCGGCGTTTTTTTCCGCCGCGCGCGGCGCTTTCCTGCACCTGCACCAGGTATTGCCACAGGCTTTCGACGATCTGTTTTCCGGGGCGCAGGCTGGACGGGCGCTCGCGGTACAAGCGGATTTCCAGCTCGATTTCCCAGCCTGGCGCGCCGCCGTCGGCGCGCGCCAGGTGCTTGTATTTGACGTCGCGCATGACGGCCGATTCGGGCAGGAAGGCGATGCCGCGTCCCTCCAGCGCCATCATTTTCAAGCCTTCGGCCATGTCTGTTTCGTAGCAGGTTTCCAGGAACAGGGGCGCCTTGGCGTCGGCCAGCAGCAGTTCCACCATG
Source organism: Janthinobacterium goodfellowi (assembly GCF_051380695.1). Taxonomy (NCBI): domain Bacteria; kingdom Pseudomonadati; phylum Pseudomonadota; class Betaproteobacteria; order Burkholderiales; family Oxalobacteraceae; genus Janthinobacterium; species Janthinobacterium goodfellowi. The sequence continues at coordinate 240,478 of NZ_JBNYXN010000006.1, read as the reverse complement.
CGACCCAGATAGGCGTTGCTGGTGTAGGAGAGAAAGGGCAGCGGCTCCCTGGCGCTGCCGGGCAGGACGAAGTCCGGCACCTTGTCCTGGCCGCAGCGCGCATAGGCGCGCAGGGTTTCGCGGCCCATCACCAGCATGTCGTAGCGGCCCGGGTCCAGCTGCACTGGCTGGCGCGGGTGGTGATAGCACAGCAGCAGGTCGCAGCCGCCGTCGACCAGCTGCAGCACGGCGTCGTGCACGTTCAGCGCCATCAAACGGCTGTTGATCGGCGCAAAACCTTCTTCCAGCGCCGTCAGCCACTTCGGCATGAAGGTCAGCGAGAGAGTGTGCGGCACGGCGAAATCGACGCTCGTTTGCGTGGCCGCCCGCTTGCCGCGCAACAGGGCACGCACGCCGTTGATTTGCCCCAGCATTTCCAGCGCCTGCTCGTAGAACACGGCGCCGGCCGGCGTTAGCCGCGTGGGATACGAGGTGCGGTCGACCAGGTCGATGCCGAGCCAGTTTTCCAGCGACTGGATGCGCCGCGAAAAGGCCGGCTGGGTGACGTGGCGCAGGGCTGCGGAACGGCTGAAGTTATGCGTTTCAGCGAGCGAAATGAAGTCTTCCAGCCATTTGGTTTCCATCGCGGGACCGATCTCTTCTCAAGGGCAGAGGCAAGGTGCTCAGGGAGCGTCAGGCGATGCCGTCGGCCGGTACAGCGATGCCGGCAGGCCGAAGAAGGACGGCGGGCCCAGGGTCGTGCCCTCGAGCGAGCCGCCCGCGTTCAGGGCCTTGCTGATGGCCGACAGCAGGGAGCTGCGGTCGGCCAGGTTTTGTATCAGCGCGCGCGGGCCGTTGTGGAAGGTATGCTGGGCGATATCCGCGGCGACGACAAAGATCGGTTCGCGGCGCATGGGAAACTCCACCCACTCGCCGTCCTCGTCCTGGGCGCGGAAGGTATGGGGCAGGGTCATGTTGTCGGCGCCGGGAAGGTGCGACGCCAGCACCAGGCCGAAGGCTTCCGGCACCACGTCGGCCAGGCGGCGCACGGTGAGATCGTCCTGCACCAGTAACCGTACTTGCGCTTCCACCGCGTCTTCGGCGTCGGGCTGGGCGCCGAGAATTTTCACGGCCTGATAGATCAGGTCGGACGAGAGTGCTTCCATCAAATCTTCCATCAAATCATCTCCAGGATCATGGCGACGATTTCGTCGCCGTACGAGGCCAGTTTTTTCTCGCCCACGCCGCTCACGCCGCGCATCTGCTCGAGCGAGGTGGGCTTGGCCTTGGCGATTTCGCGCAGGGTGGCGTCGACGAAAATCACGTAGGCGGGCACGTTGTGCGTGCGCGCCGTCTCCACGCGCCACCAGCGCAGCTTGTCGAAGATCGCCTGCTCGCTGGTGGACAAATCCGTCTCGACATAGCCCTTCGCCACGCTGGTGCTGCGCTTGCTGGTTTTCACCGGTTTCTGGTACTGGCGCAGCTGCACCTTCTGGCCGCCCTTGAGCACGGGGCGCGAGGCGTCCGTCAGTTTCAGCGAGCTGTATTGTTCATGGTCGACCGAGACGAGACCGAGCGCGATGGCCTGGCGCAAAATCGATTTCCATTCCGCTTCGCCCAGGTCCGAGCCGATGCCGAAGACCGACAGCGAATCGTGGTGCCAGGTCTTGATGCGTTCGGACTCCACGCCGCGCAGCACGTCGATCACGTGGCCGCCGGCGAAGCGCTGGTCGACGCGGTAGATGGCCGACAGCAGTTTTTGCACGGGCACCGTGCCGTCGAACGACACGGGCGGCACCAGGCAGGTATCGCAATTGCCGCACGGCGAAGCCGGTTCGCCGAAGTATTCGAGCAAGCGCATGCGGCGGCAGCTGAGCGTTTCGCACAGGCCCAGCATGGCGTCGAGCTTCACGCCCAGCACGCGCTTGAAGGTGTCGTCCGCTTCCGATTCGTCGATCATGCGCCGCTGCAGCACCACGTCCTGCAAGCCGTACGCCATCCAGGCGTTGGCGGCCATGCCGTCGCGGCCCGCGCGGCCCGTTTCCTGGTAATAGCCCTCGATGCTTTTCGGCAGATCGAGGTGGGCGACGAAGCGCACGTCGGGCTTGTCGATGCCCATGCCGAAGGCGATGGTGGCGACCATGACGATGTTTTCTTCGCGCAGGAAGCGCGCCTGGTTGGCGCTGCGCTTGGAGTATTCCATGCCGGCGTGATACGGCAGGGCGCGGATGCCGCTCTGGTTCAAGAATTCCGCCGTCTCTTCGACTTTTTTACGCGACAGGCAGTAGACGATGCCGCAGTCGCCCGCGTGTTCCGTGTTGATGAAGTCGAGCAGTTGCTTGCGGCCATTCGCCTTTTCCACGATTTGGTAGCGGATGTTCGGGCGGTCGAAGGACGAGACGAACTGGCGCGCGTCTTCCAGCTGCAGGCGCAGGGCGATTTCAGCGCGCGTCTGCGGGTCGGCGGTGGCCGTGAGCGCGATGCGCGGCACGTCCGGGAACTGCTCGTGCAGCACCGACAGCTTGATGTATTCGGGCCGGAAGTCGTGGCCCCACTGGGCCACGCAATGCGCCTCGTCGATGGCGAACAGGGAAATCTTCGAGGCCTGGAACAGGTCCAGGCAACGCTGTGTCATCAGGCGTTCGGGCGCCACGTAGACGACGTCGATGCCGCCCGTGCGCACCAGGCGCTCGATGCGGCTCGCTTCTTCGTAGGTCTGGGTGGAGTTCAGGAACGCGGCGCGCACGCCGACTTCGGCCAAAGCGTCCACCTGGTCCTGCATCAGCGCGATCAGCGGCGAGACGACGACACCGACGCCATCGCGCAGCAGCGCGGGAATCTGGTAGCACAGCGACTTGCCGCCGCCCGTGGGCATCAGCACCAGCGCGTCGCCGCCATGGCTGACGTGGTCGACGATGTCGGCTTGCTGGCCGCGGAAGGCCGGGTAGCCGAAAACGGTTTGCAGCAGGTGCAGCGCGCGCTGGTTAAGATCTTGATTCATAGTGCCTTATTCTGCCCAAACAACCCAGCCGTAGTGGGCGCTGGCCAGGACCAGCAAGCCGAACACGATGCGGTACCAGGCAAAAAACGTGAAGTCGTGCGAGCTGATGTAACGCAACAGCCAGCGTACGCACAGGAAGGCGGAAATGAAGGCGGCCACGGTGCCCAGGCCGAACAGGGGCACGTCGGTGGCCGACAGGATGTCGCGCGCTTTATACAGAGAATAGGCGGTGGCGGCCAGCAACGTCGGGATGGCCAGGAAGAACGAGAACTCGGTAGCCGTCTTGCGCGACAGGCCCAGCAGCATGCCACCGATGATGGTCGAGCCGGAACGGCTGGTGCCGGGAATCAGCGCGAACGCCTGCGCGCAGCCCACTTTCAGGGCATCGAACGGCGTCATTTCATCGACCGAGTTGACGCGCACGGTGACGGGGTTGGTGCGCGCGCGGCGCTCCACCAGCAAAATCACGATGCCGCCGATGATGAAGGCCATGGCGACCGGTACTGGCTTGAACAGCGCATGCTTGATCATCTTGCCGATGGCCAGTCCGATGACGGCCAGCGGGATGAAGGCGATGGCCACGTTCAGCACAAACTTGCGCGATTTGACCTCGGTGCCGAAGGTGGACAGCACGCTGCCGATGCGCTGGCGGTATTCCCAGCATACGGCCAGGATGGCGCCGGCCTGGATGGCGATCTCGAAGACATCCATGACTTCTTTCGAGACATCCCTGGTGAAGTCGAGCAGGCTGCCGGCCAGGATCAGATGTCCCGTGGACGAAATCGGCAAGAATTCGGTGAAACCTTCGACCAGCCCCATGATGATGGCTTTTAACGCAAGAATGAGATCCATAGATGTATACAAGGGTGTAATTGACAGGATGGGGTGTGTGCATGGCGCCCGCAATGTGCGCGGGGTCGAAGCTTACCATGCCGGAGGCCCGTCGAGCCGATTTGGGCGCTGGCGGACAGCGGTTTTTTGCCGCTGCCAGCCAGGCAAGGGGAGGGTTCAGGAAACCTGTTTTGCCGGCGTCACCAGGCGCGCGCTGGCCGCCACCAGCAGCAGGGCGGCGCCCAGCATGGCGAAGGCGATATTCAGGCTGGTAGCATGCGCCACGAAGCCGATCACGGCCGGACCGGCCAGGATGCCCGCATAGCCGATGGTGGTGATGGCCGCCACCGCCAGGCTGGCCGGCATGGCATGTTGCTGGCCCGCCGCCGTGAACAGGATGGGCACGATGTTCGCCGCGCCCAGGCCGATCAGCACGAAGCCGGCCATGGCCAGGCTGGCATGCGGCGCCAGCACGGCCAGGAAGAAGCCTGCCGCTGCAAACAGGCCGCCAACAGTAAGCACCCGCTTGCCGCCAAAGCGGCTGACCACCTTGTCACCCGTGAAGCGGCCCGCCGTCATGGCGATGGCGAAGGCGGCGTAGCCGAGACCGCCCTTGGCTTCTTCCACGCCGCGCGTGGTGGTGAGGAACAGGGCGCTCCAGTCGAGAATCGCGCCCTCGGCCAGGAAGACGATAAAGCACAAGAGGCCAATCAGGATTACGGCGCCATGCGGCATGACGAACAGCGGCGTCTTTTCGCCGGAGGCGGACGCCGTCGGCAGCAGATGGCCTTGCGCCGCGCCCAACACGCCGCATAGCAGCAGCATCACCACCGCGCAGGACCAGGCCGGCGTCAGGCCCAGCCACAGCAGCAGGGCCATGCAGGCCGCGCCGGCGAAGCCGCCCACGCTGAACAGGGCGTGAAAGCCCGACATCATGGCGCCGCCGTTGGCTTTTTCGATGATCACGGCCTGGATATTGATGGCCACGTCGAAGGTGCCCATGGCCGCGCCGAACACCAGCAGCACCAGGCCCAGCTGCAGCGGCGTGGCGGCCAGCGCCAGCCCGGGCAGGATGGCGGTCAAGAGCAGGCCGGCGGCGGCGATGACCTTGCGGCAGCCGAAGCGGGCCGTGAGCATGCCTGTAAATGGCATCGCGCACAGCGAGCCGGCACCCAGGCACAGCAGCAGGATGCCGAGCGTCGCTTCATCGAGGCCCAGGCGCGATTTGGCGTAGGGGACCAGCGGGGCCCAGGCGGCCATGCCGAGGCCGGCGGCAAAGAAAACCAGGCGCGTGGCGCGTTGTTGCAGGGTACCAGTGAGATGCATGGGGAAGCTTTTCAAGAGTCGGGGTGGATAAGATCAGGCGCGGGCGCGCAACACTTGCACGCCCAGCCGCTCAAAGGCGGCGGCATGCGTGGCATCGGCGTCCGCTTCGAGCACCAGGTGCTGCAGCAATCCCGTGGCCAGCACGCCGAAGGGCGCGGCCGTGCCCAGTTTGTCGCTGGTGACGGCCACGACGACGGCCTTGCTGGCGCCGGCGATGCTGCGCTTGAACTCGGCCTCGTCGTAGTTGAACGCCGTCACGCCGGCCTCCGCATCGGCACCGCAGGCACCGAGGAAGCACAAGTCGGGATGCATGCGCTCGACCGTGCGCAGCGCCTGCGGCCCCAGGCTGGCGCCGGCGCGGCGGTCGACCCGGCCGCCAGCCATGATCAGCTCGATCTCGGGACGCTCCATGAGCGCCATGGCGATTGCGGGGGCATTGGTGATGACAGTGAGCGCCAGCTCCGGCAAGGCGCTGGCGATGGCCAGGTTGGTCGAGCCCGCATCGAGAAACAGCACCTGGCCCGCGTGCACGAGGGAGACGGCCGCCTGCGCCAGGCGCGCCTTGCGCTCGGGCGCTTCCTGCTTGCGCTGCGTCAAGGTGCCGCCGTCGGGCGCCAGCGGCAGGGCGCCGCCATACACGCGCTGGCACAGGCCGGCCGCCGCCATCTCGCGCAGATCGCGCCGTATCGTGTCTTCGGACACGTCAAGCTGGCGCGCCAGGTCCAGCGCCAGCACCCTGCCATCGGCGTGCAATTGTTGCTGGATCAGGGCGTGACGTTGTTTGAGGAGCAGGGTGGCGGACATGGCTTATAGGTTAAAACGTGCAGGAATGTGCATGAATATACGTAAACGTGCAAATCGAGTCAAGGTGACTTTTGCGCGCGTGCCGGTATTGCCGTAGGAATATGAAGTGCGTACAGTTGGGAAAAATGGAATAAGGAAACCATGTTCTCCAATAAATTATTAATGGCAACCTTGCTGGGCCGCGTCATGCGCCGCAGCGGGTGGGGTGTCGTGGCCATGCTGATTGTCTTTAATGCGCTGCATTGGAAGCGCCACGGCACGCTGGACTGGAGCGATGCGCGCGCTTCCCTGCTCGTGCTGCTGGCCTATCTGGTCGTTTCCCTGCTACTGGAATACAAACGCTTGCGCGATGAAGAGCGGGCCTCGGTGCGGATCAAGGCCGCAGACTAAGGCGTTGCCGCAGCTCAGGGCGCCGTCAGCCGTTCAAGATCGCTTAGCCACTGGACGGCATGTTCGCGGCTGCTGCCGCACATCTCTTCGGACGGCTGCAGGCCGCCGCAAAACGCGGGCCGCTCCGGCTGGCCAAAGATCTTGCAGCGGTTGTCGTCGGCCAGCTGGATGCAGCGCACGCCCGCCGGTTTTCCATCCGGCATGCCGGGAATGGGGCTGGTGATGGACGGTGCGGTGCAGCAGGCGCCGCACGATGGGCGGCATGCCAGGGTGGCAGATGGTGACATGGAATTTCAGGCGGGCGGGTGAGGAGCCGACAGTATAGCAAGCCGGCTCCGCAGTAGCGCCAGGACTGGCCTGGCTGTGAAGTTGCAAGAGGTTATTCGGCCTAGCGCACGATGCTGACGCGCTTGCCCGACAGGGTGCGGCGGGCCGGATCGCCATGCACGGTGATGCGGCCGGAACCGCTGGCGCGGGCGTTGACTTCATTCTGGACGGTGACGTCGATGTCGCCGGAACCGTTGCTCGCCAGATAGGCAACGTCGCTGCGCAGGGCGGCCAGGTTGATGTCGCCCGAGCCATTCACGTTGGCGTCGAGGCGCTGCACGGCGCCGCTGGCGCTGATGCTGCCCGAGCCGTTGACGGCCACGTTGATGCGTTCGCCGCGCACGCTGCCCAGCTGGATGTTGCCCGAGCCGTTTTGCACCGCATCCGTGTTGCCGCTGGCGAGGGCCGCCGCGTTGACGCTGCCCGAGCCATTGTTGGCCACGTCGAAGCGTCCCACCGTGCCCGACAATTCGCTCTTCATCGAACCGCGCTGCTCCAGGCTGAAATCCTCGCCATTGAAACCGCTGGCCACCAGGCGGCCCGAGCCGGAGATGTTGATCTTCCTCAATTGCGGCGTCGTGTAGATGACGTGGATGCCATTGCTGCTGCGAATGTTCGTATCGCTCCAGATGCGCAGGGTATTGCCGCTCACTTCGCTATGGATGCGCGGCTGCAGATTGCTGTCCGCTTCGATCATCAGCGATGTTGCCGGCCCCACGCGCACGTCGATCTTGATATCGATGCGTTTCATGCTGTCGATCTCGAGCGTGTTGATGTTGCTGACCTGGCGCACGTCGCGGCTCACTTGTTCATTGCCCTGGATGGCATTGCCGCCCGAGTCCGCATGGCGCACTTCGCCATCGTTGGGGTTGATGACGATGGCGCAACCGCCGAGGGCAACGGCACAGCACAGGGCCAGCAAGGTACGCATGGTGTTTCCTTTATGATTGTTTTAGTTCAGGACAAAGAAATAAGCCGGCTGCCGCGCCGCGGCTGCCGTGCTGTCGATGTCAAGATAGCAAAGCGCCTGTCTTTGCTGAACGCCAATGCGATGAACTGCGCAAAACGGGGGCTGAAACGCATTTTGGTTCACCCAGCGCCACAGCTCAGGCGCCAGAGGAGGTGTCGCCAACGCCGACATGGAGCGTACAATACCCGTGTTCAGCATACGGGACGGTGCCCCGCGTCGCCGTTGAGCGACACATGAGTTTGCACCGGACGTTATGTAAAAACAGGGACTTACGAATTTCGGCGACACATAAGTTTGCACTGGACGACAGATAAGCTTGCACTACGGTCTGAAAGCGACACATAAGCTTGCACTCTACTAACTGGCCATCCGTTAGGCTGCGAAGTGCGCTGAGCACAGCGGTCCTTGCTACCATGTGTTGCTTGATGTTCGAGCACATCGGCATAGCCGTAAGCGCCCAACTATCCCACCTGTACAGCGTGCTTAGATCTGAATAAAGTCCGGGAATGGCAACAGCGAGTCGATCTGGCTGTTGGGGCACGTCGGGAGACGTTCCAAGACATCGGCGAGCCAGCACGCCGGTCAAGTCCGTTGAGCTTGGCGATAGCGAACAGGCTTTGGATGGCTGCGGCGCGGCAGCCCGCCAGTTCCGAGCCGATAAACAGACACTGCGCAGACAGTCTAGACGGCGCTGGGAATACGCATACGGGCGGAATGAGACTGCGACGTTCGGTGAGGCGCTAACACATGCTGGCTGGTGCGCTTTCGTATCATGGATGTTGCAAAGTCTCAATGAGGCGCAATCCGCAAGGAACTTCAGTCACACAGTAACTCAATGCAGTCTCAAATCGTTCCGTTAAGCTTTTTTTACGTAGCCTTTAATGCTTCATTAACGACAATGCGTGCTCAGCCTTACTCTGCTCATTGAAGATGAAGCTGCGCTGCTCAGACGTCAGGCCTATTGACTCTTCCTGCTGTCTTGCCAAGCTAGCCAGCCATGCCGGTGCGCATGCGCATCGTGTAAAGCATGGTGCCATGGCCCGTAGTGTTCATGATATCGGATTACGGCATGATGAAATTCCGATGAGTCAATATGTCCACGCAAATCATAACGGCCGGTCAGGTTCGGTGGATGTATTCCATTCAGCGCGGCAACGAGTAGCTTCCAGTCTGTGATGCTGTCGCACGCGATAGTAACGTTACGCGGCAGCGTTAGAAACCATGCGGCCAACTGTGTGGTTAGCTTGGATTGGGTGATAGCCGGGCCAGTCTTGCCCAGTAGCGGCAGCACAGTGGATTGAACAAACTGATTACACCATTCCACCCGAAAATCTGAGCGTTCCAGGTACAGCTCATTCTTGCCATCCTCGCCCACCATGCCAATGCTGATGAGATCGCAGTTCACTGGATCGGTATATTCAGTGTCAAGAAAAATTAGCATCCAGTCCCCACATGTAATGTGCAGCATGCTGCACTTTTCTTTGCCACTTGCCATTGTGCAGTATTTGGCACGTCATCAACATTGCAATGACCCAGCGAAATCTGCTCAACTTACGCGGCTAATGCAAAAGTAGCCGCTGGGGTTTGCATCCTCAGCGCCTGGTGTGGACGCTTGTGGTTGTAAAACTGAATCCAGTCGCCGATCATGCGGCCGGCGTACTGCAAAGTCTCGAAACGATGCCGGTGCGCGCCCTGTTCCTTCAAAGTGTGGATTACCCGCTCCACTATGCCATTTTGCTGCGGGCAGTGAGGTGTTATGAACTCCTGCTTGAGACCATAGCCACGCACCAGAGCCGTGAAGGTGCGGCTGGTGAAGACCAGGCGCCGTACCCTCGCGAATCCCGCGACCCGGTCGTAATATCCTTCAAAGCCTATTCCCTTAGTTCTTCATGAGGATGCTTCAAAGTGCACCGGTGCTTGCGTTATTTGGCTTCCTCGGTCTTTAGTCGTCCCGGAAGCTGGAACGTGTACTTGTCGATTGCGCTGGACGAGCACCAGTTCGCGTAGGAATCCTAGCATGATGGCGTGTCCTACCTCCCCCCGCTCAACTTCACTAGTGAACACAGCCAGCAACCGATGTTGAAACGGAACTAAAGATATAGCCTATACGGTCAACACTCAAAGCTGGCCGACAAATGGAATCCTTAGGGTATTTATATTTCTCCTCGCCAGAATGATTCCCAAGTTAAGCGCGGAGGACCATCGCTCTCATCGCGAGGATCTGCGTGCGCAACTATACGCTTTGCATTTTGATCCATTATTTTCTCGTTTGAGGCGAGGTGCGAGACTTCTCGCTCACCAAGACTGAACCCATGCAGCATAAATTCAACGTCGGTGATGGAGATCTTTCGTTGTCGCCCTCCGTTTTGAGGCCATTTCAAATTGCCGCTCTCGATCAGTTCGGCCAGTTGGAGTGCCGTGATATCTAATACTCGGCAGACTTCACCTTTGCCTAGCTTCGAAATGCTAGGAAGGCCGGTGCCAATTTTAGGGAGCGGTGAAACGAGATCGACTATCCCTTCAGCGAAATTCTTAAGTGGCGCGGTGCCCGACATGAATGGCTCTAACTGGATGCGTGGATGTAACGACGATAAACGCTCTTCAACCAGCCCTGCAACGTAGTTCTCAGCGTCGATGCCTCCGAGAGCGAACGAAACTGAAGCGTCAAGCCGCGCATGCTCAGCTGACGGCTGATCCCCCTGCTCGTCAAAACGCAAGAGTGTCTCCCAGAACTCCAAGATAATACCTAGTGGTTCGACATCGTGCGCATCCATCATGCGCTGGATTGAAATCATTGAATCGACGCACACCGACGTACCGTACATTTCTAGCAGAGAGGTCTTACAGTGGTTGCAGCGAGTAAGGTTTCCGCGACCAATCGATGGGACTTTTCCACAGCTAAGGCAGTGAGCGACCAAGAGCCGCAGATGCTTAACGCAAACCGAAAAGGGGCGGATTAGCCATTGCTGCCGCAAGTATGGGGCCTCTATTAAACACTCTGCACAGAATGCACTGGCCTCATGACGCCGGAATAAAATGGCTGGAATCGCTATAGAACGGTAACAGCGAGGTGCCCTCCTCGAGGGGCCAACGCGCTCCAGTGCGAGCGCCGCTGCGTCGTCCGCTAATCCCAATGATTGAACGAGGCCGCGATATCTTCGCGGATCAATGAGGCATGCTCGCAAGCCTAGCTCGTTGATCCGAATTCCTTTCCCAGCAAGGAGTTGGTAGACATTCTTATGCCCATTTTCTTCGGCCGCCCGGATCAATAGGCTCGCGGCAGTTTCATCAGCGTAAGGAATGGGGCGGAAGAGTAGGTAGGGTATCATGCGCTTCTCCGCAACGCCGTAGCCAATGCCCCGTGAGACAGTCTGAACGGGTTTTCTCTGACGAGGCTTGCGCTGTTGCTAGCGCCGGAGTCCCAAGCAGCGGCGAAGTTTTCCAATGTCATGTGCGTCGCACCTGATTCAAGTGCATTTAGTGCTGCCTCTTTGATCAGGGCTATCACGAATGATGGGCTCCCGCCGGTGGCTGCATATATCTGATTTGCAGAATAGAGGCTTTCCATCTTAGGTACTGACTCGAATTGTAGTCGCTGCTTGCCTTGTTGCATGGCTTCGATTACGAAGGGAACCAACGCGCCGGGCCTCTCCTGATCACCTGGGGAAAGGGGCCTAAGATGGTAGTGCATTGGGAATCGACGAGCCAACTGGCTATCAGCCAAGAGAAACGAAGCAATGTCGGGCAGCCCTACAAGGCAGAACGATATCTTCGTATTGTTCACCATCCATTTGATCCAGTTGCATACGGCAGTGTTGATCTTGGTTGAACGAGGTCCGAAGTTGAATAGGTTATGGAATTCGTCGGCGAACACTATCATCGTCTTCGATTTCCCCAATAATTTACATAGCCGGTCCGTCATGAAGGCGGCGGACGCACCCGATAAATGTCTATCCGCACCTAGCGCCTCGAGCATGCTCGCCGCGACGCTCTTAACGGTAGCCGGCGACGGTATTTCGAAATAGAAGGCAGGTACGATTGTTCGGTCGCAATTTTCATCTCGTTCGACAGCCTTTGGTAGGCGAGATAAAATTGTGCGGTACACGGTGGTCTTCCCCATTCCTCCTTCGGCAAGCAGCAGGCTGCCTATCGGTTCACGATAGAATTGAGATTTGGCCACACAATCTTCTATGCCATGCACCGCCGCACTGAATGCATCATGTGCAATAATCATTTTATCGAGTTGTGCGACTCGGTGGATAAAATTTTCGCGATCCATAATCTACTCCACATCAAACGAGTTGAACTTCGCGACGGAGGCCCAATTTTCGGACCGTGAGTTCGGCAAGCTTGTCGGGATCGCGACGAGTGGTGGCGAGGAAACGGCGACTACATTGTCTATTTCTACAAAGCTAAGATGTGATTCGATTTTTTCTTTATGGTCTTTTGTAACCTTTTCACGCCCTTTCCCGTTAGTCAGTTTTCGTAGCCATTTCTTTGCTACTTCGCTTTCCGTCTGAATGCGTTTCATAAGTTCCCAACGGGCGGCGGTGAGGTGGTTGCGACCAAATTTACGTCTGTCGGACTCGGCCATTTCGTTCACAATTTTTTTTGCTTCCTCATGGGCATACTGAGTCAATCCTTCAGTGTAAGCAGGGTCGATTGATTCAGCCATAATCAGCTCCCCTTTTTTAGTTGGGTCTTCGATGAACACGGTGTGCAAATCGAGCTCATTTACCAAGATTGTGACTGTTGAGTATCCTTTGGCTTCGAGAGTGGCCAACGCATGCGAATAGAACTGAAGCCTGTCGTACTGGACGCGGCCACCTTGGATGGTCCTCTGATATGGACGTCGTGCAAGAGCATCCGCTTCTTCTGAACTCAACTTCATTGGGGGGAATGCTTTTTCTTGTTCATCCCATGCCATACCAGGTGCCCGCATTGTGCGGGTATGGACGGTCTTGTGATAGATCTCGCTAATCCACTCTTCAGTAAATGATTTCACCTGATCGAGAGTGAAGCGGGCCTTTTTCGTAGAATTGTAGTCACCTCGTTTAGCGGGATTTGAAAAAGTGGTACCGCTCAAGGTCTGGATTAATGCAGCCGTCAATGTGCCGAAGAACGACTCGAGATGTGCTTTGCCATTTGGATCGTACTTCTGGGCAGGTGAGATGGTGATCGCCAGTGCTGCGCAAAATAGGATGAACGCTGAATTGGCGAATTCGACTCCGTTGTCGGGAACTATTAGTGCGGGTATGCCGTATCGAACCACCATGTCTTTTAGTGCTGCCAACGATGTACTAGCGTTGGCGTTGTAGAGGCCTAAGTAGAAGCCGACAATGCATCGCGTGTTTACGTCAAGAATTACCGTCAGGCGTGGACGGCCTTGCACCTCGCCAGTGTCCGGATCAACGACGTGTACGTCAACTATGTGAGTGTCCATCTGGACAAGGGACAGGATTTTAACGGCTTTGACTGATTTCCCTGCAGCGCGAGCAATTTTACTTGCTGCAAGGCTGCCGTTTTGAGCGTGCGCGACCAGGTGCGGGTCCAGTTGTCTAAACCGACGTTGGATTGTGCGGGTTGATACTAGATCAGCATTATTGGGGACACCTATGCCAAGGTCGGGCGCGCGCCCAGCGATGTAAGCCTGAACTGCCTTGCTGTCGCTCCGCTCTCGTTTCAAAAATTCACTGTTGATTGCTTCGGTGACGAGGTGTTCAAGTTCGATGCCAAATCGCATTGTCCTGTTTCCGATTCTTCTGCGCGGAGCTAAACCGGCGAGGCCATTGAGCCGAAACGACAGTATCCAATACGACACGGATCGTACTGACGGCGGACTGCTATCAGAAATCTCATTCGAAACGGTATTGATAATTGACCTCAGCGCTGACCTCGCTGTTGGGCGAGTAAGATTGAGGATCGCAGCCTGGACATAGCGATGCTTGCGGACCACGATTTGGCTATTGTGTGCGGTTATCAGCCTGACTGAGCTTTCAGCAGGTATCAGCGTTCCTGTAGCCTGAAGGTCGAGGAACGCGCGGTACTCCATATGGTGAACGGCCCCACCGGCACTGCTTGAATAGCGAACACGTCCGCGCGAAACAAAGCTCACTTCAAATTCCGCTCCATGCATGGTGAATCGCACGCCGAGGGTCGGCTCAATAATTTTGGTCATTGGGCAGCCCCTTGGCAGAACGAAAAGCCCATTGCTGGTGAAAATGGAGGTAGTCCGCTAGTTGCACTGGAAGTTGCTGCTCTCGCAGAAGCTTATAGGCCTCGCTAAAAGAATTAATATTGCCGTCCCTGAGTATGGTTGTTCCAAGATCGATTTGCTGTTGAGAGATGGCCTGGATGTGGCCGCGCGAATACTGGCCTAGCAGCTTCTGTAGCTCGACGCCGCTGCATAGGTCGCTTGCATCGACTACCTTGAATCCTATGCCAGTTCGGGCGAGCAACGCTCCGATGGTAGCGAACCGCTGGATGGCTTCGGCCGAGAGGTACTCAATGGATGGCTTGACCTCATGTATCTCAAAGGTGCCGTCTACGGTCCTGATTAGAAAGTCCGGATGTGCTGATCGGTCGCCGGGTAAGGGGATACGAATGGCTTGAGTGCGGTAGTCGCGGACCAGAGGTGATCGTTCAAGTACAACGGCATAGGCAAGCTCAAGCTGGCTCTCCAAGGGAACATGCCCCCCGCATTTACGACTGGGAAACAGGGCGGTTCTTCGGCCCCGTCCACCCTGGCATATACGGCGGTCACCGTGAAAAATGCGTGCGACATTGGGAGATTTTTTAAATGCTTGGTCGATCTGATAAAACAGGTCTATTTGCGACGGCATGGTCGCAGTTTGAAACTCTATTTCAGCATTTATGCCTGTGGAATTGGGATACCCTGAGGTGTTGGCAGTGATCGGTTTTAAGCGCTTGTGATGAATTCTTGGAGCTGAAAGCATTAGCATTCCTCTGAATGATTGGTTTCATCACGGCCTTGAAACGGCCGCGATGACTGTTGTGGCGCCGACCCAAAACGTAGGGACGACTTGACTCACAGTTGCATTCGAGAGACACTACGAGCGCGAACAGGTTCGTGTCTTTAGATATGCAACCTTAAAACGGGCCCGTAGGGGCCCGTTTTACTTCTGGGTTGTGCTTGTCGCTGACGTTTGTTTTTGCTATAGATCCCCTCCCTACGTTTGACCTGTTACCCAACTAAAGTCAGGGGTAATTTTTCCTTTCTTCATGCCTAGAGCCACAGCAATAGCATGGCTTTTTCCCCGCTCAGGAAGGGTCCTCGAACGCAGGACTTGATAAACTAAATTTGGTTTGAAACCGTTGTGACGGCTCCACTCCGCAACAGAAATACCCCGTTCGCGGAACTCTTCTAAGACTTGATCTGCGGTCAAAAGCATGTCTGTTACTCTTCTTTTACACATTTTATTGGACTCTACAACACAGTAAAAATGAATGCAAGTATTTGATTCTGTTCATTTTTTTTGGTTTTGCTTTTCTGTTTTTTGCGCTATTTTGGGTGTTAGAAATTGTTTTTTTTTGATCTGTACACTCGCCGTTTAGGGGGGGCATCGCAGGAATTCGAAGACATAAAGACTCATTTATTTCACTTCGCTATCCACTTAGTTTGCAATCTTGTACACTGAGAAATAGCCGCTGAGAGACCTACATGTACACCATAGCAATCATCGAAGACGATCAACCGACAAACGACCAGTTCAAAGGCTATCTTCTATCTGTCTGGCCGGATTGCGAGGTCCAGCAGTTTTTTGCCTTTGATAGCGCCTTGGCGGCAATAGAAACGATAGATTTTGATCTTGTCGTTTCTGATTTAGATCTTGGGTCCGGAACAGATCGATTAGGCGGCATAAAGATTGCGAAGGTAATTGACTCAATGCGATGTCCGTTGCTCATCGTTTCCGGATCGCCGCAGGCTGAGGTACATCGCGATGTTTTCAAAGCCTTAGGAGTTTGGGACTATTTACAGAAGCCTGTGATAGAAAGTGATTTCGTGACTCAAGCCAAACGAGCCATTGGTTTTCGCATTGCTCAAGTCGAGATTAAAAAGCCACGAAACGCAGATGTCAGCGGCGCCACGCTTGATCCTAATCTAAGAATAGACCGTAGTAGCCGGCATCCCGCAAGTTGGAAAAATGTCACTGTGCACCTGACGATGACAGAACTACGAATTGTCGAAGAGATGGTACATAATTTAAATTCGCCGGTTCCATTTTCAGATTTCTTTGATTTGCTGGACAGTGGACGTAATGTTGAAACCCTTCGGGTGCATATTCAGAATATTAGAAGTGCATTCAAGGATATCGACGACAACTTTGACAAGGTCAAGTCAAAGCCAATGTTCGGATATTTTTGGCGTGAATAGTCGGCTTATTACATTAATTCGCCGATATCAGCTGACGCTCAGAAGTGGTATAGCGCTTCTTGGTCTAGGTGTCATATCATTTTGGATACTTTATCAACTCATCACTACGTCAATGGAAAAGGCTCGTTCTATGCGAGGCGAATTCCTGGAACGCGACCTACGTGAACTTGTTGGACGATATGAAGCGGATGAGCGATTTACGATTGAACAGAATCTGGAAAAGCTGCTTGCCGAGAAGCGCGTCGTAACTCCACTGCTTCTTCCTCGCTCTTATTACGTAGCATTGCCTGCTGGAGACCGATCTCCCCCGCGCCAGCCGCCACGGAATTGCTTCGTCACGCTTGCTTCAACGCAATCGTTGCGAGAAGACAATGCCTCGGAAAAGGACCGTTTCTGTCCGTATTTCGTGCAGAACAGAGCCTTGGGAAAGTTCCTGTTTTTGTCGGCGTCTGTCGTAGATGATTCAGTGACGGTACTTAAAACAGGAGATGTTGGATTCAACGCCGACATGTTGAAGATTCAAATTGCCATAGGAAGCAAGACGACTTCATGGTGGCTGGTGTTGCAGCAGCCTGCAAAAATCGACGTTCAAAAGGGACGGTACGAAATTACTGCTTATCGCGAAACGTCAAGAACCTCGCGCGAACGCGACAAGCGTGTCGAGGGATGGGCATACGCACAGCGTCAAGTTGATGGAAGCCAAATACTTAACTACGTTGTCCGAATTAACTTTAAGGAGTTTGATCCGGAAGCAGATATAGATGCGGAGATGGGCGAGGGCGAATGGCCGCCTCGGGGTTGGCAGGACATTAAGCTAACATTTTCGCGACGCGACGTTAGTGCTGTCGGTAATGCTCCCCGTTTAACTGACTACAAAGCGATTGGGGTATCGAATCAGTCCATCGTTTCGTTGGCGGACCAGATTTACAAAACCCATGCGGAACTCAGAATTCATAAACGAGACGGGAACGGTAAATCGATAGCGATGCACATTGTAGCTCCTGCTGAAAATGATCGCTATAAAACTGATCATAAGTTCGGTCCTGTCGAAGTGGTGGATGGGGATTTGCTTATTGCTTCTAATGATCTTACCCGCTATCAGATACTCCCCGATACCAGCCTAAATTTTCAGGTTATCCATCCCGGAAATGTCATTGAGAAAGGGCTGTGGCAGGCACTGATTGGGCTGACCGGGTTGATTGTTGCTGGCGTGATCGTTACTTTTTATTTTTTTAGGCAGCTATTAAGGCCGATCTTCATTTTGACTCGCCAGTCGCGTCAACTGGTAGCGCATGCGGGCCAAGTAGGTGCCGAGCTTCCATTTTCAAATCAAGTAGATGAAATTGGTACGTTGGCGCGGGGGTTTAATGAGCTTCTCAAAGACACTCGGCATCGAGCAGCTCGCGATCTGGCTGATCGGGAGGCGCGCCGCTCCGATGAGCACCATCGAAAGATGGAGGATCTGAAAATCCGTGAGACCAATATCCGAGTGATTGGCCACGAAATACGATCGCCACTCCAAGCTCTGTTAAGCATGCATGATCAAGGATCTGATAGTAGGAAATACGTTGATCGTATTGTCGCTGCGCTCCCTCACCTGCAGGGCAACCTTGCGCCTGAGCACGCTTTTGGCAACCGTATGCTTTCGTTGGAAAAGCAAGATATCGCGGCATTCGTTTCAGAATTAGCCGCCAACGCAAAGCTTCAGAATATCCCGGACGTCATCTATGACGGTCCACTTACTGGTGTCAATTGTGACGTCGACGATGGCGCAATCGAAGACGCGATAACGCATATTTTGGCCAATGCTGCTCGCTTTCGTGCACCGAGTACGTCGATACGCATGAAGCTGGTCATTGACGGATATCATGTTTTGATCGAGATCGAAAACGACGGCTCTTATATTGCAGATGAAAATTTTGAGAAAATCTTCGAATACGGCTTCTCTACAACCCCATCAGAGTTGACAGTCGGAAGTGGTGTCGGTCTCTTCGTTGCTCGCAGCTACCTGGGAAGGATGAGTGGAAGCGTTCACGCGCGGAATATCCCGAGCGGGGTCGTATTCCGCATACGTTTGCCGTTGTCCCAATAGTAAATTTCTATTTACTTCTTAGCTAGAAAATTGTCTTCAAGTAAACATAAATTTAGTCATTTATGCATATGAACTTTATGTGATTTTTGTCAAACTTTAGTCAGATTCTTGGTATCGGAGTTTGACTGAGCTCAGGCTGCTATCTCCGGCAAGTGATCTAAATACTCGCATGCTTATCCATGCGTTCACAACCGTCTAGCTCAAGGAGATATAGACATGAAGAAGCCTATTGGTACTACTGCAAAAACCGGCGAGCGCTGTCCTGAAAGCGGTGTGTGGGAGTCGCAAGACTCCCCACCCACCACTGCCCCGATTGCGATTCATAACGTTATGCCGCCACATGGTGGAAAAGCGGTAACCTGGAAACTCATTCGTTACGCTTAAGCAATGGTGGGGCGACGTTATATCGCCCCACCATTTTTAATTAGATTGCATGTAACTCAGGGCGCAGCAGAAATTTCTTTAAGGTTTTTAGTGAATTATTAATTCTTGAAAATTTTAAGTTTAAATACACTTCTTTGCATGCCGCTACATCGCTAATTTTTATATTGCACCATGGTGCTTCTGAGCAGGAATTTATTTGATGCAGGCACATGAATATTCCATAGTGGGACACAATCGGACATCGATTGGTCGGTATTTGGGGGCGCTTGCAGCATTAGCCGCTTCGTTGGTGGCAGCGGCGAGTATTGGCTTAGTTCAAGTTCTCGACAATTACGGCTTCCCTGAATGGACTCACAAGATTGTTATGGTTTCGCTGACTGGCGGGCTTGCTTATACGGCGGCGCATTGGTTGTTCAATCGATTTGGCTGGCGGTTTTTATCCTTTTTTTCGCAAGTTCCTCATATAGGCGGCTCTTGGACCTGCAGTGGACGGACCATTGATTTGGAGGGGAAAATTCAATTCGAATGGAGTGCAAAGATAGCTATTTCTCAAAATTGGGAAAAAATACGAGTTCGTTCTGAGACTTCCACTTCTGCATCGAACAGCGTCTCTGCCGCATTGATCCCCGAGCCTGATGGTTGTTGGACGTTAATGTATAGCTATCGTAACGAGCCGCGTATCGGTGAGCCAGAGTTGAAGCCCCATGTCGGCTATTGTGAGCTCAGATTTGACAAAGAACTGAACAATGCTGATGGTGACTACTTTAATGCAAAAGGAAGAGGATCATTTGGCCGGATGAGTCTAAAAAAGGAAAAGAAATGAGCAAAGACTATGATAGTAAACTGCAGGGCTTGAAGCGTCGTCGTCAAGGGGGGACTTCTGGATTATTGGCAAAAAGCGATTCTGTGGCGCTTGATTCGGCATTTCACGTTCCGCTTGAAGAGGCCTATGAAAAGCGTTCTATCAATAAGGCAACGCGGTATGCTTTGGGCGCATTGCAGGAGGTCGATGCTCAGTACACCAAGAATTCCTACGCTCAAGGTGACCGGGTAAAAAATCAATTGGAAAAATCTCTGTTAGGAGAAATTCCTGTTGAATTCGAGTATCAAGGCTCTGTACCTCTTAATGTACACATACGAGGAACAAGTGATGTTGATCTTTTGGTTCTTCGGAAGGGTTTTGTAACCATAGACATTTTTGGCGCGAAAAATCTTCGCGGTGAATATTCGGATTGGACAGGCGAGTCTGGACCTCAGTTACTACTTCGATTGAGGACAAGATCTGCCAGTGTACTTCGTGCGGCGTTTCCCGAAGCGGATGTCGATACTACAGGATCAAAGTCAATAGCCCTTAGTGGCGGCTCACTTAGTCGCAAGATTGATGTTGTCCCTTCGCATTGGCATGACACTGTTGACTATCAGAAAACTGGAGAGAAAAAAGATAGAGGAGTGTGCATTTTAGACACTTCGTCTGCTCAGACTATCAAAAACTATCCCTTCCTGCATATGCATCACATAAATGTCAAAGATATTCTGGCAAATGGTGGCGCAAAGAAAATGATTCGATTGCTGAAGACTTTGAAAGTCGATTCAGATCGAGCTGCACTGATTACTCTTAATAGTTATGATGTTGCCGGATTGGTTTGGCACTTCCGTTCCGATGCACTTAATGTTCAACGATGGAATGAGCTTTCTCTGGTTGCAGTGGCACAAACCGAGTTAGCGAGTTTTGTCGTAGATAAACCTCGTGCCATGCAGCTAAAGACGCCGGACGGCACGCGATGTATCATTGACTCGGATGAAAAATTTACGGCACTTATTTTTTTATATATTGAAGTTAATGAATTGGCTGAGGCTATTGCTCAAGAATTGATTGGCTCTGCTATCAAAGTGACGGATGAGCAGGTATCACGAACTCTTAGGTCAACTGTAATTGCCTAGATGGTACAGTGGCGAATGAATTAAATTGTATTTTTGGAAGGCATCTCTACTGGCTTTTGGACGACCGTGATGGTGCCGTACATAGGCGTTTATTGATGTTTCAAACATGGCCTACTAGCTGGTACTATGCAATCTGATCGCCTTCCCCGCCAAGTTTACTGCAACAATGGCGGATTTACCGGTGCAAACGGATGCGCTCCTTAACGTCCCAAAGCAAGTTTAGGCGTAGCTGGTGCACACTCATGCGTCGCCAGTGCAAACTTATGCGTCGCCAGTGCAAACTCATCTGTCGCCAGTGCAAACTCATCTGTCGTCCAACGGTCGCCTGCGCTTGACCTTGCCCGTAGACAGGGCTACTATTAATGACTCAAAAGTAAGTTACTTGGAAAGATACATGCAAGCCCCGATTGATACCAAGCCCCGCTGGGAGCGGCGCAAGGATGCCCGCCCGCAGGAATTACTCGCTGCCGCCCTCGACCTGTTTGTCGAACGGGGCTTCGCATCGACGCGCCTGGAGGATGTGGCCAAGCGGGCGGGCGTGTCGAAAGGCACCCTGTACCTGTACTTTGAGAATAAACAAGAGCTGTTCAAGGCCGTCGTGCGCGACAATATCGTGCAGTCGATCGGCGAGGCGGAAGACAGCATGGCCGCTTCGGACAGCACCAGCGCCGAATTGTTGCGCAAGGTGATGATGCAGTGGTGGGAAGAATTCGGCGCCACCAAACTGGCCGGTTTGACCAAGCTGATGCTGGCCGAAGCGAACAATTTCCCGGAACTGGCGCAGTTTTACAACGAAGAAGTCGTCGCGCGCGGCAATGGGCTGATTGTTAGCCTGCTGGAACGGGGCATGCAGCGGGGCGAATTCCGCCAGATCGATCCTGTGCTGGTCAGCACCATCCTCAGCGCGCCCGTCACCATGCTCATGATGTGGACGCACTCTTTCGTGCCGTGCGAGGTCAAGGATATCGATCCGCTCGCCTATATGGATGCCTTTATCGACATGAGCTTGCGCAGCCTGCAGGCGGAGGCGCCCGGGAAAAGCTGATGCACCGGGCCTGGCTACTACCGTTCAGTTACCCCTTTTCCAAGGTTCGCCCCCCCAAATCTGCAGATCGTCGCAAATTTCCTCCATTCCCCGCCTTTATGGTTAACATGTGCTTTCAGCCAGTTCAACGATAAAATGGCGGATTATTACTTCACTTACCGAGTCCAAAGATGAATATCGAACAAGCCCGCTTCAATATGATCGAACAGCAGATCCGTCCATGGGACGTACTGGATATCGACGTGCTGGAGCTGTTGAACGTGGTCAAACGTGAAGATTTCGTGCCGGCTGCCTATAAAAACCTGGCCTTCGTCGATACGGAAATCCCACTGGGCGGCGGCGAATGCATGTTGACGCCGAAGCTGGAAGCGCGCATTTTGCAGGACGTAGCCGTCAAGAAGCATGAAAATGTGCTGGAAATCGGTACCGGCAGCGGTTACATGGCCGCTTTGCTGGCGCACAAGGCGCGTCATGTGACGAGCGTGGAAATCGTTCCCCAATTGAAAGCCCTGGCCGAGCAGAACCTGGCCGCCAACGGCGTGACCAACGTGACCGTGGAACTGGGCGACGGCGCCCAGGGCTGGAGCAAGGGCGCGCCATACGACGTGATCGTCGTGTCCGGCGCCCTGGCCGTGTTGCCGGAAGCGCTGTTGCAACAAGTGAAAGTCGGCGGCCGCATCCTGGCCATCATCGGCGAAGCGCCGATCATGTCGGCGCACCTGATCACGCGCAGCTCGGACAAGGCCTACGACACGCGCAAGCTGTTTGAAACCAATGTCACGCCGCTGCAAGCCGTGGCACCGTCGCATTTCCAGTTCTGAGGCGACCGATTCGATGGAGCATTTGAGTGCACCGCAGCTGGCCGCCTGGCTGGCTGACCCTTCCCGCCCGCGTCCGTTCCTGCTGGACGTGCGGGAACAGTGGGAGTTCGACCTGTGCCACCTCGACGGTGCCACCCTGATGCAGATGAACTCGATTCCTGCCCGCATCGATGACCTCGATGAGGACGCCGAGATCGTCTGCATCTGCCATCACGGCATGCGCAGCATGCAAGTGGCGGCCTTCCTGGAACGCAATGGGTTTGGCAAGATCAGTAATTTGACGGGTGGCGTGCATGCCTGGGCGCTGCAAGTCGACGGCGCAATGCCTCAATACTAAGTTATGTTGCAGTAGATGCACCCAGGCATGTTTTCCTGCATGCCTGCGGAGGCCTGTACCCCGCTCATCCGGCGGGTGCAAGGCAAGCGGTAGCAGATTTTTGATTCCATCAACTTTTGACGACTCCAACGGAGAAATGCAATGCGGAAACCCCTTATCGCCGTGCTGATGACCAGCGCCTTTGTCTCGATGACATGCTCGCTGCAAGCGCAGGCGGCCGATCTCATCCAGGTGTACCAGCAGGCGCTGGCCAATGACGCGCAGTATGCCAGCGCGCGCGCGGCCCTGTCGGCCGGGATGGAGCGGGTTCCGCAGGGGCTGGCAGGCTTGCTGCCGCAAATCTCCGCGTCGGGCAGCAATACGCGTGGCAATCAGGAACCGATCGTATTGAGTCAAGGCAATAAGATCACCATGCCGACCGTTAACGTGCACACGAATACCTACAACCTGACCTTGGCGCAGCCGCTGTTCCGTTGGGATCGCTGGGAAACCTATCAGCAAAGCAAGCTGGCGCAGGCGATCGCCGAAGCGCAATTTGCACAGGTGCAGCAAGACCTGATCACGCGCGTGGCGCAGGCGTATTTCGACGTGCTCAGCGCGCAGGACAACCTGGGCGCCACGCAGGCGCAAAAAGTCGCGACGACGGAGCAGCTGGCATCGGCCAAGCGCAACTTCGAAGTCGGTACGCAAACGATTACCGATACGCACGAAGCGCAAGCGGCCTATGACCTAGTGGTGGCGCAGGAATTTGCCGCCATCAATGACCTGGCCAACAAGCGCAGCGCCTTGCAAACCATCATCGGCGAAGCGCCAACGTCCTTGGCGCCGATGCGCACGGGCGTGGTCATCAGCGCGCCGGAACCGGCCGCCATCGAACCGTGGGTGAGCTCGGCGGAAGAACAGAACTACGGCGTCGTCACGGCCCAGTTCAACGTGGAATCGGCCAAGCGCGATATCGGCCGCAACCGCGCCGGCCACTACCCGACCCTGGACCTGATCGCCAACACGGGCCACACTTACACGACGGGCGGCGCCGGCGGCGTCAACAACAATGCCATCGGCGTGCAGTGGAGCATCCCGATCTTCAGCGGCTTTGCCGTCACCAGCAAGGTGCGCGAATCGATCGCGCTGGAAAACAAGGCCCGCAACGACCTGGAAACGGCACGCCGCGCGGCATCGCAAGGCGCGCGCCAGGCCTTCCTCGGCGTCAATAGCGGCCTGGCGCAAGTCAAGGCGCTGGAAGCGGCGGAAGTGTCGAGCAAGTCGGCGCTGGAATCGAACCAGCTCGGCTATCAAGTGGGCGTGCGCATCAATATCGACGTCTTGAATGCGCAGAAACAATTGTTCTCGACGCAAAAAGACCTGTCGAAAGCCCGCTACGACACCATCATGAACGGCTTGCGCCTGAAGGCTGCCGCCGGCACCTTGAAGGAAACGGACTTGATGCCCGTCAATGCCTTGCTCGACAAGTAAGGGCGGTCTTGCCCTGCAAAAAAAACCAGCCCCGGCAACGGCGCTGGTTTTTTTTCGTCTGGCGGTGTTGTCAGACGGCGCGGCTGCTGGCGAACTGGGTCAGCACGACACCGGCCACCACCAGGCCGGCGCCGGCCCAGTGCAGCGGAGAAATATGCTTGACGGCAAAACCCAGCAAGCCGTAGCGGTCGATGGCCAGCGCTGCCAGCATCTGTCCGCCGATGACGGCCGCCATGAAGGGCCCGGACCCCATGCGCGGCGCCAGCATCAGCGCGGCCGTAATATAAAACACGCCGGCCGCGCCACCGAGCCAGGACCAGCCCGGCCCGCGCATGGCGAGGTGCAAATCGGGCGCGGGCACCCGCCAGGCCAGCATCACCAGTAAAGCAAGCACGGCGCTGACGGCCAGCGAGGCGATGGTGGCCCACAGCGGGTGGCCCAGGTTGCGGCCCAGCGCGGCGTTCGCGCCCGCCTGAAAAGGGACGACGGCGCCGGCCAGCATGGCCAGCGGGGCAAACAAGGTGATCCATCCGTTCATGTGCGACTCCCTGCGTGTTGAGTTGATGGAGTCATCGTATTATGCTGTCATCATTAAATCCAATTCGTAGTTTGTCAGCTAACTATGCACCAAATGAATAATCTGCGCGCCGTCGATTTGAACTTGCTGGTGATCCTGGAAGCGCTGCTCAGCGAACGCCATCTGTCGCGCGCGGCGGAACGCTTGCACATGAGTCAGCCTGCCGTCAGCCATGCGCTGGCGCGCTTGCGTCACTTGCTCGGCGATCCGCTGCTGCTGCGCGGCAAGGGCGGTTTCCAGCCAACGGCGCGCGCCTTGGCGCTGGCGCGGCCGCTGGCCGAAGCCTTGCAGAGCGTGCGCTCCGTGCTCGGCGGCGCCGTCTTCGAGGCAGCCACGGCGCAGCGCGTGTTTCGCCTGGCCATGTCGGATTACGGCGCGGCATTGATCTTGCCCTCTTTGCTGCGCCGTTTGCGCGTGGAAGCGCCCGGCATCGACGTGGCCGTCAGCTATGCCAGCCGCCAGGCCGTGGTGGCCGGCGTGCAGGATGGCGAGATCGACCTGGCGCTGGGCGTGTTCCCGCAATTGCCCGAGCAGTTGCATAGAGAAACTTTATTCGAGGAAACGTTCGTGTGCGCACTCGATCCGGCCAGCCTGGCGCCGGGCGAGAGCTTGAGCTTGCAGACCTATCTGGCGCGCCCGCATGTGCTGCTGGCGTCCGGCGAAGGCGGCATGGCGGCCGAAGTCGATGCGGCTCTGGCGCAACTGGGCCAGGCGCGCCGCATCGCCGTGCGCGTGCCGTACTGGACGGTCGCGCCGGAGGTGGTGATGGGGACGGATTTGATCCTGACGGTGGCGCGGCGCGCCTTGCACGGCAGCGTGGCGCAAGGGCTGGCGCTGTGCTCCGCGCCGTTTGCCATCGCGCCGTTTGCGTTTGAAGTGATACGGCACCGCCGCACGGACGGCGATGCGGGCATCGCCTGGCTGCGCGCGGCCATTGCAACGGCCACGGAGCCAGGCTGAGGAATTACAGGCCGGCGCCCTGGCCGTCGAACTTGCGTTCGATCAATTCGATCTTGTAGCCATCCGGATCGGTGATGAAGGCGATAACGGTGTTGCCGCCCTTGACGGGACCCGGTTCGCGCGTGACGTTGCCGCCATTCGCGCGTGCCGCGTCGCAAGCGGCGACGATATCGTCGGCCGAGATGGCGATGTGGCCATACGCCGTGCCCAGCTCGTAGCTGGTGGTGCCATAGTTATACGTCAGTTCCAGTTCCGCATGGTCGGGATTCGAGCCATAGCCGACGAAGGCCAGCGTGTACTGGTATTCCGGATTGTCGCTGGTGCGCAGCAGTTTCATGCCCAGGACATTCGTGTAAAAGTCGATGGAGCGCTGCAGGTCGCCGACCCGTAACATGGTGTGCAAAATACGCATCGTAAATCCTTGAGGGTGAGAGGGGAATGGCAGGATTTTATGCGTTTTACGGCTTTCTTGCCGAGACCGCCCTTGCCGTCCGCTGATTGGACAGCAGCGGGCGGTCTGCCGGAATTACTCCAGACGGGCGTCCAGCGTGATTTCCGTGGCCAGCAACTTCGATACGGGGCAGCCGAGCTTGGCGCGCAGGGCCGCGTCCTGGAACGCTTCGTCGGTGGCGCCAGGAATGGTGGCCACCAGGGTCAAATGCACGGCCGTGATGGCATAGCTGCCATCGATTTTTTCCAGGCTGACGTCGGCCGTGGTTTTCAGGGCCGTGGCGCGCAAGCCCGCCTCGCCCAGTTGGCCGGACAGGGCCATGGTGAAGCAGGCCGCGTGGGCCGCGCCGATCAGTTCTTCCGGATTGCTGCCGGGACCATCCTCGAAGCGCGTGTTGAAACCATAGGCCACATTGTCGAGCGCGCCGCTTTCGGTGGAAATAAATCCTTTGCCATCTTTAAGGCCGCCACTCCAGACGGCTGATCCTGTTTTTTTCATGATGTACTCCTTGCGTGGTTCGAAGGTCCATCATGCGCGTCCCATCCCTGCGCTTCCGTTCGTTGTGCCACACAGGGGGCGCATGCGCGGCGCCCATGCATTCACGGCGCCGGCGTGACGCGCCAGATGACATTGCCTACGTCGTCCGCCACCAGCAGCGCGCCCGCCTTGTCGACGGCCACGCCGACGGGGCGCCCCTGCGCCTTGCCATTGCTGTCGAGGAAGCCGGCGACGACGTCCTGCGGAGGACCGCTGGGCACGCCATCGGCGAACGGAACAAAGATGACTTTATAGCCGCTGAAGGGTTTGCGGTTCCACGAGCCGTGCTGGCCGATGAAGGCGCCGCCCCGGTAGCGTTCCGGCAGCAGGGTGGCGTCATAAAACGCCAGTCCCAGCGAGGCCGTATGGGCGCCCAGCGCGTAGTCGGGTGCAACAGCCGTGGCCACCAGTTCGGGACGGGGCGGCGTGACCCGCGCATCGACGTGCTGGCCGAAATAACTGTAGGGCCAGCCATAGAAGGCGCCATCCTTGACGGACGTCATGTAGTCGGGCACCAGGTCGTTGCCCAGCTCGTCGCGCTCATTGACGGCCGTCCAGAGGGCGCCCGTCCTGGGCTGCCAGGCCAGGCCGACGGGGTTGCGCAAGCCCGTCGCATACACGCGGGCCTTGCCCGTGGCGCGCGTGAATTGCCAGATGGCGGCGCGGCCATCTTCGGCCGCCATGCCGTTTTCACCCACGTTGCTGTTCGAGCCGACGGAAACATAGAGAAATTTGCCATCGGAGCTGGCGATGACGTTCTTGGTCCAGTGGTGATTGATGGGGCCGCCCGGCAAATCCATCACCTTGACGCCGGGCGCTGTGATGGCTGTCTGGCCTTCCTTGTAAGGAAAACGCATCAAGGCGTCGGCATTGGCGATGTACAGCTCGTTACCCACCAGGGCCATGCCAAATGGCGAGTTCAGTCCCTGCAGGAAGATGCTGCGCGTTTGCGCCACGCCATTCGCGTCGATGCCGCGCAGCAGGGTGATGCGGTTGGCGCTGGGCGTGGCCGCGCCCGCTTTTTTCATCTGCATCTGCATGATGGCGCCCTTGATGCCCTTGCTGTCGTCCGGCTTGGGCGGGGCGTTCGTTTCCGCCACGAGCACGTCGCCATTCGGCAAGACGTACAGCCAGCGCGGATGGTCGAGGTCGCGCGCATATGCATGGATGGCCAGGCCCGCCGCGACAGCGGGGTGCTGCGCGGCCGTCCAGCGCTGCACGGGCGCCACGTTCACGGTGGGAATCAGTTGCTTGTCCGGTGCGGGCAGGGTGGGCTGGGGGCCGAAGCCCACGGGCATGGCGGGCGTCTGGGCGTGGGCGAGATGGGCGCCGCAGGCAGTGGCGAGCAGGAATGAACAGACGTAACGGTGCATGGCGTACTCCGTAATATGACCAGTGCGATGACCAGTGCGCATCAGCAGTGCGAGTAGCGGGGCGTGACGGTTGGAGTCAGCGCGCCTTCTTTGGTTCCAGTTGCGCGTCGGGACGGGCTTGCTGCGGCGCGGCGGGCTTGACCTTTTCCACGCCCGGCTGGGCGTGCAGGTCCGTATCGACCAGCCCTTGCTCCAGGTCGCTGGCCGCCTGCTGCATGATCTTGCGTGGGCGCACGTTTTGCGCATCGGGCGATTCGTCGCGCTCGTGCGGCAGACGGTCGACGCCGTCATTGCTGACCTTTTCATCGGTATTGATCTTGCGTTCGCTATGCTGGGTAACCATATGGCCTCCTGACAGAAGAATTGACGTGAAATCAGTGTCCTGCCGCGCCAGAGTGCATGCAAGCGGATTTGTCCATGCAGGGAGCGCTGGCGCACGCATGGACGATTCTTTTTCTGCGCTACACTGCGTGCAATACCAAGAACGCCCCTTGCGGGCACACGGCAGCCGCACTATACTGTGTATATATACAGTATCATGCGATGGCGGCGTGCGACAGCCTGGGGCGGCTTGCCACCGAATTTACTACCGAGACTCTTATGCCCGTCGATACACACGCCGAACAGCGCGCCGAACAGCCAGCCGCGACCTTGCCAGCCCCGGACGAGCGCTTCAACCTGGGCGCCAAGACTATCGCCCTGGTCGTGCGCCAGAATACGGATGGCATTGCCGAGCCCGTGAAAAGCATCGTCGATTTCCTGCAAGTGCTGGGCCACACGGTGGTCTTCGAGGCGGAGACGGCCGCGCACCTGAACCTGGCATTTCCCGGCGTGCGCGCCATGTCGCCGGCCGAGATCGGCGCCGCCGCCGATTGCGCCATCGTCATGGGCGGCGACGGCACCATGCTCGGCATTGCGCGCCAACTGGCGCCATTCGACGTCCCCTTGATCGGTATCAATCAGGGGCGCCTGGGCTTCATGACCGATATTCCGCTTGAGCGCATGCTGCCCGTGCTGGCGCAAATTCTCGGCGGCCGTTTCAAGGCCGAGCGCCGCACCTTGCTCGAAGGCAGCGTGCTGCGCGATGGCGAGTCGATCCACGTGGGCATGGCCGTCAACGATGTCGTCGTCTCGCGCGGCGGCGGCGCCGGCATGGCCGAATTGCGCGTCGAGGTCGACGGCCACTTCATGTACAACCAGCGTTCGGATGGCTTGATCATTTCCACGCCCACGGGCTCGACCGCATATTCGCTGTCGGCCGGCGGTCCCCTGCTGCATCCGACCCTGGGCGGCATCGTGCTCGTGCCGATCGCCCCGCATGCGCTGTCGAACCGTCCCATCGTCCTGCCCGATTCCAGCCAGATCGTGGTGGAAATCGTGCGCGGGCGCGATATCAGCGTCAATTTCGACATGCAGACCTTTGCCAGCCTGGTGCAGCAAGACCGCATCCTCATCCGCCGTTCGCCCCATACGATTACCTTCCTGCATCCGGAAGGGTGGAGTTACTACAACACCCTGCGTGAAAAATTGCACTGGAATGAGTACCCGTCGGGCGAGGGCAAGCTCAGCTAATAGTTTCTCCACCTCAACCCGCGGTGCGCCGCCTAACCACAGAAGCCATGCTCCATACACTGTCCATTCGCGATTTTGTCATTGTCGATACCATTGAACTGGAATTTTCCGCCGGCTTCAGCGTGCTGACGGGCGAGACGGGCGCCGGCAAGTCCATCCTCATCGATGCGCTGACCCTGGCGCTGGGCGGGCGCGGCGACGCCAGCGTGGTGCGCGAAGGCGCGGCCAAGGCCGACATCACGGCCGATTTTTCCGTCAGCGAGGTGGCGCAGGCCTGGCTGGTGGCGCATGAATTCGCCAACGACGATGGCGGCGCCCTGCTGCGCCGCGTGATCGACAATGCGGGCCGCTCGAAGGCGTATATCAACGGCATCCCCGCCACGGCCGCGCAGCTGCGCGAACTGGGCGACATGCTGGTCGATATCCATGGCCAGCACGCGCACCAGTCCTTGCTGAAAAGCGAAGCGCAGCG
Organism: Janthinobacterium goodfellowi; assembly: GCF_051380695.1. NCBI lineage: Bacteria > Pseudomonadati > Pseudomonadota > Betaproteobacteria > Burkholderiales > Oxalobacteraceae > Janthinobacterium > Janthinobacterium goodfellowi. Next base: position 210,420 of record NZ_JBNYXN010000006.1, on the reverse strand, counting down.
GGCCTTGCTCGACGGCCAGGCGACGGCGCGCGAAGCGGGCGCGGAGCAAGATGCGCGGCAAGTGGCGGCGCTGCACAAGCGCTGGCGCGCCCTCGTGCGCCAGCGAGAAGAATTCGAAACGAATGCCGCCAACGTGCTGTACGAGCGCGAACGGCTGGAATGGCAAGTAGGCGAGCTGGAAAAACTGGCCGCCAAGCCCGGTGAATGGACGGAGATCACGAACGAGCACAGCCGCCTGTCGCACGCGGCCAGCCTGCTGGAAGGGGCGCAGGAAGCGCTGTCCCTCATTTCCGAGTCGGAAGACCACCCGATCGTGTCGCAGCTGTCGGCCTTGAATCAGAAGCTGGGCAAGCTGGTGTCCGTCGATGCGGAATTGCAGCCGATCGTCGACCTGATCGAATCGTCGCGCATCCAGCTGCAGGAATCCGTGTATGCGCTGAACAATTACCTGGACCGCGTGGAACTGGACCCGGAGCGTTTGCACCAGCTCGACGCGCGCATGGAAGCCATGCACAGCACGGCCCGCAAATTCCGCGTCACGCCCGAAGAATTGCCGGAAGAACATGCCAAGCTGTCGGAAAAGCTGCAGCACCTGGCCGACGCTTCCGATATCGAGGGCTTGCTGCGCCAGGAAGCGAAGATCGAGGTCGAGTACCGCGCCGTGGCCGAGCGCCTGTCCGCCACGCGCCGCGCCGCCGCCCTGGAACTGGGGCAAGCCGTCACGCGCGCCATGCAGGAACTGAGCATGACGGGCGGCAGCTTTGAAATCGCCCTGCACCCGTGCGAACCGGCCGCGCATGGCCTCGAGCAAGTGGAATTCCTTGTCGCCGGCCACGCGGGCACGGCGCCCCGTTCGCTGGCCAAGGTGGCGTCCGGCGGCGAACTGGCGCGTATCGCGCTGGCCATTTCCGTCATCACCTCGCACGCCACCACCACGCCGACCCTGATCTTCGACGAGGTCGACAGCGGCATCGGCGGCGCCGTCGCGGAAGTGGTCGGACGCTTATTAAAACGCCTGGGGCAGGGACGGCAAGTGCTGTGCGTGACCCACTTGCCGCAAGTGGCCAGCCAGGCCAATCAGCATTTCCAAGTGGCAAAAAGCACCCTGGACAACGGCAAGACGGCGTCGCGCATCGACATGCTCGACGCCAAGGCCAGGGTGGAAGAAGTGGCGCGCATGCTGGGCGGCCTGGAAATCACGGCCACCACGCGCAAGCATGCGCGCGAATTGCTCGCGATTTGACCTGGGACGTGACAGGCGTGCTGCCATCGCCTGGCAGTACTCCCGATGTTGACGCAATGTAACTATAATGGTTGGCTAATCCATCCAACGCCTTCGAAGAGCCTTCATGTCATTTCAAACAGAACCGCCGTACACGCATGGCAGCATCGACCGCAGCGCCGTGGTGCTGGTCAACCTGGGCACGCCCGATGCGCCGACCTCGTCTGCCGTGCGGCGCTACCTGAAGCAATTTTTGTCGGACCCGCGCGTGGTGGAGATACCCCGCATCGTCTGGTGGTTCATCCTGAACCTGATCATCCTGCCCTTCCGCTCGGGCCAGTCGGCGAAGAAATACGCGTCGATCTGGACGCGCGAGGGCTCGCCCCTGAAAGTGCACACGCAAAAGCAGGCGAAACTGCTGGCCGGCGCGCTGGCCGAGCGGGGGCACGATGGTGTGACCGTGGCCATGGCCATGCGTTACGGTTCGCCTTCCTTGCCCGACGTGCTGGCCCAGCTGAAAAGCGAAGGCTGCGAGCGCATCGCCATCCTGCCGGCGTATCCGCAATACTCGGGCACGACGACGGGTTCCATCTACGACGCCGTATTCGCCCATTACGCTACCGTGCGCAATGTGCCGGAATTGCGTTTCATCAAGCAATATCACGAGCACGACACGTATATCGACGCCTTGCGCGATTCCGTGCTGAACCACTGGGAAGCGCATGGCCGTCCGGAAAAACTGGTGATGAGCTTTCATGGCGTGCCCAAGCGCACCTTGCTGCTGGGCGATCCGTATCACTGCCAATGCCTGAAAACGGCGCGATTGCTGGCGGAAAAACTGAAATTAACTAAAGAGCAATATGTGGTGACTTTCCAGTCGCGCTTTGGCAAGGCCGAATGGCTGCAGCCATACACGGCGCCGACCCTGGTGGCGCTGGCGCAGCAGGGCGTCAAGCGCGTCGATTTGCTGTGCCCGGGCTTTACCAGCGACTGCCTGGAAACGCTGGAAGAGATCGCCATGGAAGCGAAGCATGATTTCGAGGCGGCCGGCGGCCAGCAGTTTCACTACATCGCTTGCCTGAACGAAACGCCGGCCTGGATCGCGGGCATGGCGGAAATTGCAGAACAACACATGATCGGCTGGCCGACGATGAAGACGGCACCGCAGCGCGACGCGGACAAGAAAGCGGGCGAACAGGCGCGCGCGGCGGCGCTGGCACTGGGCGCGGCGAATTAAAGATAGTTGATTTTTTACAATCAAAAGCCGCGCTTGCGCGGCTTTGTCATGTGTGGCGGGGCAAAAGTACTATCCAGATAGCAACGCCGCCAGTGGCGATGGCCGTGGCGGGGCTGGTAGAATGCCCGCTTTGCCGGGGGAAGCCTGGAAAATCAAGGGGGCGCGCACGGCTCACTGGCCGAAATGGGTAGCCTTTTGTAATAAGCTGTAACATGGATCGATGTAATTCTGGTTTTGCCATGCATACCCCTTGAAACAATAGGATATAGCCCCATCTGCCCGTTAGTGTTGTAAAGATAGTTAGACTAACTCATTTAAGTCATTGATTGTAGGAGCTTTCTAGATGCAAGATCAGGAAAACCAAGCTGTACCTAATCCGCAAGCGGACGCCGCGGCGACTGCACCATCGACTCCCGCAGAGCCTACTTTGGAAGAGCAGCTGGCGAGTACCGAAGCGCGTCTTGCAGAGATGCACGATGCCTTCATGCGCGCCAAGGCCGATGGCGAAAATATTCGCCGCCGTGCGCAGGAAGATGTTGCTAAAGCGCATAAATTCGCAGTCGAAAGCTTTGCCGAAGCCATGGTGCCGGTGAAAGACAGCCTGGAAACGGCGCTGACGGTGGAAGCACCGACCATCGAATCGCTGAAAGAAGGCGTCGAGATGACCCTGAAGCAACTGAACGCAGCGTTCGAGCGCAATCGCCTGGTGGAAGTCTTGCCAGTGCAGGGCGAAAAGCTCGATCCGATGAAACACCAGGCCGTTGCCGTGGTGCCAGCGGACCAGGAAGCCAATACCATCGTATCCGTCCTGCAAAAGGGCTATATGATTGCGGACCGTCTGCTGCGTCCAGCCATTGTCACGACCGCGCAAGCAAAATAATCAGAGTGCGGCATCAAGCAAGCCTTGAAACCATGCCGCTTTGCCACATATAAGAACCATCTGAAATCTAGCAAATAAAAGGAAAAAAATCATGGGTAGAATTATCGGTATCGATCTGGGAACCACGAATTCCTGCGTTTCCATCATGGAAAACGGTCAACCAAAGGTAATCGAAAACGCTGAAGGCGCACGCACGACGCCGTCGATTATTGCTTATCAAGAAGATGGCGAAATTCTCGTCGGCGCGCCGGCGAAACGCCAGGCCGTGACCAATCCGAAAAACACGCTGTACGCAGTCAAGCGTCTGATCGGTCGCAAGTTCGACGAAAAAGAAGTCCAAAAAGACATCGCGCTGATGCCTTACCAAATCATCAAGGCCGACAACGGCGATGCATGGATTAGCGTACGCGACAAAAAACTGGCGCCGCCGCAAATTTCGGCTGAAGTCCTGCGCAAGATGAAAAAAACGGCAGAAGACTACCTCGGTGAAGAAGTCACCGAAGCCGTCATCACCGTGCCTGCGTACTTCAACGATTCGCAGCGTCAAGCCACCAAGGATGCCGGCCGTATCGCTGGCCTGGACGTCAAGCGCATCATCAACGAGCCAACCGCGGCAGCGCTGGCGTTCGGCCTGGACAAGACCGAAAAAGGCGACCGTAAAATCGCCGTGTATGACTTGGGTGGCGGTACGTTCGACGTGTCGATCATCGAAATCGCGGATGTTGATGGCGAGAAACAATTTGAAGTGCTGTCGACCAACGGCGACACCTTCCTGGGCGGCGAAGACTTCGACCAGCGCGTCATCGATTACATCATCGACGAGTTCAAGAAGATCAACGGCATCGACCTGAAAAAAGATCCGATCGCCCTGCAGCGCATCAAGGCTTCGGCCGAGCGCGCGAAGATCGAATTGTCGTCGTCGCAGCAAACCGAGATCAACGAGCCGTACATCGCCATGGCGAACGGCGCACCGGTCCACTTGAACCTGAAGATGACCCGCGCCAAGCTGGAATCGCTGGTGGAAGAGCTGATCACGGCCACGATGGAACCATGCCGCATCGCCATCAAAGATGCTGGCGTGAAAGTGTCGGACATCGACGACATCATCCTGGTCGGCGGTATGACCCGTATGCCGAAGGTGCAGGAAAAAGTGAAGGAATTCTTCGGCAAGGATCCACGCAAGGACGTGAACCCGGACGAAGCCGTCGCCGTGGGTGCAGCGATCCAGGGTTCGGTCCTGTCGGGCGAACGCAAGGACTTGCTGTTGCTGGACGTCACTCCTCTGTCCCTGGGTATTGAAACCCTGGGCGGCGTGATGACCAAGATGATCCACAAAAACACGACGATTCCGACCAAGTTCAGCCAAGTGTTCTCGACGGCCGACGACAACCAGCCTGCGGTGACCATCAAGGTCTTCCAGGGTGAGCGCGAAATCGCCGCCGGCAACAAGGGTCTGGGCGAATTCAATCTGGAAGGCATCCCGCCAGCATCGCGCGGCACGCCACAGATTGAAGTGACCTTCGACATCGACGCCAACGGCATCTTGCACGTCGGCGCGAAAGACAAGGCCACCGGCAAGGAAAATAAGATCACGATCAAGGCCAATTCCGGCTTGACCGAGGCTGAAATCCAGAAGATGGTGAAAGACGCCGAGCTGAACGCCGAAGAAGACAAGAAGGTCAAAGAATTGGCCGAGTCGCGCAACCAGGCCGATGCTCTGGTACACTCGACCCGGAAATCCTTGACCGAATACGGCGACAAGCTGGATGCGGGCGAGAAAGAGAAGATCGAAGCGGCGATCACCGACCTGGAAGCAAGCATCAAGGCGGGCGACAAGGCTGAGATCGACGCCAAGGTGGAAGCACTGTCGAGCGCATCGCAGAAACTGGGCGAAAAAATGTATGCCGACATGCAAGCGCAGCAAGCTGCCGGCGGCGCGGAAGGTGCACAGCAAGCTGCTGGCGCATCGGACGCAGGCGCCAAGCAGGACGACGTTGTCGACGCTGACTTCAAGGAAGTCAAAGACAGCAAGTAATTGTCTTGCGCTCCCATGAACTGGGGGCAGCCGGGCTGAACGCTACATCGCGGGATTAGCCGCGAAGACCGGCCGAGCCGAGTCGCTGCGCCTAGCGCAGCACTCGACTCGGCTTTTTCGTGTAATTTTTACATCAGTAGATAGACTGCAAGGTGCCGACAACATGGCAAAGCGTGATTTTTACGAGACACTCGGTGTCGCAAAAAATGCTTCGGAAGAAGAGATCAAAAAGTCTTACCGTAAACTGGCGATGAAATACCATCCGGACCGCAATCCGGATAGCAAGGAATCGGAAGAAAAGTTTAAGGAAGTCAAAGAAGCCTACGAGATGCTGACCAATCCGGAAAAGCGCGATGCGTATGACCGTTATGGTCACGCCGGCGTGGACCCGAACATGGGCGGTGGCGGCGGCTTCGGCGGCGGTGCGGGCGGCTTCGCCGACAGCTTCGGCGATATCTTCGGCGACATCTTTGGCGGTGGCGGTGGACGCAGCCGCAATGCGGGTCCACAGGTGTACCGTGGCGCCGACTTGCGCTACAACCTGGAAATTACACTGGAGCAAGCTGCTCACGGCTTCGACACGACCATCCGCGTGCCGAGCTGGGACAAGTGCGACACCTGCCACGGCAGCGGCGCCAAGCCGGGCACCTCGCCGACCACTTGCGGGACGTGCGGCGGCCACGGCCAGGTGCGCATGCAGCAAGGTTTCTTCAGCATCCAGCAAACCTGCCCGAAATGCCATGGCAGCGGCAAGGTCATCACCGACCCCTGCACGCCATGCGGCGGCGCCGGTCGCATCAAGCGCAACAAGACGCTGGAAGTCAAAATTCCCGTCGGTATCGACAATGGCATGCGTATCCGTTCGTCCGGCAACGGCGAACCGGGCACGAATGGCGGCCCATCGGGCGACCTGTATGTGGAAATCCACATCAAGCCGCACGCCGTGTTCCAGCGCGAAGGCGACGATCTGCATTGCGAAATGCCGATCTCGTTCACCAAGGCTGCTCTGGGCGGCGAAATCGAAGTGCCTACCCTGAACGGCAAAGTGTCGTTCACGATCCCGGAAGGCACCCAGTCGGGCAAGACCTTCCGCCTGAAAGGCAAGGGCATCAAGGGCGTGCGCTCCGGTTACGCGGGCGACCTGTTCTGCCACGTGGCCATCGAAACACCGGTGAAACTGACGGAAAAACAGAAAGACCTGCTGCGCGACTTTGAAAAGTCGACGACCGAGGGCGGTGCCAAGCACAGTCCGCAAAGCAAGACCTGGAAAGACAAGGTCAAGGATTTTTTTGAGTAAGCACACGTAATACCATGCGCCGGGATGCTGAAACATCCCGGCGTTTTTTTCATCACGACTGAAAAATGCGCGCGCATCGCCGGCCTATGGGTGCGATTTGCCGCCAATTCAGTCGTACGCACACAATGGGAGCGATATGACCGAACAGAAAAATGGCCCGGCCCTGGCGGAACTGCTGCAGCGTAACCGCCGCTGGGCCGACTCGATGGTGGCGAAGGACCCGAACTTCTTCAAGAATCTGGAAGCGCAAACCTCGCCCGAATACCTGTGGATCGGCTGTTCCGACAGCCGCGTGCCCGCCAACGAATTGCTGGGCATGGCGCCTGGCGACGTGTTTGTGCACCGTAATATTGCCAACGTGGTCGTGCATTCCGACCTCAATTGCCTGTCCGTCCTGCAATTTGCCGTGGACGTGCTGAAAGTCAAACATATCATCATCGTCGGCCATTACGGCTGCAAGGGCGTGCATGCGGCCATGACGGGCACGCGCATCGGCCTGGTCGACAACTGGCTGCGCCACGTGCAGGACGTGGGCCAGAAGCACGAGCGCTATCTGGGCGACGTGCTGACCAGCCGCCAGCGCGGCGACCGCCTGTGCGAACTGAACGTGGTCGAGCAAGTCTTGAACGTGTGCCAGACCACTGTCGTGCAAGATGCGTGGGAACGGGGCCAGGAACTCAGCGTCCATGGCTGGGTCTACGGCTTGAAGGATGGCTTGCTGAACGACCTCGAAGTGACGGTCACGGCCGGCCACGAGCTGGCGCCGCGCATGGCGACCCGCCTGGCCCGCTACGAAGCGACGGCGTAAGCCACGCCGGCACGGCGCTTACGGCGCGGTGCCTTCCAGGCGGTCCAGGTAGTCGGCCGCCTCCCGCACGCCTTCCTGCGCCGCCTGGCGCAGCCAGGTTTTGGCCTGGGCAAGATCCTGCGGCGTGCCCCGGCCTTCGGCCAGCGCCACGCCATAGTGATAGCGCGCCAGCCGCGCATAGGCGGCGTCATCGTTGGCGTGCGCGCCGCGCCGCATCAGCGCCGTCGCTTGCGCCAGGTCCTTGGTCACGCCGATGCCCGTTTCATACAGCTGGGCCAGCCAAATCATCGAATACACATCGTTCCAGCGCCGGATGCAGTCTTCAAAGATGGCGACGGCCGCCCCATGGTCGCCCGTCTTGTCGGCCGCATAGCCGTACAAACACTTGATGCGCTTGTCGCTGTGCACATAGGCTTTGTAGCTGAGATCACTTTCACCCTGGCTATCCTGGGCGTGAACGGAAGCAGTGAACAGCAAGACGAGCAGCAGGGCGATGGCGGGCATGGCATTCCTGTCTATGCGTTGAAAATGAATGGATAAGCAAGTTGCGTGCTAGCGCCAATCCCGGGCAAAGCCGGTGCCGCTGTGCCATTGCGTGACAGCCGCTGTTGCAGTCTGGCGCAACGCGCCGCGCATATCCATATCAGAAATGCTTCGTTTGCAGGATCGATGCGCAGGCATAGAGTGGACTTCCCCAGACTCTTGGCGAATTCTTATGTCGGCCGTCCTGAAACCCGTGCTTTCCACCAGCCATTTCCGCATCGAAACGTTCGATGCCCCGCTCGGCGCGCAAGTGCTGGGACTGGACCTGTCGCAGCCGCTGTCGCTGGGCGACTTCCAGCGCCTGCACCACGCCCACCTCGACCATCATGTGCTGGTGTTCCGCGACCAGCGCATCACGCCGCAGCAGCAAGTCGATTTCAGCCGCCGCTTCGGTCCCCTGCAAATCCACGTGCTGCGCCAGTTCCAGCTGCCCACGCAGCCGGAAGTGCTGATCATCTCGAACATCGTCGAAGATGGCCAACCCATCGGCCTGGGCGACGCGGGTCACTTCTGGCATTCGGACCTGTCGTACAAGGAAGTGCCCAGCCTCGGTTCCATGCTGCACGCGCAAGAGTTGCCGGACGAGGGCGGCGATACCGTGTTTGCCAACATGCACCTGGCGTGGGAAAGCTTGCCGGCCGCGCTGCGCCACGCCGTGCGCGGCGCCCGCGCCGAACACAGCTATTTGAGCCAGTATGAGGAATTGCGCCGCCGCAACCCATGGCGGCCCGCGCTGACGCAGGCGCAGATCGATGAAGTCAAACCCGTGACGCACCCCGTCGTGCGCGTGCATCCGGAAACGGGACGCCGTGCCCTGTTCGTCAGTGAGCATTTCACCACGCGCATCGTCGGCGTGCCTGACGATGAAAGCCGCGCCGTGCTCGACGAACTGTTTGCCCACAGCGTGCGCCCCGAGCACCTGTATGTGCACCGCTGGCAGCCGCACGACCTGGTGTTCTGGGACAACCGTTCCCTGATGCATCTGGCGACGGGGTGCCCGCCAAACCAGCGCCGCAAACTCTACCGAACCACGATCGAAGGCGATGCGCCATACTGATTTTTTGACTGTTGATCTGACCCAAGGAGTGTCCATGTTGCCGATCTTGACCTTTTCCCGGCGCCTGCTCGCCACCATTGCCGTGCTGTGCATGGCCATGCCCATGGCCCGGGCCGAAGGCCAGATCCGCATCGCGGGCCAGCACGGCATCACCTTCTTGCTGCTCAATATTGCGCAGGAACAAAAGCTGATCGAAAAGCATGGCAAGCAGCAGGGCGTGGACGTGAAAGTCGAGTGGATCACCCTGTCCGGCGGCCCGGCCATCAACGATGCTTTGTTGTCGGGCAATATCGACATCGCGGGGGCGGGCCTGGGGCCGCTGCTGACGATCTGGGACCGGACGAAAGGCCGGCAGAACGTGCGCGGCGTGGCGTCCTTGGGCAATTTTCCCTACTATTTGATCAGCAACAACCCCAAGGTGAAAACCCTGGCCGACTTGACGGACAAGGACCGCATCGCCTTGCCCGCCGTCTCCGTTTCCGTCCAGGCGAGGATATTGCAGATGGCCGTGGCGAAGCAGTGGGGCGACAAGGAATTTGCCCGCCTCGACAAGATCACGCAAACCCTGCCGCATCCGGATGCGGCCGCGGCCATCATCGCCGGCGGCACGGAATTGAGCGGCCATTTCGGCAATTCGCCGTTCCAGGAGCAGGAACTGGCGCAGAATCCGAACGCCCACATCATCCTGAACTCGTATGACGTGCAGGGCGGACCCAGCTCGTCGACCCTGCTGTATGCGACGGAAAAGTACCGCAAGGACAATCCGAAGACGTACCGCGCCTTCATCGCCGCCCTGGCCGAAGCGGCGCAGTACGCGAGCAGCAACCGCCAAGGCGCGGCCGACATCTACATCAAGGTGAACAAGAGCAAGGTGGACCGCAATCTGCTGCTGAAAATCTTTGCCAATCCGCAAGTGCAATTCAAGATCGCGCCGCAAAATACCTATGGACTGGCGCAATTCCTGCACCGCGTGAGCGCCATCCGCAACTTGCCCGACAGCTGGCGCGATTACTTTTTTGACGACCCTGCCATCACGCAAGGAGGCTGACATGAATGCGCCCGCTTTTTACCTCGTACGCCCTCCGGTTGCGCTGGAGCCCTTGCTCAGCGTCAAGAATGTCAGCCTGGAGTACCGCACGGAACAGCGCACCGTGCGCGCCACGCACGATGTCAGTTTCGACGTGTTCCGCAGCGACCGTTTCGTGCTGCTGGGGCCATCGGGCTGCGGCAAGTCGTCCTTGCTGAAAGCCGTGGCCGGCTTCGTCGCGCCGCGTGCAGGCAGCATCGCCATGCAGGGCCAGCCCATTCATCAACCGGGGCCGGACCGTGTCGTCGTGTTCCAGGAATTCGACCAGTTACCGCCATGGAAGACCGTGCTGGAAAACGTCATGTTCCCCTTGTTGGCCAGCAAGCGGCTGGACAAGCAGGCGGCCCGCGAGCGTGCCCATCACTGGATCGCCAAGGTGGGCCTGGCCGGCTTTGAAGACGCCCATCCGCATACCTTGTCGGGCGGCATGAAGCAGCGCGTGGCCATCGCGCGCGCCTTGGCCATGCAGCCGGAAGTGCTGCTGATGGACGAGCCGTTCGCCGCCCTCGACGCCTTGACGCGGCGCAAGATGCAGGAAGAGCTGAGCCGCCTGTGGGAAGAGCTGCGCTTCACGCTTGTGTTCGTCACGCATTCGATCGAAGAAGCGCTGGTCGTGGGCAACCGCATCTTGCTGCTGTCGCCCCATCCGGGCCGCGTACGCGCCGAACTCAACAGCCATCAATTCGGCTTGCACAGCGCGGGCAGCGCGGAATTCCAGGCTGCCAGCCGCCGCATCCACGGCTTGCTGTTCGATGAGGAAGTAATTCCCGTCCCGCAAGCAGCTGGCGCGCAGCGGGAGGCCGTATGAGCGCGCTGCTGGAGCCGCCCATCCGCCAGGAATTCGTCTACGCGGCGCCGCCGCCCGCCGGCGTCATCGTCGAGCGGCCATTGTCGCGCTGGCAGCGCTGGAGCCAGCACGCGCTGTGGCGCAAGGCCTTGATTTTGCTCGGCCTGGCGCTGCTGTGGGAAGGGGCGGCGCGCTGGACGCACAACGATTTATTGTTGCCCAGTTTTATACAGACGGCGCAGGCGTTTATCGGCGGCATCGCCAGCGGAGAATTGCTCACGCGCACGGCCGCGTCCCTCGTCGTCTTGCTGCAGGGCTATGCGGTGGGCGTGCTGGCCGCCTTCGTGCTGACCTTGCTGGCCGTATCGAGCCGCATCGGGCGCGACCTGCTGGAAACCCTGACGGCCATGTTGAATCCCTTGCCGGCCATCGCTCTGCTGCCGCTGGCCCTGCTGTGGTTTGGCCTGGGGCGCGCCAGCCTGATCTTCGTCATCGTCCATTCCGTGATGTGGCCGCTGGCCTTGAACACGTATGCGGGCTTCCAGGGCGTGCCCGAGACCCTGCGCATGGCGGGCCGCAACTACGGCTTGAACGGCTTGCGCCTGGTGCTGCACATCCTCGTGCCGGGCGCCTTGCCGTCCATCGTCTCGGGCCTGAAGATCGGCTGGGCGTTTGCCTGGCGCACCCTGATCGCGGCCGAGCTGGTATTCGGCACCACGTCGGGGCAGGGCGGCCTGGGCTGGTATATCTTCCAGAACCGCAACGAGCTGTACACGGACAAGGTGTTCGCCGGCCTGGCTGCCGTCATCGTCATCGGCTTGCTGGTGGAAAACATCGGCTTTCGCACCCTGGAGCGCGTGACCTTGAAACGCTGGGGCATGCAGCGATAATTATCTCAGCATGGTGCGTGCCGCCGCGATGATTTGCCGCGACAGCTGTTCCATGCGCGGCGACTGCACCTTCCACGTGTGCCAGTACAGGACCACGTCGGCGGGGGTCTTGGGCGTGAGCCTTTCCACCAGCTCGCCATCCGTATTCGCCTGCAGCAGCAACTCCGGCACCATGCCGTAGCCGAGGCCGTAGCGGATGGCGTTGAAGTGCGAGGTGGCGCCCGGCACGTAATGGCAGGGGTAGGCGCCTTCGGGCAAGCCCAGCGCCTCTTGCAGGAACGACGACTGCAAGGTGTCCTTGCGCGTGTAGGCGACCACGGGCGCCGTGCGCGCCGCCTTGCGCGTCAGGCCGTGCGCGAACCACTGCTGGCGGAACGCGGGCGTGGCCACCAGCCAGTAGCGCATCACGCCCAGCGGCTCGGCCGTGCAGCCGCGCATCGGTTTCGGCTCCGTGCTGATGCAGCCGATCGCCATGCCCGTCTCCAGCAAGGTATAGGTGTGGTCCTGGTCTTCCACGGTCAGGTCCAGCAGCACGCGTTCGCGTATCAGCACCTCGGACAGGGCCGGGAAAAACCACGTGCCCATGGAGTCGGCGTTCAGCGCCAGCACCAGGGTCAGCGGGGCATCCTGCTGCACCGCCAGCTCCGCCTGCAAATCCGCTTCCAGCAGCTTGGCCCGCTTCAGATACTGCATCAGCCGCTGGCCCATGCGCGTGGCGCGCGCGGGACGGCTGCGCACGATCAGCGCATTGCCGAGCTGGCTTTCCAGCGCCCGCACCCGTTGCGAAATGGCCGGCGACGTCAGGTGCAGCCGCAGCGCCGCCTGCTCGAAACTGCCCGTTTCGACGACGGCGCGGAACGCTTCCGTGTGCTTGGGATTGAGATCCATGACCACTGCCTTACATAAGAAAAATTTATCAATACTAAATAATACTTACTTTTCATAAGGATGGGTGTGTTGCAGTGCACAATGCCTCTTTGATGGAGTGCCGCGTACGCGCATGCAGCGCGGCCTCCTGGCAGCAAGGGAATACCACCATGGAAGCACAAGCGCAAGATACAAAGCCACGCAAGCCGTCATCGAAACTGGCGCGCAATCTGAAATTCGGCCTGGGATTGACCCTGGGCCTGGGCTTGTCCGCCGCCCTCGCGGGCGGCTGGTGGCTGCACCAGGCGTGGCAGGACTTGCCGGCCGTCGAGCACCTGGCCCAGTACAAGCCCGCGCTGCCGCTGCGCATTTTCTCCAGCGAAGGCGAGCTGCTGGCCGAATACGGCGAAGAGCGCCGCGAGTTCCTGCCCCTGAAGGAGATCCCGCTGCGCATGCGCCAGGCCTTGCTGGCCATCGAGGATGCGCGCTTCTACGAGCATGGCGCCGTCGACTTTTATGGCTTGACGCGCGCGACCCTGGCCAACGTCGTCACGGGCCACCATGCGCAGGGCGCCAGCACCATCACCATGCAGGTGGCGCGCGACTTTTTCCTGTCGCGCGAAAAGACCGTGCAGCGCAAGCTGACGGAGATGCTGCTCGCCTACAAGCTGGAACAGCACTACGGCAAGGACAAGCTGCTGGAACTGTACATGAACCAGATTTACCTGGGCGAGCGTTCCTACGGCTTTTCCGCCGCCTCGAACATTTATTTCGACAAGCCGCTGGCCGACGTCAGCATCGCCGAAGCGGCCATGCTGGCCGGCTTGCCGAAGGCGCCGTCGGCCTACAACCCCGTGGCCAATCCCCAGCGCGCCACCGTGCGCCAGCATTACATCCTGCAGCGCATGCGCGAACTCGGCTACATCACGCCGGCAGAATACGACGCGGCCGTGGCGGAAAAACTGGCGCTGAACAAGGACCGCAACAGCTCCGTGCACGCGGCCGCGTATGCGGTCGAGGAAGCGCGTCAGCTGATCGTGCAAAGCTACCCGGAAGGCGCCTACAGCATGGGCCTGGACGTGACCACCACCATCCGCATGGCGCCGCAGCGGGCGGCCGACAAGTCGCTGCGCGATGGGCTATTGAATGCGCAGGCGCGGCGCGGCTATCGCGGCCCGGAAGCGCGCCTGGCCTCCTCCGCAGACAGCGTGGCGCGCCAGCTGGCCGCCTACCCGGACAGCGGAGAAGTGCGCGCCGCGCTGGTGCGCAAGGTCGAGACGAGCGGCAAGCGCCAGGTGACGGCGCAGCTGCGCAATGGCGACGAGATCGTGCTGGCGGCATCGGACGCGCGCCTGGGCGGCAAGCTGCCGCTCGACGGCAAGCGCGCCATCGTGGAAAACAGCGTCATCCGCGTGGTGCACGACGCGGCGAAAAAGCGCTGGCTCGTGAGCCAGCTGCCCGAGATGGAAGGCGCGCTCATTTCCGTCGAGGCGCACAGCGGCGAAATCGTCGCCATGGCGGGCGGCTTCGATTTCTACCGCAACCACTACAACCACGCCATGCAGGCCTACCGCCAGCCCGGTTCCAGCTTCAAGCCTTTCGTGTATTCGGCGGCGCTGGAAAAGGGATACTTTCCCGGCACGGCCGTGGACGATACGCAGCGCCTGCTGCTGCCGCGGGAAACGGGCGCGCAGCCGTGGCGTCCGCGCAATTACGGCAACAACTATGAAGGCTTCATCAGCGTGCGGCGCGGTCTCGTGCGCTCGAAAAACCTGGTGGCCGTCAGCCTGATGCAGGCGGCCGGCCCCGGCTACGTGCAGCACTACGCCACGCGCTTCGGTTTCGAGGGCGCGCGCAATCCCGTCTCGCTGCCGCTGGCGCTGGGCGCTGGCGCCGTCACGCCGCTGCAGCTGGCGCAGTCGTATGCCGTGTTCGCCAACGGCGGCGTGCAAATGCCGCCAAAGCTGATCAAGGAAGTGCGCAGCCGTAGCGGAGAAGTGCTGTTTTCCGACGCGGCGCCACGCGCCAAAGGCGCGCCGGCACCGGGCACGCAGGTCATCTCCACGCGCAATGCCTACGTCATGGACAGCATGCTGCGCGACGTCGTCAAGAGCGGCACGGGACGCGGCGCGCTGGCGCTGGGACGCGGCGACGCGGCCGGCAAGACGGGCACCTCGAACAATGCGTATGACGCCTGGTTCGCCGGCTATTCCTCGGGCCTCGTCTCCGTCGTCTGGCTAGGCTACGACCAGCCCAAGAGCCTGGGCAACGCCACGGGCGGCACCCTGGCGCTGCCCGTCTGGCGCGATTACATGCAGGTGGCCGTGCAGGGCCGCCGCGAACAGGTGCTGGCCGAACCGCCTGGCCTGGCCCTGCTCGACGGCGACTACGTGTATGCCGAATACCTGGCCGGCGACTGCCTGAAGGATAACTTCGCCTTTATCCACAGCAGCGTCGGCTGCGGCAGCGCCGGTGCCGATACGCGCATGGCGCACGGTGACTCTGGCGCTGGCGGCGATGGCGGCTCCAGCACGGGCACGAGCGAGGCGCGCACCCTGAGCGAAGCGCGCGAACGCGAACAAATTCTCAAATCATTTTCGGAAGAGTAAGACCATGCTGCTATATACGATTTACCTGGTGGCGATTGTCGCCGAAGCGATGTCCGGCGCCATCATGGGCATGCGGCGGGGCATGGACTTGTTCGGCATCTGCATGATCGGCACCGTCACGGCGCTGGGCGGCGGTACCGTGCGCGACGTGCTGCTGGGGCACTATCCGCTGGGCTGGATCGCGCATCCCGAATACCTGCTGTTTACCATCGGCGCGGCCGTCGTCACGGCCTTTGTCGCGCGCTATCTGCACCATCTGCGCGCCATCTTTTTGCTGGTCGATGGACTGGGTCTCGTGGCGTTTTGCGTGATCGGCTGCGACATCGCCATGTCGGCCAAGATGCACCCGGCCATCGTCGTGCTGGCGGGGATGATCACGGGCGTCTTCGGCGGCCTGCTGCGCGATATCCTGTGCAACCAGATTCCCCTCGTGCTGCAGCGCGAAGTGTATGCCACCGTGGCGCTGTTTACGGGCGCCCTGTATGTCGGCCTGCTGCACTTCAAGGTCGATAGTTCAGTGGCGCAGCTGTCGTCCATCGGGGCGGGCTTTTTGTTCCGCTTCCTGGCCCTGCACTTCGAGTGGCGCCTGCCGAATTTCAATGGCGACCGCATACGGGGTTTTGAGTAAGGCGGCAGCCGCGTGAATATTTTTGCGCATATTTAACCCTTTTTTCTCTGCCGCTGCGTTTCATGTTGGACACCCCAGCCAACCGGAGAAGAAGCGATGTCCAGCGCCCTCAAGATCACATTGATACTGTCCCTGCTGCTGTCGGCAGGCAGCCACGCCGCCGGCACGGCGCCGCGCAAGACCCTGGCGCCGTTCGCCAGCGAGCAGGCCTTGAGCAGCTACCTGCAGCAGCTGCAGGCGCGCCAGGCGGCGCTGCTGCGGGAGCAGCAGAAACTGCAGCGCGCCACGGCGCAGTATATGACGACGGCACCCGCGCCGCCGCCAGCGCCAGCGCCGATGGTGGCGAAAGCGGCACCGGCGGCATCGGCAGAGGCGGCCGAATCGGTCACCAATGTGCAGACGGCGGGCGTGGACGAAGGCGGCATCGTCAAGCTGCACGGCAAGCACCTGGTGATGCTCCGGCGCGGCAAGCTGTTTACCGTGCAGATGGGGGGCAATGCCCTGCAGCCCGTCGCTGCGCTCGACGCGTTCGCGCCCGGCAGCGACCCGTCCGGCAGCTGGTATGACGAAATGCTGATCGATGGCGACACGGTCGTGGTGATCGGCTACAGCTACAGCCGTGGCGGCACGGAGATCGGCCTGTTCGACATCGGTGCGGACGGCAAGCTGGCCTACCGCGCCACGTATCATTTGCGCTCCAACGATTATTATTCGTCGCGCAATTACGCCAGCCGCCTGATCGGCAGCAAGCTGGTATTCTATTCGCCCCTGTCGCTGAACCTGCGCCGGGGCGACCCGTTCGGCGGCTTTCCCGCGCTGCGCCGCTGGCGTCCCGACGCCGTGCCGTCCGACTTCAAGCGCATCGCCCCGGCCACGCGCATTTACCGCACCGATGAAGAGCCCGAACCAGGCTTTGGTCTGACCCTGCATACGGTCACCGTGTGCGATCTGGCGCAGCGCGACATGCGCTGCGAAGCGACGGCCGTGATGGGGCCGCAGGGGCGCGTGTTTTATGTGTCGGGCGAATCCGTTTTCGTGTGGACGACGCGCCGCGGCAGCGACTCGGGCGTGTTCCGCATTCCCCTCGACGGCTCGGCGCCCAGCGCCCTGAAGGTGGCTGGCGCGCCCGTCGACCAGTTCTCGCTCCTGGAAAGCGGCGACGGCCACCTGAACGTCCTGCTGCGCGCCGAGGGCCAGGGCGACGCGATGTGGGATGGCGCGCGGGGCCGGGGCGACATGGCCCTGCTGCGCGTGCCGCTGGCGTCGTTTTCCGATGGCCGCGACAGCGCGCCGGCCGGCAGCTACCATCCGCTGCCCGGTGGCGGCGGCTACGGCCTGCAGAACCGCTATGTGGGGCCGTATCTGTTGTACGGCAATCCCGGCAATCCCGGACGCCGCAAGGCCGACCAGGCCTGGCCGCGCCAGCCCCTGTATGCCGTGCGCTGGGCCGATGCGGGCAGCGTGCAAGCCTTGTCGCTGCCGCACGGCGTGGAGCGCATCGAAGCGCTGGGCAATGACGCCGTGGTGATCGGCGCGCAGGGCAGGGATCTGCACTTCAGCACCATCGGCCTGGGGGCGCAGGCGGCCGTCGCCACGCGCTACATCCGCGCCGACGCGGCGCAGGGCGAGTCGCGCAGCCACGGCTTTTTCTACAAGCCGCAAGCGGCCGGCGAGGGCCTGATCGGCCTGCCCATCCTGGGTGCGGACGAGCGGCCTGGCCTCAACAAGTCAGCCGCCTCCGTTCTGTATCTGCGCAACAGCGGCTTGCAGTTGACGGAACTGGGCGCGCTGGCGGCGCGGCCCGGTCCGGCATCGGACGACGGCTGCCGCGCGTCCTGCGTGGACTGGTACGGCAATGCGCGTCCTTTGTTCCTGCAGGGCCGCGTCTTCGCCCTGCTCGGCTATGAACTGGTGGAAGGGGCGCTCAAGGAGGGACAGATCCGCGAAGTGCGCCGCGTCAGCTATGCGCCCATTGCATCCACTTTACGCTGAAGGCGCAGGGAAATTGTCGCTGCCGCGTAGTTCGGCTACACTGGTCCGCATGCCCGACACTTTATTGACCGCGACGGATGAAGACCTGATGCTGCGCTACAGCGCCGGCGACCTGCCGTCGTTTCGCGAGCTGTACCGGCGCCACAGCCAGGGCCTGTACCGTTTCGTGGCCTGGCGTTCGCCGCGCCGCGCGTGGGTGGACGAGATCGTGCAGGATGCGTGGGCCAGCCTGCATGCGGCGCGGGCCGGCTACCAGCCGCAGGCGGCGTTTCGCACCTATCTGTACCAGATCGCGCGCAACCGCCTGATCGACCTCCTGCGCCAGCGGGAAGGACAGGACCACGGCGACGCGGGCGAACTGGCGGACGAGGGCGCCTCGCCGCCGCAGTCGCTGGAGCAGAAACAGCAGCACGCGCGGCTGCATGCGGCCATCGCCGCGCTGCCGGTGGAGCAAAAGGAGGCGCTGGTGCTGCAGCAGTTCAGCGGCATGAGCATCCTCGAGATCGCCGCGGTGACGGGGGCGGAAGCGGAAACCGTCAAGAGCCGGCTGCGCTACGCCATGCAGAAATTGCGCGCGGGCTTGGACAGCGCCGCTGGCGCGGGAGGACAGGCATGAATACGCACGATCACGACGAACCGAATGATGAGGAATTGAACGCGCTGCTGGCCAGCCTGCCGCAGCCGGCGCCTTCCAGCGCGCTCGATGCGGCCATCCTGGCCGACGCGGAAAAAGCTTTGCATCAGCCGGCGGCCGCCAACGACAGTGCCGATGGCGTGCTGCGCACTCCGCCGGCCAAGAAATCACCGGACTACCTGCAGCGCTGGCGCGTTCCGCTGGGGCTGGCCGCTGCCGTGCTGCTGACGGTAAACCTGATCGGCGTGGACTGGTTCGGCTCGAAGCCGGCGCAGTTTCCCGTGGTCGGGGAACCGGTCACGCAGGAGGTGATGCGGGAAGCCGCACCGGCCGCTGCACCTGCGACTGAGTCCGCGCCGCCGCCGACACCGCGCGCCATGGCCAAGGCGGCACCGAGGTCGCCGGCGCACGCCGAGCCAGTACCAGCACATGTGTCAGTACCCGTGGCTCCACCTGCGCCGCCGCCTCCGCCGGCGCCTGCCGCGGCAATGGAGCAGCAAGCCGCCATGCAGGCCGAGGCCGGCATGCAGCGCCAGGCGCCCGTGCAGCGCGCGCTGGCCATGCCCGCTCCCGTGGCGGCCCGCTCCGCGCCGCTGCCGCCGCCGGCAAAGCTCGACGCTTCCGTGTGGCTGGTGAAGATCGACGCCCTGCTCAAGGCGGGCGAGGGCGCGCTGGCGCACGAGGAGTGGGCCGCATTCAGGCAGGCGTATCCCGACTACCCGGTGGCCGAAGAGCTGCGGCAGCGGTTGGAAAAAAAGTAGCGCATTACACGATCCCCTTCCTGCGTTCCCACACGGCGCTGCCCACGAAAATGGCGGCGCATACCCACATCACGGCCGGCAGGGCGTTTACGCCCGCCGATTGCATCAGCACGCCCGTCAGCAGGGGGCCGCCGCCGCTGGTCACGCCCCAGGTGGCATTGACGATGGCGCTGGCGCTGGTCAGCGACAGCCCCGTAAACCGCTCGCCGCAGGCGACCAGGGCCAGCATGTAGATGCCGCCCGCCGCCGCGCCCAGCAACAGCAGCAAGGTCCACCACAGCCACGGCGTGCCGACGGCGAACGGCAGCAACGGCAGCAGCAGGCAGACGGCCACGCCGCAGCCCGCGTGGACCCTGGCGCGACCGAAGCGGTCGGCCATCCAGCCCAGCGCAAATTGCAGGCCCGTATCGCCCACCAGCACCACGGTGGCCGACAGCAGGGCCAGGTCCGTGCCGACGCCGTGCTCCATCGCATACAGTGGCAGCAAGCTCAATGCCAGGGTGTCGAACAGGGCGAAGAAGGCGGCTCCCAGCACGATCATCGGCATGCGCGGCAGGATCAGGGTCCACTTCACGCCGTGTTCTTCCGGCTCCTTTTCCGGGCCGCTGTTCGAGATCAGCATCAGGCCCGGCACGGCCAGCAAAAACAGCAGGCCGCAGGCGGCGAAGCTCCACGCAATCTTGTCGTTGAAGAGGGCTACGAGGGCGGGGCCGATCAGCTGGAAGAAGGTAAAACTGGTGGTGTACATGGCCACCACGCGGCCGCGCGAATTGTCGGGCGCCAGGCGGTTGACCCATGCTTCGCCGATGGTAAACAGCACGCCCATGGCACCACCGAACAGGAAACGCAGCACGCTCCACGCCAGCAGGTGGTCGCTGAACTGCATGGCGATCGTCGCCAGCGATGCCACCCAGACGGCGCCCAGCATGGTGGCGCGCGCGCCGAAACGCCCCACCCAGCCCGAGACGAACGGCGAGGCGGCCAGGATGCCGAGGGCGCTGACGGCCGTGATCATGCCGATGATGTCCGTGCCCACGCCGCGCTGGTGCAGGGTCAGGGCGGTGAGCGGCATGGTGGCGCCCAGGCCCAGGCCGACCACGCCGATGCTGACCACGAGGGCGAAGAAGTCGCGCCACGGCATGTGCTTCATGGCTGCCCCCGCACGGTGGAAAAGGTGTTCGGGAGGGCGGGAAAACGGTGTGGATGCATGGGAAAGTAGGGAACTGTGCCCGCGGCGCTGGTGTTTGGCGCCGGACGGGCATATGATGATTTTAATAAAGGCAATATTGCAAAGCCGTAGTGTAGGCGATGTGCGCCGCCAGTGGCCACGTCCATCGGTGTGGCCGACTCTACCGGCTCTGCTGTACAGTGAAGCGAGCGGCAGCGCTGTCATGGCGCTGTCATTGGATCGTCACGCCAGCGAGGTAGCACCATGCGCCATCCCATCGTTCTCGTTCCCGCCTGCCAGCGCCAGCTGGGCAGCCACGCCTGGCACATGGCGCAGGATAAATACCTGCACGCCGTGCTGCGCGGCGCCGGCTGCATGCCGCTGCTGTTGCCCGCCCTGGGCGCCGATGTGGACATGGAAGCGGCGCTGCGGATCGCCGACGGCGTCATGCTGACCGGTTCCGCCTCGAACGTCGACGCGCGCCTGTATGGCGAAGAGATCCTGCATCCGGACCTGCCGCAGGACCCCGCGCGCGACGCCACCACCTTGCCTCTGATCCGCGCCGCACTGGCGTCGCAGTTGCCGCTGCTGGCCATCTGCCGCGGCTTCCAGGAAGTCAACGTGGCCCTGGGCGGCAGCCTGCACCAGGCCGTGCAGGCGGTGCCTGGCATGCAGGACCACCGCGAGAACGTGCTCGATCCGCTGGCGCGCCAGTATGCGCCCGCGCACCGCATCAAGCTGATGCCCGACGGCGTGCTGTCACGGTTGCTGGGCGGCGAGAGCGAAATGATGGTCAATTCCCTGCATGGCCAGGGCATCGCCCGGCTGGCCGATGGCTTGCTGGTGGAAGCGCTGGCCGACGACGGCCTGGTGGAAGCGTACACGGTGGCCAGCGCCGCCGGCTTTGCGCTGGCCGTGCAATGGCACCCGGAATGGCAGGTCGAGGACAATCCGCAGTCCATGCGGCTGTTCGGCGCCTTCGGCCAGGCTTGCCGCGACTACCAGGAGCAGCACAGAAAGACAGAATGACAGGCGCACCGCCCGCAGTACGCGGTGCTTGATCAAGACCAGCGAGAGGGAAACATGGCAATACGCGAAAATTTCACCTATACGGATATGGATTTGTGGCTCAATGAAAAGCGCGTCACGGAAATCGAATGCCTGGTACCCGACTTGACGGGCGTGGCGCGGGGGAAGATCCTGCCGCGCGGGAAATTCACCCAGGAGCGCGGCATGCGCATCCCGGAAGCGGTACTGGGCATGACGGTGACGGGCAATTACCCGGTCGATGATGGCGGCTACGACCGCGCCATTTCCAGCACCGACCGCGACATGATTTTAAAGGCCGATCCCACCACCATCACCATGGTACCGTGGGCTACCGACCCCACCGCGCAAGTCATCCACGACTGCTATTTTGCCGATGGCGCGCTGGTCGATTTTGCTCCCCGCTCCGTGCTGCGGCGCGTGCTGAAACTGTATGCGGACAAGGGCTGGAAACCCGTGGTGGCGCCGGAGCTGGAGTTCTACCTGACGGCGAAAAACACGGACCCCGACTTGCCATTGAAACCGCCCATCGGGCGCAGCGGCCGGGCCGAGACGAGCCGCCAGGTGTACAGCATCGACGCCGTCAACGAATTCGACCCGCTGTTCGAGGATATCTACGATTACTGCGAACTGATGAACCTTGACGTCGATACGCTGATCCACGAAATCGGCGCGGGACAGATGGAAATCAACTTCCTGCACGGCGATCCGCTGGGCCTGGCCGACAAGGTCTTCTTCTTCAAGCGCACCCTGCGCGAAGCGGCGTTAAAACACGATATGTACGCCACCTTCATGGCCAAGCCCATGGCGGGCGAGCCGGGTTCCGCCATGCACGTGCACCAGAGCGTCGTCGATGCGAAGACGGGCCTGAATATCTTCAGCAACGAGGACGGTTCGGCCGCGCCCATCTTCAAGCATTACATCGCGGGCCTGCAGCGCTACATGCCGTCGGCCATGGCCATCGTCGCGCCCTACGTGAACTCCTACCGCCGCATCGTGCGCCACACTGCCGCGCCGATCAACATCCAGTGGGGCCTGGACAACCGCACGGTGGGCTTCCGCGTCCCCGAGTCGGGCGTGCAGGACCGCCGCGTGGAAAACCGCATCATCGGCGCCGACGCGAATCCCTACCTGGCCCTGGCCGTCACCCTGGCCTGCGGCTATCTCGGCATGACGGAACAGCTGGAAGCGACGCCGATGATGGTGGGCAGCGCCTACGACATGAAATTCGAGCTGCCGCAAGGCTTGCCCGAGGCCCTGCAGCTGCTGCGCGCGGAAGACAAGCTGCGCACGGTGCTGGGCGAGCGCTTCATCGACGTGTATGCGGCCATCAAGGACCTGGAGCACCAGGAATTCATGACCGTCATCAGTCCGTGGGAGCGCGAGCATCTCTTACTGCACGTATAAAGGATCACCTATGAGCACATCCAACAATCCGCTGGCGCCGAGCGCCGCTTTTGTATCGTCCGTGGCGCAAAAGAACGCGGCGCCGCAGGTGTACGACACGGCCGCCATCCAGCAGATGGATTCGGCCCACTACCTGCATCCGTTCACCGACTTCCAGGACCTGGCAAGCAAGGGCGCGCGCGTGATCGTGCGCGGCGACGGCGTCTACCTGTGGGATAGCCAGGGCAAGAAGATCGTCGACGGCATGTCGGGCCTGTGGTGCGTCAACGTGGGCTATGGCCGCACGTCGATT
Source organism: Janthinobacterium goodfellowi (assembly GCF_051380695.1). NCBI lineage: Bacteria > Pseudomonadati > Pseudomonadota > Betaproteobacteria > Burkholderiales > Oxalobacteraceae > Janthinobacterium > Janthinobacterium goodfellowi. Next base: position 187,172 of record NZ_JBNYXN010000006.1, on the reverse strand, counting down.
TCGCAAGCCGTGTACAGGCAGATGGAGACGCTGCCCTTCTATAACAGCTTCTTTGGCACGACGAACGTGCCGGCCGCGCAGCTGGCGGCCAAGCTGGCGCAGATATCGCCGCCGCAGTTCCAGCACGTGTTCTTCACCAGTTCCGGCTCGGAAGGCAACGACACGAATTTGCGCATGGTGCGCCGCTACTGGGATATCCTCGGCTACAAGGAGCGCCACACCATCATCAGCCGCCATAACGCCTATCACGGCAGCACGGTGGCGGGAGCATCGCTGGGCGGCATGGACGGCATGCATGCGCAGGGCGGCTTGCCGATACCGGGCATCGCGCATATCGGCCAGCCCAATTACCTGGAATCGGGCCACGGCTTGTCTCCGGAAGCCTTCGGCTTGAAGGCGGCCGGCTGGCTGGAAGACAAGATCCTGGAAATCGGCGCCGACAAGGTGGCCGCCTTCATCGGCGAGCCGGTGCAGGGCGCGGGCGGCGTCATCATCCCGCCATCGACGTACTGGCCCGAAATCCAGCGCATCTGCGACAAGTACGGCATCTTGCTGATCGCCGATGAAGTCATCTGCGGCTTCGGCCGGCTGGGGCGCTGGTTCGGCTCCGAGCTGTTCGGCATCAAGCCCGACCTGATCACGTTCGCCAAGGGCGTCACCTCGGGCTATGTGCCGCTGGGCGGCGTGCTGGTGGGCGACAGGGTGGCCAAGGTGCTGATCGAGCAGGGCGGCGAATTCACGCACGGTTTCACGTATTCGGGCCACCCCGTGGCCTGTGCGGCCGCGCTGGAAAACATCCGCATCATCGAGGAAGAGCAGCTGGTGGCGAAGGTGGCCGACGATACGGGACCGTACCTGAAGCAGTGCTTCGCCAGCCTGGGCGAGCATCCGCTGGTCGGCTATGCGGACAGCTGCGGCCTCGTCGCGGGCCTGAACCTGGTGCGTAAAAAGGGCGCCACCGTGCACGACAACGAGCTGTTCGACGAGGACCAGGGCGTGGGCATGATCTGCCGCGGCCACATGTTCGACAACGGCGTCATCATGCGCGCCGTGGGCGAACGCATGATCGTCGCCCCGCCCCTGGTCATGACGCGCGCGCAGATCGATGAGATGGTGGCGCTGATACGGCTGTGCCTGGACAAGACGTATGACGAGGTGAAGGCGAAGGGCTGGATGTAGGTTTTTGCCCCATTTTGCCGCCATCTGCGTATTTTTTGGACCGCAATGGCGGCAGTTCCGCTAAACTTCCATCCTGGCCGCTCTTGTAGTGGCCAGTTTTTCATTTTGACACCCTCTTACCCAGAAGCTACCCACACATGACGATAGCAACACCTGCCGCGTCGGCCAGCGACGCCCAAGCGCCTTTCTTGCTGATTGATCAGCTGGTCAAGGAATTCGATGGCGTGCGCGCCGTCGATGGTATTTCCGTGACGATCAACAAGGGTGAGATCTTCGCCCTGCTGGGCAGTTCAGGTTGCGGCAAGTCGACCCTGCTGCGCATGCTGGCCGGTTTCGAGACGCCGACCTCGGGGCGCATCGTGCTGGCGGGCAGCAGCATCGTCGACGTGCCGCCGCACCAGCGGCCCATCAACATGATGTTCCAGTCGTACGCGCTGTTCCCCCACCTGTCCGTGTGGGACAACATCGCCTTCGGCCTGCGCCGCGACGGCTTGCCGAAAGCGGAAGTGGCGGCGCGGGTCGAGCAGATGCTGGCGCTGGTGCAGCTGGGCCAATACGCGAAGCGCAAGCCGCACCAGCTATCGGGCGGCCAGCAGCAGCGCGTGGCGCTGGCGCGCAGCCTGGCCAAGCGTCCGCAATTGCTGCTGCTCGACGAGCCGCTGGGCGCGCTGGATAAAAAACTGCGCGAACGCACGCAGATGGAACTGGTCAACATCATCGAGCAGGTGGGCGTGACGTGCGTGATGGTCACGCACGACCAGGACGAGGCCATGAGCATGGCCACGCGCATCGCCGTCATGAGCGAAGGGCGCATCCTGCAGGTGGGCGCGCCCGGTGAAATCTACGAGACGCCGAATTGCCGCTTCGTCGCCGACTTCATCGGCAGCGTCAACCTGTTCGATGGCCGCATCACGGAAGACGAACCCGATCACGTGATCATCGACACGCCCGACGGCCGCCACTATGTCGCGCATGGCATCACGGGCAATCTGGGCATGGATGTCTCGGTGGCCGTGCGCCCCGAAAAGATCGGCATCCAGATCGCGCCGCCCGCTTTGGAAGAGCGGGCTGCCCCAGCGGAACACGGCTATAACTGCGCCCAGGGCGTGATCGTCGCCATGGCGTATTTTGGCAATGAAACGAGCTACCACGTGCGCCTCGACAGCGGCACGGTGGTGAAAGTCTCGCGCACCAACGCGGCCCGCCACGACGCCGCGCGCCTTGAGCGCGAACAGCGCGTGTGGGTGTGGTGGGATGGCGCCGACATCGTCGTGCTGACCAGCTGAGGCCATCATGACGTCCATTCTGCAATCGCTGCGCAAGCTCGTCACCCTGCGTTGGGTCACTGGGCGCAACGCCGTCATCGCCGTGCCCGCGCTGTTCCTGACGGCCGCCTTTTTAATACCGTTCCTGATCGTGCTGCGCATCAGCCTGTCCGACATGGACACGGCGGGCAGCCCGTTCGGCGGCCTGCTGTCGTATGTCGACGGCATCGTCGTGCTGAAGGTGAAAATCGCCAACTACCTGTTCATCGCCGCCGATGAACTGTATCTGCTCACCTACCTCAGTTCCATCAAGTACGCAGCCATCACCACGGCCATTTGCCTGTTCATCGGCTACCCGTTCGCCTACTTCATGGCGCGCGCCAGGCCGGCTATCCGCCCCGTGCTGATGATGCTGGTGATGCTGCCGTTCTGGACTTCGTTCTTGCTGCGCGTGTATGCGTGGAAGGGCATCCTGGCCAATCACGGCTTGCTCAACGACCTGCTGCTCGCGCTGGGCATGGTGCAGGAACCGCTGCACATGATGAATACCTCGTTCTCGCTGGTCGTCGGCATGGTGTATGCCTATCTGCCGTTCATGATCCTGCCCCTGTACGCGAACCTGGTGAAAATGGACGTGCGCTATCTGGAAGCGGCGGCCGACCTGGGCGCCACGCCCTTGCAGGCGTTCTGGCGCATCACCGTGCCCCTGTCGAAGTCGGGCATCATCGCCGGCGCCATGCTGGTGTTCATTCCGTCCGTGGGCGAATACGTGATTCCCGAGCTGCTGGGCGGCCCGGAAACCCTGATGATCGGCCGCGTGCTGTGGGATGAGTATTTCACCAATAACGACTGGGCCATGGCTTCGTCGGTGACGGTGCTGGTGATCCTGCTGATCCTCGTGCCAATGGCCATTTTTAACAAATACAAGACCGACCAGGACGCGGAGGAGCGCACATGAACGGACGTACCTTCCTGCAGCGCTGGTTCGGGCGCGGCTGGCTCTCGCTGGGCTATTTGTTCCTCTACCTGCCCATCATCGTGCTGATCGTCTTCTCGTTCAACAGCTCGCGCCAGGACATGGTGTGGAGCGGCTTTTCGCTGCGCTGGTACAGCGAGTTGATGAGCGATGCGGAAATCATCTCGGGCTTCGGCCTGTCATTAAAAATCGCCTTCATGTCGGCGACGTCTTCCGTCATCCTCGGCACGTTTGCCGCCTTTGCCTTGACCAGCTACCAGCGCTTCCGCGGCCGCACGGTGTTTTCCGCCATGGTCAGCGCGCCGTTGGTGATGCCCGAAGTGATCATCGGCCTGTCCCTGCTGCTGATGCTGGTGTCCATGCAAAAGGTCTTCGGCTTCCCCGAGCGGGGCGTGCTGACCATCTGGCTCGGTCACACCCTGCTGGGCATGGCGTATGCGGCCGTGGTGGTGCAGTCGCGCCTGCAGGAAATGAGCAAGTCGCTGGCGGAAGCGGCCATGGATCTGGGCTGCCGCGCGCACCAGGTGTTCTTTCTCGTGACCCTGCCGAACATCACGCAAGCGCTGGCCTCGGCCTGGCTGCTGACGTTTACCCTGTCGCTCGACGACGTGGTGCTGTCGGCCTTCCTGTCCGGCCCCGGTTCGACGACGATGCCGCTGGTGATCTTCTCGCGCGCGCGCCTGGGGCTCGATCCGCGCGTCAATGCCATCGCCGCGCTGACCATCCTCGTCGTGACGCTCGCCGTGATCGCATATGCCGTGATGCTGGCGCGCGCCGACCGCAGACGCCGCAAGCAGATGTCCGCGGCGTATTCGGCGGACCAGGAGTAAGCTGCTTGTAAACTGACACAGGAGACGACCATGACGGAAAACACCAGCTGGCACGCACGGGCCGCAGAGATCAAGATCGATGGCCGCGCCTTCATCAACGGTGAGCGGGTCGCGGCCAGGTCCGGCCAGACTTTCGACAATCTGTCGCCCATCGACGGGCGCTTGCTGGGGCAGGTGGCCCGCTGCGATGGCGCCGACGTGGAGGCGGCCGTGCAGGCCGCGCGCGCCGCCTTTGACGATCGCCGCTGGGCCGGTAAATCGCCGGCGCAGCGCAAGCGGATATTGATCAAGTTCGCCGACCTGGTACAGAAATACGGTCCCGAGCTGGCCCTGCTGGAAACCCTGGACATGGGTAAACCGATCAAGTACAGCCAGAGCGTGGACGTGGGCGCCACGGCCAACTGCCTGCGCTGGTATGGCGAGGCGATCGACAAGGTCTACGATGAAATCGCCCCGACGCCCGCCAACAGCCTGGCCCTGATCACGCGCGAACCGGTGGGCGTCGTCGCCGCCATCGTGCCGTGGAATTATCCGATGATCATGGCTGCCTGGAAGATCGCGCCCGCCCTCGCGGCCGGCAACAGCGTGATCTTGAAACCGTCGGAAAAATCGCCGCTGACGGCCCTGCGCCTGGCCGACATCGCGCTGGAAGCGGGCGTGCCGGCGGGCGTCTTCAACGTGCTGCCCGGCTACGGCAACGAGGCCGGTGCCGCGCTGGCGCTGCACATGGATGTCGATTGCATCGGCTTTACGGGTTCCACGCGCACGGGGAAACTGATCGTGCAGATGGCGGGCCAGTCGAATCTGAAACGGGCGTGGACGGAACTGGGCGGCAAATCCGCCAACATCGTGTGCGCCGATTGCCCGGACCTGGACAAGGCCGTGGCGGCCGCCGTCGGCTCCATCTTCTTCAACCAGGGCGAAAGCTGCAACGCGCCCTCGCGCCTGTTCGTGGAAGAATCGATCAAGGAAGAATTTGTCGCCAAGGCGCTGGCCATGCTGCCCCGCTTCCAGCCGGGCGACCCGCTCGACGAAGCCACCGTCATGGGTGCCATCGTCGACGCCACGCAAATGCAAACGGTGATGGGCTATATCGCGGCTGGCAAGAACGAAGGCGCGCAGCTGCTCGGCGGCGGCGAGGCCGTGCGCCTTGATACGGGCGGGTACTACGTGCAGCCCACCATCTTCGGCGTGGACGCCGGCATGACGATCGCGCGCGAAGAGATCTTCGGCCCCGTCTTGTCCGTGCTGGGCTTTACGGATATCGCCGAAGCCATCAAACAGGCCAATGCCACGCCCTACGGCTTGCAGGCGGCCGTGTGGACTTCGGACATCAGCAAGGCCATCCAGACGGCGCGCGCCCTGCGTGCCGGCACCGTGCACGTCAACCAGTACGACGGCGACGACATCACCGTGCCGTTCGGCGGCTACAAGCAGTCGGGCAACGGGCGCGACAAGTCGCTGCACGCGCTGGACAAGTACACGGAGCTGAAGACGACGTGGATACAGGTGGGGTAGTGGGAATTGTTGGCGTTAAGCCGGAGTCAGACGGGGACGCCGGGTCCCTGAGGGTCTGACCCCGGTAGTAGCTGTGGGGTTCAGCGAACAGCCGCGAACCCCGATCAAACCATCAGAAGCAGTGTTCCAGCGCCGGGAAGCTGCCGTCCTTGACGGCCTTCACATAGCCGGTGACGGCGTCATCGATGCTGGCCGCGCCTTCCATGAAGTTGCGCACGAAGCGGGCCTTGCGGCCTGGGAAGACACCCAGCATGTCGTGCATGACGAGGACCTGGCCCGAGCAGTCGGGACCGGCGCCGATGCCGATGGTGGGGATCGTCAGCATGTCGGTCACTTCCTTGCCCAGCTGCGACGGCATGGCTTCCATCAGCACGATGGCGGCGCCCGCGTTTTGCAGCACCAGCGCGTCGTTTTTCAGTTCGGCGGCGCTTTCCGTGCTCTTGCCCTGGACTTTATAACCGCCCAGCTGGTGCACGAATTGCGGCGTCAGGCCGATGTGGGCACAGATGGGGATGCCGCGCTCGGTGAGGAAACGGACGGTCTCGGCCAGCCAGGCGCCGCCTTCGATCTTGATCATGTGCGCGCCTGCCTGCATCAGGATGACGGCGTTGGCGTAAGCCGTTTCAGGCGTGCCGTACGCGCCGAACGGCAGGTCGGACAGGATCATGGCCGACTTGCTGCCGCGCGCCACGGACGCCGTGTGGTAGGCCAGTTCGGCCACGGTGACGGGCAGGGTGGAGTTCAGGCCGTTGCAGACCATGCCGAGCGAATCGCCGATCAGCAGGATCTCCACGCCGCAGCGGTCCATCAGCGACGCGAAGCTGGCGTCATAGCAGGTCAGCATGGTGATCTTTTCGCCGGCGGCGCGCAGCGTGGCCAGGGTGTGGATGGTCACGGCCTTGTTGGCGACAGGCTTGGATGGCGCCGGCGTCGGTGTGGCGGCCTTGTCTTTTGCGGCCAGATCTGTTCCTTGCAAATAAGCGGACATAGGTATTCTCTAGAGTGAATGGGGGGTGATGCTATTGCGACGCCGCTAGTGTAGTACTTTATATGGCGGCGTGCAGGGGCGGCATTGTAGAGCAATGCCGCATGGCGCTCAGAGCTGGCTGATCGCCTGGTCGGCCACGCCCGCCAGGTAGCTCTGCGCCGGGCCGAGGCCGGGCACGACGATGGCCGGCGCCAGGGCCAGCAGCGGCACCAGCACGAAGGCCCGCTCGGTGAGGCGCGGATGCGGTACCGTCAGGGTGGCGCTGGCGATCTGTGCATCGCCGTACAGCAGCAAGTCCAGGTCCAGGGTGCGCGGGGCATTGCGGTAAGGCCGTTCGCGTCCGTGCGCCGCCTCGATGGCGTGCAGGGCCTGCAGCAGTTCCTCCGCCGGCAAGGTGGTCGCGATGCGCGCCACGGCGTTGATGTAGTCGTCGCCGCTGGAATCGATGGGCGCCGTGCGGTAGCTGGCCGAGGCGTCCACGAGGGATGCGCCGGGCAGGCGCGCCAGGCGCGCGATCGCATCCTGCACGTTGGCGCGCGCGTCTCCCAGGTTCGCCCCGATACCGATGTAAGCAATCACTGACATTATTCGCCGCTGCTGCTGCTGCCGGTGGTAGTGCCGCCACCCGTTTTGCTGCGCGTGCTGCGGCGCGGCGGGCGTTTCTTCTTGACGGCGCCCGGCGCGGCATTGGCGCTGACCAGCAGCGCTTCGCGCGTTTCCTCGTCGCCTTCATAAAAGGCCGTCCACCATTCGCCGATGTCCGCGTCGATCTCGCCCGAGGCGCAGCGCAGCAGCAGGAAGTCGTAGCCGGCGCGGAAGCGCAGGTGCTCGAGCAGTTTGTACGGCGCCTTGCCGACCCGGCGCTCGAAGCGAGGCTGCATCGACCAGATGTCGCGCATGTCGGAACCGATCTTGCGCTGCAGGGCCAGTTTTTCCGTCTGCGAATCGAGCACGTCGTCGGCCGCCAGGTGCAGCGCGGGAATCGTCGACTCGCCGGCGGCGCGGTAGGCCGTCCATTTTTCCAGCACCTGGTGCCACAGCAGCGAGGCAAACAGGAAGCCCGGCGAGACGGTCTTGCCGGCGGCGATGCGCTGGTCCGTGGCGTCCAGCGCCAGGGTGACGAATTTCGCGCCCAGCGGCTGTTCCAGCACCACGTCGAGCAGCGGCAGCAGGCCGTGATGCAAGCCTTCCTTGCGCAGTTGCTGCAGGCAGGCCAGCGCGTGGCCGCTCATCAGGAGTTTCAGCATTTCGTCGAACACGCGCGGCGCCGGCACGTTGTTGATCAGCGGCGCCATGACGGGAATCGGCGCGGCCGTGTGCGGCTCGATGGTGAATTTCAGCTTGGCGGCGAAGCGCACCACGCGCAGCATGCGCACGGGGTCTTCGCGGTAGCGTTCTTCCGGCTTGCCGATCATGCGCAGGGTCTTGGCGCGGATGTCTTCCACGCCGCCGTGGTAATCGAGCACTTCCTGCGTGGCCGGGTTGTAGTACATGGCGTTGATGGTGAAGTCGCGGCGCAGCGCGTCTTCGTGCTGCAAACCGAAGGTGTTGTCGCGCAGGACGCGGCCGTGTTCATCCTTGGGGGCCGAGTCGGCGCCGGCGCCGCGGAAGGTCGTCACTTCCAGCAGATCCTGGCCGAACATCACGTGCACGATCTGGAAGCGCTTGCCGATGATGAAGGCGCGGCGGAACAAGCGCTTGACCTGTTCCGGCGTGGCGTTGGTGGCGATGTCGAAGTCCTTCGGTTTGACGCCCAGCAGCAGGTCGCGCACGGCGCCGCCGACGACGAAGGCCGCGAAGCCCGCTTCCTGCAGGCTGCTGGTGACGCGGATGGCATTCGACGATACCAGTTTCGGGTCGATTCCGTGTTGCGCGGGACCGAGCACGACGGGTGCCGTGGTGTCGCGCGCTGCCTCTTTTTTAACGCCGAGGATCTTGCGGATGAATTTTTTAATCATTGAATAAGTGGAGTGATGGCCAGCCGTGGAGGGATGCGTGTGCGCTCAAAGCGGTGTTGGGATTGGTCGCGACGGGGTGGGTCACGACCGACAGCAAGGGAATATCGTTGTGCGAATCGCTGTAAAAATAGCTGCGCTCGAACTGCCCCAGTTCCTTGCCCATCTTTTCCAGCCAGGCGTGGGTGTGGGTCAGCTTGCCCGCGCCCAGCGTGGGCGTGCCCAGCAGCTTGCCCGTGACATTGCCTTGAGTGTCATATTCGGGCATGGCGGCCAGCAGGTGTTCGACGCCCAGTGCATCGGCGATGGGTTTGGTGATGAAATGGTTGGTGGCCGTGACGATGGCCAGCAGGTCGCCCGCGTCCTGGTGCTGCTTGATCAGCGCCACGACTTCGGGGCGGATCGCCGGCAAGACCACTTCGGCCATGAACTGCTTGTGCAGCGCTTCGAGGCGTTCGCGCGGGAATTGCGCCAGGGTGCCGAGCGAGAATTCCAGGTATTCCACGGGATCGAGCGTGCCGGCCTGGTATTGCGCGAAAAATTCGTCGTTGCGGCGGGTGAATTCGGCGGCGTCCACGGCACCGATGCGTACCAGGAATTCGCCCCACTCGTGATCCGAGTCGATGGGCAGCAGGGTGTGGTCGAGGTCAAACAGGGCCAGATTCATCATTCTTTCGCTTCCGCCTGCAGCAACTCGCGCAACAATGGCAAGGTGATCGGGCGTTGGGTTTCAAGGGAGTAGAGGTCGAGAGAGTCCAGCATCGTCGACAGCGAACGCATGTCGCGCCGGAAATGGGACAGCAGATAGGGTAACACGCCGGGCGACAAGGTCAAGCCGCGGGTGGTGGCCGCCTGGGTCAGGGCAGCGATTTTTTCATCGTCCGTCAAGCCGTGGATCTGGTAGATCAGGCCCCAGCCCATGCGCGTGCGCAAGTCTTCGCGCACGGGCAGCACGGCAGGCGGCACGGCGCCGCTGCAGACCATGAAGGCCTGGTTGGCGCGGATTTCATTGAACAGGGCAAAGGCATCGATCTGCGCCAGCGGCGACAGCTTTTCGCAGTCGTCGAGCAGGTACAGGTCCACGTCGGGCGAATACACGAATTCGGACTCGATCGAGAACGGCGAAATGTAGCGCGCGCGCTCGGTGCTGGCCAGGGCCTTGAGCAGGTGGCTCTTGCCGGCGGCCAGTTCGCCCCACAGGTAGGCAAAATGTTCGCGCGAAGTGCGCGCGGCGAACTGGCGCATCAGCTGCGCCACTTCGGCATTCTGTCCCACCTCGAAGGTATCGAGGCTGTGCGCCTGGTCTGTGCCTAAATCGAGCACCAGTTGTTTCATGGCGTACGCCTTGTCCTGTTTTTCATTACTGCATGTGCATCGTGGTATTGCTAGGTTGATATGATATCCGCTTTTACTAGGTATTATAGAAGCTGCTGGAGAGGTAGTGGCGTCTTAGATGCTTAAAAGCGACCATCAGGACGGCAGAAGCGGGTAAAGCGAGCAAAACGCCGACGAAACCGAACAATTGTCCGAAAGCCAATAAGGCGAAGATCACGGCCAGCGGGTTCAGGCCGATGCGCTCGCCCACCAGGCGCGGCGTGAGGAAAAAGCCCTCGATGACCTGGCCGCAGCCATAGATGACGGCCACGGCGATGACGCCGCTCCAGTCGGCAAATTGCAGCAGGGCGGCGATCAGGGCCAGCATCAGGCCCAGGCCGAAGCCCAGGTAGGGGATGAACACCAGCAAGCCCGTGATGATGCCCACAGGCAATGCGACTTCAAAACCGGCGATGGCCAGCGCCACCGAGTAATACGTGGCCAGCACCAGCATCACGAGCAACTGCCCGCGCAGGTATTGCGCCAGCAGGGTGTCGACTTCCTGCGCCATGCCCACCGTGCGGCCGACCCAGCGGCGCGGCACGGCGCCGGCGATGCGCGCCAGCATGGGATGCCAGTCCAGCAACAGGTAGAACAGCACCACGGGAATCAGCACGACGGTGGCCAGCCAGCCCAGCACGGCCGTGCCGCCGATGCGGGCCGAGGCGAGTACCGTGCTCCAGATTTCATCGCCGCTGGTGGCCATCTGCTGGCTCAGCATGCGTTTGATGCCCGTGCCGTCCAGGCGCACGCGGATGCCCAGGTCGCGCAGTTTCGGCGCCAGGAACTCGTTCGCCTTGCTCAGGAATTGCGGGATTTGCGCCTGCAGCAAGGGGATTTCCTTTTGCAATACGGGCACGACGATCAGCACGAGCGCCGTGATGGCGAGGAAAAACAACACTACGACGACCAGCACGGCCAGCGGACGGGGAACGTAAAAGCGCCGGTAATGCAGGCGCTGCAAGCGGTCCACGCCGGGATTGAGCACGTAGGCGAGGATGGCGGCGGCCAGGAAGGGCGTCAGGATGGGGCCCAGGCTGACGAGCAGCAGCAAGAATGCCAGCCAGACCGCGATCCAAAATGCTGTTTGCTTCTGTTCGGCGGTGATGGCGAATGGCATGTAGTTTGTGCTGTTGCGTTAAAAAAAGGCAGTTAATTACGAAATGGCGGGGCAGTTTGATAAAATAGCGTCTTGATCGACCGAATTCACCCGCTGGCGCCCTGCCGCACGATGTTGAAAAACATGCTTGCGCGCGCGTGCCGGCGGGTATCCGCCTTCTATTTTACCGCCTCCGCTGCCACCACACCATGAACCAGACTTCTAATGTTTCCCTTTCCTACCGTGACGCTGGCGTCGATATCGACGCAGGCGACGCTTTAGTCGAAGCAATCAAGCCGTTTGCCAAGCGCACCCTGCGCGAAGGCGTGATGGGCGGCCTGGGCGGTTTTGGCGCCATGTTTGAAATCAGCAAGAAGTACAAGGAACCCGTGCTGGTCTCGGGCACCGACGGCGTGGGCACGAAATTGCGCCTGGCGTTCGAACTGAACCGCCATGACACGGTCGGCATCGACCTCGTCGCCATGAGCGTCAACGACATCCTCGTGCAAGGCGCCGAGCCGCTGTTCTTCCTCGACTATTTTGCCTGCGGCAAGCTGGACGTGGCCATTGCCACCGACGTCATCAAGGGCATCGCCCAGGGTTGCGAACAAGCGGGCTGCGCGCTGATCGGCGGCGAAACGGCGGAAATGCCGAGCATGTACCCGGCCGGCGAATACGACCTGGCAGGTTTTGCCGTCGGCGCCGTGGAAAAATCGAAAATCATCGACGGCACCAAGATCGCCCCGGGCGACGTGGTGCTGGGCCTGGCTTCGTCGGGCGTGCACTCGAACGGTTACTCGCTGGTGCGCAAGATCATCGAAGTGGCGAAGCCGGACCTGGAAGGCGACTTCCATGGCCGTAAGCTGGCCGACGTGCTGATGCAGCCGACGCGCATCTACGTCAAGCCGCTGCTGGCGCTGATGGATGCCATGGAAGTCAAGGGCATGGTGCACATCACCGGCGGCGGCCTGGTGGAAAACATCCCGCGTGTTCTGCAGCCTGGCCTGGTGGCCGAACTGGACTCGAAGGCATGGACCATGCCGCCGCTGTTCACGTGGCTGCAACAGCACGGCGGCGTGGCTGACGCCGAGATGCACCGCGTCTTCAACTGCGGCATCGGCATGACCGTCATCGTTTCGCAGGAAAACGCGGACGCCGCCATCGCGCAATTGCAAGCGGCCGGCGAAACCGTCTCGCGCATCGGCACCATCCGTGCCCGCGTGGGCGACGAGCACCAGACGATCGTCATCTGATCGCACCTGACCAAACCTACTGCGCGCCGCGCTTTGCGGCCTGCGATGCTCACCGTACTAGAGTACGGTTGCGCTTCTTAGCCACAAATCACTGGCGCTCGCTACGGTTTTGTCAGGCGCTTTGGCATTTATGAAAAAGAAAAAAGCAGGCCTCTTTGAGAGCCTGCTTTTTTTATGCCAGTTGCCAGCTTACCTTGCGTGCGCCGGCTTCATGCGGCCGTCCGGCTGCGAACCGCCCTTGCCTATCATGGCCACGCTGACGGCCGAGACGAGGGAGGCGAACAGGATGTAGCCGACGATGTGCCATGGCTCGCCCTTGCCCGTCTTGAGCAGGTAGGTGGCGATGATGGGCGTCAGGCCGCTGGCGAAGATGCCGGAGAACTGGTACACGAAGGAGATGCCCGTGTAGCGCACCTTGGCGTCGAACAGGTCGCAGAACAGGGCCGCTTCCGGGCCGTACACGGCCGAATACAGCACGCCCAGCGGGATGATCACGGAACACCACAGCAGCAGCGGATTGTCGGCGTGGTGCAGCATGATCCAGAAGGCGGGAATGGCCGACACGCCCGTGATCAGAGAGCCCCAGAAGAACACCTTGCTGCGGCCGATGCGGTCCGACAGGCGGCCGAAGAAGGGGATGCAAAAGCACATCACGACGGCCGACGCCATCACGCCCATCAGCGCTTCCGTGCGGGCGATCTTGATGGTGTTGGTCAGATAGGTGATGGAAAACACGCCGAAGATATTGAAGAACACACCGTCGATATAGCGCGCGCCCATGCCCTTCAGGACGTTGCCCGGATAGCGTTTCAAGAGGTCGAAGAAGGGAATCTGCGTCTCCGCGTTCTTTTCCTTGACGGCCTGGAACTCGGGCGTTTCCATCACGTTCAGGCGTATCCACATGCCGATGAAGACGAGGGCGGCCGACAGGATGAAGGCGACGCGCCAGCCCCACGAAAGGAATTGCGCATCCGTCAGGGTGTACGACAGGATCGCCACCACGCCGGACGCGAGGCACAGGCCGATGGCCAGGCCGATCTGCGGCAGGCTGGCATAGAAGCCGCGCTCCTTCGGCGGCGCATATTCGTACGCCATCAGCACCGCGCCGCCCCACTCGCCACCGAGGCCGATACCTTGCAGCACGCGCAGGAACAGCAGCAGGCCCGGCGCCCAGTAGCCGATGTGGTCGTAGGTCGGCAGCACGCCGATCAGGAAAGTGGAGATGCCCATGATCATCAGGGTCATCACCAGCATGCTCTTGCGGCCGATCTTGTCGCCGAAGTGGCCGAAGATCACGCCGCCGATGGGGCGCGACAGAAAGCCCACGGCGAAGGTGCCGTAGGCCAGCATGGTCGAGACGAGCGGATCGCCGCCCGGGAAATACAGCTTGCTGAACACGATGCCGGCGACGACGCCGTATAAAAAGAAGTCGTACCACTCGATGGTGGCGCCGATTACGCTGGCCATCACGACTTTCCGCAGCTCTTGGGCTTTTTTCGGATTGCTGGGATTGTTGTCCATATCTAGTCTCCAATCGATATCGATTATGTGTTTTTTTCTGATGCCCGGCTTGTCGCCGGGTCATTGGAGGCGGGGCCGTCTGCCCGCCGCTGACATCCTCCTTGCCTGGAATGGGTGGGTCAGGCCGCCTGCGGCAGCCGCACGGCGTCCGCCAGGATCATGTCGGCCGCTTTTTCGGCGATCATGATGGTGGGCGCGTTCGTATTGCCCGAGACGATTTCCGGCATGATCGACGCGTCGACCACGCGCAGGTTCTGCATGCCGTGCACGCGCAGGCGGTCGTCGACGACGGCCATGGCGTCGTGGCCCATCTTGCAGGTGCCGCTCGGGTGGTAGATCGACTGGCTGAAGCGGCGCGCCGCGTCCAGCAGCTGCGCATCCGTCTCGAACTGCGGGCCGGGCACGAACTCTGAAATGATGTGCGGCGCCAGCGACGGCGCGGCGGCGATCCTGCGTGCCACGCGCAGGGCGGCAATCGCCGTTTGCTGGTCGCGCGGGTCGGACAGGTAATTGGGATAAATGCCAGGGTAGGCGAGGGGATCGGCGGACTTGATCGATACGTGGCCGCGGCTGTGCGGGCGCAGCTGGCACACGGACGACGTAAAGGCGGAAAACGGATGCGCGCCTTCGCCCGGCTTGTCGGCGCTCAAGGGCTGCATGTGGAACTGGATGTCGGGCCGCTCCACCTCGGGCGAGGATCGGGTAAACACCGTCACCTGGCTGGCCGCCAGGGTGAGGGGACCCGAGCGGGAAAACACATATTGCATGCCCACCCACAGCTTGCCCCACAGGCTGTTGACTTCATCGTTCAGGGTTTTCAGCCGCGTCTTGAAGACGAGGCGGATTTGCAGATGGTCTTGCAGGTTCTGTCCCACGCCGGGCAAGTCGTGCACGAGCGGCACGCCCACTTGCTCGAGCAGCGCGCGCGGACCCACGCCCGAGCATTGCAGGATTTGCGGCGAGCCGATGGCGCCCGCGCATAAAATCACTTCGCCGCTGGCGCGCGCCTGGCGCAGCTGGCCATCTTGCCGGTACTCGATGCCGACGGCGCGCTTGCCCTCGAACAGCACGCGCGTGATCTGTGCCCGCACTTCCACGCGCAGGTTCGCGCGCTTGCGGGCCGGGCGCAAAAAGGCTTTGGCCGTACTCCAGCGCAGGCCCTTGCTGGCCGTCTGCTGGAAGTAGCCGACGCCTTCCTGCGTGGCGCCGTTGTAATCGGCATTGAAGGGGATGCCGCTTTCCGTGGCGCCGGCAATGAAGTGTTCGGCGATCGGGCGGCGCAGGCGCAGGTCCGACACCTTTAACGGGCCACCCACGCCGTGGTAATCGCTGGCGCCGCGTTCCTGGTCTTCCGATTTTTTAAAATAGGGCAGCACCTCGGCATAGCTCCAGCCTGCGTTGCCCAGTTCGGCCCAGCGGTCGTAATCCTCTTTCTGTCCGCGCACATACAGCAAGCCGTTGAGCGAGCTGGAGCCGCCCAGCACCTTGCCGCGCGGCCATTGCAGCTGGCGCCCGGCAATGCCGGCATCCGCTTCCGTGCGGTAGCACCAGTCCAGCTTCGGGTCGTGCATGGTCTTGAAATAGCCGACCGGCACGTGTATCCAGAGATTGTTGTCCTTGCCGCCCGCTTCCAGCAGCAATACCTGGTTGCCGCTGTCGTGCGACAGGCGGTTGGCCAGCACGCAGCCGGCCGAACCGGCGCCGACAACGATGTAATCGTAGTGTGTTTGCAACATGGTGCTTGTCTCCTGCGTTGCGGTATCAGCTTGCCTCGGCGGGCGTTTTTTGCGATACACTGGTCTTTATTGATTATTTTTGGAACGTCTGGTTCCATTTATAGAAGACGTGCAGCACCGGGACAAGCGGAAACCGCCGCATACGCGAGAGGTGAAACAGAACATGCATGATGCGTTTCAAAAACGGCCGGCCGATGCCGGAGAAGCTGGGGCGGTGGGCAGCAGCGCGGCGGCCAGCCATGGCGACGAGGCGCGCGGCTTGCGCGTGCTGCGCCTGATCGAGCACCTGGCCAGCGCCAGCCAGCCCCTGACCTTGTCGCAACTGGCCGCGCGCATGCAGGTGCCCAAGGCCAGCATGATGCGCCTGCTCGATACCCTGGAACAACATGGCTATGTGCTGCGCACGCCCGTGGGGCGCGGCTATGTACCGGGCGCCGCTTCGACCAACCTGGCGCTGGCGACCTTGCGCAACAATGCCCTGATCCGCGTGAGCCGCAGCATCCTGGGCAGCCTGGTGGCGGCCACGGGCGAGACGTGCAATTTGGCCATTCCCGAGGGCAATGCCGTCGTCTACGTGGACCGCGTGGAAACGCAGGAACCGCTGCGCCTGCACCTGGTGCTGGGCACGCGCGCGCCCATGCATTGCACGGCCAGCGGCAAGCTGTTCTTGGCGCACATGAGTTTGCTGGAGCGGCGCGAATTGCTGGCCATGCTGACCCTGGAGGCGCGCACGCCGAAAAGCATCACCGATCCCGTGCTGCTCGAGCGCGAGATCGTGCGCATCGCCCGGCTGGGCATCGGCATCGACGACGAGGAATTCGTGCACGGCATGGTGGCCGTGGCCGTGCCCATCTGCGCGGCCGATGGGCGCATCGTGGCGGCCGTCGCCTGCCACGCGCCCGTGGCGCGAAAGTCCGTGGAGCAATTGCTGCAACACGTGCCGCAATTAAAAGAAGCGGCCGTCAAGCTGCGGCCGCTATTGCTGGCGGAGTCCAGCTAAGGTTTCAAGACCTTCGCCACCTTGGCCGCGCGCAGGCGGAACGCATCGGGCATGCTTGAACCCAGCAGCGGACGCAGATACAGGCGGAATGCATCGGTCACGTCCGTGCCGCTGGCGCTGATGAACTCGTCTTCCATGGTCCGCGTCTTGCCCGCCACGTCGGTCAGCGGCAGCAGTTCGTAATCGACGGAATAAAAGCCCGTGCGCTTGATGGCCACGGAGCCGTCGCGGTCGCCCCACATGGCGAACTGCACCGCCTTCTCTCCCACTTCGCGGGCTTCGCGCTGGTCGACGTCGGAAACGCAGCCGATGAAGGAGCGCTGCAGATAGCCGAAGGTATCGCCGCGCACGCGCTTGATGCCCAGCTTGGCCTTGATCTCGTCGCACAGCAGGTCGGCCAGCGCGCCCGTGCCGGACAATTGCACGTTGCCATGCGCATCGCGTTCCACTTCCTGGGCCAGCAGGCTGGCGATCGGCTCGCCCGATGCATCGTGGATGCCTTCCGAGACGGCGATCACGCAGCGGCCATACTTTTCATAGGTGGCCTTCACGTCGGCAAGGAAGTTTTCCAGCACGAAGATGCGCTCGGGCAGATAGATCAGGTGCGGGCCGTCGTCGGGGAACTTCTTGCCCAGCGCCGAGGCGGCCGTCAGAAAACCCGCGTGGCGGCCCATCACCACGCCCACGTAGACGCCGGGCAAGGCCGCGTTGTCGAGGTTGGCGCCGGCGAACGCTTGCGCGACGAAGCGCGCGGCCGAGGGAAAGCCGGGCGTGTGGTCGCTGCCCACCAGGTCGTTGTCGATGGTTTTCGGGATGTGGATGCAGCGCAGCGGATAGCCGGCCTTGTGCGCTTCCTCGCTGACGATGCGCACCGTGTCGGACGAGTCGTTGCCGCCGATGTAAAAGAAATGTTCGATCTCGTGCGCGCGCAGCACTTCGAAGATTTGCTGGCAGTAGGCGATGTCGGGCTTGTCGCGCGTGGAGCCGAGCGCCGAAGACGGCGTGGCGGCCACCAGTTCCAGGTTATGGCTGGTTTCCTGCGTCAGGTCGACGAACTCTTCATTGATGATGCCGCGCACGCCATGCAGCGCGCCGTACACGCGCGTGACGTGCTGAAAACGCCGCGATTCGAGCACCACGCCCACCAGCGACTGGTTGATGACGGCGGTGGGGCCGCCTCCCTGGGCAACAAGAATTTTTCCAGACGGCATGGGATCTCCTCGTAAGTAAAGCGGCCCTCCAGCCTACTCCTTTTTTAGCGGCGCGCTGTCTTTTCCGATATTTCTGTCGAGGAATTTCTCCACCCGGCCCCAGAAGTCGATGCGGTTCTTCGGCAGTGTCCAGCCATGACCTTCCTCATCGTATACCACCCATTCGACATCGCGATTGTACTGTTTGACGGCCGCGTAGAACTGCTTGCCGTGGTACAGCGGCACCCGCTGGTCGGCGGCGCCGTACGCCAGCAGCAGGGGTTGAGTGATGCGCGCCGCCTGGGCGATGGGCGAGGTGGCCTGGAATTGCGCCGCGTTCGCCGTCCGGTCGCCAATCAGCTCGGGCATGCCGTACTGTTTCCAGTCATCGCCGAGGTCGGACTTGAAGCTCCAGTGGCCGCTATACATCAGGTTAATGTCGGTCACGCCCACCCAGTCGATGGCACAGCGGAACAGGTCGGGATCGTTGACCAGGCCCATCAGGGCAGCATAGCCGCCATAGCTGGCGCCAGCGATGCAGATGCGGCGCGGATCGGCGATCCCTTCCGCGATGGCCCAGCGCGCGCCGTCGGCGAGATCGTCCTGCATCTTCAAGCCCCATTGTTTCCAGCCGGCCCGAAAATGCTTGGCGCCAAAGCCTGTGCTGCCGCGAAACTCCGGTTGCAGCACGGCATAGCCACGCGAGGCAAGAAATTGCACTTCGGCATTCCATTGCCAGGAGCTGCCGCGCACATACGGGCCGCCGTGCACGAGCACGACAAGCGGTAGCTGCTTGCCAGAACTCGTGGCGGGCACGGTAAGCCAGGCTGGAATGGCCAGGCCATCGCGCGCCGTGTAGCGCACCAGCTGCTGCTCGCTCATCTGCGCCGGCTGGATGAGCGGCTGCGTCTCGCCGATGATGCTCAGCTTGCCCGTATCGCTATTGAACAGCGAGAATTTGCCCGGCTGCCGGTCGGAATACGAGGTCACCAGCATGAAGGGCGTGGCGGGGCGGGCCGCCAGCGAGACCAGGTTGATGGTCGACGGCAACAGGGCGTCGATGCGCGCCTGGGTCGCCGTCATGGCGGGATCGAACCAGCGCGTGGCACGCGCATCGCTGAGGTGGCGCACGCCCAGCAGCTTGCCTTGCCGGACGATCAGATTGCCGCTGAAGTCATACCCGTCGAGCGAGATGATGGGCGTGGGCTTGATGCTGCCGCTGGCCAGGTCGTAGGCATGCACGGACAGCGTATCGCTGCCCATGCGGGCGCTCACGTACAAGGTGCCGTCCGGACCGAAGGATAGCGGGGTGAAGGCATTGGCGCCGCCGAGGTAGGCGTCGAACTGCGCCAGCGTGCGCCAGACGCCGCCGTCAGGTTCCCGGTACATGATGCTTTCGATATTGCGCTCCCGGGTGACGGCCAGGCGCGGTTCGCCATGCTGGTCGAGCAGCCAGCGGCGCACCTTGCCCGGCGGCTTGACGCTCGTGCTGCGGCCCGTGAGCGTATCGAGCTGCCGCAAGCCTTCATAGTCGACTTCGCCCGTCGAGGCGTACACGGTACTGCGCACATACACGGCAGCAGTATCCTGCGCACCGCGCTGGCCCGTCAGGTAGGTATGCCAGGGCAGCAGTTTATAGATCGAGGTGGAGGCATCGGGCATGGCGCTGCGGGCGGCCAGCTGGCGAAAGTTGCTGCCGTCGCGGTTGACGGCAAACAGGCCCGGCCCGAAACGCATGTCGCCGGGCGCCGTCTGGCGGTCGCGCGTGTTCAGGATCAGGCGCTCGTTGTTGACCCATTCGACGTCGCCCACGTCGACATCGCTGAATTGCGCCACGACCTTGATGCTGTTATCGAGCAGGTTGACGACGGCCAGCCGTTCGCGATTGTTCGCGCCGCTCACTTTCACGGCCAGGTGACGCGCATCGGGCGACAGCTGGGGGGCGCTGAATTCGGGGTTGGCGAAGAAGGCCGACAGGGGCGGGGCGACGGCGGTGTGCGCCTGTGCGGAGATGGCCAATAGGCTGGCGCAGGCGGCCAAGAGATGGAGCAGACGCAAGAGAACCTGGAGCATGGTGTGGGGTAACCTGGAAAGAAAATTGAAAGATGGAAGCTCATTCCGGCGCCCGGATGTGCTCGACCAGCCCTCTGCTGCGCCGTCCCGGCGCCGGCGTCAGCCAGCTGACCAGGATGGCGGCGGCCAGGCCGGCCGGCACGCCGAAGATGCCGGCGGAGATGGGCGCGATATGAAACCATTGACCGCTGGCATTACCGCCCAGCATGGTGCTCGTGTGCAGCATGTAATACAGGCACACGCCAAAGCCCGTCAGCATGCCGGCCAGCGCGCCCTGGTAGTTGGCGCGTTGCCAGAAGACGCCGAGCACCAGCGGCGGAAACAGGGTCGAGGCGGCTAGGGAGAAGGCCACGCCCACCAGCGACAAAATGTCCGCCGGCTTTTGCGAAGCGGCATAGGCGGCGATGAAGGCCACGGCCAGCAGCAGCAGTTTGGAAATCGTCACGCGCTTTTGCGTCGAGGCGCTGGGATCGACCACCTTGTAATAGATGTCGTGCGACAGGGCGTTGGAGATGGCCAGCAGCAAGCCGTCGGCCGTCGACAGGGCGGCAGCCAGGCCGCCGGCCGCCACCAGGCCGGAAATCACATAGGGCAGGCCGGCGATCTCGGGCGTGGCCAGCACCAGCACGTCGGCGTCGATGGAAATTTCCGCCAGTTGCACGATGCCGTCGCGGTTGACGTCGACGATGCTGATCAGGGGACTGAGCTTGTCCACATTGGCCCAGTACGACACCCAGGTGGGCAGGTTCGCGTATTGCGTGCCCACCAGCGCCGAGTAGATATCGTACTTGACCAGCACGGCCAGCGCGGGAATCGTGAGATAGATCAACAGGATGAAGAACAGCGTCCAGAACACGGAGACGCGCGTTTCGTGCACGGAGGGCGTGGTGTACGATCGCATGAGGATGTGGGGCAGGGCGGCCGTGCCCAGCATCATGCAAAACACGAGGGCCAGGAAATTGTTGCGTTTGATGTCGGACTGCTCGCGGTCGGCGGCGGGAAACGGCTGCGCGTGCGGAATGATCGGTTCGGCGCGTTTCCGGTTTTGCGCCTGCATCGCCTGCCACAGCACGCGTGCCTCGTCGGGGCTTTTGGGATAGGCGATCAGGGTGCGCTCCGCGTTGCGGATATCGAACAGCGAGGTATTGCGCTGGCGCAAACTATCGAGCTGGCGCTGGGCCGTCAGGCGGCCTTGCTCCCAGGAACCGGGCAAGCCGTCGATGCGCGCCTGGTAGCTTTGCGCGCGCTGGCGGAAGATGGCGCGCACCTCGTTTTCTTTCGGGTCCGTTTCCAGCACGTGTTCGCGCGCGCTCAGTTGCGGCAATACCTTGCCGTAGGCGATCTGCGGCACGGGATTGTCCGCATGCTTGACCGACAGCCATATGGCGGGAATCAGAAAGGCGACGAGGATGATGATGTACTGCGCCACCTGCGTCCAGGTGATGGCGCGCATGCCGCCCAGAAAGGAACAGACGAGGATGCTGGCCAGGCCCAGGAAGATGCCGACGGAAAAATCCACGCCCGTGAAGCGCGAGGCGATCAGGCCGACGGCGTAGATCTGCGCCACGACATAGGTGAACGACACGATGATGGTGGCGGCCACGGCCACCACGCGCACGCTGGCGCCCCGTTTGTCGGTGCCGCTGCCGTAGCGTGCTGCGAGGAAATCGGGAATCGTGTACTGGCTGAACTTGCGCAGGTAGGGGGCGATCAATAGCGCCACCAGGCAATAGCCGCCCGTCCAGCCCATGATGAAGGCCAGGCCGTCGAAGCCGTTCAGGTACAGGCCGCCCGCCAGGCTGATGAAGCTGGCGGCCGAAATCCAGTCGGCGGCCGTGGCCATGCCGTTGAACATGGCCGGCACCCGGCGTCCCGCCACATAGTATTCGGTGACGTTCGAGGTGCGGCTGATGACGCCGATGGTGGCGTACAGCGTGATGGTGACGAGCATGAACAGGTAGCCGATCCACGCGCGCGGCATGCCTTCCTGTTCCAGCACAGACAGGGCCAGCAGGAAGGCGGCGAAACCGGCGGTAAACAGCAGGTAGTAGCGGCACAGGCGCGCAAAGAAGCTGCGCTGGCCGCTCATGCTTGCTCCTCGGCATGAAAAGCCCGGTCGAGGCGCCGCATGCGCCAGGCATAGAAGGCGATGATGGCCAGGTACACGAGCGAGGCGCCCTGGGCCGCCATGTAGAAGGGCAGGGGCCAGCCGAACAGGTTCAGGTGCAACAGCTCGCGCGCATAGAACACGGTCAGGAAGCCCGTCAGCAGCCAGACCAGCAGCAGGATGGCCGTCAGGCGCCGCGTCTTGCGCCAGTGCACATCGCGGCGCGCCTGCAGCTCGGGGCCGGGCGTGCGCGCCGGCTGCGGCGGCGTTGCGGAAAGGCTGGGTTTATCCATACGTGATGTCATCCTCTTCTGGCGCTTCCGGCAACAGCAGGGCGATGCTCAGGCGCAGCAGGGTGCCTGGCAACTTCGGCGACGTGGCGCGCGGATTGTTAAAAATATCGACTTCGGCGCCGTGCTGCTGCGCAATCTCGCGCACGATGGCCAGGCCCAGGCCGCTACCGTCGACATTGCTGCCAAGAATGCGGTAAAAGCGTTCGAATACGTGGGCCCGTTCGGCCGGCGCAATGCCGGGGCCCGTATCTTCCACTTCCAGGATGGCCAGTTCCAGGGTGCTGCGCACGCGCACCGTGACGCTGCCGCCAGCTGGCGTGTAGCGCAGGGCATTGTCGATCAGATTGCTCAGCAGCTCGCGCAGCATCATGGCATTGCCGGAAATCATGATCGAATACGCGGGCTGTTCGAAGCCCAGGTCGATATGCTGGGCAAACGAGGCTTGCACCCAGTCCTGCACCACGCCGCGCGCCAGTTCGCTCAGTTCGATCGGCTCGAATGCCGTGCCCGCCTGCGGCTGGTTTTCCGCGCGCGCCAGGGCCAGCAGTTGGTTGACCAGGCGCGTGGCCGCTTCCGAACTTTTCGCCAGCTGCAGCAGCGAGCGGTGGATCTCGTCGTGGTCGGTCTGGCGCAGGGCCAGCTCCGATTGCATGCGCATGCCGGCCAGCGGCGTCTTCATCTGGTGCGCCGCATCGGCGATGAAGCGTTTCTGCATGTCGATCGACAGGGACAGGCGCGCCAGCATCTCGTTGAGCGAACCGACCAGCGGCGTGATTTCCTCGGGCACCTGGCCCGATTCGATGGGAGAGAGGTCGTCGGGCGGCCGGGCGCGTATGCGCTCCTGCAATTGCGCCAGCGGCGACAGGCCGCGCGCCAGGGCAAACCAGACCAGGGCCAGGATCACGGGCAGGATGATGAACTGCGGCAAAATCACGCCCTTGATGATTTCATTGGCCAGCTGGGCGCGCTTTTCCAGGGTTTCCGCCACTTGCACCAGCGCGCGGTTCGGCTCATCGTCGTTGCCGGCAGGAATATCGAGATAGCTGAACGCCACGCGCACGGGCGTGCCGTGGATGGTGTCGTTGCGAAACAGCACCATGCCGCTGCGGTATTTGTCGGGGTCTTGCGGCGGCGGCAAGTCGCGGTCGCCGTCGAGGTATTCGCCGCGCGGACCCACCACCAGGTAATACAGGGTGTCGATATCGTCGCCGCGCAGGAAGTCGCGGCCGCTGCTGTTCTTTTCCGGCGCGCGGCGAAGCAGCGCGCCATCGGCCTGCTTGACCTGTTGCGTCAGCACTGTCACGCTGTCTTCCAGCGCATGGTCGAACGGCTGATTGGCAATGCCTTTGGCCACCAGATAGGTGATGGCGATGCTCATCGGCCACAGCAGCAGCAGGGGCGCCAGCATCCAGTCGAGGATTTCGCCGAACAGCGAATGCTCGATGGTGTCATCCTGCTCCGTGGTGGGCGGCTCGAACCAGTCGTCGTCGTCCGGCTCGTCCGCAGGCGCCTCGCGCGCCTTCACTTGCTGGCGGGACCGTTGGCAGGAGCGGCGGCCTCGCCCGCTTCGGCTTGCAGGCGCGCCGCTTCCGAATATTTCTCCAGGCAATAGCCGAGGCCGCGCACGGTGGCGATGCGCACGCCGCCCACCTCGATCTTCTTGCGCAGGCGGTGTACATACACTTCGATGGCGTTGTTCGATACTTCCTCGCCCCATTCGCACAGGTGGTCGACCAGCTGCTCTTTCGAGACGAGGCGGCCGGTGCGGCCCAGCAGGATTTCCAGCAAGCCCAGTTCGCGCGCGGACAGGTCGAGCATCTGGTCGTTGATGTAGGCGCTGCGTCCCACCTGATCGTAGCTGAGGGGGCCGTGCTTGATGATGGTGGCGCCGCCGCCAGCGCCGCGGCGCGTCAGGGCGCGCACTCTTGCCTCCAGTTCCGACAAGGCGAACGGCTTGGCCATATAATCGTCGGCACCGAGGTCGAGGCCATTCACGCGTTGTTCGATGGAATCGGCGGCCGTCAGGATCAGCACGGGCAGCAGCGAGGCGCGTGCGCGCAGGCGGCGCAGCACTTCCAGGCCGGACATCTTCGGCAGGCCCAGGTCGAGGATCAGCAGGTCGAATTCCTGGGTGGACAGGGCCGTATCGGCTTCCTGCCCGGTCTTGACGTAGTCGATCGCATAACCGGACTGGCGCAGCGAGCGGGTCAGGCCATCGGCCAGCACGCTGTCATCTTCGGCAAGTAAAATACGCATGGTGAGGCTTCCTATGCTTGCAGCGGTAGAAGCTTGTATTGTGTTTCATTTTCCGCAAGGTGGCGAGTTTTTGTGAAAAACCAGGCTTGTATTGATCTGTTTCAAAACAAATCCACGTTCCGCTTGCATTGATCACTGTTTTTTTATACAGTACTGTCTGTGTAAAGAATTTAACCCACTGGCGCTATCGCAGGCTGCACGGTTCACGTAGATGCGTCACCTGAATCCGCACCTGTAGAACGGCTGAAAGAACATATGGACGATAAAAAAGCTGTAGTACCCGCATCGGAAAAAGCCAAGGCGCTCGCCGCCGCACTGGCGCAGATCGAGAAGCAGTTTGGCAAAGGTTCGGTCATGCGCATGGATGCCAGCGCACCGATCGAAGAAGTGCAAGTCGTGTCGACCGGTTCGCTCGGCCTCGATATCGCGCTGGGCGTGGGCGGCTTGCCGCGCGGCCGCGTGGTGGAAATCTACGGTCCGGAATCGTCGGGTAAAACCACGCTGACCCTGCAAACCATCGCCGAAATGCAAAAACTGGGCGGCACCTGCGCCTTTATCGATGCCGAGCACGCGCTGGACGTCGGTTACGCGCAAAAGCTGGGCGTGAACCTGCATGAATTGCTGATCTCGCAACCGGACACGGGCGAGCAGGCGCTGGAAATCTGCGACGCCCTCGTGCGTTCGGGCAGCGTCGACCTCGTCGTCATCGACTCCGTGGCGGCACTGACGCCACGCGCCGAGATCGAAGGCGACATGGGCGATTCCCTGCCAGGTTTGCAAGCGCGTCTGATGTCGCAAGCGCTGCGCAAGCTGACCGGCTCCATCAACCGCACGAATACCCTGGTCATCTTCATCAACCAGATCCGCATGAAGATCGGCGTGATGTTCGGCAGCCCTGAAACGACCACGGGCGGCAATGCGCTGAAATTCTACGCCTCGGTGCGCCTGGATATCCGCCGCACCGGCTCGATCAAGTCCGGCGATGAAGTGATCGGCAACGAAACCAAGGTCAAGGTCGTCAAGAACAAGATCGCGCCGCCGTTCAAGGAAGCGCACTTCGACATCCTGTACGGCGCCGGCACCTCGCGCGAAGGCGAAATCCTGGACCTGGGTTCGGATGCCAAGATCGTGGAAAAATCCGGTTCGTGGTACAGCTACAACGGCGAACGCATCGGCCAGGGCAAGGACAACGCCCGCGCCTTCCTGCAAGAGCGTCCGGCGCTGGCCCGCGAAATCGAAAACAAGGTCCGCGCTTCGCTGGGCGTGCGTGAACTGCCGCCGCTGGCCGCTGAAAAGCCGGAAAAAGCGGATAAGGCCGCCGACAAGGCTGCCAAGGCTGCGGAAGCCAAGGCAGAGTAGGTCGGATTAGCGCGGCAAAGCCGCGCGTAATCCGACAACACCACAGACGTCAACAATGTTGTCGGATTACGGCCCAAGGGGCTTAATCCGACCTACGCATGGCTTGCTGCAAGGTGTGACCATGATCGCCGTCCCGCGCTGTTGCGCCGGGCGGCGATTGTGTTTGGGTGATGTGATCGTGGAATGAAAGACAAGGTGGGTGTATGGCCGCAGTACAACTAAGCCTGAAGGGCAGGGCGCTACGCTTTTTGTCGATGCGCGAACACAGCCGCATGGAATTGCGGCGCAAGCTGCAGCGCCATGCGCAGGAGGGCGACGACGTGGAAGCCTTGCTCGACAGCCTGGAGCAGGCCAACTGGCTGTCGCAGGAGCGCTTTTCCGAGTCGCTGATCCACCGCCGCTCGGCCCGCTTCGGCAACAGCCGCATCATGGCGGAGCTGCAAAGCCATGGCATAGGCGGCGAAGCGCTGCAGGAACTCAAGGCGGGCCTGGCCGAAGGGGAAGTGGCGCGCGCCTGCGAAGTGTGGCGCCGCAAATTCGGGCAAGTGGCGCAGGATGCGGAGCAGCGCAACAAGCAGATGCGTTTTTTGATGCAGCGCGGCTTTTCCCAGCGCGCCGTGCAGGCGGCCTTGAAGGGGCTAGAGCCGGAAGACGACTAGGCGCGCGCCGCTGGCCGTCCCGCTGTGTTCCTTCTGCAACAGTTCGTGACTGCACCATGCCTTGCCTGCCAGGCAGCCTTGCTACAGATCATTGTTTTACTGGTAAGTTCATTTTCCTCGCCGCCAGCCTGTCGATCGGATGGCATATTGTTGCGCTGCGTGGGGCCGGGCCAGCCCATGCCGCCGTCGGCCGGGCCGGCGCGGCCATTTCAGGGATGCCACGGCGCTCATCGGCCATATCTATCATCACCATTCGTGATAATAGCGTCAATTTCCATGTGAATTCTTTATGCTTTGAAATATTTTTATCAAAGCAATGAAAAATTATGTTGCGGCGCAACCGGCGCCTACTGTGCTACACTTTTAGGGTTTTTGCGGCGCCGCAGGTGCGGTTGCTGTTCGTAGAAGCTGCGAACAGAGTGCTTTAGGCACATGGCTGCTTACTAAATTATGGCCGCGCAAGCGGCATCGGTCTTATGCCCCTGTCAACTCCCGTATCCCGGCGCGCCCTACGGCACTCCCGCGTTATCGACGTCCAAGCGTATATGCGCGACGACGGCCTGTGGGATATTGACGCCCATATCACCGATATCAAAAGCTATGACGCGACCCTGGCCTCCGGCCCCCGTCCCGCCGGCGTCCCTCTGCATGACCTCCATTTACGCATTACCGTCGATCGCGAACTGAACATTGTCGAGGCCGAAGCTGCCTCCGATGCCGTGCCCTATCCCGGTTTTTGCGATACCATCGGCCCCGCTTACAGGGCGCTGATCGGTTTGAACTTATTGAAGAATTTCCGCCGCGACTTGAAACAGCGCCTGGCGGGAATCGCTGGCTGTACCCATTTGACCGAACTGGCGCAAGTCTTGCCGACTGCGACGGTTCAGGCATTTGCCGGCGATGTCTGGTCGACCCGTGACGGTGCGAATGCTGACGTGTCGCATGAAAAGCCGTTTCAACTCGACAAATGCCACGCCCTGCGCACCGATGGCGGGGCGGTTGCACAGTATTACCCGCGCTGGGTAGCCAAAGCGTGACCCCGGCGCTCTGTTTTTCCTGTTTTTTTTGCACCACTAACCGTATTTTTACAAATCAGTATCAGAAGGGAAGCCAGCATGAAAATCCATGAGTATCAAGCCAAAGAAATCCTCCGGCAGCACGGAGTGACGGTACCACGCGGTATTCCGTGCATGTCCGTCGAAGAAGCCGTCAAGGCTGCGGAAACCCTGGGCGGCCCGGTGTGGGTTGTCAAGGCGCAGATCCACGCAGGTGGCCGCGGCAAGGGCGGCGGCGTGAAAGTGGCCAAATCGATGGAACAGGTCAAGGAATACGCTGACCAGATCATGGGCATGCAGCTGATCACGCACCAGACCAGCGCCGAAGGCCAGAAAGTCAACCGCCTGCTGGTGGAAGAAGGCGCCGACATCAAGCAAGAACTGTACGTTTCGCTGGTCACCGACCGCGTTACCCAGAAAATCGTCCTGATGGCATCGTCCGAAGGCGGCATGGACATCGAAGAAGTGGCCGAGAGCCACCCTGAGAAGATCCACCACGTGACCATCGAT
Organism: Janthinobacterium goodfellowi; assembly: GCF_051380695.1. Classification (NCBI taxonomy): domain Bacteria; kingdom Pseudomonadati; phylum Pseudomonadota; class Betaproteobacteria; order Burkholderiales; family Oxalobacteraceae; genus Janthinobacterium; species Janthinobacterium goodfellowi. Next base: position 158,976 of record NZ_JBNYXN010000006.1, on the reverse strand, counting down.
CCGGGCGTAGGCCTGACCGATGCCCAGGCAGACGACATCGCCGCCAAAATCGGCGTGCCTGCCGGTTCCATCGCCGACGCGCGCGCCAACCTGCAAGGCCTGTACAAAGCCTACTGGGAAACCGACTGCTCGCTGGCCGAGATCAACCCGCTGATCGTCACCGGCAGCGGCAAAGTCATCGCCCTGGACGCCAAGTTCAACTTTGACCCGAACGCCCTGTTCCGTCATCCGGAAATCGTCGCCCTGCGCGACCTGGACGAAGAAGATCCAGCGGAAATCGAAGCGTCGAAATTCGACCTGGCCTACATCTCGCTCGACGGCAACATCGGTTGCCTGGTGAACGGCGCCGGCCTGGCCATGGCCACCATGGACACGATTAAACTGTTCGGCGGCGAGCCAGCCAACTTCCTGGACGTCGGCGGCGGCGCCACGGCAGAAAAAGTGACCGAAGCGTTCAAGATCATGCTGAAAAACCCAGGCCTGAAAGCCATCCTGGTGAACATTTTCGGCGGCATCATGCGTTGCGACGTGATCGCTGAAGGCGTGATCGCCGCAGTGAAAGCCGTCTCGCTGAACGTACCGCTGGTCGTGCGCATGAAGGGCACCAACGAAGACCTGGGCAAAAAGATGCTGGCCGATTCCGGTCTGCCTATCATCGCAGCCGACACCATGGAAGATGCAGCCAAGAGCGTCGTTGCCGCTGCTGCCGGTCAAGCTTAATTAAGGAATCAACATGTCCATTCTGATCAATAAAGATACCAAAGTCGTTACCCAAGGGATTACCGGCAAGACCGGCCAGTTCCACACCCGCGGTTGCCGCGACTACGCGAACGGCAAAGCTGCCTTCGTGGCAGGCGTGAACCCGAAGAAAGCCGGCGAAGATTTCGAAGGCATTCCTATTTTCGCTAACGTTACCGAAGCGAAAAAAGAAACCGGCGCCAACGTTTCCGTGATCTACGTGCCGCCAGCAGGCGCCGCAGCGGCGATCTGGGAAGCTGTCGAAGCTGAAATGGATCTGGCCATTTGCATCACCGAAGGCATTCCTGTCCGTGACATGATGGCCCTGAAAGACCGCATGGCTAAAGCCAACAGCAAAACCTTGCTGCTGGGCCCTAACTGCCCAGGCTTGATCACGCCAGACGAAATCAAGATCGGCATCATGCCAGGTCACATCCACAAGAAGGGCCGTATCGGCGTCGTTTCGCGTTCGGGCACCCTGACGTATGAAGCAGTGGGTCAATTGACCGCACTGGGCCTGGGCCAATCGTCGGCAGTCGGCATCGGCGGCGACCCGATCAACGGTCTGAAGCACATCGACATCATGAAGATGTTCAATGACGATCCAGATACCGACGCGGTCATCATGATCGGCGAAATCGGCGGTCCGGACGAAGCCAACGCGGCTTATTGGATCAAAGACAACATGAAAAAACCGGTCGTCGGCTTCATCGCTGGCGTAACCGCTCCTCCAGGCAAGCGCATGGGCCACGCCGGCGCGCTGATCTCGGGCGGTGCCGATACGGCACAAGCCAAGCTGGAAATCATGGAAGCTTGCGGCATCACCGTCACCAAAAACCCGTCGGAAATGGCGCGTCTGCTGAAAGCCATGCTGTAATTCCAGCCCGGTCACCGCAGTACAAAAAAGGAGCTTCGGCTCCTTTTTTTGTGTCCGCACGACACGGCGATTTCCGGCCTGGGCCGACGGTGCCGGTCCGAAGCTGCCAAAAAGTGTCGCTTTTCTTTCCATGTGTGCCGCCGCTGCCCGGGCGCGCCGCTGGCATGGCGCTTGCACCGTGCAGGGCGTGACCAACTGCACCCCGGGAGGATGCGATGCGCGCGCAGAGCGGATTTACCCTGATAGAACTGATGATCGTGGTGGCCATCGCCGGCATCCTGGCGGCCGTGGCCATTCCCCAGTACGGCGACTATGCGATGCGGGCCAAGGTCAGCAATGTGCTGGCCGCGGCGGCGCCGCTGAAGACGGCCGTGGCCCTGTGCGTGCAGGAAAATGGGGGCGAGGCGGCCGCCTGCAGCACGCCCACCCCGGCCGTGCCCAGCTCCATTCCCGTCTTCAGTGCCACGCGCGAAGTGGCGAGCGCCACAGTGGACAAGGGCAATATCGTACTGACCCTCGCTGCCGACCTGGGCACGGGGATCGGTGGACAAAGCGTGACGATGACCATGAAGCCGGGTACCAGCAGCCTGAGCTGGTTCAACAGCACCACCGTGACGAATCCGGCGGCAAAGGAAGCGATTACCAAAAACAATATTCCCGAGGTGGTGGCGACGCAGTGAGCGGCGCCTGCCGCGCCTGTGTCAGACGATTTTTTGCCGGTCCGCGATCAGCGCTTCATAGGTAAGATTTTGCAGCAGCGTGTAGTGGGTCGGTTCCAGGTCGATGAATTGCACGCCGTATGTATAGATTTCGGCGACATCGGCGGCGTGACCATTCGAGGGCTTGCCCACGCTGACGTTCTGGATGCGGGCGCGCGTGTTGACGCGCATCTGATGCTTGTTCGGCTGCACCAGCAAGGTAAAGCTGAGCGCCACGCCTTCGTCATCGGGCGTGAGCATGCTGGGTGCCTCGATCAGTGCTCCCGAGACGCTGAGGTTGACGATGAACACGGGCACGGCCGCCACGTCGCGGTAGCTCAGCTGCGCGGGAATGTCCACTTTCACGCGCATGGCCGTGCGCAGGCTGGTGCCCTGGATGGTGTCGGGAAAGCTCAGGTGCACGTAATTGAGCGGGCGGCCAAAGATGCGCAGCACGCTGCAGGCAAACGAACAGACGGTGACGCCGGAAAACACGCGGATGGTCAGCTTGTCGCCTTCGTTGAGCACGATGGAGGCGCCGTTCTCCATGGGAATCTTGACGATCAGGTACTCGTCTTTCACATAGCCGATCACGGTCGAGAAATGCTGAATGGGTTTGATGGTGCGGTGCGTGATGAACTGGATGCGTCCCCCCACCTGCAGATTCATGGCTTCGAATTCGAAGTCCTGGAGCTTGCTTTCGGCGGCGGGCTTGTTGCTAGTCATGCGATGCTCATGTGAATATGGTCGACTCGCAGTATGCATGATTTCTTGATGAAAAAGCATGTAGATCAATGAAATTGATATTGCTATCAAAGAATACCGTGCGTGACGGTCCGTGACATAAGATTTACAATTGCGTCAATATTGACGAATATAAATCTTATGTCGCGCAGCTACTTCTGGACCATGTTGTGCCTGATCCTGCATCAGATCGACGCCGCCTACTGGAAAGAATGGGAGATGTTTCATGTGCCGGGCGGCGTGCAGGGTTTTCTCGTGTTTAACCTGGCGGCGATTGCCGTGGTGCTGGCCGGTTACCGGCACGTGCTGCTCGGCACCGAGCGGGCGCCGTTTTACGCGGGCGTATGCGCCGCGCTCGGCGTGGGCACTTGCCTGATCCATGCCGGCTTTGCGCTGGCGGGGCAGGAGCAGTTCCACTTGCCCCTGTCGATCGCCATCATCGTGCTGTGCCTGGCCAGTGCCCTCTGGCTGCTGTGCGACGTGCGCCGCATCCGGGGCCGGCTGGCGCGCCAGGCCGCATAGTTACACTTCCGCGTGCCAGTCGCCCGACTTGCCGCCATGCTTTTCCAGCACGCGCACGTTGGTCATGACCATGCCCCGGTCGACGGCCTTGCACATGTCGTAGATCGTCAATAAGCCGATCTGCACGGACGTGAGCGCTTCCATTTCCACGCCCGTCTTGCCCGTCGTGTCGACCTGGGCGCGGCAATGCACGCTGTTGGCCGCTTCATCCACGTCGAAGTCGACCGTGACGCGCGTGAGGGCCAGCGGGTGGCACAGGGGAATCAGGTCGCTGGTGCGCTTGGCGCCCATGATGGCGGCGATGCGGGCGATGCCCAGCACGTCGCCCTTTTTTGCGTTGCCGGAAATGATCAGGGCCAGGGTGGCGGGCTGCATGCGGATGGTGCCGGCGGCCACGGCGCTGCGGCGCGTGTCTTCCTTGCTGCCCACGTCGACCATATGGGCTTGGCCCGTGGCGTCGAAATGGGTCAGTTCCCCGGCGGGGGCTTGCTTGTCTGCTGTTGTCATGGCGTCAAAATAGGTGAGGAACGGGGACGCGGCAGGCCGAATCACGACGCCATGCCACTGGCATGGCGCGTGGGAATGGGCGCCGCTAACAAGGTATGATAGCACCCGTGAATTCAAAAACTCCCCTTCCGATCGTCCCTGAGAACGCCGGCACGGCATGGCTGCGCGGCTCTTTGCGCACATTCATGCTGGCGGCATTGTGGCTGGCGGCGCCGTTTGCGCTGGCGCAAACCTATACGTCCGCGCCAGCGGCGCCGGCCGCCGGCGCGGCGGCCAAGCCTGCCAGCGGCTGGACGCCGCTGGCCGTGCCGCCGGCGCCGAACCTGCCGAACCTGGGCGATACCTCGCGCGAAGACCTGTCCCCGGCCATGGAGCGCAAGATCGGCGAGGAAATCATGCGCGGCATCCGCGGCGACCGCGACTATCTCGACGACGCGCCCTTGCTCGAATACCTGAATACCTTCGGCAACGCCCTCGTGGCGGCGCGCCCCAGCGTGCGCGGCGAAACGAATTACGACTATTTCTTCTTTGCCGTGCGCGATCCCCAATTGAACGCGTTTGCCTTGCCGGGCGGCTTCATCGGCGTGCACTCGGCCCTGGTGCTGGCGGCGCAAACGGAGGCGGAACTGGCTTCCGTGCTGTCGCACGAGATCGGCCACGTGGCGCAGCGCCATATCGCGCGCATGCTGGGCCAGCAGCGCCAGGATGCCCTGATGCCGCTGGCGGCCATGCTGCTGGCGGCGCTCGCTTCGCGCGCAGGCGGCGACGTGGCCATGGGCGTGTTTGCCGCCGGCCAGGGCCTGGCCATCCAGCGCCAGCTCAATTTCGGCCGCGATGCCGAACGCGAGGCGGACCGCATCGGTTTCCAGATCATGGGCGAAGCCGGTTTCGACACCACCGGCATGGTGGCCTTCTTCGGCCGCATGCAGGCGGCCAGCCGCTCGTACAGCGACCTGATGCCCGCCTATCTGCAGACCCACCCGCTGACGACGGAACGCATCGCCGACATCCAGGCGCGCATCCGCGAGCAGCCGTACAAGCAGCGTGCGGACAGCCTGAGTTTTCACCTGGCCCGGGCGCGCGCCCGCGTGCTGCAGGATGAAAGCGTGCAAGGCCTGCTGAATGCCCAGGCCGTCTTCAAGACGCAACTGGAGCAGCAAAGCCGCTTCCAGGTGACGGCCGCCCATTACGGCTTGTCCTTTGTCGCCGTCAAGCAGGGCAAGCCGGCGGAGGCGCAAAAGGAACTCGATGCGGCCAATGCGGCCCTGCACCAGCCGGCCGGACCGAATGTGTTCACCTCGGGTGGCACCCAGGCGCCCAACTCGCTGCTGGCGGCGATGGGGCTGGAAGTGCTGTTGATGCCGGCGCAAAAGAAGGAAGTGGCGCAGCAGGCTTTGAAGGCGGCGGACTCTGCGCGCCAGCAGTTTCCCCTGTCGCGCGGCATTGCTCACCAGTATGCGGAAGCGCTGATGGCTGCCGGCAAGCTGGAGCAGGCCACCGTGTACCTGCGCGAACAGGTGCAGCTCTACAAGGAAGAGCCGGAACTGTACGATTTACTGGCGAAAGCCTATGCGGATCAGGGCAAGAGGACCTTGCAGCACATGGCGCTGGCCGAATCCTACGTGCTGCAGGGCGCCACCATGGCCGCGCTGGACCAGCTGACGATCGCCCGCAAATCGACGGACGCGACCTTTTATGACCAGGCCGTGATCGATGCGCGCGAGCGCGAATTGCAGGAAAAGCGCCGCGAGCAGATCAAGGAGCAGAAGGGATAAGCCTTATTCGGCTTGCGGCGCGCGCTGGAAGCCAAAGGTTGTCGGTACGGCATCGTAGCGCAGCGGCTGCACGGCGATCTCCTTGCCGTCATGCAGTAGGGTCAGCTTGCCCCGGCGCTCTTCCAGCCACGCCAGCAAGGCCTCGTCGCTGGCCAGCTGGCCATCGAGGCGCAGCGCGGGCAGCACCTGCGCCATGTCGCGGTCATCGACCTGCGCCACGCTGTCGCCCTGGCGCAGGATCAGCGCGCCGTTGTCGCACAGCCAGGCGGCATCGATGGCTGCCAGCGGCGCGCCTGTCTGCACGGCAAAACCGTGCCGCGGATCGCTGCGGGCGATGTAGGGCGTTGCTTCCAGATTTACATACACGCGCTGCGGGCCGTTCTGGAAGAACCAGCAGCCGCGTTCGTCATGGCCGTAATTGCGGTTGATAAATCCCAGCAGGGCCTCGTGGGCGATCTTGTCGCCTGGCAGTTGTCGCTGTTGCGCCTGCTGGTCGCGCATGCGCCAGTGGCCGCGCGCGTCCAGGCCCAGCCAGCCGTAGCAGTGCGGCACGTTCGGCCATTTGGCCAGGGCCTGTTTGACGAGTTCATCCATGTGGTGCGTTTTCCGTGTGCGTTTGCGAACTGCCAGCGTGACAGCTTTGCGGTGCCGATGGCGCCGTGTTGCCGCCTTCAAAAAAATGGATCAGGCGCTGCGGCAGCCAGCGTGTGCTGCCCGGCAACTTGCCTGCCGCAAAGCCGACGTGGCCGCCGTGGCGCGGATACTCGAGCGTGACTGTCGGCGCGGCGCTGTGCGGCAGGAAGCGCCCGGGCAGGAAGGGGTCGTTCTGCGCATTCAGCACCAGGGTCGGCACGGTGATGTCCTGCAAGACGTGCTTGGCGCTGGCGCGGTGCCAGTAATCGTCGGCGTCGCGGTAGCCGTGCAGGGGCGCCGTGACGACATCGTCGAAGGCGTGCAAGTCGCGCGCGGCCAGCATGGCCTCGCGCGCGAACAGGCCGGGAAACTGTTCCAGCTTGGCCAGGCATTTGGGTTTCAAGGTGTTCAGGAACATGCGCGTGTAGAGCCGGTTGGCTCCCGAAGACAAGGCCTTGCCCCCTTGCGCCAGGTCCAGCGGGGCCGACACGGCCGCGGCCGCATCGATGAAATCGGCCTGGTGCTGCGACTGGCCCAGCCAGCACAGCAGGGCGTTGCCGCCCAGCGAGACGCCGGCCGCGTAAAACTTGCCTGTCGCGCGCGGACGCAGGCGCCGCACGATCCAGTCCACTTCCTGCGCATCGCCCGAATGGTAGAAGCGGGGCGCCAGGTTCGCTTCGCCCGAGCAGCCGCGAAAATGCGGCACGGCGCCCGACCAGCCGCGCGCGGCCACCTCGGCCATCAGGGCCCGCGCGTAATGGCTGTTCGACGAGCCTTCCAGGCCGTGGAACAGCAGCACGAAGGGCTGGCCCGGCTGGCCGTCGACCAGGTCGACGTCGACGAAGTCGCCGTCGGGCGCTTGCCAGCGTTCGCGGCGGAAGGCCACGGCCGGCTTGGCGAGGCACACGGCGGGATAAATCGTCTGCGCGTGGCCGCCAGGCAGCCAGAGCGGGGCGGTGTAGGGGGCGTTGTCAATAAGCGGTAAAGACATCAGTGCAGTATCTGCGTTCCCGTGGCGTCGGCCGGCGCGCCACCGGGGGCGATGGAGGCGTGGTGCAAGACGATGCGCCAGCCGCGCGGCGTTTTCACGTACACATTCGTCGCCAGCAGATGCGCCGGACCGCCTTCATCATTGGTGACGCCTTCGATGACGGTGTGTACTGAACTCATCAGGTTGTGCGTTTCATGCAGCTGCGCGGGCACGATGTGCAGGCCGCCGCCCGCCAGGATGGTTTCCCACGAGGCGCGGATGGCGACATGGCCGATCAGGCGCGCGCCGCCCGGGTGGATGCAGACGATCTCTTCATCGTCGGCCCATAGCGCCATCAGCGCTTCGAGGTCGGCGCGATGCAAGGCATCGTAGAACGCCGCTTCGACTTCGGCGGCGCTGCCATTGAGTTCTTTCAGACGTTTCATGACGACTCCGGGCTGGTGCACATAAAAACGGCGCGCTGGAGGCGCGCCGCTGGGCAGTTTAATGATGGCCGGCGCTGGCGCCTTCCTTCAGGGTGTAGGCCGTGCCGCAGTACGGGCACTTGGCGACACCGTCCTTGTTGAATTCCAGGAACACGCGCGGATGCGACGACCACAGCGGCATGGCCGGGTTAGGGCAGTGGGCTGGCAAGTCTTTACTGTCGAGTTCGACCGCTGGCTGGGTGGTTTTTGTCATCTTGTCATGCTCCGTGAGGCTGTATGGATGGAAGTCGGCTGCTGCCAAAACCACGATTTTAACGGATTCAGGCAGACAGCAAAAATCATGGCTAAAATGGCGGCTTGATCATCTTCGGCTGCGGCGCGGGTTTTCGCGCAAATTCGGCAGCTGCAGCGCCACACTGACTGGATTTGCCTTGCCGGTATCACCGTTGCGGAGCCGACCTCCGCGCACCATTGTTGTGCAGTTACCACAGTGCGCCTGCCGGAGCGCCGCGTGAACGCCGTCCCGGTCACCAGCGACGATGCCATGCTGAAAGATGCCTGGCGCGCCGGCCTGAACCTGGGCGCGCCCACCTTGCTGGGCATCGCCGCCTGGGGCATGGTGGTGGGCGTGGCCATGGTGAAAAGCGGCCTGACCGTGGCGCAGGCGGGAGCCATGACCCTGTTTGTCTTTGCCGGCTCGGCCCAGCTCGCCTCTTTACCCCTGCTGGCCGCGCAGGCGCCCGTGTGGGTGATCTTCGCCACGGCCCTCGTCGTCAATTTGCGTTTTGTCATCTTTTCCGTGCTGCTGGCCCCGCATTTCGCCCATCTGCCGTGGCGCCAGCGCTTTGCGCTCGGCTATGTGGCCGGCGACATCACCGTGGGCCTGTTCCTGCAGCGCTACCCGCACGAAACGCCGGACCCGGCCAAGCTGCCTTTCCTGAAAGGCTTGATCTACCCCAACTGGCTGGCCTGGCAAACCGGTTCCTTCATCGGCATCGTGCTGGGCGCCATCGTGCCGGCCGAATGGGGTCTGGGTTTTGCCGGGACCCTGGCGATCCTGTGCGTGACGATACCGCTGATCCTCAGCCGCGCCGCCCTGTGCGGCGTGCTGGTGGCAGGCACGGTCGCCGTGCTGGCCTATGGCTTGCCGTATAAGCTGGGCTTGCTTGTGGCCGTCGTGGTGGGCATGGTCAGCGCCATGGCCGTGGAAGAATTGACAGAAAAGTGGACAAAACGCCATGTTTGACGGTATAGCCTGGGGCAGGAGCGACGTGTGGATCGCCATCGCCGTGCTGGTGGTGGCCACGGCCGCCACGCGCAGCACCTTCTGGCTGATCGGCCATCACATCACCATTCCGCGCCGCGTGGGCGAGATGCTGCGCTATGCGCCGGCCTGCGCGCTGGCCGCCATCATCGCGCCCGACATGCTGATGGAAGGGCAGCAAATCCACTTGGGGTTATCGAATTTGAAACTCTTGTCGGGTGTTGCCGCCACGCTCTTTTTTGTGATCCGCCGCAATATGCTGCAAACCATCGTGTTTGGCATGCTGGTTTTCACGGGCTTGCGCCTGTTGCACGTTTTTCAGTAAAGCAGGACAAATCGGCGATTTGGTCTGGTCATTGCGGTAAAATAGCGCACTTCCTTCCACTCGTCATCTGGATCGCCATGTCAGCTGTTCTCAACTTCATCCGTCTGCAAGATTTGATCGCCCAAAATGCACTGCAAGGCAAGCGCGTGTTTATCCGCGCCGACCTGAACGTCCCGCAAGATGACAGTGGCAAGATCACCGAAGATACGCGCATCCGCGCTTCGGTGCCGGCCATCCGCGCCGCCCTCGACGCTGGCGCCGCCGTCATGGTGACGTCGCACCTGGGCCGTCCGACGGAAGGCGAGTTCAAGCCGGCCGACAGCCTGGCGCCCGTGGCGGCCCGCCTGTCCGAGCTGCTGGGCCAGGAAGTTGCACTGAAACAAAACTGGGTCGATGGCGCCGGCCTGGAAAACCTGGCCGCCGGCCAGGTGGTCTTGCTGGAAAACGTGCGCGTCAACAAGGGCGAAAAGAAAAACAGCGATGAGCTGGCGCAAAAAATGGCGAAATTGTGCGATATCTACGTCAATGACGCGTTCGGCACGGCCCACCGCGCGGAAGCATCCACGCACGGCATCGCCAAGTTCGCCCCTGTCGCCTGCGCCGGCCCACTGCTGGCCGCCGAACTCGATGCACTGGGCAAAGCCTTGCACGCGCCAGCCCGTCCATTGCTGGCCATTGTTGCTGGTTCGAAAGTATCGAGCAAGCTGACCATTTTGAAAGCCCTGTCCGACAAGGTCGATAACCTGATCGTCGGCGGTGGCATCGCCAACACCTTCATGAAAGCCGTCGGCTTGAACGTCGGCAAGTCGCTGGTGGAAGCGGAACTCGTCGACGAAGCCCGTGCCATCATCGACATCATGGCCAAGCGCGGCGCGCAAGTGCCGATTCCCGTCGATGTCGTGTGCGCCAAGGAGTTTTCGCCGACAGCCGCCGCCACCGTCAAGGACGTGGCCGACGTGGCGGACGATGACATGATCCTCGATATCGGCCCGAAAACGGCCGCCCTGCTGGCGCAGCAGATCGCCGCCGCCGGCACCATCGTGTGGAACGGCCCCGTTGGCGTGTTCGAGTTCGACCAGTTCGGCAACGGCACCAAGACCCTGGCCCTGGCCATTGCCGAGTCGAAAGCATTCTCGATCGCCGGCGGTGGCGACACCCTGGCGGCGATTGCCAAATACGACATTACCGATAAAATCAGCTATATCTCGACGGGCGGCGGCGCTTTCCTGGAGTTCCTGGAAGGCAAGACTTTGCCTGCAGTGGAAATTCTCATGCAACGTGCTGGCTGATCCAGCCTGACTGTAGTGCCACCAAGCGCAGCCTGACCGCTGCGCTTTTACCTTGCCGGCTGCTGTCTCAAACCGGCCTTGCTCACCTTCGCTCGCGCACAAGGATTCCTATGCCACGTGGTACAAAAATCGTAGCAACAATCGGCCCCGCCTCCACCGACTTCGATATCCTGGTCAAAATGATACGTGCGGGCGTCGACGTGGTGCGCTTGAATTTTTCCCACGGCAAGGCGCAGGACCATATCGACCGCGCGGCGCTGGTGCGCCTGGCGGCGGCCGAATGCGGCCGCGAAGTGGCCATCATGGCCGATATGCAAGGGCCGAAGATTCGCGTCGGCAAGTTTGAAAACACCCGCATCCAGCTCGAAGCGGGCGAGCGCTTCATCCTCGACGCCAAGTGGGGAGAAAACGGCGAACTGGGCAACCAGGAACGGGTCGGCCTCGACTACAAGGCCTTGCCGCGCGACCTGCACAAGGGCGACGTGCTGCTGCTGAACGACGGCCTCATCGTGCTGATCGTCGAGCGCATCCACGGCAGTGAAATCCACACCACCGTCAAGATCGGCGGGGAGCTGTCGAACAACAAGGGCATCAACCGCCAGGGCGGCGGCCTGTCCGCGCCCGCGCTGACGGCCAAGGATATGGAAGATATCAAGACGGCCATGAGTTTCCAGGCCGATTATCTGGCTATTTCCTTCCCGAAATGCGCGACCGACATGGAAATGGCGCGCCAGCTGGCCAATATCGCCGGCGAACCGTACCACCACAAGCCGATGATGATCGCCAAGATCGAACGGGCGGAAGCCATTCCCGCGCTGCAGGAAATCCTCGACGCCTCCGACGGCATCATGGTGGCGCGCGGCGATCTGGCCGTGGAAGTCGGCAACGCGGCCGTGCCGGCCCTGCAGAAGCGCATGATCAAGATGGCGCGCGCGTCGAACAAGCTGGCGATCACGGCCACGCAGATGATGGAATCGATGATCGTCAACGCCGTGCCGACGCGCGCCGAAGTGTCCGACGTGGCCAATGCCGTGTTGGACGGCACGGATGCCGTCATGACGTCGGCCGAGACGGCCTCGGGCAAATACCCGATCGAGACGGTGGAAATGATGGCTGCCATCTGCGTCGAAGCGGAACAGTCCGAATACAACAAGCTCGATGCCGATTTCCTCAACGTCACGTTTACCCGCATCGATCAGTCGATCGCGTATGGCGCCCTGTTTACGGCCCACCATTTGCGCGTCAAAGCCATCGTGGCGCTGACGGAATCCGGTTCCACCGCCTTGTGGATGAGCCGCCACAGTATCGACACGCCGATTTACGCGCTCACGCCCAGCGTGACGACTTTGCGCAAAGCCGCGCTGTACCGCAATGTTCGGGCGTATCATCTGATGCAGAACGCCCCCAGCGCGCAAGTGCTGAAGCAGGCGGAAGAGCTGCTGGTGGCGCAGGGTATCGTCAAAAAGGGTGACATGATCGTCGTCACCTGGGGCGAGCCGATGGGCCAGGTGGGCGGTACGAATGCCTTGAAAATTGTCAAAGTAGGCGAATTCGACTAAACGTAAGAATTCAGGCGCCGGCGCGGTCATCGACCGCGAAGCGCCGCAACGGTTTCTATTGTTATCTGGAGTATTACCATGTCTCTCGTATCCATGCGTCAATTGTTGGACCATGCCGCCGAAAACGGTTATGGCATTCCTGCTTTCAACGTCAATAACCTGGAACAAGTGCAGGCCATCATGGCCGCCGCCGATGCCTTGAACTCGCCGGTGATCATGCAGGCGTCCGCTGGCGCCCGCAAGTACGCCGGTGAAGCGTTCCTGCGCCACCTGATCGACGCCGCCGTCGAAGCGTATCCGCACATTCCCGTCGTCATGCACCAGGATCACGGCCAGTCGCCGGCCGTCTGCATGGCCGCCATCCGCTCGGGTTTTACTTCCGTGATGATGGACGGTTCGCTGGAAGCGGATGGCAAGTCGGTCGCCTCCTACGAATACAACGTGGAAGTGTCGCGTGAAGTGGTGAAATTCTCGCACGCCATCGGCGTGACGGTGGAAGCGGAACTGGGCGTGCTCGGTTCGCTGGAAACCATGAAGGGCGACAAGGAAGACGGCCACGGCGCCGACGGCACCATGACGCGCGAGCAACTGCTGACGGACGTGGCGCAAGCGGCCGACTTCGTGCAGCGCACCCAGTGCGATGCCCTGGCGATCGCCATCGGCACCTCGCACGGCGCCTACAAATTCACGCGCAAGCCGACGGGCGACATCCTGGCCATCGACCGCATCAAGGAAATCCACGCACGCATCCCGAACACCCATCTGGTGATGCACGGTTCCTCGTCGGTGCCGCAGGAATTGCTGGCCATCATCCGCGAATTCGGCGGCGACATGAAGGAAACCTACGGCGTGCCAGTGGAAGAAATCCAGGAAGGCATCCGTCACGGCGTGCGCAAGATCAACATCGACACCGACATCCGCCTGGCGATGACGGCCGCGATCCGCAAATACCTGTTTGAAAACCCGTCGAAATTCGACCCGCGCGACTACCTGAAGCCAGCCCGTCTTGCTGCAGAGCAAATCGTGCGCGCCCGCATGCAGGCATTCGGCTGCGAAGGCCAGGCGTCGAAAATCAAGGCCATGCCACTGGAAAAAATGGCCGAGCGTTACAAGGCCGGCGAGCTGGCGCAAATTGTGAAGTAAAATTCTGTCTGGAACGGGCCGGAAGCAATGCTCCGTGCCCGATTTTCTCGACCGGCGGGCGCCTTCCCTGCCTGCCGGTTTCGTTTCATCCAACTATTCCCCCGCTATGAACAGCCTCTATCAGACTTCCATCCACTCCCTGCCATTGCTGGGCCACGGCAAGGTCCGCGACAATTACGCCGTTGGCGACGACAAGATCCTGATCGTCACCACGGACCGCCTGTCGGCCTTCGATGTCGTCATGAACGAGCCTATCCCCGGCAAGGGCAAGGTCCTCAACCAGATGAGCGACTTCTGGTTCGAGAAACTGGGCCATATCGTGCCGAACCACCTGACCGGCGTGGCGCCGGAATCCGTGGTGGCGCCCGAGGAAGTGGAGCAAGTCAAGGGCCGCGCCGTCGTGGCCAAGCGCTTGAAACCGATCATGGTCGAGGCAGTCGTGCGCGGCTACATCATCGGTTCGGGCTGGAAAGATTACCTGGACACGGGCAGCATCTGCGGCATCAAGCTGCCGGCCGGCCTGCAACAGGCGGAAAAGCTGCCGGAACCGATCTTCACCCCGGCGGCCAAGGCCGAGCTGGGCGAGCATGACGAAAACATCAGCTTTGCTGAAATGGAAGAGCGCATCGGCGCCGACCTGGCCGCCAAGATGCGCGACGTCGCCATTGCCCTGTACAAGACGGCCGCCGAGTACGCGGCCACGCGCGGCATCATCATCGCCGACACCAAGTTCGAATTCGGCCTCGACGACAACGGCGTCATGCATCTGATGGATGAAGTGCTGACGGCCGACTCCTCGCGTTTCTGGCCTGCCGATTCCTATCAGCCTGGCATTTCGCCGCCATCGTTCGACAAGCAATTCGTGCGCGACTACCTGGAAACACTGACCTGGGGCAAAACCGCACCGGCGCCCGCGCTGCCTGCCGACGTCATCGAAAAAACCCAGGCCAAGTATTTCGAAGCCATCGAACGCCTGACGGGCGAGAAGCTGAAGGCCTGAGATGAGTGAGCAGAATAAGCCGCTGGTCGGCGTCATCATGGGCTCGTCCTCGGACTGGGACGTGATGCAGAACGCTGTTGCAATGCTGAAACAGTTTGGCGTCCCATACGAAGCGCAAGTCATATCCGCGCACCGCATGCCCGATGAGATGTATGCGTATGCGAAAAGCGCGCGCGCGCGCGGCTTGCGCGCCATCATCGCCGGCGCCGGCGGTGCCGCCCACCTGCCTGGCATGGTGGCGGCGATGACCATCGTTCCCGTGCTGGGCGTGCCTGTGCCGTCGAAATACCTGCGCGGCGAAGATTCCATGCTGTCCATCCTGCAAATGCCCAAGGGCGTGCCCGTGGCCACCTTCGCCATCGGTGAAGCGGGCGCGGCGAATGCGGCGCTGACGGCCGTGGCGATGCTTGCCGCCAACGACGACGCCCTGGCCGACCGCCTGGAAGCCTTCCGCGTGACGCAAACGGCCGCCGCCAAGGCCATGGTCTTGCCTGAATAATGTGTTTGAAAAATAATGAATAGTAAATCGACTTCCCCATTGCTGCCCGCCGCCAACCCACCGGCGTGGCTGGGCGTGATGGGCGGCGGCCAGCTCGGCCGCATGTTTGCCCAGGCCGCCCAGAGCATGGGCTACCAGGTGGCTGTGCTGGAACCGTCCGATGCCTGCCCTGCGGGGCAGGTGGCGCAGCGCCTGGTCAATGCCGGCTACAGCGATGCGGCCGGCCTCGACGCCCTGGCCGCGCAATGCCTGGCCGTCACCACGGAATTCGAGAACGTGCCGGCCGACAGCCTGTCGCGCCTGGCCGAACGCGTGTTCGTGGCGCCCAACGCCCACGGCGTGTCGGTGGCGCAAGACCGCATCGCGGAAAAACGTTTCTTTGTCGCTTGTGCCGCGAAATCCGGCGTGCTGCCGGCGCCGCACATGGTGATTGCCACGCAGCAGGACATCGACGGCATCGCCGACGACTTGCTGCCAGGCATCTTGAAAACCGTGCGCATGGGCTATGACGGCAAGGGCCAGTTCCGCGTGCGCACGCGCGACGAGGTGCGCGCCGCCTTCGCGGAAATGGGCGAAGTAACTTGCCTGTTGGAAAAGATGCTGCCGCTGGCGTATGAAGTGTCCGTGCTGACGGCGCGCGGCGTGGACGGTGCATCGGTCGTGTATCCGATCGCCGAAAACGTGCACCGCGACGGCGTCTTGTTTACCACCACGGTGCCGGGCCCGAACGTGTCGGACGACTGCGCCGCCAGGGCGCAGCGGGCGGCGCAGGCCATGGTTGCCGAGCTCGGCTATGTCGGCGTGCTGTGCATCGAATTTTTCGTGCTGGAAGATGGCAGCCTGGTGGTCAATGAAATGGCGCCCCGTCCGCATAACAGCGGCCACTACACGATGGATGCCTGCGTCACCAGCCAGTTCGCGCAGCAGGTGCGGGCCATGGCGCGTTTGCCGCTGGGCGAGGTGCGCCAGCATTCGCCGGCCGTGATGCTCAACATCCTCGGCGATGCCTGGTTTGCCGACGGCAGCGATGTCGCCAGCGAACCAGCCTGGGACCGTATCCTGGCACTGCCGGGCGCGTGTTTGCACCTGTATGGCAAGGACGATCCGCGCCGTGGCCGCAAGATGGGTCACCTGACCCTCATCGCCGCTACTTTGCAAGAGGCGCAACAGCGCCTGCGCGACGCTTGCCTGATCCTGGGAATCGCGCCGTGAGCGTGCCCGCACACGATCTGGCGGCGGCGGCCGCCGTGCTGGAAGCGGGCGGTCTCGTCGCTTTCCCCACGGAAACGGTGTATGGCCTGGGCGCCGATGCGGAAAACCCGGCCGCCGTGGCGCGCATCTATGAAGCCAAGGGCCGTCCCTCGGACCACCCCGTGATCGTGCACGTGGCGCCCGGCGCCGACCTGGCGCACTGGTCCGATGATATTCCAGTCGAGGCGGAGCAACTGGTGGCCGCCTTCTGGCCCGGTCCGCTGACCCTGATCGTCAAGCGCGCCGCGCATATTCCCGATGCCGTTTCCGGCGGCCAGGATACGGTGGGTTTGCGCTGCCCGTCGCATCCGGTGGCTATCGAATTGCTACGCACGTTCAAGGGCGGCAACGGTGGCTTGGCGGCGCCGTCGGCAAACAAGTTCGGCAATGTCAGCCCCACCACGGCGCAGCATGTGCGCGATGAATTCGCGGCGGAACTCGGCAGCGGCTTGCTGGGCCTGGTACTCGACGGCGGGCAGAGCGACGTGGGCATCGAGTCGACCATCGTCGACCTGTCGCGCCTGGCCACGCACGGTCCCGTACTCTTGCGTCCCGGCCATATCAGCAGCGAGCAGATCGCCGCCGTCATTGGCCGCGCACCGGCTGTGGCGGACGCGGCCGCGCCACGCGCCTCGGGCACCCTGGAATCGCACTACGCGCCACATACGCCTGTTGCGATGCAGCACAGCGACGACGTGCGCGCCACCTTGAACCGCCTGCTCAACGACGGACGCCGCGTGGCCCTGATCCACTACTCGGATCTGCCGCCGGCCAGCGCCAGCGTGCGCCTGGCGGCCAGCCCGGAAAACTACGCGCATGCGCTGTATGCCTCGCTGCGCACGATGGACCAGGTCGGCGCCGAGCTGATCCTCGTCGAAGCTCCGCCCACCGGCCCCGCGTGGCTGGGCGTCAATGACCGTTTGCGGCGTGCCGCGTTCGGCTCAAGTGGTATCTTGCAGCAGTTTCTATCCGCATCATAAAAAGCCCCGCAAGGGGCTTTTTCTTGATGCAGCGCAATAGAGATGCTTGCCACGAAACATACTAATTCCTCCATAATTCAGTGGATCGCCCGGTCATGACAGGGGCGCCGGCGGTGTTGTTATTCTGTTGATTTTTAAAACATATTTTCTATACAAGCCTGAGGAACGATGGCATATTAGTTGGGTAGCGAATAGCACGCCCGTTCGTTTAGAAACCAGAAAAAAGACCGAGGAGACAAAATGCATCAAACAAAATTCGCGCTGGCCGTGCTGGCTGCGGCTGTCCTGGCAGGTTGCGGCGGCGCCAGTGGCGGTGATCAAACTTTGAAAGTCAAATACACGGCGCAGGTGTCGTTCGGCGACAGCCTGTCCGATGTCGGCTCGTATGCCGTGGGCACGGTGGCGGCGAAAGGTGGCGGCAAGTTCACCATCAATGGCGACAATACCAAGATCAATCCTGAACTGACGGGCAAGAACTGGACCGAACATCTGGCCGCGCAATTCGGCCTGGCCGCGCCATGCGCCGCCGAGACTGGCCTGGAAGGCAATGCCGCGCAAGGCCTTTCCGTGCCGCGCGTCAAGCATACCGGCTGCTACGGCTACGCCATGGGCGGTTCGCGCGTCACCAATCCGATCGGTCCGAACAACAAGGCCACCGGTAGCGCGCTGGGCGCCCTGACCGTGCCCGTGGTGACGCAGGTCGCGAACCACCTGGCCGTTTCCGGCGGCAAGTTCAGCGGCACGGAAGCCGTCTTCGTCATGGCTGGCGGTAACGACGTGCTGTATCAGCTGGGCGCACTGCAAGCCGGTGCGACGGCCGCCGGCACGAAGGCGGGTGCCGATGCGGGCGCCAAGGCATTCGCCACCAACCTGACCATGGCCCTGGCCGCCGGTGCCACCAATCCCGCCACGGCCGCCGGCTCCATCGGTGCCGCCATCCAGGCAGCCAGCGCGGCGCCTGGCGCCACGTCGGCGACCATCGTCGGCGCCGCCGTGCAAGCGGCCGTGATTGCCGGCAACACGACCGTCGCTTCGCCTGCCGTGTATGGTCCGCTGGTCGCCAAGGCGCAAGCCGATGCGACGGTGACGGGCAACGCCGCCGGCGCCAAGGCCGGTGCCGATTACGCTGCGGCCCAGGGACCGTTGCTGGTTGCCTCCATGAAACAAGCTGGCACCGAACTGGTGGCGCTGGTCAAGGACCAGATCATCGCCAAGGGCGCCAACTATGTGGTGGTCAACAATCTGCCCGACGTGGCCGGTACGCCATCGGGCTTGAGCAAGGATGCCAATACCAAGGCCCTCATCAATGCCATGGTCAGCGCCTTCAATGGCGAACTGAGCGGCGGCCTGAGCGGCAATGCGAAAGTCTTGCTGGTCGACGTGTTTGCCGTCAGCCATGATCAGGGCGTCAACCCAGGTCCGTATGGCTTGACCAATGTCAGCGAGACGGCGTGCGACTTGAGCGCGCCGGGCAATATCCTGGGCAGCTCGCTGGTCTGCACCGGCGCGAACCTGAAAGCGGGCGACGTCAGCCACTACGCGTATGCCGACGATGTGCATCCTACGCCGTTCAACAACCTGTTGCTGGCCCGTTATGTGGCCAAGGACATGGTCGTGCGGGGCTGGCTGTAAGGAATCGCCGCGCCGGCTGCGTCCCCGGGACGTGGCTGGCGCTGGCTGCGACAAGACTGGATAGCCCGGCTATCCGCACATAATGATCAGGAGACAAGATGAAAAATCGTTTGAATACCGCTGTACGCGTGCTGGCCGCCGCCGCCGCGATGGCCATGGCGACGGGCGCTTCGGCGCAAAGCGCGGGCACCTGGATGGCCAAGGTCGGCGTCAACAAGATCACGCCGCACGTGGACAGTGGCGATATTTCCGCGCCGGCGCTGCCGGGCACGAAAGCCGACGTCAAGGCCGATACCAAACCCATCCTGACCTTTGGCTACATGATCACGGACAATATTTCCGCTGAAATGATCCTGGGTGTGCCGTACAAGCATGACTTGATCGGCGATGGCGCCATCAAGGGCACGGGCAAGCTGGGGACGGCGGAAGCCTTGCCGCCGACGGCCTTCATCCAGTACCGTTTCTTCCAGCCCAATGCGATGATCCGTCCGTACGTGGGCGCGGGCTTGACGTATGCCTATTTCCAGAAAGAAAAAGGCTCGGGCCAGATGACGGCCTTGCTGGATCCGGGTGGATCGCCGGTCACCTACCGCTTGGACAACAAGCTGGCAGGCAGCCTGGTGGTCGGCAGCACCCTGTCCTTCAACGAGCGCTGGTTTGCCGACGTGGCCGTGGTCAAGACCTTCCTGAAGACCAAGGCGAAATTCTCGACGGGGCAGACGCAGGATATCAAGCTCGACCCGCTCGCCGTGAGTGTCAGCATCGGGTATAAATTTACCCTGTAAAACAAAAAATCCGCCTCGGCGGATTTTTTTTTGTCACGCTCAGGCTGGCGGTGTATTGAACTTTCCATTGTGGAAGATCAAGGGCGGCTGTGCGGTAAACGCGCATTGTTCTACTTCGCCCACGAAAATGACGTGGTCGCCTTCGGGATAGCGGCTGCGGTTGTGGCATTCGAACCAGGCCGAGGCGCCTTTCAGGATGGGCTGGCCCGTGCGCGACAGCTCATATTCGACGTCGTCGAAGGGATTCGGCGTACGGCGCGCGAAGCGCTGCGCCAGTTCCGCCTGCTCGGCGCCCAGCACATTGATGACGTAATGCGAGTTGCCGCTGAAGATGGGCATGCTGTTCGCCACGGAACCGAGGCTCCACAGCACCAGGGGCGGCGACAGCGAGACGGAATTGAAGGAACTGGCCGTCAAGCCGCGGAAACTGCCGTCGGCCAGGCGCGTCGTAATGACCGTCACGCCGGTGGCAAACTGCGACAATGCCTGGCGGAAATGTGTCGTATCGAATTCTTGCGCTGGCGCGCGGGGAGAGCGTGTGTTCATGGGTGACCTGTCTATTTGCTGACATTATGCCAAAAATCGGCAGTGCCAGCGCAATCGTGGCCGGCATGCCCCTTATGTGCGGTGCACCACGCGCCGTTTCAAGCGGCGCTGCAGGCCATGGCGCTTTGCGTTACAGTCATCAAATGATACGTCGCACAGGCGTTGCGGGAGGGCATCATGAATCAACAGATGGAAGTGGCGGTACTGGGCGGCGGCTGTTTCTGGTGCCTGGCCGCCGTGTACGGGGAAGTGCGCGGCGTGACGCGCGTCGAGTCCGGCTACACGGGCGGCAGCGTGCCCAACCCCAACTATGAACAGGTGTGCACGGGCGACACGGGCCACGCGGAAGTGGTGCGCCTGGAATTCGATCCCGCCGTCATCAGCTATCACGACTTGCTGGAAATCTTTTTCACGCTGCACGACCCCACCACCTTGAACCGGCAGGGCAACGATGTCGGCACGCAATTTCGCTCCGTTATCTATTACCAGTCGGCCGAACAGGAAACCGTGGCGCGCAAGGTGCTCGCCGAGATGGCCGGCGTGTGGGATGCGCCGATCGTCACGCAGCTAGAACCGGCATCGGTCTTTTATCCGGCCGAGGATTACCACCAGAATTACGTCGAGCGGCACCCCTTGCAGGGCTATTGCGCCCTCGTCGTCGTGCCCAAGGTGGAGAAATTCCGCGCCATGTACGCGGGGCGCCTGAAGTAAGCGCCCCGCGCGCGCATCAGGATCAGGTCGCCAGCACGGGCGCCGGCCTGGCGTCCTGCGCATACATGTAATTGCGCGACCAGGGCAGGACGGAAGAGCGTCGGCCCGCCTTCACGCAGACGATCTGGTACAGGCTGATCAAATCTTGCTCGAAGGCATAGGCGCAGCCGGCCAGGTAGACGTGCCAGATGCGGAAGCGCCGCTCGCCCGCCAGCGGACGGATCTGCTCGGCGTTGGCTTCGAAATTTTCCGTCCACAGCGCGCAGGTGCGCGCATAGTGGCGCCGCAGATTCTCCACGTCCAGCACTTCCAGCCCCCCTTGCTGCATGGTCTTGAGTACATTGCCGATGTGCGCCAGTTCGCCGTGCGGAAACACATATTTCTCGATGAATTCCCCGCCCCCATACGGCGTTTCGCCATTCTCCGGGTCGGTCGAGGTGATGCCGTGGTTCATCGCCATGCCGTCCGGCGCCAGCAGCTTGTTGATGATGCCGAAATACTCGGGCAAATGCTTGAGGCCCACGTGCTCGAACATGCCCACGCTGGTGATGCGGTCGAACTGGCCCGTGACGTCGCGGTAGTCTTGCAGGCGGATGTCGATCAGGTGCGCCAGGCCGGCCGCCGCCACGCGCTCGCGCGCCAGCGCGTACTGGTTTTCCGACAGGGTCACGCCCACGCAGCGGGCGCCATATTGTTGGGCGGCACGCATGACGAGCGCGCCCCAGCCGCAGCCGATGTCGAGCAGGGTCTGGCCCGGCTGCAGCTGGATTTTCTTCAGGATATGGTCGATCTTCTTGACTTGCGCCTGCGCCAGCGTTTCATCGCCGTGTTCGAAATAGGCGCAAGAATACACCAAGGCGGGGTCGAGGAATTGCTCGTAGAAGGCATTCGACACATCGTAGTGGTAGCGGATGGCCTCGGCATCCTTGCTCTTGTCGTGCGTAAAGCTGCGCACGATGCGGGCCAGCTTGCCTTCCGGTTTCAAGGTGTTGCGGGCCAGGGCATTGCAGATGGAAATCATGTCCTGGGCCGTGCCCTTGACTTCGATATTGCCTTCCACATAGGCCGAACCCAGGTTGGCCAGCGACGGGTTCAGCAGATAGCGGGCCGAGGCGACGGTCGGCAGGCGGATGGTGACTCTAGGCGCTTCGCTGGACAGGTCGACATGCTGGCCATTCCACAATTCTATACGGAGCGGCAAGGCGGTCTTGCTGCGGATGCTGGCGATCCAGGACTTGAGTTGGTTTTGTACAAACAAAATGGCCTCCAATGAAGCGGCCGCCGTTGCGCCCGCAAATTGAGAAACAATGTCATTTAGTAACTTCGACCCTCATAGCCTACACCTATATTGACCAGCTTGCTTTGCGCCGCCTTGACTGCGCCCTCAAGGCTGCAAGCGTTGCATGCTCCATTGCCCGTCCGCACCGCGCGTAAACACGATGCGGTCATGGAAGCGCGAACGGCGTCCCTGCCAGAATTCGATGCGCTCCGGCTGCAAGCGGTAGCCGCCCCAGTGGGCCGGGCGCGGCGGCTGCGCATCGCCGACGGCGGCGGCCACGGCCTCGTAATTGCGTTCCAGCGCGGCACGGTCGGCGATGGGCGCGCTTTGCTGCGAGGCAATCGCCGACAAACGGCTTTGCACGGGACGCACATTGAAATATTCATCGCTCTCGGCGGCCGTGGTTTTCACCACCGTGCCCTCGATGCGCACTTGCCGCTCCAGCTCGCCCCAGAAGAACAGCAGGGCGGCGTGCGGGTTGCGTTCGAGCTGCTGGCCCTTGTCGCTCTGATAATTCGTGTACCAGGTAAAGCCACGCTCGTCGAACTGCTTGATCAGCACGATGCGCGAGCTGGGCTTGCCCTCGGAAGTGACGGTGGACAAGCTCATGGCGTTCGGCTCCAGCACCTGGGCCTTGACGGCTTCGGCAAACCATTTCTGGAACTGGGCGATGGGATCGGCCAGCACATCGGTCTCGCTCAGGCTCGACTGCACGTAATCGGTGCGCATGGCCGCCAGCGCGGCGGCCGCGTCCGGCTGGGCGGCGGCGGGTGCTTCGGGCGCGATGCCGCGGCGGCGCTGCATGGCCGTGCCCAGCTGCTCCACCTGCTGCGCGCTGAACAGGCGCTTGGCCATCGGCGCCAGCTGGCCCTCTTCCTTGCTCATGTGGGCCTGGTAGGCGGCGACATAGTCGCGCACGCCATGGGCGGACAGCTGCGTGCCCGTGCCGGCGGCGATGGCATCCAGTTCCGGACGCAGGCTCAGCCAGGCCTGGTCCATGCGCTGGTGGTCGGCCAGGATTTCCGGCACCAGGGTCGCCAGCAGGGCCGCATCGTCGCCCGTGGCCGTCGCCTGCAGCATGGGCATCAGGTCTTGCTCTTCATCGTCATGGTGCAGATGGGCGGCTTTATTGAAATATTGCAACACTGCCTTGGCCGCCTGCTGCGCGTCCGCCGTGTTGCCGTGCTGCACCAAGTGGGCCAGCAGGTTTTGCAGGGTCGTCAGTTGCTTGCGGATCTTGTCGTGGCAATGCTTGAGCACGGCGATGGGCTGGTCAAAGCCGGGAACGGAGTCGAACAGGGGAGCGGTCATGGCGAGTTCTCGTGGTGAACGGTGTGGGGGCGCGGCGACAAACGGCGCTTGTCGCTGTGTCAATTCGGCTATTTTAGAATATCCGCCAGCGCAGTGTCCGTTAAAATGGCGCCATGCATACCTCCACCAATGAACTAATTTCCATGGACTTGACCGAGATCGATTTTGAACGGCGTTTCGGCGGCATAGCCCGCCTGTACGGCGCCCCCGCGCTGGAACGTTTTCGCGCGGCTCACGTGTGTGTGATCGGCGTGGGCGGCGTCGGTTCCTGGATCGTCGAAGCGCTGGCGCGCAGCGCCGTCGGCCGCCTGACCCTGATCGACCTCGACAATGTTGCCGAATCGAACATCAACCGCCAGATCCAGGCCATGAGCGACACCATCGGCAAGGCCAAGATCACGGCCCTGGCCGAACGCATCGAACTGATCAACCCGTTTTGCCAGGTCACGCAGATCGAGGATTTCATTACCCCCGATAACCTCGAACAGCTGCTGGGCGGGCGCGATTTCGACTACCTGGTCGATGCCATCGACAATGCCAAGGCGAAGGCAGCCGTGATCGCGTATTGCCGCGCGCGCAATTTGCCCATGCTGACCATCGGCAGCGCGGGCGGGCAGACGGACCCGACCCTGATCGCCGTGCGCGATTTGTCGAAAACGGAGCAGGAACCGCTGCTCAAGCGCGTGCGCAAACTGTTGCGCACCGAATATGGTTTCCCCCGTGGCGTGAAAAACAAATTCAACGTCGATGCCGTGTTTTCCATGGAGCCGTTGAGCACGCCAGAGAGCGCGGAAGCGTGCGCCATCGATGGCAGCACGCCCGCCGGCGTGACGGGCTTGAATTGCGCCGGCTTCGGTTCCAGCGTGGTGGTGACGGCCAGCTTCGGCATGGTGGCGGCTGCCCATGCGCTGAAAAGCTTGCGCCAGGACAAACTGGCCGCAGTGCCAGTGGCGGACGCCGCCTAAGCCAGTTTGCGGCGCGCCACGATGCGATAGTCGCCGCTGCTTTTCAGCGATTCCACCAGCACCAGTTCGTCCGCCTGCCAGGCGATCGGCGCGAAGTGCTCGATGGCTGGCGGCGGCGCCTGGCGCGCCAGGGTCACGTGCGGCGTAAAACGGTCGTGCTCGAAGCGGGGCGCCAGCCCCTGCTTCGCCAGGCTGTGCATGCAGGCCGCGCGCAAGTCCAGCAGGGCCGGCGACGGCTGCGCCAGGGCGGCCCAGGCCAGCGCCAGCTGCGTGAAGTGGCTGACGTGATCGAACAGCAAGGGCATGGGACGTGCCGGTAATTGTTCCAGGATAGCCAGCAGGGCCGGCAGGTCGCTGGCCGGGTGCTGGCCCAGGAAGGCCAGGGTCAGGTGCAGTTTTTCCACGCGCACGGGCTTGCCTTGCAGGCGCGCCTGCCAGGCGGCCAGGGCCGCACGCGTGGCCGCGTCGGGCCACAGCGCGTAAAACAGGCGGGGAGCGTGTGTATCGGGCGACAAGTTTTTCCTATCGTTGCGGCGGTTTGCTATCATTGGCGTTCCCTGCCGCGCTCACTGGCGCTTGCAGGGATCTCACCGACACTCAATGAAAGAATACATCATGACGCGTAGCTCCGTTTTGTTTGCCCTGATCTGCTCCGTCGCCGCGTCGCTGGCGCAGGCACAGGCGCCAGCGCCTGTTCCCGCCTCCGCCGTCTCGCTGAGCCCTGGCCCTGTCGCCGATAAATTGATTCTGATCGACAACAAGGTCGGCACGGGCAAGGAAGCGTCCGCCGGCAGCAACGTCACCGTGCACTACACGGGCTGGCTGTACCGTCCCCTGGCGAAAGATTCGCGCGGCAAGAAGTTCGACAGCTCCGTGGGCCGTGGCCCGTTCGATTTCCCGCTGGGCAAGGGCATGGTCATCAAGGGCTGGGACCAGGGCGTGGCTGGCATGAAAGTGGGCGGCAAGCGCACCCTGATCATTCCAGGCGAACTGGCCTACGGCCCGCGCGGCGCCGGCAATGGCGACATTCCGCCGAACTCGGCACTGATCTTCGACGTGGAATTGCTGGACGTTAAGTAATTGTTCACTTTGGCGGCGGCGCATGCTCGCGCCGCCGCCAAAACGCGGTAGACTGGATTCTTCTGTAATTGCTGTGGAGACTCCCATGAACATCGCCAACGACGTCACTGAACTGATCGGCAACACCCCCCTGGTGCGCATCAACCGCATCGCCGCCGGCAGTGTGGCCACCATCCTGGCCAAACTCGAATTCTACAATCCCGCGCACAGTGTCAAGGACCGCATCGGCCTGTCCATGATCGTCGCCGCGGAAGCCGCAGGCAAGATCCATCCCGATACCGTCATCGTCGAGCCCACCAGCGGCAACACGGGCATTGCGCTGGCCATGGTCTGCGCCGCGCGCGGCTACCGCTGCACCCTCGTCATGCCCGATACCATGAGCCGCGAACGGCGCATCCTGCTGCGCGCCTACGGCGCCGAGCTGGTGCTCACGCCCGGCAGCGAAGGCATGCTGGGCGCCATTCGCAAGGCCGAGGAACTGGTGGCGGCCGACCCGCGCTATTTGATGCTGCAGCAATTTAATAATCCCGCCAATCCCGCCATCCACCGCGCCACGACGGCCGAGGAAATCTGGCGCGATACGGATGGGCAAGTCGACATCGTCGTCGCCGGCGTGGGCACGGGCGGCACGATTACCGGCATCGGTGAAGTGTTGAAGGAGCGCAAGCCCGGCCTGCAAGTGATCGCCGTGGAACCGGAAGCGTCGCCGATGCTGTCGAAAGGCACCAAGGGACCGCACCCGATCCAGGGCATCGGCGCCGGTTTCGTGCCGCAAATCCTCAACACGGCCATCTACGACGAAATCATTTGCGTCAAGAACGACGACGCCTTCGCCACGGCGCGCCTGGCCGCCAGCGATGAAGGCTTGTTGGTCGGCATCTCGTCGGGCGCCGCCCTGTGGGCCGCCCTGCAAGTGGCGCGCCGTCCGGAAAACGCGGGCAAGACCATCGTCACCATCATCCCGTCGTTCGGCGAACGCTACTTGAGCACGGCCTTGTACGCGGGCCTGGGCGACTGATCGTTCAACAGCAGCGGCAGGTCTATCCCTTCCGCCAGCGCCCGGTTGCCCGCGTCGCCCGGGTGCAGGTGGTCGCCCGAGTCGTAGGCGGGTAGCAGGCGCAGCGGATGGGCGGGGTCGCGCGCCCAGGCGTCGAAGTCGAGCACGGCGTCAAACAGGCCGCTGTCGCGTATCCACGCATTCAATTGCTGGCGCAGTGCATCTTTTTCCGGCTGATAATAGTCGCTCAGGGGCGTGCCGGGCAGGGCGCCTTCGAACGGCGTCACAGTGGCGCCGATAACGCGCACGCCGCGACTGCGCGCCTGGGCCACCAGCTGCGCGTAGCCGCTGCTTAATTCTTCCAAGGTGGGACGCTGTTGCTGTGGCGCAAACGCCGTGCCGGGCCAGCTGATGTCATTGATCCCCAACAACACGATGACCGTGCGCACGCCGGGCTGCGCCAGCACGTCGCGCTCGAAGCGGGCCAGGGCGTTCTCTCCCATGCCGTCGGACAACAGCCGTCCACCGGAAATGCCCGCATTGATCACGGCCACGCCCTGCGGCGCGAGGCGCCTGGCCAGGAAATCGGGCCAGCGTGCATCGATCCCCAGGCTGGCGCTGGCGCCATCGGTGATCGAGTCGCCAAGGATGGCCACGGCTTGCGCCGCCGGCGCCGCCTCCACCTCGATGGCACTGAGCAAGAGGCGCGCCGTGGTGGTCTGCACGCCGGGCGCGTCATCGATGCGGATGGCGCGCGTCTGGTCCTGCGGGGCAATCCACGCCGTCTCGCGGCCATCCCAGTGAAACGTGGCAGTCGCGCTGGGCTGCGGCAGGTGCACGCTCACCGTCAGCCGCGCCAGGTCTGGCACGGACAGCGCGACGGGGTCGCTGACGAGCGGCGAACCCGGCGCCATGGTGGCCGAGGGCTGGCCGGCAAACGTCAGCGTGCGCAGGCTGCCCGCTTCGATGGCCGAAGCGGAAGCGGTCAGCGCCACGGTGGCCGCGCCGATGCGTAGCGGTGCCTTGCCATACGCATTCGACAGCACGATGCGCACGCGCGGGCCGCCCACGCTGATGCGCGCCACCTGGCGCACGGTTTGCCCGTGCAGCACGGCGGGCACGTTGGCGGGAAGCACAAAGTCGCTGCCCCACACGGCTTGCGGGCTGGCTGTCCAGCTGGCCAGCCAGCCGTGGGCAGGTTCGGCGTTGGCGGCCTGGGCAGGGCTGGTGCTGAATGCCAGGCTCAGCAGGGCGGCGGGGAGGAGGGAATATCGTTGCATGGCGGCTCGCTTTATCAAGGGGAATGTGCGCATGATGAAAGCAAAGCCATTTGTGTACTAGACTATCCCATCGAAGAACATTTATGAGTTGAATTCACAATGGCCAGACTGGAAGTGAACCGTTCCGGCGAGCTGGAAGTGTTTGTGCGCGTGGTCGAGCTGGGCGGCTTTTCCGCCGCCGCGCGCGCCTGCGGCATGACGCCGTCGGCCGTCAGCAAGCTCGTGTCTCGGCTGGAAGAGCGCCTGGGCGCGCGCCTGCTGAACCGCTCCACGCGCCAGCTGCAGCTGACGGCCGAGGGCTGCGGCCTGTATGAACGGGGCACGCAGGTGCTGACGGCGCTGGACGAGGCGGAGCGCTGCGCGGGCGTGCAGGATGTCCCGCGCGGCAAGATCAGGGTGAATGCGAACGTGCCGTTCGGCCAGCATTTTTTGCTGCCGCTGGCGCCGCTCTTCCTTGAACGCTATCCCGAGGTGACGCTCGACATCGTGCTGACCGATACCGTCGTCGATATCCTCGAGCAGCGCACGGACGTGGCGGTGCGGGCCGGTCCCCTGAAAAGTTCCAACTTGCTGGCGCGCAAGCTGGGCCAGACGCGCATGGCGATCGTGGCGGCACCAAGCTACCTGGCCCGGCGCGGCACGCCGCTGTTGCCTGCCGATCTCGCGTCGCATAACTTGCTCGACGCCAATTACGCGCGCGCCCGCTCTGGCTGGCCGCTGCGCCTGCCCGACGGCGACCTCGTCGTGCCGGTCGTGGGCAATACGCAGGCCAGCGATGGCGAAGCCTTGCGGCAACTGGCGCTGGCGGGGCTGGGACTGGCGCGTCTGGCCGCCTTCCAGGTGCGCGCCGATATCGCGGCAGGCCGTTTGCAGGCCGTGCTGGAAGCGTTCAACCCGGGCGACAGCGAAGAAGTGCATGCCGTGTTCGTGGGGCAGGGCGGGCATGTGCCGCCGCGCGTGCGCGTTTTTCTCGATTTCCTGGCGCAGCACGTGGACCTGGCTTGATGCGATAGGCTGCAGGCGGACACGGCCGCGCAGTACAATATCGGACGGGCCGCAATGGTTCGGCCCGTATTGTGCCTTTGAATGGAAATATGTTCCTGGTAAAACCTGAACGCCGCCGCCTGCTGCAGGTGGGCGCAACCGTGGCTGTCATCGCGCTGGGCCTGGCCTCGCGCGCCTATCCCCAATTCCTCCCCGCCGCGCTGGGCAAGTATCCGGGCGATGCCCTGTGGGCCATGATGATCGTCTTTGCGCTGGGCATCTTCGCCACGCGCATGCGCACCTGGCAGCTGGCGCTGACTGCGCTGCTGATCTGCTTTGCCGTCGAATTCGGCCAGCTGGTCCAGACGCCCTGGCTCGTCGCGCTGCGCGCGCATCCGCTGGGGCATCTGGTGCTCGGTTCCACCTTCGGCTGGGGCGATTTGATCGCCTACACGGCGGGCGTGGCGATCGCGGCGCTGGTGGATAAAGCGGCGCTGTTCAAGCGCCGCTAGTCCTCACTTCACGTTACCCTCGGCATCGCGTAGTTCCACGGGCGCCAGTTTCAGCTTGCTCAACTGCGGGGCGATCTTCGCCTGGTCGCCCACGCCGATGACGATCAGCTTTTCCGGCTGCAGGTATTTTTTTGCCACCTGCTGCACCTGCTTGTCCGTCACGCTGGCAAAGCGCTGCGGCAAGGTCGCGTAGTAGTCGAGGCCCAAGCCGTAGATATACGTGTTGGCCATGCTGCTGCTGATGCTGGCATTCGTCTCGAACTGGCCCGGCAAGGACAGCACTTGCGAATTGCGCGCATTCGACAATTCCTTGGCGCTTAACGGCTTGGCGATCATGGCGCGGATTTCCTTGAAGGTTTCCGACACGGCCGCGCCCGTCACGTCCGTGCGCACGCCGGCCGCGATGGAGAACGGTCCCGGCTGGCTACGGTACTGGAAGTGCGAGCGCACGCCATAGGTGTAGCCCTTCTCTTCGCGCAAATTATTGCTCAGGCGGCTAGTAAACAGGCCGCCCAGCGCCGCGTTCATCACTTGCAGCGGCGCATAGTCGGGCGTCGCGCGGGCCACGCCGATGGCCGACAGGCGCACGGCCGTCTGCGGCGCGCCCGGCTTGTCGACGAGGATCAGCCTGGCTTTCGTCGTGGCCGGCGCCGCCGTCACGGACGGCGCCACCGCGCCCGCCTTCCAGCTGCCGAACTTGGCTTCGGCCAGGGCCTTCAATTCCGCTGCGCCGATGTCGCCCGAGACGATCAGGGCCGCATTGTTGGGCACATAATGCTGCTGCCAGAACGCCTGCAGGTCGGCGCGGCTGGTGGCTTTCAGGGCCGCTTCCGTGCCCAGCTGGATGTAACCGTACGGATGCTGCGGGCCGTACAGGGCGGCCGCTTCCACGCGGACCGCCACGGCCGCCGCGTTTTCGCGCTGCTGCGCCAGTTCGCCGAGGCGGCTGGCGCGCTGGCGCTCCACTTCGTCTTGCGGGAATTGCGGGTGCTGTACCACGTCGGCCAGCACGTCGAGCGCCTGCGGGAAGGTGGACTTGAGCGAGGTCAACTGGGCGAACGAGGCATCCGCGCCGGAGCCGGTGCCCAGGAAGGTGCCCAGCTGCGCCACGTCATCGGCGATCTGCGGCGCGCTGCGCGTGGCCGTGCCTTCCTGCAGCAACTGCGCCGTGAAGCTCGACAAGCCCGGCTGCGCCAGCGGATTGGCGCCCGAACCGCTTTTGATGACCAGCTGGCTGGAGACGAGTGGCACGGCCGGGTTGTAGTTGTGGATCACGGTCAAGCCGTTGCTCAAGGTGAAGGAGGTCGCTTGCGGCAGCACGATCTTCGGCGCGGGACCGGCCTTCGGCACCGCGTTGCGCCACGGCTCGTCCGCGTTGATGGCCGTGCCCGGTGCCGGCTTGACCTTGCCCGGCGCGGGCGTCGCCACTTCCGGACCCAGGTCCGGCTTGCCCGGCACGCCGTAGACGACCACGCGCGCCTGGTTTTTCAGGTAGGTGTCGACGGCGCGCTGCACGCCGGCCGCTGTCACCTGACGGTAGCGCTCGATATCCTTGCCCAGGTAGCCAGGGTCGCCCAGGTACTGGTTGTACTGGTTCATCATGTTGGCATTGCCGCCCACTTTTTCCACCTGGCTCAGCATGCTCGTCTCGATGCTGTTGCGGGCCCGCTCGAGTTCCTTCTCGCTGGGCCCCTGGGCGCGCAACTGTTCCAGTTCCGCCTGCATGGCTTGCTCGATTTCCTCGGGCTGATGGCCGGGGCGGGCCGTCACGTCGAGGGTAAACACGGAGGTGAGGGCGTTCGAGCTCTGGTTGGCGCCCACGTCCTGCGCGATCTGCTTGTCGTACACGAGCGATTTATATAAACGGCTGGACTTGCCGCCCGCCAGGATTTGCGCGGCCATCGACAGTTCCGCATCGTCCTTGGCGTAGGCGGACGGCGTCAGCCAGGCCATGAAGACGCGCGGCAGTTCGACCCGGTCCTGCACCACCAGGCGGCGCTCCTGCGTGATGGGCGGCGTCACGACGTCGGGCTTGGCCACGGCGGGGCCGCTCTTGAAGCTGCCGAAGTATTTGTTGACCAGCTCCTTGGTCTTGGCCTTGTCGATGTCGCCCGCGATCACCAGGCTGGCATTGTTGGGACCATAGTATTTGGTGAAGAATTCCTTGATGTCGGCCAGTTTCGCGTTCTGGATGTCCGCGTGCGAACCGATGACGCTGGCGTAATACGGATGGGTCTTCGGAAACAGCTGGTGGTACAGCGCTTCCTGCACGATGCCGTAGGGCGCGTTTTCCACGCTCTGGCGGCGCTCGTTGCGCACCACGTCCTGCTGGTTCGTCAGCGCCGTCTGATCGAGCACGTCCAGCAGATAGCCCATGCGGTCGGAATGGGCCCACAGGGCCAGTTCCAGCTGGTTCGACGGCACCGTGTCGAAATAATTGGTGCGGTCGAAATCCGTGCTGCCGTTCGAATCGGTGGCGCCCGCGCCTTCGAGCAACTGGTCGGCCATGCCGCGCGGCACGTGCTTGGTGGCGGCGAACATCATGTGTTCGAACAGGTGCGCGAAGCCCGTCAGCCCCGGCGCTTCATTCGCCGGCCCCACGTGGTACCAGATGTTGACGGCCGTGACGGGCAATTTATGGTCTTCCACGAGGATCACGTCGAGACCGTTCGGCAAGGTGTATTTTTCGTAGGCGACATTGGGCACGGCCGTGGCTGCCGTGGCTGCCGTCGCGGCAGCGGCGCCGGCGGCGTGGGCGAGCGTGAGCGGGGCGCCGTACAGCGACAGCATCAGGGCGGGAATGGCCAGCAATTTGATCGGTTTCATGCATGCTTCCAGGCTAGGGTGGGGAAGACGCTGCGGCCCGCTCGGGGCTGGCCCAGCGCGACGGTGCTACGGTTGATACAGCAGGGCCGCGCCGCCCAGCACCATCAGCGCGCAGGCGAGCGAGACGATGGCCGCCGCGCCCAGCAAACGCCATTCGCGCGGCGTAAAAAGGGGGGCGGGCCCGGGCGCTTGCGGCACGGGCTGGGGCATGGCAGCGCCCGGTTCGGGCGGCAAGCCGCCCGTGGCGCGCGCCTGCGCAGCCAGCGCCTGGGTGGCGGCGTCCAGCAGGGCCAGCTGGCGCTCGACGGTTTCCGCCAGCACGGCTTCGTTCAGCGCCACCAGGGCGAATATCGGATCATCGACGTCGACCTTGATGCCCGTCTTGTCGAACACGTGGCTGCGCAGTGTGTGCCGGTCCATCTACCACTGCACCTTGTCGAGCTGTTCGAAGATATCGCGGTAGACGACCTTGATGCGCTGCTTTTCCATGATGTTGAACTTGTCGTTCTGCAGCACTTCCTGCATCGTCAGGCGCGCCGTGTTCATTTTCTTGACGTCGGCGCCGAAGGTGTCGGGGTTGCGCTGGCTCAAGGTGATGCTGCCTTTCACGCGCGCGCGGTTGTCGGCATACGATTGCGACTCGACGAACTGCTTGCCGGACGCCGATTGCAGCAGGCCGAAGTGTTCGTTTTGCCACAGCACCAGCGGCACCTTCGTTGACTGTGCCGTGGCGACAAAACCCGTGGCCGTGTCGTGCAGGGTGTCGCCGCCGCCGACGATGGTGTGGATGTACACCTTGCGGCCCGATTCTTCCAGCAGAGAGAAACAGTCGTTTTCCAGCAGGTAGCCCATCAGCGGCGAAAACGTGTTCGCGCCATTGTCGACCACGCAGTTGCCGTCCGTGTCGAGGATGTCGATCATCAGCGCGTCGAAGCGTTTCGGGTCGATGTTGCGCGCATCCGTCATCACGGGCACATGCTTGACGTTCATCGCCTTGTAGCGCGAGAAGGTGGCGTTTTCCTGGTCGGTGTCATAACAGCGCAAAGGCGTGTCGTCCTTGCCGCCTATCCACTGGGCCAGCAGGGTCGAGACGAGGGTTTTGCCGATGCCGCCCTTGCCCTGCAGGATGAAATGTACCGTGTTTTGCATTGCGACTACTCCAAGTTGTTGCGTCAGTGACAATCAAAGATCCGTGACAGCGGCGATGGCGCCCGGCCAGGCCACGACTGGCATTTTTACCACAATCCTTTGCAAAGATGCCATGCGCGGGAGCGAATCTGGTTATGATGTTAATCAGGATACCATTGATACAGAGCAAGTTTTGTGTGAAAAATGCACCCCAGAGTGTGAACGAGGACGCAGTGCCGATCTCCAGTCTCGATAAAGCCGACATTGACCGTTTGAATCAGCAAGCCCTGTCTTGCCTGGTCGGCAACCGCCGCCAGGCACGCCGGCTGGCGCAGATGGCGCTGGCGGCGGCGCAACGACAACAGTATGCGCGCGGCGGCGCCTATGCGGAACTGAATCATTGCTGGCTCGCGTATTACGCGGGCGAGGCCGAACCGTCGTGCGAGCGCCTGCGCGCGTATTTCCAGCACAGCGGCGACCTGGAAGGGGGCATGGAGGTGGCGGCCCTGCGGGGCGCATACGCGAGCCGGCGCGGCGACTTTGCCGATGCCGAGCAGCATTTCCTGCAGGCGCGCAGCCAGGCCGCGCAGATCCCCGACTCGCTGCACAAGTTCATGCTGTACGCGCGCCTGGGCGTCGATGCCCTGAACCGTGGCGATACGCAGGACGGCCCGCGCAATTTCCTGCTGGCGCTCGACATCGCCGAGCGTTTCGGCAGCCCCGCGCACCGGGTCAACAGCCTGTCGAACCTGGCGTCGTCGCAGCATGACCTGGGCAACGATGAAGACGCCATTCCCCTGCTGGTCGAGGCGCTCGAGATCATCGGCACGCAAAAGCTCAAATACCAGCAAACCATCGTTTCGGCCAACCTTGCCATGTGTTTATTAGCTACCGGCAAGCCGGCCGAAGCGCTGGCGCTGGTCGAGCCGTTTTACGAGTGGCCGGAAGAAGACCTGGCCGTGCGCGCCTTTTTGTTCTGCATTGCCGCCCACGCCGCCATCCTGCTGCGCCAGCCCGAGAGCGCCTTGCAATTGCTGCTGCGGGCGGAAGACTATGCGCGCCGCGGCCAGGACCTGGAAGAGCAGATGCATGCGTGGCTGGTGCGCGGCAAGCTGGACTTGCACGCGGGACAGACGGCGCAGGCGCTGGCCTCGCTGACGCAGGCGCACAGCCTGCTGAGCTGGACGCGCAATCCGTTCCACCAGCAGCAGATCCTGCGTGGGCTCTCCGATATCAATGCCCAGCTGGGCGAATGGCAGGCCGCGTACGGTTTCCTGCAGCAATACCAGGCCGCGTACGAGGCCAGCAGCAAGTCGGCGCGCGCCTCGCGCAGCCTGATGCGCAACCTGGAAAAGGAAATGCACAGCCTGAAGGCCGAGCGCGACAAGGCGCTGGAGCTGCAGGCGGCGCGCGAATCGGAAAACGTCAAGCTCGAGCACCTGAACCGCGAACTGGCGCACCAGATCCTGCATGTCAATTCCTTGCAGGACAGCCTGAAGGAACAGGCCATGCGCGACCACCTGACGGGACTGTACAACCGCCGCCATTTTGAAACCTGTCTCAATGCCATCCTGCATGAGGCCGATGCGGATGCGCCCGTGGCCATCGCCATCATCGACCTGGATTTCTTTAAGCGCGTCAACGACACCTATGGGCACAACTTTGGCGACGAAGTGCTGATCCAGTTCGCGCGCCTGGTGGAAGGTCAGCTGCGCGGCAGCGACATGGTGTGCCGCTATGGCGGCGAGGAATTCTGCCTGCTGTTGCGCGAGGCCGACAGCGTCATCGCCGCGCACAAGATCGACGATATCGCCGCCCGCTACCGCCAGCTGCTGATCCAGCAGGCGCCGCACAGCCTGTCCGGCTGCACCTTTTCCGCCGGCATCGCCGAATATCCGCGCCACGGCGCCGGCCGCCACGAATTGCTGATGCGCGCCGACAGCGCCCTGTACGCGGCCAAGCAGGCGGGACGCGACCGCGCCTGCATCGCCGACGCTACTGGATAAAACGCAGCAGTTCGCGCAGGGCGTGCGCCACCGCCTGCTCGCGCACGGCCTGGCGGTCGCCGGCGAACACCAGCCGCTGCGTCTGCACGCGTCCGTCCATGGCCCAGCCGAAGCAGACGGTGCCGACGGGCTTGCCCGGCACGCCGCCCGTGGGGCCGGCGATGCCCGTGGTCGAGACGGCCACCTGGGCCTCGCTGTGGGCCAGGGTGCCTTGCGCCATGGCGGCGGCCACTTCCTCGCTGACGGCGCCGTGCGCGGCGATCAGCTCGGCGGGCACGCCCAGCATGCCGCTCTTGGCGCCATTGGAATAGGTGACGAAGCCCCGTTCGAACCAGGCGCTCGAGCCTGAGATATCGGTGACGGCTTGCGCCACGCCGCCGCCCGTGCACGATTCGGCCGTGGCCAGCAGCAGGCCTTTCGCCTGCAAGGCCAGGCCGACCGCGGTGGAGAGGGGGACGAGTGCGTTGCTCATGGTTGACTCCTGCATGCGGTGAAAATGGTGGCAAGACTGTAGCATGGCCCACGGTAAAAGAAACTTTCCCCGGTCACAGCGAAAATGCGTACACTCTTTTATACATTTGCTACCACTTCGGGCCGGCAGGCGCTCTGTCGCTGCGCTACCCTGGTGCGCATCGCTCGAACAGGCAAGCGGCATGGTGCCGCGCCTTCGTATGCATTATCTTTACTCGGTTGTCATGGCAATTCTGAACTGGACCTGGTGGCGTCATCCTGGCCCCCTGCGCCGCCCCGTGCGCGGCGGCCATCGCTCCCTTCGCTGGGGCTGGCTATTGCTGCTCCTGGGCACGCTGTGCGCCGAGGCGCGGGCGCAAGTGCCGGGCGACCTGGAGCGCCAGGTCAAGGCCGCGTATCTGTACAAGTTTGCCGGCTATGTCGAGTGGCCCGACGGCAGCTTTGTCCGGCCCGACTCTCCGCTGGTGATCGGCGTGGCGGGCGCCGACGCGCTGGCCGAGCAGCTTGAACTGAGCGTGGCCGGGCACAGCGTCAACGGCCGCGCCGTGCAGGTGAAAAAAGTGCGCCGCGGCGACGCGCTGGCCGGGCTGCACGTGCTGTACCTGGGCGCGCTGGATAAATCGGCGCTGCAGGAAATGCTGGCCGCCAGCCGTAGCCTGGCGCTGCTGACGGTGTCCGATTCGGATGAGGTCTACGCGATGGGCAGCATGATCAATTTTGTGATGGCCGAAGACAAGGTGCGCTTCGACGTGGCCCTGAAACCCGTGGCGCAGGCGCATATCCGCATCAGCGCGCGCATGCTGCTGGCCGCCTATCGCGTGCAGACGGGAGGCGCCTAGATGATACGACTGCGCTCCATCCGCCACAAACTGATGTCGGTGGTCTTGCTGACCACCCTGGTGGCGCTCGTCATTTCCCTGGGCACCATCGTCGCCTACGACTTGCGCGCCTACCACCGCAACCTGGTGGCCGACATC
This sequence comes from Janthinobacterium goodfellowi, assembly GCF_051380695.1. Lineage (NCBI taxonomy): Bacteria > Pseudomonadati > Pseudomonadota > Betaproteobacteria > Burkholderiales > Oxalobacteraceae > Janthinobacterium > Janthinobacterium goodfellowi. The sequence continues at coordinate 122,266 of NZ_JBNYXN010000006.1, read as the reverse complement.
AGTACCCAGGCCGAACTGCTTGGACACATGAGTTCGGCCGCGCTGGCCTTCGACGACGAGCGCCTGGCGCTGGAAAACCTCAACCTGATGCGCATCCGCCCGCGCGTGACGGCCGGCGCCCTGTACAAGGCCGACGGCAGCCTGTTCGCCAGTTACCGCGCGAACGAGCACGTGGGCGAGCTGCCGGCGAAGGTGGGCAAGGAAGGCGAAACCATCCAGGGCAACTCGGTGGAGCTGTTCAAGCCCATCGTCGACAATGGCGAGCTGCTGGGCACCGTGTATCTGCGCGCCGATTACGAGCTGGCCGGCCGCACGGCCGATTACCTGGCCATCGCGCTGGGCGTGACGGTGCTGGCGCTGCTGGTGGCCTTGCTGCTGCTGCGCCGCCTCGATTTCGTCATCACGCAGCCCATCCTCGATATCGCCGACGTGGCGCGCGAAGTGATCGAGACGGGCGACTACTCGCGCCGCGCGCGCAAGCTCAGCGTCGACGAAGTGGCGCAGTTGGTCGATTCCTTCAACAAGATGCTGGCCGAGATCGAGCTGCGCACGCAGGCGCTGGAGCGCTCGAACGGCGAGCTGGCGCGCGAGGGCGAGCAGCGCACCCAGGCGCAGCAGGAAGTCATGCGCCTGAACCAGGAACTGGAAGTGCGCGTGCACGAGCGCACGATGCAGCTGGAAATGACGAATGGCGAACTGGCCATGGCGATGGAAGAGGCGCGCAGCGCCAACTATGCCAAGTCGGCCTTCCTGTCGTCGATGAGCCATGAATTGCGCACGCCCCTGAACGCCATCCTGGGCTTCGCGCAAATCCTCAGTTCCGACCGCCTGCCGTCGACCCTGGAGCAAAAGAAGGAGTTCGCCGGCCATATCCTGAAATCGGGGCGCCACCTGCTGACCTTGATCAATGAAATCCTCGACCTGGCGAAGGTGGAATCGGGCACGGTCAGCCTGTCGCTCGAACCGGTGGCCCTGGACGCCATCTTGCAGGAATGCCGCGACATGATCGCGCCGCTGGCCAGCCAGCGCGGCATCGGCATGACCTTCCCCGACGCCTGCCCCCTGAACGTGCTGGCCGACCGCACGCGCCTCAAGCAGATTCTGTTGAACCTGCTGTCGAATGCGCTCAAGTACAACCGCGAACAGGGGCGGGTGACCATCGATTGCGCGCCGCAGGCGGCCGGACGGGTGCGCATCAGCGTGCGCGACACGGGCATAGGCCTCGACGGCGAACAGGTGGCGCTGCTGTTCCAGCCCTTCAACCGGCTGGGGCAGGAGGGCGGCACGGAAGAAGGCAGCGGCATCGGCCTGGTGGTCACCAAGCGCCTGGTGGAGCTGATGGATGGCAGCATCGGCGTGACCAGCGCGCCCGGCGAAGGCAGCACGTTCTGGATCGAGCTGCGCGTGGTCGACGCCGTGCCCGCGCCCGACCTGCTGGCCTTGCCACGGCCGGACCTGGCCGGCGCGCTGCTCGAGCACAGCGCCCCCGTGACCCTGCTGTACGTGGAAGACAATCCCGCCAACCTGACCCTGGTCGAGGAAATCGTCCGCTACTGCCCGCAATTGCGCCTGCTGACGGCCACGGATGGCCGCCTGGGCGTGGAAATGGCGCGCACGCACCTGCCGCAGCTGATCCTGATGGACATCAACCTGCCGCACGTGAATGGCACGGACGCGCTGAAGCTGCTGCGCGCCGATCCCCGCACGGCGCATATTCCCGTCATCGCCCTGACGGCCAACGCCATGCCGGGCGACGTCGAGCGCAGCATGGCGCTGGGCTTTTACCGCTATCTGACCAAGCCGATCAACCTCGATGAATTTACCGAGGCGATCAACAGCACCCTGGCCTATGTGGCGCAGCAGCGCCGGCAGAAGGGAACAGGCGCGCCATGATCAGCCAGGCCGATATCTATGCGGCGAAAATCCTCGTCGTCGACGACCAGGACGTCAATCTGCGCCTGCTCGAGCATTTGCTGCACAGCGGCGGCTACACGGCCATCACCAGCACCCTCGATGCGCGCGCCGTGGCCGGCCTGCACCAGCGCCACCAGTTCGACCTGATCATCCTCGACCTAGTGATGCCCGGCATGAGCGGCTATGCCGTGATGGATGCCTTGCGCCCGCTGGAACTGGAAGGCTATCTGCCCGTGCTGGTGATCGCCGCCGACCCGGACGCCAAGCTGGCGGCGCTGGAAGCGGGCGCGCGCGACTTCATCAGCAAGCCCTTCGACGCGCTCGAGGTGCTCACGCGCATCCGCAACATGCTCGAAGTGCGGCTGCTGCACCGCGCCGCGCGTCACTACAACACCCTGCTCGAACGCACGGTGGGCCAGCGCACGGCCGAACTGCAGCGCTTTCGCGGCGCCATGGACGCCACCACGGACGCCATCTTCCTCGTCGACGTGCTGGGCATGACCCTGGTCGACGTCAACGACGGCGCATGCCGCCTGCTCGGCTATGCGCGCACCGAACTGCTGGCGCTGGCGCCCGGCAGCCTGCTGCCGTCGCCGCCGGCCCCGCCTCTGGCCGCGCTGCCGGGCGGCCCGGCCCACCTGGCCACGGAAGTGACGGAATGCGAACTGGTGCGGCGCGACCTGAGCCTGGTGCCCGTGGAACTGGGCTGGCACTGGTATGCGCAGGCGCCCGTGATGGGCGGGCAGGCTGCGGGCGGCCTGCTGCTGATCGCCGTGGCGCGCGACATCAGCGAGCGGCGCCAGGCACAGGAGCGCCTGAAGCACCTGGCCCATTACGATGGCTTGACGGGCCTGCCGAACCGCAGCCTGTTTTACCAGACGCTGGCCCAGGCCGTCGAACTGGCGCAGGAAAAAAGCTGGCGTATCGTGGTGCTGTTCATCGCGCTGGACCGCTTCAAAAGCATCAACGACACCCTGGGCGCGGCGCTGGGCGACGAACTGCTGCGCCAGTTCAGCAACCGCCTGGTCGAATGCGTGCGCCTGCGCGACACGGTAGGGCGCCTGGGCAACGACGAATTCGCGCTGATCCTGACCATGAGCCGCAACCAGCAGGAAGCCGTGGCCGTGGCTAACCAGGTGCGCGAAGCCTTGAGGGCGCCGTTCGACTTGCGCGGCCACGCGGCCACCCTGACGGCCAGCATCGGCATCGCCATGTATCCGGACGACGCCACCGACCCGGAAACCCTGATCAAATACGCGAATACGGCCATGGGCGGCGCCAAGCAGGCGGGCCGCGACGGCTACCGCTTTTTCACGGCCGGCATGAACGTGCAGGTGCTGGCGCGCCTGGACCTGGAACTGGCGCTGCGCCATGCGCTCGAACACGAGCAGTTCATTTTGTACTACCAGCCGAAGGTGGATTTGCGCACGGGCCGCATCAGCGGCGTGGAGGCGCTGCTGCGCTGGCGCCGTCCCGGCTACGGCCTGGTGGCGCCGGCCGAATTCGTGCCCGTGCTGGAAGACACGGGCCTGATCGTGCGCGTGGGCGCCTGGGTGATCCAGGCCGCCTGCCGCCAGATCGCAGAATGGCGCGACAGCGAAGTGGGCCCCGTGCACGTGGCCGTGAACGTGTCGAGCCGCCAGTTTGCCGAAGGCGACCTGGAAGGCGAAGTGACGCGCGCGCTGGCGCAGTACAACGTGGCGCCGGAGCTGCTGGAACTGGAACTGACGGAAACGGCGCTGATGTCGAACGCCGAGCGCACCATCGTCGTGCTGGGCAAGCTGAAAAAAATCGGCGTGAAGGTGGCCATCGACGATTTCGGCACCGGTTACTCGAGCCTCGCGTATCTGCAGCGCTTCCCCATCGACAAGCTGAAAATCGACATCGCCTTCGTGCGCAACATCACCAGCAACCCGAACGACGCGGCCATCGCGCTGGCCATCGTCAGCATGGCGCACAGCCTGAAGCTGAGCGTGGTGGCCGAGGGCGTGGAATCGCGCCCGCAGCTCGAATACCTGCGGCGCAACCGCTGCGACGAAATCCAGGGCTTTTATTTCAGCCGCGCCTTGCCGGCGCTGGAACTGGGGCAGATGATCACGGCCGGCGCGGGCCTGCCGCCCGGCCACGACCCGGCCGCCCAGCCGGCGCAAACCCTGCTCATCGTCGACGACGACGTCAACGTGCTGTCCTCGCTGCACCGCCTGTTCCGTCCCGAGGGCTACCAGATCCTCACGGCCAGCACGCCGGCCGAAGGATTCGAGATGCTGGCCCTGCACAGGGTCCACGTCATCGTCTGCGACCAGCGCATGCCCAGCATGAGCGGCACGGAATTCCTCAGTAAAGTGAAGGAGCTGTACCCGGAAACCATCCGCATCATCCTGTCCGGCTACACGGGCCTGGAAGCGGTGCTCGACTCGATCAACCGCGGTGCCATCTACCGTTTTTACACGAAACCGTGGGACGACACGCAGCTGCGCGACAATATCCGCCTGGCCTTCCAGCATTACTGGATGGTGAACCAGCCGGGGCTGGCGCGCGTGTCGGTGCGCTAGAAGTTACTCGCTGAAGTGGTCGAAGGAACGCAAGGCCAGATCGAGCGGCTGCCCGGCTCCGTTCACCAGACGCAAGCCTGATTGCGCCTCGATGCGGCCCACGCGCGTGGCGGGCGTGCCGCAGCTGATCGCCAGCGCGGCGATGGCCTCGCGCGACGATGCGGGCGCCGTGAAGCACAGTTCATAGTCGTCGCCGCCGGCGGCCGTGTAGCGGCGGCGCAGTTGCGCATCCTGCTGCGCCAGTATCGGGCCGGCCGGCAGGGCGTCGACGTCCAGGGTGGCGCCCACTTGCGACGCTTTCAAGATGTGACCGAGGTCGCCCACCAGGCCGTCCGAGATGTCGATGGCCGCATGCGCGATGCCCGCTTCGGCCAGCGCGCAGCCGAGCGCCACGCGCGGCGTCGGCGTGTGCATGCGTGCGGCGGCCATCAGCAGGTCGGCGGAGGACAGTTCCTGTTCCATGCGGTAGCCGGCCAGCGCCAGGCGCGCGTCGCCCAGGGTGCCGCTGACCCAGATATCGTCGCCCGCCACGGCCGCGCTGCGGCGCAGGGCCTGGCCCGGCGTCAGTTCGCCGAACACGGTGATGCAGATATTCAGGGGGCCCTTGGTGGTGTCGCCGCCGATCAGTTCGCAGCCAAATTCATCTGCCAATGCAAACAGGCCGTCGGCAAAGCCGGCCAGCCAGGCGCGTTCCGCTTGCGGCAGGGCCAGGGCCAAAGTGAATGCCACGGGACGCGCGCCCATGGCGGCCAGGTCGGACAGGTTCACGGCCAGGCTTTTGTGACCGAGCATGCGGGCGTCGGCGCCGGCAAAGAAGTGCCGGTCCTCGACCAGCATGTCCGACGAGATGGCGATCTGCTTGCCGGCGCCGGGCGTGAGCAGCGCGCAATCGTCGCCGATGCCCAGGGTGGCGCGGCCGGGGCGCTGGCGCACGAAATAGTGTTTGATCAGGTCGAATTCGGAAAGCGCGTCGTGTGGGGCCATGGCGTGGTCTGTTCGTTGAGTGATAGTGTGGCCCGGCTATTATAGGCTGGCCTACAATACAGGCCCTTGCCACCGCCGATCATGTCCCTATGCCTCTCCACGATATCCACGCCGTGATGCAATCCTATCTTGACGATGGCTGGCTGCGCGAGCCGCAGGCCGTCGGCCTGGCCACTTTCACGGCGCCGGAACTGCTGGCGCGCGGATTTTACGAGCTGTGCGATGGCGGCCAGCTGTGCCTGTATGAGGATGAGCGCTGGTTCCGCTGCGCCAGCCGGGCCGTGCAAGCATCGTTCAAGGTGTATCTGCAAGGCGGCCGCTTGCATGCGAATGGACTGGAACTCGGTTATCAGGTGCGCCTGGCCAGCGTGCTGCGCGCGGCGCGGCGGCCCTTGCCGCCGTATCGTCTGCTGCTGGAGGCGGGGGCGCGCAGCGGCGCGCTGCTGTTCGACAGCGGCCTGGTGCTGCAGTTCGCGGCCAACCTGTGCGGGGCGCAGCGCCATTATTTCCTGACCCTGGTCGAGGGGCAGTTGCCCGATCCCGGTGCGGGCGAGCTCGACCTGCGCGCCGCCAGCGAGGGCCACGTCCAGGCCCTGTATGGCCACTGTGCGCCGGAACAATTGCAGCGCCAGGCACGGCGCGGCCATGCGGCCCTGCGCGAGCTGGCGCGCGTGCTCGCTTAACCCTTCTTTGCCTGCGCCATGCCGTGCAGCAGCTTGGCCAGCAACTGGTCGAGCTGGCGCTGCTCGTCCGCGTTCAAGGCCGACAGCATGGCGCGCTCGTTTTCCACGTGCAGCAGCACCAGCTTCTCAATCAATTCCAATCCCCTTTGTGTCAGGGCCACCAGCACGCCGCGCCGGTCCGTCGGGTGCTTCTGGCGTTCGATCAGGCCGGCCGCTTCCAGCCGGTCGATGCGGTTGGTCATGCCGCCCGAGGACAGCATGGCCGCCTCGTACAGGGCCGTCGGCGTCAGGCTGTAGGGCGCGCCCGAGCGGCGCAAGGTCGCCAGCACGTCGAATTCGCCCGGCTGCAAGCCGTGTTCGGCGAACAGGGGATTGAGCCAGTCGCGCGCCATCAGCTGCGCCACCGTGCCCAGCTGGCCCACCAGCTGCATGGCACGCGTATCCATCTGCGGCAGTTCGCGTTGCCATTGTGCGGCGGCAAATTGCGCGCGCGCGTGTTCTTGCGGGGTATCCGTCATGGTGTATGCATTTATCTCGACATCAAGATAGATTTCTATCTTTATGCTAAGATACTTTTCATCAAGTGATTATGTCACGCATTAAACCATGTGCCTCCCTGCGAGGCAAGGACTACTCTGCCATGCCTGTTGAACGCCCCGTATCTTCCCCGTTACCCTCGTCCGCCCTGCTGGTGGCCGCCATCATCCTGCTGGGCCTGAATTTGCGCCCCATCCTGGCCGCCATCGGCCCCTTGCTCGACAGTATCCAGGCCAGCACGGGCCTCAGCAATGCCGACGCGGGCTTGCTGACCACCGTGCCCGTGTTCGCCATGGGCGTGTGCGCGCTGGCGGGCGCGCAGTTGCAGCGCCGGCTGGGCGTGGCGCGCGGCATCGGACTCGGCATCGCCATCATCGCTGCCGCCTGCGCCTTGCGCTGGCCCCTGCACGGCAGCGGCGGCCTGATCGCCACGGCGGCCCTGGGCGGCCTGGGCATCGCGCTGGTGCAGGCGCTGCTGCCGGCCTTCATCAAGCGCCATTTCCCCGAGCGGGCGGGTCAGTTGATGGGTTTTTATACGACGGGCATCATGGGCGGCGCGGCCATCGCGGCCGCGTCCGCTTCGCCGCTGGCGCAAAGCTGGGGCTGGCAAGCGCTGCTGGCCCTGTGGGCGCTGCCCGCCGTGGCCGCCGCGCTGCTGTGGCGCCGCGCCGCCGCCTCGCGCGTGGACGTGTCCGGCGGCGCGGGCGCCAGCCTGCCCGTGGGTAACCCCCGCGCCTGGCTGCTGATGGTGTTTTTCGGCATCGGCACGGGCGCCTATACCCTGGTGCTGGCCTGGCTGCCGCCGTTTTACACGGAACTGGGCTGGAGCGCGGCCGACAGCGGCTTGCTGCTCGGTGGCCTGACCCTGGTGGAAGTGCTGGCGGGACTGGCGATTTCCAGCGTCATCCACCGCTTCTCCGACCGCCGCATCCTGCTGCTGTCGGTACTGCTGGCCGTGCTGGCCGGCCTGGCTTGCCTGATCGTGGCGCCCGCGCAACTGGCCATTCCTGCCGTGATCCTGCTCGGTTGCGGCATCGGCGCCCTGTTTCCCCTGTCGCTGATCGTCAGCATGGATCACGTGCGTGATCCTGCCGGCGCCGGCGCCTTGCTCGGTTTCGTGCAGGGCGGCGGCTACATCATTGCCAGCAGCATGCCCTTCATCGCCGGCCTGATCCGCCAGCACTCGTCCAGCCTGGCCCAGGCGTGGATGGTGATGGCCGGGGGCGTGGTGCTGTTATTGCTGATCGCCGTGCGCTTCGCGCCGGGGGCGCGGCTGGCCGGTGCGCGCTAGCGTGCGCATGGCGTATCGGGTCAGCTGATATATTTCAGCCATGAACATCGTCGACCACTATTTAGCCGGCTTGCGCCAGGCCATGCCGCCGGAACCGCTGGCGGAACTGGCGCTGTCCAGCGGCGCCAGCGCGGCGCAGCTGGACAGCTTGCGCCAGGCGTATCCGCTGTGCCCGGACAGCCTGCTGCGCCTGCTGGGCCAGTACAACGGCACGTATTACCAGGAGTATGCGGGCGGCATGGTACTGGTGTACATGCTGGGCTCGGACGTGTTCGAGTATCCGTATTATCTGAGTTCCGTTGAACAGATCCTGGAAGACCGGCAAGCGAACCAGCGCAGCATCGCCGATATCTACGGCCATTACCTGGAAGACGACCCCGGCATCGTCGACACCCGCATCGACGCAGGCGTCCAGCAGGGCCAGCGCCTGTGTTTTTCGCATTGCATGAACAATGGCGGATCCTCGCGCCTGTATGTCGATTTCACGCCGACGGCGTCGGGCAAGGTGGGGCAGGTCGTGCGCTTCCTGCACGATCCTGATAGCTACCTGGTCATCGCCGACAGCTTCGACGCGTATCTGCAAATGCTGATCGATGACGGCTACGGCTTCCTGATCGATGACAATTTCGAATAAGCGCGCCGCGCCGCCGTCCCTGCTGCCCGCCAACCGCCGCATCGTGCTGTCCGGCGAGGATGCGCTGCGCATCCTGCGCGAGATCGAATTCCTGCTGCAGTCGCTGCATCACATCGGCCGCCATTATTATCCCGATGGCGACGATGACGGCGCCGATGCCCTGCGCCGCGCGCAGTATTGCGCGGAGACGACACATTTCATCGACGCGCAGCAGGCGACGACCCGTCTGGCGCTGATGCGCCGCATCCTGTCCGCCCCATTCGACACCACCCTGGGCGACGACGACATGGACGATATCGAGCGCGCCGTCGCCGCGCTGCCGCTGTGGCGCGCTCCCGGCGACTGATCACAAAAACTAATTGAAATCTAAAATTTGATAGTTTTTCCTGTTCAGGACGTTTGTGCCGCCGGACGGCCTTACAATGCTAGGTTATGCGTTTTCGTGATATCAGACTGTGGCTAGCGGAAAATACCTAGCTAATTGAAAGAATCGGTCTGATAAAATCCGGAACACCCGATCGACCAAACAGGAAGGCAGCACAGCATGGATTCGTCATCTGATAAAAAAGAAGAATTGCGTCAACAATTGCGCTTGGCCGCACTCGAGTATCACGAGTGCCCGCGCCCCGGCAAAATCAGCGTGACGCCGACCAAACAACTGACCAACCAGCGCGACCTGGCGCTGGCCTATTCGCCAGGCGTGGCCGCTCCCTGTGAAGAAATCGTCATCGATCCGGCGAATGCCTATAAATATACGGCGCGCGGCAACCTTGTGGCCGTCATCACCAACGGCACGGCCGTACTGGGACTGGGCAATATCGGCCCGCTGGCCGCCAAGCCGGTGATGGAAGGCAAGGGCGTGCTGTTCAAGAAATTCGCCGGCATCGACGTCTTCGACATCGAAATCAACGAGATGGACCCCGATAAACTGGTCGACATCATCGCCTCGCTGGAACCGACCTTCGGCGGCGTGAACCTGGAAGACATCAAGGCGCCCGAGTGCTTCTACATCGAGCGCCAGCTGCGCGACCGCATGAAGATTCCCGTCTTCCATGACGACCAGCACGGCACCGCCATCATCGTCGGCGCGGCCATCCTGAACGGCTTGAAAGCCGTCGGCAAGAAAATCGAGGACTGCAAGCTGGTCGTGTCGGGCGCGGGCGCCGCGGCGCTGGCCTGCCTGGACCTGATCGTCGACCTGGGCTTCCCCCTGAAAAACATCTACGTCACCGACCTGGCCGGCGTCGTCTACAAGGGCCGCACGGAACTGATGGACCCGGACAAGGAACGCTTCGCGCAAGACACGCCGCTGCGCACCCTGGCCGAGATTATCCCGGACGCCGACATTTTCCTCGGCGTCTCCGCCGGCGGCGTGCTGAAGCAGGACATGGTGCGCAAGATGGCGCCGAACCCGCTGATCCTGGCACTGGCCAACCCGAATCCGGAAATCCTGCCGGAAGAAGTCAAGGCCGTGCGCAGCGACGCCATCATCGCCACGGGCCGTTCGGACTATCCGAACCAGGTCAACAACGTGCTGTGCTTCCCGTACATCTTCCGCGGCGCCCTCGATTGCGGCGCAACCACCATTACGCGCGAAATGGAAATCGCCGTCGTGCACGCGATCGCCGACCTGGCGCACGCCGAGCAGTCCGACATCGTGGCCACGACCTACGGCATCAGCAACCTGTCGTTCGGCCCTGAATACCTGATCCCGATGCCGTTCGATCCGCGCCTCCTGATCAAGATCGCGCCGGCCGTGGCCAAGGCGGCCGAGGATTCCGGCGTCGCCACGCGTCCGATCAAGGACTTGCAGGCGTACGCGGACAGCCTGCAGCAATTCGTCTACCGCAGCGGCACCTTCATGAAGCCGCTGTTCCTGATGGCCAAATCCACGCCTGCCGAACTCAAGCGCATCGTCTACGCCGAAGGCGAAGAAGAGCGCGTGCTGCGCGCCGTGCAAGTGGTGGTCGATGAAAAACTGGCGCGCCCCATCCTGGTGGGCCGTCCGCCCGTGCTCGAAGCGCGCATCCAGAAGTTCGGCCTGCGCCTCAAGCAAGGCGTCGATTTCGACGTCATCAACCCGGACTTCGACGAGCGCTATCGCGATTACTGGAACACGTATTACGCGATGACCAGCCGCAAGGGCGTCACCGAGGAATACGCGAAGCTGGAAATGCGCCGCCGCCATACCCTGATCGGTTCGATGATGATCCACAAGGGCGACGCGGACGGCATGATCTGCGGCACCTTCGGCACTACCCAGCTGCACCTGAAATACATCGACCAGGTGCTGGGCAAGCGCGCCGGCAGCAATGTCTACGCCGCCATGAACGTGCTGATCATGCCGGAACGCCAGCTGGTGATGGTCGACACGCACGTCAACGAAAACCCGGACGCCGAGCAATTGGCCGAGATCACTATCATGGCCGCCGAAGAGATGACCCGTTTCGGCCTGTCGCCGCGCGCGGCCCTGCTGTCGCACTCGAACTTCGGTTCCAGCGACAGCGCCTCGGCGCAAAAGATGCGCGCCGCCCTGGCCATCATCAAGGAACGCGCGCCGGACCTGGAAATCGACGGCGAAATGCACGGCGATACGGCCCTCGACAGCAAGCTGCGTCAGAAAATCATGCCGAATTCGGCGTTGAAGAACGACGCCAACCTGCTCGTCATGCCGAACATCGAATCGGCCAACATCGCCTACAACCTGGTGAAGACGGCCGCCGGCAACGGCATCGCCGTGGGCCCGATCCTGCTCGGCTGCGCCAAGCCCGTGCACATTTTGACGCCATCGGCCACCGTGCGCCGCATCGTCAACATGACGGCACTGTGCGTAGTGGACGCTGTCGCCCAGCGTAAAGTCTAAGCGTTAGCTGCACATGAAAAGCCGCCCCGTCCGCAAGGAGGGGCGGCTTTTTTTTACATCGGTGGCACGGGCAGGGCCGTGGCGGCCGGCTGGCGGCGCAGGTAATAGTGGCGGTACAGCATGATCTCGCCCCACACCAGCAGCAGCGCGACCAGCGCGAACAGGCCCAGCGTGATCTTGAGCGAATTGAAATAGGCGCCGGCCTGGCGTTTGATGGCGTCGATGAAAATCATCGGCACTGATTTGTCGAGTTTGCTGAAGTCGGCCTGGCGCGCCACATCGGTGGTCAGGCGCACGGCCAGGTCGGTGCCCAGGCTGGCCAGTTCGCCCGTCGCCTGGCCACGGAAGCCGGCGCCCTTGAGCGCGTCGCCCAGCACGCCGGCCCTGGCGATCAGCTGTTCCTGCAGCACCTGCGTCAGCAGCACGCTGCCACGGCGCAGGATGAATTCATTGATCCAGCGCGCCTTGCTGCGTTCCCAGTAACTGTCCGAGGTGGGCCGGTAATACATGTCTTGCACGAAGGGTTCGATCAGGCTGCGCATGCTGACCGGCTGGCCCGGGGCGATCAGCCTGGCCTGCTGTTCCAGGTAGACGCGCAGCGCCGGCATCTGTGCTTCGACCACCGGCTGCAGGTCGCGCTCGAGGGCCTGGTTGACCACGCGGTGCACGCTGTGCACGGCGCCAAACCCGCCGCCGAGGAGCGGCAGCGCGAGCAGGATCAACACATAGCTGAGCTTGGCGGCCACATGCCAGGCGGGCGGACGGCGCACCAGCAGGCATTTTCTGGCCAGCTGGTAGCAGATGCCGAGCGCCAGCACGAAGCCGAGCACGCCATACAGCAGCATCCACGGCAGGACCGTCCACAGCAGGTCGCTGCCGAATGGCGCCAGGGCGCTGCCCCAATGGATCAGTTGTTGCTTCATCTACATTGCCTTGATATGGAAAATCAGGCAATTATAGCTATTTAGCAAATAGACATGGCGCGCTTGACCTCAGTGCGCCATCAGCACGGGCAAGTCCAGCATGGCTGTGCTCATGGGCGGTTTTCTTATGGGGGGGGCTTGATGTGGGTCAAAAAAACACGGGCCATGACCTTTCGCAAGGCCACAGCCAGGAAATGTCGATTTATTTGATGTGCATCAAAATGCCTGGTCTACTGCCGGCGATAATGGCATCGAACTCCTTGCCCTTCCAGTGGTCTGCATCGGCGCCGGCGCCATCTGTCCGGCACTTCCTTGTGTGACGCAACAACGCTGGCCGTGGCGGGAGTTCACTTAATTGTAGGGCTGCAAGTCCAGCCAGACGGCATACGACAGGCGCTTGCCGTTCCACAGGCCGCCGCCGCGGATGACGGCGTCGCACGAGGTCAGCTGGCCTACCAGGTCCATGCGGCCCAGGTTGCGGCGCAGGCGCAGGGCGTCGTTGTGCGACAGGTAGCCGACCAGTTGGCCGTCGATGAAGACGGCGATGGCCTTGTCCTGGAACGGGTTGGCATCGTCGCAGACGAGCAGGGCCAGGCATTTTTCTTCCGCGTTGCCGGGACCGTGTTCGCCGGCCAGCTTGGCGATGGCGGGCTGGTACATCGCTTCATTTTCCACTTCCGACGCAAAGCGTCCTTCATCGCTCCAGTGGTGCGCCGGTGCGCCCGCAGGGATCGCCGGCACGTACTGGCGCACGGAGACGAGCGGCTTGTGCAGCGGTTTGACGGGCGTGCGGCCGCTGAAGACGTAGTACAGCAGGGCGATGACGATCACGATGGCAAGCAGGTAAAGCATGGTATCTCTCTGATTTCGAAGGGGGGAGCCGGGATCGCGGGCATGCCGCGCGGCGATGCCGCTACTATAGCAAGTTCGCCGCCCGGCCCCGGGGAAATCTGGCCATGATCCGGCGCCGCCGGCGCAGCGCCAGCGGATCGTTCAGCACGATGGGCGAGGCGCCCGTCAAGCCCGAATAATACTGGCCGTGCCGGCGCAGGACGGTGGCATAGTCGCGCAGCGCATGGCCGTGCGCCAGCATGCGCGCATCGCAATCGACCTCGATGGCAAAGCGCAGCCGGTGCAGCTGCCACCACAGGGGCAGGTTCCACGGCATGATCACGATCAAGGCGTACGCCAGCGCCAGCAACTGCGGGTCGCGCGCGGCCAGCCGGCATTGTGCGTGCGCCAGCAGCAGCGCCTGTTGTTGGGGAGGAATCAGTTGCAGCCAGACGGGCATCACGATGCGGGGCCGCAGCAGCCCGGCCACGCAGGGGCCGATACCGCCGCTCAAGTACACTGGCGTGCCCAGCAGCGATGTTTTCTGCCAGCGCCGCTGGTGCGACAGCAGCCAGATGCTGCGTAGCGCCAGCATCAAGAGCATGCCGCTCGATAACACGAACCAGCCCAGTTTCAGCTGTGCCTGCTCGGCCGGCATGGCCTTCAGCACGCCGGGCAGCCATGCCAGGGGCAAGAGGACGGACGCGGCGATGGCCGCCAGCCATGGCCAGCGTGTCGTGCGCCCGCACCGTTGCCGTGCGCGCTCGGCGCGCCAGGCGGCAGCGCTCAACAGCAGCGCCAGCGCCATGCAGCACAGCAGCCAGACCGGCATCGGTCGCTTAGCGCTTCAGCGCCATGCCGACGGAGGCGGGCGCCGTATGCTTGAAACCGAACTGCGCATACAGGTCTTGCGCCTGGCCATCGGCGATCAGGCTGACATACGCGCTGGGCGGTACTTCCGTCTCGATGAATTGCATGATCTCGCGCATGATGCGCTTGCCCAGGCCCTTGCCCTGGTGGGCCGGCAGCACGGCGATATCGGCGACCTGGAAGAAGCAGCCGCCATCGCCGATGACCCTGCCCATGCCCACCACTTCGTCGCCCAGCAGCACTTGCACGGCAAACAGCGAGTTCGGCAAGCCCTTGGCCGCCGCCTCCGCGGTTTTCGCGCTCAGCCCGGCGGCGACGCGCAGGTGCTGGTAGGTGGCGATGGAGGGGATGGCCAGGCGGGTGGTGTAGGGTGATACGGCGGTCAAGACGGTCTCCTGTGCAATATGGATGGAATGGCCATTATAGGCGGCGAGCGCGGCCGGGGGCGGCACGCTTTATTCGCCGCGTCCTATGTCGTGCGCGGCGCTTTTGCGCTATGGTGGCGTCATTCATTTATTTGTTGAAAGCACGCCATGTCCGCAGGATTTACCGCCACCGAGTTGTCCGTCATCCATGAAGACGACGCCCTGATCACCACCCTGGCCGCGCCAGCGGGCAAAGGCGAGCCCGTCTACCTGATGCTGCAGCGCGCCGACGAATACGACGAGCAGGACGTCGCCACGGGCATGGACGAGCCGTATATTGAATATTGCAGCCAGGAATTTGCCTGGTATGGCCACATGCACGCCGTGATCCTGCATCCGAACCGCCTGTCCGTGCAGATGGATGCCGAGGCCGCCATGCAGATGGATGACGACGGCCAGATCGACGTGCGTTTCAACTTGACGCCCGAGCGCTACGCCCAGCTGCAGCAGGCGCTGCGCACCACGTTCGAGGGCTGCGATTACTATCGCGAGGAACGTTGATCTGCGCGGACGGCGCCGGCCATGGTGTCGTCTATGCTCGATAGCGGGTATTAACTGGGGGAGAAGACGATGACGGTGCTGATACTCGGTTTGCTGCTGTTCCTGGGTGTGCACTCGGTGCGCATCGTCGCCGACGGCTGGCGCAGCGTCCAGTTGATGCGCCTGGGCGAAAAGCGCTGGAAGGGGCTGTATTCGCTCGTGGCGTTTGCCGGGCTGGGCCTGATCATCTGGGGCTACGCCCTGGCGCGCCAGCAGCCGCAGGCACTGTGGACGCCGCCCATGGGCTTGCGCCACGCCAGCGGCCTGCTGATGCTGTTCTCGCTGATTTTGCTGGCGGCGGCCAATGTGCCGCGCAACCGCATCAAGACCCTGGTGCACCATCCCATGCTGCTGGGCACGCAACTCTGGGCCGTCGCGCATCTGCTGGCCAACGGCAACGTGGCCGACGTGCTGCTGTTCGGCAGCTTCCTCGTCTGGTCGTCAGTGGATCTGGTTTTTGCCGTGCAGCGCGACCGCGCGGCCGGCGTGGCCTACCAGGGCGGCACCATGCAAGGCACCCTGATCGCCATAGCCGCAGGCTGTGCGCTGTGGCTGCTGCTGGCGTTCTGGCTGCACGGCGTGCTGTTTGGCGTGCGGCCGTTTGGATAGCCGGATGGCTGCACACGCAATGTCGTGCGTTTCAGCATTGTTGATACGGAGCGGGCGGCGGTGCTGGAGCGCAGATCGGGGCGCTAATACAAAAAAACCCGCAGCATCTGGCGATGGGCGGGTTTGATCAGGTACAACTAAAGTGTTCTGTGGTGCGGGAGCCGGAATCGAAAACCGCTATGAGAATTCAGCGAATATCCAAAAATACCATCATAAATACCATCATCGGAGAAAAAGTTCTTCGTTACCATTCCACTTGGAGCGGTTGCTGGTGACTTCAGACAAGTAGTCTAGTACAAAAACCGTCAAATGCTAGCACTCCCGATGAATTTTTTTGATTTTGTATTTTCCTTCCAGCAAGCATCGGCAGCGAGGGAACGCTTTCTTGAAAAGTATGGCCGAAATTACTGCGAGTTGCTTTGAGGCCGCAGCTTCCCCACTGCGGTGTCCGCTTACGCCCCGAAGCAGACATAGATCTGACGCATTCGACATATGCCACCGCAGCCGATTAAGCGTCGTGATAAACAACGCCGTATGTGTCGAACATAGCTCCAGCTAGCTCGACCATGCTTAAGCCGCTGCGCTCCCAAAAAAACAGAAAGTATTCCAACTTGTCGTAAGGTGCTTCAGCGTCCATGCCGTGCAGCGCACAAATCGTGGTTCTGATACGCAACACCTCAGGGTCATCCGACATATCGCGTCCTCGGATGGTCTCCCAAAGCCTCACCCGGACAGCTATGGCCTCGCTATCCGTTGCCGCGCCCTCAAGATATCGTTTAGCAGCCAAAACAGAAGACTGCGCGGGAACGGGTAGACATTCGATCACCCGAGCCAGGGCGTTAACCATAAAGCGTTGAGCATCACCGTGCTCTACCGGATCATCCAGATCAACGGTGGATGAAATAACATTAAAAGGATCACGGTGAGACATGCTGACTTTCTGAGTAAAGCTTTATTGGTCAATTGCCGACTGTCCGCTTCTGGCCGGTTGCTGCCGTTGGCAGCTTCCGCCCCATAGCGGACTTTGCAATATCAAAATGATCGCCTGAACATTATTAGAGCTTTGAGTCTCGGTCGCAGGCGTATTTAGGGTGCGGCGCTGGAGCGAGGAAAGTATCGATGGCGGATACAATTTTGGCCTTCAATTGTTCACTACCAGCATCTTGCATATCCTTGTGGCGCGAGCCTTTGATGTGGACCACGCATGTACCGTAGTGGCCGCGCTCTTTCTCATTCGGCAGTACACCGCGGTCGGCAGTGGTGTCACTGGCACGAATTGTCAGGACGTGGATACCAGCTGAGCGGGGCAACGCGACCCGACGGCTGTCGAGGCTGATAAAGCTGGATACGCGGCTCGGGTTGTCAGCGGCAAACTGAGCCGAACTGTCGCCACCAAGGGAGTGCCCGACGAGAAGCAAGTGTCTCCAATCGAACTGAGGATAGCGTACTGCGGTCCCGTCGATCACGGTGGAGATCGACCGTGAAGTTACGCGGGCCATCGCCCGTAGTTGCTTCGTAATCGGCGCGTTTCGATCTAACGCTATGCCGCCAGAGCTATCTTGCAACGCGACAACCAAGTAACCCATTCGGTTGAGATTTTGTGTGACGAATGAGTAGTCTGAACCGGAAAGCCCATATCCTGGGCTAAGGATTGCAACTGGACATGGTTGCGCACGAGTGCACGCTTGCACATTAGGTGGAACGTGAATATTCACTGGTACGGCAGCAAAGGCCATAGGTGTGCAAAAGATCAGGGGAATTAAGGTGACGAGACGGCGCATTGAATCCTTTCTTGCTACGTTTGGAGGATGCTGAATCTGGGGTTACTGATGATTATCTCTGAAGTCGAACAACGAACAATGAGAATGCGATGTAACGACTACATGACGAGTTAAGGCGTAGCCTCGCAATAGGTCTGCTTTTGGCCGCTTGCCGTCATTGACCGGTTGAATCCGCAGCCGACAGCCGCCCCGAGAATAGCAAATTGCCAAACAGAAAACTACACGCATTGTCACGCCCGAGAAAATGGCTTTCTCATGCGCCAAACGTTCGCCGCCATGTCGAAATGCAACCGGTAAAGCTGCTGCTAAGGCCGCCAGCACCTGGCCGATTATCTGGCGCGCCCGCTTGAGCGTTTCCGGACAGCGCCCTGCGGCATGGACAGCCTGGGCGGCGGTGGCAGGTTCGGCAAGTGCGCCATGCGCTCCAGGCAGGGCGCTGCGGCGGCGGCCACTGTTCCGCTCGATGCCTGCAGCAGCGCATAGCGTGCCGCTTGCGCTTCGGCCATGGCCGATGCGTGGCAGGTCAACCCGGCCAGCGCGCCAAATTCTGCGACCGTGATGGCGCTGCCGCTGCGGCAAAGGTCGGACGCCAGGCGGGATGCCGCCTGGTGGCGCAAGGCGTAGGCGACTGGCTGCCTGGACAGTTTGATCCAGGCCTGGAAGCGGCCATGCTGCACTTCCACCACGGCGGCGCTCTGCCAGCCGCGCGCGTCCAGGCGCTGCAAGTCGGCCTGTTGCAGGCCGTCGAGCAGCACCAGGCCATGCTGGCCTGCGGGGCGCAGGGTGACGTCGTAGCCGCGCGCATTCATGCGCTTGAGCCAGGTCAGACTGCGGAGCAGTTCCAGCCCGCTCCACTGTCGCGTCTCTTGCTTGCCGTCCCTTGCCTGCACCAGCCTGACGACGAACTGCGCGCAGCCCATTGCCGTCATTTGCCCGCGCACGGCTTCCAGGCTGCGGTCGCGGGCCGGATCAGCGCGGCCAGTTGCTGCGCGTCCAGCACGTTCTGCAACCTGGGGGCAGGTGCCAGACAGAGCCACAATGCGCTGGCGAGCAGCCCCGTCATCATGCCCACCAGCGCAGCCAGCAGATACTGGCGCTGCGACAGCATACGGCTGCTGCAGTCGATTGCCTGGGCGCTCTCGCGCGCCGCCTGTTCCGCGCTGCGCCAGGCGCTCGTCGCCGCCTCGATCTGGCTCCGGAACTGCTCGCCCTGGCGCGTGCCGTCGAGGCCTAGCTGCTGCATCGTCTGGCGCGCCTCGTCCGTCAGCGCCGCCATCGCCTGCGCCAGCGGCTCCAGGGTCGCCGCCAGCTCCTCGGCGCTGGCCAGCTTCGCCTGGTGCAGCTGCGCCATGTTGCACGCCAGCGCGTCCAGCTGCGCCGTAT
This sequence comes from Janthinobacterium goodfellowi, assembly GCF_051380695.1. Taxonomy (NCBI): domain Bacteria; kingdom Pseudomonadati; phylum Pseudomonadota; class Betaproteobacteria; order Burkholderiales; family Oxalobacteraceae; genus Janthinobacterium; species Janthinobacterium goodfellowi. Next base: position 103,446 of record NZ_JBNYXN010000006.1, on the reverse strand, counting down.
TCTCGGCAGTGGCCAACTGCCGCAAGGTCTCGCTCTTTGTCATAGTGGACTCCTCGTTTCGCCAGCCCCATCGGGCTGTATCCGCGTCCCAGGTCGCTGCCCTTCATCAGCACGCCATCGAGGCGGTAGGACAGGCCCGCCAGGGTGCTGTCATGGCGCTGCGTCACCGGCACCAGGGCCACGCCCGCCGCTGCCAGGTGCTGCATGAAAGCGGTGAAACTGGCGCAGCCGGTGATGGCGGCGTCGCACAGCTGCTGCAGCCGCTGCCGTGTCGAGGCGATGCCGGTGCGCAGTCCTGCCTCGATCTCGCCCCTGCTCGCCGCGCGGCGCGGCGCCTCTACGGAGGGGCGCAGCTGCTGCAGGCCGAAGTCGCGTTCGACCGCGCGCATGATGCTTTCCTGGCGCCGGTAGTCGTGGCTGTCGCTGGCAACGCCGCCATCGCAGCGGACACGGTTGACCAGCAGGTGCACGTGTTCATGCCGGGTGTCGGCATGGCGCGTCAGCAGGTACTGGTTGTCGTCCAGGCCCATGCCCGCCAGATAGCGGCCCGCGATCTGCGTCCACTGGGCGTCGGACAGCTGCTCTCCCGGCGCGGCCGACAGCGACACGTGCAGCACCGCCTTGCCCAGGCCTGGGCGCAGCTTGCGCACGGCGCCGAATTCCTGCGCCAGTTCGCGCGGCGTGCGGCCGGTCATGTTGGTGTCGATCACGCGCGCCTGCTCCTTGCCCAGGCATAGGCCAGCACGCCGCGAAAGCCGCGTCCCTTGATGGCCTTAGCGATCATCGTCCTGCTCCTTCACGCCCAGCAGTGCCAGCCGCAGGCGGCGCGTTTCCGCGATCAGCCGCTGCAGCAGGGCGTCGGCCACGGCGACGCGGCCGCCCTCGTTGGCGAGATGGGTCAACTGATTCAGGTTGGACGCCAGGCGGGCCAGTTCCACGTAGTGTTCGCGGTTGATGGCGGCGACGGGCGGTCGGGGCAAGGCGCGCGCCAGCGCTGCGGCGCGCAGCCATTGCGCGGGACGCATCTGCATGCGGGCGGCGCGTTCCAGCTGCGCCGCATGTTCGGCGGCCGACACGCGCACGCCGATGGTGGCGCCGCGCACGGCGGCCGGGTCGCCTTTCGGGCGGCCGCCTTGTCGCTTGCGTGGCGTGGTCTCGGCGTGCATCGATGCTCCTGGTGTGGTGGGCGAGCGCAGCGAGGATGGCCCCGCAGGGCAAGCCGGTTTGAGCGAAGCGAAAACATGGCTTGCTCCTCGCCAGCTCACGCGCCCGCGGCTCCCCGGTCTTTAATGTAGGCGCGGGCCCGCCGCTTTCCTTATGCGATATCAAACAGCGCGGGCGCTGTCGCGAAACAGGATGACGGCGGATGTGGGTGGACGCACGCCGTGTCGCCTATCGTGGCGCGGCGACGACATGCGCGCGTGGCGCGGCACCTGTTCCGGCCAGCGCCGTCGCTGGTTTTCTTTCTCCAGACGGGCGTCGCCGTCAGGCTGGCGGCGTGGCGACGCCGTCGCGCAGGGCGTCGAGATAGTCGGCCCAGCGCTGCATCATGGCGCGGCGCGCAGGCAGGTGCGCCGTGCGGTTGTAGGCGCGCCCGTTCGGGTCGATGACGCTGTGCGCCAGCTGGTGCTCGATCAGGTCCACGCGCTCTTGCAGCACTTCGTCGAGGATGGTGCGGGCCATGGCGCGGAAACCGTGGCCGGTCATGACTTCCTTGGCATAGCCGAGGGAACGCAGCGCCGCATTGATGGTGTTTTCGCTCATGCAGCGCTGGCCGCTGCGCAGGCCGGGAAACACGTAGCGGCCTTCGCCGGTGACAGGCTGCAGCGCGCGCAGGATCGCCACGGCCTGTGTCGGCAGCGGCACCAGGTGTTCGAGCTGCATTTTCATTTTCCTGGCCGGGATGCGCCACTCGGCGGCATCGAGATGGATTTCGCTCCATTCGGCGGCGCGCAGTTCGCCGGGACGCACGAACAGCATGGGCGCCAGTTTCAGCGCCGCCACCGCCGTAACGTGGCCGTGGTAGCCATAAATGGCGCGCAGCAGCGGCGCGACATCGCCCGGCTCCGTCAGTGCCGGGTAGTGCGTTCTCGGCACCGGCGTCAATGCGCCTTTCAGGTCCGCCGTGACGTCGCGCTCGACGAGGTCCATCGCCACGCCGAAGCGCAGCACCTGGCCGCACAGCTGCTTGATGCGGTGCGCCGAATCGATCGCGCCGCGCGCCTCGACGCGCTGCACCACGCGCAGCACGTCGCGCGGGCGGATGGTGTTGAGCGGCATCTTGCCCAGATACGGGATGACGTCGCCTTCGAGCCAGTTGCCGACTTTCTTTTGCGTACTGGCGCTGCCGTTGCGCTGGATGGTGAGCAGCCACTGGCGCGCCAGCTTGTCGAAGGTATTCAAGGCGGCGCTGCGCTGCTCGGCCTTCTGGGCGCGCTTGACGGCGTTCGGATCGATCCCTTCGGCCAGCGCCTTGCGCGCGTCTTCGGCCTTGCGCCGCGCCTTGGCCAGGCTCACGCGGGGGTAGACGCCCAGGGCCAGCGTCTTTTGTTTGCCTGCATGGCGGTAATTCAACCGCCAGTATTTGCCCGTACGGGTAACCAGCAGGTACATGCCGTACAGGTCGGGATACTTGTCGCCGCTGGGCGTGCCCTGGTAGACGGCATGGCGGATAAACAGATCGGACAGTGGCATGGCGCACTCCCTGATGGTATTTTTTTAGAGAAAATCCTAAATCCAGCAAAAAGTACCAACAAAATTCATGGCTTTGAATGTACGCCGATGGACAAATACGGACAACAAAAAACCCGCTCTCCTATGACGAAGGCGGGTTCCTGGATGTTTTTCGAGCTTTTACTGCTGTGTTCTGGTGCCGGGAGCCGGAATCGAACCGGCACGCTGTTTCCAGCGCGGGATTTTGAGTCCCGTGCGTCTACCTATTCCGCCATCCCGGCAACGCGAGACGCATTATCACTGATTTGTCACAATCTGGCAAGTTTTATGCTTGGCGTGCGTTTGCCACATGCATGGAGAATCTGTGAAGACGCCGATTCCAGCGCAAGAAGCGGAGTGCCGCGCCTGGCTTGCCGGCCTATCTTTTCCCTTTCAACCACTGAAGGGGACGCAAATGTTGCAACTGGAAAATAAGGTCGCGATCGTCACGGGCGCCAGCTCGGGCATCGGCCTTGCGGCGGCGCGGCTGTTTGCCCGCCATGGCGCGCGGCTGGTGCTGGTGGCGCGGCGGCGGAAGGAACTCGATGCGCTGGTGGGGCAGCTGGCGGACGGCGGCGCGCAAGCCGTGGCTTGCGCCGGCGATGTGGGCGACGCGGCATGCGCGCAAGCGGCCGTGGCGCTGGCGCTGCAACGCTTTGGCGGCCTCGATATCGCCTTCAATAATGCGGGCACCCTGGGGCCCATGGGGCCCACGCCGGAAGTTGCCCTGGAAGACTGGCGGGCGGCGGTCGATACCAATCTCACCAGTGCCTTCCTGGCAGCCAAATATCAGTTGCCCGCCATGGCGGCGCGCGGCGGCGGTTCGCTGATTTTTACCTCGACCTTTGTCGGGCATACGCTGGGCATGTCCGGCATGGCCGCGTATGCGGCCAGCAAGGCGGGCGTGATCGGCTTGACCAAGGCCCTGGCGGCCGAGTATGGCGCGGCGGGCGTGCGCGTGAATGCCCTGCTGCCGGGCGGCACCGATACGCCGATGGGGCGGGCAGTGGCGAATACGCCCGAGGCGCTGGCCTTCGTGGCGGGATTGCATGCCCTGAAACGCCTGGCCACGTCGGACGAGATCGCCCGCTCGGCGCTGTACCTGGCATCCGATGCCTCGAGCTTCACCACCGGCACGGCGCTGCTGGCCGATGGCGGCGTGTCGATCGTGCGGACATAAACGCGGCGGCGTAAACGCCGACGGCCCGGGGATGAGCCGGGCCGTCGGTGGTGTGTTGCTACATCAAGCGCAGTTTCAAACTCAGTTGTGAACCGAGTTCAGCTGGCGCGCGATGATGTCGTGGTTGAGCCAGATGACGGGCGCTTTCGGTTCCGACATTTCGTGGAACATCAGCGGGCCCGTGCCTTCCAGTACCAAGGAACTCAGGTGGTCGGTGATCAGTTCCTTGCGGTCCTTGTGCAGCTTGGTGATGTCGTCCGAGGTGCCGATCATGACTTCGGCCAGCTCTGGCGTGTTGTCCATCGGCCAGGCGGCGAAGTTGCGGAATTGCACGCTGGTGGCGTCGCCGTTGTAGGCGGCGATACGGTCGAGCAAGTCTTGCAGTGACACGCCGTCTTCCAGCAAACCCTGGCAGATTTTCCACTGTTCTTCGGCCCAGGCTGCGCCGCCTTCTTTTTTCAGCGCGTCGAGCAGGGGGAACAGCGACAGCTCCACGCCGACGAAAATGTCGGACGAGTTCGTGCGGATTTCCGGGCAATTGAAGACGGTGGCCTTGATGCCTTTTTCCCACGCAGCCTTGGCCACGTTTTCCAGGCGCATCTTGGCCAGGCCCTGCGTGTAGTTGCTGTAGGTTTGCCACTGGTATTTGCCGTCGATCAAGATCTCGGTGCCGTGGTAGCCGTAGGCGCTGTAGCGCACCTGGCCGCCCGTTTGCTCGATGCGGGCGCGGATGGCGGCGCTGCCGTCGATCAGGTGCTGCAGGGTGTTGGCCGTGACTTCGTCGAAGTTCATCAGGATCAACTTGCCCAGGTCGCTGTCGAGCAGGGCGCGCGAAGACATGAAGCGCTCGCCACGGCCTTTGTAGATGCGGTTGGCGATCGCTAGGAAGACTTTGACCTTCGGAATGCCGCCGGCCATGGTGTGGGCGAAATACACATTGCTGCCGTCAGGAATCAGGCTGTCCAGTTCGGCCATGGCTTTGGCCACGGACGCGCTGAAGCGGGCGATGCCGGCTTCGCGGCAGCGTTCGATCTGCGCCCAGTCCAGCTTGTCTTCTTGCCAGCTTTTCAGGGTCATGTCGGCCAGCAGGGCCGTCGGCGTCGGTTCGCCGGCGGGCGCGTCGAGGTCGAAACCGGCCATCAGCGGCACATTGATGATGCGGCCGCCCAGGTTGGCTTCGGCTTCGGCCAGTTCTTCCGCGTTCAGGGGGCGCAGCGCCATGTTTTCATCGCGGCGGCCGACCGTCATGCCGACGATATTCATGCCCGCCTTGCGCGCTTCGTCCAGCAAGCCATTCACATAGCCGCGGCCGAACAGCTCGCCGAACAGCACAAAGGTGTCGCCCTTGCGGAAGATATTTTTTTGCGGGATGTCTCTCAGGGACGTGATCTCGGTCATGGTGTCAATTCATTCAAAAATTAGCAGGGCAGACGGCTGGTGCTGCTGCCCGCTGGTTCAACATAGTGTGAAATTATGCGCCATTTCAGCGGGGAAAATCTTCTTGCGAACGATTCTCGTCTGGAATGGCATCTTCTTCTTCATGCAGCTCTTATTCTTTCGCCAAGGCGTATTTTACGCTGCCCCGGCGCACAGCGCCCGCGGACTGGCCCGGCAGGCGCCGATATTACCTCAGCTTGGCTGTGCCGGTCAGCAAAATTGATCTAAAACAAATCCTGTTGCCCCGAGACCAGGCGCGAAAAATCGTCGCCGAGGAAGGGCAAGATGGCGTCCGCCACCGGCTGCAGCTGGCGCGTCAGGTAATGCTGGTAGTCGATGGGCGAGCGCTGCGTTTCCAGCGGTTCCGGTCCCGCCACGGTGATGACATAGCTGATCCAGCCGCCGTTCTGGTATTGCAGCGGCCGGCCCTGCGCCAGGTTGTAGGCGTCGGCCGTGCGCGCCGCGCGCACGTGGGGCGGCACGTTGCGCTGGTAATCGTCGAGCGGGCGGCGCAATCGCTTGCGGTAGACCAATAAAGCATCGAATTCGCCGCGCACGGTGCGCGCCACGTAGTCGCGCACATAGTCCTGATAGGCGGCGCGCTGGAAGATGCGCAGGTACAAGGCTTGCTGGAATTGCTGCGCCAGCGGCGTCCAGTCGCTGCGCACCGTTTCCAGGCCCTTGTAGACCATCTGTTCGCTGCCGTCGGGCTTGCCGACCAGGCCCGCGTAGCGCTTCTTGCTGCCTTCTTCCGAGCCGCGGATGGTGGGCATCAGGAAACGCCGGTAATGCGTCTCGAATTCCAGTTCCAGCGCATTTTCCAGGCCGAATTCCTCGCGCAGATGGGCGTCCCACCAGGCGTTCACATGCGTCACCAGGGCGCGGCCGATCTTGCCAGCTTCTTCATCCGTATGCGCCGTTTTCAGCCACACAAACGTGGAATCCGTGTCGCCATAGATCACCTGATAACCTTGCTCGGTGATCAGCTCGCGCGTGCGGTGCATGATGTCGTGGCCGCGCAAGGTGATCGACGAGGCCAGGCGTGGATCGAAGAAGCGGCAGCCGCTCGAGCCCAGCACGCCATAGAACGCGTTCATGATGATCTTTAACGCTTGCGACAAGGGCGCGTTGCGCTCGCGCTTGGCCGTCTCGCGCCCTTGCCACACCTGTTTCACGATGGCGGGCAGGCAATGTTTTACACGCGAAAACTGCGCGCCCCGGTAGCCGGGCACGGTATCGGCCTCGTCGCCGCTGGTGCCCACCACCAGCCCCACGGGGTCGATCAGGAAAGTGCGGATGATGGACGGGTACAGGCTTTTATAGTCGAGCACCAGCACGGAATCGTACAGGCCCGACTGGGAATCCATGACGAAGCCGCCGGGGCTGTTTTCGCCCGAAATATCGCCCAGGTTGGGCGCCACATAACCCTGCCGATGCATCAGCGGCAAATACAAATGTTCGAAGGCGGCCACGGAGCCGCCGCTGCGGTCGGCCGCCAGGCCCGTCACGCTGGCCCGTTCCAGCAAGAAGGTCAGCAGCTCGGTCTTGGCGAAGATGCGCGTGACCAGCTCGCAATCCTTGAGGTTGTAGCGCGCCAGCGCCGGCTTGTCTTCGCGGAAACGCCGGTCGATCTCGGCCATGCGCTGATAGGGATTGTCGATGGACTTGCCTTCGCCCAAGAGCGTCTGCGCCACGTTTTCCAGGCTGAACGAGGAAAAATTCCACGTCGCCGAGCGCAAGGCTTCGATGCCGTCGATGATCAGGCGGCCGGCTGCGGCGGCAAAATAGTGTTCCTGCTTGCCGCCGTGTTCGCGCCATTCCATGACGGCGCCGCCGCGCCCCAGTTTCAAGGGCACTTGATAACGCTCAGCATGTTCCTTGAGCACGCGCAAGTCGAACTGCACCAGGTTCCAGCCGATGATGGCGTCCGGATCGTGCCGCTCCATCCACGTGTTCAGGCGCTCGAGGATCTGCGCGCGCGTGTCGCAGTATTCGAGGTCGAAATCGAGCGTTTCATCGCCGCCGTTTTGCGGCCCCAGCATATAGACCTGGCGCTGGCCGCAGCCTTCCAGGGCCAGCGAATACAGCTCGCCATGGGCCGTCGTCTCGATATCGAGCGAGGCCAGTTTCAAGCTTGGCCGGTAGCCGGGTGCCGGTTTCAGCTGCACGTCCTGCCCTGTTTCCCCTTTGACGCTTACCGGCGCCGTAATGAAACGCTCCATCAGGTAGCGCTCGGGCGGGCGGATGTCCGCTTCGTACACGTCGACACCATGCGCGCGCAGCTGCTTTTCCAGCTTCAGCAAATGCCGGTATTGCTTGCAGTACAGACCCAGCACGGGACGGTGGTGAAAATCGCACAGCGACAGGGGACGCAGCTCGGCATGGCGCTCGCCGCGCAGCAGCTGTTGCGCCTGTTCCTGCTGCTCCATGGGAAGGAAGGCGACGGCCATCTGCACGGGCAGGCGCACGTGGCGGGGCCCGGCATCCGTTGCCAGCCAGAAATCGACCTCCGTGCCGGCGGGCGTGTCGCGCCAGTGGCGGGTCAGAATAAAGCCCTGTTCGGGCGGGTGCTGCGCGTTGCCTGTCATGGTGCCGTGAGTATCTGGTGTGCTGGCCTGCACATTACAGCAAGCTGACGCAGGGCGGGGGCGGTTGCGGCTATAATTTTCAGCATCGAAGACGATAACAAGAGCGCGCCGCGCCACACACCCTGGAGACAGCATGCAAGCAATGAGTTATGTACACGGCGCCCACGAGACGCCGTTGATCGGCGAAACGATAGGCGCCTACCTGGACGGCATCGCCGAGCGCTACGGCCAGCACGATGCCCTGATCGTGGCGCACCAGAACGTGCGCTGGACGTATCTGGAATTCCAGCAGCGCGTGCACAAGCTGGCCGCCGGCCTGCTGAAGCTGGGCTTGCAGCCGGGCGACCGGGTCGGCATCTGGTCGCAAAACTGCGCGGAATGGGTGCTGACCCAGTTTGCCACGGCAAAAGCCGGTTTGATCATGGTCAACATCAATCCCGCCTACCGCCGCTCGGAACTCGAATACGTGCTCGACAAGGTGCAGTGCAGCGCGCTGATCCTGTCGCCCAGCTTCAAGTCCAGCGATTACCTGGCCATCGTGCAGGACGTGGTGCCGGACATCGCCCGTTCGCGCGCCGGCGCCCTGCAGTCGCCGCGCCTGCCGCAATTGCGTCACGTCATCCGCCTGGGCGCGGCCGCCACCCCGGGCATGCACAATTTCGACGCGGTGATGGAAGGCATCACGCACGCCGACCTGGCGCGCCTGGAAGAAGTCAGCGCCACCTTGCAGTTTGACGACGCCGTCAACATTCAGTTCACGTCCGGCACCACGGGCGCGCCGAAGGGCGCCACCTTGACGCACCACAATATCCTGAACAATGGCTTTTTCATCGGCGAAGCCATGCGCCTGACGGAACGGGACCGCTTGTGCATCCCCGTGCCCCTGTACCACTGTTTCGGCATGGTGCTGGGCAACCTGGCCTGCGTCACGCATGGCGCGGCCATGGTGTTTCCCGGCGAAGGCTTCGACCCGAAAGCCGTGCTGGAAACGGTGCAGGCCGAGCGCTGCACGGGATTGCATGGCGTGCCGACCATGTTCATCGCCATCCTCGATCATCCTGACTTTAAACAATACGATTTGTCGAATTTGCGCACCGGCATCATGGCCGGCTCGCCGTGTCCGATGGAAGTCATGACGAGGGTTATCGAATTGATGCACATGGCGGAAATCACGATTGCGTATGGCATGACGGAAACGTCGCCCGTCAGCTTCCAGACGTCGATCGAAGATCCGCGCGAGATGCGCGTCTCGTCCATCGGCCGGGTCCACCCGCATCTGGAAGTGAAAATCATCGATGCGGAAGGGCGGATCGTGCCGCGCGGCGAAAAGGGCGAATTGCTCACGCGCGGCTATTCCGTGATGCAGGGCTACTGGGGCGACCCGGAAAAAACAGCGGAGGCCATCGATACGGCGCGCTGGATGCACACGGGCGACCTGGCCGTCATCGACGACAACGGCTTTTGCAGCATCGTCGGCCGTTCGAAGGACATGGTGATACGCGGCGGCGAAAACATCTACCCGCGCGAAGTCGAGGAATTCCTGTACCGTCACCCGAGCGTGCTCGACGTGCAATGCGTGGGCGTGCCGGACGCCAAGTATGGCGAAGAACTGTGCGCCTGCATCATCCTGCGCCCGGGCACGCAGGCCACCAGCGAGGACATCCGCGCCTTTTGCGACGGGCAGATCGCCTATTACAAGATTCCCCGCTATGTGCGCTTCGTCGAGGAATTTCCCATGACGGTGACGGGCAAGATCCAGAAATATGTATTGCGCCAGCAGGTGGCGACGGATCTGGGCTTGAGTACGGAATAAGTTTTTCGCCAGCCCATAAAAAAACACCGGGACGCTTGCGCGGCCCGGTGTTTTTTTATTGATCAGCGTAAAGCTTAGGCCATCGCGGCTTGCGGTGCGCGCGCTGGCGTGCGGCGGCGCATAAAGGCCAGCAAGCCCAGGCCGGCCAGCAGCATGGCGTAGGTGCCTGGCTCAGGTACGGCCGACACGTTGACCGTGTTGAAGCCGGAACCGTTCATCGCGACATGGCCATAATTGATCGAGCTGACCGAATTGGCGATCAGGGTGCCGTTCATGTCGCCCGAACCCGAGAACGCGCTGTGCGGCGCCAGGATGCTGCCGTTGATGCCGACGTTCTGCAGGCTGGTGGTGGTGGCGTTGGCGAAGTTGAACAGCGTGCGGTTGGCGAAACTGGCGAAATTGTCGAAGCCGCCGCTCATGGTGATGTTGGTGGCCGTGCCGTTGATGATGATGCTGGCCGTGCTTTTCAGCGAGGACAGGTCCAGGGTCAGGTTATGCAGGTTCGACGCATCGATGTTGAAAATATTCACGTCGGCGTTGACATTGCCGACCAGGGTCATGTTGCCGTACTGCGAAATCACGGTACCGTTCGATTGCAGCTTGGCCACGTCGCCCGACAGGGTCGTCAACTGCTGCTTGGCGCCCGCGAAGTCCAGGGTGGACGCATTGCCTTTGCTGATGTTGTTCGTTGGGAACCATTGTGGCGCCGTCAGGGTGGCGTTGGGGTTGCTGACGCCGTACACGGCCGAACCGCTGAGCGTGCCCCAGCCAGTGTTCAGGTTGCCGCCCGCAACGACCGAATTGACGGCGCTGCCTGGCTTTTTATTCGTGCCGACGTTGTAGTTGTCCAGATAGATATTGCCGCCAGCGGCAATGCTGCCGCCGACGCTGGTAAAGCCGCTGGAGCCGCTGCTGCCGATGTTGCCGAAGATAAAGGCCGAATAGCCATTGGCAACGCCGAGGTCGACCACGGTCGCTTGCGCGGAAGCGCTGAAGGAGAAGGCGAACAGGGCGGCGCTGATGAGCGGCAAGGTGCGTGTAGCAAATAATTTCATGGACAATCTCATGGTGAATTGGGGGACGATTCGGGCGGGAAAGCAAGACACCGCCATCGCGCAGTCCGCTATTATAATCTAAAAAGCAATGTTAGTTCAATTTAGGTAATTCACTATATTTTAAGGCAACACTTTTCCTGACAGTAATGATTGTCTGGCGGACGTAAAAAAACCGGGGCTGGCCCGGTTTTTTGCTGCTTACCTGACGCGCTGGTACAGGCGGAAGCGTTCCACGTCATCCGTGGGGCGGCGTCCTTCCCACAGCTTGATCCAGTCCGCACCGTGGTGTTCCGGCAGCTTTTCCTTGCTGTCGGGAACTTTGATGCTGTCTTGCAACAAGAATACATCGCATTGCTGCTGCCCCACCGTGGCAAACGGCAGGTGGCCGTAGTAGGCGAACGAGGCGCGCTGGGCGGCACCGACGTTGCTGTTGATACAGGTAGTGCCCGGCGGCAGGTGGACGGAAATCTGATGCGCCACGCTGGCGTAGCTCTTGCTGTAGTTCAGCGGCGGCAGGAACAGGGTCATGATCAGCACCCAGATCAGGATCAGGCCGCCGGACGACAGTACCACGGCGCGCCACAGCACGGCCGGCTGGCGCGAGATGCGCCAGTGCACCAGTGCCACCCAGCCCGCGCTGGCGCAGGCGGCGACGAAGAAGGCGAGCAAGTCCAGCTCGGGCTTGAAGCCGGGCATGAGTTTCAGGGCGTTATGCGACAGTTTCGGCGGCCAGCCGGTCAGGATGGCGAACCAGAACAGCCACAGCGCGAGGGCGCAGATGGTCAGCACCATCACGGAGAACCAGTCGATGGCGTTGATGGCGCCCCGTTTCATGGTCAGCAGGCCGAATGCGGCCATCACGGCCAGCGGCGGCAGCAGCGGCAGCAGCTGGCTCGGGTCGGGATCGGGATGGCACAGGCCCAGGATGGCCAGCATGGCGACAAAGGTCAGCGGCACGACGATGTGCAGCACGTGGTGCTGGCGGCGCCAGGCATACACGGCCCAGGCGGCGAACGGCCAGGCGGGCCAGAAGAACCAGATGCCGACACGCCAGAAATACTGCAGGCTTTTCAGGCTGGGGGCGCTGAACTGGCGGCAATTCCATTCCATCCATGCTTGCAGCGGCGAATGGCCGTACGGTTGCAGCCATTCGCCCGGCAGCAGCCACACCAGGGTCAGCGCGATGCCGATCAGGATGGCCAGCGCCAGGTGGCGCACGCTGCGCAGCAATGGCAGGCGCAGGAAGACGGTGCACAGCAGCAGGGCGATGCTCAGCGCCGCCGGCGTGATCCAGCCGCGCGCGAGGGTCAGGCCGCCCAGCGCCAGGCCCAGCAGGGCCGCATTGCGCACGGACGGGCCTTCCATGTAGCGCACGGCGCGGTACAGCAAATACGCCATCAATGACACGTACAGCGCTTCGGCCGTGATGTCGTGGCTGTGCTGCAGCAGGCCCAGGCAGCCCAGGTAGATGAGCACGGCGGCATCGGCCAGGGTGCGGCCGAAGTCGTCCGGCTCGGGCTGGCCGCCGAAGGCCAGGCGCAGCGGCTGGGCGTCGTTGCGGCGGCCCAGGTTGAAGGCGGTGTACCAGACGGACAGGGTGCTGACGACGAAGATGCCGATGGTCGACATGCGCGCGCCGAAGACGTCGCCGTCGATCCAGCCGAACAGTTTGATGAAGATGGCGCCCAGCCAGAAGGCCAGCGGGCCTTCGTCGGGCAGCGACAGGCCGGCGATGTTGGGCCACAGCCAGTCGTTCAGGCCGCCATGCGCCATGGTCCACATGATGCCGAAACTGGCGGCATCATCGTTCTTCCACGGTTCGCGGCCGATCAGGCCAGGCAGGATGTACAGCAGGCCGAGCGCAAACAAGGCCCATCGTGGCAGCGCGAGTGTGGCAGCGGCGGGAAGGCGGACTGGCTTCATCGATAATCGGTATCAGAATAGTGGCAAGACGCGACGAATGGCGTCGGGTATGCGCGAGTATAAAGTAAAGCGGCCAAAGACAAAAAAGGCAGCCGTGGCTGCCTTTTCTCTGGCAGCCGAAGCTGCCCTGTTTTGCCGCAAAGCGGCAAAAATCAGCCTGCTGCGACTGCGGTTTTCGAACCAACCGAACCGAACTTCTGACGGAACTTCTCGACGCGACCGGCGGTATCGACGATTTTGTGCTTGCCCGTGAAGAATGGGTGCGATTCAGCCGAAACCTCGATCTTCACCAGTGGGTATTCTTTACCGTCGTGGGTGATTTTTTCGCGAGTTTGGATGGTCGAGCGGGTAACGAATTTGAAATCGCACGACAGATCGTGGAAAACAACTTCGCGGTATTCTGGATGGGTATCGACTTTCATGGTCTTCTCTCTAGTTTGGTAGCCAAACAGCACTTCGTCGGTCGTCCTGCTTCTTGACCCGATTGCCGATCACTTGCCAGGGTTTAAAATAATGCAACCGTCGATTATATAGCGCTTTGGGGCCGCAGGCAATAAAAAAGCCGCTCAAAAGCGGCTTGCACTACGATCCGGCACCGGGGAGCGGGAAACCGTAGCGAGCAGGCCCGATATACGGCCGAGTAGCGCAGCTGTACGAAGGTACAGCGAGCAACACAGGCCGTAGAGCGGGACGCGCAGTAGGTTTACCCCCCCCGGCGCATCATGTCGAAGAATTCGGCGTTGTTTTTGGTCGCCTTCATCTTGTCGAGAATGAACTCCATCGCCTCGATCTCGTCCATCGAGTACAGCAACTTGCGCAGGATCCAGATTTTTTGCAGCTCGTTCGGCTTGATCAGCAATTCTTCGCGGCGGGTACCCGATTTGTTCAGGTTGATGGCCGGGTAGACGCGTTTTTCGGCCAAACGGCGTTCCAGATGTACTTCCATGTTGCCGGTACCCTTGAATTCTTCAAAGATCACGTCATCCATGCGCGAACCCGTTTCGATCAGCGCCGTGGCGATGATGGTCAGCGAGCCGCCTTCTTCGATATTGCGCGCGGCGCCGAAGAAGCGTTTTGGACGTTGCAGCGCGTTCGCGTCGACACCGCCGGTCAGGACCTTGCCCGAGGCAGGGATGACGGTGTTGTAGGCGCGCGCCAGACGGGTGATCGAGTCGAGCAGGATGACCACGTCTTTTTTCATTTCGACCAGGCGCTTGGCTTTTTCCAGCACCATCTCGGCCACTTGCACGTGGCGCGTGGCCGGCTCGTCGAAGGTCGAGGCGACCACTTCGCCGCGCACGGAGCGTTGCATTTCGGTCACTTCTTCCGGACGTTCGTCGATCAGCAGCACGATCAGGGTGATGTCCGGGTGATTTGCCGTGATCGCATGCGCGATGTGCTGCAGGATCACGGATTTGCCGGATTTCGGCGACGCCACCAGCAAGCCGCGCTGGCCTTTGCCGATCGGGGCGATCAGGTCGATGATGCGGCCGGTGATGTTTTCCTGGCCATTCATTTCACGTTCCAGGCGCAGCGGCTCGTTCGGGTGCAGCGGCGTCAGGTTTTCAAACAGGATGCGGTGTTTCGACATCTCCGGCGATTCGCCGTTGACCTTGTCGACTTTGACCAGTGCGAAATAGCGTTCGCCATCTTTCGGGGTCCGTACCTCGCCTTCGATCGAATCGCCGGTGTGCAGATTGAAGCGGCGGATTTGCGAAGGGGAGATGTAAATGTCGTCGGTGGACGCCATGTAGCTGGCGTCAGGCGAGCGCAGGAAGCCGAAGCCGTCAGGCAGCACTTCCAGGGCGCCGTCGCCAAAAATCTGTTCGCCGGACTTGGCGCGTTTTTTCAGGATAGCGAACATCAGCTCCTGTTTGCGCAAGCGGGCTGCGTTGTCAATGTCAAGACCGATCGCCATCTCAAGCAGGGCGGATACGTGTAGGGCCTTTAGTTCGGATAAATGCATATGTGTTGAGTGTCCCGAGACGGGATGTAAAGGTAGGGGAGGGGACTGCGTGGCGTTGATTAATTATTGGGGAAGGCTGTGCACGAATGAGGCAAAGCCGCTTCCCGGTCTATCCAGTCAGGCGGCGCTGCGGGCGCAGCGCTGCCCATCATACATTAAATGTTGCTGTCGACGAAAGCGGTCAACTGGCCCTTGGCCATGGCGCCCACTTTTTGAGCAGCTGCAGCACCATCCTTGAACAGGATCAGGGTCGGGATGCCGCGGATGCCGAACTTGGCAGGCACTGCCTGGTTGGCGTCCACGTCCATCTTGGCGATCACGATGCGGCCGGCGTATTCCTTGGCCACTTCTTCCAGGATCGGGGCGATGGCCTTGCAGGGACCGCACCATTCTGCCCAGAAGTCGACCAGTACTGGCAACTCGGATTTCAGGACGTCTGCTTCAAAAGATGCATCGCTAATGTGTTTGATATTTTCGCTCATATTTTCCTCAAATGAGGGTGGGATCAATAATGCCTGGAATTAACCATACGCTGGTTCGCCATCCATGCTTCCTGGAATGCAGTGAGAAGATGGGGGCAATGGGCACAAATTCAATGTTCTTGGAAGGTGCGACCAGAGGTATGCAGGCGGGGATGGCTGAAATAATAACCCATTTTTTCAAAGCGTGGCGATTATTGCAGAAAAACTTGAGGCATATCGCCCCTGCGCCTGCCGCCAGGGCGGCAAAGCCGCATGCCTGCTGGCCTGCGGCGCCGTGTCCGCCCTCCCGGCCTGACTCCGCGATCAGGCTTGCGCGCTGGCCAGACGCGCCGTGTGCTGCAGCTGCAAGTTCACCATGAGCTGCAATTCCGCGCTTTCCATCGGCTTGCGGAAGGTGCCTAATATATGCAGGCCGTTGGCCATGGCCAGGCGTTCGGCCGCCAGGCGCACGGCCGAATGCAGGCCCGACAGCAGGACCACGCCGCCGCGGAAGCCGTTTTCAGCCGCCATGCGCAAGAATTCGATGCCGTCGATGTCGGGCATGGACAGGTCGCAGATCAGCAGGTCGGGCTGGTGCTGCTTCAGGGTGGCCAGCGCCTGTTCGCTGTGCGATTCGCAGCGGATGTCGAACGGGCCCATCTGCTCGAGCATGTCGCTGAGCACGTCGAGCATGAACACGTCGTCGTCCAGCAGCAGTACGCGCAATGGCGCCAGGCCTGCTTCGCTGTGTTCCCGGCTTGCTTGGTTTGATACAGTAGTCATCGTCCTGTCTTTCTATTGATATGCGCATCGCTGTCGATGCCGATACCTTGCCTCAAAGGAATTTGGCGGTAGCTAATCGTCATTGGCAAAGCTGGTGTTATTCATGATTTGTTCGGTAATCTGTTCCAGCAGGGGCCACAGGCGCGCGACGATGTGCCGGGCCCGCTCCGCCTCGTCGGCCGCTTCGCCCGGCGCCAGGGTTTCCAGGTTGTGGCACAGCTCGGCCAGCCCCAGGGCCCCGACGGTGCGCGCCGACGACTTGATGCGGTGTCCCAGTTCCCGCACCTGGTGCACGTCGCCGCGCGCCAGGGCCGCATCGATGTCGCCAAAGCCATCCTGCGTCGTCTGCAGGAACTTGAAGGCGAATTTACGCACCTTTTCCGGGTTGTAGCCCAGCAACTTGGCCAGGATCGACAGGTCGATCACCTGCGGGTCGCCCGCCAGCGTGGTCTTGAAGGCGGGCGCGGCGCGGTTGCGCGCCGGTGGCGGCGGCGTCTCGCGCGCCGGCAGCCAGCTGGCGATGGTCTGGTACATCATGGCCGGCTGGATGGGCTTGGAAATGAAATCGTCCATGCCCGCATCCAGGCAGCGCACGCGGTCTTCGCTGGTGGCCGTGGCCGTCATGGCCAGCACGCGCAGGTGCGCCAGCTGCGGGTCGGCGCGGATGTGGCGCGTCGCCTGCAAGCCATCCATCAGCGGCATCTGCACGTCCATCAGCACGCAGTCGAACTGCGTCTGGCGCAGCAGGTCGAGCGCTTCCTCGCCATTGTTGGCCAGGCAGACGGAGGCGCCCGCTTCCTCCAGCAATTCCAGCGCCACCTGTTGATTAAATGTGTTGTCTTCCACCAGCAGGATGCGCGCATGCTTGAGCGTGCGCATCACCAGGGCCGCGTCGGCGCTGGCGCGCATGGCGGCCGCCGTCTGCACCATGCTGTCGAGCATGGCGGGCGCCGCCTGGTCGGAAATGCCCAGGTTGGCCGTGAACCAGAAGGTGCTGCCGGCGCCGGGACGGCTGTCGACGCCCACGTCGCCGCCCATCAGCTGGGCCAGCTGCTTGCAGATGGCCAGGCCCAGGCCCGTGCCGCCATATTCGCGCGTGGTGGACGTGTCGGCCTGCTGGAAGGACTGGAACAGCTTGCTCATTTCATCCTGCGACAGGCCGATGCCGTGGTCGCACACTTCGAAGCGCACCAGGCAGTGCTTCGCGTCCGCCACCACCTTGCGCACTTTCACGGTAATGCTGCCCTGTTCGCTGAACTTGATGGCGTTATTGGCGTAGTTGATCAGCACTTGCCCCAGGCGCAGCGGGTCGCCCACGAGTACGGCCGGCAATTGCGGATCGATTTCAAACAGCAGTTCCAGGTTCTTGCTGGCGGCGCGCGGCGCCACCACCGTCATCAGCGTTTGCACCACGTGGTCGAAACTGAAGTTGACGCGCTCGATTTCCAGCTTGCCCGCCTCGATCTTCGAGATGTCGAGGATATCGTCGATGATGCCCAGCAAGTGTTCGCCGGCAAAACGGATTTTTTCCAGATAATCGCGCTGGCGCGGTTCCAGGTCCGTTTTCAGGGCCAGATACGCCATGCCGATCACGCCATTCATGGGCGTGCGGATTTCATGGCTCATGTTGGCCAGGAATTGTCCCTTCGCCAGGCTCGCTTCTTCGGCCACCTGCTTGGCCTGGTCCAGCTGCTCCGTGCGCTGCGCCACGCGCTCTTCCAAGTGTTCATTGAGTTCGCGCAAGGCGCTCTCGCTGCGCTTGTGATACGTGATGTCCGTCAGGCTGGCCACCACCATGCCCACCTTGCCGTATTCATCGCGGATGGCCTCGGTATTCACGGATAGCCACGACAGGCTGCCGTCGGGTTGCTGCACGCCCATCAGCACGTCGCGCATGGCCTCGCCCGTCGACAGGGTGATGTGCACGGGATGGCTGCGCTGGTCGAAGGCGGAGCCGTCTTCGCGGATGGCTTGCCACAGGCTGTTGCCTGCCGGACTGGCCGCCAGCATGCGCTCGGCTGCCGCATTGCTTTCCAAAATGTGGCCGTGGCTGTCCTGCACGACCAGGCCGTTCGTCACCGCGCCGAAGACGGACGCCATGCGCTGGCTCGAGTTCGACAGGGCGATCGACGCCTGGCGCCGTTCCGTGATGTCGGTGATCATCGCCAGGGTGCCGCCCGGCTCGCCATTGTCCGACTGGATGCTGGTGCTCGACAGCAAGCCCCACAGGCTGGACTGATCCTTGCGGAAGAAGCGGAAATCGACCTGGTCCGGCTGGCTGGCGGCACTGCCGTGGCTGGCCAGGCGGCGCTGCATCAGCAGCTGGCTGTCGCGGTCCATGAAGTCGAGCAGGGGCCGGCCCAGCATTTCCTGCACCGTGTAGCCCAGCATGTGCGCCATCTTCGGGTTGACGAAGGTGGTCTTGCCGTCCGCATCCGTCATCCAGATGCCTTCGGCGGCCGTCTGCACGATCAGGCGGTAGCGTTCCGAGCTGGCGTGCAGGGCTTCCTCGGCGCGTTGCCGCTGCGTCATGTCGCGCAGCGAGACGATGGAAAACAATTGCCCGGCCATGCGCAGCGGCGACAGGCTGACCTTGGCAGGGAAATGCGTGCCGTCGCGGCGGCGCGCCATCATCACCCGGCCTGGCAGGCTGTGCCGCGCTTGCGGATCGCCCACGGACTGGCTGGCCGTGCTTTCCGGTACCAATTGCTCCAGCGACATACCCGTCAATTCGGCCAGCGGATAACCGAAGCAGCGCGCGCCGATCTGGTTGGCGTAATGCACCTTGCCCTCGACGTCGGCCACCAGCATGGCTTCGGGCGCCGCTTCCAGCATCGAGCGCATGCGCGATTGCTCGTCCTGCTTGCGCTCGCTGATATCGCAGATGATGCCGCTGGCCTGCGTGGCGGCGCCATCCGAGGCACGTGTCAGCACGGCGCCGCGCGCCAGCAGCCAGCGCCAGTGGCCGTCGCTGTGGCGCAAACGGAATTCGCAATTGAAGGTGCCGGGTGCCTGACCCTCCAGATGCTGGCGAAAGGCAAGACTCAGGCGCGCGCGGTCATCCCGGTGCACCTCGGCCAGCCAGTCGGCCAGTGCATGATCGAGCCTGGCGCCCTTGTCGCCCAGCACGTCCTGATACTGGGGGGCGAACTGCAGCCGGTCGGATTGTCGCCGCCAGGTCCAGCCAGCCATGGCCGCGCCGCGCAAGGCTTGCCCGGCATCCTGTTCGGCCAGGGCATGCGCGGGCAGCAGCAGGCGGCGCAACTGCTGCCGCAGCCGCCAGGCTTGCCAGCAAGCCACTCCCGCCAGGGCGGTGGCGCTGGCGGCCGCGTAAGGCCATAGCAGTGTTGGCGCCATGCCGTGTACCGCCGCCTGCACCGGCAGGGACACTGCCATGCCTGCCGCCAGCATCGTACGAGCGAGCCGGCGCAGCGCAGGGCGCCGTCGGCGTGGTGCGCTGAAACTCGTGTGGCTGCAATACGACAAATGCATCCCTTTCTGGGGCTTGATTGGACTGGGCTGGCAGTGCATGATGCGCGCTCAAATAAACGCCTGCGGCGCTTTCTGGCGGCAACTATAGCATCGAATATTTGCTCGGAGTAGTTAAGTTCTGAAACAGCCAGAACGGGATTTTTTTTGCCCCGGAATGGCTGTTTTTTTCGCGATTTGGTGAGAATCTGAGAGAAATTTAACGCAAAATCGTGTTATTGAACCATCTGCTCGGAAGACGCCTGATAAAACCGTAGCGAGCGGCAGTGATTTGTGGCCGAGAAGCGCAACCGTGCTTGAGCACGGTGAGTATCACAGGCCGCAAAGCGCGACGCGCAGTAGGTTTTTCAGGTGTTCTCAGGTGAAACTTCCCGCGAACTGATAGCGGTGTCCGGGGTGCCACATGGTGGCGATCGAGGCGATCTTGCCGCCCGAGCGCGTCTGGCGGCGCAGCACCAGGCATGCCTGTTTCGTGTCGATGGCCAGCATTTCGGCGATGTCGCGCGGCGCCGACAGCGCTTCGATGCTGTAGGTGGCGCCTTGCAGGGGCGCGGCGGCCATCAGGTATTCGTTCGGCGTGATGCTGGAAAAATCCTGCGTCATGTAGTCGGGCGCGCACTCGGGGTTGACCCAGCGGTCTTCCACCTGGATCGGCACGCCGTTTTCAAAATGCACGATCAGCGAATGAAACAGCGGATGTTCCGGCGGCAGGCCGAATTGCTTGGCCAGCAAATCCGAGGCCTTGGTACGCTCCAGCAATTGCAGGCTGCTGCGGTGGATATGCCCGCGCGCGCGCACTTCATCGGCGATACTCTTGATTTCCAACAGGGTCGCCTGGTATTTTTGTTGCGCCACATAGGTGCCCGATCCCTGGCGCCGCGTCAGCACCTGCTCGCTCGTCAGTTCGCGCACGGCGCGGTTGACCGTCATGCGCGAGACGCCGAACTGTTTCACCAGGGCTTGCTCGGACGGAATCACGTCGCCTTCCTTCCAGCGGCCGGCGGCAATGCCGGCCAGCAGAAAATCCTTGATGCGCTGGAAAATGGGCGTATTTTCCTGGGTATTGTGGTCGTCCAATGCGGTTTCTCCGGGGCGCGGGCTGGACGCGCCGCCGGCTGGAGGCGCGATGGCCGATTTTAGCACCGAGCAAGGCAGGCGCCGCCAGCCTTTTTGAATTCAAAAGCAAGCGCCGGAGTGTGGCGCGCATGGGCGCTGGTTATGCTGGTGACTTGGAGCCTATCCCAGTAGGGAGCGTCTTCTGCTGGCAGTTCATCAGGAGCGCGGACAAGGCGTGAGGAGGACGCGTGGCGAGCCACGCGACGACGAGCAACGCCGTCCCCGCTTCTGAGGGGCGCCAGCAGGGGATGTATTCATCTACTGGGATAGGCTCTTACTATTGACCTGCACGGAGTTCGCCATGGAACACGCTTACCTGACTGACGATGAACGCTGGGATGCCCTGCAGCGGCGCGCGCCCGATGCCGACGGCGTCTTTTATTACTCGGTGCGCACGACGGGCGTGTATTGCCGGCCTTCCTGCGCCGCGCGCCCCGCCTTGCGCCGCAACGTGGCTTTCCACGCCAGCTGCGAGGACGCGGAGGCGGCCGGCTTTCGCCCCTGCCTGCGCTGCAAACCCAACTTGCCGCCGCTGGCCCAGCGCCAGGCGGCCATCGTGGCCGACATCTGCCGGCTGATCGACGCCAGCGACGAGCTGCCCGACCTGGATGCGCTGGCGCAGGCGGCCGGCATGAGCCGCTTTCACTTCCACCGCGTCTTCAAGGCGCATACGGGCATCACGCCGAAAGCCTACGCGGCGGCGCGGCGCGGCGAGCGCCTGAAGGCCGGCTTGCAGGGCGCGGCGAACGTCACCGAGACCTTGTATGCGGCCGGTTTCAATTCCAGCGGCCGCCTGTACGCCGCCACGCCGGGCTTGCTGGGCATGACGCCGGGCGCATTCCGTGCCGGCGGCAGCGGCGCCGTGATCCGCTTTGCCATCGGCGCCTGCTCGCTGGGCGCCATCCTCGTGGCCAGCACGGACAAGGGCATCTGCGCGATTCTGATCGACGACGACCCGGAAGTGCTGCTGCGCGACTTGCAGGACCGCTTTCCGCAGGCCGAGCTGCGCGGCGCCGAGCCTGATTATGAACAGACGGTGGCGCAGGTGGTGGGCCTGGTCGAGGCGCCGGGTCTGGGCCTGGACTTGCCGCTCGACGTGCGCGGCACCGTGTTCCAGCAGCGCGTGTGGCAAGCCTTGCGCGAGATTCCCGCCGGCAGCACGGTCAGCTATGCGGAGCTGGCGCGGCGCATCGGCGCCCCGCAAGGCGCGCGCGCCGTGGCGGGTGCCTGCGCCGCGAACGCGCTGGCCGTCGCCATCCCCTGCCACCGGGTCGTGCGCAACGATGGCGCGCTGTCCGGCTACCGCTGGGGCGTAGAGCGCAAGCAGGCGCTGCTCGAACGCGAGGGCGAGCGGTGAGGGCGCTGGACTGGCGCCAGATCGAGGATGAGCTGAATCAATATGGCTGCGCCGTCGTGCCGGGCTTGCTTAATCCCGCGCAGTGCGGGGCGCTGGCGGCGCAGTATGACGATGCATCGCGCTTTCGCAGCAAGGTGGTGATGCAGCGCCACGGTTTTGGACAGGGCGAATACCAGTATTGGGCGCATCCGCTGCCGGACGTGGTGGCTGCCTTGCGCGAACAGTTGTACGGGCCGCTGGCGGCGATCGCCAACCTCTGGCACGCCAGCATGGGCCTGGAAACGCGCTTTCCGTCCAGCCACGCCGATTTCCTCGCGCGCTGCCATGCGGCGGGGCAGACGCGGCCCACGCCCTTGCTCTTGCGCTACCGCGACGGCGATTACAACTGCCTGCACCAGGACCTGTATGGCGAGCACGTGTTTCCGCTGCAACTGGCCGTGCTGCTGTCGCGCCCGCAAGACGATTTCACGGGCGGCGAGTTCGTGCTCACGGAGCAGCGTCCGCGCATGCAGTCGCGCCTGGAGGTCGTGCCGCTGGCGCAGGGCGACGCCGTCATCTTTCCCGTGGCGCAGCGCCCCGTCAACGGCACGCGCGGCAGTTACCGCGTCAACATGCGCCATGGCGTGTCGCGCTTGCGTTCGGGCTTGCGCCATACCCTGGGCATCATTTTCCATGATGCGAGCTGAACGGTAGGTGCGGCGCTTGAGTTTCCGCAATTACATGGCATGATGGCTACTCCTTGTCACTCTTTCATTTCTGCCATGTCCGCGTTGCTCCGCTTGCTGTACCTGTTGACGATCTTCCTGCTGCCCGCAGCCCACGCGGACGAGGGCGTATCCTCGCTCGTTGCGGAAGCCGCGACCGCCATCGCGCCGTCGCAGGCCGCAGCCGTCAAGACGGCGCCGCTGATGTTTGCCAACCGCAAGGTATTCGTCTTCCGCGCCGCGCTGGCCGGCTATCCGCCCGATGAACGAGCCATCGGCGCGCAGCGCCGCCTGGAAGGCGTGCTGGCGAAAAACGGTCCGCTGCAGCCGAGCACGCGCATGATTCCCGAAGGCACGCAAGTGTTGCTCGACGGCGTGCAACTGTTCGTCGTCGTGCCTGGCGACGTCAACCAGCTGGCCGGCGACACGACGGAAAGCGTGGCGAAAACGGCGGCCGGCGAGTTGAGCAAGGCCGTGCTCGACTATCGCGAGCAGAGCAGCTGGCGCTACCTGTCGATCGCCGCCGCCGTGTGCGCGGCCGCCACCCTCGTGTTCTGGCTCGTGTGGATGGGCTTGACGCGCTTGTACCGCTGGGCCAAGCGCCGCAGCGGCATCCTGCTGGCCTCGCGCCTGCGGGACGTGCGCCTGAAGAATGTGCGCGTGCTCGACGCCGAACACTACATCGCCTTTGCGTATCAACTGCTCAGCGCCGTGCTGTGGGGCTTGCGCCTGATGGCCACCTATCTGTGGGCCGCCTTCGTGCTGGGCCGCCTGCCCTACACGCGTTCCTGGGGCGAAAGCCTGAGCGGCTACCTGTTCGACGTGGCCGCCGACGTCTTCCACGCCATCATCGGCGCCTTGCCGGGGCTGGTGCTGGTCTGCGTGATCTTCGCCATCGCGCGCCTGATCGCCGCCACGGCCGCCTCGCTGTTCAAGCGCGTGGAAAGCGGCGAATTGCAGATCGGCTGGCTCGACAAGGACACGGCCCTGCCCACGCGCCGCATCGCCAGCGTGGTGATCTGGCTGTTCGCGCTGGCCATGGCGTATCCGTATCTGCCCGGCTCGCATACGGCCGCCTTCCAGGGCCTGTCCGTGCTGGTCGGTCTGATGGTGTCGATCGGTGCGTCGAGCATCGTGGGCCAGGGCGCCAGCGGCCTGATCCTCATGTACACGCGCGCCCTGCGCAAGGGAGAATATGTGCGCGTGGGCGACAGCGAAGGCACGGTGGTCGAGTTGGGCATGTTCGAGACACGCCTGCGCACGGGCCTGGGCGAAGAAGTCGCCTTGCCGAACGCCTGGGTGATGTCGCAAACGACGAAGAACTATTCGCGCGCCCAGCCGGGCGGCGGCTTCGTGCTCGACTCCACGGTCACCATCGGCTACGCCACGCCGTGGCGGCAGGTGCACGCCATGCTGGAACTGGCCGCGTCGCGCACGAAGGAACTGTCGACCACGCCGAAACCGTACGTGATGCAGCTGGCCCTGCAGGATTACTACGTGCAATACCGCCTCGTCGCCTACGCCAGCGCCGAAGTCCCCCGTCAGCGCGCCGAAGTGCTGAACCGCTTGCACCAGAACATCATCGACGTCTTCAACGAATTCGACGTGCAGATCACTTCGCCGCACTACATCGACGACCCGAAAGAATCGCACGTGGTGCCGCCCGGTGAATGGTTCAGGGCGCCGGCGAAGCGGGGGGAGGCGTCGATTGAAGTGGTTCCGCCCAAACCTTGAGTGTTTTGGCCAATTCCCTGATGCTGCATGCCTTATCGTGACAGTTCTTCGGGGGCGCAGGTATTCTTGCCGTTTGTCAGTTGAACGACGTGAAATCCCCCGGCTTGGGCTGTGAGCAGGCAAAAATCTGCCGAGTAGCGCGAAGTCGGATCGGATGTGGATGGCGGCCTTCCAAGGAAGGATACGCCATACACCTTTCCCGCAACCAGTGGCGCGGCATCGCTGCTCTCGGCCCCCTCGGGAGCCTTGCCGTAGCGCACGCATCCCTTGTCTGGCAGACGATAGGTGGGATCGCCAAACGAGGCATTGGGGAACATGACCGTCCATACATTTTTCCAGCCATTCGGCCCAGGTGTGCTGATCGTCAGCATCTTCAGGCTGACGGGGCCTCTTGATCTTTCCTCTTCATTGGCAATCTGGAAGCAGGGAAGGCCCGCTTCCGTGATGACGGCGGCGGGACCCATGCGCGACCACGCCGAGGCATCGATAGCCGTCAGGGTGGCAAGCAGGAATAGCAGCGTGTGACGATATGGCATGGCGACCCTCGCACTATCTGATGAGCGACTGTTCTGGACAGATTTCATCTATCCAGGCTTGGCTATCGCTGTCGATACGAAGAATCTTGCGCTCCCCGGAGATGTCGGTGAATAAGCAAAACTTGCCCACGTAACCGCGAGTAGGATCTGAGGGATCGGCTGGCCCACCGTTCAGGAAGACGTCATACATGCGTCCTGTTTTCAGCGGCGGGGCTTTGGGTGGCTTGACCTCTGCTGTTGCTGATGCAACTCCATACAGAAGGCAGGACTTGGCATGCACAGGAATAGTCGCTGCGCCCGGTAAAAGAAAAGACCATACTTTGACTGCAGGCTTGACGGATACATCTGTCAGTACGACTGCACTAATCCGAGGAAGCCCGTTGCGCGCTTCTTCTTTTTCAGAAATAGAGAAACAGGGAGTGCCATTTTTTAGCTGTACTTCCGCGTATGCCATGCGGGAAGTGGCCGAGGCGCTCATGCAGGTCAGCAAGGTGAGCAGCGGTAGGGTCTTGTTATAAATGGACATTATTGACCTTATTGTGCCGAAGTGTTTGCTGGGCAAATTTCGTCTATCCAGGCCCGCATATCGCGCTTGATGGGAATGACCTGTTGGCCGCTGTTCGCTGTCGTGATGAGACAGAATTTCCCTTTGTAGCCGTAGGTCGAGTCAGATGGGTCATCCGGCCTGCCATTCAAAAAGACGCTGTACATCCTGTCTGTTTTCAGCATCGTCACGGCAGTCGATTCGGCTCCTGCCGGTACTTGGCCATACAAATAGCAGGTTTTTGCATGCATGGGAAGGGTCGTCGCTCCAGGGAGAATGAAGGACCAGACTTCTACAGGCGGCTTTATGGAGATATCGTAAACCATGAGTGCGCCCAGCATTGGCGTTCCATTGCGGCGTTCTTCTTTTTTTGAAATGGTAAAGCATGGTATGCCTTTGAATGAGCTAATCTCGGCTTCGGCCATGCGGGACATCGGGTACGCATCACGGTATGTCAAACCGAGGCTCATGATCAATGTCATTTCCAGGAAGATTGGTCTTGCTTTTTCTATTTTTAATAAATTCATTGATCACCTCTTCGTAGAGAGTCAGGGAGTTTCGGTATTCTTTTTGATTCATGGCTTTTGGTGTTTTCAAATACTTTAGCCCGAAATAATCTGCCAGTAAGTTGCCCTGCGCCTCCATGTTGAAGTCAGATAGTTTTTTTCCTCGCTTTAAAGAATACGTGTAACTCAATCCGAAACGGATAGCCCCACGCAATGCAACCGGATAGCCCAATTGATACTGCCAGACATGGACCATTTCATGCATGAACCAGTTTTTGTCTATTGGCTGAGCTATGGAAAAATCTTCTCGAAATTCCGACTCATGAAAATAAATCTCCCCATCCGGCGTCATGGCCACATCTTTCGGCTGCAAGCCGAACCATAGATACGGCTCCCCATGCACCTTGACCTTGCCGTAGTCGATCGCATCCTGGAACAGCATCCAGGCCATGTCGATCTCGCCCCTGGTCAGCGGGCGAACCTTGTCCTTCACTTTGACCTGTTTCACGGAAGAACCGACGTCCTTGTCGGTCGTCTTGATGCCATCGAGCTGGACGACCTTGACGGCAGGCGCAGCGTGTTTTGGCGCGGCGGCGCAGCATGGTGATTTATCCGGGTGCGGCAGGAACTCGGCCTGGGTGATCTGCGCCTCCCGCTTGCTGGCCACGCGCCCCGTGCGTCCCTTCGCATCCGTCGTCCCCGTCCACGTTTCGCCGTTGCTCAAGGTGAGCCGGTAATCGGCGTGCGCCAGCGGCACCTTGTTTTGCGAGACGAATTCCAGCTGTTCGTCGTAGCCGCAGCACCAGCATTCGTCGGGCTGGCCGGCCAGGCGGTGCAGTTCGCAGCCGCTTGTCGCGTTGCGCAGGGTGGTGCCCAGCACGGGCTGGCCGTCGGCGCTGAAGGTGACGATCATGCTGTCGAAGTGCGCGCCCAGGCTGCTCTTTTGGTGGGCCACGAGCTTGAAGAACACCTCGCACGCGGTGGTGCTGATGACATGGTGCCTGGCCATGGAACCTCCGCGATAAAACGCCAGCGTAGGCCAGCACCGCCACGCGAGTATTGACCGGGCGCAAGGCCTGCGCGCTTGCGTTAAGATGCCGGGCGTTTCAATGAACAGAAAGAGAACCATGTCCAGCCCATCCAACATCGCATCCTCCCGCACCGCCCGCAGCCTGGCCGCCGCCCTGATCGGCGACCCGTTTTACCGCGCCGTCACGGTGGCGTGCGGCGAGGATGAAGCGGCGCGGCTGGCCATGCTGGAGGCGTACTTCGCGCTGGCGCTGGTCGAGGGCGAGCAGGCGGGCCGCGTCGACCTGGCTGATGAGACGGGCAATGGTGCCGCCATCTGGACGACGGATACGCCGGCGGCCCAGCGCCAGGCCGCCTACGCGCAGCGCGAGGATGCCTTGCGCGTGCTGCTGGGGGAGCGCGGCTACGCGCATTTCACGGCCATCGTCGCGAACATGGAGCACGCGCTGGCGCCGCATGGTCTGCAAGACGCGTGGTATCTGTCGATCGCCGGCATCGCTCCCGCCGCGCAGGGGCAGGGGCTGGGCGCGTCCGTGCTGGCGCCGGGACTGGCGGCCGTCGATGCGGCGGGCGCCGCGTGCTTCCTGGAGACCTACAACGAGCGCAGCCTGCCGTTTTATGCCCGCCTGGGCTTCGTGGTGGCGGGGCGTTACGCGGAAGCCGTCACGGGCTGCGATTACTGGCTGATGGTAAGGCCGCCGCACGCTGCCTGATTGACCATTTTGCCAATTTCTATACACTCGTCTTTTCACTCATTTATTAAAAGACCTGGAGATGGAAATGCCGACCCCGCACCTGCGCCGCACCCTGCTCGTTCTCGCCTGCCTGGGCACCTTGGGCCAGGCCCATGCCGATACCGTCATCGACAATGCGAATGGCTACACGCTCGATGCAAGCGGCAAGGTGCTGCGCTTCACGGCGCTGGCCTTTGACGACGCGGGCAAGCTGCTTGCCGTCGGCAGCGCCGCGCAGGCGAAACGCAAGGCGGCCAAGGGCGCCCTGCACGTCGACGTGCAGGGAAAAACCGTGTTGCCGGGCCTGATCGACGCGCACGGTCACGTGTTCGGCCTGGGTACGATCGCCAGCGGCGTGATGCTGTACGGTTCGTCGTCGCTGCCGGCCGCCGTGCAGGCCGTGGGCGACTTCGCCCGCGCGCATCCCGAGCGCGGCTGGGTGATCGGTAATGGCTGGAACCAGGAAATCTGGAAGCTGGGACGCTTTCCCACGGCCGCGGAACTCGATGCGGCGGAAAGCGCGCGGCCCGTGTGGCTGCGCCGGGTCGATGGCCACGCGGGCTGGGCCAACAGCCGCGCGCTGGCGCTGGCCGGCATCACGCGCGCCACGCAAGATCCGGCCGGCGGCAAGATCGTCCGCGATGCGGACGGCAATGCAACCGGCGTGCTGGTCGACAATGCCATGGACTTGATGGATGCCGTGCTGCCCAAGCCGGGCGACGTGGAAAACCGCGCCGCCCTCGATGGCGCGCTGGCGCAGCTGTCGCAGGCGGGCCTGACCAGCGTGCACGATGCGGGCATCGGCCAGATGCAGGACCGGCTGTTCCGCGACTACGCGGACCACGGCAAGCTGACGGTGCGCGTCTACGGCATGATTGCCGACACGACGGAAGACTTCGACGCGCTGTCGAAAAACGGCCCATTAAAAAGCTATGCGCGCGACATGTACGCCTTGCGCGCCGTCAAACTGCTGTCCGACGGGGCCCTGGGCAGCCGCGGCGCGGCCCTGCTGGCGCCGTACAGCGACGATCCGACTACCAGCGGCCTGCTGTTCTACAAGGACCACGCCATGCGCGCGAAGATGGAAAAAGCCATGCGCGCCGGCTACCAGGTGAACGTGCACGCCATCGGCGACGCGGGCAACCATCAAATCCTCGACGGCTATGAAGCCTTGATCGCGCAATACCATAGCGTGGGCCTGCGCCACCGCATGGAGCACGCGCAGGTGGTGAAATTGAGCGACATCCCCCGTTTCAAGAGTCTGGGCATCGTGCCGTCGATGCAGCCCACGCACGCCACATCCGACCAGAACATGGCGGAGCAGCGCGTGGGCCACGAACGCATCAAGGGCGCATATGCGTGGCGCACCTTCCTCAAGCAGGGTTCGCGCATCGCCTGCGGCTCCGATTTCCCCATCGAGTCGCCGAACCCGTTCGAGGGCATCCACGCGGCCGTCACGCGGCAAAACAGCGAAGGGTTTCCGGCCGGCGGCTGGTATCCGCAGCAAGCCATGACGGTGACGGAAGCGCTGCGCTGCTTCACCCTCGACGCGGCCTGGGCGGCGCACCAGGAAAAGGTCATCGGCACGCTGGAAGCGGGCAAATGGGCGGACTTCATCGTCGTCGACCAGGACCTGTTCACCGTCGAACCCAAGGCCATCGGCAAGACGCAGGTGCTGCAGACGTGGGTGGCGGGCAAGCGCGTGTTCGAGAAAAAGTAAGGATTTGACAGCTGCAAAAACCTGTTGACTTGGTTGTATAGACAACCTATGCTGGGAGTACCAGAGCGGACCACGCATGTCCGCTCGCACCCTACGAGGAGACAGCATGAACAGCACAATGGACACCGATCCACGCTTTGATGCCAGCCGTACCATCCGCGCGCCGCGCGGCACGGCCATGGCTTGCAAGAGTTGGCAGGCCGAGGCGGCCTACCGCATGTTGCAAAACAACCTGGACCCGGAAGTGGCGGAAAATCCGCAGCACCTGGTCGTCTACGGCGGCATCGGCCGCGCCGCGCGCAACTGGGCCTGCTTCGACCAGATCCTCGCCTCGCTGCGCGAACTGGAAGACGACCAGACTCTCCTGATCCAGTCCGGCAAGCCGGTGGGTGTGTTCCAGACCCACGCGGATGCGCCGCGCGTGCTGATCGCCAACTCCAACCTGGTGCCGAAATGGGCGAACTGGGAACACTTCAACGAGCTCGATCGCCAGGGCCTGTTCATGTACGGCCAGATGACGGCCGGCAGCTGGATCTATATCGGCACGCAGGGCATCGTGCAGGGAACGTATGAAACCTTCGCCGAGGCGGGCCGCCAGCATTTCGGCGGCGACTGGGGCGGGCGCTGGATCCTGACGGCGGGCCTGGGCGGCATGGGCGGCGCGCAGCCGCTGGCCGCCACGATGGCGGGCGCCGTCTCGCTCAACATCGAATGTCAGCAGAGCAGCATCGACTTCCGCCTGCGCACGCGCTACCTGGACAAGCAGGCGGCCAGCCTGGACGAAGCCCTGGAACTGGTCAAATACCACACCGAACGCAAGGAAGCCATTTCCATTGGCCTCCTGGGCAACGCGGCCGAAGTGCTGCCGGAACTGGTGCGCCGCGCCAAGGCGGGCGGCCTGGTGCCCGACCTGGTGACGGACCAGACGTCCGCGCATGACCTGGTCAACGGCTACCTGCCGCGCGGCTGGAGCGTCTCGGACTGGAAGGCGGCGCAGCAAGACCCGCAGCGCCACGCGCGCCTGACGGTGGCCGCCGCCGATTCCTGCGCCGCCCACGTGCAGGCCATGCTCGATTTCCACGCCATGGGCGTGCACACGGTCGATTACGGCAACAACATCCGCCAGGTGGCGTTCGACCAGGGCGTGCAGAACGCCTTCGACTTCCCCGGCTTCGTGCCCGCCTACATCCGCCCGCAATTTTGCGAAGGACGTGGCCCGTTCCGCTGGGTGGCCCTGTCGGGCGACCCGGAAGACATCTATAAAACGGATGCGAAGATCAAGGAGCTGTTCCCGCACCACAAGCAGGTGCACCACTGGCTGGACATGGCGCGCGAGCGCATCGCCTTCCAGGGCCTGCCGGCGCGCATCTGCTGGCTGGGACTGGGCGAGCGCCACATCGCCGGCCTGGCCGTCAACGAGATGGTGCGCACGGGCGAACTGAAGGCGCCCATCGTCATCGGCCGCGACCACTTGGACACGGGTTCCGTCGCCAGCCCGAACCGCGAGACGGAAAGCATGAAGGACGGCACCGACGCCGTCTCCGACTGGCCGCTGCTGAACGCCATGCTGAACACGGCCGGCGGCGCCACCTGGGTCTCGCTGCACCATGGCGGCGGCGTGGGAATGGGGTATTCTCAGCATGCGGGCATGGTCATCGTGGCCGACGGCACGGAAGGGGCGGCGAAACGCCTGGCCCGCGTGCTGGTCAACGACAGCGGCTCGGGCGTGATGCGCCATGCCGATGCCGGCTATGAAACTGCGGCCGCCTGCGCCAAGCGCAACGGCCTGATTCTCCCCATGATGAAGTGAAAGCGAAGATGACACAGCACGCCAAAAGTTGGACCCTGAAGCCGGGCGCGATGACCCTGGGCGACCTGCGCGCCGTCTGGGCCGCACCCGCAAAACTGATCCTCGCCGCCGAGGCCTATCCCGTCATCGAGGCGTCGGCCGCCGCCGTGCAAGCCATCGTCGCCAAGGGCGATGCGGCCTACGGCATCAACACGGGCTTCGGCCTGCTCGCCAAGACGCGCATCCCCGATGAAAAACTGGAGCAATTGCAGCGCAACCTGATCCTGTCGCATTCCGTCGGCACGGGAGAGCTGCTGTCGGACGCCGTCGTGCGCCTGATCATGCTGATGAAGATCGGCAGCCTGGCGCGCGGCTTTTCCGGCGTGCGCCCGCTGATCGTCGACACCCTGATCGCTTTGTACAACGCGGGCATCATGCCGGCCATTCCCGCCAAGGGTTCCGTCGGCGCCTCGGGCGATCTGGCGCCCCTGTCGCACATGACCCTGGCCATGCTGGGCGTGGGCGACGTGCGCGTCAACGGCGAATTGATGCCGGCGCCCGAGGCGCTGGCGCAGGCAGGCATCGCCCCCGTCGTGCTGGCGGCGAAAGAGGGCCTGGCCCTGATCAATGGCACGCAGGTGTCGAACGCGCTGGCGCTGCATGGCCTGTTCATGGCCGAGCGCCTGCTGGAAGCGGCCATGGTCACGGGCGCGCTGTCGCTCGACGCGGCCAAGGGCAGCGACTCGCCGTTCGACGCGCGCGTGCACGCCGTGCGGGGACAGCCGGGCCAAATCCTGGCGGCGCAGATGTACCGCCAGCTGGTGGCCAACAGCGCGATCCGCGCCTCGCACCTGGAAGGTGACGAGCGCGTGCAAGACCCGTACAGCCTGCGCTGCCAGCCGCAAGTCATGGGCGCCTGCCTCGATTTGATCGGCAATGTGGGCCGCACCCTGCTGATCGAAGCCAATGCGGTCACGGACAATCCGCTGATTTTCCAGGATGGCCCCAACGGGCAGGCGGAGATCGTCTCGGGCGGGAACTTCCATGCCGAACCGGTGGCCTTTGCCGCCGACACGCTGGCGCTGGCGATCGCCGAAATCGGCGCGCTGGCAGAGCGCCGTATCGCGCTGCTGATCGACGCGACGCTGTCCGGCCTGCCTCCGTTTCTCGTGCGCGACCCGGGCGTCAATTCCGGCTTCATGATCGCCCACGTGACGGCCGCGGCGCTGGCGTCGGAAAACAAGTCGCTCGCCCATCCGGCCAGCGTCGACAGCCTGCCCACCTCCGCCAACCAGGAAGACCACGTGAGCATGGCCACGTTCGCCGGGCGCCGCCTGGACGACATGGCGCACAACACGGCCGTCATCGTCGGTATCGAGCTGCTCGCTGCCGCACAGGGCATCGATTTCCACCGTCCGCTGAAAACCTCGCCGCACCTGGAGCACGTGCACCACCAGCTGCGCCAGAAGGTGCCGTTCTTCGACGCCGACCGCTTCTTCGCGCCCGATATCGAAGCGGCCAAGCAGATGGTGCTGCAGGGTGAATTGAGCAGCACCTGCAAGAATTTGTTCGCCCCGCTGTACGCTTGAGCGGGAGCAAGGAGACAAGCATGGATTTCCGCTTCAACGAAGGCAGCATCCCGCTGCTCGTGTCGATGCCCCACGTGGGCACCGACATACCGGACGATATCGCCGCGCGCATGACGCCGCAGGCCCTCATCAAGGCCGA
This sequence comes from Janthinobacterium goodfellowi, assembly GCF_051380695.1. Classification (NCBI taxonomy): domain Bacteria; kingdom Pseudomonadati; phylum Pseudomonadota; class Betaproteobacteria; order Burkholderiales; family Oxalobacteraceae; genus Janthinobacterium; species Janthinobacterium goodfellowi. The sequence continues at coordinate 70,542 of NZ_JBNYXN010000006.1, read as the reverse complement.
CACGGACTGGCATTTGCGCGAGCTGTACGGCTTTTTGCAGGAGATGGACGCGTCCGTGCTGTCGGCGCGCTGGTCGCGCTACGCCATCGACTTGAACCGCCCGCAGGAAGACACGAATCTGTATCCGGGCCAGGATACGACGGGCTTGCTGCCCAACGATACCTTCCACCGCGAGCCGCTGTACCTGGCCGGCAAGGAACCCGATGCGGCCGACGTGCAGCGCCGATTGCAGCGTTACTGGGCGCCGTATCATGCGCAGCTGCGCGCGGAACTGGACCGCCTGCTGCGCGTGCATGGCGCCGTGGTGCTGTGGGATGCCCATTCCATCGCCTCGCATGTGCCGCGCTTCTTCGACGGCAAGCTGCCCGACCTGAACTTCGGCACGGCCGATGGCGCCAGCTGCGATGCGGGCCTGACGTCCGCCGTGGTCGATATCGCGCGCGCGCAGGATGCATTTACCGTGGCGCTCAACGGCCGCTTCAAGGGCGGCCATATCACGCGCCATTACGGCCAACCGGCAGGCCGCGTGCATGCGATCCAGCTGGAGATGTGCCAGTGCCTGTACATGGACGAATCGGCGCCATTCGGCTACCGGCCTGACCTGGCGGCCCGGGTGCAGCCGCTGCTGCGCCAGATGATGGATGCGGCCATGGCATGGGTGGCGCATTGAGTACCTGTTTGTTTGCGCGCCACGCGCTACTGCCGCAAGGCTGGCGCCGCGACGTGCTGCTGGAATGGGATGCGGCCGGCGACTTGACGCACGTCAAAGAGGGCGCCACGCCGCCGCCCGGCGCGGAAGTGGCCGAGTATGTCTTGCCCGGCATGGTCAACCTGCATTCGCATGCCTTCCAGCGCGCGCTGGGCGGCATGACGGAGGTTGCGGGTGACGAGGTTAATCATGTCGCGGACAGTTTCTGGACCTGGCGCGAGCTGATGTACCGCTTCGCGCACCGCATCACGCCGGAACAGATGGAAAGCATCGCCGCGCAGCTGTTTGCCGAATGCCTGCGCCATGGCTACACGTCCGTCTGCGAATTTCACTACCTGCAGCGCGATGCGGCTGGCGACCTGTATGCGCGTCCCGCCGAAACGGCTGAACGGGTGCTGGCCGCGGCGCGCATCAGCGGCATCGGCATGACCATGCTGCCCGTGCTGTACAGCCATGCGGGTTTCGGCGAGCAACCGCTCAAGCCGGAGCAGGCGCGCTTCCGCACCAGTGCGGACGATGTCCTGCGCATCGTCGAGGCGCTGGCGCCGCAGCGCGGCGGGCAGGTGGAAGTGGGCTTTGCTCCCCATTCGCTGCGCGCCGCCGGCGTGGCGCAGATCCGCGAAGTGGCGCAAGCGCTGCCCGTGGGCCGGCCCATCCACATCCATATCGCCGAGCAGCAGGGCGAGGTGCGTCAGTGCCTGGATTACAGCGGCCGGCGCCCAGTGCAGTATCTGTACGACCAGGTCGATGTCGATGCGCGCTGGTGCCTCGTGCACGCCACGCATGTGCAGCCTGACGAGGTGGCGCGGATGGCCGCCAGCGGCGCCGTGGCGGGCCTGTGCCCGACGACGGAGGCGAACCTGGGCGACGGCCTGTTTCCGCTGGCCGAATTCATCGCCGCCGGCGGGCGCTTCGGCGTCGGCAGCGACAGCCATGTGTCGCAGTCGCCGGTGGAGGAATTGCGCTGGCTCGAATATGGCCAGCGCTTGCAGCGCCAGCAGCGCAACGTGGCCGCCACGCCGGAGCAGCGCCACGTGGGCGACTATCTGTGGCAGGCGGCCTTGCAGGGGGGCGCGCAGGCGTCCGGACGCAAGCTCGGTGCCCTGGCCCCAGGTTGCCGCGCCGATGTGCTGGTGCTCGACGACGCGCATGTGAACCTGTGCGGCGTGGCCATCGCCGATGTACTGGGCAGTTTTATCTTCTGCGGCAACGACAAGCTGGTGCGCGACGTGCTGTGCGGCGGCCAGTGGCAGGTGCGCGATGGGCGCCACGTGGCGCAGGACGCCATCGCCACCGCCTACAAGCGCACCCTGGCGCAACTGAGGGCGCTCTGATGGCGACCTTCATCCCGCAGGAATACCTGCGCGCCGCGCCGTGGAAGAATGGCGGCGGCAGCACGACGGAAATCGCCATTTCTCCCCCGGGCGCCGGTTTCGACGATTTTGACTGGCGTATCAGCCTGGCGACGATCACGGCCAGCGGGCCGTTTTCCAGCTTTCCAGGCATCGACCGCAGCCTGATGCTGGTCGATGGCGACAGCGTGCAGCTGACGCTTGACGGCACGCGCAAGGTGACCTTGAATGCGGCGCAACCGATGCTGTGGTTTCCCGGCGAGGCGGCCGTGGAGGCGCAGGTCAAGGGACCGACGACGGATTTCAATGTGATGACGCGGCGCGACCGCTGCCGTCACCAGCTGGAAAAAATCACGGCGCCGGGCAAGCTGGTACGGCGCAGCGCGGCCACCCTGCTGTTCGTCGCCGGCGAAGGCCACGTGCTGGTGCGCGCAAGCGACCAGCAGTTTGCGCTGGCCCGCCATGACGCGCTGCTGCTGGACGCCGACGATGCGCAGGAATGGCGTCTCGACGCCTTGCAGCGCACGGCCGTGTTCCGCGTCGACCTGTTCATCTAGGAGAGAAAAACGATGCAAGACTGGGACATGGTCATCCACAACGTCCACCTGGCCACGATGGAGCACGGCTACGGCGAACTGCTCGACGCGGCCATCGCCGTCAAGGATGGCCGCATCGCCTGGTTCGGTCCCGGCGACGAGTTGCCGGCCAGCGGCGCGGTGCTGCACGATGGCCAGGGCTGCTGGCTGACGCCCGGCCTGATCGACTGCCATACGCACATCGTCCACGCGGGCAACCGCAGCGACGAATTCGAGGCGCGCCTGAATGGCGCCAGCTATGAAGACATCAGCCGTGCCGGCGGCGGCATCATGTCCACCGTGCGCGCCACGCGCGCGGCCAGCGACGACGAATTGCTGCGGCAAAGCCTGCCCCGCGTGCTGGCGCTGCTGGCCGAAGGCGTGACCACGCTGGAAATCAAGTCCGGCTACGGCCTGGCTGCGGACAGCGAGGCGAAGATGCTGCGCGTGGCGCGCCGCATCGGCCAAGAGCTGCCGGTCAATGTGCGCACCACCTTCCTCGGCGCGCACGCGCTGCCACCCGAATACGCGGGCCAGCCCGATGCGTATATCGAGCTGCTGTGCGCCCAGATGCTGCCCCGGTTGGCCAGCGATGGACTGGTTGATGCCGTCGACGCCTTTTGCGAACGCATCGGCTTTACGCCGGCGCAAACCGAAAAGGTATTCGAGGCGGCGCAGGCGCTGGGCCTGCCCGTGAAACTGCATGCGGAGCAGCTGTCGGACCTGGGCGGCGCGGCGCTGGTGGCCCGCCATGGCGGCCTGTCGGCCGACCATTTGGAATTCCTGTCGCAGGAGGGCATCGCCGCCATGGCAAAACACGGCACGGTGGCCGTGCTGCTGCCGGGCGCGTATTACTTTTTGCGCGAGACGCAGCCGCCGCCTGTGGCGGCCTTGCGCGCGGCCGGCGTGCCCATGGCCGTGTCCACCGATTGCAATCCGGGCACCTCGCCCATGACGTCATTGCTGCTGGCGATGAACATGGCGTGCACGCTGTGGCGCCTGACGCCGCAGGAGGCGCTGGCCGGTGCCACCTGCCACGCGGCGCGCGCGCTGGGTTTGCAGTATGAAACGGGCAGCCTGGCAGTGGGCAAGCGCGCCGATTTCGCCCTGTGGCGCATCGCGCGCCCGGCCGACCTGGCATATGCGCTGGGCCTGAACCCGTGCGCGGGCGTGGTGCATGGCGGTGTCTGGCGCGCGCCGGTGGTAAGCTTGCCGGATTGATCATCCGTCCTGGAGCGCCGCGTGCGTTGTGTTTACCTGTTGTTGCTGCTTGTTTTCGGCGTCGCCGCGCCCGCACACGCCCTGGACGGCGGTACCCTGAAGGTGGGTTCGAAGCGCTTTACGGAATCGTATATTCTCGGCGAGATCATCCAGCAGAGCGCCGCGCCGCACGTCAGGGCGCAGCACCGCCAGGGCCTGGGCAACACGGCCATCGTGCTTGCTGCGCTGCAGGCGGGCAGCATCGACATGTATGCCGAATACATGGGCACGATCGCCAGCGAAATCCTCAAGCACGACAAACCGATTGAGCTGGACCAGATGCGGCGCGAGCTGGCCGCGCTGGGGCTGGGCGTGGCCGTGCCGCTGGGCTTTAACAATACGTATGCGCTGGCCATGCGCGGCGATGAAACATCCATCGCGAGCCTGGCGCAGCTGGCGCAGCACCCGGCCTTGAAATTCGGCCTGTCGCATGAATTCATCGGCAGGATCGATGGCTGGCCGGGTCTGGCCGCGCGCTATGGCTTGCCGCAGCGCCCACGCGGGCTCGATCACGGCATTGCGTATGAAGCGCTGGCGCAGCGCCAGGTGGACGTGATCGACATCTATTCGACGGACGCGAAGATCCGCCAGTATGGCTTGCGCGTGCTGGCCGACACGCAGCAGTACTTTCCCCGCTACGACGCCATGCTGCTGTACCGGCTCGACGTGCCGCAGCGCTTTCCCGCCGCCTGGCAAGCCTTGCAGGCGCTGCAGGGACGCATCAGCGAGGCCGACATGATCGCCATGAATGCGGCCGTGGAAATCGACGGCAAGAGCTTTGCCGGCGTGGCGCGGCAGTGGCTGGCGTCAGGCACGCGGGCGAACAAACCGGCGGTCGCGCGCAGCGGCTTGCTTGATAAAATCCTCGGCGACGATCTGTGGACCCTGACGCGCCAGCACCTGACCCTGGTGCTGCTGTCGGTGGCGCTGGCATGCCTGATCGGCATTCCGCTGGGCGTGCTGGCGGCGTTTTCGGTGCCGCTGCGGCAAACGGTGCTGGCCTTCGTCGGCGTGCTGCAGACGGTGCCGTCGCTGGCCCTGCTGGCGATATTGATACCCGTGCTGGGCATGATCGGCTTGGCGCCGGCGCTGGTGGCGCTATTCGTGTACGCCTTGCTGCCCATCGTGCGCAACACGTGCACGGGCATCTTGCAGGTGCCGCAAGGCTTGCGCATGGCGGCGCTGGCGCTGGGCATGAGCCGGCGCGACCGCCTGCTGCACGTGGACTTGCCGCTGGCCTTGCCCGTCATGCTGGCGGGCGTGAAAACGGCGGCCGTGATGAGCGTGGGCACGGCCACCATCGCCGCCTTCATCGGCGCGGGAGGCTACGGCGAACGCATCACCATCGGCCTGGCCCTGAACGACAACGACATGCTGCTGGCCGGCGCGATCCCCGCAGCCGTGCTGGCCCTGCTGACGCAAGGCCTGTTCGAGCTGGTGGAACGCTGGGCCGTTGCCGGCCGGCAGCACTGACGGCATCACGGTTACAGCGAGTGCAGTTTGGAGCGCACCGAGACGACGGCCTGGTGCAGGATGCGTTCGGCCTGGAAGTCGTTTTCGCGCTGTTCGGCGATGGCTTGCAAGTCGCGCGTGTAACGTTCCAGGCGGGAACGCAGGTAGGCGCGGTAGATTTTCATGACGAGCGGTTTGGCAGAGACATTCATGATGTGGCTCCCAGGTGCGGAATGATGCGTTCATTTTGTGTGAGCGGAATGCCGCCACTTTGCGTCAGATCAAACGCCATGACCCCGTCAAATTGGCGCGTTTGACATTGCGCAATGCCCCCAACGTCGAAGATGCCACACTGAATTTTCCCTGCTCGCCTGGACATCATCAGCCGCGAGCCCTGATTCCATCAAGCATACTCAAGGAGCGTCGCATGGTCATTTTTGCCGTGGTTGCTGGCTGCATCGCCTGCCTGACAGTGTACCAAATCTATAAAAATGCGCAGGGTGGCAGTGGGGTTGCGCAACAACATATCGGCTTGCACGGCACATTGATTGAACCACGGAAATAAACTGTGGCAAATGGTGGACAGTTAGGTGTCGGCTTTAAGGAAAATGTAAGGCCCGGTAAGCAAATGTAAAGGTCGGCGCGGTGACCAGTCGTAGCGTTTATATTGATAACCGTTGATTGCATTCTCCCCCTCCCACTTGACAATGGGTTCCCCCCGCGGTGCCGCTAGCCCGCGGGGATTTTTTTGGGAACTTGCATTGTCAGTTCCTTCGCTACAATTCCAATCAGGCCGCTTTCGGCGTTCCTGCCGACAATTGCGTCAAGGCATCGCCAGTCACGCGGCAGATGCGCCAGTCCGGCATCACGTCCGCGCCCATGCCCTTGTAGAAGTTGATCGCGTTGTCATTCCAGTCCAGCACCGACCATTCGAAGCGACCGCAATCGCGTTCGACGGCCAGTTGCGCCAGCGCCACGAGCATCTGCTTGCCATAGCCCTTGCCGCGCACCGATTGCTTCACATACAGGTCTTCCAGGTACAGCCCCTTGCGGCACAGGAAGGTGGAAAAATTGTGGAAGAACAGGGCGAAGGTCACGACCGTGCCGTCTTCCTCGCCCACCAGCGCTTCGCACGCGGGGTGCTTGCCGAACAGGCTGTCGTGCAGCATGGATTCCTTGGCGATCATCATGTGTTCGAGTTTTTCAAACACGGCCAGTTCGTGGATCATGCCAAAGATGGCAGCCACGTCGGATGCGGTCGCGGGACGGATGGCGAGGGAGGAAGAGGTGCTCATGTTGCCTTTGTTGATGGAGTGGTGGAAAGGGAAGCAATGCTACTCGTCTTGCGCGCGCCCGACGTCAGGGCCCAGGCCACGCTGGACAGGCATAGGACCATGCCTGCCCATTCGATGGGGGCGGGCCGGTAATGTTCGAACTGGACCGACAGCAGCACGGAAATGACGGGCGTGACGACGCCGATATACACGGTCTTTTGCGTGCCGATGCGCGCGATTAAAGTGAAATACGCGCTGAAGGCGATCACCGAGCCGAAGATGGCCAGATACAGTAATCCCATCCAGTAACTCGTGCGCGTGGGCAATTGCCAGGACTGGCCCGTGGCGATGGCCCAGGCGGCCACCATCAAGCTACCCCATAGCATGGTCCACGCCATGGTCAGCATCACGTTGCCGGACTGTTCGCGCACTTTCATGACGAGGGCATTGCCTACCGTGCTAGACACGGTGGCCACCAGGGCCAGCAAGAATCCGAGCAGAAAATGGCCATTGCCGCCGCCGAGAATATCGTGCAGCGCCGCGCCGATGGACTGGTAAAACAGCAGCACGATACCGCAGATGGCAACAAACGCCGCGCAGCAGGTGCTCCAGGTGATCGGTGTGCCGAAGGCGATGCGGTTGAGCAAGGGCGTCCAGAACACCATCAGCGCGAACAGCACGCTGACGAGGGCGGAAACGAGGTATTGCTCCGAACTATACGTGCACACATAGCTGAGGGCAAACGAGGCCAGGCCCTGCAGCAGCATCCATTTTTGCGCGCGCCAGGGCAGGCGCAGGCGGTCGCCGCGCAGCGCGCACCAGGCAAACAGGGTGGCGGAAGCGAGGCCGAAGCGGTAGACCACGGACACGGCGGGGGCGACATCGCCCAGCTGCAAGGTGATGGCCCAGAAGGTGGAGCCCCAGATCAGGCAGGCAATGATGAACAGGAGAGGAGAGGACATCGCGCAAGTATACGGGCATCGCGCGGGGATGGCGAGCCCTGGTCGGGCTTGCTCGACGAGCGGTCAGCAGACACACCGGCATTGAGCCAGCGCAGTGCTTCTGGAGAATGTTGAATTTATGAAAATATTTACTTTAATATCAAGTAAATGTTTTCTGAATTGCATCTTTGAAGGGAGACCGCCATGCCAGCCTCACTGCAGATCAAAATATGGAGCGTGCTTGTGTATGTCATCGTGGCAACATGGATTGCCGTCTGGCTGCATGAGGGCATGTCGCCCTCGACTTTGCTCATCGCTGCCGGCGCATTCGGCTGAGCGCATGCGCCGGCAAGCAGATCAGTGGGTGACGCGGGTCTTGCGGCCGTCCGACAGCAGGCGCACGCGCTCGCCCGGACGGAACAGTTCGTCCGCGTCTTGTACGATGGCGCGCATGTCGCCATTGTCCAGGCGCACCGTGATTTCCAGGCCGGGTTTGTTCGAGGCATTCGCTTCGATGCTCTTGCCGGCCATGCCGCCGGCAACCGCGCCGAGGATGCTGGCCGCGATGGCGCCCTTGCCGCCGCCGACGGTCGAGCCGGCCACGCCGCCCAGCGCCGCGCCGGCCAGCACGCCCGTGCCCGTTTCGCCCTTGTCGATGGTTACCTGGCGCACGGATTCAACCGTGCCCATGCGAACCGATTGTTCATTCTGCGCCTGGCGCGCGTTGTAGACATTCGCCGAGTTCGGTTGTACGGCGCAGCCGGCCAGGGTGGCCAGCAATGCCACTGCAATAATTGGTGCTTTCATGTAGGACTCCCTTGGACAAAAGTTGGTTGCCGATTGCGTCGACCGGCAGATGATGACTTATCATAAGGACACTTGTCGCAGATAACTAGTTGCGAATAGTAAAAATCTGTTACCGGTCCCGCGTGACCAAGGGACCACCTGCCGCTCAATACGCCAGCCGCAGGCGCCGGTACAAAAATCCCAGCACGAACAGCGGCCCCACCAGCAAAAAGCGCACATCGTCGAAAAACGACGGTTTCTTGCCTTCGATCTGGTGGCCGATGAACTGGCCTATCCAGGCCAGCACGAACAGCGCCAGCGACGTGGGCAAAATAGTCAGCGGCGGCATGAGCAGCAGCAGGCCCAGCATGACGGCCAGCATCGCCAGCATGCCCGCCGCAAACGGACGCGACAGCTTATAGTAATAGTATAAGGCCAGAATACTGCCGAGCAGCGCCACGCTGGGATGCACGCTCCACAGCAGCCCCAGCAGACTGAAAACGATCAACGGCACGCACACGATGTGCACCCATTCATTGATGTGGTTGCGGTGGCTTTCGCCATACTGGGCCAGCAGGGTGTCGATGGTGCGCATGGGCGTCTCTTGTAGAGGGAGGGGTGTGCGGGAATTCTACACCGTCGCGTGGCCGGGTAAAATGCTCCTTCGTCTTCCCTTCCGGATATCTGATTTGAACAGCCCAGCTCTCCTGCCAGACCATGCTGCCGATGCGCGCAAGCGCTGTTTCGATCCCGTCGTCGACGCCGGCACGCGCTTGCTGATACTGGGCAGCCTGCCCGGCGAAAAATCGCTGGCGCACAGTCAGTACTATGCGCATCCGCAAAACAAGTTCTGGATGCTGCTGGGCGAGGTGCTGGGCGTGGAGTTGAAGAGCCTGCCCTATGAAGAGCGTTTGGCCAGCTTGCTGGCGCACGGCGTGGGCCTGTGGGACGTGGTGGCGCAGGCGCAGCGCGCGGGCAGCCTGGACAGCAATATCCGCTGCCGCGACGACAACGACCTCGTCGCCCTGGCCGCCAGCCTGCCGCAGCTGCACACGATCGCCTTCAACGGCGGCACGGCCGCCAAGCTGGGCGTCAAAGTGCTGGGCGAGCACGCGCAGCGTTACCGCATCGTCAGCTTGCCATCGAGCAGCCCCGCCTATACTTTGCAATATTCCAGTAAATTGGCTTTGTGGCGGACTTTGCGTGAGTAAGTATGAAATACTGTGCTCTTTGTAGGGGGGAATTAAGAATAATTAAGGAAGGTAGCCAACAGATGCAAATCACTATTGCACTATAAATTATATTTTCTTTCGCGAATCGCCAGTTCTCGTTTCTGTGTCGATGCTATTGATAATAACGTTATCCGGCGACCAAAATGCATGGAGATAATGGGCTAATTTTACTTATATTGGTTAGACTGTTTTTTGAAATTATTGGATTTATATCTTGCACTTAATGTTTCGAAGCTCGGAAAAATGGAAGTGCATTAGTTGCGGAAAGTAGGTTTAGTGCACGGGAAGATCGTCGCACTTCATCGGAGGCGAGAATTTTATATCTCCATTTTCGAGTCGCTTTGCTACTAAAAATTTTGCATCGCCTAAAGGTGCTAGTTTCTCACCAGGCTTGAGTGCACATTCCTTCCCGGGGTACATATCAAAGTTGTACACGGCAGCAGGAAGCCATTTTTGAATTTCAGTTTCATAATGTAACATGGCAGGACGTCCCTGTTGCCAAAGAATTAAACCAAGTATCCCATAGAAGAAGACTTGGAAGATTTTGGTTGTCATAACATATTTCATCGAACTATCCTGGATAGTTTCGGCCAATAACCATGCTTTCATTCCCTTCGGCGCGCTCCGAGCCATGAACAGGACCGGAATAATAATCGCTGATGCTACCATGCTGGTCGCGTATATCAAGCCGCCGGAAAATACGATAAGGAAGGGTATGGTAAAAATTGCCATTAATAGGCTTGTATGGGTGAAATTTGTTGGTACTACATGGATTGCGATAGCAATTTCTTGACGTGCCATTGCATAGGCGAGTGTGCTCGTAGCAGCGAAGATAACGGTGATAGACGCTTTTCCGAGCGTATGCGCAGAAAGAGCCTGATACCAACGCAGCCCATCAAGCACGGCGACGTAAATACAATAGACGACAAAGGTCCACCATAGATATGGTAACCAATGGCCGGCACCTAAGTAGCCGAGTAGTGTAACTGTAACGCCAAGAACAACAATATTTCGATAGAGGCGCTGTGGCTTGTTTAAGTCCTGATCAATTATTCGAAGTTTGTGGATTAGCATCTGTGCAGCATTGCGGAACCTTGGCACTTTGCTGTATGTGGTTATGACCGCCAATACAATAAAGTAGATTTTTAATTGGAAGATAACGATGGTGTAGTCAACTGCAATAGGTGCCAATAGTGGTAACAACAGAAGTATGGATGGTACTAAAAATAGGACGATTCCTCGTCTTGCCCATTTCTGTCCATTCGCTGTAGAGATTGATGCCCTGACGGCGGCCACGATTTTTCTTAAAATATATTTTATACGCATGATTATTTGAAGTGAAAAAGTTATTGAGTAGTTTAATTGTTACATTCTTAAATTGGTAATTCTGGCGATAGTTGGGCAAGGTTTGATGTAGATCATCAGGTACATAATTAGGTGGATAGATCAATGATTGCTGGCGTTGTAACTGCGCTGAATCAATATGTTGCGCTATTGTAGGAGGGGAACATTTTGCTGGCGTCAAATTACGCGAGTAACAAGGGCGAACTGATGGAGGGGAATTTGGAAGGAAGGCGGTGGATCTGAGCAAAGATATTGCTGTTTGTTACGTATTCGTGAAGATGGTTGAAGATGGTGTGGCCAGAATCTTCACTTGACCCGCTGCGCTGAGCTTTCACAATTTAACGCAGTTCCTTTATGTAAGGTAGGGGGCCATCTTGAAAAAACGCAAGGTAAATATCACAACCCTAATTTTTTCTTGAGATGGCCGGAGGGTGACTGATATTGAATTGAAGAACGTGCCTTTCGCACAACTCAGTGTGTAAATTGAAATGTGAAAAAACCTGGCGGCATACAGACCGCATGGTTTTAACTTGCTATATAAGCCTGCGCTTCCACCGGCTGCCCCTTGGCATCGAATTTCAGCGCCACGGACAAGTGGGTGACGCCGATGGTGGCCAGCGCGTCGCAGATGTCGTCGACTTCGTCCTGCAGGTCGGCGGCCAGGTCCAGCGGCTTGTCGGCGCTGTGCAGCAGGGCGCCGTCCGCCGTGCTGACGTTGACGCGCAGCAGCATTTCGCCATGTTCATCGGCCGGGCCGACGACCACCGAGACGTCGCCCGCATCCACGTTGTTTTCCGCCAATGCATGGTTGATGCCGGACATCATCTGCAGCATCGCATACTCGCTCATGCCTTGTTCCTTGCCACCGTGGAACAGATCCTGGTACAGAAAACTCACTTCCAGGGCACTGCCGGCCGGCGCCAGGCAGCGTTTCAGCAGGTCGCCCACTTCCGTCGTCCATTGCTGGTAGCGGGCCATGCGCGCATCGAACCAGGCGTCGAGCGCCGCTTCGTCCTTCGGTTCCGCATAGAACGGATCGTCCACGCGTTTCAAGGCAAAGCCCAGCAGGAAGCGCAGTTCGACGGCCGTGTCCTGCGGGCCGAAGGCCGTTTCGCTCCAGCCGACGATGCTGCTTTCCAGGCCCGGCGTGGCGACGATCTTCTTGTCCGTCATCGACGAATAGGCATCGCGCACCATGTCGTGCAGATGGCTATAGGTGATGCGGTCGATTTCATCGAGGTCGTAGGCATGGCTCATCAGGACCACCTTGGCCTTGGCGCTTTCCAGTTCTGCCTGCTGAAAACTTTTCACCAGCGCTTCGAATGCATCCTGGTCCTGGAAGCTGTCCGCTTCCTTCAGGCCGCCCGTGCTTTGCACCAGCAGGGGCACGACGAAGGCGTTGATTTCCATCGCCGGGGCGTTTTCGCGGCGGATCACGGAAATGGACGCCGCTTCCTCGATATGGCTGCGCAAATACTGATAGGCACCCACGTCCTCGTACTTGGAACGCTCGATGGCGTCGTACAGGATTTCATCCTTCTTTTGATTCAGGGCCTTGCGGATCAGGCGGCCGAACTCGACGGCTTGCTCGGCCAGCACCGTGCCCTGCGATTCGCTGTCTTCCTGCTCCGCCAGGTTCAGGGCCATCGTGCACAGCATGCGTGTGACGGACTCATCCTTGTCTTCAGGCGTGTTGGCGGATTTACGGGGGACAGGGCGCTTATTTTTGGGCATGGCGATCAACAGGTTAAGGAATACGGGTCAGGCAAACGGAAACGGGCGCCAGGGTTTTGCCGGGCGCCGGGATGGATCATACAGGCGGACGCGGCCGCCCGATACCTCAATGGTCGGTGTCGAACATCTCGTGCAGCTCGTCGAGCAGGTCGGCCGCTTCTTCCTGCGACAGGCCAAGATGCTGGCAGGCAAGTTCGCCGCCCTTGTCCCATTCCAGCGAGGTACTGTTGCCATGGTAGCGCTGAATGCCCTTTTCGGCCAGCAGCGACAGGGCGACGAGCGAGCGGATGGCGTCGTCCGTGGACGGGTCCGCCAGCACCGTGTAGTCGTGGTGGTGCAAAATTGCCCAGGAAACGTCGGAGGACAGGCCCCAGTTGCGCGCCAGCAAGCAGCCGATGGCCGCGTGGTTGGTCTGGTGGCGCGCGTCTTCCAGGGCTGTAAAACAGTTGTGCGCATCGTTGGCCGCCGCCGCATACGTGTTGACGTAGTCGGGGAAGCGGTTCATCAGCAGGGGCACGCCGATGTCGCAGAACAGGCCGAAGGTATGCGCGATATCGGGCGGGGCGATGCGCAGCTTGCGCGAGGTAAATACCAGGGCGCGCGCGCGCTTGGCCGATACGTCCCAGAAATTGGTCAGTTCCACGCCTTCCGCTTCCAGCGCCTGGCGCGCCAGCAAGCCCGTCATCATGGCGCTGCATTGGTTGATGCCGAGAAAGTTGATGCCTTGTTCGACGGACTTGGCCTTGCGCGCGGCGCCATAGAACGGCGAATTCGCCAGTTTCAGCAGGGCGCCGGACATGCCGACGTCGTCGGCGATGATGCGCGCGATGCGGCGCGGCGACGGGTCCTGTTCGGCCAGTTCGCGCTGCAGGTCGACCAGCAGGCTGGGACGCGGCGGGATACGGATGGAACGCATCAAGGCGTCAACCGGATCTTCCTGCACTACCTGCTTTTGCGCTGCCGCTCTCGTCATCATTGTCTTGCCTGGTTGTTATCTTGTTGCGCTGCCGCCATCCGCCTCGTGGGCGCCCGGCGCGGTGCCGACGATTATCGCTGTTTATGCGCGGCAATAGTTCATCTGTGCAAACTATTCTGGAAAAATCCCCGTTTTGGCCCGCTCCATTCGCTATTTTCCGTATTTTACGACGCTGTCCATCCCGATATTCATGATAAAAATACTAATTTTTATTTGTTTTCAAGGCGAGACTAGGCGTACGCAGACAGCGTGGCATTACAATTGCCGGATGAAAAAAATCCTCGCGGGTATCGATTTTGCGGACGATTCCAGCAGCGTGGCACGCCAGCTGATCGGCGTGACCGTGCTGGTCGACGGCGTGGGCGGGCGCATCGTGGAAACGGAAGCGTATGACCGGCTGGACCCGGCCTCGCACACGTATGGCGGCATGACGCCGCGCAATGCGGCCATGTTCGGCCCGCCCGCGCACGCCTATGTCTACCGCTCGTACGGCATCCACTGGTGCCTGAACTTCGTGTGCCGCGAAGCGGGGCATGGGGCTGGCGTGCTGATCCGTGCTATCGAACCGCTGGCGGGCATCGATACCATGCGCGAGCGGCGCGGCGTCGAGGATGCGCGGCTGCTGTGTTCGGGGCCGGGCAAGGTGTGCCAGGCGCTCGGTGTCACGCATAGGCAGAACCGGCTGGCGCTGGACGCGCCGCCGTTCATGCTGCTGGCGCGCGAGGAAGAGGTTGTCGTACAGGCGGGGCCGCGCATCGGCATTTCCAGGGCAATGGACACGCCGTGGCGCTTCGTGCTGGCAGGCTCGCGTTACCTGAGCAAGCCCATGCGCGCGCCGGTCATTTAATCGTGCATCTAGCCGCGCCGGCGCTGGGGCGTATCCTTCGCGCCACGCATGCCGGGCATGCCGCGCAGCGGACTGTGCAGTGCGCGCCGGTCCTGGGCGGGCATCCTGGCGGGGTCTTGAAAGGCGTCGTCGTCCAGGCCTGCCGGTGTCGCCGGCGCGGCTTGATCCAGGGTAAAGACGCTGACCGCCGCCGACAGTTTGACGGCCTGATCCTGCAGGCTGGCCGCCGCTGCCGCCGCCTGCTCCACCAGGGCCGCGTTTTGCTGGGTGACGTCATCCATCTGCGCGACGGCCTGGTTCACTTCCGTGATGCCCGACGCTTGCTCGGCGCTGGCCTCTTTCACGCGCTGGATGATCTCGTTAACTTGCTGCACCGAGGCCACGATGGCACCCATGCTGTCGCCCGCTTGCTGCACGGCCACGCTGCCGCCATCGATGGTGGTGACGGAGGTGGCGATCAGGGTCTTGATTTCCCTGGCCGCCTGCGCCGAGCGCTGCGCCAGGGTGCGTACTTCCGACGCCACCACGGCAAAGCCGCGGCCCTGTTCGCCCGCGCGCGCCGCCTCCACCGCCGCGTTCAGCGCGAGGATATTGGTCTGGAAGGAAATGCCGTCGATCACGCCGATAATATCCACGATCTGGCGCGAATTGGCCCGTATCGTCGCCATCGTCGCCACCGCTTGCTGCATCGATTGTCCCCCTTGCACGGCCAGGGTGGAGGCTTGTCCCGCCAGCTCGCAGGCCAGCTGGGCGTTGTCCGCATTGTTGTTGACAGCTTCCGTCAAGGTTTCCATGGCGCTCGATGTTTCTTCCAGCGAACTGGCTTGCATTTCCGTGCGCGCCGACAGGTCCAGATTCCCGGTGGCAATTTCGCGCGAGGCCGTGTCGATCGATTGCACGGCGCCCATGATGGTGCGCAAGGTCTGGTTCAGGTGGGCGATGGTCTGGTCCAGCACGCGCGACGTGGCGGCGATTTCGTCATTGCCTTGCTTCGGTGCGCCGGCCATCAGCTTGCCGGCCGCCAGGTCTTGCACGGCGTCGGCAATGCCGCGGATTTCCGCCAGCATGGCGCGGCGCACCAGCATGGTCACGACGATGGAAACGAGGATCGACAGCAGGACCGTCAGCAGCAGGCTCCAGCCCAGGCTGCGGAACTCGGCGCTGGCCGTCGCATGGGCCTGGCTGCTGAGCTTTGTTTCCAGGGCAGACAGTTGCGCCAGTTGGGTATTGAACTGGACGAATTGCGTTTCCGCCTTGAGCATGGAATTGGTGGCGATCGACTGGTCCATCTGCGCCATTTCCATGGTTTCCAGCACGGCCTTGCGATAGCCGGCCAGGGCCGTGATGGCCGCATCGACCAGGGCGCGCTCGGCCCCCGTGGCCGTGGAGCGCAGCGTGGTCAGCTGGGTGCCGATGGCCGCATGGCGCGCCTTGATCTGTTTTTCCAGCGCATCGAGGCGGACCTTGGCAAAGCTGCCATTGGTCCACGACAGCAACTGGTACATATTGCCATGCACATGCCTGGCCTCGCCCAGTACGTCGGCGGCTGCCTTCAAATGCGCGATGCGCACCAGCACCATGTTTTCCAGCGAGGCATTTTGCCGCACCATGCCATACCAGGCGCCGGTCGAGCTGAGTATCAGCAGCAGCAAGACCAGGGTGGGCGCCAGCAATAATTTTGGTCCGATGCGTAATTGATTGAGCATGCTTGACTCCTGGCTATGGCTGTTCAAACCGCAGGCGGCGCGCGGCGTTCCTGCGCGCCGCCCTTGCCTTATTTTTTGTAGATACCCGCTTCCAGCACCACATCGTTGACGCGCAGAATGTACGTGGTCTTCGGTTCGATCTTGCCGCTGGTGGGATTCTTGTACTGGTAATCGACCCAGCCCTTGCCCTGCTTTTGCGCTAGTTCAATGATTTCACGCCGATATTTCTTGCCATTCGCATCCGGCACATCCGTCAAATCCTTGCCCACGATGGAAGGATTGATGGGGTGGGCCAGCACGATGCCCGTCTTGATGTCGCGCATGTCCACATACAGCGAGCCCTGCACGAAGTCCGGGTCTTTCGCCGTGATTTTCTTCATCATTTCTTCCTTGCCATGCGCCTTCATGAAGGCGGCGCCCCGTTCGGCCATGGCGATGGCGTCTTTCTCCGTTGGTTCGACCGCGGCACTGACGCTGCCGCCGGCAAATGCAAGGCACAGCAGGCTACCCGTGAATAAGCGTTTCATGAAAGCTCCTTGTGATATCGAGGGATGTGTTGCCAAGTCGTAATTTACGTCGCCGAAGTCGCCCTCAAGTTGCGATGGAACAAACTAAGGTGTTGCTTGTAGGCAGCGTGCAACGTATCGGGAGACTTGTTGATGTGTGGCAATTTGATTCCGAACGGCAAGAACTATGATGACTTTCACAGCATGCCGAGGTGATCTGGCATGGGGGAGAAAGAGGCTGGAATTGGCCGATATGGGCCGATTTCATGAAAGTTATCGCTATTTACAGGCAAGGAGCCGATCGTGTCCGCACTCATTACCGAGCCGTTTTCACCCAAGTTCAAGCCGTATACACGGCAAACCATTCAGCAAGCGCGGCAGTGGGAATGGCTGCCCGAAGAGCAGCGCGAAGCCGTGCAAGTGGTCTCGCACGTCTTGCCGTTTCGCACCAATGAATATGTGCTCGATCAGCTGATCGACTGGAACAACATCCCTGACGACCCCATCTACCGCCTCGTCTTTCCCCACCGCGACATGCTGCCGCCCGAGCAGTACGCGCATCTGCGCGACTTGGTGCTGGTCAAGCAGGACAAGGCCGCCATCGATGCCTATGTGCATGGCTTGCGCCTGGGAATGAATCCCCATCCGGCGGGGCAGATGACGCATAACGTGCCGCGGGTCAACGATGCGCCCGTGCGCGGCCTGCAGCATAAATATGCGCAGACGGTGCTGTTTTTCCCCAGCGCCGGCCAGACGTGCCACGCGTATTGCACTTTCTGTTTCCGCTGGCCCCAGTTCGTCGGCATGGACGACATGAAGTTCGATGCGCGCGAATCGAACGAGCTGGCCGCCTACCTGACACTGCATCCGGAAGTGACGGACGTGCTGATCACGGGCGGCGATCCGATGATCATGAACACGCGGCAATTGGCCTCCTACCTGGAGCCGCTGCTGGCGCCAGGCCTGGAACACATCCAGAACATTCGCATCGGCACCAAGGCGGTGGCGTATTGGCCGCAGCGCTTTGTCTCGGACCGCGATGCGGATGACTTGATGCGCCTGTTCGAGCGCATCGTCAAGGCGGGCAAGAACCTGGCCGTGATGGGGCATTACAGCCATGCCGTCGAGTTGCGCCAGGATATCGCGCAGCAAGCCGTGAAACGCATCGTTTCCACGGGCGCCACCTTGCGCATGCAGGGTCCGCTGATCCGCCATATCAACGAAGACCCGGCAAGCTGGGCCGAGCTGTGGCAGACGGGCACGCGCCTGGGGGCGATTCCGTACTACATGTTTGTCGAACGGGACACGGGCCCGCGCGGCTATTTCGAGTTGCCCCTGGCGAAGGCGCACGAGATTTTCCAGGCCGCCTATCAGATGGTGTCGGGCCTGTCGCGCACGGTGCGGGGACCGTCCATGAGCGCCTTCCCCGGCAAGGTCGTCATCGACGGCATCGTCACCATCAATGGCGAAAAACTGTTTGCCCTGCAATTTTTGCAGGCGCGCAACCCGGACTGGGTGCGCCGGCCGTTTTATGCGAAGTTCGATGCGGAAGCGACGTGGATGGACGATTTGAAGCCCGCGTTCGGCCATGATAAATTCTTCTTCGAGACGGATGAGCCTGTGCCGCAGCTGCCGCACAAAATCATCCGCCTGGCGCAGGCTGCCTGAGCATGCATGCCGCCGGTGCGCCCGCCCGCTCCGGCGTGGCCGTGTTTTGCCTGGTGTTCCTGCCGTTCGCGCTCGGGCATTACCTGTCGTGCCTGCTGCGCGGCGTCAATGCCGTGCTGACGGCCGAATTGCTGGGCGCCATCGCCCTGACGCCAGCCCAGCTGGGCCTGCTGACCAGCGCCTTTTTTCTCGCCTTTGCGCTGGTGCAATTGCCAGTCGGCATGGCGCTGGACCGTTACGGCCCCCGCACGGTGCAACTGTGGTTGCTGGCGCTGGCGGCCCTGGGCGTGTGGCTGTTCAGCCGGGGCCACAGCTTTACCGAGCTGATGTGGGCGCGCGCCATCATGGGCGCCGGGCTGGGCGGCTGTTTCATGGCCGCCGTGAAAGCGATCTCGTGCGCCATCGCGCCGTCGCGCCTGCCCTCCGTGCACGGCTACCTGATCGCCGTGGGCGGCCTGGGCGCGGCCACGGCCACCATGCCCGTCAAGCTGGCCCTGCACTACACGGACTGGCGCGGCGTGTTCCTGGGCCTGGCGCTGGCGGCGCTGGCCATCGGCTTGCTGATCCGCCTGCTGTCGCCGGCCATGCCCGCGCCTGCCGCAGGCATGCACAAGGTGAGCAAGGTCAGCGTCTGGAGCGTGTACCGCGATCCCGGCTTTCGCCGCACCATCGCGCTGATCCTGCTGCCGCACACGGTGTTCTTTGGCGTGCAAGGCTTGTGGGTGGGGCGCTGGCTGGCCGACGTGGGCGGCTTGTCCGATGACAACGTGGCGTATTTGTTGTACCTGGGCATGGCGGCCGTCATCTTCGGCGCCATCGGCATGGGCATGCTGACGGAATGGGCTGGGCGGCGTGGCATTGCACCCATGCAAGTGGCGGGCGCCGGCATCGTCCTGTTTGTCGCCGTGCAAGTAGCGATGGCGTGCAATGTGGTGCCCAGCCTGCCTTTGCTGTCCGTGCTGTTTACCTTGCTGGGCACGGTGACGGGCCTCGAGTACGCGATCGTCGCGCAAAGCATGCCCGCCAGCCTGACGGGCAGGGCGGCCACCTGTTTGAATTTGCTCATTTTTACGGGCGCCTTCCTGGTGCAGGCGGGCTTTGGTCTGATCCTCGGCTGCTGGCCCCTGAACAGCCAGCAGCAGTACCCGCCGCAGGCGTACCAGGCGGCGTTTGGCGTGCTGGCGGCCTTGCAACTGCCGGGACTTGCGATGTTTTTCATCAACCGCTACAGGCGTGCCGGGCCATCCGGTAAAATGGCAGCCTGCACAGCGGCAATGATCAACTCCAAGGAAGACTATGAAACTCGTTCGTTATGGACGTCCAGGCAAGGAAAAACCGGGCCTGATCGATGAAGAAGGCAAACTGCGCGACCTGTCCGGCGTGATTGCCGATATTGACGGCGCGCAACTGTCCGACAAGGCCCTGCGCAAGCTGGCCAAGCTCGACGAAAAGACCTTGCCCCTGGTGCGCGGCAATCCGCGCTTCGGCGTGCCGGTGGCCAAGGTCGGCAAGTTCATCGGCATCGGTCTGAACTACGCGGACCACGCGGCCGAATCGGGCATGCCGATCCCGGCCGAACCGATCGTGTTCATGAAAGCCATTACTTGCCTGAACGGTCCGGACGACAATGTCGTGCTGCCGAAAGGCTCGAAAAAGACGGACTGGGAAGTGGAGCTGGGCGTGATCATCGGCACGCGCGCACAGTACGTGAGCGAAGCGGATGCGCTGAAATACGTGGCCGGCTATTGCGTCGTCAACGATATTTCCGAGCGCTCGTTCCAGCTGGAGCGGGGCGGCCAGTGGGACAAAGGCAAGGGCTGCGACACCTTCGGCCCTGTCGGCCCGTGGCTGGTGACGCGCGATGAAGTCATCGACGAGCAGGACCTGGACCTGTACCTGGAAGTCAACGGCAAGCGCATGCAGACTGGCAATACGCAAACCATGATTTTCACGGTGGCGCAGATCGTCAGCTACCTGTCGCAATTCATGACCCTGGAACCGGGCGACGTGATCGCCACGGGCACGCCGCCGGGCGTGGGCCAGGGCCGCAAGCCGCAGCGCTTCCTCAAAAAAGGCGACAGCCTGCGCCTGGGCATCGCCGGCCTCGGCGAACAGCAGCAGGACGTCGTCGCCTGGACTGCCTGATGGCCGGTAGCGATATCGACCGTTTGCCGCCGCTGCCGCTGGACCGGCTGGATCCGCAGCAGCGCGCCGCCGCGCAAGCCATCATCGACGGCCCGCGCGGTGCCCTGTACGGTCCCTTCGTGCCGCTGATCCGCAGTCCCGAGCTGATGGAAACGGCGCAGCGCATGGGCGAATACTTGCGCTACCGCAGCGCCATCGGCACGCGCCTGTCGGAGCTGGCCATCCTGGTGACGGCGCGCCAGTGGGATCAGCAGGTGGAGTGGGCCATCCACGCGCCGCTGGCGGTACAGAACGGTATCGCGCAAGCGGCCGTGGACGCCATCGCCGCGCGGCGCCTGCCCCTTGCCTTGAAAGACGATGAGCAAGCCGTGCATGACTTCTGTATCGAGCTGCAGCAGAACAAGCGCGTCAGCGACGCGACGTATGCGCGGGCGCTGGCCCTGTTCGGCGAACAGGGCGTGGTTGACTTGATGGGCATCAATGGCTATTACACCTTCCTGGCCATGGTGATGAATGGCGCGCAGACGGCGGTGCCGGCCTTGGGCGTGCCGCCCATGCCCGCCTGATTAGAAGAGTTCTTCGGGCAAAGATGGACAAAATGTAATGAAGTTGCAATTATTCAATATATAATTTTACTTCCCTTCCATTGCCCACTAGCTCAATGAAAACTCGTCCGTGCATCACCCTGATGGGCCGCGCCTTCCTGGCGTTGGCCCTTTCTTTTTCCCCCTTGATGACGCTGCGGGCGCTTGCCGCCGAGACCACCGCCAGCGCTTCGGCACTGGAGAATTCCGTCGTCAAGGTGTTTTCCACCTTGCGCGGGCCGGACCCGTATAAACCCTGGAGCAAGGCCGCGCCGCAAGAGGTGACGGGCTCGGGCGTCGTCATCGAAGGGCGCCGCATCCTCACCAATGCGCACGTGGTCGGCTATGCCAGCCAGGTGCAGATCCAGGCCAATGGCGCGGGCGACAAGATACCGGCGACCGTGCTGGCCATCTCGCGCGGCATGGACCTGGCCTTGCTGAAGATCGACGACGACAGTTTTTTCGCCAGCCACAAGGCGGTGCCGCGCGCCAACGTCTTGCCGGACGTGCGCGATGCCGTGCTGGCGTATGGCTATCCGACGGGCGGCACCTCGCTGTCGATCACCAAGGGCATCGTCTCGCGCATCGAATTCGTGCGCTACAACTTTCCCGTCTCCGGCCTGCGCATCCAGATCGATGCGGCCATCAACCCGGGCAATAGCGGCGGCCCCGTGATTGCCGGCGAGAAGATGATCGGCCTGGCCTTTGCCGGCATGCTCAATGCGCAAAACATCGGCTACATCATCCCCAACGAGGAAATCGAGCTGTTCCTGCGCGACCAGGAAAGCGGCGCGCCCAAGGGCAAGCCGGCCATGCGCGACGTGACGCAAACGCTGGAAAATCCCGCGCTGCGCACGTATTTGAAACTGGCCAAGGGAGTCGAGGGCGCCGTCGTGATGACGCCGGCCAGCAAGGATGCCGCCTATCCGCTCAAGGAGTGGGATGTCATCACGCATATCGGCGATTTTCCCATCGACAACCAGGGCATGGTCAAGCTGAATGCCAACAGCCGCGTGCGCTTCCAGTACCGGGTGCAGCAACTGGCGAAAGACGGCGAATTGCCGTTGACGGTGGTGCGCCAGGGCGCGTCCCTGAAAATCAAGGTGCCCGTCTCGGCGGCGCACCCGATGCTCATCAGCGGCCTGCAGGGCAATTATCCGTCCTATTTCATCTTCGGCCCGATGGTGTTTTCGCGCGCCAGCACGGAATTCATGGCCGCGCCAAATAGCAACCCGGCAATGCTGGGCGGCATGGCGTTTGCCGGCAATCCGCTGGCGACGCGGCGCGGCGATGCGCCCGACAGCGAGCGCGAAGAGCTGGTGGTGATTGCCGCGCCGTTCTTCCCGCACAAGCTGATGAATGGCTACAGTACGCGTTTCTTTTCGGTCGTCGATTCCGTCAATGGCGTGCGCGTGCGCAGCCTGGCGCACCTGGTGGCCTTGCTGCGTGACCAGACCGATGAATTGCTGACATTCCGCTTCCAGCAGCGCGATGCGGAAATGGTCGTTGTGCCCCGCAAGGAGATGCTGGCCGCGACGGAATCGGTGCTGACGGACAATGGCATCCGCTCGGAAGCGTCGGCCGACATGCTGAAAATATGGCATGAAAAAACGCCGGCGAACTGATCGTTCCCGGCGTTCCGTTTGACAACAGGCGCGGCGCACACCGCGCCTGTTTTATTTTAAGCCAATACTTTTTTCAGCCACGCGCCGATGGCGTCGATCTCTTCCTGGCACAGCGAGTGCTGCATCATGTATTCGTGCCATTCCACTTTGTAACCCATGCCGGTGAGCAAGTCGCGCGACTGCTGTGCGCGGCCGATCGGTACCACGGGGTCGGCCGTGCCATGCGCCATGAAGATCGGCGTCTGCAGGCTCGCCGGCGTGCGTTCAAGAGCCGTCTTGTCGGCCAGGGGCAGGTAGCCGGACAGGCACATCAGGCCAGCCAGCGGTTCCGTGTGGCGCAAGCCCGTTTGCAAGGTCATGGCGCAGCCTTGCGAGAAGCCGGCCAGGATGATGCGGCTGGCGGGGATGCCGCGCGCTTTTTCGCGCGCGATCAGCGCTTCGATCTGTGCCTGCGAGGCGCGCAGGCCGCCTTCGTCTTCGCGGCGCACGAGGTCGTTCACGAGGATGTCGTACCAGGCGCGCATCACATAGCCGTTGTTGATGGTGACGGGCATGGTGCCGGCGCTGGGGAAGATGAAGCGGATGGCGGGGCAGCCGCGCAGGTCGAGTTCTTTCACCAGGGGCACGAAGTCGTTGCCGTCGGCGCCCAGGCCGTGCATCCAGATGATGGAGACGGTGGGGTTCGGTGCACTGTCGAGTTCTATGGTTTCCAGCAAGGTGCTCATGTATTTTCCTCTGGTAATGGTTGCGCCGGACGCAGCGCCGATTTGGGACGGAAGGCCTTGCAGATGGCCGGGTCGGTTTCCATGTAGGGGCCACCGATGAGGTCGATGCAATAGGGGACGGCGGCAAAGATACCATTCACCAATTGATTTCCATCAACATCCTTCAAGCCTTCCAGGGTTTCCTTGATGGCTTTCGGCTGGCCCGGCAAGTTCATGATCAGGCAAGCGCGCTCGGGCGTCTCGCGGATCACGGCTACCTGGCGCGACAGGATCGCCGTCGGCACGAATTGCAGGCTGATCTGGCGCATCTGTTCGCCGAAACCGGGCATTTCCTTGGTGCCCACGCTGAGCGTGGCGTCCGGCGTGACGTCGCGCCGCGCGGGACCCGTGCCGCCCGTCGTCAGGATCAGATGGCAGTGGTTCAGGTCGACCATGTCGATCAGGGTGTTTTCAATTTGCGAGCGCTCGTCGGGGATCAGGCGCTTTTCCAGGCGGAACGGCGTGCGGATGGCGGCGGACAGCCAGCTTTCCAGGGCGGGGATGCCCAGGTCTTCATACACGCCGCCGCTGGCGCGGTCGGAGATCGACACGAGGCCGATAATCAATTCGTCTTCGAGAGTGGTGGACATCGGTCACCTATAAAGTCTGGAGTGGCGTAAAAACAATAAAACCGGGATTATCCCGGTTTTTTGTCCATCTTTGCGTTTCGGACGGCGAATTACTCGTCGTCTTCCGCTTCTGCGCCATCTTCATCGGCATCTTTCTTGCCGCTGTTGTTCTTCTTGGCGATCTCTTTCAAGATCTGGAAGATTTCGCGGTAGGCTTTCGGCGGCTTGTTCTCGGCTTGCTCCTTGCGGGCATTGCGGATCAGGGTGCGCAGGTGCTGTACGTCCAGTTCCGGGTTTTCCGACAGCAAGACGGTCAGCGCTTTGTCATCCGTCAACAGCTTGTCGCGGCGGCGTTCCATCGCGTGCATATTGGCCGTGTCGGCTTTCGACAAGCCTTTCCAGCTATCGATGGTGCGTTGGATGGCGGCAACTTCTTCTTCATCCAGGGTACGCATTTTCTTGCCCACGTATTGCAGCTGGCGGCGGCGGCCTTCGTGATCCTTGATCTGCTGGCATTCGAGAATGGCGTCGCGCACGTCTTCCGGCATCGGGACGCGCTTGACGCGGTCACGTGCTTCATTGACGAGTTCTTCGCCCAGCTTTTGCAGGACGGTCATCTGGCGCTTGAGTTCCGACTTCGATGGACGTTCATATTCCTGTTCGAATTCGGTGGATTGGAAGCCGCAAGCTCCCCGGTTTGGATTTGGCATGATAAGGCGGGATTGGCCGCGTAGGCCGCACCTGTAAACTGTAAACGACTGCTATGATAACCTTTTTAGCGGCTTTCCGAAGAAAACAGCGCATGAACGACTCCGTATTTACCCATAGTCAAGAGCAATTGCAGCAACTAGCCCGTGATGTGTTGTCTTTTGCGCGGGAAGCGGGCGGCACCGACGCTGCCGTCGAAGTCAGCGAAGGCGGCGGCCTGTCCGTTTCTGTACGAAAAGGCAAGATCGAGACGATCGAGCAAAACAAGGACAAGGGCATGGGCGTGACCGTGTTTGTCGGCAAGAAACGCGGCAATGCCAGCACCTCCGATTTTTCCCCTGCCGCCCTGCGCGCCACGGTGGACGCCGCCTACAATATCGCGCGCTTCACGGCCGAGGACGATTGCGCGGGGCTGGCCGACGCCGACATGCTGGAAATGTCTCCCCGCGATTTGCAGCTGTTTTATCCCTGGCTCATTTCCGCCGAGGAAGCCGTCGCACTGGCCCAGCGGGCCGAGGCGGCCGCGTTTGCCGTCGATCCGCGCATCACGAACAGCGAGGGCGCCAGCGTGCACGTGCAGCAATCGCATTTTGTGTCCGCCAATTCGCGCGGCTTCATCGGCGGCTACCCGTTTTCGCGGCATACGCTGTCCGTGGCACCCATCGCCGGCAAGGGCGCGAAGATGCAGCGCGACGACTGGTATTCGTCCGTGCGCGACGCCGCCAAGATGTCGAGCCCGGAAGCCATCGGCCGCTACGCCGCCGAGCGCGCCCTGTCGCGCCTGAATGCGCGCAAGCTGGGCACGCGCACTTGCCCCGTGCTGTTCGAGGCGCCGCTGGCGGCCGGTTTGCTCGGTACCTATGTGCAAGCGACCTCGGGCGGCGCCCTGTACCGCAAATCCACGTTCCTGAACGATTCCCTGGGCACGCAGGTGCTGCCGTCGCACGTGCAGATCTTCGAAGACCCGCACGTGATCGGCGGCGTCGGTTCCGCGCCGTTCGACGAAGAGGGCGTCAAGACTGTCAGCCGCGACGTTGTCAAGGATGGCGTGGTGCAAGGCTATTTCCTGTCGACCTATACGGCCCGCAAGCTGGGCATGCAGACGACGGGCAATGCGGGCGGCTCGCACAATCTGTACCTGACCTCGAACCTGACGGCCGCCAGCGACGATTTCAGCGCCATGCTGAAAAAGCTGGGCACGGGCTTGCTGGTGACGGAACTGATGGGACAAGGAACCAATTACGTGACGGGCGACTATTCGCGCGGCGCCTCCGGTTTCTGGGTGGAAAACGGCGTGATCCAGTATCCGGTGGAAGAAATCACGATTGCCGGCAACATGAAGGACATGCTGCGCAACATCGTCGCCGTGGGCGCCGACGTCTTGCGTCGCGGCACCAAAGAGACGGGTTCCATTCTCATCGAGAGCATGGTGGTGGCTGGCGGCTGAGCGCCTGCATCCTTGTTTCAAAAGGCGCCGCTGGCGCCTTTTTTCTTGTCCCTGTGGTTTTTCCCGCAGCGGCCTGGTCGTCATACGGCGGAAATATTCGCTTCGTATGATGACGCCATCTGACGTTATCTGCTCAATTTAGATGCTTTTAATGTAAGTAAGCCGAACTTCGTGATATTTCATGCAAGATGCGAATCTTGCCGTGACGCGTCGTTGTTGATCCAACCTGCATAGTGAACTCTCTCCATGACCTGTTCCCGTACCCGCATCGCCCGCGCGGTGGCCCTGTTGTGCGCCATGAGCGCCGTCTTCGCCAGCCAGGCGCATGCCCATGGCGATGCGCCCGCCGCGCCCGTTGCCGCCAGCGATACCCTTGATGCAACGCAAGCCGTAATCGTCACCGGCACGCGCGGCAGCAACCGCACGCAGTTCGATACCATGGCGCCCGTCGATGTGTTCAACCGCGACGATATCGGCGCCGTCGAATCGTCGGACTTGAACGACGTGCTGGCGCAATTGGTGCCCTCGTATGTGGTGCAGCGCCTGCCGATGGCCGATGGACAAGTCTTCGTGCGTCCCGCCACCTTGCGCGGCCTGTCGCCGGACCAGACGTTGGTGCTCGTCAATGGCAAGCGTTTCCACCGCAGCGCCCTGCTCGGTGCGCGCGGCGCGCAGGCGCCCGACCTGGCGCAGATTCCCGTGTCCGCCATCAAGCGCATCGAAGTGCTGCGCGACGGCGCCTCGGCCCAGTACGGCTCCGACGCGATCGCGGGCGTGATCAACATCATTCTCGACGACACGGTCGGCACGGAAATCTCCGTGCACCATTCGCAATACTCGGAAGGCGACGGCAAGGGCAATGAGCTCAACCTGAAGACGGGCTTTACGTTTGGCGAGACGGGCAAGGCGACGATTTTCGGCGCGCTGGCCCAGTCCGACCCCACTTCGCGCACGCGCCAGCGGGCCGACGCCATCGCCTTCCAGAATGCCCATCCGGAACTGAAGGTGCCGAATCCCGTGCAGCGCTGGGGCCAGCCTGAGCTCGATAGCAAGCGCCTCGGCTTCAATGCCAGCATGGCCCTGTCCGACACGGCGGAACTGTACGGTTTCGGCCTGTTCAGCCGCAGCGACGGCACCTCGGATTTCAACTGGCGCAATCCCGACACCAGCACGGGCGCGTATAAGACCAGCAGCCTGTTCCCCGGCTGGGACTTGCGCAGCCTGTATCCGCTCGGTTTCAGCCCCAGCTATTCGAACGACCAGGATGATGTGCAGTTGGTGGCCGGTGTGCGCGGTCGCTTCAACGACCGCTTCGGCTGGGATGTGAGCGCTTCCTATGGCCGCAACCGCATCGATTACAAGCTGGCCAATTCCATCAACGCCTCGATGGGGCCGGCCAGCCCGACGTCGTTCTACCTGGGCCAGCTGTCGCAGGCGGAAAAGATTCTCAACGCTAACTTCAACTATGAATTGCCCGTGGCATCGTTGCCGCAACCCGTCAATATCGCGTTTGGCGCGGAAGCGCGCAATGAAACGTATGGCGTGAAGGCGGGCGATGTAGCGTCCTGGACGGTGGGGCCGGGGGCGGCCATCGGCCTGGACGCGAACGCCAACGGCGCACCCGGTTTCAGCGACCGCCAGGCAGGCAGCTGGGGGCAGGACAGCTATGCGGCCTACCTGGACGTGGAAGTGCCCGTCAGCAAGGCCCTGAGCCTGGGCGGTGCGGCACGCTATGAACATTTCTCGGAATTCGGCAGCACCGTCAACGGCAAGCTGTCGGCCCGCTACGCCTTGAGCGAAGATCTGGCCCTGCGCGGTTCCTACTCGACGGGTTTCCGCGCACCAACACCGGGCCAGTCGAACACCAACAGCACCAACCAGGGCCTCGACACCAAGACCCTGCTGTTGTTTACCAGCGGCCGCCTGGCCAATAGCGATCCGCTGGCCATCCTGCTCGGTGCGCAGGCGCTGAAGCCGGAAAAATCGAAGAACCTGTCGCTGGGTTTTACCTGGAAGACGCCGGCCGGCTTTTCCGGTTCCGTCGACGTGTATGACATCAAGGTCAGCGACCGCTTCAGCACTTCCGCGGCGTTTGCCGTGCCCGCTGGCGTGGCCAACCCGCTGCGCTACACCTCCGTCAGTTATTTCACGAACGACTTCGACACCACCACGCGCGGCATCGATATCGTGGGCAGCCACCTGAGCCGTATCGGCGACGGCAAGCTGAATCTGACCCTGGCCTACAACTACAACACCACCAAGGTCGACGGCGGCAAGTCCAGCCTGGTGACCAATGCAGCCCAGCGCCAGGTGTTCGAAGAGCGCCTGCCGCGCCAGAAAGCCACCATCAGCGGCAACTATGACCTGGGCAACTGGAATACCCTGGCCCGCGTGCGCTATTACGGCGCGTGGACGGACAATTCCGGCAACGCCACGGGCGATATCTTCCAGCGCTTTGGCGCCATGCAATTTCTCGACCTGGCGGCCAGCTACAAGATCGGCGACAAGCAGTCCGTGCGCGTGGGTATCGACAACGTGCTGGACAAATATCCCGATGAGGCAACCTTCCAGGCCAGCCGCGGTCTGATCTATTCGCGCAACGCACCGTACGACACGGACGGGCGCAACCTGTACGTCGAGTACAAAGTGAAATTTTAAGGGGGATGACGATGAATCCACAACGCCGCGCCTTGTTGCGCGCGGGTTCGCTGGCGGCGGCGCTGCCCTTGACGGCGGGCGCAGGATCGGCGGCGTCCGCCGCCTTGCCACCACCTTTGCCGGCAGTGCCCGCTGGCACCACGCCGGAGACGCTGGCCAGCAACCAGGCTTACTGGCAGGCCGTGGCCGCGCAGTACGACACCACCGATGCCATCGTGCAACTCGACAACGCCTACTGGGGTTCGATGGCCAGGCCTGTATTGCGTCATTACGAGCAGCAATTGACGATGGTCAACCGCGACAACGCCTGGTATGCGCGCATGCGCTTTCCCGCCGACTTCGAGGCGGCCCGCGCGGCGGCGGCCAGGGCGCTGGGCGTGGGTGTCGATGAAATCGTGCTGACGCGGGGCGCCACGGAAGCGCTGCAAGTCTTGATCGCCGGCTACAACCGCCTGCAGCCGGGCGATACGGTGCTGTACGCGGACATCGATTACGACAATATGATCACCGTCACGCGCTGGCTGCAGCAGCGGCGCGGCGTCCAGGTGGTGTCCATTGCGATCCCGGAACCATTTACGTATGACAATGTTGTTGCTGCCTATGTTGCCGCCATGGACCGTCATCCGAAGCTGACATTGATGCTGCTCACGCACGTCAACCACCGCAACGGCATGGTCTTGCCCGTGGCCGAGATCAGCCGCCTGGCGCGCGCGCGGGGCATCGATGTGATCGTCGACACGGCGCACGGCTTTGGCCAGCTGGACATGACGATCCCCGACCTGCAGGCGGACTTTGCCGGCATCAACCTGCACAAATGGATAGGCGCACCCGTGGGCGTGGGCGCCGCCTACATCAAGCGGGGCAGAGTAGCCGATAT
Organism: Janthinobacterium goodfellowi; assembly: GCF_051380695.1. Taxonomy (NCBI): domain Bacteria; kingdom Pseudomonadati; phylum Pseudomonadota; class Betaproteobacteria; order Burkholderiales; family Oxalobacteraceae; genus Janthinobacterium; species Janthinobacterium goodfellowi. The sequence goes on along the minus strand of NZ_JBNYXN010000006.1, from coordinate 40,803 downwards.
CGACCCCTACCTGGGAGAAAAGGCGGGCGACGATATCCGTACCCGCGTGCACACGGGCACGGTGAATTTCGCCGCCTACCTGAGCCTGCCGGCGGCGCTGGACTTGCATGCGCACATCGGCGTGGCCAACAAGCAGGCGCGGCTGCGGCTGCTGCGCAACCGCTGGGTGGAGGCGGCGCGCGGCATCGATGGCATCGAGGTGCTGGCGTCCGGCGATCCACGCCTGACGAGCGCCATCGCTTCATTCCGGCTGAAAGGCAAGACCAGCGTGGCAGACAGTTATGCCCTGTCGAAAAAGCTGGTGCAGGAACACGGCATCTTTGCCGTGCCGCGCGACGGTCTGGCCAGCGGCGCATGCGTGCGCGTCACGCCGGGCATCTTTACGCCGGAGTCGCATCTGGACCGGCTGGTTGCTGCCCTGCGCAAGGTGGCGCGCGGGTAGTTGCCAGGGGCGTTCCGGCGCTTGAACGCCCCACCCGTTACTGCTGGACTTGATAGCCATCCGTCAAGGTGGCCAAAAATTTCACCATATCTTCGATTTCGCCCGCCGTCAGCGCGGGCGCCATGCCCCGCTTGCGGTCGAACGGCGCTTCGCTGACGTTGACGTTGGCGCGGTACCTGGCGGGAAGGTCATTGAATTTCTGCACTTTTCCCCGCTTGTCGCGCGGATACCATTCTTGCGGATGCGTATCGCGCCGCACATAGAAGCGCAGGGCATCCGTCAGGTTGTCGAACACGCCGTTATGGAAAAATACCTGGCGCGTGGCCACATTGCGCAGGCTGGGTACCTTGAAGGCGCCGCATAACGCTGCTTTTTTTGCCAGGTCCGTGCGGTCGGGGCCGCATAAGCCCAGATCGAAATAGGCGGGGTCGGCCGTGGCGGGAATGCGCGGATTGCGCGGCACGCCCAGATTGTCGAAACTGAAGTCCGTAAACAAGGGCGGCGCGCCATGTTCTCCCCGCACGCTGGGGTGGCAAGCGGCGCAATTGCCCTTGCGTTCATCGTTGAACAGGGCCAGGCCCCGCAATTCTGCCAGCTCCAGCGGAACCTTGTTGGCCAGGTAGAGGTCATATTTGGAATCGTAGCGGTGAAAATCCGGCTCTTCCTGCTGGAATTGCTGCAAGGCATAGGTGATGCGGCGAAATGCCTGTTCCGGTTGCGCAAAGATGGCAGCGCCGAAGACCTGCTGGAATGCTTCCGCGTAACTGCCATTGCGCAGCCGTTCCACCACTTCATCCGTGCTGGCATTGGCCATTTCGTGCGCTGCCAGGAAAGGCCGTTCCGCTTGTTCCGCCAGGCTGGCGGCGCGGCCGTCCCAGTTGATGCCGCCGTTGGGCGCGCCTTCCTTATCAAAGCGGAAGGGCGGATTGTGTTCCAGGTAGCGCAGCGATGGCGTGGCGCGGTAGCCGTGTGCCCGGCCATCGGTGCCTCCCAGTTGCACGGCCAGTTTGTTGCCGGGCGCGTAAGCGTGGGCCGGGTCATGGCAGCTGGCGCACGACTGCTTGCCCGAGGCGGACAGGCTGGCATCGTGGAAGATGCGCCGCCCCAGCTGTGCGGCAGGGCTGAGTTCGGCCGCCGTGCCTGGCATGCCGTGCAAGCCAAGAAACAAGAATATGCACACGTGTGCAAATCGGGTCGGTGAAAATCGCGCCTCAGCGCGTGGCTGGTATTTGATGGTCATAGGTGGGTGCTTATCGGCAAGGGAAGGGACAGGCAATGCTGCGCCCAGTATAGGCAGCAATGGCCGGCGTGGCAACGATTAGCGATGCTGCGCTGCGCCATGGCGGCGCGCATGCCGATGCGCTCGTGTTCCCTGTAGAAAGCTGGTTCGGCAGGTACGCAGCCATGATGCCAGGGGCGAAGCCATGGATGCGTATTGCAGAGAATCGGCTTGCCGGGCGGGCATAAAAATGCCCCGGCGAGCGGGGCATGGGATCAAGCGGGCCGCCTCGGCCCTGGCGCTCAGGCGCGCAAGGTGGACAGGATAGGTTGCAGCACGGCCGCGCCCAGGGCAGCGCTGCGGGCGCCGCTCCAGCCCGTTTGCGGATCGGGATCGTTGGCGTTGTCCTTGAACGGCAGTTCCAGGGTCAGCGACAGGCAGCCGAAGGCGTGCGTGATGTGGGGCGAACCCATGGTCAGCACTTCCGGCGTGAACGGGCCGTCTTCATAGCCGTGCTCATTCTGGAAGTCGGGGCTGGCCACCTTGAAGTCGGCGATGAAGCGGTCTTGCGCGGCCTTCTGTGCTGGCGTAAAGTTTTCCAGCGCATCGCTGCCGGCCACGAAGACGTACGGCAAGCCTTCGTCGCCATGCACGTCGAGGAACAGGTCGCAACCGATTTCATGCATTTTCTGTTTCACCAGGAACACTTCCGGGCTGCGCTCCATGGTCGGCGTCATCCATTCGCGGTTCAGGTTGGCGCCGGCCGCGTTGGTGCGCAGGTTGCCATGCACGGAACCGTCCGGGTTCATGTTCGGCACCACGTAGAAGACGGCGTCTTGCAGGCACTGGCGGGCAAACGGGTTGGCCTGGTCCAGCAAGGCTTCGAGCATGCCTTCGACAAACCATTCCGCCATCGTCTCGCCCGGATGCTGGCGCGCGATGACCCAGACTTTTTTCTCGGCATCGGCGTCGCCGACGACCAGCAAATTCATGTCGCGGCCTTCCACGGTGCTGCCCAGGTCGATCAAGCGCACGAGCGGCGACGCTTGCGCGCTGTCGATCAGGGCCAGGTGGCGGTCCCATGGATACGGCTCGAAATAGGCGTAGTAGACGCTTTCTTCTTCCGGCGTGTGTTCGATGGTCATTACCGTGCCGTCAAAGCTGGTGGGCACGCGGAACCACGTTTCGCGGTCGTAGCTGGCCACGGCCTGATAATCTTTCCAGCCGTCCGGGTAGGCGGACTTGCCTGCGTTCATGAAGCGCATCGTGCACGCCTCGCCCTGCGCGCCTTGCAGGCGGAAGTAAAACCACTGCGTGATGTCGGCGTGGGAATCCTTGCGGATGTTCAGCTCGATGGATTGGGCATCGTCGGCGCGCAGCACCTCGATCGCGCCGGCGTCGAATTGCTGGCTGATTTTAATGGTCATGAGTGTTCCTGATAAAAACGTATGGGTTTTGCATCGTGTGCAATGGCGCGATGATACCCGTTTTAGCCACGCCTTTGTGCTGGCGCAAACGATGCTGGGCGCGCTTTGCTAACGTGGAAGCTCCGACACGGGGAGAGCATCATGGACGACCATAGCAACCACATACGCGAACTGGAAAAGAAAATCAGCGCCCTCAGCGACGCGCTGGCGCACCTGGGCAAGGGCACGACCTTGCAGGAATTGCTGCGCATCATACGTTTTCCTGGCTACACGACGCCGGCCGAATTCACCTTCAACGTCGCCATCCTCGACACCATGCTGGTGCAGGCCAATGCACTGGAAAAGCTGGGGCAGGATTTGCTGGCGGGGGCCAAGCAAGTGGTGGTGAAACAGTAGCTTGAGGTGGGTTTAGTCTCTTACCCTAAACGCAAAGGCTGGGGTCGGACCCTCAAGGGGCCGACCCCGGTACTACGCCGTTGGGTTCAGCTATTAAGTCCGCCAAAACGCTCGTAGAACCACGGCTCCACGTCGGGCGCGTGCTCGTCCTCGCGCCGCAGGGTGGCCAGGATATGTTCCTCGGCCGCCGCATACGTGATGCGGTACAGGTCGCGCGCCAGCGCATAGGCTTGCGTGCCAGGCCACGGTTCGGGCAGCAGTTCGACGGGCAGTTGCGGGTCGTGCAACTGCACGCGGCGGTAGGCGTGCGTCAGCAGCGAGCGGATGACGAACGCTTGCTCGGGATCGAAGGCGGGCGCTTCTTGCAGCAGGGTCAGCAGGGGCTGGAAGCTGGCGATGAATTTTTCGTAGCCAGCCATCACTTCCGACAAGTCCCAGCATTCGCCCACCATGTCGCGCAGGGGGCGCGTGCTGACGCCTGGCAACTCTGTTGTGTGGCAAACATACAGCTTGCCCTGCACTTCGTTGCGCACGAGGATATCTTCCAGCGCCTCCGTATTGCTGGCCGGGTGGCCAAAGATGCCAGGGGAAATCAAGCCGTAGCCCGCCCACAATAATTCCTTGCGCAGCGCGCCCCGTTCGGCGGCGCCGATGCTGCCGGCCGGCCCGATCACCAGGGTCCAGCTGCCATCCCAATGCACGACCAGCGGCGCGTAGATGCGGCGGTAGGCGCGTTCGAAGCGGGCCAGCGCTTCCGGGCGTATCGTATAGGCGCTGCGGCGGCCGTCGCGTTGCGAGCTGAGCCAGCCTTCCTGCGCCAGGCGGAACACGCTGGTGCGCAATAGCCGGTCATTGACGCCGAATGGCGCCAGCAGTTCGATCAGGCTGCCCAGCCAGATGGCGCCGCCGCGCGGCACGATGGCGTCGCCAAAGATGGTCATCACCAGGGACTTCGAGCGCGGTGGGTCGCTTTCCAGGAAATCGGCTATCCATGCCGTGCAGCGGGTGTTCTTCATGTGGTTCCGGTCTGGCCGTGTTGCGGTCGGTTCAATAAAAGCAGCAGTTTACTTGGCTGCGCGGGTAGCGCGGCAATAATTTGCCGGAAGCACGGGTAGCGCTCCATAGTGTTTTCTCATAAGCAATATCATACGCACAAAAAAGCGGCACAAGATACGATTTTTTAAAATGATTCACATCAAGTGTATGCAAATCGTTTTTTGTATCGTATTATCTGTTCATCGCACCGCGTTGCTGCGCAAATCAAAGACATGGGAGACACATCATGTACGCACAAATGGTTGAAACCGGCCTCAAGAACGTCCGCTCCATCGACGACATGGGCCAGGAAGAGCGCGCTTTCCAGGCGCGCATCGACGAAGGCATCAAGATCGAGGCCAAGGACTGGATGCCGGACGCCTACCGCAAGACCCTGATCCGCCAGATTTCGCAGCACGCCCACTCGGAAATCGTCGGCCAATTGCCCGAAGGTAACTGGGTCACGCGCGCACCGACCCTGAAACGCAAATCGATCCTGCTGGCGAAGATCCAGGACGAAGCGGGTCATGGCCTGTACCTGTATAGCGCCGCGGAAACCCTGGGCGTCTCGCGCGACGATTTGCTCGCTGCCTTGCATTCGGGCAAAGCCAAATATTCCAGCATCTTCAACTATCCCACCCTGTCGTGGGCCGACATGGGCGCCATCGGCTGGCTGGTCGACGGCTCCGCCATCATCAACCAGATTCCCCTCTGCCGCTGCTCCTACGGTCCGTATGCGCGCGCCATGATCCGCGTCTGCAAGGAAGAATCGTTCCATGCGCGCCAGGGCTACGACATCATGATGTCGCTGTGCAAGGGGACGCCCGAACAGAAAGCCATGGCGCAAGATGCCTTGAACCGCTGGTGGTGGCCATCGCTGATGATGTTCGGCCCGTCCGATGCCGCCTCCGTCAACAGCGCCCAATCGGCGCAATGGCGCATCAAGCTGTTCTCGAACGATGAATTGCGCCAGCGCATGGTCGACCAGACCGTGCCGCAAATCGAATACCTGGGCCTGACCGTGCCCGATCCCGACCTGAAGTTCAACGCGGAGACGGGCCATTATGAATTCGGCGAGATCGACTGGTCCGAGTTCAACAATGTCCTGAAGGGCAATGGCCCGTGCAACCGCGAGCGTTTGCAAACGCGCGTGAAAGCGTATGAAGACGGTGCATGGTTCCGCGATGCCTTGGTCGCCTATGCCGACAAGCAAGCCGCTAACAAAGCAGCAGCGTAATTACATAAGACAGATAGGGGATAGCAACATGAGCAAAGAATGGCCTTTGTGGGAAGTTTTCATCCGCAGCCAGCACGGCCTGGCGCACAAGCATGTGGGCAGCCTGCACGCTTCCGACGCCACCATGGCGGTCAACCATGCGCGCGACGTCTATACGCGCCGCAATGAAGGCGTGAGCATCTGGGTGGTGCGCGCGGCCGATATCGTCGCCAGCAGCCCTGGCGACAAGGGCGCCCTGTTCGAGCCGTCGAACAGCAAGGTGTACCGCCATCCCACCTTCTTCCCGATGCCGGAAGAAGTCAAGAACCTGTGATGGGAGCGCCTGCAATGGATGACAAGGTCAATTACCTCCTGCGCCTGGGCGACAATGCCCTGATCCTCAGCCAGCAGCTGTCGCAGCTGTGCGGCAAGGGACCGGCGCTGGAAGAAGACATGGCGCTGACCAACGTGGCGCTCGACCTGCTGGGCCAGACGCGTTTGTGGTTCAGCTATGCGGCGGAACTGGAAAACGCGGGCCGCGACGAGGACGACATCGCCTTCTTGCGCGACGCCCACGATTTCAAGAATTGCCTGCTGGTCGAACAGCCGAACGGCAATTACGCCGACACCATGATGCGCCAGTTCTTCTTCGACAGCTGGCATTACTTCCAGCTGCTGGAACTGACGAAATCGACGGATGCGCGCATCGTCGAAGTGGCGCACAAGTCGATCAAGGAAGTCACGTATCACCTGCGCCGCAGCGGCGACCTGATCGTGCGCCTCGGCGACGGCACGGCGGACAGCCATGCGAAAACGCAGGCCGCAGCCGACAAGCTGTGGATGTACACGGGCGAGATGTTCAAGTACGACGCCGTCGACCAGGCCATGGTCGCCACCGGCATCGCGCCGCCATCGGACGTGCTGCGCCGGGCGTTCCTCGAGCACGTGGCCGAGATCTTCGCCGAAGCCACCTTGATCATGCCGGCGCCCGACGCGTGGATGCAAAAGGGCGGCAAGCAGGGCACGCACACGGAACACCTGGGTTTTATTCTGGCCGAGATGCAGTTCCTGCAGCGCGCCTACCCCGGGGCGGAGTGGTAATGAACACGGCTGCGGCAGCGCTGGACGCGGCCCAGGTCTGGGCCTGGCTGGGCGACGTACCGGACCCGGAAATCCCCGTCATTTCGGTGGTGGACCTGGGCATCGTGCGCGCCGTGGAAGTCACGGATGGCGATGCGTGCATCGTGACGATCACGCCCACGTATTCGGGCTGCCCGGCCATGCAGGTGATCGCCGACGCCGTCACCGATGCCCTGCGCAGCCATGGCGTGGCCAAGGTGACCCTGGTAAACCAGCTGGCGCCCGCCTGGACCACGGACTGGATGAGCGAGGCCGGCAAGGCCAAGCTGAAAGGCTACGGCATCGCGCCGCCGCAGCAGCAGGTGATCGACATCAGCGGCTTGCGTGGTGGCGTGAAACGGCAACCGATGCCGAAGCTGGACGTCATTTGCCCGAACTGCGGTTCCACGCATACGCAGCTGACCAGCCAGTTCGGCTCCACGCCGTGCAAGGCCCTGTACAAATGCCTGGATTGCCGCGAACCGTTTGACTACTTCAAGTGCCACTAAAAAAATCAGGCACACGTTCCGAAGAAACTGGAGATGAAGCATGAGTAAATTTTATCCGCTGCGCGTAGCGAACGTGCGCAACGAAACGCGCGATACCATCGCCGTCACGTTCGACGTGCCAGCAGAACTGCAGCAGCAGTTCCGCTTCCAGCAGGGCCAGCACCTGACCCTGCGTGCCAACATCAACGCGGAAGACGTGCGCCGTTCGTACTCGATCTGTTCGGCGGTGCAGGACGGCAGCCTGCGCGTGGCCATCAAGCGCACGCCGGGCGGCGCCTTTTCCACCTGGGCCAACGACACCCTGAAAGCCGGCGCCACCATCGAGGTGATGCCGCCCATGGGCCACTTCAACGTGCCGCTCGACTGCGTCAACCGCAAGCATTACCTGGCCTTTGCGGCCGGCAGCGGCATCACGCCCATTCTCTCCATCATCAAGACGACCCTGCTGACGGAACCCCTGAGCCGTTTTACCCTGTTCTACGGCAACCGCGCCTCGTCGTCCGTCATCTTCAAGGAAGAATTGACGGATTTGAAGGATGTGTACCTGGAGCGCCTGAATCTCGTCTACGTGATGAGCCGCGAGCAGCAGGACATCGAATTGTTCAACGGCCGCATCACGCAGGAAAAATGCGAACAGTTCCTGCAGCACTGGATCAAAGTCGAAGACTACGACAACGCCTTCATCTGCGGCCCGGAGGACATGATGCTCGGTGTCTCCGCTGCCCTGCAGGCGGCCGGCATGCCCAAACAGAATATCAAGATCGAACTGTTCGCCGCCAGCATCCCGAAAAACGCCCACAAGCCGCGCGCCCAGCTGGCTGCGGATGCGGTGCAGGAAACGGAAGTGACCGTCATCATGGATGGCAACCACACCACCTTCATGATGGACAAGGACAAGGAATCCATCCTCGACGCGGGCTTGCGAGCGGGGCTGGACATGCGCTACTCGTGCAAGGGCGGCGTATGCTCGACCTGCCGCTGCAAGATCCTCGACGGCAAGGTCGAGATGGACGTCAACTACGCGCTGGAAGACTACGAAGTGGCGCGCGGTTTCGTCCTCAGCTGCCAGAGTTTTCCGCTGACCGACAAGGTCGTCGTCGACTTCGATCAGGCAGAATAAAGCCGGCGCAGGGCTGCTGCCCTGCCGTACCTATTACAAAGCGAGACGCCATGACCTACCAAAACATCCTCTTTACCATCGAGCAGGGTATCGCGACGCTCACCCTGAACCGTCCCGACAAGCTCAATAGCTTTACGCAAGCCATGCATGAGGAAGTGCGCGACGCGATTGCGCAAGTGAACGCCGACAGCACCGTGCGCGTCTTCGTGCTGACGGGCGCGGGCCGCGGCTTTTGCGCGGGCCAGGATTTGTCCGACCGCGCCGTGGAACCAGGTTCGAAGGGCGTGGACCTGGGCGAATCGGTGGAAAAAAACTATGCGCCACTGGTGCTGGCCTTGAAAGCCCTGGCCATGCCCGTGATCTGCGCCGTCAACGGCGTGGCCGCCGGCGCGGGCGCCAACCTGGCGCTGGCCTGCGACATCGTCATCGCCGGCAAGTCGGCCAGTTTCGTCGAAGTGTTCTGCAAGCTGGGCCTGATCCCGGACACGGGCGGCACCTTCTTCCTGCCACGGCTGATCGGTTCGGCGCGCGCCATGGGTCTGGCCATGCTCGGAGAAAAACTGACGGCGGAAAAGGCCGAGGACTGGGGCCTGATCTGGAAATGCGTGGACGATGCCCAACTGGCGGAAGAAACGCGCAAGCTGGCCGTGCACTTTTCCACGGCGCCGACCAAGGGCCTGGCGTACACCAAGCAGGCGCTGGCTCTCAGTGGCGCCAATACCCTGCCGCAGCAGCTGGCGCTGGAAGCGCGCATGATGAGCGATCTCGGTAACAGCGACGATTACCGCGAAGGCGTGGCCGCCTTCATGGAAAAGCGCACACCGCAATTCAAGGGACATTGATATGGCAGCTTTGGACAACAACAGTATCGTCGCCGTCATCGGCAGCGGCGCCATGGGCGCCGGCATCGCGCAGGTAGCGGCAGCGGCCGGCTACACGGTCAAACTGTACGACACGCGCGCGGAGGCGGTGAGCAAGGCTTTGCTTGATATCGGCAAGATGTATGCGAAGCTGGCCGAGAAGGGCCGCATGACGTTGGACGAAGCCACGGCCGCCACGGCGCGTCTGCAGGCGGCCGGCAGCCTGGCCGATGTGAGCGATTGCGCCCTGGTGGTGGAAGCCATCGTGGAAAACCTCGACGTCAAGCGCGGCCTGTTCGCCGAACTGGAAGCGCTGGTGGCCGACGACTGCATCCTGGCGACGAATACCTCGTCGATCTCCGTCACGGCGATCGCCGCCAAGCTGCGCCGGCCGGAACGCCTGGTCGGCATGCACTTCTTTAATCCCGTGCCCCTGATGGCGCTGGTGGAAGTGATCAGCGGGCTGGCCACCAGCGAGCAGGTCGCCGCCACCGTCTACGACACCTCGATCGTCTGGGGCAAGAACCCCGTGCATGCGAAATCGACACCGGGCTTCATCGTCAACCGCGTCGCCCGTCCGTTTTATGCGGAAGGCTGGCGCCTGTTGAACGAGCAGGCGGGCGACCCCGCCACCATCGATGCCGTGCTGCGCGAAGCGGGCGGTTTCCGCATGGGGCCCTTCGAATTGATGGACCTGATCGGCCACGACGTGAATTTCTCCGTCACGCAATCCGTGTTCGGCGCCTATTTCAACGACCCGCGCTTCACGCCGTCCGTGCTGCAGCAGGAAATGGTCAACGCCGGTTTCCTTGGCCGCAAATCGGGCCGCGGCTTCTACCTGTACGGCGAAGGCGCAGCTGCCCCTGTGGCGCAGGCGGAAGGCGTGCAAGCGACCCCGGAATTCGTCGCCCTGTCGGCCGCCATCGGCGGCGATGGCCGTGGCCACAGCGGCATCATCCGCAGCCTGGTGCAGCGGCTGGAGCAGGCTGGCGTCACCGTCAGCCGCCGCGTGACGCAGGAAGGCCAGGCGCATGACGAGGCACCGGCCCTGCATTGCCATGGCGCCGCGATTTATCTGACCGATGGGCGCAGCGCCACCCAGCGCGCGCACGACAACCAGCATCCGGACACGGTGCTGTTCGACCTGGCGCTCGATTTCGCCAGTGCAAAACGCATCGCCGTGGCCCGTGCCGACCAGTGCAGCGACGACGCCTATGCGGCCGTCGTCGGCCTGTTCCAGGCGGCCGGTTTTATCGTCACGCGCCTGGACGACGTGCCTGGCCTGGCCGTCATGCGCACGGTCGCCATGCTGGCCAACGAAGCGGCCGACGCCGTCAACCAGGGCGTGTGCACTGCGGATGCCGTCGATATCGCCATGCAGAAGGGCGTCAATTATCCGCGCGGACCGCTGGCCTGGGCCGATGCGGTAGGCGTTCAACAGATTGTGACCGTGCTGCACCACCTGGCGCAAGGCTATGGCGAAGACCGCTACCGGGTCTCGCCGCTGTTGCGCCGCAAACTCGCCAATGGAGCACCGTTTCATGCATAAGGAAGACCATATTCACGCCGCCCAGGCTTTGGCCGAAGCGGCCGCCGCCTCCATGCTGTCGCGCGATAACGCCACCGCCGCCATGGGCATCGCCCTGGCCGACGTGGGTCCCGGCCATGCGCGCATGACGATGACGGTGCGCGCCGACATGCTCAACGGCCACCAGACCTGCCATGGCGGTTTCATTTTTGCCCTGGCCGACAGCGCCTTCGCCTTTGCCTGCAACAGCTACAACATGAACACCGTGGGCGCCGGCTGCACCATCGATTACCTGGCGCCTGGCCGCGAAGGCGACGTGCTGACGGCGCATGCCGTCGAACAGGCGCTGGCGGGCAAGAGCGGCGTCTACGACGTCAAGGTCAGCAACCAGGAAGGCCGCGCCATCGCGCTCTTCCGCGGCAAGTCGATCCGCGTGGCGGGCGAAGTCATTAGCGGTTGAAGGTACAAGAGCAGGCTTGAACTGCCGGAACGAATTACATAGTGATAGAACCGATTAGGAGACAGAGATGGTCCAACGAATTCCCGCCCCCAATGACCTCGAGCCGATCGAGCGCGCCAGCAAGGATGAACTGCAGGCGCTGCAGCTCGAACGCATGAAATGGACGCTCAAGCACGCGTATGACAACGTGCCCCATTACCGTGCCGCTTTTGACGAAGCGGGCGTGCATCCGGACGATCTCAAATCCTTGTCCGATTTGTCGAAATTTCCGTTCACCGATAAAAAAGTCTTGCGCGACAATTACCCGTTCGGCCTGTTCGCCGTGCCGCGCGAGCAGGTGGTGCGCATCCACGCATCGAGCGGCACCACGGGCAAGGCCACGGTGGTCGGCTACACGCAGAACGACATCGATACCTGGGCCAACGTGGTGGCGCGCTCGATCCGCGCGGGCGGCGGTCGCGCGGGCGACATGGTGCATATCTCGTATGGCTACGGCCTGTTCACGGGCGGCCTGGGTGCGCACTACGGCGCCGAGCGCCTCGGCTGCACGGTCATTCCGATGTCCGGCGGGCAGACGGAAAAGCAGGTGCAGCTGATTCAGGATTTCAAGCCGTCCATCATCATGGTCACGCCATCGTACATGCTCAACATCATCGAGGAATTCACGCGCCAGGGCCTGGACCCGGCCGAATCGTCGCTGAAGGTCGGCATCTTCGGCGCCGAACCGTGGACGGACGCCATGCGTTCGGAAATCGAAGCGCGCGCCGGCATCGACGCCGTCGACATCTACGGCCTGTCCGAAGTGATGGGGCCTGGCGTGGCGTCCGAATGCATCGAGAGCAAGGACGGTCCCGTCATCTGGGAAGACCATTTTTACCCGGAGATCATCGATCCGGAAACGGGCGAAGTGCTGCCGGACGGCGAAGAGGGCGAACTGGTGTTTACCTCCTTGTCGAAAGAGGCGCTGCCCATCATCCGCTACCGCACGCGCGACCTGACCCGCTTGCTGCCGCCGACCTCGCGGGCCATGCGCCGCATCGGCAAGATCACGGGCCGCTCCGACGACATGCTGATCATCCGCGGCGTGAACGTCTTCCCCACGCAGATCGAAGAGCTGATCCTCAAAATGCCGAAGCTGGCGCCGCAATACCAGCTGGTCGTCACGCGCGACGGCCACCTCGACAAGCTCGAAGTGATCGCCGAGCTGCGCATCGACCTGACATCCACCATCTCGGCGAGCGAAACGGACGCCCTGGCGCGCGAGCTGGAACACCGCATCAAGACGCACGTGGGCGTGAGCACGCGCGTGCGCCTGGTGGCCGCCGCCGGCATCGAACGCACCCTGACGGGCAAGGCCCGCCGCGTGGTCGACCAGCGCCCGAAGATTTTCTCCTGATAGCCCGAACAAGGAAGCAAACATGAACGAAGCCTTTATCTGTGACGCCGTGCGCACACCTTTCGGCCGCTACGGCGGTGCCTTGTCCAGCGTGCGCGCCGACGACCTGGGCGCGCTGCCGATCGCCGCGCTGATCGCCCGCAACCCGTCCGTCGACTGGTCCGCCATCGACGACGTGTTCTACGGCTGCGCCAACCAGGCGGGCGAAGACAACCGCAACGTGGGCCGCATGGCCGCGCTGCTGGCGGGCTTGCCGGCGGCAGTGCCGGCCAATACCGTCAACCGCCTGTGCGGCTCCAGCCTGGACGCCGTGGGCATGGCTGCCCGCTCGATCAAGGCGGGCGAGGCGGAGCTGATCATCGCCGGCGGCGTGGAAAGCATGACGCGTGCGCCTTTCGTGATGGGCAAGGCCGACAGCGCGTTCTCGCGCGCGGCGAAAATCGAAGACACGACCCTGGGCTGGCGCTTCGTCAACGGCAAAATGAAGGCGCAGTACGGCATCGACACCATGCCTGAAACGGCGGAAAACGTGGCCGTGGAATTTGGCATCAGCCGCGCCGACCAGGACGCGCTGGCCTTGCGCAGCCAGCAGCGCTGGGCCGCCGCCAACGCGGCCGGCGTGTTCGATCGCGAAATCGTGCCCGTCGCCGTGCCGCAAAAAAAGGGCGAGCCGAAGATGGTGACGATGGATGAACATCCGCGTCCGGACACCTCGCTGGAAATGCTGGCGAAACTGAAAGGCGTGGTGAAAGCGGATGGCACGGTCACGGCCGGCAATGCCTCGGGCTTGAACGACGGCGCCTGCGCGATCTTGCTGGCGTCCGCCGCCGCCGTGGATAAATACAAATTGACGCCGCGCGCAAAAGTGCTGGGCATGGCCACGGCCGGTCTGGCGCCGCGCATCATGGGCTTCGGTCCGTCGCCGGCGTCGCGCAAGGTGCTGGCGCAGACCGGCCTCACCATCGAGCAGATGGACGTGATCGAACTCAATGAAGCGTTTGCCGCGCAGGCGCTGGCCGTCACGCGCGACCTGGGCCTGGCCGACGATGCGGCCCACGTGAACCCGAATGGCGGGGCGATTGCCATCGGCCACCCGCTGGGCGCATCGGGCGCGCGCCTGGTCATGGCGGCGCTGAACCAGCTGGAACGCACGGGCGGGCGCTATGCGCTGTGCACCATGTGCATCGGCGTGGGGCAGGGTATTGCTGTCGTCATTGAACGCGTATAAAAAAGTAAAACAACAAAAAAGGCGCAGGCTTGCAAAAAAGCGCCAACCATAATTGACCGTAGTGCCAACCTGGTGGAGACCATAATGATTGCCAATATCTTCAAGAAAACCCTGATCGCCGGCGTGCTGGCCATGACTGCCGCGGGTGCGTACGCGGCCGACAACATCAAGATCGGTTCCGTGCTGTCCGTCACGGGACCTGCCGCCTTCCTGGGCGACCCGGAACTGAAAACCTTGCAGCTGTACATCGAGAAGATCAATGCGGCCGGCGGCGTCCTGGGACGCAAGCTGGAACTGGTGCACTACGACGACGGCAGCGATGCGGCCAAGGCCAACGGTTTTACCAAGCGCCTGATCGAGTCGGACAAGGTCGACGTGCTGATCGGCGGCACCACCACCGGCGCGACGATGGCGATGGCGCCGCTGGTGGACCGCGCCAGCATGCCGTTCATCTCGCTGGCGGGTGCCGTGGTCATCATCGATCCGGTCAAGAAATGGGTGTTCAAGACGCCGCATACGGACCGCATGGCGGCCGAGAAGGTGTTCGAGGACATGAAGAAGCGCGGCATCAGCAAGGTGGGCCTGCTGTCGGAAACGAGCGGCTTCGGCGCCTCGGGCCGCAAGGAGTCGCAGATCGTCGCTTCCAAATATGGCATCACCCTGGTGGCCGATGAAACCTACGGCCCGAAAGACACGGACATCACGGCGCAGCTCACGCGCATCAAGAATACGGCTGGCGTGCAGGCCGTCTTCGTCTTCGGCCTGGGCCAGGGCCCGGCGGTCGTGACCAAGAACTACGGCCAGCTGGGCATGGCCGCGCTGCCGCTGTACCAGTCGCATGGCGTGGCGTCGGACGAATACCTGAAGCTGTCGGGCAAGGCTGCCGAAGGCGTGCGCCTGCCAACGCCGGCCCTCTTGATCGGCGCCATGCTGCCCGACAGCGACGCGCAAAAGGCCGTCGTCGTCGGCTACGACAAGACGTATAAAGAGCGTTACAAGATCGATCCGTCGACCTTTGGCGGCTATGCGCTCGACGCCCTGAACCTGTCGGTCGACGCCATCAAGCGCGCCGGCGGCACGGACCGCGAAAAAGTGCGCACGGCACTGGAACAGACCAAGGGTTTTGTGGGCACGACCGGCGTGTTCAACATGTCGGCCAAGGACCACATGGGCCTGGACCTGTCGGCTTTCCGCATGGTGGAAGTGAAGAACGGCGAATGGCAATTGTCGAAGTGATGTAAGCCAGAGTACCTGCGCGAGGCCGCCCTCGAAGGCGGCCCGCGCATAGCCGAACATAATGGAGACACCATGGAAGTCGCTCAATTTCTACAATTTCTGTATTCCGGGATGACGGTCGGTTCCGCCTACGCGCTGGCGGCGCTGGGCTTTACCATCATCTACAACACCAGCGGCGTGATCAATTTCGCCCAGGGCGAATTCATCATGCTGGGCGGGATGCTGGCCGCCGTGATGTCGGCCGCCGGCGTGCCGCTGCCGCTGGCCATCATCCTGGCCGTCATCGCCACCGGTATCGTTGGCCTGTTGATGGAAAAAACCGTGATCGAGCCGGCGCAAAACGCGCAGGTCATCACCCTCTTGATCATTACCATCGGCGCCTCGCTGGTGCTGCGCGGCCTTGTGCAAATCTGGCTGGGCAAGGATACGCACTCGCTGCCGGCCTTTTCCGGCGACGCGCCGATCGAATTTCTGGGCGCCAGCCTGCTGCCGCAAAGCCTGTGGGTGCTGGGCGTGACCGTCGTCATCGTGCTGGTGCTGGGCTGGTTCTTCGGCCGCACGCTGATGGGCAAGGCCATGCTGGCCACCTCGCACAACAAGCTGGCCGCGCAACTGGTGGGCATCAACACGCGCAAGGTGCTGCTGTTCTCGTTCGGCCTGTCGGCCCTGCTGGGCGCGGCGGGCGGCATCCTGGTCGCACCGATCACCTACACCTCGTATGACGCGGGCATCATGCTGGGCCTGAAAGGCTTTGTCGCCGCCGTCCTCGGCGGCCTCGGTGGCGGCGCGGGCGCCATTGCCGGCGGCCTGATCCTCGGCATCGCCGAAGCCATGACGGCCGGCTACATCTCGTCGGCCTACAAGGACGCGGTCCCGTTCGTGCTGATTCTATTGATCCTGTTCTTCCTGCCGCAAGGCTTGTTTGGCGCTAAAAATTCGGAGCGTGTATGAAGAATTTCCTTACCCGCTCGCGCCATGGCGGCTTGCTGGTGCTGGCCCTGGTGCTGGCCATCCTGCCCCTGTTCCTCAGCAATGCATTCTATTATGACGTGGCGATCCGCATCGCCCTCAACGCCATTGTCGTCATCGGCCTGAACCTCTTGATGGGCTATACGGGCCAGATCAGCCTCGGTCACGCGGGCTTCTATGGCCTGGGCGCGTATGCGTCGGCCGTGCTGACCACGCACTATGGCTGGCCGCCGCTGGCCGCCTTGGCCGCCGGCGCCTTCGCTACGGGCCTGCTGGCGCTGCTGCTGGCCCGTCCTGTACTGAAACTCAAGGGCCATACGCTGGCCATGGCGACGCTGGGACTGGGCATCATCATTTCCATCGTCATCAACAACGAGACGCAATGGACGGGCGGTCCGGACGGCATTGGCGTCTCCGCCTTCAGTGTCGCCGGCCTGGAAATCGCCGGCGAAAAATCGTGGTACCTGGTGTGCGCCGTGCTGCTGTTGCTGGTCACGTGGCTGGCCCTGAACCTCATCGATTCGCCCGTCGGCCGCGCGCTGCAGGCCATCCACGGTTCGGAAGTGGCGGCCCGCGTGGTCGGCGTCGACACGACGCGCTTCAAGGTGCGCGTGTTCGTGCTGTCGGCGGTGATTGCCAGCATCGCGGGCAGCATCAGCGCCCATTACATCGGTTTCATCACGCCCAACCTGGCCGGCTTCTTCCACTCGATCGAGCTGGTGACGATGGTGGTGGTGGGCGGCATGGCGTCGATCTTCGGTTCCATCATCGGCGCCGCGCTGCTGACGGTCTTGCCGCAACTGCTGTCCAGTTTTGAAGGCTGGGAAACGGTGGTCTTCGGCGTGATCCTGATGGCGACCATGATCTTCATGCCCAAGGGCCTGGTACCGAGCCTGGCCAGCCGTTCGCGCAAGCGTTCGGCTACGCCGAAAGCACCGCCTCAATCCGCACGGGAGGTGTGAGATGCTGACGATTAACAACCTGAGCAAGAGCTTCGGCGGTGTGCATGCCGTGCAGGATGTGAGCTTTACCGTCAAGGAAGGCAATATCCACTCCGTGATCGGGCCGAACGGCGCCGGCAAGACGACGCTATTCAACCTGATCACCGGTGTCTACACGCCGACCAAAGGCGAGATCCTGCTCAATGGCGAGAACGTGGCCGCCATGTCGCCCGATGCGCTGGCGCGGCGCGGCATGAGCCGCACCTTCCAGAACCTGCAGGTGTGCATGAACATGACTGCCATCGACAATGTGATGGTGGGTGCACACCTGCGCCTGAACCAGAACCTGTTCGCCTCCATGCTGCGTTTGCCGTCCGTGCGCCGCGCGGACGCGGCCTGCCGCGACGAGGCGGCGGGGCTGATGGAGTTTGTCGGCGTGGGCCGGCATATCGATGACGAGGCGGGGCAGATGTCGTATGGCGCGTTAAAGCGCCTGGAGATCGCCCGCGCGCTGGCGGCCAAGCCGAAAGTGCTGCTGCTCGATGAACCGGCGGCGGGCCTGAACCACACGGAGACGGGCGAGATCGAAGCCCTGATCCGCAAGGTGGCGCAATCGGGCGTGACGGTGGTGCTGGTCGAGCATGACATGAAACTGGTGATGAATTTGTCGGACCATATCCTGGTGCTCGACTATGGCAAGAAGCTGGCCGAAGGGACCGCCGCCGAGGTGCGCGCGAACCCCGACGTGGTGGCGGCATACCTGGGAGTGGCGGCATGATGAAGATGGAAAAACCTCAGACACCGCTGGTGCTCGATATCGCCGGCCTGACCAGCCATTACGGCCGCATCCAGGCCCTGCACGGCATCGACCTGCAAGTGCGCCAGGGCCAGCTGGTGGCGCTGGTGGGCGCGAATGGCGCCGGCAAGACGACCTTGCTGCGGGCGATCTCCGGCGTGCAGCCGATCAGCGCCGGCAGCATCGCCTTCGCTGGCCAGGACGTCAGCCGCATGAGCGCCGACAAGCGCGTGCGCAGCGGCATCTGCCAGGTGCCGGAAGGGCGGCAAGTGTTCGGCCCCATGACGGTGGAAGACAATCTGCGCCTGGGCGCGTTTACACGTCCCGCACAGGACGTGGCCGGCGACATGGAGCGCATGTACGGCCTGTTCCCGATCCTGAAGGAAAAGCGCCTGCTGCTGGCCGGGACGCTCTCCGGCGGACAGCAGCAGATGCTGGCCATGGCGCGCGCGCTGATGGGCCGCCCGCAACTGCTGCTGCTCGACGAGCCGAGCATGGGCCTGGCGCCGCTCCTGATCGCGGAAATCTTCCGCATCGTGGCCGAGCTGCGCGACCAGGGCATCACCATCTTCCTCGTCGAGCAGAACGCGCACGCTGCCCTGTCGATCGCCGACGTGGGCTATGTGATCGAGACGGGCGCGATTACCCTGTCCGGTCCCGGTCCCGAATTGCTGCATAACGAGCAGGTACAAAGCGCCTATCTGGGCATGTAAGGAGTCTGTATGGTCAAAGTCTACGAAATCAACGGCGTCACCCCCGTCGTCCACCCCAGCGCCTATGTGCACCCGTCGGCCGTGCTGATCGGCGACGTGATCGTCGGTCCGCGCTGCTATATCGGTCCGCTGGCCTCGATCCGCGGCGACTTCGGCCGCTTGATCCTGGAAGAGGGGGCGAACCTGCAGGATACCTGCGTCATGCACGGCTTTCCCGGCTGCGACACGGTGGTCGAGGTCGACGGCCATATCGGCCATGGCGCCGTGCTGCACGGCTGCCGCATCGGCCGCAACGCGCTCGTTGGCATGAACGCCGTGGTGATGGACAACGCCGTCATCGGCGAGGAATCCATCGTCGCCGCCATGAGTTTCGTCAAGGCGGGCATGATCGTCGCGCCGCGCAGCATGGTCGTGGGCACGCCCGCCAAGATCATCCGCGCGCTGACCGACGATGAAATCAAATGGAAAAGCTCGGGCACGGGCCAGTACCACGAACTGGCCGTGCGCTCGATGCAGACGATGCGCGAGGTGGAAGCCCTGACGCAAGTCGAGGCGAACCGCCAGCGCCTCAATTTCGAATCGGCCTTGCCGCTGCATTTGCACAAGAACGCTGCCGCGCAATAACCTTTAACCCTTTAAATGCTGGGGTCAAACCCGACGGTTCTGACCCCTAACGGAGAAACCACATGGCTCACATATCCACCCTGCAAAGCCTGATCGCCGGCCGCTGGCTGGGCGAAAGCGCCGCCGTGCCCCTGCACAGCGCCTTGAACAACCGCGTCATCTATCACACGCATGCGGAAAAGATCGACTTCGACGAAGCCGTCACGTATGCGCGCAAGACGGGCGTGCCGGGCCTGATGGCGCTGGATTTCCAGCAGCGCGCCGCGCGCCTGAAGGCGCTGGCCCTGTACCTGGTCGAGCGCAAGGAAGAACTGTATGCGATCTCGCACCTTTCGGGCGCCACGCGCGCCGACAGCTGGGTCGACATCGAAGGCGGCACGGGCACCCTGTTCGCCTACGCCAGCATGGGCAGCAACGAGCTGCCGTCGTCGAACGTGCTGCATGAAGGCCCGGCCATCGCGCTCGGAAAAAAAGGCGGTTTCGCCGGCACGCACATCCTGGTGCCGCGCGGCGGCCTGGCCGTGCACATCAACGCCTTCAATTTCCCCATCTGGGGTCTGCTGGAAAAATTCGCCCCCAGCTTCCTGGCGGCCATGCCCTGCATCGCCAAGCCGGCCACGGCGACCAGCTATCTGACGCAGGCCGTCGTACGCATGATGCATGAATCGGGCTTGCTGCCGGCCGGCAGTCTGCAGCTGGTGATCGGTTCCACGGGCGACTTGCTGGACCGCCTGAATGGCCAGGATTTCGTCACGTTCACGGGATCGGCCGTCACGGCCGCCAAGCTGCGCACGAACCCGAATCTGATCGCCCAATCCGTGCCGTTCAACGGCGAAGCGGATTCGCTCAATTGCGCCATCCTGGCACCGGACGTCACGCCCGACGACGTGGAATTCGATCTGTTCGTCAAGGAAGTCGTGCGCGAGATGACGGGCAAGTCGGGCCAGAAGTGCACGGCGATCCGCCGCATCATCGTACCCGAGCACCTGATGGACGCCGTCGGCACGCGCCTGCGCGAGCGCCTGGCGAAGGTGGTGGTGGGCGACCCGTCCATCGAAGGCGTGCGCATGGGCGCGCTGGCGTCGAAAGAGCAGCAGAACGACGTGGCTGAACGTGTTGCCACGCTGTCGCAGGGTAACGAAGTGGTGTTCGGCGCGGCCGACGGTTTCAATCCGCTCGGCGATGGCGCGCAAGACGGCAGCTTCTTCTCGCCGACCTTGCTGATGTGCCGCGATGCTTTCGGCAACGATGCCGTGCATGACGTGGAAGCGTTCGGCCCCGTCAGCACCATGATGGGCTACCACGATATCGACGAAGCGCTGGCCCTGGCCGCTCGCGGCAAGGGCAGCCTGGTGAGCACCCTGGTGACGCGCGATCCGAAGATCGCCGCGCGCGTGGTGCCGCAAGTGGCGGCCACGCATGGCCGCGTACATGTGCTCGAGCGCGTGGCCTCCGTCGATTCGACGGGCCATGGCTCGCCCCTGCCGCAGCTGAAGCACGGCGGTCCTGGCCGCGCGGGAGGCGGCGAGGAGCTGGGCGGCGTGCGTGCCGTGCGCCACTATCTGCAACGGGCGGCCGTGCAAGGCTCGCCGACCATGCTGGCGGCGATCACCGGCGAATACGTGCGCGGCGCGGACGTCAACGAAAGCCCGATCCACCCGTTCCGCAAGCATTTCGAGGATTTGAAGACGGGCGACTCGCTGCTGACGCACCGCCGCACGGTCAGCGAAGCGGACATCGTCGCCTTCGGCGGCATCTCGGGCGATTTCTTCTACATGCACTTCGATGAAATCGCGGCCAAGGAATCGCAGTTCGGCAAGCGCATCGCCCACGGCTACTTCGTGCTGTCGGCCGCTGCCGGCCTGTTCGTCTCGCCCGGCGTCGGTCCCGTGCTGGCCAACTACGGCCTGGACAACCTGCGCTTCGTCGCGCCGGTGGCCATCGGCGACACCATCCGCGCGCGCCTGACGTGCAAGCGCAAGGTCGACCGCAACCGCAAGGACGTGTTTGGCGTGGGCCAGGGCGTGGTCGCGTGGGACGTGCAGGTGACGAACCAGAACGAGGAACTGGTGGCCAGCTACGACATCCTGACCCTGGTCTCCAAGCGCGAGTAAGCCACATTGGCAGGACAGGTTTGACCGGCGCCGCCTGCGATGTACGCGTGGGCGGCGCATTTTTTTTGGAGAGATATCATGAGCAAGGCAGACGATCAACCTTCCATCGCCGTGCAGGCGCAATTGGCCCTGAGCGCCAGCGATGCCGTTGCCGCCATCGCCAATGGCAGCCTGGGCGCCGTCGACTACATGCATACGCTGCTGGCGCAGGCCCGCGCGCAAGCCGGCTTGAACAGCCTGATCACGGTCAATGCGGCTGCCGCGCTGGACGCCGCCGCGCAGGTCGCTGCGGCGCGCGCGGCGGGCCACGCCTTGCCGCCGCTGGCCGGCTTGCCCATCGTTGTCAAAGACAATATCGACGCGCGCGGCATGCCGACGACGGCCGGCACGCCGGCCTTGCGCGACTGGCATCCGGCCGTGAACGCGCCCAGCGTGCAGCGCCTGCTGGACGCGGGCGCCATTATCCTGGGTAAGGCGAACATGCATGAACTGGCGTTTGGCGCCACCAGCACGAATTTTTCCAGTTTTGCCGGCCACGTGAAAAACCCGTATGACAGCGCGCGCATCCCCGGTGGTTCTTCCGGCGGCACGGCGGCGGCGATCGCCGCGCGCATCGCGCCGGCAGGCCTGGGCACGGATACGGGCGGCTCCACGCGGGTGCCGGCCGCCCTGTGCGGCATCGTTGGCTTGCGCCCGTCCGTGGGCGATGGCGGCATACAGCGCCGCTACGATTCCGGCGGCACGGTCCCCATCAGCCACACGCGCGACACGGTGGGCCCGATGGCGCGCACGGTGGCCGACGTGGCCCTGCTCGACAGCGTGCTGTCCGGTCTTCCCGTGCCGTCGCCGGAGCCGCTGGCTGGTTTGCGTTTCGGCGTGCCGGCCGCCTTCTGGCAGCCGCTGGACGCCGACGTGGCGGCCGTGATGGCGCAAGCCAGGGAGACGCTGGCGCAGGCGGGCGTGGTGCTGGTCGATATCGGCATGGAAGACGTGATGGCGGTGAACGGCAAGGTGTCGTTCCCGCTGGCGCTGCATGAGCCGCGCCAGGCGATTCCCGCCTACCTGGCCGCCAGCGGCGCGCAAATCACGCTGGACGATATCGCCGCGCAGGTGGCCAGCCCGGACGTAGGGCACGCGTTTGGCGCCATCATCGCCGATGCGTTTGGCGCCGCGTATCCCGATGCCTTGCAGGTGCAGCGGCCCCGCCTGCAGGCGCTGTACCGCGACTATTTCGCGCGGCACCGGCTGGACGCGATCTTTTTCCCCACCACGCCCGTGTGCGCCGTGCCCATCGACGGCGTGCATGGCTCGTCGACGATCGCGGTGGCCGGTGGCGCGGCCGGCGACGCGTTCACCACCCTGATCCGCAATACGGACCCGGCCAGCAATGCGGGCATTCCCGGTTTGTCGCTGCCGGCGGGGATGACGGCAGCCGGTCTGCCGGTGGGGATGGAGATCGATGGGCCGCTGGGCAGCGACAGCCGGCTGCTGGCCATCGGCCTGTCGCTCGAGGGGCTGTTCGGCACCTTGCCGGCGCCGTCGGCGTGCACTTGACGCGATAGCGAACGTACTGGCGCGCCAGGTCGGGCGCCAGCGCTTCCTGCCCGCTGAACTATCCACAAGTGCATGAAAAATATAGCGAATGTGTGGTTTTGCGCGGCGTGCTATTTAGATAAACCCCTCTAGAATGCGTGCTTTTTCCTTCAAAATCGGTGAAATCGCGCATTGCCTCAAGAAAACTTTCCAACGTAAAACCTTTTCTCTGTAGCATGGTTTTACTCACTGGTCACACCGCCAAGCACGCTCCACGCCGCGCTGGCGGCGCAGAAAAAACGGACCCGGCCTTTTACGGCCGGTGAGCCAACGACCTCGAGCCCAATCCACGTTCACCGCTACGGGTATTTAATTACTATGAATAAACACGTCCTGATTTTCCTGCTGGCCATGCCCCTGGCCATCAGCCATGCCTATGCCGAAGAGGTCACCGGCCCCGCGGTCAAGATCAGCGGCTACGGCAGTGCCGCCCTGACCATGGCCGATACCGACAGCGCGCAGTTCGCGCGCCCGAATCAGGCCGCCGGCGCCGGCCGCACCGCCCGCACCGGTGTCGATTCCAACCTGGGCCTGCAGGCCAATGTCACCGTCAACCCGTGGCTGTCGGCCACCGTGCAGGGACTGGCGCGCAAGGATGGCGAGGATGATGTTGGCGCCGAACTGGCGTGGGCCTTTGCCAAGGCCAAGGTATCGGACAGCTTCAGCGTGCGCATCGGCCGCATGGGCCTGCCCGTCTTCATGATTTCCGATTACCGCAACGTCGGCTATGCCAATACCATGCTGCGCCCGCCCGGCGAAATGTATTCGCAGGTTCCCCTGAACAGCATCGACGGCATCGACGGCACCTACCAGTTCAGCGCGGGCGACACCAGCATCACCACGCAACTGGCGCTGGGCCGCACCAAGGCCACTCTGGCCACGGGTCCCGCTTCGACCGTGCAGGTGGAAGGCAAGTCCATCGTCGCCCTCAACGTGGTGGCCGAACATGGTCCCGTCACCGTGCGTTTCGGCCGGGCCGAGACCAGGCTGACGATCAACGATTCGCCCAGCCTGAATACCTTGATGGGCAGCTTGCGCGCGGCCGGCAGCGGCTACAGGATCGCCCAGCTGGGCGAGCTGGCCGATGCGCTGGAAGTCAAGGACAAGAAGGCGTCGTTCACGTCCGTGGGCCTGGGCCTGGACTGGAACAACGTGCTGCTGCAGTCCGAATATGCGCAGCGCAAGACGGACAGCTACGTCAGCGACAGCACCTCGTGGTACGTGATGGGCGGCTACCGCATCGGCGCCTTCCTGCCCTATTACAGCCACGCCAGCCTGAAGGCCGATGGCCGCGTGAACAACACCGTGCCGGCTGCCTGCCCGGCCGGTTATCCGGCCGCCTGCACGCCGACCCTGCGCGCGCTGTCGGCCGGCGTCGACACCCTGGCCACCATGCGCAACCAGCTGGAGCAATCGACGGACAGCATCGGCGTGCGCTGGGACTTCCACCGTTCGGCCGCGCTGAAACTGCAGATCGACCGCATCAAGCCGAAGAATGGCCCGGGCCTGTTCGTGCAAGCCAAGCCAGGCTTCCATGGCCCCGTCACGGTGGCCGCGGCCTCCATCGATTTCGTTTTCTAAGGAGCGCCGCATGAAACCATTGATCTTGAATGTGGCAGCCTTGCTGGCGCTGTCGAGCGCTGTTCCCGCCATGGCCGAAGTGGTCGTGGTGGTCAATCCGAAGAGCGCCGCCGGCGCCATGACGAACGAACAGGTAGCGCAATTTTTTCTCGGTAAATCGACGGCCATGACGCCGATCGACCAGCCGGAAAGCGCCCCCGTGCGTGTCGAGTTCTACAAGAAAGTGGCGGACAAGGAGCCATCGCAAGCGAAGGCCCTGTGGTCCAAGCTGGTCTTTACGGGCAAGGCGACCTTGCCGAAGGAAGTGGCCAATAGCGCCGACGTGAAGAAGGCCGTCGCGGCCGATCCGAAAGCCATCGGCTATATCGAAAAGAGTGCCGTCGACGGCACCGTCAAAGTGGTGCTGACGGCGCCATAAAGCCGGCCCGGGCCGCGCGCCATGCGGCGGCCCGGTACACATACCATCAGGAGACAGCAATGAGCATCAAACGCAAGATATGGGCGCTGCCTGTCGTCTCGGCCGTGATTTTCGGGCTGGGGCTGGCCGTCAGCGCCTATCTGTCCACGGCCACGCTCAATTCCATCCACGCCACGGAAAGCGCGGACTATCCCGTGCTCGACCTGGCCAAGTCGCTGACCCTGGACGTGGCCGCCGTCGGCGACGCCCTGCGCGATGCCGTCAGCGAAGGCGACAAGGAACGCATCGGACAAGTCGGCGGCCAGGCAGTCAAGCTGCGCGCCAGGCTGGGCGACTTTGCGGCGATCCCTGGCCAGCGCGAGCACGGTGCGCGGCTGGCCAAGGAATTCGATGCCTACTATGCGCCGGCCCTGAGCGCGGCGCGCATCATGCTGGAAATGGAAGAGGGCGACCCGCAGGCGACCGTGGCGCGCATGCAGGGCGCGCTGGCGGTGCTCAATGCCGACCTGGCAAAGACCAACGAACAGGCGCAAGTGCAGTTCAAGCAGGGCATCGAGCGCAGCGCGGCCAATGTGCGCAATGCGCTCAACACCAGCATCGCCGTGGCGCTGGCCGTCATCGTCTGCCTGGTGGCCGTGTCGCATTTCGTCGTGCGCGCCATCTGGCAGCAGCTGGGCGGCGAACCCGAATATGCGCGCCAGATCGCGCGCGCCGTGGCCGATGGCGACCTCTCGATGCACATCGTGACCGAGGCGGGCGACCAGGACAGCCTGCTGGCGGCGCTGAAGGACATGCGCGCCAAGCTCGGCGGCATGGTTTCCGATATCAAGGCGTCGGCCGAAACCATCCAGGTGGCCAGCGCGGAAATCGCCCAGGGCAATGCGGACCTGGCTGCGCGCACGGAATCGCAGGCGGGCAGCCTGGATCAGACGGCGCGCAGCATGGACAGCCTGACTTCCACCGTCCGCGACAACGCGTCCAACGCGGGGCAGGCGCATGCGCTGGTGGTGTCGGCATCGTCGGTTGCCGTGAAGGGCGGGCAGGTGGTCAGCCAGGTGGTGACCACCATGGGCGAGATCAACGATGCATCGAAACGCATCGTCGACATCATCGGCGTCATTGACGGCATCGCCTTCCAGACGAATATCCTCGCCTTGAATGCGGCCGTGGAAGCGGCGCGCGCCGGTGAACAGGGGCGGGGCTTTGCCGTGGTGGCGTCCGAAGTGCGCAACCTGGCGCAGCGCAGCGCGGCAGCGGCGCGCGAGATCAAGCAATTGATCGGCGATTCGGTGGCCAGGGTGAATGTCGGCTCGAAGCTGGTGGACGAAGCGGGTCTGACCATGGGCCAGATCGTCGATTCCGTGAAAAAGGTGGCCGACATCATGGCCGAGATCAGCGCCGCGAGCCAGGCGCAGAGCGCCGGCATCGGCGACATCGGTGTGGCCATCGGCAGCATGGATCAGATGACGCAGCAAAATTCCGCGCTGGTGGAAGAAGCGTCGGCGGCGGCCGAATCGCTGCAGGAACAGGCCGTGCAACTGGGTACGGCGCTGGCCGTGTTCAAGCTGGCGCAGGGTACTGTGTCGGATTACGCGCTGCGCGCTAATCCGACCTACCTGGCGTTGCGGTGACGTCGGATGACGCGCCATGCGCCTCGGCGGCCCCGCCAATCCGACCTGCCGGGCATTGGCGCATGCGTAGGTTGGATTAGCGCAGCGTAATCCAACACAGGAGCACCAGCTTACGCGCGCAAGCCGAACGGATCGTCGATGCTGTGCGCCGGCTGCGTGAACCAGCGCGGACCGTTTTCCGTCATGTAAAAATGGTCTTCGTGGCGGATGCCGAATTCTCCGGGGATGCAGATCATCGGCTCGTTCGAGAAGCACATGCCCACGTCGAGCGGCGTCGTGTCGTTGCCTACCAGGTAAGGCCATTCGTGGATATCGAGGCCGATGCCGTGGCCCGTGCGGTGCGGCAGTCCGGGCAGCTTGTAGCCGGGGCCGAAGCCGTCCGCTTCCAGCGAGACGCGAGCGGCGCGGTCCACGTCGCCGCACGGTACGCCCAGCCGGGCGGCCGCGAATGCGGCAGCTTGCGCGGCTTTTTCGCTGTTCCATACGCTGCGCTGGCGCTCGCTGATCTGTCCGAAAACATAGGTGCGCGTGATGTCGGAGATGTAGTTCATCACCTGGCAGCCCGTGTCGATCAGCACCGTGTCGCCCGCCTTCAGGGTCTGCACGTAATTCACGCCATGCGGATAGGCGGTCGCCTCGCCGAACAGCACGATGCAGAAGTACGAGCGGGGCGCGCCTACCTTGCGGTGCGCGCGCTGGATGAATTCCTCCACTTCCACCGTCGTGATGCCTTCATACAGCATGCTGGCCGTGGCCACATGCACGGCCAGGGTCATGTCCATCACACGCTGCATCAGGGCGATTTCCGCCGCCGACTTGCGGCTGCGGCAGTACGCCGTGACGGCGCGCGCGTTTTCCAGCGCGTAGCCGGCGGCCAGTGGCCGGATGCCGTCGTAGATGAAGAAGGCGGCGCTTTCGCAGATGCCCACGCGCGGCGGCTGATGCGCGTCCTGGGCGATTCCCATGCGCGCCAATACGTCGACGAACAGCTGGTACGGGCTTTCATGCTCTTCCCAGCAGTTGACACGGCCCTCGATGAGCATGAAGCCTTGCAGGGTGCTTTCCTCGAAGGCGGGGGCGATGTATTCGATGTCGCCGCTGGCCGGCAGGATGGCGCCCACCATGCGTTCGCTGGCATACCATTTGGTGCCCGTGAAATAGGTGAGGTTGGCGCCCGCGTTCAGGTAGATGGCGGCGATGCCCTGTTCGCGCATGAACGCTTGCGCCCTGGCGATGCGTTGCGCATGCTCGTCCTTGCCGATGGCGACCATGCCGCCCGTCATGTCCGACAGCGATGCCAATGCCTGTTCGATGGAAGTGCCACCTATGTTCATGCCTGCTCCTTTGCTCGATGCTGAATATGGAATGCGGGCATGATATCAGTTCGCGCCTTTCGGCTTGAGGCCGGGCGCGCCGCCGGCCGCGTCGGGCGTGGCCAGCACCAGGTCGTGCGGATAGGTGAATTGCCAGTCCGCGTAGCGCTGCTTGCGGCGCAGGCTGGCGTCTTCGTCAAGGAAGTTGTCCTGCTTGATGGGCAGCTGCGGCGACAGCGAATGGATGCCGACGATGCGTCCCTCTTGCCGCAGCAGGCCCCATTCCACCTTGCCCGTGACGGGATCCGCATACAGTCGGCGCAAATGGCGCCGGGCGTTGGCAAAGCGCGGGTCGCGCAGCAGTTCCTGCAGGGTCAAGGGATAGCGGGGCCGCCCGTCGGCCGGCGTGCTGTCGTAGTAGCGGCCCAGCGCGTTGCGGAATTCATGGCCGATGAACAGCAGCTCGCGTTCCTTCTCGCGCCGCGCGGCCGTGGCAAGCAGTTCGCTGGCCAGCACCAGGCCCACGCCCATGAAGGCCACCAGCATCAGGGTCCAGATATACGCGAAGCCCCGTGCGCCGCGCCGGAAACTAGAGCTGTTCAAAAGGAATACCCTCGCGCGTCTTGCCCTTGGCGCCGCTGCGCACGTCGGCCACGCCGCCGATCTCGCCATTCGGCGAAGGGATCAGCTGCCAGGTGGCGGCCGACTCCGTGACAGGGTCCAGCGGCACGCTGCGGAAGTAATGGTGGGTCACCAGGTCGGCCAGCGCGGCCGGGTATTCTCCCTTGTCGGCATAGTATTTATCGAGGCCGCTCCTGAGCACCTGCAGATTTTCCTTCAGGGCCACTTCCTTCGATTTTTCCACCGAGCCGAAATAGCGGGGGATGGCGATCGTCAGCAGCAGCGAGATGATCGCCAGCACCACCAGCAGTTCGACCAGGGTAAAGCCGCGGCGTATGGTCGGGGTATGCATGGCGGTCACCATTGATTGAGCGGCACGCCGTTCAGGCCCACCTTGGTCGAGCGCGAGGCGACGTCGAACACGTCTTCGCCTTCGCTGGGATTGTCGGGCGGCGAGGCATAGGCGCGCTTGCTCCAGCTGTCAGCCGCGCTGCCGGCTTCCCTGGGCTGGAACGGGTCGCGCGGCAGGCGGCGCAGGAAATAGATGTTCTGTTTTGATGGACTGCGCTGGTCGGGCACGCCCTCGACCAGTTCCTCGAGTTTTTTCGGATAGCCGGATGCGCCCAGCGACAGCTTGATGCGGCCATTGTCCGAAGCGCGCTTGTAGGCGTCGATCGCTTCGCGCATCTCGATCAGGGCGCTGCGCAGTTCCTGCTCCTTCGCCCGTTGCAAGGCCACCTGCGCCATCGGCACGGCCACCGTGGCCAGGGTCGCCATGATGGCCAGGGTGATCATCAGTTCGATGAAGGTAAAGCCTTTATGCTTCACTGGCCACCTTTGCTTGTCTTGTCGGCGGCGGGCGCTTCGTCGCCGCCCGTCATGGGCGAGCCGGCGCGCGGCGGGGCTTGCTCTGGCGCGGCGACGGCTTCCTGTGTGCCGCCCACGCTCGCGCGCCCGCCCACGGACGCCTCGGTGCCGGAATTGAACTCGGCCGTCATCAGGTCCGGGCGGCGGATGCTGCGCAGCAGGCGCGGCGTGATCGACAGCACGATCTCGCTGCGCATGGCGTCGTCCTTCTGGCTACCGAACAGGCGGTTCAGCACGGGCAGTTCGCCCACGCCCGGCACCTTGTTGGCCGTGCCCCGGTCCTCGTCGCTGATCAGGCCCGCCAGCACCTGCGTCTCGCCATCTTTCAAACGCAGCACGGTCGAGGCGCTGCGCGTGCCGATCTGGTAAGCCTGCGTGCCCGTCTTGCTGATCACTTCCTTGACGACGTTCGATACTTCCAGGTTGATCTTGATGGCCACTTCATCGTCCAGGTAGACGTTCGGCTCCACGTCGAGTTTCAGGCCCACGTCGATGTAATTGACGCTGTCGGAACTGACGCCATTATTCGTCGTGACGGTAATGACGGGCACGCGGTCGCCGATGAGGATCTTCGCCTTTTCCTTGTTGCGCACGCGGATGCGCGGGTTGGCCAGGATATTGCTGTCGCTGTCCGTCTTGTTGGCGTTGAGAGTGACGCCGCCGATGCCCAGGTTGATATTCTCGCCATTGATGCGGTGCAGGTCGGCCACCTTCAGGCCGCCCAAGCCGCTGCCGACGCCGGCCAGGGTCAGGCTGGCCTGGTCGGGCCAGCGCACGCCCAGTTCCATCAGGCGCGTGCGCTTGACTTCCAGCACCTCGACTTCCAGCATCACTTCCGGATCGGCCAGGTCCTGCACGTTGATGATGCGTTCGGCCATGCGCACCATTTCCGGCGTATCGCGCAGCATGATGATGCCCAGGCGCTCGTCGGTGACGACGTCCTTGGCCTTGAGCAGGGTCTTGATGGAAAACGCCACCGTCTTGACGTCCGCATTGGCGAGGAAGAAGGTGCGCACCACGAGCTGCTGGTAATCCTTCACCTTTTGCGGCGTGTTCGGGTAGATCGTGATCGACTTGTCGCTGGTGACGCTTTGCTCGAGCTGGTTGGCGCCCAGCAGCATGGCGATCGCCTCTTCGATGCTGGTGTCGCGCACGGAAATGGTGGCGCGCAGGGCCGAGTCGACTTCCTTGTCGAAGACGAAGTTCAGGCCCGACACCTTGCTGATGAAGTCAAACACGGAGCGCAGCGGCGCGTCGCGAAATTCCAGCGTCACGGGTTTGCGGTAGGCGGCCGCCAGCTTGCCGCCGGCCGGCCGGGCGCTGGCCTGCGCGTCGCCGATGCGGCTTTTCAGGGCCAGCGCCTCGCGCTGCGCGGGGCGTTCCTGCAGCACCTGGCGCAAGGCTTCCTGCGCCTGCGCGATATTCGCTTCGCCGCCGCGCTGGTAGCTGGCCTGCGCTTCCTGCACCAGCTTGCGGTGCCGTTCCTCCTGCGCCACGCCAGCCAGGCCCCGCTGCGCCACGTCGTTGCTGGCGTCCAGCGCCAGTGCCTGCTGGTACAGCGCTTGCGCTTCGGGCAGCTTGCCCTGCTGGCGCAGCGCTTCCGCTGCGCCATTCAGCTTGTTCAGCGCGCGCATCCTGCCATTCGTGACGGCGATGCGGTACTTGGCGTTGGTCGGTTCGGCTTGCGCCGCCTGTTCCAGCAGGGCCAGGCCCTGTTCCGTGCGGCCGGCGCCCAGCATGGCCTGGCCATCTTTGTAGGCCTGGTTGCCGGCGCAGGCGGCCAGCAGGGACAGCATCGGCAGCAGGGCGATGACAGTGCGTGACTTACGTGCGGCGCGTCGTTTCAATTGAGATCCCCTACGGCGAGTGTCTGTTTCAGGTTGAGCGGCAGATAGGTAAATTGCAGGGCGCC
The DNA here is from genome assembly GCF_051380695.1 of Janthinobacterium goodfellowi. Classification (NCBI taxonomy): domain Bacteria; kingdom Pseudomonadati; phylum Pseudomonadota; class Betaproteobacteria; order Burkholderiales; family Oxalobacteraceae; genus Janthinobacterium; species Janthinobacterium goodfellowi. Next base: position 9,519 of record NZ_JBNYXN010000006.1, on the reverse strand, counting down.
CTGCACCACGCCGTCGAAGCGGTAGCGCTCTTCGAGCGTGTCGCCTGGCCGCGCCACCACGTTGCGTTCGCCCGCCTGCAGGAAGTAGGCCGCCTTGCCTTCGTCGACGAAACGGCCGAGGAATTGAAAGGGCAGCGGTGGCGGCGCGTTCGCATCGACGCGGGCGGCGGGCAGCGCGGCCTGGGCCGCCTGCTGGTCGAGCATGATCTTTTTCGGCGTCTCCGGCTGCCAGCTCTGCTTGGCGAACAGGGTGGCCGCTTCGTCGTCCTCAAGCGCCCGGCGCGGTTCGATGGCCAGCGCGCGATTGGCTGGCGCAGCGGCAGTGGCTGCAGCGAGAGGCGCGACCGCCACCCGCTCCACCTGGCGCGTGGTGGCCGTGGCCGGCCCCACGATGCTGCCTTCGTCTTCGGGGGCGAAGAGGGCGGCCAGCAAGGTCGCCACGGCGGCGCTTCCCAGTACGGCTTTTTTCATCGGCGCACCTCCGCCTTTTTCACCAGCAGGATGAACTGGATGCGCGCATCGATCTCGCCCGCTTCGATCTGTTCGCGCTTGAAGAGCACGGAGTCGAGCGTCAGGGTGGGCAGCGCCTGCAGGGCGTCGACGATAAAGGTTTGCAGCTGCGCGTATTCGGCCTTCACGGGCAAGGTGATCTGGTAGCGCAAAAAGGCCGTGTTGCCGTCTTCCTGCGGCTTGTAGTCGGCCTTGGCCAGGGTGACGCCGCTCTTTTGCGCCACCTCCAGCAATGCCTTCAACTGGTCGGGAATGCTGTCGTGCGCGGGCAGGTAGGCGTGAAAGGCGGCCAGGCTGTCCGCATCGGCATCGAGCGTGACGACCGCTGGCGGCAGCGCCGACTGTCTGGCCGCTGCGGCCAGTTGCGCCACCAGTTGCTTCTGGCGTGCGGCCAGCGCATCGCCCTGCCGCAGGGCGAAAGCGGCCAGCGCCAGACAGGCCGCGCCGATGGCGCAAGGCCAGCCCAGGGTACGCCATAGCCGTTGCGCTTCCCACTGCAGGCGCGGCGGCATGCGCAGCTGCAGGCGTGGACGGGCCACGGGTGCGCCGGCTTTGAACGCGGGTTTTATTGCCGCCATTGCGCCTCCAGCTGAAAACGGTACGGGTGTTCGGGTGCGTTGGCGTTCATCTCGTGCTTGAGCAGATACACGGAGCCGAACATGGGCTGCTGGTTCAGGAAGGCCAGGTAGTTGAGCATGTCCTGCGGCGTTTCCGCTTCGGCGGCGATCTTCAGGACGCTGGCTCCATCCTGTCCCTGCTGCGCATTCAGGTCCAGCCCCAGCAGGGCGATGCGCACGTCGCGCGGCGCCTGCACCGTCCTGACCAGGCGCGTGACGGGCAGGTTGAGCTGGCGCACGGCGGCGGCCACCTGTTTCAGTTCGATGTCGCTCTCGCGCTGCTGGGTTGCCGAGAGCGGAGCACGCACGGGAGGCGCGGGCTGCAGCTGCGCCAGTTGCGCCTCCAGGCGCCGCGTTTCCTGCGCCTGCACCAGCCAGTACACGGCGGCCGGCAGCAGCATCAAGGCGCCCGCCAGGCACAGGGCCAGGCGCCAGCCCTTGAACGTCTGCGCGGCGCCGGGCGGCAGGAATTCCAGGCGGCTCAGGCCCATGCGGCCTCCCGCATCAGGTGGGCGGGGCCGGCCACGGCGATGGGCACGAAGCGTTCTGGCACGTTCGCCTGCGGCACGCCGCTCAAGTCGATCAGGGCCACGTGTTCGATGGCGTCGAGCTGCGGCGCGCGCAAGTTCCAGCGCCGCCATGCCCGGTCCAGTTCATCGCCCCAGGCTGCGGCGCAGGACTGGCTGTGCAGGGCCGTGATGCGCCCGCCGCTCGTCGTTGCCAGCAGCAGCCGTCCCGCTTCCACCAGGGCGAAGGCGGCGGGTTTTTCCCCGGCGATGCTGCGCCAGGCCGGTCCGGCGATCGGTTCGATGGACAGGCAGCGCCGGCCATGCGCGGCCGCCGCGTCCTGCACGCCTTGCAGCAGGGCCGCATCGATGCCGCAGGCCAGGCGCGGCATGCCGTAAGGTGCATCGTCGGCGGCCAGGCGCCAGGTCCGCGCGCCTTCGCCATACACGGCGCCGAACTGGCTGTGCAGGAAGCGCTGTGCGCTGTTCCGGTCGAGCAGGGCGCCGCTCCACGGCACCATCAGCATGGCGCACCAGCGGCTGGCCAGGCTGACGGCCAGCGGCAGTTTTTTGCCGCCATCGTGTTCGAGCCAGCCGCGCAGGGCGGCCAGCGCCACTTCCCAGCTGGCGTCGGGATTCGCAATGGGCAGGTGGAAGGCGCTGTCGGGCAGGGGGCGGCCGGCGCGGCGCAGCACGCCGTGCAGCCCGTGCGGGGCCAGGTGCAGGCACACGGTGGCGCGGGTAAGGCGTTCAATAAGTGACACGATTGAGCTCCGCTAAAGTGGTTTCGCCGCGCCGCACCAGGTCCAGGCCCGCTTCGCGCGCCAGGCGGAAACCGTTGCGCGCCGCCTCTTCCTTCATCTGGCTCAGGGGCGCGCGCGTGCAGATCATTTCGCGCATCGTATCGCTGAGCATCAAGACCTCGGCGACGGCCTTGCGGCCCTTGTAGCCGGTGCCGCGGCAGTGGCCGCAGCCCTTGCCGGTCATGAATTGCCAGTCCTGCACCTGGTGCAGGGCCAGGCCGCTGTCGCGCAGCTGCTGTGCGTCGGCCAGCACCTCGGCGCTGGCGTCGACGGCGCAATGGGCGCAATTGAGGCGCAGCAGGCGCTGTGCCACGATGCCGTTCAGGGCCGCCGCAAAGCTGTAGGCATCGACACCCATGTGCAGGAAGCGGCCGACCACGTCGAACACGTTGTTCGCGTGCACGGTGGTAAATACCAGGTGGCCCGTGAGCGCGGCCTGCACGGCGATCTGCGCCGTTTCGTCGTCGCGGATTTCGCCGATCATGATCTTGTCGGGATCGTGGCGCAGGATGGAGCGCAGGCCGCGCGCGAACGTCAGTCCCTTTTTTTCGTTGACGGGAATCTGCAGCACGCGTGGCAAGCGGTATTCGACGGGGTCTTCGATGGTGACGATCTTGTCGCGGCCCGTGTTGATTTCCGTGATGGCCGCGTACAGGGTGGTCGTCTTGCCGGAACCGGTGGGCCCCGTCACCAGCAGCATGCCGTGCGGCTTGGCGGCCAGGCGGCGGATCTGTTCGATGGCGTCCTCGTTCAGGCCCAGGCTTTCCAGGCGCAGCGCCTGCGCCGCCTCCGTCAGCGCGCGCCGGTCGAGCAGGCGCAGCACGGCATCCTCGCCAAAGATATTGGGCATGATGGAAACGCGAAAGTCGATTTCCGCCCCCTTCACGCGCACCTTGAAGCGGCCATCCTGCGGGATGCGGCGCTCGGCGATGTCGAGATCGGCCATGACCTTGATGCGCGAGATGATCTGTTCGGCCATCTGCAGCCCCTGCACCTGGCCCGCCTGCACCAGCACGCCGTCGACGCGGTATTTGATGACCAGGCTGGCCACGTCGCATTCGAGGTGGATGTCGCTGGCCTGGAATTTCAGGGCATCGTAGATGGTGGAGTTCACCAGTTTGACCACGGGGCTGCTGTCTTCGCTGATGCGGATGAGCGAGATATCCTCGATGCTCTGGTCGAGTCCCGGTACATCGCTGTCGTCATCCTGGTGCTGCATCTCCTGCATCGCCTGCTGCACGCTTTCCTGCTGCAGCAGATAGGCGGCCAGGTCGTCCGGATGCGCCAGCGCCACCGTGAAGGGCGTGGACAGGGCGAAGTCGGCCCATTGCAGCAGGTCCTCGCTGAAGGGATTGCCGATGACGAGCACGGGCGGCGCACCCGGCGCATCGGGCTGCAGCAGCACGCAGTCGCGCTGGGCGCAATCGGTATAGGGCAGCAGGGCAAAGGCGGGCAGGGCGGCCTGCAGTTCGGCCATCGTCCAGGCCGGATAGCGGAACAGGGCGGCCAGCTGGCGCAAAAAGACCTCGGGCGGCAGGGCCGCCGTTTCCTGTAGCACGGCCATTTGCGGACGGCCCTGTTCCAGCGCGCTGGCGTGGGCGCGGCGCAGCATGGCCGCATCGAGCACGGCCCGTTCTTCGTCGCGTGCGTTCATGGCATGACCTTCAAGATAAGCTCCCCGCCAGTTCAAAGATCGGCATGTACATCAGCACCACCACGCCGCCGATCACGACGCCGATGATGGTCATCAAGAGCGGCTCGAGCAGGCGCGAAGCCCAGTCCACCCAGCGGGCGAATTCCTCGTCGTGGAATTTTGCCGAACGTTCCAGCATGTCGCCCAGGCGGCCCGTGTTCTCGCCCACCTTCAGCAGCGATTGCGCCACCGGCGTGGCCATGCCGGCCTGTTCCAGCGCGGTGGAAAACGGCATGCCTTCCTGCACCGCGCGGCGCGCCTGCGCCAGCTGCTCCTGCTGCGCCGGCAGCAGCATGGGGCCGACCATGGCCAGCGCCTTGTGCAGCGGGATGCCCGCGTGCAGCAGCAGGCTCAGGGCACGGTAGAAGCGGGCCAGGCGGAATTCGGCCGCCTTCTCCGCCAGCACGGGCAGGCGCAAGAGGCGCAGCACCAGCGCCATGCGCATGGCGCGGTTGGCGATGCCGAAGACCGCGGCACCGACGGCCGCGGCCAGCGCGCCGGCGCACAGCAGCGGATGCGCGGCCAGGGTCTGGCCAAAACCGAGCAGCATCTGCGACATCCAGGGAATCTCGCGGCCCGAGCTTTCGTAGACGACGCTGAATTTGGGCACCACGTAGCCGAGCAGGAACAGGGTCACCAGGCCGCCGACGACGAGCAGCATGCACGGGTAGATGGCGGCGGAAATGAGTTTTTTGCGGATGGCGTCGAACTGCAGCTGGTAGGCGACGAAGCGGGCCAGCGCCTCGGGCAGGTTGCCCGAGCGTTCGGCCGCGTGCACGGTGGCGATGTAAATGTCGGGGAAGATGTCGGGGAAATCGGCCAGGGTGTCGGAGAAGCTTTGTCCCTGCTGCAGGGTGAGCACGATGGCGGCCAGGGTGCTCCTCGCGCCCGGGCGCGTTTCCTTGTTGTGCAGGGTGGCCATGGCCTCGCCCAGGTTCAGGCCCGCTTCGAGCAGGGCCAGCAGCTCCTGGCTGAATTGCAGCAGGGGCAGGCCCTGTTTGCCGGGGCGCAGCGCGACACCCGCGTCCTGCGCGGCGCCGTCGTCGACGGCCAGCACGCGCCAGCCGCCGCGCACGGCCGCGCGGATCGCCTCGGCCTCGCTGGCGGCGTCGATGGCCAGCGCCTGGCTGCCCGCCGGGCCCTGCACCTGGAGGTGGAACTGCATGGCCGGCTCAGGCGAGCATGGTGGCAGGCGTAAAAATGGACAGGCTGGAATGGGGGAAAGCGCGTGCGGACAAGGTCGAAGTAGGCATCGGTCAGGAACCATCCAAAAAAAGTTCAATTCGTCGCGGGTACCGGCAGCAGGCAAGAGGCAATCACTGCCTCAGGGTAGACTGGAATTGCCAGGAAATCAATCGTGCTGTGCGGGCAAGCCGTGAATCGGTGGCTTGCCCGCATCTCAGCCGCTTACTGGGTAACCAGGCTGACCTTGTCGATCACGAACGAGGTTTGCAGCGACGCATCCTCGGTGGCGGCGAACGAGATCTGCACGGTCTGGCCCTTGTAGGCGATCAGGTCGAAGGTGCGGATCTGGTAGCCGGCCGCCTTGTTCACGTTCGAGTACGAGGCCAGGGTGCCCAGCACCGTGCCGGCGCTGTTCTTCACGGTGACGACCAGCTTGTCGTACACGGTATTGCCCGTTTCAGCCGTGTCGATATGCAGCGCGAAGCTCAGGCTGGCGGACGTGGCGGCGGCCGGAATGGCCACGCTTTGCGTCAGCGATTCGCTGGCCGTGACGCCATTGCCGCCCAGCCAGGCGTACTGCGTGCCTTCGTACGCGGTTTGCCCCGTAAACGTGCCGATGGCGCCCGTGGTGCCGCTCCAGCCCGTGGCGCCGGCTTCGAAGCCGCCGTTCGTCACGCGTTCGGTGGCGCTGCTGGTGCCCACCGTCAGCGTGGCGTTGTTCGACGTGGCCGTCACGGCGGGCGACGAGGAATCCGTCACCGTGGCCTTGAAGACGGCGCCGCTGTCGGTCGCCGCGGCCGTGAAGCTGTAGGCCGGCGATGTGGCGCCGCTGATCACGGCACCATTGCGGTACCACTTGTAGGTGTACGGCGCCGTGCCGCCGCCCGCGCCCACGGCGAACGAGGCGGTGGCGCCCGGTGCGACGGTGATGCTGGCCGGCTGGCTGGTGATGGTCACCGCGCCGCCCGTCGTCGATTCATCGACGTCGGTGCCCACGTTGATGGCCGCATACGCGCGCTTGACGGCGATCGATTCCGCGCTGCCCACGCCATACAGTTCCTCGGCTGCCTGCAGTACCTTGTTGCGCGCGTCGGCGTAGTTGGTCGACGAGGTGAACTTGGTGGTGGCGGCCTTGAACCAGATGCGGTAAGCCTTGTCGCTGCCGATACCGGTCATGGCCAGCGGGCTTTTGTTCAGGTAGGAGCTGTAGTAATCGCTGCTGGACGTGGAGTTCGAGCCTTGCGACAGGAAGTAGAACATGCGGTTGTTCGGACCGCTGCTGTAGTGGACGTCGAGGTTCTTGATGGTGCTGCTCCACGCATTCGGGCTGCTGCCATCCTTGCTCGGCTTGTACAGCCAGCGCAGCGGCTGGCCATTCTTGGCGATCTCCTTGCCCGTCATCCAATCGTTGCCCGTGTTCGGAATCGTGGTGCCCGTGCCGCCGGCGCGCGCATACGCTTCCACCATCTCGCCGGCGATGTCCGAGCTCGATTCGTTCAAGCCGCCCGACTCCTGCGAGTAGATCAGGCCCGAGGTGGCGTCCGTGATGCCGTGGCCCATCTCATGGCCGATCACGTCGATGGAACCGAGGTTGTTGAACGAGCTGCCGCCGTCGCCGATGTACATGCATTTGCAGTTGCTGTCGTAATAGGCGTTGTCGTAGGCCGTGTTGACGTGGGCGGCGATGTGGGTGGCCGTGTTGTTGCCGTCCAGGCTGGACCAGCCCAGCACATTCTTGTGCGTGTCGTAGGTGTTCATCAGGCCCCACATCGCGTTGACGGCCGCCGTCTGGCCGTTGGCGTTGGTGGTGCTGCCGCCGCTGATGTACTGCTGGCCGTCGCCCCAGGTATTGCTGGTGCTGCTGTACACGCTGCCCGAGGTGGTGCCGTGGTTGGCATTCGTGATGGCCATGCCGCCGAAGCTGCCGCCCGTGCCGCGGCTGGGGTCCTTCATGGTGTAGGTGCTGCCGGTGAGCGTGGTATTGAGCGGCACCTGGCCGTTGTACTGGCTGTTGCCGATGCCGGCGACGGTTTTCAAGGCTTTCCATTGACGCAGGATGCGGCCATCCTTGGCGCTGACGACGGTGTCGTAGTAGACGGGCTTGCTGCCGCTGATCATGCGCGTCTGCACCAGATAGGCCAGCTCGTAGTGGTCGACCACGTCTTGCACGTCGAGGGCGTTCAGCGCGGCTTCCGATTTGTTCTCGGCGCCGGCTACGCGCACGGTTTTCATGACGGGGTAGATCAGCAGTTGTGCATGCGGCGGCACATGGTCGACGGCCGGTACGCCGATGCTTTTCACGGCGGCGGCGATGGCGGCGGCGGCGCTGACGGCCGGTGTGGTATCGATATCGGTGGTGGCGCTGCGGGTGACGGAATTGACGCCGCCGCTACCGAGGCCGGACGCGCGGTCCGACACGGATTCGCTGACGATGTCGCCGGCGCTGTTGCTGACCACTACCGTCTCGGAACCGAAGACAGGCAAGCCCTTGTAGGTGTGCTGTACGCGGCTCACGCGGGTGCCGCTGACGCCCGGATGCTGGGCGCCGACGGCAAAGCCATGCTCGGTATTCAGGCCGCGGCTGCGTGCCTGCGCGGCCAGCTTGTTGACCAGGCTGGCGGTCTCTTGTGGAGACGCCAGGGCGACCGGGGCTGCCATCAGGGTCTGTGGCAGCGGCGTGGCGGCGTCGGCCGTGGTGGCCATCAGCGGCAGGGCGGCGATGGATGCGGCAACTATCGTCAAACGTAAATTCATTTCTGCTCCATGGTATCGGTTAAGGAAATGGTGAATGAACTGGCCGCGATGCCTGATGGCCACCCCGGCGCGCCTGGCGGCGGGCGGATAGCCTGCCGTTTTGTGGTGGCATGACGCCGGGTAGGGCGACACTAAACTTGTCGATATCGCCATGTCAAAAAATTCAAGAAATGGGTCACTACGCGAATTTTTGTTAAGAATTGAACATTTATCTGCGTCGCATCGCTGGAAAGTTTGATCTACCACAAGCTGCAACTTTTGTTTTGGACTACTTCCCCTAATGGCGCGCTCTGTTGGAAAAACACTGTTGCCTTTTCTAAATGTTGCGATCTACACTAGCTCTTCGCATTGCCCCCAATGGCGCACGCGAAGACAAAAAAAGCGCACGCGGCAATGACCGCGTCCAGATACAGCGCATCGGGAAAAAAATCGGGAGTTTCACATGACGTCAGTTCTGTTTTCTGCTGTTAATTTCAGCCATTTCCCCTCTGGAGCGGCACTCATGCTGCATCCGCCTTCCTAGCCGCCGCTAGCCGGCTCTTCCCCCGCGAGGGGGGTCTTTTCAGCGAGTCCGACCGCGCCATCCGGCGCGGCCGCTGGCGCAGTGCATCTTTTTTTCAGGAAGGGTTGCCGGCTCCTGGTGCGTGCACCGGAATCACCGGCCCGAAGAACTATGCTTTCGATAGCGACCAAAGTGGAACAGATCGTGATGGAATCGGCCTTTCTCAGCGAGGGATTGGGCCGGGGCTTGCTCAACCTGTCGGAACTGGCGCGCCAGCTGCAGCCGCAATTGCAGACCGACCTATGGAAACCGGTGGGGCAGGCCGCCGTGGTGATGGCGCTGCGCCGCCTGGCCGAGCGGATGCCGCAGCAGAAAAGCGGCGAGATCGTGCTGGCGCACCGCGCGGGGGAACTGTCCACGCGCAGCGAATTGATGGTTTTTACCTACCGCTATTCCGACCAGACGTATGCCTGCCAGCGCCAGTTGCTGGCGCTGGCAGCACCCCAGCGGGGAACGTTCATCACCATTACGCGCGGCGTCAACGAGGTGATGGTGATCTGCAGCCGTTCGCTGCACGCGCTGGTGGAAGAGGTGTTCGGCGAAGAGCAGGAACTGGCGCGCCTGGAAAGGGTGACGGCCGTGACCCTGCACCTGGCAGTCGAAACCTGCTATACGCCGGGCGTATACCACGCCATCCTCAAGCGACTGGCCTGGGAGCGCATCAACCTGATCAACATCATTTGCACGTATACGGAACTGACCTTGCTGCTGGAAGCGTCGCAGACGGGCGCCGCGTTTTCCGTCTTGTCGAAAATCGTCGCGCAATGAAAAAGGCTCTGTCCCCGCTAAGTAGGGGAAGTCCGGGAATCTTCCTGTGTCCTTGCTGTCTGACTGTGCATCGCAGACAAACGGGAGCCTTCCATGCAGACCGGTCAATGGAACACCTTCA